>DAGJ01000024.1:0-9089 GCA_002495685.1 Methanobrevibacter sp. UBA412
AAAAGCCTAGATGTATTCGCATATTACTGTTGGATAGTAGGAATAATAGTACTAATAGGAAGCTTAGCACTAGGATGGTAATACTTTTTATATTGTGTGCACAAAAATAAAAAAAGGGTTTTTATAAACTCCTACTTTTTATTAAATTTTTTATTAATAAACATTTTATTTAATCCATTTGTATCTCTGTTAAATCATAAATTGCATCTAAAAATTTATCTAAAACAGATATTAATTTATTACCTATATACAGTGTAGGATCTAAGTTTGTCCCTGTAGATTCAATTATTTTATTATTAAATGATATATTAATTTCCCATTTATACCCGTCAGTTAATATGCAGCGATTATAACTTTCTTCTAAATCCCAAATTCCTATTTGTTCTATTTTTTCCCAAAAAGATTCCCATTCCTTTTTTGATGGTTCAATTATTTTATTATTTGAGCTAATAAAGATTAGTTGTGTTTTATTTAATAATTTTAATACTTTTTTTCCTTTTGTTGCGCTATAATAACTTATATACATTTTTTCAGGTAGAACTTCTTGTGTCATGTTTTTCCTTATGAATTTTTAAAAGATTTAATTTAATATATTGTTGTTATTAAAATTATAATTTGAGTTTATTCCAAAAATTTTTTATTAATAAAATATAAATTTCAGAATGGTTATTTAAATCTTCTTATTTTTTTAATTTGATTATTTATTTAATTACTTTTTTATATAATTTATTTTAATAATTTATTAAATTATTCTTAAATTTTTGTAATCTATTAATTAATATTTTTTAAAAATTATTATAGAGGCTGGAATTGTGAAAAGTAGTAAAAATGATTTAATTAAAAGGGGTTGGTTTGATGAATCTCAAATTTCTAAATTTTTAAATTTAGATTTAAATAGTCTTTTAAATTTATTAAAATCTGATAAACCGAATGAACGATCTATTGCTTCTTTCTTGTTAGGTGTTAAATTTAATGTTAATAATAAAGAAATTTATAAATCTTTAATTGATGCATTGTTAAATGAGTCTGCATTATATGCTAGAATTGAGATATCTAAAGTTTTAGAAAAAGGTGATTGCTCTGTTGCTGAGTATATGGTTAATTTTCTGGCTAAAATTGGAAATAATCAATATAAAAAATTGCCGAAAAAAGTTTCTAAGAAAGTCAGTTATCCTTTACCTAGAGACATTATTGCTAGAATTTTAGGTAAAATGGATAAGGCTAATTTTTGTATTTTGATATATTCTTTAACTAAATGTACTACTGAACAATTACATGAGTTATTAGATTCTATTGGATTTATGATTTTTTATAATCCTAGTTTAGTTAATTTAAAAAATTTTAATATTATCATAGGTTTATTTAATAAATATAAAGATGATGAAATAATGGTTTGGAAATTAATCACAGTTTTATCTGCTTTTAATATTGGTGAAAGTAAACTTTTTTTATTAAAAACTAAAGATAATTTTTCTAATAAAGTGCTTGTTTTAGAATGTGAACGTTCTCTTAGATTGATATGTACTAAATAATTGTTAGTATATTCCGAACATTCCTCCAAACGCTATTATTGCAGCAATGGCTATGCTTACAAACCAAATTAGTGGGTTCCATTTAATTATTTTTGCTCCATCTAAGATACCTAATGGTATTAAATTAAAGAATGCTAAGTAACCATTTATTATGAATCCGAATGTGCAAGTTATATTTGTGAAACTTCCTATGGCTTGGGGGTTCATTGCTGTGTATACGGAGTTTATTATTAAAAATATTAAAGCGAGTAATATATTTACTACTGGTCCAGATAAAGATATTATTCCATTTTCTTTTTCATTAATTTGTCCATAAATATTTACTGCACCGGGGGTTGCTATTAAAAATCCAATAAAAGCACTTAATAATGATATTATTAACCCTATTGGCCAAGCTTTAAATTCTGCCCAGTATCCATAGTATATTGCACTAATTTTATGTCCAATTTCATGTAATATAAACCCTGAACCTACACCTATCATTATCATAGGTAATATTGCTATGATATAATTAATATTTGTTTTTCCATAGACAATTGAGAATCCTAAAGATATAACAATAAATGCAATTATTAAATCTATTGTTTCATGTTTTGTAAATTTTACATTCATAATATTATTAATTCTTTATTTTGTGTTATATATTTTTTGCATTTATTTTTCCTTTAAAATTATTATGCAAGTTTTTAATCTATAATGTATAAAATAGTACTATAAAGATTTAAATAGTACATTTGCATATATTTATATACATCCATATTTATTATTAAAATTATAATAAAATAATTATAAGCAAGAAAAATTAAAAGAGGATTTAATAATGTATTACCCTGATATAAACGAAATTAAAGAGATAGCAAAAAACAAATCTTATAAAAGAATACCTTTAAGTTATGAATTATATTCTGACATTGAAACACCAATAGAAGTTATGCGAAAATTAAAAAATGTAAGTAAACATTGTTACATGTTAGAAAGTATTGAAGATACAAAAAATTGGGGAAGATATACATTTTTAGGCTTTGATCCATTAATAGAATTTACATGCCAAAATGGACAAATAACTATGAAAGGTGATTTTAGTTCTTATAAATCTAAAGATTTAAATAAGGCAAATGTTTTTACTACAAAAACTTCAAATCCTGGAAAATATATTAAACATATTATAAATGAAAACAGAACGCCTAGATTAACAAAATTGCCACCGTTTACAGGGGGTTTAGTTGGATATTTTGCTTATGATTATATTAAATATAGTGAACCTTCATTAAATTTAAATGTAGAAAATCAAGATGGTTTTAAAGATGTTGATTTGATGTTGTTTGACAAAGTAATAGTTTTTGATAATTATAAACAAAAAATGATTATTATAATTAATATGCAAACTGATAATTTATTAGAAAATTATGAAAAGGGTCAAAAAGAATTAAAAAAAATTGTAAAAATTATTAAAGATGGAAAACCAGCAAAAATTGAAAATTTAAAATTAAAATCAGAATTTCAACCTTCATTTTCTAAAGAGGAATATTGTGATATAGTTGAAAAAGCTAAAAATTATATTAAAGAAGGTGAAATATTCCAAGTTGTTCCATCTAATAAAATTGAAGCGGATATTGAAGGAAGTTTATTTGATACATATAGAGTTTTACGTACAACAAATCCTTCTCCATACATGTTTTATTTTTCAAGTGATGACATAGAAATTGCAGGAGCATCACCTGAAACCCTTGTCAAGTTAAAAGATAATAAAGTATATACTTTTCCATTAGCAGGTACAAGACCAAGAGGTAAAACAGAAAAGGAAGATAAAAAATTAGAAAAAGAATTATTAAATGATAAAAAAGAATTAGCTGAGCATAATATGCTTGTAGATTTAGGAAGAAATGATATAGGCAAAATTTCAGAAATAGGATCAGTTAAAGTAGATAAATATTTGTCAGTTGAAAAATTTTCTAGAGTTATGCATTTAGGTTCAACTATTGAAGGAAAACTTAGACCAGATTTAGATTCTTTATCAGCAATAAATTCTATTCTTCCGGCAGGAACTCTTTCAGGTGCACCTAAGATAAGGGCTTGTGAAATAATTAATGAACTAGAAAACAATAAACGGGGGATATATGGTGGAGCTATAGGATATATGGATTTATCTGGAAATCTGGATACTTGTATAGCAATTAGAATTGCATTTACTCATAATAATAAAGTATTCATACGTTCAGGTGGAGGTGTAGTTGCAGATAGTGACCCTGAAAATGAGTATCAAGAAACACTAAACAAGGCTTCAGCGGTTATTAATGCTTTAAAAATTGCTAATGGAGGGATAGAATGATACTTTTAGTAGATAACTATGACAGTTTTTCATATAATTTATATCAATATTTAGGAATTGCAATATCTAAAATTAATAATTTGGATTTAGAAATAAATTCAGATGATATTATTAAGGAAATTAAAGTTATCAGAAATGATCAATTTACTATTAATCAAATTAAAGAACTAAATCCAAATATTATAATTTTATCCCCTGGTCCAGGGAAACCGTCTAATGCTGGGATTTGTATTCCACTTGTAAAAGAATTTCAGGGCAAAATCCCAATATTAGGCGTATGTTTAGGCCATCAAGCAATATGTGAAGCGTATGGTGGAAAAATATCTTATGCAAAGGAAATAATGCATGGTAAAACCTCAACACTAAAATTAAAGAATGACCCATTATTTAAAGATTTAAATGATTCTATTCAAGCAGCAAGATACCATTCTTTAGCTTTAATAGAAAATACTTTACCTCAAGAATTAGATGTCATTGCAAGAACTATTGATGATGAAATAATGGCAGTTAAACATAAAAATTATCCTATTTACGGGTTACAGTTTCATCCAGAGTCAATTTTGACTCCTGAAGGTTTGGATATTATTACAAATTTCTTAAAAATGTTATGATTAAAAAGGAGAGAAATTAAAAATGATAAAAGAAGCTATTTTAAATTTAGCTAAAAATCAAAATATTTCTTATAATTTAGCTAAAGAATCTATGAATGAAATAATGGGAGGTAAAGCCAGTGATGTTCAAATGAGTGCTTATTTAACTGCTCTTTCTATGAAAGGTGAAACTATAAGTGAAATTACAGCTTCTGCAGAAGCAATGAGGTCTCATTGTATCAAATTATTAAATGATCGAGATGTTTTAGAAATTGTTGGTACTGGTGGTGATGGATCTAATTCTTTCAATATATCTACAACAGCATCAATAGTTATTTCTTCAGCTGGAGTTCCTGTAGCTAAACATGGGAATAGGGCATCTTCTAGTAAATCTGGAGCCGCTGATGTTTTAGAAGCATTAGGCGTTAACATAAATATTTCTCCAGAGGAAAGTGCAAAAATATTAAATGAAATAAATTTATGTTTTTTATTTGCTCAAAATTATCATATTGCTATGAAATATGTGGCCCCTATTAGAAAAGAACTAGGTATTCCTACAATTTTTAATATTTTAGGTCCTTTAGCTAATCCTGCTGGTGCAACTATGCAAGTTATGGGAGTTTATGATGAATCATTAGTAAAACCTTTGACTGAAGTTCTTCATAATCTAGGTGTTAAAAAAGCATTGGTTGTTTATGGTCAAGATAAACTAGATGAAATATCAGTTAGTTCTCCTACTACTGTTTGTGAAATTAAAGGGGATGATATAATTGATTATGTAATTGAACCTGAAGAGTTTGGTTTTGAAAAATGTTCTAAAAATGATTTAGTAGGGGGGAATCCAGATTTTAATGCAGATATTACTAAATCAATTTTGGATGGAAAAAAAGGCCCTAAAAGGAATGCTGTTGTAATCAATGCGGCTGCAGGATTGTATGTTGCAGGTAAAGTTTCATCTTTAAATGAAGGGGTTATCCTTGCAGAAGAATTAATTGATAATGGAAAAGCTAGAAATCAATTAAAATTGTTTATAGATTTATCTAATAAATTTAGGAATTAAAGTTTATTATTTTCATGGAATATTATGTAGTTTATTTAGGCGTGTTTTTTAATGATTTTAAATGATATTGTGGATAAAACTAAGGAAAGGTTAAATAAAAAAGAAAAAAAAGTACCTTTAAGTGAAATTAAAAAGAAAGCAAAATTATTAAATTGTAATAAGGATTTTCCATTTGAAAAGGCTTTAAAATCTGATGATATTTCGTTTATTTGTGAAATTAAAAAGGCATCTCCTTCTAAAGGAATTATAAGTAATGATTTCGATCCTATAAAAATTGCAAAAGAATATGAAAATGCAGGAGCATCAGCTATTTCAGTATTAACAGAACCTTATTTTTTTAAAGGGGAAGATTATTATTTAGAAAGTGTTGTGGAAAATGTTAATATTCCAGTTCTTCGTAAAGATTTTATCATTGATACTTATATGATATATGAAGCAAAAATTTTAGGTGCTTCTGCAGTTTTATTTATATGTTCTATTCTGGATGAAGAAACATTAAAAGAATATATTGATATAGCTACTAATTTAGGTTTATCTTCATTAGTTGAAGCACATAATAAAAAAGAAATTAAAGTTGCTTTAAATGCAGGTGCAAAAATTATAGGAGTAAACAATAGAAATCTAAAAAATTTTACAGTAGATATTACAAATAGTATCCATTTAAGACAATTAGTACCTGAAGAAATAATATTTATTTCAGAAAGTGGTATTAAAACTGATAAAGACATTTCTGCATTGAGAAGTAATAATGTGGATGCTGTATTAATAGGTGAAACTTTAATGACAAGTTCAAATAAAAAATTTACATTAAATTATCTAAAAGGTAATAAATAGCTGTAAGAGGGGGGGGCATGTTTTGACAAGAATTAAAATTTGTGGTATTAAAAGACCTGAAGATATTAATATTGTTAATAAATATAAACCGGATTATATAGGATTTGTATTTTTTAAAAAAAGCCATCGTAATATTTCTGTTCTTAAAGCCCAATATTTAAATTCTTTTTTAGATACTCACATACAATGTGTAGGGGTTTTTGTTAATGAAGATTATCATAAAATTATTAAATTATTTAAATTAGGTATAATAGATTTAGCTCAATTGCACGGAAATGAAACAGAAGAATATATTAAATTATTAAAAAAAAGTGCACTTGAGAAAGTGGGTAAAGATTTAAAAATTATTAAAGCATTAGAAATTATTGATGATAAAGAAATATTTAAGTGGCAATCTTCTTGTGTGGACTATTTGTTACTAGATAATGGTAAAGGGACCGGTAAAACTTTTGACTGGACTTTAATTCAAGAAAACATTGAAAAACCATTTTTTCTTGCAGGTGGGTTAAATAGTGATAATGTTATAAATGCAATCAAAACGATAAATCCTTTTGCTGTTGATGTCAGTTCGGGTACAGAAACTAATGAAGTCAAAGATGAAGAAAAAATTAAAAAATTTATAAATAATGTGAGAAATTTATCTAAATAAATTTTATATTAAATCAATGGAAGGTTTATAATGAGTAATGGAAGATATGGGGAATATGGTGGACAATATATGTCTGAAACATTAATGAACGAATTATTAAATTTAGAGGAGAACTATAATTATTATAAAAATGATTCAAATTTTAAAAAGGAATTAAATTTTCTTTTGAAAGAATATGCGGGACGTCCTTCTTTATTGTATTATGCTAAAAGAATGACTGAAGATTTAGGTGGGGCAAAAATTTATCTTAAACGTGAAGATTTAAACCATACTGGAGCACATAAAATTAATAATGTTTTGGGTCAAATATTATTAGCTAAAAAAATGGGTAAAACTCGTATAATAGCTGAAACTGGGGCTGGGCAACATGGTGTTGCTACAGCTACTGCTGCTGCCCTCTTAAATATGGAATGTGAAATTTTCATGGGAAAAAAAGATACTGAAAGACAAGCTTTAAATGTTTTTCGTATGGAGTTATTAGGGGCTAAAGTTCATACAGTTACTTCTGGAACAATGACTTTAAAAGATGCAGTAAATGAAACATTTAGAGACTGGATTTCTAGAGTTTTTGATACGCATTATGTTATTGGTTCAACAATGGGTCCGCATCCTTTTCCAATGATTGTTCGTGATTTTCAAAGTGTAATAAGTGAAGAAGCTAAAAATCAAATTTTAAAAAAAGAGGGTAAATTACCAACAGCCGTTGTAGCTTGTGTTGGTGGGGGAAGTAATGCAATGGGATCTTTTTATAATTTCATTAATGATGATGTTAAATTAATTGGAGTGGAAGCTGCAGGTAAAGGGCTTGATACTCCTTATCATGCGGCTACTATATCTAAAGGTGAAGTGGGTATATTCCATGGTATGAAATCCTACTTTTGTCAAGGTAATTATGGTCAAATTTCGCCTGTTTATTCTATTTCTGCAGGATTAGATTATCCGGGTATTGGTCCAGAACATGCATATCTGCATGATATTAAACGAGCAGAATATGTTTCAATAACAGATGAAGAAGCTGTTGATGCATTTGAATATTTATCACGTATGGAAGGAATCATACCAGCTATTGAAAGTGCTCATGCTATTGCACATGTTAAAAAAATAGCAGGAAAAATGAATAAAGAGGATATTATCATTGTTTGTCTTTCTGGAAGAGGGGATAAAGATGTTGCATCTATAGCTAAATATAAAGGGGTGAATTTAAATGAGTAAAATACATAATGCATTTGATAATGAAAATGCTTTTATAGGTTTTTTAACTGCAGGAGATCCGTCTATTGAAAAAACAGTTGAATTTATTAAGATAATGATAAATTCAGGGGTAGATTTAATTGAAATAGGTATTCCCTTTTCAGATCCTGTTGCTGAAGGACCAGTTATTCAAAATGCTAATGTAAGGGCATTATCTAAAGGAATTAATACTGATAATGTTTTTGAAATAGTTAAAGAAGTTAGAAATTATAGTGATATTCCTTTAGTATTTTTAACTTATATTAATCCTGTTTTTTATTATGGTTATGATTTATTCTTTTCTAGATGTGAAGAATTAGGAATTGATGGTATTATTGTTCCGGATTTACCTTTTGATGAAAAAAATGAAATTTTTGATTTTGCATATTCTCATAATGTTGATATAATTTCAATGATTGCTCCAACTTCTAAAAAACGTATTGAAATGATTTCAAAAGAAGCATCAGGATTTATTTATGTAGTTTCATCATTGGGTGTTACTGGTATGCGTAGCGAGATTAAAACGGATTTAAATTCTATCATTTCTATTATAAAAAATGTTTCTAATGTTCCAACTGCAGTTGGTTTTGGAATTAATACTCCCGAGCAGGCGGAAAATATTTCAAAGATATCTGATGGTGTAATTGTTGGTAGTGCAATTGTGAAAATCATTGAAGAACACAAAGAAAATGCAGGATATTATATCGGGGAATATGTTAAATCTATGAAACAGGCGGTTTTAAAAGGTCAAAATAAGTAAATTTTTTCTAAAATATTGAAATATAAATCATTTTTTATTCTATAAATATTAATTATTTAATTTTTATTGTTTTTAATAAATAGGCTCTGTCAAAAACTTAGTTGA
>DAGJ01000024.1:9349-88035 GCA_002495685.1 Methanobrevibacter sp. UBA412
TCAACTAAGTTTTTGACAGTGCCAATAAATATTTTAACAAATTATATAAAACATTAAGATTAAAAAAATTATTATTTATAATAAATTATTTTTAGGTTTTTAGAAAAATGATTAAATTTATTTTAAAATTTATAGGGTCTGAAGAAAAGAAAGAAGTCTTCATTGATGATCAAACATTTTTTGATTATTCTAATGGAGTTGATAATGGAATTAATGAAAGTTCCGATTCAGATTCAGCTAATTTGATATTAGATTTGGGAACAAATGATTATAAAATCAAATATTCAAATTCTTTTAATCATGTAGTTTTAAATCACATATTTAAATTTGAAATCAATCAACCTTTTTTTGAATCCCTTCCTATTTTTAAAGATTTAGGTTTAAAAGAAATTTTGGAGAATATGGAGGAGAATTCAGAGTGTAAATTCAATATTTTCATTTTTCAAGATGATGTTTTAATGCATAATTTTAAAATAACTATTATAAGAACTCCTCACTCTTATGTATGTTTATCTTCATCTATAGGAAATAAATATTTTAAACAAATTTCTCCGCGTGTTTTAAAGTCTTCATCTGAAGCTATATGTTTTATTCAAGATAAAGTAATTGTTTATGTTAATAATTCATTTGCTAATCTAATTTCAAAATCAGTAGAACAATTAGAGGGTTTAAAATTGTATCCTGGAATGAATTTTCCTGGAGCTGACGATAATCAATTATTAAAAGCATTTAACGATTTAAATGAGGGTAAATATTTTTATCATAATCAAGATTTAAAAACAAAAGTTAATGGTGTTGAATGTAGTTTTAAAATTTTTTTATCTGCAATGTCTTATAAAAATAATCCTGCAGTTTTACTTACAGCTATTGATGTTACTAAACAAAATTTATTAAATGAAATTTCATTTAATAATAATAATGAGATTCAAACTCTTAGAAGTATTGGAAATATTGCAGTGTTTAAACAAAAAATTAATAATGCGGAAATAACTTGGTCTCCTGAATATTTAACAATTATGGGTAAATTACCAACTTATAAATCACTCAAATCTGATTTATTTGATTACATTATAGATGAAGATAAAAATTTATTTGAAAAAACATGGATTAAATCTATTAGGACAAAAAATGATGCAATTTCAGAGTTTAGGATTAAAAATGATGAAGGTAAATTAAAATATTTATATTTATACTCTAAAATTCAGTATGAGAATAATGGGAAAATTGTATCAATTAATGGTTTTATCCAAGATAGGACTGAAATTAATGAAAGTAGATATAAATTATTAAATGAATTAGACCAAAGAGAAAATGCAATTAAAGAGATGCATTATGAATCTCAAAAAATATTAGATAATATTTTGAATCAAACAGATTTAAAGTTAAATACTGAAAATTTTAGCCCTAAATTCATTGTGGAAAAATCTCAGAATAGACGTAATGCTTTAAATTTAATTCAAGAAAAAATACATGAATCTCCTAATATATCTTCAATTAATGTTATTGATACATTAAATCCATTTATTAAAGTTCAATTAAAATTTTATAATGTAACTAATGTGAATTTTAATGTTAAAGTTTTAGCTAATATTTTTGTGTCCAGAAAGACAATGATTATCTTAGCATTAATAATAAATGAAATTATAGATAATATAATAAGAGAAGTTTCTACTTATCAAGAAGAAGAAGTTATAATGCGAGTAGATTTAAATGTACAGAAACATATTTCTATTTTTGTAGAAACTAGTGTTACAAATATTTATGCTCAATCTGATTTATCAACTAAAATTCTCAAATATTTAGTCAATGAATTGAAAGGTAGTTTAAAAATCAAAAGAAAAGAATTTAATACTTTAATTGATATATTTTTAGAACAAGAAAGTGTTTAATTTAAAGTTTTAATATTTCTTTAGAAAATAGAATTTTTATTTTTTTTCAGTTTGATCAAGTTCTTCTAATCTTTTTTGAAATTTTTTTATTTCTATATTTAAATCTTGTAAATTTAATAAAAGATGGCTTGCTTCAACACAGTCATCTGATTTTATAAATGAGTATATTTGAGTTAAATATTCTTTTTTTAATATTTGCAAAGAATCTTCTAAATTGATTAATGTTTCTTTATCATAATCATATATACTACTTTTATCGTTAATTTTTTAATCTCCAAAATGTTTTAATTTTTAGAATCTTTAGATTTTTTAATTGCAATTTTGATAATATACTTTAATTCACGATCATTGAATGGCTTAGATATATAACCTGAAGGTGTAGTTTTTAATGCATTTTCAATTATCTCTTTATTGGTATTTGCAGTTAAAAATATAATTGGTATATCTTTTGTTTTTTGTATTTCTTGTGTAGCTTCAATACCATTCATTTCCCCTTTCAACATTATATCCATAAGAATTAAATCGGGATTAACTTCATCAGCTTTTTTAACTGCTTCTTCTCCGTAAGCAATAGTTCCTGGAACATTATAACCAAAATCTTCAAGTCTTAATTTAATGTCTAATGCAGTAATCATTTCATCTTCAACTACTAAAATGGTATCTTTGTTTTCTTTAGAAACTTCTGCAGTTTTGTTTTCTTTTTGTTGATTTGGTTTTTTTATTGGTTTCTTTTGGGGTTGTTTTGGAATTGTTTCTTTATTTGCTGCTTCTGATTTCCCAATACTTTCTTCTATTGCGTTTTTAAATTCATTATCATCAAAGGGCTTTTTAATTACATCAACATTAGTAAAGTTTGATTCTTCAAGAATTTTTTGACCATCATGCCCAGTTAAATAAATAACATTTATTCCATCTTCTAATATTTTTTGGGATGCTTCTATTCCATTCATATCTCCTTTCAGACCAACATCCATAAGAACAAGATTTGGTTTTTTGTTTAATGCTGTTTCGATTGCTTTTTCTCCGTCTGAAACAATTCCTATAATCTCATAACCCATGTCTTCAAGACGAAATTTTATATCAGTTGCGGTTATGAGTTCGTCTTCAACAATAAGAATTTTCTTTTTGGACATCTTTTTTCTTCCTTAATATAATTCCTTAATTTAAAAGTTTTATGTGTAAAAATTTTAATTTATTAATTTTTAAAAAGAATTAAATAATTTTTTAATTATTATATCTTTTTAAAAAAATATGATATGGAAATCTTAAAATTTTAAATTTTTTATATATCTATTTATTTTTTCTGTATTGTATATAAATTTTATTATAATTTTCATTTTTATTTTTATAAATTTTTTAATAATTTAAAATTTAAATAATAAGTTTAATAGATTATACTATAATAATGAATTTTTCTCTGATATGTTTCATTTTAAAATTTTTGGAGGAATATTTAATTTGAAAAAAATTTGATTAAAAATTAAAATTTTTTTAGACTTTGGAGGAATTGATTATGGCTAGAGAATATGTGGGTGAACAAAAGCTGTTGAGAGATGTTCATCATGATGTTAAAAATAATTTGCAAGTACTTATAAGTTTATTGAATTTAGAGGGTCGTTTTGATACTTCTACAAAAAAAGAAATTATTGAAAAATCTGGTGAAAGAATTAGATCCATGGCCTTATCTCATGAAAAGGTTTATGAATCAGAAGATATTGCACATGTTAATTTAAATAGTTTTTTGACTTCTTTTGTTAGAGATATGAATGCTTTAAGTTCTCAACCTAATATTACTACAAATATTGATGCTGAGGATATTGAAGTAAAATTAGATGTTTCTATTCCTTTAGGCTTAATAATTAATGAAATTTTATCTAATACTGCAAAACATGCTTTTCCGAATAATGAGGAGGGTAATTTGAATATTAGTTTAAAAAAAGATGAATCTGATGCTATTTTAATAATAAGTGATGATGGTGTGGGAATGCCTGAGGATGTTGGTCCGGGTAATTCTTTAGGTATGACTATTATTTATAGTTTAGCTGGCCAAATAAATGCTGATTTAACTCTTGATAAAGAAAATGGTACAAAATATATTATTAAATTCCCTATTGAACAATGAAGAATTTATTCTTATTTTTTTTAACTCAAGTTTAAATAGTATAAAGAACTTATCTAAAATATAGTATATGAATTTTTTAAATTTTATTATTAAATTCAATTTTAAATTAATCAATTTAACTAATTATAGGTGTTTGAATGGCAAAGAAAGATGATAAAATGAGTATGCCTATGAGTGGTGCGGGTTTAGTAAGATATTTTGATGATGAAAGTGTAGGACCAAAACTTTCTCCTGAAGTTATCGTTGTTGTAACAATTATCTTAGCTATTTTCTGTTTCGTTTTAAGATACTCAGTTTAAACAATTTAAATTTAACAATAAATATTTTTTATTACTTTTTTGAAAAAAGTATTCTTCTATTTTTAAATTATTTTTTATTTTTAAATATTTTTTTTATTAACATTAAATAAAAAAATTTTAATATTGAATTTTTATACACATATTATTTGTATATAAAATCTAAATTAAAAAAAATAATGAATAGATAATATAAAAATTTTAATTAATACAGTTATTTAGTGATATAATGGATTATTTCAAAAGATTAGAGCAAGAAACAAAAGATTTGTATGAAATAGCTAATAAAGCTAGATCTAAAGGTTTAGATGTTGAAACTAAAACTGAAATTCCATTAGCAAAGGATTTAGCAGAAAGAGTAGAGGGGCTTGTAGGTCCAGAAGGTATAGCTAAACGAATCAAAGAATTAGAAAATGATATGAGTAGGGAAGAAGTTGCATTTCAAATAGCTGCTGAAATAGCTTCTCAAGATGTTGATGAAACTGGGGAAAAAGAAGCTGAAAAGAAAGAACAACTTGCTGATCAAGGTTTAAGGACTGCTTTAGCTATATTGACTGAAGGGGTTGTTGCAGCTCCATTAGAAGGCATAGCTAAAGTTGCTATTAAAAAGAATTTTGATAATACTAAATATTTAGCTGTTTATTTTGCTGGACCTATTCGTAGTGCTGGAGGTACTGCTGCTGCATTAGCTGTTTTATTAGGGGATAAAATTAAACTTGCCACTGGATTAAGTAATTATAAACCTATTAATGATGAAATAGAAAGATATGTTGAAGAAGTTGAGTTATATGAATCAGAAGTTACTAATCTTCAATATTCTCCAACTTCTGATGAAGTAAGAACTGCTGCAAGTAATATACCAGTTGAAGTAACTGGAGAAGCTACTGATCAGATTGAAGTTTCACATAAAGATATGGAAAGGGTAGAAACAAATAATATTCGGGGTGGAGCACTTCTTGCTATGATTGAAGGAATTGTCCAAAAAGCTAAAAAGATTATCAAATATTCAAATACATTAGGGTTACCTGGTTGGGATTGGTTAAAGGAGTTTACACATGAAAAACCTAAAGAGGATGAAAAAGAGGATGAAAATAAAGAAGATTCCTCACCTAAATATATCCAAGATATTATTGGTGGTAGACCAGTATTAGGTTATCCTTCTGAAAAAGGGGCTTTTAGATTAAGATATGGGCGGTCTCGAAATACTGGTTTAGCTGCTATGGGTGTTAATCCTGCAACTATGGAATTAGTGGGATTTTTAGCGGTAGGTACTCAACTAAAAATCGAATTTCCAGGTAAAGGAACTTGTGTTGTTCCAGTAGATTCTATTGATGGGCCTATTGTTAAACTTAAAAATGGTAATGTAATTAAAGTGGATACTGTTAAGGAAGCTAAGAAAGTTAAAAATAATGTTTCTGAAATTCTCTTTTTAGGAGATATGCTAGTTGCATTTGGAGAATTTTTAAGAAACAATCAACCAATGTTAGGTGCTGCTTGGTGTGAGGAGTGGTGGATTGAAACAATTAGAAATTCCAAGAAATATATTAATGATAATAAAAATTTAGATTTGGAAAAACTTGAAACTGAAAAATTATCTGCTAAGGAAGCATTTAATTTTTCAGAAGAATATGATGTTCCTTTACACCCTAATTATGTCTATTACTATAATGATGTTACAATAAAAGATTTGAATGCTTTAATCAAATGGTTAAATTCTTTTAAAGATTCTTTTATTGAAGGTGAAGTTTTTGTCTTAGATCTTTCTTACCAAAAACGTATTTTAGAAGTATTAGGAATACCTCATGAATTAAAAGATTCTAAAGTACTAATTAATTCGGAAATAGCCTATGCGTTATTACATACTTTAACTAATAATCTAGATGAATCTAAAGATAGTACTATTGATGCTTTAAATGATATTTCTAATATTGAAATTAAAAATAAAGCTCCTACTTATATAGGAACTCGTGTGGGTCGGCCTGAAAAATCTAAAGAAAGATTAATGAAACCTGCACCTCATTCACTTTTCCCCATAGGTCATGATGGTGGAAGTAGAAGATTAATTGCAGAAGCTGCTAAAAAAGGTAATATTAGAGTTGATATTGCAAGAAGAAAATGCCCTGAATGTCAATCAATTTCATTTTCATCTTTATGTCCTAATTGTGGAACACCAACTATAAAAGGCAATCCTAAAACAAGAACAATTAATTTAGGGGCAATGTTAAAAAAAGCTTCAGATAATGTTGGAGTAAGACAAGTTGATGAAATGAAAGGTGTTGTAGGTTTAATTTCTGAGGATAAATTACCTGAACCTTTAGAAAAAGGTATTTTACGAGCTAAAAATAATGTATATACTTTTAAAGAAGCTACTATTAGACATGATTCTACAGATTTACCATTAACACATTTTATTCCAAGTGAAATTGGGGTTACTGTAAAAAAACTTTTGGATATGGGTTATGAACACGATTGTTATGGTCAACCAATTGAAAATGAAAATCAAATTATTGAACTAAAAGTTCAGGATATTGTTGTTTCTACAAATTGTGGAGAATATTTAGTTAATGTGGCCAATTATATAGATGATTTATTAGAAAAATTTTATGGAATGGATCGTTTTTATAATGCTACCTGTAAAGAAGATTTAATCGGTCAATTAATTGCAGGTTTAGCTCCTCATACATCTGCAGGTGTTTTAGGTCGTATTGTAGGGTTTACAGAAGCTTTAGCTTGTTATGCTCATCCTTATTTCCATTCTGCTAAAAGAAGAAATTGTGATAGTGATGAAGACAGTGTTATTCTTTTGTTAGATGCTTTAATTAATTTTTCAAAATCTTATCTTCCAAGTACTCGTGGAGGAAGTATGGATGCTCCATTAGTTTTATCTTCTAGAATTGATCCTGAAGAAATAGATGATGAATCTCAGAAAGTAGATATTATGTCTAAATTTTCTTTAGAATTTTTTGAAAAAACTCAAAAGCCATATAAACCTTCAGAACTTTTAGAGTATGTTGATAATGTTGGAATGCATCTTGGTACTCCAGAACAATATGAAAATTTAATGTTTTCTCATCATACTTCTAGTATTCATGCTGGACCTCATCTTTGTCTTTATAAAAGGTTAAATTCAATGCCTGATAAAGTTGAAGCTCAAATTAATCTTGCTGAAAAAGTTAGAGCTGTTGATCAACGTGGTGTTGTTGAAGGTGTTCTTTCTTCTCATTTTTTACCTGATATTATGGGGAATGTTCGAGCATTTTCTAGACAGAAAGTTAGATGTACTAAATGTAATGCTAAATATAGGAGAATGCCACTTACAGGTAAATGTAAGTGTGGAGGTAACCTTGTTATGAGTGTTTCTAAAGGTTCAGTTACTAAATATCTTGAAATATCCCAAAATTTAGTTAATAGATATCCAGTTTCTCATTATTTATCTCAAAGATTAGAAATTCAAGAATTTGGTATTAATTCTTTATTTGAAAGTGATAAATCTAAGCAAAGTTCTTTAGATATATTCTTTGGTTAATCTTTTTTAGTATTACTTTTTAAAATTTTTTTTATTTTATTTAACTATCCTTAATATTCAGAATTACTATTTTTCTGTTGTTATATCTTTATTATTGATTTATACTCTCTTAAATTAATGATTATTAATTATTTATTTAAATTTAATATTTATTACTCCTCTTTTTATCTTATTTATTCTCTTTGAAGTAATACTTTGATTAATTTTATATACTTATTTTCACAGAATATAATATGTTAAGTTTCCGTGATTTTTGGTTTTAATATTGTGATTTAATTATTTATTAATGCATTTTTGCACAAAATAATTAATTCATTTTGTTTATTTACGAACCTTTAGTAAAGTTACGAACATTTATATAATAGTAAGGATAAACAACTTTATTATATAAAATAAATTATTTTCACGAAAAAAAAAAAAAATAGAAATTTTTTATTTATTACCAATGTGGGGTATTATATAATGGAAAACAAATTCAAAACTGGTGTAGTTACACCAAAAGTTAAATTAACTGTAGTAAAAAATAGTGGTGTTGTTGAAAAATTTACTTATGAAAAATTATTAAAATCTTTAGTAATGGTTGAAGCTCCATTTTTTGAATGTGAAAAAATAGTTTCAGATGTTGTAGGGTCATTATATGATGGAATAACAACTAAAGAAATTAAAAAAATGGTTTATGAAGATTTAGAAGTAGTTGATCCAGAAGCAGCAAATAAATACTTAGCAAAAGTAACTTTAAAAGTTAGAACTTCAAGAGATAAAATAGAACCATTTGATTTATCAAGAATAGCAAATACATTAATAGAAGAAACAGGTGCAAGTCAAGAAACAGCATTTCAAATTGCTTCAGATGTATGGAAAGAGCTTAAAAAATTAGATGTTGAATATTTAACTGCTCCTATGATAAGAGAAATTGTTAATACAAAACTTGTTGAATATGGGTTAGAAGATTTAAGAAGTAAATATACACGTTTAGGAATTCCAGTTTATAATATTACTAATTTAATTGAAAATGGTAATAGAAGTAATGCAAATATGATGCATAATCCTGAAACCATACATAAATATGTTGCAGATGAAGCATTAAAACAATATGCATTATTACATATGTTACCTACTAAATTAGCAGATGCTCATATGAGTGGGGATATTCATATCCATGATTTAGAATACTTTGCATCTAGACCGTTAAATTGTTTACAACATGATATAAGATCTTTTATTAAATATGGTTTAAAAGTTGATGGTTCTGGAGATCATACAAGTGTGGCTAGTGCACCTTCACATATGGAAACATTAATGAACCATACTGGGGAAGTAATGCTTGCAGCTCAACAAAATATGAGTGGTGGACAAGCTATGAGTTTATGGAATGTATTTGTTGCTCCATTTGCTCGTGGTAGATCTTATGAAGAAGTTAAACAATGTGTGCAAATGTTAATATATAATTTAAACATGGCATATGCTGCAAGAGGTTCACAAGTACCATTTACAAGTATGCAATTAGAATTTGGAGTGCCTGACTTCTTAAAAGATGTAACTGCATATGGACCAAATGGATTAAATGTAGGGACCTATGGTGATTTTGAAGAAGAAACTCGTATGATAGAAAGAGCATTTACTGAAATGTTACTTAAAGGAGATGCTGAAGGAAAACCTCATTTATTCCCAAATACTATTTACACTTTAAGACCTGAAACTTATAAAGGAGATTATGAAGAAGATTTAAGATTAGTGCATGAATTAAGTGCCAAGTATGGATCTAGTTATTTTGTAAATATGTTCCCTGATTACCGTGGAAATATGGCTAATTATATGGGTTGCCGAACACAATTACAAGATAACTGGACTGGGGACTGGGAAACTGATTGTTTACGGACAGGAAACCTTGCTTATTGTACAATGAATCTTCCAAGAATGGGATATACTTCTAAAGATGAAGATGAAGTATTTGAACAATTAGATGACAAAATGAAAATGGTTGAAGAAGTATTAATGATTCGTCGTCAACAAGGGTTACATGCCTTAAATGATTGGAATATATTACCTTTCCTCACCCAAGACTATGAAGATGATACTTATTATCACATAAATAATGCAACATTGTCCTTTGGTTTTAATGGATTAAATGAAATGTTACTTGCATTATTTGGTGCAGGTATAGAAGATAAAGATAGTAATAAATTTGGTGTTAAAGTTGTAAAATATATAAACGACCATGCACACGATTTACAAGAAGAAACAGGTTTACGTTGGAGTACTATTCAAACTCCTGCAGAAAGTACAGCATATAGATTTGCATCTTTAGATCATGAAATGTTTGGGGATAAAGCTATATTGAATGGAACACAAGGTGCTTATTACTATACTAACAGTAGTCATGTACCTGTTGATACAGATGTTTCATTAGTAAGTAAAATCAAAACAGAAGAACAATATCATCGTTACACTCCTGGTGGACATATTTTCCATGCTTTCATGGGTGAGTCTTACAGTGATCCTGACAGTTTAATGAGTTTAACTGAAAAGATTGCTAAAAATAGTGATATAGGATTCTGGGCTTACAGTTCAGCTTTAAGCTTTTGTTTAAAATGTAAAACATTAATGAAAGGTTTAAACAATAAATGTCCAACATGTGGTGAAACTGATGAAGTTGAATGGTATGATCGTATTACTGGTTATGTTCAACAAGTAGGCCATGCAAAATCATCTAATGGTGGATGGAATGCTGGTAAGAAACAAGAACTTATGGACCGTCGTCGATTTGAAAATGAATAATTATTTTTCTTTTCATTTTTAAATTTTTATTATCCTAATTAATTTTATTTTTCTCATTTTTTCTTATTTTTAAAATTTTTTATAATAAACTTTAAATAATTATAAAATAAAATTTATAACAATAATTAAAGGTTATGTTTGTAAATTATTTTAATTTAAATTTACTTCATTTATCTTATATATAAAGGTGGTTTATATTTCCGAAGAAAAAGAACAAATTGATACTTTAAAGAAACAGATAAAAGATAAAAATCAAAAAATTAAAAATCAAGCAGAAGAATTAGACCATTTAACTAATAATGTAGTACCTCAACTTAAGAAAGAAAATAAAGAGCTTAAAAAACTTAAAAAAGAGCTAACAGATGCTTTGGAAGAAAGTACAAAGAAATATTTCAATCAATTAGAAATTAATGCTGATTTAAGTGATAGTGTAGCTAAAAAAGGTGCTGATCTTCAATTGGCTAAAGTTAGATTCGATGAATTAGAATCTCAAATTTTAGAGATTGAAGAAAAAGGTTTAGCTGAAGTTGAAAATTCTAAAGAATCTAATAAATCTCAAAAAGATTCTAAAAAATCTGATGAATCTTATAATGAATTGGCAGAAGAGTTAAAAAATACTCAAAAAAATCTTAAAGATAAAACAAATGAATTAAATAAAAAATCATCAGAGTTAAAAAATATCAATAAAGAATTATCTAAACTTAATCAGGACACTATACCTAAACTCAAAACTGAACTATCTAATTCTAATCGTGAATTAAATAATATTAAAGAGTCTCAATCTAATAAAAAGGATAATATGAAAGGGGAAATTGCTAAACTTGAAGATGAAGTTATAAAACTCAAAGAAAATATATCTAATCGTACTAAAAGTAATGATAAACTTCATACAGATTTATCTAGTAAAACTAAAACTATCAATAAACTTGAAGAACAAAATAAGAAACTTAATAAAGTTATTAAATCTCAATCCGAAAGAGGATTATTTGATAGAATAAAAAATAAATCTACAAAGATTGATTAATTAAAGAATTTTTTTTATTTTTTATTCTTTAATACTTTTTTTTAAAGCTGTGCTTTTTATGTGTAATGATTCTTCTTTTATGAAAATAGCTATTAACGAGGCTAAAATTTCTTTAATGGAAGGAGGGATTCCTATTGGTGCTGTTTTAGTTAAAAATAATAAAATTATATCTAAAGGACATAATAAATTAATTCAAAATGGTTCTGTTATACTTCATGCTGAAATGGATGCAATAGAAAATGCAGGTAGATTATCTGGTGAAGATTATAAAGAAATAACATTATTCACTACTCTTTCACCTTGTCCAATGTGTTCTGGTGCAATATTATTATATAATATTTCAAGAGTTGTAATTGGTGAAAATAAATCTTTAATGGGTGCAGAAGATTTATTAAGAGAAAATGGTGTTAAAGTGGATGTTTTAAATATTTTAGAATGTCGGGATTTACTTTTAAATTATATTAAAAATAATCAATTGCAATGGGATAGTGAACTAGAAAAAGTAGGTAATTCTACAAATATTTTTTAATATTTTAAAAAATATAAAAGAAAAAGATTTTAATATTTATGCTTCTTGACGTAATCGTTTAATAACAAAATCTTTGTCTAATGTTAAAAGGAATGAAGCAGCACGTGGGCCTTGTTTTTTACCTAGTATCATTTTATATATAGCTTGAAAACCTTTTTGTGGTTTCAATTCATACTTTTCTAAAATCTCATACATTTCGTCGTGTAAATCTTTAGACTGTGTAAATTCTTTTTCTTCCATAATATCTGCTAAATCTTTTAAAAATGATATTTGTGCATCTTGAAGAGGTAAGTTTGGAATATTTTTTCTTTGTACTTCGAATTTGACAAATTTTGGAGCATAAAGTTCTAACCAATTTTTAACATTATTAACTCTTTCTTGATATTGTGCTAATTCTAATTCAGTTAAATCTTCAAATTCTTTTTCCTGATAATATGGACTTAATTGTGAATTTCTTTTTAATATTCCATATATTGTTTTCAAATCATTTCCAGCTATTTGATATGCATTAACTAAGAATCTATATGGTGGTCTAAAAGGCATTGTTTTATCATTTGTTATTTCAGATATTTCATATATTTTTCTGAATTTTTTCCCTTCTTTTTCTGAAGGTGCTTCTTCTTCATTGAAATATACTTTTTCAACAGTGTCAAATTGATCCATTAAATCTAAATAATGCATTTTTGGTGAGAAATCTTTTGCTTTCATTGGTTTACTTCTAAATAAGAAATAATTTAGACTTTCTGCGGGTCCGATTTTTAACCATTGTTGAGGTGTAAAGAATACACCATGGGATTTACTCATTGCTTCTCCGTCTAATGTAATCCATTCATAAGGTACAGGGTATGGTGCTTCGTAGTTAAAAATATCTTTGGTGATAATTTTACTAACATCATATGATCCTCCACTTGCAGCATGGTCTTTTCCAAATGGTTCACATGTTATTTCAAAAATTTTCCATCTTGCAGCCCATTCCACTCTCCAAGTTAACTTACCATTTCCTGTTTTAAAATCTACTTCTCCTTCATGTCCACATTCACATTTGTAAGATACTTTATCGCCTTGGAAATCATATGCTGTGGTTGTGTTTACTCTTCCACATTTTTCGCAGATAGGATTATATGGTAACCAATCTTCAGCTAATGGTGTTCTTCGGTATTGGTTCATTATTGATCTTATTTCATCTGCTTTATTTAGGGCAATTTTTATGTAATCATTGTATTCCTCGTTTTTATACATTTGAAATCCGGATTTGGTTGTAAGTTCTATACCAAATTGGTTTAATGTTGATAAAAATGGTTTTTCAAAATGTTCTACAAAATTTTTACAACATCCATCTGGGCAGGGGATGTTTGAATAAGGCATTCCTAAATATTTGTCGTAATTTTCTGGTAAGGGATAAGGTACCTTTCTGAGAGGGTCATGGTCATCTGCTATCCATATTGTTTCAGATTCTGATCCTAATTCTCTTAATTTTTTCCCTATTGCATTTGCTATAAATACATCACATGAATTTCCTATATGTATGGATCCTGATATAGATGTTCCACTAGCTATCGTATGTTTGCCAACATCCATTTCATATAAATCATTAACTATTCGTTCTATCCAATGTTCCATTGTTTCACCATTATAATAATTGTATGTTTTTTTAATTTAATTAATTTCAATAATAAATAAAATTTAGTATTTTTTAATAAAATTTTTTTTAAAATGAGAATATTAATTATAAGAATCAAATAATTCTTATGATTTATATTTTTAAATCATATTATAAAAAGATTAAGAATTTTGAAAAATAGTTTTTTAATGTTTTTGTTTTTTAAAAAAGAGTGTTGGTTTTTGTTTTAAAAAAATTATTGAAGTAAAAATGATTTTTTTACTTCATTTAATATTATTAATTTTTTTCAGAATTTGCATTGTGCATATCATCGAAAAAGTCCGGTTCAGCACGATCTAACCATTCATTAACTATTTTTATCGCACAGAAATCCCCACACATGGTACAAGTATCGGAATCTTCAGGAGGTCTTTCATCTCTTTTTGCACGTGCATCTTCTGGGCACATTGCTGCATCATATTGTGCTTCCCAATCTAAATTTTTACGTGCATTAGCCATAATTAAGTCTTTTTCTCCATTATGGACTCCTTTAGCCATATCTCCAACATATGCGCCTATTCTTGTTGCAATAACTCCATCTTTAACATCTTGAGGGGAGGGTAATGCTAAATGTTCTGCAGGAGTTACATAACATATAAAATCAGCACCAGCTTTTGCAGAAGCTGCAGCTCCTATTGAAGATACTATGTGATCATATCCTGGTGCAATATCACATACTAAAGGTCCTAACATATAAAATGGTGCGTCTCTACAAAGTTTCTTTTGTATTGTAACATTTGCCGGAATCTCGTTTAGTGGTATGTGTCCGGGTCCTTCTATCATTGTTTGAACTCCAGCTTCTCTTGCTCTATCTACTAATTCCCCTAGTACTATTAATTCTTGTACTTGTGCTCTATCTGTTGAATCTGCAATTGATCCTGCTCTCATTGCATTTGCCATGGACATTACTACATCATATTCTTTAGCGATTTCTAGTATGTAATCAAAATTTTTGTATAAAGGATTTTCTCTTTCATTTTCCACAATCCATGAAGAGATAAATGCTCCTCCACGACTTACTAAACCTGTTTTTCTTCCTTGTTTTTTTAATCTTGCTAATGTTTCGATATTAACACTGCAATGGATAGCCATGAAGTCAATTCCATCTTTAGCTTGTTTTTCTATTGTTTTGAACATGGAATCTTCATCCATGTATATTGCAGATCCTTGATTTCTTATACTTTCAATTGCTGCTTGGTAAACTGGTACACTTCCTACTGGTAATGAGGACATTTTTAGTATTCTTCTTCTAATTTCATCTAAGTCTCCACCAATACTTAATTCCATTAAACAGTCTGCTCCATTATCTATTGCTATTTGGGCTTTTAATTCTTCTTCATCAAAATTTACTATGTCTGTTGAAGTTCCTACTGTTGCATTTACTTTAGTTTTTAATCCTTTACCTATTCCTGATGCTTTTATGTCGTGATTTATGTTTTTAGGAATAGCTATTGTTCCATTTTTTACGGAATTTAATATAAAATTTTCAGATTTTCCCTCTTTTTTCGCTACAGTTTTCATTTCGTCAGTAATTATACCTTTTTTTGCACTTGTTAATTGGGTCATTTTTTGCTCACATCTTATACTATTTTTTTTAATTGTAATTTTAATTAAAATCAATTAAACTTGAATCAATTAAATTTTAATTTAATTTAAGCTTATTTGAATTATATTTAAGACTTTAACTTTATTATATATAAAATTAATCAAAAAAATAGAAAATAGAAAATAGAAAATTAATAGAATTCTTTCATTCTATTAGTGGCTTCTACTAAAGAAGGAATATTAGTTTGACAACCTTTTTTTTCTACAATGAAACTTGAAACAGAAGATGCAAATTTGGCACATTCTTCTAGAGAATATCCATTTAAAAATTTACTTAAAAATGCTGCTCTATAAGAGTCTCCAGCACCGGTTGGGTCAACAGCGGGCTTATAAATAGCTTCAATATCAATTTTACCATCTTCACTATAAATTTTACTACCTTTTTCTCCACAACTTTTAACAACTATTTGAGGACCTAATTCTATCAATCCATTAATATCTAAATTTAAACTATTTTGTATTCTTTCGATTTCAAAATGATTTCCAAATAATATATTAATATCACCAATAACCTCTTTAAGTCGTTCAGGATTATACATACCTAAATCTTGACCGGGATCAAAAGATATCAATTTTTCTTCAGTTCTAGCTTTTTTACCACATTTCCAATTAAAATCAGGATCTCCAGTAGCCAAATGCACGGCTTTAGATTCTGCAATAGCTTTATCTGGTGTTTTTGAATTTTTAAAATTCTTACCCGCTCCCCAATAAAAATAACTAATTTGATCGTTATTATTATTTGTAAAAACAAAAGCTGTAGGTGTAGTTTCATTATCAACTACAATCATTGAATCAATATCTATTCCTTTATTTATCATTTCTTTAGCATATTTAGAATTTTTAAATTCTCCCCCAACAGCAGATATTAAAGAAGTTTTTAAACCCATTGTGGCTGCAACCATAGCAACATTAGCAGCAGCACCTCCATTTAAATTTTTCATAGAATTAATAGCAGATGATGTGTTTGCTTTAGGAAATTCATCAACAGTTATTATACAATCTAAAGCAGTATGTCCAATTGTAAGTAAATCTTTTTTTGTCATAAAAATAGTCACCTTTATTTTTAAATTATTTTAATTAGAATTATTTTCACAATATTTCATATTAAATTTTATACTTTAATATTATTCTAATTTTTCCTACCACATGAAAAGTATTTTAACAAATACTCATTTTAAAATCTTTTTTTATTAGTTAATTTTCCAAGGTTTTATTGGTTTGAACCCTTGCTCAAATATTTTATTTTGACCTTTATTCAACATGTATTCTATAAATTCTTTATTTTCTTTTTTATTATCATTAACTTCTATTAAACTAATAATATGATTAGTTTCTACTTTTAAAATATCATTTCCGTGAAAATAACTAGCATTTAAAAAAGTGTATAAATCTGAATTATTTTTAACTATTTTAAATGCATCAAATTGGGATTTAACTTCTTTTATAATATTAAATTTCACATGTTTTTGTTTTAAAGTATCCCATACTAATCTCTGGGCACTACCTTTTACACTAACAAAATTTTTCCCATTCAAATCTTCTATAGTTTTAATTGGTGAAGATTTATTATTAGAAACTAAAGTGAGATAATCATAACCTATGGCTGTGAAATCTAAGTTATTTTGAAAACCAATTAATGGATCGTCTAAAGCTAAAATATCAATTAAATTCCTTTTTCCTAATTCAAATGCACTTTCATCATCACTACTAAATACTGATATATCGAATGGGATATCATTGCTAATTGATTCTAAAAGTCCTGAGACAATATGTCCTCCAGCAATATTTATTTTATTTGATTCGTTAAGTCTAATTTGATATTGATTATAAATTTTAATTAAATTTAAACCTTCTTTTGTTAAAGTAGTTCCTGAACCATAATTATTTTTAACTAATTTAAACCCTAATTTATTTTCTGCATTTTTTATTTTTCTATCTAATGCTGAATGAGAAATATTTAATTTTTGAGATGTTTTTCTTATGGATTGGGTTTTTTTCAATGATTTTAATGATTCAAATAATTTATAATTATAAATGTACCCATTAATATCTAATTCAATTTTAGGTTTTATATTATTTTCATTCATATGATTTAATCTCTGTTTTTTATTTTTAAAATAAATAATTATAAATATTTAAATTATTATATATATTTAATAATTATTTTTATTATCAAATTTTATTAATAATATTATTGAAACTTTTTATAAATATTAAGGTTGGCTAAAAATTATGGAATTAATGAAAACATCAATTAAAGCGATGTTAAAGAATATTGAAAATGCTGAAGAATATTTAACTGAAGATAGCATTAATCAATTCATTGAAATTTTAACTACTTCTAAAAATATTTTTGTTACAGGGGCTGGAAGATCAGGTCTTGCAGGTAAAGCATTTGCTATGAGATTAATGCACTTAGGACTTAGTGCTTATGTTGTAGGTGAAACTATTTCCCCCGCTATATATGAAGATGATTGTATATTAGCTATTTCAGGGTCTGGTGAAACTAATACTATTGTTAATGCTGTTCAAATAAGTAAAAATAGAGGATCTAAAGTTTTAGCTTTAACTTCTTACCCTAATTCTTCTTTAGGTAAATTAGCTGATTCTATATTGTATGTTCGAGGTAGGACTAAAGCTGAAGTTGATGATCAAGATTATCTTAAAAGACAATTTGATGGTAATTACACTTCTTTAACTCCTTTGGGTACTGCTTTTGAAATAACTTCACTTGTATTCTTAGATGGGCTTGTTTGTGAATTAATGCAAGTAATGGGAAAAACTGAAAGTGATTTAAAGTCTAGACATACCGTTTTAGAATAATTTTCTTTATTTTTAGTTTAAATTAATCCGATTTGGGTTTGTATAAATATTAAATCTATTTCCTCTGACAAACCCTATCATTGTAATATTTCCTTTTTCTGCAATTTCGTAACCTGAATTTGAGGGTGCTGCATTTGATATTAATATTGGTATTCCTACTCTTATGACTTTAATAACCATATCTGCGGGCATTCGTCCACTATAGGTTATATAAGATTTTGATAAATCATAATCTTTATTTATGGCTGCTCCTATTACTTTATCAACGGCTACATGTCTACTTACATCTTCTCGGATTATGTAGTTGTCTTTATAAATTATTTGTGCTACATGTGTACCTCCTGTTTGTTTCCATAGTGGTGCTTCTTTTTTTAATCTTTGTATATTCTGAAGAATGTCTGTAGCATTAATTTTTAAATTAGATTTTACTGGAGTTATTTTTTTTATTTCTGATCTCCATCCGCCACCACAATCGGATAAGATACAACCTCCTTTTGTGTCTATTTCAGTAGGTTTTATTCTTATATTAATATTTTTACCATTTTTTTCAATTTTTTCAATGTCCTCTACTTTGTTTATTAATCCTTCTCCTGAAAGATAGCCTATTACAAAATCTTCTAAGTTTTCAGGGTATGTTGAAAATTTTCTTTGGGGTAATTGATTAATTTGTAAATTAATATTTTCATCTTTTATAATTTTTTCACTTACTTCGTGGGATTGTTCATTTTCATATTTTATGGCTTTTACTTTTTTTATTTTTTCCATAGGTGATGCCTTTCCTTAGTTGATAAGATTTTATTCTTTTTTTATTTTAATTATTATTCTTTTTTTATTTTTTATCTATTAATCTTATTATATAACTATTGTTATATTATATTTTAGTAAATTATTTATATTAATTTAATGTAAAATATATTCATATCGTTAATATTTATATCTCTTAAAAATTATTTTTTTAAAAAATAAAGTTTTAATATTCTTTATTAGTTAAATAAATCAATAAATAAGTTAAAAAATTAATATATATTTATATTAACTTTAATAATTAGATTTAAATTAAATTTAACGTTAGCAATAAATGTATAATATTAAAACAATTTAAGATATTCTCAGTTTTGTGATAATTATGGAAAAGAAAACAAAAATAATATTAATCCTTTTAATGATTTTACTTATATGTGCTATTGGGGTAACAGCTTTCATGTCCCCTTCTTCCACATCAAAAGGAAATACAACAATAACTGATATGGCAAATAGAACATTAACAGTACCATCATCAATAAACACAGTAGTTGCAACAAGTCCTCCTATGACAACAATAATTTACATGTTAGCTCCTGAAAAATTAGGAGGCCTCAATTTCCAATGGACTAATGAAGAATTAGAATATGTTCCTAGCCAATATAAAGATTTACCTAATATAGGAGGATGGTATGGTTCAAATGATGGGAATTATGAACAATTCATAGCATCTGATCCTGATGTAGTTGTAGAATCCTTAGATGAAGGAAGTTCAGATAACTCTACAATAACCGATAGACAAGAAAAATTTGGAACAATACCTGTAGTAGGTGTAAATGATACTACAGATGTAACTAAAATTGATTCTTCTATTAAATTTATAGGAAAATTAATTGGAGCTGAAGACAAGGCTAATTCATTATGTGCATTTAATGATAAGTACATCAACAAAGTTAAAGAAGTTAATTCAACAATTTCTGATAATCAAAGAAAAACAGTTTATTATGCAGAGGGAGAAGATGGATTAAGCACAGATCCAAATGGTACTTCACATTCTCAATTAATAAGTTTATGTGGGGGAAACAATATTGCTGATGTAGGAACACAAGAAGGTGAAGGTCAAATTTCAGTTTCCATAGAACAAGTTGTAGGATGGAACCCTGATGTGATTATTGCAAATGATCCGGACTTTTATAATAAAGTATACTCAGACCCAACATGGTCAAATATAAATGCAGTAAAAAATCATCAAGTTTATTTATCCCCACAATCCCCATTTAAATGGTTTGATAGACCACCAGGTGCTAATATTATTATAGGAGTACCATGGACAGCTAAAGTATTATATCCAGATCAATATTCTGATATTCATTTAAAAGATGTTACTAAAGAATTTTATTCTGACTACTATCATATAGACTTAAATGATCAACAAGTAACTGATTTACTTAAAAGTTCTGGATTGAACGAATCTCAAATTGCATAAAGAATTATAACATTGGTTAAAATATGGATGAATCTGGATTATTATCAAAAAATCATGAAATTATCGCTTATAGTATCCTAATTTTTTTACCTATAATTCTTTTTTTTATAGCTTTTATGGTTGGAAGATATCCTATTACTCCAATACAGGTAATACAAACAATTTTATCTCCAATATTCCCTAATTTGGCAGTTTCACCCACAATTTCTAGTATAGTTTTTGATGTTAGATTACCTCGTATAATTGCGGCTGTATTGGTTGGGGCTTCTTTATCTATTGCAGGTGCGACTTTTCAGGGTTTATTTAAAAACCTTTTAGTGTCTCCAGATTTACTTGGTGTGAGTAACGGTGCAGGATTTGGTGCAGCTTTAGCTATACTTTTTTCAGCAGGAAATTTCTTTATACAACTAAGTTCATTTATCTTTGGTTTAATATCTGTATCTATCACATATTTAATATCTAAAAGTTATAAAATAGAAGGAACTTTATTATTAGTACTCTCAGGGATAGCTGTGTCTGCATTTTTTAATGCACTTATTTCCGGTACAAAATTTTTAGCTGATCCTTATGATAAATTACCTGAAATTGTGTTTTGGTTAATGGGAAGTTTAGGAAAAGTTACCACAGATCAATTATTAATGATATTAATACCAATGTTTATAGGTTTAGTTATAATCTTACTTTTAAGATGGCATTTAAACCTCTTAAGTATGGGGGATGATGAAGCACAATCTTTAGGTTTAAATCCTAATCGTTTAAGAATAATACTTATATTTGCATGTACTCTTGTAACTTCTGCAGGAGTAAGTATTAGTGGGGTTATTGGATGGGTTGGATTAGTAGTTCCCCATATAACCCGTATGATAGTTGGTCCGGACCATAAATTATTATTACCCGCTTCATTAAGTATTGGGGCAAGTTTTTTGTTATTAATTGACACTATATCTAGAACAGTTATAGCTATTGAAATACCATTAGGAATATTAACTGCACTAATTGGAGTTCCAATATTCTTATATTTATTACGTAAAGGTTATTCACAATGGTAAAAAAATTGTAAAATATATTTAATTAAATGAGTTGAAAAAAGATATGGAAAAAATAATGGAAGTAAAAAATATTTCATTTTCTTATGAAAAAGATTCTCCCGAAATTTTTGAGAACATCACTTTCAATATTGAAAAAGGTGATATTTTATGTATATTAGGTCCTAATGGGATAGGAAAAACTACTTTAATAAAATGTTTAAATGGTTTACATGAAATTAATAATGGTGAAATTTTATTAAATAAAAAAAACATTAAAACATTATCTTTTAAAGAAATATCAAAAATGATTGGTTATATCCCTCAAGGTCATATTCCTTCATTTCCATTTTCAGTATTTGATGTGGTGTTAATGGGGAGAACACCTTATATTAACCTTTCAGCAGCACCAAAAGAAAAAGATTTAACGATTACGGAAAATGCATTAAAAAATATTGGAATATATCATTTAAAAGATAAACCTTATACTAATTTAAGTGGAGGAGAACGTCAATTAGTATTTTTAGCTCGTGTATTAGCACAAGAACCAGATATTTTGATTTTAGATGAACCTACATCTCATTTAGATTTTGGTAATCAAATAAAATTACTTGAAATATTAGAAAATTTATCTAAATTAGGTTTAGCTATAGTTATGTCTTCACATTTTCCAGATCATGCATTTATAGCATGTAATAAAGTAGCTATAATGAAAAATAAAAAATTTATTGATTTTGGCACACCTGAAGATGTAATAACTGAAGAAAATCTTAAAAAAGCTTATGGTATTAATGTGAAGTTAATAAATTTTGAGGATAGGAAAGTTTGTATACCTTTAAAAACGAATTTAAACCTTAATCTTGAAAATTTTAAAAAAATTTAATTATTAAAATAAATATTAAAGGAGAAAAAAAATGATAACTAAAGAAGCATATGAAGAACAATTAGCAAAAGCAAAAGAATTTCATGGAGAAGTTTGTGGAGGAATAGCAATAGGAACCAAATTGGCCATGTATGGTATGGATCTTATGGGTATGGAATTAAATACTCGTCATAAAAACTTAATTGTTTTTGTTGAAATAGATAGATGCATGGCAGATGCAGTGCAATCAGTTACAAAATGTAGTATGGGTAAAAGAAGTTTAAAACAAATGTATTATGGGAAATTTGGTGTAACTTTTTATAATATGGATACAAAAGAAGCTATCCGTGTGTCAGATGCAGATGCAAATAGTAAAGAAGATATATGTGAAACTAAAGCAGAAATGATTCAAAGATTCATGGACACTCCTGCAGAAGAATTATTTAATGTAGAAAAAGTTAAAATTAGACCTATTCCTGATGCTCAAATACCTGGAAGTGCACATACAAGTACATTTTGTTCAGTTTGTGGAGAAAAAGTCACTGATGATAGACATTTAGTTAGAGCTGGAAGACCTATTTGTAAATCATGTGCTGAAGAATCCTATTATGAATTAATTGATTAAAAAAATAAATAATTTTTTTAATTATACATAAATTTATTTTTTTTAAATTTTTCTAATATTATTTTTAAAATTTCTTTTTTTAGTTTAAGTTTACAATTTAAATATTTTCTTATAATTTCTAAAAAAATTAAAAAAATAGGAAATATAAAATTAAAATATTTTTTTATATAACTTTTTAAATTTTAATAACTAGGTATTTCATTGTTGGGAACATTATATTTCTCAATCACATAATAAATACGTTCAGTACTTTTAAGTGAACCTGCTGATACTTCAATAATATTATCACTAGATTTATATTCTGAAGGATTAAATGTAATAGTCCCTGTTCCATTAGTAATTTCTATTTCGGTTTCAGTTCCATTAACATTGAGTGTGAAAAATAGTGTGAATGTTGGGAGATTTGTATCTAAAGTATTATTCTTGTAAAAGTTTACATTATATGTTCCAGGTTTTGTACAGGTTATATTAAATGTAATTGGGGTAGTTTTTATTCTAGGACACATTGTTCCAGCTCCAACAGTACCATTTAAATCCCAAGTTACTAAATGGTTTGTACCATACCAATTTGCACCAATAACAAGTTTTAAACTATCATTCCATTGTCCAGGTCCATAAATTCCTTCTGGATTAGCACTCATTTCACCTAAAATCATCATACTAGGTCCTTTAGCATTATTATATATTGCATTATCTGTAACAACTGGATATATCGCATTTTCTGCTAAATCATAATGTTTCCAAAAAGTAATTCCTTCTAATGCATTTTCACAAATAAGATTTTTAGTTATAGTAATGCCGGTACTATAATTAGAATCAATAAGTATTCCAATATAATTATTAATTATACTATTGTTTATTATACTTGCATTTACTCCAGAGTTATTTAGATATATACCATAACCTAATGGTCCTTCTGGAACTTCAAGTGTATAATTTCCCACATTTTCATTAATTGTATTATTGAAAACTTTTGTGTTACTTACATTATAATCATAGTTTATTCCGTAATTATTTTCTTTTAAAATATTATTATTTACAAAAATATTTTGAGAGTTGTTTAAATAAACTCCATTTTCATATGAACTAATAGTATTATATTCTAATACTATATTACTACTATTTAATATGCCAACACCATTTCCGGGCATTATTTTTAAGCCTTTTGCATATTCTGTTTTATATTCAGAATCTAAAATATTTTTAATACTATTATTACTTAGTTTAATATTGCTAGTATTTTCTATTTTTATACCAGTTCCTTCATAACTTATGAAGTTAAAATTACTTATATTTGAATTCATTCCTGATTTAGTTATTAAAAATATTTCACTACCATTTATTCCATTTAATGTTGTGTTAATGTTTGTAGTAATGTTTAATGGTTTATTAATTATCAAAGAAATGTTATTATAATTTTCACCTAAAAATAGTATATTTGATTCATTATTTGAATCAATTAATTTTTGAATTTCATCATTACTAATATTTTGAGGAATGTATAATATATTATTTTTATTAATTATAATTTTATTAGTAGTTTCACAAGGTGCATATTTTTCATTTCCCAAATATTCAACTTTAACAGTATAATTTCCTGGATTAAAATTTATCTGAATTTCACTTACACCCTTTTCATTAGTATACAAAGTATAAGAAATGGACTGATTTCCATTATAAAAAGTTATTAAAAGCTCTTGATTAACAAGAGCATTGGTATCATTATCAATTAACAATACATTATAATAACTTCCTTTAATAGAATTTAAATCAGATCCAATTAATTTAGTTTTTTTTTGACTTGTTGTAATAACATTTATAGTAGCACTTGCACTAGAATCAACATATTGACTTGTTTCCCCAAATGAACATTCAGCAGTATATACTCCTGGGTAGAGGTTAATTTCTAGTTGGTATTCTCCGTTGTTATCGGTTGTTTGCCAGTATATTTTATTAGCGCCTGTTTGCGGGTTAGTTAATTTTAATGCTATGTGTTGTCCGATTATTGGGTTTCCTTGGTTGTCAGTTAATTTTCCAGTGAAGTTTTGTCCTGCACCGTATATTTCTTTAAAGTCGTTTGCAGTTAAAATAGTATCAATACTTTTATTAGTAGGTATATCAGAATCATTTACATTATAAAATGCATATGGTCTATTACCACCATCTAATGACCCCATTCCAGGACCAATAACTGTAACATTATTTCCAGTCTTTAAAAAACTAGCATTTCTAAAGTCAACTACAGCTGTACCATTATGTATTTCAGTAATACTATAAATATCACCTGTTACAGGGCTTGTAGCAGTATTATTTTTATTTAAAAAGAATGTCATTTCAACACTGTTAAAATCTGTAGCAACACTTCCATTATTTTTATATACAAAAGAAAATGAATAAACACCATTGGATACTTGTGTAATATTTCCAACTATAAGATCTTTATAAGGATTAGCACTTCTTAATTCTCCTGGAGCATAAGATGTACTTCCACAAAATAGTTCGCCATAGTAAATATTACTCCATATAAATATTTGTCCAGTTCCAGTAGTATAATGCCCATTACCATCACCTACATAAGTATAAGTATCAGTAGTTGCATTATAATCATAATCTCCATTATTACTTTTTGTATAAACTGCAGTGAAAACAGCTCTTTGTTTATGGAATCCAAAGAAATTTTGATCGACTATTTGAATATTTTGATTTATAAGATTTCTTACACGATAATCATTGAATATTCCATACATTCCATTTTCATATATGAAATTTCCACGAATTAACATATTAGTAATATTATTATTAACATATATTCCAGCACCCATTGTGGCACGGCTTTGGTCTTGAATATTTCTATTATAAAAAATTTTATTATTTAATATTTTTACATTATCTGCTGTACTCGCATTAATTCCATATAAATTAGCAGTAATATTATTCATATCAATTGTGGTTTGTGAAACACCCTCATCCAAACTAATACCATTTAATGTGTTTTCATGAATATAATTATTTTTAATTAAAGTACTATCTGAATTTTCAAGTATTATTCCTTTAATTGAATTTTTTATGTTTGAATTAGAAATTGTAGTATTTTTAGCCCCTTTAATAAGTATGGCTTGTCCATTTGTAGAACTAACAGTACAGTTAGTGATTAATATGTTATTTCCACCATTGATATATATACCATAAGGATCTACAATATTTCCGGATTCTACTTCATTTATTAAAGTAAATCCTGAAAGTACAGAATTTGAAGCTTCTGATGTGAAGTAAAATATACCTAATCCATTAGAACCTTGAGTATTTGAAGGACAAGTCGACATTGTAGTTCCACAATTACTTATAATATTTAATTGTTTATTAACTATTATATGACAATGTACATAACTTGTTCCAGTAATAAGGATAGTATCTCCAGCATTTGCTTTGTTAATAGTATCTTGAATAGTTGGATTGTCCATCTGATTTTTACTTGAACCATCTACTATGTAAGTTGTTCCATTACTTGTTCCAAGTTTATAATTATTAGTTGATTCATTAATATCCTGTGATTCTGTTATTGTATTTATTGAATTTGCAGATATCTCTTGATTAATATTTGTATTATTAATATCTTGATTAATACTTGAGTAACTTGCTGTATTATTAATATCTGCAGCCATCACAGAGCTTATAGAAAATATAGAAATTAATAAAGTTAAAGATATTAATAAGAATATTTTTTTCTCCATTATTTATCCTCAAATTTTTTTATTTATATTAAAATTTTATAACACATGTTAAGTTTTTTTGAAAAAAAATATTCTGATAAAAACAGAACTATTAATTAGTTCTATTTATCAGAATATAAAGATTTTTATTTTATTTAAGCATTTGTTACAGTAATAGTACCGTCAACAGATGAGGATGTGTAATAGCTGGTTCCTTCATATGAAACGTTTACTGTGTAACTACCTGCGTATAATTCGATTGGGATTTGGTATGATCCTGTTGTATCAGTAGTTCTCCAGTATACTTTGCTTTGTCCGTTACTGTTGGTGAGTTTTATTGCAACATGTTGACCTACAAGTGCTCCGCCGTTTGCAGTTAATGTACCGGTTAAGTTTTGAGCAGCACCATAAACTTCAGTTAAATTGTTAACAGTTAAGACTGTTACGGTTTTGTTTTCAGGAGCTTTAACTCCTATGTTAGCAGTTCCCATACTTGCATTGTATTTAGTGTTTCCTGCGAAACTGTAGGTTACAGTGTAATCTCCAATGTATAAGTTGATTGGTAATTGGATTTGACCGTTTTCATCAGTTGTTGTCCAGTAAACTTTACTTTGACCATTACGGCTGAGGTTTAATGCGATATGTTGACCTACTACGTAGTATCCGTTACTATCGGTTAAGGTAGCAGTGAAGTTTTGTCCGTCACCATAAGTTTCAGTGAAGTTTTCTGCGGTTAATTTTGTGTTACTGTATGGGTTAGTTATGATTACAGTACCATTAGTACTGTTTCCTTCCCAATCTGCTTGGAAATATTTGTATGGTGTAACGTTATTGTATGCATTGTTTGCTAATGTGATTGCACCAGTTACATCTAAGGATGTAGCTTTGTTGTATATTTCAAATGCAGTAATTTGAGCTGGGTCTTGACCTTCAGCTGCAGAGAATATATTATTTGTAATTGTTATATTACCTATTGGGCTTGGGTATCCATGTGCGGTGTTACTTGCTTCAGAGTAAATAACAGTGCTTCCCCATTGGTTAACTTTTAAGTTTTTGAATGTGTTGTTTATAATAGTTGTTGTGGTTGCAGATTTGGTAAGAGAAATTGCATCAGCTATTCCACTATCAAAAGTGTTACCTTTAACTGTTATGTAACCTACTCCACCACCGAAGTACATTCCATAGGAAGCATTATAGAAGTAATTGTTAATAACTTGAACATATTGAGCATTAGATGCTACAGATATTGCATCAAGTACATTTCCTTCAACAACACTATTTTGAATGGTGATATTGTTACCACCCATTATGTTTACTGCTTTATCTCCTTTTTCTTTATTTCCGTCGTGAGTTATTTTTTCTGTTACACCTGTGAAGTAACAATTTGTTACTAAACAGTTAGTACATCTACCAAAGTAAACTCCACTTGCTCCATTATAAAAGGAACAGTTAGAAATTGCTATATCTTTTACACTATTTGAGTAAATTCCATAACCATTATCATTTGCTTTAGAAGCATTGTTTTGTGTCATGTGGAAGGATATTCCACTTATTGTTGTTCCATCAGGGGTAGTAGTGTTACCTGCAATTATATTGAATATTGAGTTACTGTTACCATCACCTAAACCGTAAATATTAGTTTGGTTGTTTCCAGCACCACTAATATATAATTGTTTAGTAATGTTTACTTGATCAATATCTTTATAATCACCTGCAGCAAACTGAATACTATCTCCAGCATTTGCATTATCAATTATTCCTTGTATAGTACTAGTATTAGAACCAGATGTTATATTATAACTTTGACTTGCTGAAACAGTTGATACATCATTGATTGCTAAATTTGAAGCATCATTTGAAACAGTAGTATCATTTGCTATATCTGCAGCAGAAACAGCAGAGACAGTTACAGTTAATAATACTAATAATACTAATGGAAGTAATATTTTTTTGTAATCCATTATTTTTTTTCTCCATTTAAATTTTTTAAAAATTAACACTAATATTACTAAAAAAATAATTTTTAATCATTATTTTTTCCATAAATAATATCCAATATTTAAGAATATAAATTCTTTAATTTCAGAATAAAAAAATAGTTGTAATCTTTAAAAATATCCACTATTTTTTACTTTAAATTTTTTATTAATATTAGTATTAATTATATATACACGTTATGAATATAAATGTTTTTCGAAAAAATTTAGATTGACAAATTTTTTTTAATAATTGAGACTTGACCATAAATATATTTTTCAATGAAAAATTTCTTGAATTTGTAATCTAAGAATTTTTAGAATGATTTAATTATTAATTCTTTTAAATATTTATAAATAAATTAAATTATTGGTTTTAAACAATTTTACATAAGATAAGTGCTATTTTTATTTGTATATATTCGTTTAATTTCATATTTTAATTTTAATTTTAAAATATTATTTTTAATATTTCCTCAAAAAAATTGTTTAACTATTTTCGAAAGGTATATATATGTATATCAAAGAAAGATTTTATTAAATATTAATATAATGTAATAAGTTTGTGGAATTTAAAAATTTATTTTTTTAAGGAGGTGAAAAACCTGAATAATAAATTTACTAAATTATCAATCATATTGGTATTTTTCACTATATTATTAATAAACACAGGATTTGTTATGGCACAACCATTAAATGAAAATAATATTTCTACAAATTCAAGTTTAAATAGTATATTAAATCAAAATTCACAAGTTAATATAACTAATGAGTCTGATATTTCACTTGATGAAAATAATACTCAATATTCAAATAGTATACTTTCTGAAAATTTAATTTCAAATAGTTCAAATATTGTTTATATTGGAGACCAATCATCATATAATAATTCAAATAAAACATTCAATGATTTTATTCAAAATGTTTTGGATTCATCACCTGCAGGATCTACTTTCATTTTTAATGGAAGTTATTATCATGGATTAAATTTAATAATTAATAAACCATCAAACTTAGTAAGTTATGGTACAGTTATTAATTCTTCATCTAATAATCCAGTTTTTACAGTAACTGAAAATGCATCTAGTACAAATATTACAGGATTTAAAATTATTTCTGATGGTGATGGAATTTTTATTAATGGTGCTAATTATGTTTCAATAATTAATAATATAATTTCCACTAATGGAAATGGAATTTATGGAATAAATGCTCATAATTTACTTATTATGAATAATACGATTACGAATAATGCTAAAAACGGTATTTACTTAGATAATATTGAAAATTCTATTATAAAAAAGAATTATATCTCATTTAACAAGATAGATGGTTTATATTTAACTAATTCCAAAAATATTGAAATATTAAAAAATACATTTTATTCAAATGAAGAAGGAATTAAAGTAGATAAAAATGTAGATTCATTAAATATAACAAATAATATCTTTAATAATAATGGTGGTGTATCTAAAAAGTATGCTATTGTATTTAATTCTATATCTAATGTAAACCTTAAAAATAATACTTTTAATGATAATGGAAATGGTATCAATATTAATGCAGAGACTAATAATTTTAAAATAGTGAGTAACTCTTTCACTGGTGGAAATATTGGTGTCAATTTTGGTGCAAATTATAAAAAAGTTTCAAAAGGTTTAACTTTGGAATATAATGCTTTTCAAAAAGGAACTGGGCACTGTTTAGAAGCTAGAGATAGTATTTATGAAGAACTTGGCGGAATTGTTGTTGGAGCTAATTGGTTTAATGGAAATACAAATAATGGATTTATTTGTCCAAGAATTCAAGCAGGAATTATTCAAGCAAGTTTAACACAATCAGGATCCAATACTTTTAATGTCATATATACTTATAATGGACAAATTGTTACAAATTTAGCAAGTTTTGTTGCTACAGTATTTGTTAATGGTGTAGGTCAACAAATGTCTGTAAGTCAAGGTTCAGGAACTTTCACTGTATCTGGTGGAGTGGGATCTTCAGCTAATGTTAATTTTGGAGGTTCAACAGAATCATTTAATGTTAATGTTCAAGAATGGAAAGATAATAATAATCAAAATCAGAATAATAATTCTAATAATAATAGTAATGGCACAACTACTAATTCAGGTAGTGGATCTCAAGGTTCTAGTACAAGTAGTGGTTCTAATTCAGGAACTTCTAGTGGTAGTGTGAGTTTAACTGGTAATACTATTTCAAGTACTAGTTCTAGCGGTGAAAGCTCTAGTAGTTCTTCTAGTTCAAGTTCTAGTAGCTCTTCTAGTGCAGGTAAAACATCACAAGCTTCTTCAACTGCTGCTAATTCTCCAGTTACAAAAGCTTTAAGTTTAGATGAAGATTCATTTAGAGTTTTAGGTATTCCAAGTTTATTATTACTAATAATAATTGCAATTGGTTTTTATTATCGTGAGTACATCATAAGATTCTTGAAAAATGATTTAAAAATTTAAATTTAATTTTCATATTTTTTCTTTTTTATTTTTTTAGTATAAATTTTTCATAGAATAATTTTCGTTATGAATTTAATTACATGCCGATTCGGCTTTTAATGAAAAAACCATTTAAAAAAAAGCTTTTTAATGTCTTATTCTTTTAATTATTTAATATTTATTAATATTTTTTATATTTAATCATAGTCGCTCTTTTGTTTTTATATTAACCTTCATAAATTTTAAATATATTTTTTTAAAGAATTTAAATTTAAGAAAACTTTTATATAATATTACCGATTAAATAAATTATATTATAATAGAAAAATGTGATAAAAAATGTTAAATTTAATTTGGTATTATTTAATAATTATTTTAATTTTATTTGCTATTAACTTTGGATTATTGTTGGATGTTGCAAAATTAAATTTTAAAAAGTCTATTACCTTTTCGGTTATTTACTCAATATTAATATTTATCATGTCTGTAATTGCATTAAATTATGGTAGTTTATTAACATTTTTTAGTAAGATTATTCCATATGTCCTATTTACAGTTGGATTAATTCTCTTAATTTTAATTATGTTTTATTTATATAAATGGAATAAAAATGAGGTTAAAGCAAAAATTAACTCATTAATACTTTTAATTACCATAATCTGCCAATTTACATTAATATTTTCATTAGTTGCTATATGGAATCCTCAAAGTTCAATATTTTTCAATGCTGGAATTGTTTCTATAATATTTTTAATAATGTCTATATTATCTTCATGGATTTTAAAAAATGCTATTAAACAAATTCCTGGAGGAATTAGTGAATTTATAATTTTAGAATCAATTTTAGTCATGATCTTTGGTTTGACTTTTAATTGTGTTAAAGGGTTAAATTATGAAGATTTTACTCCTTTTACAATATTAACTCCGACATATGAAGTTATAATGTTAATTATTGGAATTATATCATTAATCATTGTAGGAGTATTTCTTAATGATTATAGTTTAAAGAAAAATCAATAAATATAATATAAATATTGTTTTAATTTTTTATAAAAAAATGGAGAAAATTTATAATGATAATAGTTGGTACTGAAATATTAACTACATTTATTCATATTGTGTCTGAAAGTTTACTTACTCCTGTTGTAGTGCTTTTAGTCCTATTTTTAATAATATCTATATTGGCTATCGGTGGATTAATTAATGAAAAATATACTAGAAAGCCAATGAAAAAAAGAGAATTAGAAACTCTTTTAAATGATGTAGATAATTCTTCAAGTCCTGAAGAAATTAAAAATCATGTTAAGTCAAGTACTCTTTTTAATACTCAAAAAGATATTATTGTTAATATTATTGATAATCATAATTTAGATTTAGAAGCTAGAAAATCTTTTGCTACAAAATTAGTTGAAGATGAGCAAATGATTTTATTAAAAAAGACTAATCTCACTGATATTTTTGTTCGGCTTGGTCCTGTACTTGGGTTATTAGGTACTTTAATTCCTTTAGGTCCTGGTCTTTCTGCATTAGGTTCTGGTCAAATAGCGACTTTAGCTAGTTCTTTAACTATTGCTTTTGATACTACTGTCATTGGTTTAACTATCAGTTCTTTGTCTTATGTGGTGTCTAAATATAAAAAACAATGGTATGAATCAGATTTAACAACTCTTGAGACAGTTGCGGAATCTGTGCTTGAAAAATTATCAAAGATATAATGTGATGTTTTAAAGGAGTGTTTTAAATTTTAAGAAAAAGAAAACGTTTGACTGAAATGGATGATGATGATCCGATGGCATCTTTAACAAATTTATCTGATGCTATGTTAGTTTTAGCGTTAGGGTTCTTAATATTTGCTATTTTGGCTTTAAGTGCTAATCCAAATATTCTATCTGAAACTTCTCAGCAATCTCAGCAATCTCAAAATACTCAACAGATTAGTACTGGAGAAACTTTTACTAATGATACAACTGCTAGTGGGAGTTCTTCTGGTCAAGGGTATAGTGAAGTAGGTAAAGTTTATAAAGATCCTGATACGGGAAAACTTGTTATGGTTTCATCTTAATTTTTTACTTTTTATTTTTTTATTTTAAGATTGTTCATATCGTTTTAATATTTTTGTTTTTAAAGTTTATTTTTTTTCAGATATACTATAATTTTATTCTACTAATTTTGGTTATTAATATTATTTAGTTTTAAAATTTTATTTTATTTGTTATTTTGTTCGAGTTTTGTAATTGTTAAAACTAGTATATAAATCTTACTTTTTAATTCATATCGTAAATAGTTTTTATAATAAAAATGTTAAATAGTATACATAATACTCTTTATTGTGAGGTAATTATATCGAGTATTATTTTTTTTAAATATGGGATAGTATAAAAGAGGTAATAAAAAATGAGTTCATCTTTTAAAAGTCCGGGTGATACAGCAAAAGCTGTAGCATCTATCGGTGGAAGTAAAAATAATCTTTCAATTGCATCTCTTGCAATTTTAGGATTCCTTGCTGGTGCTTACATTGCATTTGGTGGAATGTTAGCTGAAATATGTAATGCTGGAATGGCTGCAGCGGGTTTCCCTCCGGGTATTTGTAAATTTGTATTTGGTGCAGTGTTCCCTGTAGGTTTAATTATGGTTGTAATTTGTGGATCCGAATTATTTACTGGTAATGTTATGTATATGACTGCTGGTGTTTTAGATGGAAAATCTAGCATTGGAGATTTATGTAAGAATTGGGCTGGAAGTTGGGTTTTCAACTTCGTAGGAGCTTTATTCGTTGCTTTCGTATTAGCATACTTATCTGGTTTAATGACTGCAGATCCATTTATGGGCAATGCACTTACAGTTGCAAACACTAAAGCATTAGGTGGAGCAAGTTTCTTATCAGCTGGTAAAGCTGTTAAATCTATCACTTGGGTACAAGCTTTAATAAGAGGTATTGGATGTAACTGGCTAGTTTGTTTAGCTGTATACATGGCTGTAGCTTCTGATGATATAATTGGTAAAATTGTTGGTATTTGGGTACCAATTATGCTTTCGTAACTTTAGGTTTCGAGCACAGTGTAGCTAATATGTTTTTCATACCATTAGGTATGTTCTTAGGTGCAAAAATATCAGTAGTACAATTATTATGGAATAACTTAATACCAGTTACAATCGGAAATATTATCGGTGGAGCATTATTTGTAGCATGCGCCTACTGGTATGTATATGTTAAAGAATAAAGTAAAAAATAATTAAACAATTGTTTATATTATTAACTTTTCATTTAGATTTTAAGGAGTAATTATTTATTCCTTAAAATCTATTTTTTTAATTAAAAGTTAATATTTAAATGTAATTTGTTTAGGGATTATGTTAAAATTTGTTGTTTATTATAAAATATTTAACAATTTTAACTTTTATTAATATGGAGATTATAAAATGGTTGCGAAAAATGTCCCAAAAATAGAATATGTTCCAACAATTTGTCCATACTGTGGTACTGGTTGTGGATTAAATTTTGTTGTAAAAGATGGGAAAATTATAGGAGTTGAACCTTGGAAAAGGCATCCTGTTAATGAAGGAAAAGTTTGTCCAAAAGGTAATTTTGGATATGAATTTATTAACCGGGAAGATAGATTAACTATTCCTTTAATTAAAGAAAATGGGGAATTTAGAGAAGCTTCTTGGGATGAAGCTTTAAATTTAGTTGCAAATAAGCTAAATGAAGTGAAAGCAGAAGATCCGAATAAATTAGGATTTTATGCTTGTGCTAGATCCCCTAATGAAAATATTTATGTAACTCAAAAATTTGCTAGAGTAGCATGTGGAACTCATAATGTAGACCACTGTGCACGTATTTGTCACGGTCCTACTGTAGCAGGATTAGCAACTTGTTTCGGTTCAGGTGCTATGACTAATGGATTTGACAGTATAATGCAAGCTGATGTCATATTTGTAATTGGTGCAAATAGTATGGAAGCACACCCATTATTTGGTAGAAAATTAATCAAAGCTAAACAGAATGGGGCAAAAATTATAGTTGCTGACCCAAGATATACACCTACAGCTAAAATAGCAGATAAATATTTAGAATTCAAAACAGGTACTGATGTAGCTTTAATGAATGGTATGATGAAATATATTATTGATAATGATTTACAAAATACTGAATTTATTAAAGACAGAACTGAAAATTTCGAAGAATTAAAAGAAATTGTATCTAAATATGATATGGATAAAGTATGTGAAATAACTGAAGCTGATAAAGATAGTCTTATAGAAATAACAGAAGCTTATGCAAAAGCAGATAAAGCAGCTATTGTATACTCTTTAGGTATTACAGAACATTCACATGGTGCAGATAATGTAATGTGTACTGCAGATCTTGCAATGTTAACTGGTAACTTAGGGAAAGAAGGTGCTGGTGTAAATCCATTAAGAGGTCAAAATAACGTACAAGGTGCTTGTGATATGGGAGCACTTCCAACAGATTATGTTGGATACAGAAAAGTTGCTGATCAAGAAACTACTGACTGGTTTAACAATTATTATGGTACAAATTTATCAACAAAACCAGGATTAACATTAGTTGAAATGATGAATGCTGCTCATTCTGGAGATTTAAAAGTATTATATATTCATGGAGAAGATCCAGTTTTATCTGATGCGGATATTACTCATACAAAAGAAGCATTAGCTAACTTAGATATGCTTGTTGTTCAAGAATTATTTATGACTGATACTGCAGCTGAAGCAGATGTTGTATTCCCAGCAGCAGGTTGGGGAGAACAAGAAGGAACATTTACCAGTGGTGAAAGAAGAGTACAATGTTTACACAAAGCTCAAGACCCACCTGGTGATGCAATGTTAGATTGGAAAATAATGGAACAATTAGCAATAAGAATGGGTGAAGATGCTCACCCTGAACAATTCCATTATGAAACTTCAGAAGATATCTTTAATGAAATTAGAGAATGTGCACCAATAATGGCTGGAATGGATCGTAAAAGATTAGACTCACCTGAAGCTTTACATTGGCCTTGTTTAAGTGAGGATGATCCTTGTCAACCATTAATGTATACAGAAAAATTCTCACGTCCTAATGGTAAAGCTATTTTCATGCCACAAGAACATAGAGGACCAGTTGAAGTTACTGATAATGAATACCCATTATTATTAACCACTACACGTGTATTGTTCCATTATCATGCTGCAATGACTCGAAGATGTAAAACTTTAGATAATGAGGTTAAAACTGGATATATTGAAATGAATAGTGAAGATGCTAAAGAATTAGGTATACTTGATAAAGAAATAGTCAAAGCAAGTTCTAGAAGAGGAAGTATTGAAATAGCTGCTAGGGTCACTGATAATATTAAACGTGGAATTGTAAATATACCTATGCACTTTACAGAATGTGCAGCTAACATGTTAACTAATTCTAATTCTTTTGATCCTAAATGTAAAATGGTTGAATTAAAAGCATGTGCTATTAAAGTGGAAAAAATGGAGTAGATCGCATGTCAGTAAAAGTTAACGATAAATATTATGCATATTCTGCAGACAATGCAATTTATGACGAAGGAGAATATGGTGGTGTTGTAACCACTATAATGAAATACCTTTTAAAATCTGGAACTGTTGATGCAGTACTAGCGGTTGAAGAAGGATTCGATTTATATGATGCTAAACCTATTTTAATCACTGATCCTGAAGATATTATTAAATCTGCTGGTTCTTTACATTGTGGTACTCTAAATTTAGCAAAATTTTTAACAAAATATATTGATGGTGCAAGAGATTTCAAGGTAGCTGTTACATGTAAACCATGTGATGCAATGACCATTAGAGAATTAATGCGCAAAGGTAGAATTATAGAAGATAATGTTATAATGGTAGGAGTAAATTGTGGTGGAACATTACCACCAGTTCCAACTATGAAAATGTTTAAAGAAGTCTATGGTGTAAACCCTGCTGATGTTGCTAAAGAAGAAATAGCTAAAGGAAAACTTATTGTAGAAACTAAAGATGGTGAAGAAAAAGGAATCAAAATCGATGAATTAGAAGCAGAAGGTATGGGCCGAAGAGAAAACTGTCAAAGATGTGATATGAACATTCCATCTAATGCTGATATAGCTTTAGGTAATTGGGGTGTTATTGGAGATTTAGCTGGTAAAGCTACATTTGTTGAAGTTTTCACTGATAAAGGTGCTGAAATATTAAACGGTGTTATTGATGAAAAATTAATCGAAACAGCAGAACCTATTGAAAAAGGTATTGAAATTCGGGATAAAATCAATAATATTATGGTTAAACAAGCATCTAAACAAAAAGAGAAAGACTTTGCAGGCACAACTGGAGATATTCTTGATGTATTAAATAAATTCAAAAAAGATATGTCCACTTGTATGAAATGTTATGGTTGCCGTGAAGCATGTCCTTTATGTTATTGTGAAGATTGTTGTCTTGAAACCGAAGGACCTGAATGGGTACCTGGAGGATACACACCTGCAGCTCCATTTTTCCATTTAACTCGTATGGTTCATATGGTAGATGCATGTACTAACTGTGGTCAATGTTCTGAAGTATGTCCATGTGAAATTCCAGTTTCCAAAATTTTCGCTACTGTAAACAATAAAGTTAAAGATATCTTTGGTTATTATAGTGGTGTGGAAAACGACGATGTACCTTTACCATTCACTGAATTTGAGTTACCGGATAACAGATAAACATTTTTTTAGGAAATAAAACCTTTTATGGTTTTATTTCAATATTCTTTTTTTATTAATCGATGTGCATTGCATATCATATTAAATATATATAAATTAAAAAAAACTAAATTAATTATAATTATTAGTTTGTAAAAGCTTATTTTTCTGAATTTTTCTAAAAAATTTACTATTTATAAAAATTAGGTGTTTATTATGAGAATTTGTTCTGTTGTTGGAAATAAAGATAGTGGGAAGACTTCTTTAACTGTAAGAATCATTAAGGAACTTAAAAAAAGAGATTTTAAAGTAGCTAGTATAAAACATTCACATCATAATATGGTTATGGATAAAGAAGGAACTGATACTTTTAAACACAAAGAAGCAGGTTCTGAAACTGTTGTTGGAATTGGATCTTCTACATTTTTTAATATAGATAAACAATTGTCTCTTGATAGGATATTGTTTTTAATTAAAATTATTTCCGAATCTGAACCAGATTTTGTTGTCATAGAAGGATTTAAAGGTTATAATTATCCAAAAATTGCTACAACTCCGGATGTTGTTGATGATTTTACTATTGCGTCTGTTGATGCGAAAAATATGGATGATTCTGATGTTAGTTTATTAGTTGATAAAATTGAAAATTATGGTTATGATATAATTGACACTTTGTTTGTTGATGATTGTGGTTATAATGATGGTAAAGTAATAGCTAAAGCTTTTATTGATGGAAATTTACAATATGATTTAGAAAAACAAGCAGATATTTCTGTTTCAGTTGATGGTGTTAATATTGGAATTAATGCTTTTGTAAATGATTTTATGAAAAATACTATTTTGGGAATGTTAAATTCATTAAAAACTACTGAGTATGGGGTTAAGGATTTTAATAAAATTGAAATATTAATTAATAATAAAAAAGTTTGATTAAAATAATTTTTGGTTTATGTGATTGGATGGATAAGATTAAAGATACTTATAATAGACCTATAATTTCATTACGTATATCTATTACAAATCGTTGTAATATTCAATGTTTTTATTGTCATCATGATGGAATGTTAAATTCTAAAGAAGAAATAACTTCAGATGAAATATTTCAGATAGCTAAGGTAGCTAAAAATTTAGGTGTTGAAAAAGTTCGTCTTTCTGGAGGTGAACCTTTAGTTAGATCTGATATTGTGGATATTGTTAAGAAACTTAATACTTTAAATTTTAAAGATATATCTATTACGACTAATGGTATATTTTTAGATAAATATGCTGAAGATTTAGTTAAAGCAGGATTAAAACGTGTTAATGTTAGTTTGGATACATTGAAACCTGAGACTTATAAGTGTATAACTAAAAAAGATTATTTAAGTGAGGTTAAAAATGGTATCCTTAAATCTGTTGATGTTGGCCTTTATCCTGTAAAAATTAATATGGTTGTTATGAAAGGTATAAATGATAATGAAATTCATGATATGTTTGGTTTTTGTAAAGATAATGGCTTAATTTTACAGTTAATTGAAATTTTGGAAACGGATAATTGTGAAGATAATGATTTTAATGAAAAATATCATTTTGATATGACTCCATTAGAAAAGGAATTTACTGATTTGGCTAGTGAGGTTACTGTTCGTAAGTTTATGCAGGATCGTAAAAAATATTTTATTGATGGTGGTGAAGTTGAGATTGTTCGCCCTATGGATAATACTAAATTTTGTGAGAATTGCACACGTCTTAGAATAACTCCTGAAGGTAAAATTAAACCTTGTTTGCTTAGAAATGATAATCTTGTCGATTTGATTTCTCATATTAGGTCTGGGGATTCTGAAAAAGATTTAGAAGAAATTTTTATAAGTGCTGTTAATTCTCGTGAACCTTATTTTATAGATGATTAATTTATTCATGTGTAGTTACTACACATTGTTGTTTTTTTTCTTTTTTTTCTTATTTTTCGACATGAAAACACTTACATAAGGTACTAAATTTTTATTATTTTCAATAGGAATAAATTTTTCTTATTTTATTATTTAAAACTTATTTTTGTTTTATTTTTTAAATTAATTAATTAATGGGTTTATTTAAGCTTTTTAAAATATATTTTCTATTATATTGCTTTTTAAACCTCAAATTTTAATTATTTAAATTTTAAAAAAGTGTAGTTACTACACAGTTTTATTTAAGTATTTCTATTTAGTTCTAGTAGCACCTTTTATAAGTTGAAAAAACAAAAATTTAATTAATACACAGTGAATGATATCATGCCAAAACATATAACATCAGGTCTGAAATATTTAGCTGCAGTAAGACTTAGAAATCAAGGTTTATCTCAGAAAAAAATTGCAGAAAAATTAGATATTGATCGTTCTACAGTTTCACATTACTTAAATGGAAGTAATTTGTCTTGGAATTCAATAGAATTTGCTAAAATATTAACTCAACTAAATAATAAAGATTTTTTGTTAGTAATTCAAAATTTATTCCATGATTTGGATAAAATTAGAGTTATAGCTTTAATATTCAAAGAAAAAAATTATAATGGAATAGTGAATGATTCATGTATTGGTTGTGGATTATGTGTAGATTTGTGTATATTGGAGGCTATTAGTTTAAATGCACTAACAGCTCAAATAAACTCCTTTTATTGTTGTGGATGCCATACCTGCGAAGAGGCCTGCCCAACAAATTCTATCAAAATTTTGGAGGAAAAAGATGATCAAAAACGTGAAAGAAGTTAAAGGTAAAGACTTTAACATAAAAAGATCAGCAGCAGAAGGTAGACAATTATCTTTCAATGATCATATCTGTATTGGATGTGGGATTTGCGAAAATACTTGTCCAGTAGGCGCAATAGAAATTGCTTCAGTTGGTAATGTTTCTCGTAACTACTTCAATACTGAATTCAGTGGTCATAAAAAGATTGCTCAAAACATGGTTTCAAAACCAAACTATGTCAAAGTAACAATTGATGAAGATAAATGTGTCCTTTGTGGTATGTGTAGTGGGTTATGTCCAGCAGATGCTTTAGATTTAACAATTGGTGGGGAATCTATTAAAAATATGGAATCTTATCCATCTTATGAAAAATCAATGACTATTGATGATGATGAATGTGTGCTCTGTGAAAAATGTCAAATAGCTTGTCCTAGAGATGCTCTTACTGTAAAAAGAGACTTACCAAAACGTTCAGATTTAGTTACTGGTGAAATTGAAGTTGACAAAGATACTTGTATTAATTGTGGAATATGTGAAGAGTTATGTCCTGCAGAAGCAATTGATGTGACAAAAGAACCAGGTTCAGAAGACATAATTATTGATAAAGATAAATGTGTTTACTGTCTTGTTTGTAAAAAAGCATGTCCTGTTGATGCTATTAAAGCAGTTTGTCGGTCTTGTTCATATGGGGAATATGATTTTGACCCAGAAAAATCTGTTACAACTGGTAATGTAATTATTGATGAAAAAGAGTGTATTAACTGTGGATGGTGTGAAGGAGTATGTCCTACCAATGCAGCAACAGTTACTAAAGCATTTGAAGGTAAATTTGAAATTGATGAAGATAAATGTGGTGAATGTGGAGCATGTATAGATACTTGTCCATGTAATGCATTATACTTCCCTAAATCAAAAGGATCTGGTGATATGGATTCTTCTATTAAAATTAAAGAAGAATTTTGTATACATTGTGGTGCATGTGAAAAAGTATGTCCTAATGATGCTTTAACTGTAAAACGAACTAAAATTAATAATACACCAACCAATTCTAAAGCATGGCAAGATGCTATAAAAGCTTTAAAAAATTAAACGGTGATGATTAAATGGAACTTAAAGTAGATCAAGATAGATGTTTAGGTTGTGGGGTATGTGTTGTTTCTTGCCCCGTAAATGCTAGAATCAGTCCGGAAAATGCTGGAGGAGCTGGTTCAAAAACAACAGAAACAATAATGATGGTTGAAAATGGATTCATAAAACTCTTCAGCCCAGATAAATGTGAAGAATGTGGAACATGTCAAATGTTCTGTCCTTGTGACGCTATATGGTTAGAATAAAAAGGAGAGTAAAAATATGTTTTATGCAAACACTTATTTAGATAAACCAGTAGTAGATGATTTGGAACAAACTCCTGGTGAAGGATCTGAAGACATACTTAATTGTATGTTAAATACAGGTTCTGACATCTACCAAGGAGCATGTAAAAAAAGAGGATCCACATTAAAAGAAGAATATAAAAATGCTTCTGGAACTTGTTATATGGATCCTAGAGATATGATGAAGTTAGGTGTAAACAATTGGGACACCGTTTTAGTAAAAACTAAATTTGGTGAAGTAGTATTGAATGCTGCTAAATCAAGAGATGCTCCTCATGAAGGAACTGTATTTATTTGTAAAGGACCATGGGCAAATACTATTGTGAGCCATGAAACTTACTGTTGTTCAGATCCAACATATAAAGGAATTCACTGTACTGTGGAAAAAACAGATAGAAAAGTATTATTAATGGCAGATTTAATGAGATTAGTCTATAAAAAATATACAGATGAAACTGATGATGAAGTCATTGAAAATATGGATTCTTTAGGTGAACGACCTGTTTATAGAGGACGTAAATGGGAGGAATTAGAATGAGTTATGAACCACCAATAACTGATTATGATACTATTGTAGAAGATTGTACTTGTGCATTTTGTGGATGTAACTGTGATGATTTAGATTATTTAATAAAAGATAATCATGTAGTTGCAGTTAGACATGCTTGCAGATTAGGTGCAAGTAAAATCATGGAAGATATCGATCAAAGATTATTAGTACCTATGGTACGAGCAGATGATGGAGAACTTGAAGAAGTAGAATGGGATACAGCATTAGATAAAGCTGCTGAATTAATTGCACACTCTATTAGACCTGTATTTTATGGATGGTCTGAAACTTCTACTGAATGTATGAAAGAAGGACTTGAATTAGGAGAATATATTGGAGCAGTTTTAGATAATCAAGCTACTATTTGTCATGGACCAAGTTTACAAGCTATGCAAAATGCAGGATATCCTATTCAAACATTAGGTGAAGTTACTAACAGAGCAGATATGGTTGTATACTCTGGAAGTAATGCAATGAATTCACATCCTAGACATTTAGCAAGATATGCAGTTTTCCCTAGAGGATACTTTAGAAAACGAGGAAGATTTGATAGAACTGTAGTTACAATGGATCCTAAATTTTCAGATACAGCTAAAATGTCTGATAAATGGATAGGGTTTGAACAAAATGGGGATTATGGATTTTATAATGCTATAAGAGCTGTTTTAAAAGGTAAAAAACTTCATGCTGATGTAATTTCTGGAATTCCAAAAGAAGATATTTATGAATTAGTGGATCAAATGAAATCTGCAGAATTTGGTGTTCTATTCTTTGGTCTTGGTTTAACTCACACATTATCAAAACAAAGAAATATTGATATAGCAATAAAAATGGTAATGGATTTAAATAAAGATAGTAAATGGGGACTCACTCCTATGAGGGGCCACTTTAATGTAAATGGATTCAATATATTCATGGCATATGAAACAGGATTTGCATTTGGGGTAGATTTCTGTAGAGGATATGCAAGATATATGTTAGGGGAAACCAATACTATTGATTTATTAACAAGAAAAGAACCAGATGTTTTCATGGTTATTGCAGCTGATCCAGGTGCTCACTTCCCTAATGGTGCAAATCAACATTTAGCTAACATTCCAGTTATTCAAATAGATCTTCACTGGGGACCTACAACAGAATTAGCTGATGTTGTATTACCGGGTTCATTTATTGCGGTTGAATGTGCAGGTACAAGTTATCGTATGGATGGAGTACCTATCTATATGAAAAAAGCTATTGATAAACCTGAAACATGTCGTGATGATGAGTGGATTATAAGAGAAATTAAAGAAAGAGTAATGAAACTCAGAAAAGAGCCTAACGTAGCTCCTAAATACGTACCTAACCCAGCAGCAGAATAATTGAAGGAAGTGATTTAATGGAATATATACTAAAAAATGGTATTGTTTACGATCCTGCTAATGGCGTAAATGGAGAAAAGAAAGATATAATGTTCAAGGATGATAAAATCGTTGACAGTGTATCTGATAATGCCAAAGTCATAGATGTAACTGATAAAATTGTAATGCCTGCTGGTGTAGATATTCATGCCCACATTGCAGGACCTAAATTAGTTGTAGGTAGATTATACCGACCAGAAGATTCAAGAAGAGGAGTAACTCAAAAAACCGCTCATGAAAAAGGTGAATCTGGATTTTCTATACCAAGTTGTCCAACAACAGGTTATAGATATTCTAGAATGGGATATGGAACAGTTTGTGAAGCAGCAATGCCTCCTTTAGAAGCAAAACATACTCATGAAGAAATTAATACAATTCCAAACATAGATGTAGCCCCATTACCTTTATTTGGTAATAATTGGGTTGTAATGGAATATGCAAAAGAAAATAAAATAGATGAATTAGCTGCATATGTATCAGCTTGGCTTAAATTATCTAAAGGATATGGTATTAAAATAGTAAATCCATGTGGAACCGAAGCATGGGGATGGGGAATGAATGTTCATGGATATGATGATTCTGCACCTTATTTTGATGTAACTTCTAGACAAGTAGTAAGAGCTTTAACAAAAGTTAATGAAAAGTTAGGACTTCCTCACTCAATACATATACATCCAAATGATTTAGGACACCCTGGAAATACTGGAACTACTATTGAAACATTAGGATCTGTTAAAGATATTGCTAAAAGTACATTACCTTCTGCTTCATTAAGAGATCAAGTTATGCATTGTACTCATTTACAATTCCATTCTTATACTGGAACTAGTTGGAAAAATGCAGGTTCAGGTGCACCAGATGTTGCTAAATTTATTAATCATAATAAATATCTTACTGGAGATGTAGGTCAAGTTACTTTTGATGAAACTACTACTATGACTGCTGATGGTCCAATGGAATATGATTTATATAAATTATCAGGATTAAAATGGGCTAATAAAGATGTTGAATGTGAAACAGGTTCAGGAATTATTCCATGTATCTATTCACCTAAAAATCCAGTAAACACTTTACAATGGGCTGTTGGATTAGAATTATTCTTATTAATTAATGATCCATGGCAACTTTGTTTAACTACTGATAGTCCTAATGGTGGTCCATTCATCAGATATCCTAGAGTTATTTCCTGGTTAATGAGTAATAAACGTAGAATGGAAATGATTGAAAATAGAGAAGTACATAAATGGGCTGAAAAAAGAACAACCCTCGCTACACTTGATCGTGAATACGATTTCAATGATATTGCTATTATAACAAGAGCTGCTCCTGCTAAAATAGATGGATATACTGATAGAGGAGCATTAACTCCTGGATTCAAAGCTGATATTGCTGTTTATGATATTAAACCTAATGAATTTGATCCATCTAGAAATCCTAAGGAAGTTGAAAAAGCATTTAGTCGTGCTTTATACACAATAAAAGATGGACAAATATTAGTTAAAAATGGTGAAATTGTACAAACTAAACCAAGTCATACAATATGGACAAATGTTACTGGTTTAGAAGACCAAGAAGCTAAGGTAATTGAAGATATTATGCCTTTCTTCAAGCAATATTATTCAGTTAAATGGAGTAATTACAAAGTACATGACCATTATGTACCAAATCCAATAAAAATTGATGTGCCAGTGAAGTAAATAAGGAAGTGTTAAAGTGAAAACAATAACTTTTGATCAAATAAAAACTTCTTCCATTGCTTTAGAATTTGATGAATTAAACACTGATAATATCTATACATGGACAGAAGATGATTTTGCAAAATATACTGTACCAGTTGGTAACTCAAGATTTCCAATCACAGATTATTTTAAAATAACAGTTGAAGGAGAAGCTGATTCTCCTAATGAAGTTAAAATGATTATGAATGGTGATATGGGAAGAGTTAAATATATTGGTTTCAGAATGAGTGGTGGAGAAGTCATTATTAATGGTAATGCTGATCTTCATGTAGGTGCAGAAATGTCTGGAGGTTACGTTTTAGTTAATGGTAATGCTCAAGCTCATGCTGGCCGTGAAATGTCTGGTGGAAAACTAGAGATTATGGGAAATACTAAGGAATTTACTGGAGCTTCTTACATTGGAGAATGGAGAGGTGTCACTGGTGGAGAAATAATTATTCATGGTGATGCTGGAAAACAATGTGGAGAATGTTTAACCGGTGGAAGTATCCATGTTCTAGGAAACTGTGATATTTTAGCAGGTATTCACATGACTAAAGGTACAATAGAAATTGATGGTAATGTTAACCGTTGGCCTGGTGGTCAAATGAAAAATGGTAATATTATTATTCATGGTAAATTAGGAAGATTACTTGAAGGATTTGTTGAACAAGGTATTGTAACTGATCCAGAAATATCTGGTAAAGTTTATGCTGGAAAATATATCCAATATTCAGGTGATATTGCTCTTAATGGTAAAGGTGGATTATATATTGATGCTGAAAATAACAGAGATAAATTATCTGCTTATTCTGAAGGAAATGATGAATATATTACCCTTGGAGATTATTAAATAATCTCCTAATTTTTTTTTAAACTGTTTTTATAATTAAATTTTTAAAATTATTTATTAATATTTTTGGAGTGATATGTAATGGAAAATGAAGAAAAGGAATTAATTATGAGTCCTGATGAAATGGTAGATTATATTCGTAAGAATGTTCAACCTACTGATACACTTGAAATTTCTTATAATCGTATTTTTGCTCCAGGTGAAGTTTTAACTATTACCGAAGAAGATGAAGAAACAGGTGAGGGGCTTCGTGTAAGTTTGCAACTTAATGGTGAAATTCTTAATCAGAACATTGAGATTGATTTAAATGATATTAAAGATGAACTTCTTGAATTACGTCATGTTAAAAATGGTAATGTAGTAGTGATAGAAGCTGAAATGCCTGAAGTTGATTTTACATATTCTTATAAATAATTTTTTTTACATTTTAAAACAAAACTTATTTGTATAACTACTAACAAATATTGTTAGTATACTAAAATAAATTTTTTAAAATGTAATTTATATAAAAAATTTTTAAGAGGTAAATAAAAATGGTTAAAACAGTAAAAATGTCTCCTGATGAACTTTTAGATTATTTAGAAAAAAATTTAAAGATTCATGATCATGCAGAAATATCTTATAATCGTATTTTTGCTGAAGGTGAAATACTTAATATAGATAAATCTGAATATAATGGGGTTCCAGGTTTTAAAGTATTAATAAATTTAGATGCAACATCATTAAATCCAACTATTGAAATTGATTTAATAGAATTTAAAGAAGAATTGGTTGAATTTTTACATAATCCCCAAATTGGTGAACCAATTTTAATAGAATTATATTAATTTTTAATTTTTATTTAGATTAAATTTATTATAACTTTCGATTATGTTAACATTCATTGATTTGAAAATTAAATAAATTTCATTACCCTTTTTAATATTTAATAATTCATATGAATTTTTTGTTAAAATTCCTTTAAATTTCACATTTTCTACTTCTGTAACAACATTGATTATATGCCCTGCTATTTCAATATTTTTAATAATTCCTTTGAGTTGATTTTTTGCTGAAGATTTTATTTTATCATTTGAAAATATAATGTTCTCAGGTCTTATTGCAACTAAAACTTCCTGATTTTCAATATTCTTATTCTTATCATAATATTCTTTGTCTGCACTGTATAATGTTAAATTATCATTAATTTTAATTTCCATTAATCCATCATTATACATATCTACTTTTCCTTTTATAATGTTGTTAACTCCAACAAAATCTGCAACAAATTTATTATTAGGCTTTGAAAATACTGTGTCTATATAGTCCAATTGGTGAAGTATACCATTTTTCATTACACCTACACGATCTGCTAAATTCCAGACATCATTAAAATTATGAGTCACATGGACAAATGTTGTTTTATACTTCTTACCTATGCTTTTAATCAAAGAAGTTAATGTTGCTTGAGTAGTTACATCTAAAGCACTAAAAGGTTCATCCATTAAAATAATTTTAGGTTCAACAATAAGAGCTCTAGCTAATGCTGTTCGTTGTGATTCCCCACCACTAAGAGTAGTCACATCCCTATGTAAAATATGACTGATATTCATAATATTAGCCATATCTTTAATTTTTAAATCTATTTCTTCATTAGTTAATGATTTTTTATTTTTTAATCCATAAGCTATATTATCATAAACATTCATACTTGGAAAAAGAACATGATCTTGATAAACAATTCCAATATGCCTATCTTCAGGTGCAATATCATTAAGAATTTTACCATTTAATTTAATTAATCCTTCTTTTGGGGTGTAAAATCCAATAATTGTTTCAAGTAATACAGATTTTCCAGAACCAGTAGGGCCAATTAAAACAAGATATTCTCCTTCTTCAACTGAAAGATTAATATTTTTTAAATGAAATTCCCCAAGATCCACAGATAAATTTTCAACTTCTAAATACATTTCAATCCCTAAAAAATAAATATTTAATTTTTTCCCATTATCTTAAACTCAAACACTTTTTTGATTATTATAAGTTTCAGGAGCATATTTTTCCATTATAGCAATTGTAATAAATGAGATTATTACTAATAAAATTCCAGATGTAATAGCCATATCTATATCACCTGTTGATAAATTCAAATACATTGAAATAGCTAAAGTATCTGTTTTCATTAATATGCCTCCACCAACAAATAAAACCGCAGCAAATGTTCCTATACATCTTGCAATAGTAATAATTATTGTTGCGAAAAGTCCTTGTTTTGATAAGGGTAATGTAATATTAAAGAAAGTATCAACTTCATTATAGCCTAAACTTCTTGAAACAAATTCATATCTAGGATCTATATAATTAAATGTAGAATGTAACATTTTTATGGCATATGGTAAAGCTACAAAGAATTCTGCTATAATAATTCCAGTACTATTAAAAACTAGTTCAATCCCTAAACTATTTAATATTCCCCCAATTCCATAATTACCTAAAAACATTAAAAGTGCTATACCAATAACAATTTCAGGAAAAGCCATAGGTAAATCGAGTATGATTTTAAATAATTTTTTTAGGGGAAAATCATATCTACTTAATGTATAAGCCATAGGTATACAACATATTACTACTATTGTGGCAGAAACTAATGAAGTACCTATGGTTAATCCTATAGCATAAGTTAATTCAGGAGAAAATAAAGAAGATATGAATCCATCTACTGAAGTAATTAAAAACATGCTTCCAATTACTGCAAAAAATATTAAAGTAACTATTACTGTGATTCCAATAAATAACCATTCAAATTTAGAACGCATAATAATCTTATCCTCTTAATCTCCTAATAATTTTTTAAAAAAACTTTTTTTTATTCTATTTCAAATCCCCATTTTTCCCAAATTTTCTTTCCTTCATCAGATAGGATAAACTCTTGGAATTTTTGTGCTGAACTATTATCCTTTGTGAATTGAGTTGTGGCAACAGGTATTGTACTTATAGAATTTTCATTTTTAGGTATTTCTACAACTTCAATTTTATCTTTTCCTTCTTGCCATACAGTCATGTCTTCCCATATAATAGTAGCATCTACTTGTCCTGATACTATATAAGTTAATAATTGATTAACTGTAGTAGTTGTAACAGTAGGGTTTATTGTTAAATTATTTTTTTCAATAATTTTTTGGGATGTTTTTCCAATAGCAGGACCTTCAGCTTGACCTAAACCTACTTTAACATCAGATCTTTCTAAATCTTTAAGTCCAGTAATATTTTTAGGATTACCTTTTTGTACTACTATTACAGGTACATTTTTAGTAATGTTCTGTTCTGTATCATTTTGGATGTAACCATTCTCTTTAGCTTCTTTCATATATTTATAAGCTGCAGGTAAAAAAATATCTCCACTTTTTTGGGTTTCTAAAGTTGAGAATAGTTCTCCACTTCCCCCATATTTCATATTTACTTTAATGTTAGGATATTTTTTGTTGAATTCGGTTACTAAATCATTACCTACTTTACTGAAACCAGCTCCAGCTAGTACAGTTACAGTACCTGATTCACTAGATTGTTGTGTTGTTGATATTGCTCCTGTGTAATAACTACCAGCTATAATAGCTATAATGGCAATAATAACAATTATTATAAAAATTTTTTTATTATTCATTTTTTATTTCTCCTTTTTAAAAAAAAGTTTGTATTTTCATACATATCGATATTTTTATTAATCAATATTTAAGATTTTCTATCTGATTCGAGGTTTTAAAAAAAAGAATATTGATGTTTAAAATTTAAAACATCGAAAAGAAGATTTTTATAATATTATTTAAAAAAAGTTTTATTTAGTTGGTGTAAATATTGACTAACATTTCTTTAGGTATTACAATAGCTTCACCAAAAGGATTAATAGCTATGCCTGCAATATCTTCTTCTGTATTGCTATCTAACATTTCTAAATAAGTTTCTAAGTTAATTATAATTGCATCTTTTTTTTCTGGATCTTTACTTAACTCTTCTTCATCAGTAAATGCAGGGAAAAAGTTTTTTCCATCTTCTGAACTGATTAACATAAAATTCATAGGGGTATTTTTATCTAAAGTTATAGTTCCGTCAGATTCTATCTTTTCTTTCATGTTCCCTTCAACTTTAATATCTGCAGGAGCTAAAAAAGATGCATTTTTAAGTTCTGCTAAAAATTTTTCTTCAGTATCTTCATTATAATTTTCATGTAAGTTTTTAATTACCTCTTTTAATCTATCATTTTCTAGGGGTTCCATTTCTTTTGCCATATTATTTTTCTCCGTTATTTATTTTTATAAGAATCCTGTTTGTTTTACTTATAAATTTTTCTTAATTTATATATCTATTAAATTAATATTAAACATAATATTTAATGTTTTACTTATATTACTTTATCTTTCATTTTAAAATTATTAAGTTTTCATAAAAAGTTTAGGGATATATTAATATTTAATGAATTTTTAAAATATTTTTAAATTTTTTCTAATTCATTAAAAGGAATTAATTTTTCAGCAGCTTTTACTTCAATATCAATGTTATTTTCTTTCATTGCTGCAATTGAATTTAACCCACTACCTGCAACAATTCCAAAATTGTAATTATTAACTTTAGCATTATAAACTAACTCTCTAGGTTTTCCAATTTTATAAATTGATAATCCCATATCAATTAGTTTAGATAAAATATCTTTACTTTTTTCTCTTGCTACATAAGGTACTTCTTTAATAGAAGCTAAAGCATTTTGAGGATAAATCTTCTTTTTTGTAATATTAGTCATATTTTTAAAAATGAAAATTTTGTGAGGATCTAATGAAGAACCATTATATGAAATCATTTCAATAAATTGGGGTGAACTTCCTATTTCAATTAATCCACCATATTTAGGAGTGCTTAAAATCCCATTATTCATTAAAATTCCATCAATTGTTAAACTACAAATAGTACCTATACCTATTTTATTAGGATTACCTGGATGATTAATTAATTTGTAATATGGATTAATATAATCGGGAGAATCTTTGTATGTTTTTTTCATAATATTTAAAGCAAAATCTAAATCTTCTTTATCAATATAGGATATATTAGATATTATCTTTCCCTTTTCAGAATTTAAATCAAAATTTACTTTTTGTATTAAATTCCAAGATTTTGAAAGTAAGAAAGGTATCCTATTTTGATTTGATTTTTGGGATGTTTTTAATATATTTTTAGGTTTTGAGATTGACTTTAAATTTTTATATTCTTCAAATTCGTCTATAGTTTCAATGTCTACATCATAATTTAATTCTTGAGCTGCACATAAAGGTGTAACTCCTCCAATTAATGCAATTCCCACTAAACCTTCATTAACAGGCACTCCTAATGTGGTTTCTCCATTTTCTCCAATTTTTAATATACCATTAATACCTATTTGATTTAATTTCTCAAGAATGTTAATTGTTTTTTCTCTAGCTGCACTAGGAATTACTCTAAAATTTGCAGGTATTATACCATTACCATTTTTCACAACTTCTCTAACTGAAGTCATATCCTTTGCAATGAAAGCATTTAAAGGAGACATAGATGTTTTTTTATAAGAAATTAATTCAGTAAAATTTGTAGGAGTATAATCCTCAACATTAACAAGACCTCCATAGATAGGTTGGGATGCTATTCCATTTGATAAAAGAATTCCATCTATAGTTGTACTACAAATAGTTTTTATTGAATATCCTAAAGATTCTCCTATTTTATTTTTTTCAACACTTATTAAGGGGCTAACTGCTAGTCCTGCATCAAAAACATTTTTAACTACTTCAAATGCAGATTCGTCTAAAACATTAGATTTATTGACTATTATTTTCCCGGTTTTTTTCTCAAAATCAAAATTTGTTTTATACATCATTTCTTCAAATTTTGAATAAATAAAATCTACTTGGTCATAAATTAGTCCTTTTTCAAGTTTTTTTCTTCCAGATTCAGTGATTATTCTTCCAGAATATCCTTTTCTTTTACTGAATCCTTTTTCATCTAATATTTGCATGTGGTATCTTACAGCTCTTTCTCCTAAGTTATAACCTTTATTTTTTAGTTCATTTGCTATAACTTTAGAACCAATTGCTTTGTCTTGTTCACTTAAAATTCTGAGAATTTCTATCATACGATGTTCTGATTCTGACATTGTAGTTACCTTTGTAAAATTTAAGAAAAAAGAATTAAAATTTATTTTTTATTAAGTTAATTTATATTTTTTTTTAATAAGTTTCTATTTTATTTTTGAATTAAGAAATAGTAAAAAAATGTTTTTTTTTAAAAAAGTAAAAAATTAAAAAGAGGTTTAGTTAATTATAAATCTAAGTATCTTTCTTGTTCATATCCAAATACTTGTACTCTGTAATCGTCCCATTCTGCATATTTGGATTTTAAGAATGCTTCACTTATGTGTTCGCCTAAACCATCCATAATTATATTATCTTCTTCTAATGCATGGTATGCTTCCCATAAACTTGAAGGTAATACATTAATTCCTAATTCTTCACGTTCTTCTTCAGTTAATTTGTAAATGTTTATTTCTGTTGGTTCGCCGGGATCAATTTTATTTTTTAATCCGTCCATTCCAGCATATAACATTGCTGCAAATGCTAAATAAGGATTACATGCTGGATCAGGTGCTCGGTATTCAATACGTGTTCCTTTTCCTCGTGCAGCAGGAACTCTTATTAATGCTGATCTATTTTTAAGACCATATGCTTCGTAAACAGGTGCTTCGTATCCTGGAACTAATCTTTTGTAAGAGTTTACTATTGGGTTAGTTATTGCAGTTAATGCTGGAGCATGTTTTAATAATCCTCCAATGAAATATATTGCTTCTTGAGAGATTCCACTTTCGCTTTCATCGTCTGCGAATAAGTTTTCTTCGTCTTTAAATAAACTTTGGTGACAGTGCATTCCACTACCATTTTCTCCAAAGAATGGTTTTGGCATGAATGTTACTCTATAATCTAATCCATCAAACTGTGCCATGTTATTAACTATAGCTTTTATTGCTTGTTTGAATGTTATTACTGCGTCAGCTGTCTTTAATGCATCGTCAAATTTAAATGCAATTTCATTTTGTCCAGGTCCTACTTCGTGGTGACTTACTTCAACATCAAATCCTAATTCTTCTAAGTTTAATGTTAATTCTCTTCTGAAATCAGGTCCTTTATCTTTTGGTTCTACATCAAAGTAACTTGCATCATCGTAAGGTACGGGATATCCGTCTTCATCTATATTAACTATGAAAAATTCTGGTTCTGGTCCAATATTATAATTGTATCCATATTCATCTTTTAATTTTTTTAGTGCATGCTTAAGTATGCTTCTTGGGTCTCCTACGAATGGTTTTCCTTCAGGGGTCCAAATATCACATATAAATCTGCATACTGCAGATTCTTCAGGTCTCCATGATAATTGTGAGTATGTGCTTATATCCGGTTTTAAAATTAGGTCACTATCATTGATTTCAACGAATCCTTCTATTGAGGATCCATCGAATGGCATTCCTTTGGTGAAAAAGTTTTCCATTTCTCCTTTTACATATGGAACTGCTATACTTTTTGGAACTCCATTTAAATCTACGAATTGAAGTCTTATGAATTTGATATTATCTGCTTCCATTCTTTCAATAATATTTTTTATTTCGTCTGACATGTAATAAATTCTCCATTTATAATTAGTTATGTTTTATCTTTGTATGGGTTTACTTTTAAGTTTTGTTTTTTTTAAGTAAATTAAATTGGAAGTTAGCCGGAAGGTTACTTCCTACGGAATTACATTTCCACCTAATACTATATAAACTTTTTTAAAATAATACAAAAACTAAAAAAAATATTATATTAATTCATTAAAAAAATTTAAAATAAGAATTATAATTTAACAGTACAAAAAGAATTCAAATTCAATAAATCAAACTTAAAAATATTCGGAGAATAAATAACTTTTCCAACACCCGTAATATATTTATATGCCTCAAATGCTTGTAAAGCCCCAATTATATTAGGAACTGGGCCGATAACTGGGGGAACACCATTATTTAATGATTCAATCTCTTTAACAATTTGGGCATTGATTTTTTTATTAACTGAAGGTAATTCAAATAATTCCTCATAACTTTCACTATCCTTAGTAAAAACAGTAATTTGTCCCATAGTACCATGAATTGCCCCATGAACTAAAGGGATATTATGTTCTTTAGTAAATCTAGATAAAATAATTCTTGAAATTAAATTATCCAATGCATCAATAACAATATCACAATCACCTACTAAATCATTAACATTACTTTCATCTAATTCTTCGTTAAAAGTATTAACTTTCACATAAGGATTAACTATTCTTACTCTTTCTTTTCCAGTTTCACTTTTAGATTTTCTTAAAGTTGAAGTTGTACTCAATAATTGTCTATTTAAATTGGAGAAATCAAAATAATCTTTATCAATAAGATTTAACTCTCCAACACCCATACGAGCTAGCATTTCTATAACTGAACCACCAATACCACCACAACCAACAACTCCTATTTTTGATTCTTTAAATCTTTTTTGCTGGCTTTTTGTAACAATACTCATTTGTCTACTTGCAATTTCCCAATAACCCATTTCCATATATCTTGTTGGCATTTTCATCACTAATTATAATTAAATTTTATTTAATTTAATATATCTATTTTATATTAATAATTTTTAATCTTATATAATTAAAATTAAATAAAAAAAACAAAAAAAGATTTAAAATAAGTTAAAATTTTCACCAAATAATTCATGAACTTTTTTAAGCTCATTAGGAATGTTAATAAGTTGAGGGCAAAAATTTAAACATTTGCCACAATTATTACATTTATCTGCTCTACTATTATCTGAAATTAAGTTAAAATAATGCATACTACTAGCAGCAGGATCATCCAATATCTTAGCTATATTATACTCTCTAAAACAATTAGGAATATTAACTCCATTAGGACAAGGCATACAATACTGACAACCTGTACAATCATTACCCTTTTTAAATCTATATTCCCTAGCCACTTCATTAATTAAACTTAAATCATTTTCTGAAATAGAATTAACTTTAGCATTACATGCAATTTCGATATTCTCTTGAACTTGTTTTAAAGAATTCATGCCACTAAGAACACAATCAACATTTTCCATATTCCATAAGTAATCAAAAGCCCATTCAACAGGAGTTCTATTAACTTCAGCAGTATCCCACATATCTTTTATATCTTTAGGAATATTTTCAACCAATCTTCCACCTCTAAGAGGTTCCATAATAATATTTCCAATTCCCATACTACTAATCAAATCTAATCCAGCAAGACCACTTTTATAATTTTCATCTAAATAATTCATTTGACTTAATACAACTTCCCATTTATCATATTCACTTAAAATACTCATCAATATATCAAATTCGGTATGTGCAGAAAAACCTACATGTTTTACCCTACCATCATTTAAGATATCATCTAAAAAATCAAAAACATCTAAAGATTTATAATTGGACCAATATTCGCTATTTAATCCATGTAATAAATAAATATCAATATGATCTGTCTTTAACCTAGATAATTGTTCATTAAATATGTTTTCCATATCATTTTTTTCTTTAATTAACCAACTAGGTAATTTAGCAGATAATAAAACTTTTTCTCTATAACCATTTTCTAAAAAATTTCCAATAACAGGTTCACAATTACCTTTACCCTTTAAATCAGTAGCATGGAATGAATAACCTGTATCAATTATATTTATTCCATTATCAATACCATAACTAAGTATCTCATTAGTTTTTCCTAAGTTAATTTCATCGTTAGAATTTTCGTGGGGTAAACGCATAGCTCCAAAACCTAAAATAGAAACTTTTTCGCCAGTATTCCCTAATTCTTTATATTGCAATTTTTTTCACCTAATACTTTTATAATTTAAAATAGATTATCTAAAAATGATATTTAGTAGCGATTAATAATTATTTAGGTTATAAATTATTTAAAAATAGTTAAAATTAATGTATATTATTCCTGGGATTGTAAAAATGCCGGGAACGGGATTCGAACCCGTGGCCTCACGGTATCCCAGGAATTGTCAGAGCACTGCTTAAAACCCTATGAGCCGTGCGCTCTAACCAGCTGAGCCACCCCGGCATCTGACAGTAATAAAATTTTAGTAACTAATCTCTTATAAAGTTTTCCCTTTTTACTAAATTTTTGAAAATAATTATCCAGTAATACATAAATTAAAAAATTTATTTTTTCATAAAAAAGATAAATAAAATTTTAATACATAATTTTTAATAAAACATATAATAAAAAATAGTAATATAATATAATAATATAACTTACATAAAAAATAATTTTTAAATTTAAAAAGTGATTATCAATGAGTAAAGTAAAAGATATGGCCCTTGCCGATGAGGGTATAAGAAAAATTAAATGGGTTCAAAAACACATGCCTGTTCTTGAACATATTAAAAAACAATTTGAAGAAGAAAAACCTTTTGAAGGAATTACCATAGGATCTTGTTTACATTTAGAACCTAAAACTGTAAATTTAGGATTAACATTACAAGCAGGAGGGGCAGAAGTAGCAATGACTGGTTGTAATCCCCTCTCAACTCATGATGATGCAGCAGCAGGAGGAGCAGCTTTAGGATTAAACATTTATGGGTGGAGAGAACAAAGTGAAACAGAATATTACTCAACTATAAATGATGTACTAAGTCATAAACCCGACATAATAATTGATGATGGGGCAGACATGATTCTAACAATTCATGAAAAACGACCAGATCTTTTAAAAACAATTATGGGTGCATGTGAAGAAACAACAACAGGTGTTCATAGATTAGAAGGAATGCATGCTGATGGTGCATTAAAATTCCCAGTTGTAGCGGTCAATGATGCATATACTAAATATCTATTTGATAATCGTTATGGTACTGGACAATCCTCATTAGATGCTATCATGGGAACAACTAATATGTTAATTGCAGGAAAAAATGTTGTTGTATGTGGATACGGTTGGTGTGGCCGTGGAGTAGCATCAAGAGCTGATGGTTTAGGAGCAAATGTAATAGTAACTGAAGTGGATCCAATCAGAGCTTTAGAAGCAAGAATGGATGGTTTTAGAGTAATGACTATTAGAGAAGCTGTCAAAATCGCTGATTTAATAATAACTGTAACAGGAAATATTGACATTATTAAAGGTGATGACTTCAAATATATGAAAGATGGATGTTTACTAGCAAATTCTGGACATTTCAATGTAGAAATAAATCGAGAAGATTTAGAATCACAATCTGTAGCGGTAGAAGAAGTAAGAGAAAGTATAGAAATGTTTGTAATGGAAGACGGTAGAAAACTTTATCTATTAGCAGATGGAAGATTAGTAAATCTCGCTGCAGCTAGAGGTCAAGGACATCCAGCAGAAATAATGGATATGAGTTTTGCAGTACAAGCATTATCTGCAAAATATATTTTAGAAAACGATTTACCAATAGATGTTATGAAAGCACCTGATTCTATTGATGATACTGTTGCTAGATTAAAACTTAAAGCAATGGGAATAGAAATAGATTCCTTATCAGATACTCAAGAATCTTATTTAGCTAATTGGGCTCAAGGAACATAAAAATTTAAAAAAAAGAGAAACTTCTCTTTTTAATTTTATTTTTAATAATAAAAATTTATAGAAAAAAAATGTCATATTACCGTCATATAAATAATGGAAAAGGTCCAACAAAATTAATAATTGGTGGAGTACATGGAAACGAAGGTAGAACTACAATTAACCTTATAAAACTCTTAAAAAAAGAAGATTTTGGGCCAGGACAGATTTACATATACAATTTAGATGACACACCATATATATCAACAATAAATAAAAAATTCTATAAATCTAAACAAGGTAAAAAAATAATTGATTTAATACAAAAATATAGGCCTGATTTTTACACGGAACTTCACTGTTATAATATTTCCCATTATAAAAAGTTAATTGATGATTCAAGATTTCAATCTCAAGGAGTTCCACCTTTAATAGATTGTGGGAATTTTATATTAGTTAGTTCAGTTTCACCATTAATACGATTTAAATATTTTGAAAAAGAAACTGTTTGTAAAACTATAGAAATCCCATCATTCAATAGTAAACATTTTGATTTAAAAAAAGTAGAAAACCAGTATGGTTTTAATAAAAAATTATCTATTGATAAAGCTATGGATTTATTATACTTAGTAACTAAATCAAATACACGTCAAGAATATGAAAATAATATAAGTGCTAAATATCCTAAACAAGTGGATTTAGCAATAAAATATGTTCGAGAATTATTTGGAGTATCATTCTCCCCATATTAAGATTTAAACTTTTTTTTAATAATAAATAAATTTTAAAACCAATCTTCTAAACTTTTTTGTGTTGAATTTAATTTTTTCATTTTATTTGCAGAACTTACAACTCTAGCTTCTGAAAAACCATGTTCTTCACACATAAATTCAGTTAATTGATCTAGTTTAACATTTTTCCATTTAATTTCATAATTTGTGTTAACTTCAGGTTTTAAAAAAATATTTCTAAGAATATCCGGGTCTACTTCTAATTCTACCTCTTTGTTTTTTAAAATATTTTCTAAACTATCATTTTTAATTAATTTTAATCCAGTTTTTGCCCCTATGCCTTTAATTCCCTCATTAAAGTCAGTACCTACTAAAATTGCAATATCTATTAATTGGTTTCTTGTTAAATCTAAATTTGCGAGAATTTTTTCAAGTTCCATATATTTTAAATTAGATAAACCCCCACTTAAAGTTAAATTTCGAACAGTTCTTGAAGCCCCAAATAATAAACAATCATAATCTTGTGATGCAACAGACCAAGCATCTCCTTTTTGAACCATATATGATGCTTGAGCTTCACCTTCACTTTTAGATTGTACATATGGAATTCCTAATAAATCAAGTAATTTTTTAGAAGATTCTATTATATAAGGAGATATTTTTGATGAACGCATTGCAAATTTACGAGCTTCTTCTTCATTCCCCTCATCTAATGCTTCTTTCCATTTTTTTTCAGATTCATTTCTAACTTCTTTTCTTTTCATAACAGTGTTTGTTTTAAAGTCAGAATGTTTTCCATCAAAAACATAAATTGGTTTAATTCCCTTTTCAACAATTGAAGAAGTTCTGTATAATAATCCACTAAGATGTGAAGTAATATTACCATCTTGATCCATAAGAGGTGTTCCATCTCTTTGACGTATACCTGATAAAAATTGGTAAAGAGTATTATATGTGTCAATTGCAACACTATGCCCTTCTAAATCTTTAAATCCAATTTCTTCTGTTTTAATAATATCAGTAAATTTTACACCCATTTAATCACACCATTATATTATTTAATTAATACTATCTTTTTCAACAAAATATGTAATTGGGAAAAATTCTTTTATCCAAATTAAAATTTTTTCATTATGAATAATTGTATAAGTTCTTGTTAAAAAATCCTTATCAGTTTTATATATTTCCTCTAATTTTTCATTAGATTTTTCAACTTGTATAGTTTTTATCTCTCTTCTAGATTCCATATTATATTTTCGAAGAATTCTTCCTATAGGTATATCTGCTCTAATTAAATCAGATTTAAAATTATCATGTAATCTTTTTAATGGAATATAAGAAATGGCATAAATTAATGGTTTATTATTTTTATGCATTAATACTTCTCTATAATTTATTTCTTCTCCACAATCAATGTCTATTAATTCTGCTATTTCAGGGGTTGATTTTTCAAAATGTTGTTCAAGTGTTTTTAAATCAATTTTTCCATTTAAAACATCTAATATAGCAGTTATTGATCCATCAGTAGTTAAAAGAATTTTTTGTGTATTGGAAAAAGTTTTACCATAATTTTTTTCAACTGTATAAATTTTTTCTATTAATCGTTGATTAATATTATTGCCTTCACAAGTCATTTTATCCCATTAAATTTAATATTTAAATTTTTAAAAAATATTTTCTGGATTTTCTATAAACCCTTTTATTGCTGATGCTGCTACAACTGAAGGATTTCCTAAATATACTTCAGACTCAGAATCTCCCATTCTACCTTTAAAATTCCTATTAGTTGAAGATATACACACTTCATTTTCAGATAAAACACCCATATGACCACCTAAACAAGGTCCACATCCAGGATTACAAATTATTGCACCAGCATCCATAAATATTTGTATTAAACCTTTATTCATAGCTTCTTGATAAACTTTTTTAGATGCAGGTATTATAATTAATCTAACATCATCAGAAACTTTTTGCCCTTTTAAAACTTTAGCTGCAGCTAATAAATCAGAAAATCTACCATTAGTACAAGATCCAATAAAACACTGGTCAATTGATGTTCCTTCTACTTTAGATAATCCTTTAACATTATCCACATCATTTGGACAAGCAATTTGTGCTTCTAAATCATTAACATCAAATAAATATTCTTTTTCATATATTGAATCTTTGTCTGATTTTAAAATATTTAATTGATTTTTAGTTTTTCCAGTTTTTTTCATAACATAACTTAATGTATCTTCATTAGGTTCCATTATTCCATTTTTCGCACCCATTTCAATTGCCATATTACACATGGTCATTCTACTATCAACATCTAAGCCATTTATTGTTTCACCACAAAATTCCGCTGTTTTATAAGTACCTCCACCAATTCCTATTTTTCCAATTATATTCAAAATAAGATCTTTTGATGTTATCCCTTGTGGTAATTCTCCTTCCACTTCAATTTTCATTGCTTCAGGAACCATTAACCATGTTTGTCCAGTAGCATATACCATAGCCATATCAGTTGAACCCATTCCTGTTGAAAATGCTCCAAATGCACCATAAGTACAAGTATGTGAATCAGCTCCAACTATTAATTTTCCAGGTTCAACTAAACCCATTTCAGGTATGACTTGATGACATATTCCTTCTCCATGAGTATAATGGTGTGTAATATTTTGTTTTTTTATAAAATCTCTTGCCACTTTTTGAAATTCTGCAGAACCTATAGTATTAGCAGGTATTACATGATCAAATACAATTGCTATTTTTTCAGGATCCCATACTTTATCTGCTATTTTTTCAAATGTTTTGATTGCAGGAGGAGATGTTCCATCATGGGACATAGCTAAATCCACATTTACTTCTATAATTTCTCCAGGATTTACTTCTCGTCCAACTTTTTTTGATAAAATTTTTTCAGTTATATTCATTTAATACCACTTATCTAAGTTAATTAAGAAATTAAATTAATTTTAAGGGTCAATAGGTTCATCAATATTTCTTATAATGTCTTTAAATACATCATCATTAATATATTGTCCTTCTTCTCTTTTTTCTTTAACTCTTTTAACAATTTTACATAATTGATCTTTTGTTACATTATAACCACAATCATCTAATTTTGCTTTAACTGCTCTACATCCTGAATGTTTTCCTAAAACTAATTGTCTTTTTTGACCTACTAATTCAGGTAAGTAAGGTTCATATGTTAATGGTTCTTCAATTACTGCATCAACATGAATTCCAGATTCGTGTCTGAATATATTTTTACCAACAACTGGTTTATTGTAAGGAACTTCTAATCCAGTATCTTTTGATACCATTTCAGATAATTCTTTTATTATTTTTGTTTTAAACCCTAAATCTTTACCGTATAAAAGTTTTAATGACATTACGAGTTCTTCAAGTGATGCATTACCTGCTCTTTCACCAATACCATTAATAGTTGTTGAAACATCATTTGCTCCAGCTAATAATCCTGCAATTGAGTTAGTAACTGCTAGGCCAAAGTCATTATGACAATGTAAAGCTATGTTAGTATTAATTTCTTTTCTTAATTCTTTGATTAAAAAAGTCATTCCTTGTGGGGTTATTGCACCAGTTGTGTCTGCTACATGGACTCTATCTACTCCATAACTTTCTGCTTTTTTGTACATTCTTTTTAAATAATCTAAATCTGTTCTTGTTGCATCTTCAGCTGAAAATGCAACGAAAAGACCATGATCTTTAGCATATTCAATAGATTTCATGCAAGTGTTTAAAGCCTCTTGGCGAGTAATATGCATTTTATGTTCTAAATGAAGATCTGATGTTCCCATAAATGTTATAATTCCATCTACATCACAATCTAGTGCTGCGTTGATATCACTTATTTTAGTTCTAGCTAAACAAAGTACATCTGCATTTAATCCTTCATGTGCTATAGTTGAAACAGTGTCTTTTTCATGTTTTGAAACTATTGGAAAACCTACTTCTATTTGATGTATTCTGAATTCATCTAATTTTTTAGCTATTTCAAGTTTTTCCTGTTTATCTAAGCAAACGCCTGGTGTTTGTTCTCCATCTCGTAGTGTGGTGTCGTATATGGTGATTTTTTTTGGAAACTTCAATTCTACCTCTTTGTTAAATGGACTAGTGTAATATTGCATTATTTTCACTCTATTTTTTGTTAATTATTTTTATATTTTATAAAGTATAGTTATCTTAATTTTTTTATTTTCTTTTTTGTTTTTAATAAAACTTTTTAATATTTTTGTAATAATTTTAATTTTTTTATAAATTTTTATCTTTGTTTTCTAGTAATTCTAAGTAAGATGTTCTTTCAAATCCTTTTTTTATTCCTAATTTTTCAAAAATTTTAAAAATATTTTCTTGTGCTTTTTTGTAATCATTCCCATCTTCTAAGATGGTTTCGATTTCCATGTAGGGTTCTAATCCTTCAACATTATCTAAACTAATTGAATATTCATTTAAATCATAATAATCTCTTGTTTTTTTAACGGTTCTAACATTTGTAAATCCTAAGTTCATGAAAATTTTTTTACATTTGTTTTCATCTTCTATTTTCATTTCAATTTCTTCTCGGGTTTTACTTTTTTTATCTATTTTGGGACCTTTGTATGTTATGAATAATTCTTCTTTTTCATCGGTATTTACTTTTCTAATCCTTAGAGCTTCATCAGTTTTTGCAAAATCTACTATTGGGCTGTTAAAATATATGTCTGTTTGAGTTTCAGTTTTATTTTTTTCCACATTTAATTTCTTTAATTCTTCAATAATTTCTTCAAAACTATTAATTTTTGCTTTTGCTTCTACTTCTATCATTTAATCCCTCATTTTATTTTAAATTTCTTTTAATTATTATATATTATATGTTTTGTATTTACTTTTCTAAAATATTTTCATAAGCTTATTTTTTTATTTTTTATAAATACATTTATATACTTTATAAATACAATATATTTTTAGTAAAAGTTTTACTATGTTATTTTTAAAATTTTACTTACTTTTTTTAAATTATATTGGAGGTATATGAATTGACCGATGTTGATATAAAAATAGAGAACATTGTGTCTTCTGCAAGTATTGGTAAAGATATTGTTCTTACTGAGATTTCTAAAGCATTAGAAGGCGTTACTTTTAATCGTGAACAGTTCCCAGGTTTAGTTTTTAAACTAAAAGATCCAAAAACTGCTGCTTTGATTTTTAGCTCTGGTAAACTAGTATGTACTGGTGCAAAATCTATAGATGACTCAAAGTTGGCTATTAAAAAAACTGTGGATAAAATGCGGACAATTGACACTGATATTCCTGAAGAATTCGAAATTAAAATTCAAAATATTGTGGCTTCTGCTAATTTACAATCCACACTAAACTTAGAAGCTGTGGCGTTAGAATTAGAAAACACAGAATATGAACCTGAGCAATTCCCAGGTTTAGTTTATAGGTTGACTGACCCTAAAGTTGTTTTATTATTATTTGGTTCTGGTAAAGTTGTATGTACTGGGGCTAAAACTCGAGGAGATGCTAAGCTCGGAGTAGAAAGAGCTTATGACAGACTCAAAGAGTTGGATTTAATTTAATTGGTGGTATGTTTGATTAAACTTGTAGTATTTGATTTAGATAATGTTATAATTAATGGTGAAGGAATAGATGAAATAGGAAAATTAGCAAACGTTCAAGATAAAATTGCAGAAATCACTGAACAAGCAATGAACGGTGATATTGACTTCGAAACATCTATAAATGAAAGAGTTAAGCTTCTTGAAGGAGCTTCTGTTGAAGAAATTAAGAAAATAGCTGATGAATTACCTCTTAATAACGGTGCTGAAGAAACAATTAAAGCATTAAAAGATAAAGGCTATGAAATAGCAATTATTAGTGGTAGTTTTGATGTTATTGCTGATTCTATTAAGGATAAACTTAATATTGATTATTTATTTACTAATTCTTTAAGTGAAGAAGATGGAAAATTAACTGGTGAAGTTACTGGACCTTTAGTTTCCGGTTCTAAACTTGATGTTTTATCTGATTTATTAAAAGAAAAAGATTACGATTTAGCTGATTGTATAGCTGTTGGTGACGGTGCTAATGATATATCCATGCTTGAAGGTGTTGGATATGGTATAGCATTTAATGCAAAACCAAAAGTTAAAGAAATAGCTGATGTAATTGTGGAAGATAATGATTTAAATGATGTTTTAACTGTTATAGAAGATTTAGATTCTAAAGTTGAAGCTAAAGAATCTGAAGAAGCTAAAGATTCTAAAGTTGAAGCTAAAGAACCTGAAAAACCTGAAGATTCTAAAGCTGAAGATGGTGAAGATAATTCTTCTAAGAAAGAAGCTAAAGATTCTAAAAAATCTAAAAAATCTAAAAAGTCTAAACTTCCTGAACCAACTAACTTTGTGCTTGCAGACACTATGGATGGAGTAAAAGTACAAAAAGATGAAAAGGAAAAACTTATATCTCAAATTGCTGATGAAAGAGAAGCTTTTAATAAAGAAGCTAAGGAACAACGTAAAATACGTGATGAATTAAATAATTCTTTAAAAGAAAATCTTCAAAAGGCTATTGAATACAGAGATGCACGTAATGAGATTAACAAAGACGTCGAAGCTAATAAAAAGAAAAGAAATGACGTTAATGAAAAAATCAAAAATCTTGAATGGTCCTCTGGTAAAAGAGATAAAGTAAAACTCGAAAATGAAATTAAAAAAATAGATAAAATAATTGAAACTAGAGTTTTAGATATTAAAAAAGAAAATCAGCTTGTTAAAAATGCAAATGATCTTAGAAAACAATTAACTGAAGTTAAAGAAGACGATAAAGTTAAAGATGAAGCTCAAGAGCTTAAAAAAGAATCAGAATTATACCATGCTAATGTTGTGGAACATTCTGCTAAAGCTCAAGAAGCTCATGAAAACATGCTTAAATACTTTAGAAAAACTGATGAGATTAGAACAGCAGCAGATGAAGCTCATAAAAACTTTATTCAAGCTAGAAAGAATGCATCCGCTAAACATGAAGACTTTAAAATGGTTTTAAGTGAAATTCATGTTATTAATAAAAAATTAGGTAGAAACAACAAACCTAGAAGACAAAAATCTAATAATAAAGGATCATCTCCTAATAAACGGAATAAAGAAGAAAAAGAAAAAGCTGAAGTTATCTTTGATAAGTTTAAACATGGTAAAAAACTTTCAACTGAAGAACTTTTACTTTTACAAAAATATGATATAAGTTAAATATTTTTTTAATTTATTCATTAATATTTTTTTAATTTTCATTAAAAAAATAATTTATTTAGAGTGAAAATATATGGTTGAAGAAGATACAATTGATAAACCTGAAAAAATTGAAGAATGTTATACCTGTGGTAAAAAATTCAATATAAATGCTAATGATAATAGCCATTATCACTATGGAAAATTTCCTATGTGTAATTATTGTAGTAATTTTTATGGATTTTACGATAAGGAATATAAAAAGTAAGTTTATATAATCCATTTTTTTCTAACTATTTTTTTATAATTTTAATTTCTAAAATTCATTACTTTTTTTAAGCTACTAATTTTATAAAATTTAATTTACATCTATACAAAATTTTATATACATCCAAAATGTGTATATTAAAAATATTAATTTTTTAAAAGTATTAATTCTGTAATTTATTTAAAATAAAAACAATTTTATAAATTAATAAATTAATTTTTTTTATATTGAAAAACTTTTAATATGAAAAAAATAAAAAGATTTCTTTAATTATTTATAAGTGATAATCATGCATGAAATCATTATTTGCGAAAAACCAAAAGCAGCTGAAAAAATAGCACAAGCTATTTCACCAAATGTCAAAAAAAGAAAATATAATAAGAAAGTATCTTATTGGGAAATTGAAGAAGAAAATAAAAAAATTACAGTTTTGTCAGCTGTAGGGCATTTATATTCATTAACACCAGTTAATCCTAAAAGTAAAGTATTTTTTGATTTAGAGTGGGCACCCCTCTATGAAATAGATAAAACTAAAAAATATACAAGAGATTATGTTTATGCAATAAAAAAATTTTCTAAAGATGCAGATAAATTTATTCATGCTTGCGATTATGATATTGAAGGAACATTAATAGGATATAATGCATTAAAATATGCATGTGGTCAAAATACTACCGCTAATATATCAAGAATGAAATTTTCTACTTTAACTAAAACCGATATTCTAGATGCTTACAATAATATGATAGATTTGGATTTACATCAAGTCGAAAGTGGATCAGCAAGACATGTTTTAGATTTCTATTTTGGGGTAAATATATCTAAATCATTAATGCATTCAGTTAGAACAGCTAAGAAAAGATTTTTAAAACTTTCTGCTGGACGTGTACAAACACCAACATTGTCTATTTTAGTAGATAGAGAAAAACAAATTAAAAAATTTATACCTAAACCCTATTGGTTAATTAAAGCATTACTAAATGGGGAAATAATAGCGGATCATGAAGATGGGAAGATATTTGATAAAAAAAGAGCTGAAGAAATTTTTGATAAATGTCAAAATCAAAATGCTTTAGTTGATGAAGTTAAAAAAACTGAAACAATCAGAAAACCTCCAGTTCCTTTCAATTTAGGAGGGTTACAATCTGAAGCTTATGGAGTTTTTGGTTTTAGTCCTAAAAAAACACAAATGATTGCTCAAAATCTTTATACTGGGGGATTTACATCTTATCCTCGTACTTCTTCTCAAAAACTTCCAAAAAGTTTAGAATACAAAAAAATATTCATGCAATTATCCAAAAATGCAGAATTTAAGAAGCATATTCAAGATTTACCTTCAGAATTAAAACCTAATGAAGGTAAAAAAAAGGATGCTGCTCACCCTGCTATACATCCAACTGGCGTTTTGCCTGATAAATTATCTAAAGATGAACTAAAAATTTATGAATTAATTGTTTATAGGTTCATAAGTGTATTTTGTGAAAATTCAAAATTAGAATCTGTGAAAACTGATTTATTAATAGCGAATGAAAAATTTAACTTCAAAAGAAAAAGAGTTTCTTATCTTGGATGGTTAGCACATTACCCTTTTAAAAAAATAGAAAATGAAAATTTTTTAGATATTAAGAAAGGAGATATTATTAAAGTAGAAAAAATATGTTCTGAGCAAAAAGAAACCAAACCTCCAGCTAGATATAATGAAGCTTCTTTAATTAAAGAATTGGAAAAAAGGGAATTAGGAACAAAGGCTACAAGAGCGGATATTATCGCTAAACTTTATGATAGGAAATATATTAGTGGTAAAAAAATTGAAGTAAATCAGCTTGGTGAAAATTTAATTGATACATTAAAAGAATATTGTGAAGATTTAACTAGTGAAGATTTAACTCGTGATTTTGAAAAAAGATTAGAAGGTATCAGTAATGATAAGACTACTCAAGAAGCAGTTGTTAATGATGCAGAAAAAGAAGTTAAAGCTATTTTGGGTGATATTAATAAAAATGAAGCCGATATTGGGGATAAACTTTATGATGCTTACCAACAAAGTAGGATTGTTGGTGAATGTTCCTGTGGTGGAAATTTAGTTATGAAGTACTCTCCTAGAAATAAAAGCCATTTTGTAGGATGTTCTAATTATCCTGAATGTGAAATTACTTATTCTCTTCCAAAAGGAGCTACTTTTTTAAAGAAAACATGTCCAAAATGTGGTCTTCCTATTATTTCTTTTGGTAAACCTCGCCAACATGCTTGTTTAGATCCAAATTGTGGTAAAGATAATACTAAACGACATGTGGTTAAAGTTGTTGGGGTTTGTCCTGATTGTGGAAAAGATTTAGTTAAACGATCTGGTAGGTATGGGGATTTTGTAGGTTGTAAAAGTTTTCCTAAATGTAGATTTACCTGTTCTTTAGAGGAATTAAAAGATTTGGAAAGTAAATCTAAAAAATAATTTTTTTATTATTTTTTTATTTTAAAATTTTGCCCAATATTTTTTTAGGGTAAAATTGCTTTTTTTTAGAAAGTTATATAAATATTTAAATTGAATAGTTAATTATTATTAAATTTGAAATAATTTTTTTCATTACATTTTTTATAAAAAAATTTAATTTAATATAATTAGTGTAAATTTTGATTTAATAATTTTAATTATAAATTTAATATTTAATCAAAAATGATTATTTAATAATTTAAATTTATTTAATTAAAAATTTAAGATGGTGAAATTAAATTTTTTTTAAGTTATAATTATTTTTTTTTTAACATTAAAAAAGAATTATATTTATTAGTTATAAAAAAATTTATTTGCATTGTCTTTTATTTAATTTATGAGGATTTTATATGGATAAGCAAAAATTAAAAACAATTGCTAAAGCTGCGGCTATTATCATTATCATCATGGCCTTTTGTTTTGTACTTAGGGCTCATGCAGCAGATATTTCTATCATCCCTGATGATATGAAAGCTACTTATCAAGATTCTGATGGTTTGCCTTACTTTAGTGAAATGGATTCATATTATAATTTACGTATGACTCAAGATTATTTGGATCATGGATATTTTGGTGATACTCAAGTTAATGGAACTACTGTGGATATGCACAGGTCTTCACCTGATGGGGTGAATACGACTTTTGATCCAATGATTTCATGGGTAACTGTGGGATTATATAATGTTGCTAATATGTTTCATTCTATGTCACTTAAAGAAGTGGCATTTTGGGCAGGTGCTATAGTTTCTTGTTTAGCAGCTATACCTGCATATACAATAGTTAGACGGGTTACGAATGATTATGGTGCGGCTACCGCAGCTATAATGGTTACTTTAGCCCCTAATTACTTCTCACATACATTCGCAGGATTTTTTGATACGGATATGTTCAATGTAACATTACCATTATTCATATTTCTGTTCTTTATTGAAAGTATAAGAAGCGATAATCCAAAACTTAGAATAATCTATTCAATTTTAACAGTGCTTACAGTAGCAATCTTTTCCATTTCATGGGTAGGATACACTTTCTATGCTGCCTTATTAGTTTTAATGGCTATAGTATACTATGTTTTAGCATATTTACTTAAAATGGATGTTATTGAATCTGTTAAAAACTATGATAGTAAATTCCAATGGTTTATTAATCAAAGAATGTTATGTTCAATTATAGTTATCATGGTTATTGGAATAATTGGTGTTACTTTAATAAGTGGTATAGATTCAGTAAGTTCAACTATTTCAGGTTTATTAAGTTTACTTTCCTTGCAAAGTGCTGGAGGAGGAACTGCTGTTTCAGGATTCCCTAATGTATTTATTTCTGTAGCAGAAATGCAAATTCCAACTCTTTTAACTGGAGGTATTTCTGGAGCATTTTTAGCTAACTCTCAATCCGTAGTTAATGGTATTGGTGGAATAGTTGCATTATTTGCAGCATTAGCTACCCTTTACTTATATACTAGTAGATTATGGAAATTACGATTAGTTTCAACATCTATTGAAAAACATACTGGAAAACCTTCTAAAAGCAAAAGAAAATCTGCAGCTCAGAAAAAAGATGAAAATAATAGATTCAACTTAGCTATTAAAGATTTAACTTCTTTAGGTGGTTCTGATGATGTCAATAAAGATAAACGTCTTACCCTATTATACTTTACAGTATTAATGGTTTGGACAATATCATGTATTGTAGCTGTAACTCAAGGTACTAGATTTATCATGACATTAATGATACCTTTAGGTCTTTGTGTGGGAATATTCGTAGGTTATGCAGCGGATTATATAAAAGCTAAAGTAGAGGATGAAAGAAGATTATTCTTAATCTGTTTAATATGTTCCTTTTTAGTATCTTTCCCTGTTGTAGAACAAGTAAATTTCTTATCTGGAATTATATTATTTGTTGTTTTAGTTATAGTATCTGCTATCGCAGTTTATGGTGGAAAATTCTTTAAAGAATCAGATATTTCTCTTAAAAAAACTGCAGCAGTTTTATTAATTACTCTAGCTTTAATTTCTCCAACAGTTTGTGGAGCTTATCAAACAGCTTCTCAAGTTGTACCTGGTGCTAGTGACCCTATGTGGAATTCTATGCAATATATTAATGGAACTGCAAATAATACTATATCTAGTGATGCGGTAATAGAATCTTGGTGGGATTACGGTTACCTATTTGAAATAGCTGCTAATAAGCAAACAGCATCAGATGGAGGTGTACAATCTGGGGATAGAGCTTTCTGGATGGGTCGTGCTATGACTACATCTAATTTAGATTTATCAAAAGGTATTCTGCAGATGTTAGCCACAACTGGTACTAAAGCAGGTGAAACTTTAAATAGTTATAATGGTAATAACAGTTCTCAATCAACTGATATACTATTACATACATTAGCATTACCTAAATCTGATGCTAAGAATATGATGATGAATAATTATTCATTAACTTCAGCTCAAGCAGATAATGTATTACAATATTCACACCCAGATAATCCAAAAGATGTTGTATTTGTAGCAAGTTCAGATATGCTTCAAAAAGCTGGTTGGTGGACTTACTTTGGTACTTGGAATTTTGCAGAGCAAAATAGTACAAGTTTACAATATATGGTATCTACTACTACGGCAAATATCACTCCTGGACATAGTGGTACTATTCCTTTATTAGATGAAAATGGTATTTCATTTAATGCTGTTATTAATAGAGGAGCTAATGGTACTAATAACACTACAGGTCAAGTGCAAGCAGTATTTGATAATAATAATACCACTGTTGAAGTAAATAACACAACTTATAATCCATTGAAAGCAAGTAATTTAATGGTTATTGAAGACAATTATCTTACTAAAAATGAGAGTATTCATGGTGCAACTGATGGAAATTATACATTATTTGTATTAGGTAATAATAATACGTATAATGCTATATTAATCGATAATAAATTAGTTGATTCTATGTTCACAAGACTATTCTTATTAGGTGGTAATGGTCAAAATCAATTCCAATTAATACATATGGATAGTGGAATTTCATTATGGAAAGTAAATAATAATGCTAGTTCTACTAGTTCAACCAATCTTACTAATTCAACGGGTTAAAATTAAAATTTAATATTTTTAATTATTTTTTAATATAAATATAAAAATGAAGTTTTAATAAACTTCATTTAAACTATTTATTTTCTTATTTTTTTTTAAGTACAATTTTTTTTAATATATTCTTTAAACAAATTTTATAAACTATGAAAAACAAAATTATATTATAATAGTTTATGCGATACTATTTTTTTAAAATTTTTTATAATTAAAAATAACTTGGTGAGTAAATGGATATTGATGATAAAATAAAGGAGATTGAAGAAGAAATTCAAAAAACTCCTTATAATAAAGCTACCTCTCACCATATAGGTAAATTAAAAGCTAAGATTTCTAAATTAAAAGAAGAATCTATTCAAAGAAAAAGTTCTGGAAGTAAAGGTCAAGGATTTAGTATTAAAAAAAGTGGGGATGCTACTGCTGTATTAGTAGGTTTTCCATCAGTAGGTAAATCTACTCTATTAAATGAATTAACCAATGCTGAAAGTAAAGTAGGAGCTTATCAATTTACTACCTTAGATATTATTCCTGGAGTTATGGAATACAATAATGCTAAAATTCAAATTTTTGATATTCCTGGAATAATTACTGGTGCTTCAAGTGGTAAAGGTAGAGGTAGAGAAATTCTTTCAGTTGCTAGAACTGCTGATTTAATAATTGTAGTGTTAGATGTTTTCAACCCTCAACATTTAGAAGTAATTATTCGAGAACTTAGAAACATTGGTATAAGACCTAATGAGAAAAAACCAGATGTTACAGTTCATAAAAGAAGATTAGGTGGAGTTCAACTTTCTTCAACTGTTGAATTAACTTATTTAGATGAAAAAACAATTAGATCAATTCTTAATGAGTATGGAATTCATAATGCTTCAGTTTTAATTCGTGATGATGTTACAATAGATCAATTTATTGATGCTTTAGAAATTAATAGGACTTATATTCCAATGGTTACTCTTTTGAATAAAGTCGATTTAGTTGATAAAAATCACTTAACTGAAATTAAAAAAACAATTCCTGATTTTATACCTATTTCTGCAGATAAAGACATGAACATAGATAACTTACGTGAAATAATATTTGAAAAATTAAATCTTATTAGAGTTTATCTTAAACCTCAAGGTAGAAAAGCTGATATGGTAGATTCATTAATTATTAAAAAAGGGTCAACTGTTATTGATGCCTGTGGAAAGTTACATCGAGAATTTGTTAAGAATTTTAGATATGCTAAGATTTGGGGAACTTCAGTTAAATTTCCTGGTCAAAAAGTTGGGCCTGATCATGTTTTAGATGATGAGGATGTTCTTAGAGTTATTTTAAAGAAATAATTTTTCATGGATTTTTTTATTATGATAAATGGAAATAAAATAATTTTTATAACAGGCACCCCATGTGTGGGTAAAACTTCAGTAGCTTCTAATTTGTTTGATTATTTTAAAAAAATTTTTAATACAAAATTAATTAAGATTAATGATTTTGCTTTTGAAAATGATTTAGTTTTAGGTGAAGATTCTAAGAAAGGTTATAAAGTAATTGATGTTGATTCTTTAGATGAAAAATTAAATCATGATATAAAATTATTTTTTAATTCCGATTTGGATAAACCTATTTCAAAGTTGGTTATTGTTGAAGGTCATCTTTCTCATCTTTGCAGTAATTGCGATAAATGTATTGTATTAAGGTTAAATCCGAGAATTCTTGAAAAAAGGCTTAAATCTAGAAATTATTCAAAATCTAAAATTAATGAGAATTTAGAAGCTGAAGCTTTATCTGTATGTTCTGCTGAAGCTTATGATATTCATGGAAATTTGGTTAATGAAGTTGATACTACAAATAAATCTGTTGATGATGTAACAAGTATAGTTAAAGAGATAATATTGAATGATGCATCTTATCCTGTAGGTAATATAGATTTTATGGATTGGTTTTTGGATAATTAATTGTTATTCTATTTTTAAATCAATTTTTTTAAATTAAGGGATTATTTTACAATTTTGTTTTTATAAAAAATTTATTTAATAGAAAGCCTTTTTAAATAAGAAAAACATAATGTTGTTTAATATTCTTCTTGTATTCTATGGTTCAGATTAACTTTCATGATTTTGTTTTAAATTGTTTTATCTTTTTAATACATTATTTAAATAGCTAATTCTATTATAGAAATTTTTCATAACCAAATTATGGGGAGAGTATAAATTGAAAAGAGGAAAAAGACCTAATTGGATGTTAAATATAGCTAAAGAACGTATGGATATTCTTTTTTCATTAGCTGAAAAAGAATTTATTGAGTATCCTGAAAGATCTCATAGGTACGTTGAATTAGCTAGAAAAATATCTACTAAATACAATGTAAAAATTCCTCTTAAATGGAACCGACGATATTGTAAAAATTGTTATAAGTTCCTATTTCCGGGTCACAATTCTACCATCCGGCTAATTAATGGAGAAGTTAATATAATATGTGGTGAATGTGGCCATATCATGAAAATTCCTTATATTAAGGAAAAAAAACTTAAAAGGAGAGCTAAAATTGACTCTTACAAAAAAAGAGATAATGAATAAAAGCCTTTCCGCTATGACAATAAACATTGGTAAATCTGGAATTAATGATAACGTTATCGAAGAGATTAAACGTCAATTAAAAGCCAATAAAATTGTTAAATTACGATTTGCTAAAGGAATAGCAATCAATAAAGATGATTATATTAGTGACATTGTAAGTCAAACAAAATCAAAACTTATTGACATTAGAGGAAATGTTGCTGTTATTTATAAAAGATCTTAAATTTTATTTAAATTTAGAGTTACAGACACCAGTCTTAAATTTAAATTATTAAGATTTTATGACTTAAAAAATTAAAAAACGTGGAGAATAAATATATGAGTACTGTATATGATGTTCCTGCAGATGTATTAATTAATCATGTTGCAGAAGAACTTAAAAAGAATGATAACGTTAGTGCACCTAAATGGTCTAACCTTGTTAAAACTGGTGTTCACAAAGAAAGAAAGCCAGAAAATAGAGACTGGTGGTTTATAAGATCTGCTTCTTTATTAAGAAGAGTATATATCGATGGCCCAGTTGGAGTTAAAAGCTTAAGAACATTTTATGGTGGGAAAAAAGATAGAGGAGTTAATCCTGAAAAATTCAGACAAGGTAGTGGAGCTATTGTCAGAGGTGCTCTTCACCAATTAGAAGATGCTGGATTTGTTCAAAAAATTGATGCTGGAAGAATTGTTACTCCTGAAGGTAAATCTTTCTTAGATAAAGCTTCTAATGAATTAATCAAAGATATCCCTGAGCTTGAAAAATACTAAAAATTTTATAATTTATTATTTTAAAAAAATTAATTTAATATTAAATTTTATAATAAGCTAATTATTAGCTAAATTTTATGGAGACTGTTATATGAGCGAACTTGATGAATTGCGTCGTAAACGTATGGCTGAATTACAACAACAAGCAGGTAATCAACAACAAGCTATGCAACAACAAATGCAACAACAACAAATGCAACAAGAAATGGAAAAAGAAAAGAAGCAAATTTTAATGCAGATTTTAACTCCAGAAGCTCGAAGTCGGTTGACCAATCTTAAATTAGCTAAGCCGGATTTAGTTAATCAAATTGAAATTCAATTAATTCAATCTGCTCAATCAGGTAGTTTAAGAGGTAAAGTTACTGATGAACAACTAAAAGTACTACTTAGTCAAATATCTGGACAAAAAAGACAAATTCATATTACTAGAAAATAGATTGTTTTAATATGAAAGCTTGTGTTCTTTATAGTGGAGGGAAAGATAGTTCATTGATGGCTGTCATACTTTCACGTTTGGGTTATGATGTTGATTTAGTAACTGTGAATTTTGGAGTATTTGATTCTTATATTCCTGCTTCTATGTCTGCTAAATCATTAAATTTTAATCATGTTGTTTTTCATATGGATCAAAGTATTTTGGAAGAAGCCGTTAAAATTATCATGAATGATGGATTTCCGAATAATGGTATTAAGTACCTTCATGAAGAAGTTTTAGAGGCTATTTCAAGTAAATATGAAATCATTGCTGATGGTACTAGACGAGATGATAGGACTCCTAAAATAAATAAAGATCAAATTAAAAGTTTAGAAGATAGACATAATATCCAATATGTGAATTTAGATAGTTTTGGTTATAAAATGATAAATTCATTGGTTTCAAAACTTTTTGAATTATCTTATGAAAAAAGCAATAAGGAAAATAGTTCAGATTATGAAGTTGAAATTCGTTTATTAATAGATGAAAAAGGTGGAAATTCAAGTCAAATTTTCCCTGAACATTATCAAACAAATGTTTGTGGCTTTAAACAAAAAATTTAATTCATTAAATTAAATATTATTATTAACTAAAAATTGTGGTGGAAAAATGAGTAGAAATAAACCATTAGCTAAAAAGCTTAGAATGGCTAAGGCTAATAAACAAAACAGAAGAATCCCAATTTGGGCTTATGCAAAAACCCAACGTAAATTAAGATACAGACCTAAACCAAGACATTGGAGAAGAAATAATTTAAAAGTATAGGGGTTAATTAATATGGAAAGAGTATATACAATACCACTTAGAGATGTTAAAAAAGCACCTAGAACTATTAGAGCTGCAAAAGCTATGAGAGTTATTAGATCTTTTTTAGAAAAACACATGAAATCTGAAGACATTATTTTAGATTCTTCTATAAATGAAAAAGTTTGGGAAAGAGGAATTCAAAAAATTCCTTCTAAAATAAAAGTCAAAGCAGTTAAAGATGATGATGACGGAGTAGTAGAAGTTACTTTAGAAGAATAATTGAACTATTTATAATCATCGTAATAAAAAAATTTAAATTAATTAAAAGGAAAGGGGCATTATGCTTAAAAGAATAGATCTTACTGGAAATCCAAATTTAGGAGTTTATATTTCAGTTAATGAAGACTTCGCCATTGTTCCTTTAAACCTCCCTGATGATATGGGAGATATTATAAAAGAAACTTTAGATGTTGAAGTTATTAAAAGCTCTATTGCAGGTAGTAATTTAGCAGGAGCTTTAACTGCAGGTAATTCTAATGGTTTTTTAGTATCCTATTATACTGATGATAGAGAGATTAATAAATTAAAATCTTTAGGTTTAAATGTTTCTCGACTTGAAGATAAATATACTGCAGTAGGTAATATTATTGCTGTTAATGATACTGCAGCTATCGTTAGTCCTTTCATATCTGAAAATTCAGTTAAAACAATTGAGGATGTTTTAAATGTCACAGTTGAACAAACATCAGTAGGTGGTTTAGATATCATTGGTTCTTTAATGACTGTTACTAATAAAGGTTTCCTTTTATATAGAGATTCCACTCCTGCTGAAATTAACTTTGTTGAAGATATTTTCAAAGTTCAAGGGGATATTGGAACTGTTGGAAGAGGTATTACACTTGTTGGAGCTTGTTCAATAGCTAATTCTAAAGGAGTAATAGTTGGTGAAAAAACTACTGGTCCAGAAATGGCTAGATTAGAAGAAGCTTTAGGATTTTTAGATGACTAAAAATTTTTATATTCAAATTAAATAGATAATGAATTAAATAGTATTCATTTTATGAGGGATTATTAATGCAAACAAAAATATATAGAATTAAAGGTAAATTTGTTCTTGGTGAAGAAGTCCAAAAATTTACTAAAGAAATAAAGGCTTTCAAAGAAGAAGATATTTATGAAAAAATTTATTCCATTTTTGGAAGTAAACATAGTTTAAACAGAAAACAAGTTAAAATAGAAGATATTACTGAAATTAGTGCTGATGAAGTAGTAGATCCTGTTTTAAAAGCTATATTATAATTGATAAAAGGTGTTTTTAATGGAAGATCAGCAAAAATTAGAACAAATTGTAAATGAAATCAATATGTATAAAGAACAATCTGAATTATTACAACAAGAAGTTGCTAATGTTCAACAAACAATTGCTGAAGTTAATACTTTAGAATCTACTATTGATGATATGAAAGAAAAGAAAACTGTAGAAGCTTTAGTACCTGTTGGTGCTGGTTCTTTTATGAATGCTGATATTAAAAACGATGGTAAAATTGTTATGAGTATTGGTGCAGGAGTTGCTGTTGTAAAAAATTATGAAGAAGCTAAAAATACGGCAGAATCACAAAAAAAGCAATTAGAAGATAATCTTGCTAATTTATATAATAATCTTCAACAAATTTCTGATGTTGTTTCTCAACTTTCTCCACAAGCTGAACAATTAATGTTGAAAGTTCAACAATCTAAACAACATTAATACTTTTAACTTTTTTTATTTATTAAATGTTTTATTGATAATTTTTACTATTTTTACTATTTTTACTATTTTTACCTAAATAAATTTTAGGCATTTTTTTAACTTTTTTTTAATTAAGTTTATTAAATTTAAAAAACATAAAATTTAATTAATAAATGATTTTTAAGATAATTATATTATAAAAAGGAAGGTAATAACTTGTTTGAATCATTAAGAAAGAAATTTTCAGAAACAAGTGGGAAATTAACTAAAAAACTTGAAAATGAAGCTGAAGAAGAAGATAATATTGAATCTAAAGAAACTGAAGACATAATAACAGATGTGTCTGATGAAGTGAGTTCTAGTGTTGATGATGGTTTTGAATCTTTATCTGATGTTGATGGTGTGTCTGATGGTTCTGATTCTCAGGATGTTGAAGATTCTGACTTAGAAGATAATGAGAAATCTGGATTTTTTTCTTCTTTTAAACGAGATTCTAAAAACAAAAATGAATCAGACAATGAAGACATTATAAGCGAAAATGATGATGATTGTTCAGACTTATCATCTCAAAGTAAAGATAATGAGAAATCTGGATTTTT
>DAGJ01000024.1:88230-88400 GCA_002495685.1 Methanobrevibacter sp. UBA412
TCTTCTTTTAGACGTGGTTCTAAAGAGGATGTTGATTCTGAGGATAAAGATGATGTGTCTGATGAAGTGAGTTCTAGTGTTGATGATGGTTTTGAATCTTTATCTGATGGTTCTGATTCTGATGATGTTGAAGTTGTTGATTCTGGGGATAATGAGAAATCTGGATTTTT
>DAGJ01000024.1:88609-151008 GCA_002495685.1 Methanobrevibacter sp. UBA412
TCTTCTTTTAGACGTGGTTCTAAGGATAAAGAACCTGAAACTAATGAAGATTCTAGAAAAGGGAAGGGTGGATTTTTTTCATTTATTAAAGAAAAAACTTTATCTGAAAATGATGTTGAAGATATTCTCTTCGAACTAGAAATGTCATTACTAGAAGGGGATGTTGCAATGGATGTTGCCAGTACTGTAGTTGATTCTGTAAAAGATGATTTAGTTGGTCAAAAAATTAAAAGAAGCAGTGATATAGAAGAATATACTTATGATGCTCTTAAAAATGCTGTATCAAAAATAATTGATATTAAAGGAAAATCTTTTACAGAAATGATTGAAATGAAGAAGAAAGAAGGTGAACCTTTAGTTGTTATGTTTGTAGGTATAAATGGGACTGGTAAAACAACCACTATAGGAAAATTATCTAGTTATTACCTTAAAAAAGGATATACTCCAGTAATTGCTGCTTCAGATACATTTCGTGCAGGGGCAATAGAACAAGTTACTTATCATGCAAATAATGTAGGAGTTAAAATTATTAAACATGAAAAAGGTTCAGATCCTGCAGCAGTAGCATTTGATGCAGTTGCTCATGCAAAAGCACATAATAAAGAATTAGTGCTAATTGACACTGCAGGTAGAATGCAAACAAACACCAATCTTATGGATGAAATGAAAAAAATTAAAAGAGTTGCAAAACCTGATTTAGTTATATTTGTAGGTGATGCATTAACAGGTAATGATGCTACAGAACAAGCAACTAAATTTAATGATGCAATAGATATTGATGGTGTAATATTAACTAAAGCTGATGCGGATGCTAAAGGTGGGGCTTCACTATCCATTGGATATGTTATTAAGAAACCTATCATGTTTTTAGGTATGGGTCAAGGTTATGATGATATTATTGAATATGATGCAGATTGGATGTTAAATCAATTATTTGCGGAATCATAAAAATTAAATTTAATAAGGGGTTTAAATGAATAAAAAATATTTTTTTGCAACATTAATAATTATCTTAATAATAGTTTCAGGGGTTGCGTTTGTTTTTTCTTATTTGCCAAGTAATGTAATTTTAGGAGAAAATTCTTTACAACCTGGGGGTGATGTTTCTATTACTGTAACTGGAGATGTCCTATTTGGTCGTAAAATGCCAAGTGTTTTAAGTTCAGGTGAAAGTCCTTATCGTTTTGTTTCATCAGTAATTAACTCCTCTAATATTTTATTAGTTAATTTTGAAAATCCCGCCACTAACTCTGGATCAGCTGTTAAGGGTGATGTTCCTTTAAAATGTAGTCCTGAATATGTTCCACTTGTTAAAGGTTCAAATAACACGGTCTGTGCTTTAGCTAATAATCATGCTTTTGATTATGGGATTGCTGGAATGAATGATACTATCAATACTCTAAATCAAGCAAATATTACTCATATAGGTGCAGGAAACAATTTAGCAAATGCTTCAGCTCCTGCAACTATTCATACAAATGGGAGAACAATAACCATTCTTAATTATATGGATTCTGATAATTTTAAGGAATACAGTCAAGAGGTTATGCCAAAAGCTACAAATAATTCTTCAGGTTACTCAGCATATAATGAAACATTAGCTGCCCAAGAAATAAAATCAGCTAAAGAAAATGGTTCAGATTATGTAATTATTTTTATGCACTACGGAAATGAGTATAGCAGAACACCAAATGAAGAACAAGTAAATATTTCTCATCAATGTATTGATAATGGTGCAGATATTGTTTTAGGATCACATACACATGTAACTCAAGGAGTAGAAATTTATAAAGATAAACCTATATTTTATAATTTAGGTAACTTTATATTTGATCAAAGTAACTCAAATACTCATAGAGCATATTTTGTTAATATCCAATTAGTAAATAATACTGCAGAAGTTACAATGTATCCAATAGATATTATTAATTATCTTCCTCACTTTATGAGTCCATCTGATGGTCAAACATTACTTAAAGAGTTACAACCTCAATGTAACGATATAAATATTACTTCTAACGGTACTGGTGTACTGGTTTATAATTTAACTAATGAAAATAATTAAAAATTTTTCATTTTTATTTTATAATTTTATTTTTTCTATTTTTTTAAAATTAATATATTTTATTCTTTTTTCTTAATAATAATTTTAATTTTTAATTAATTTAAATTATTAAATATAGTTTTCTAAAACTAAATATTAGATAAAAATGTATAAATTTTTAAACCTTTTAAATCATATAATTATAATAATTAATTAAAATTTTCATGATATTTTTCATAACTTCCTTGAAATCTATCATGTAATATACATGAATTATTTTAATAATTGAAATTTTTATTAACTATATAATTTAATTTAAAATATATGTGATTATTTATGATGGGAGAAGAAGAACTTATAAAATTATTTCCGGAATTTTCAGATTCAATACAACCTTCAGGTATAGACCTTGCTCTTGATGAAATATTAATTCAAAAATCAGAAGGTTCATTAATTGATAATGAAAAAAATATACCTAAAATACAATCATTAAAAGGTCCAATTTACACACTGAAACCTCACACTGCTTATTTAGCCACAATTGATAAAAAAATTAAAATACCTAAAGGATATTCAATGTTATATTTACCAAGATCTACCTTATTAAGATCATTTGTATCTGTACAGACTGCAGTAGGTGATCCTGGATTTTATGGAACATTAACATTCTTAATAGTTAATCACGGAGATTTTGAATATAAACTAAAAAAGGGAGATAGAATAGCACAAGCTGTAATATTTCCAGTAAAAGGGTCTGGAGAATATAATGGTTTTTACCAAGAAAAATAATTAATTTTGGAGATAAAGATAATGAACACTGCTGAAGCCTTAGTTAAAATTTTAGAAAATAATAATGTAAAATACATATTTGGTCATCCTGGTGAACAAATTATTTCAATGTATGCAGCATTAAAAGATTCTTTAATAGAACATATTTTAACTCGACATGAACAAGGTGCAGCACATGCTGCAGATGGATACGCTAGATCTTCAGGAAAATTTGGAGTTTGTATGTCAACAGCAGGTCCTGGAGCTATGAATTTAGTGATGGGTGTTACTACTGCATTTAAAGATTCTGTCCCTATGTTAGTAATTACAGGTGACAATATTTATTCTAATCAAGGTAAAGATAACTTTCAATCAATGAAAATAAACGAAATCTTTAAAAATATAACTATTAGAAGTTTTTATCCTTCTAATGGAAAAAATGCAATAATTAATTTAAAAGAAGCATTAAACATTCTTAAAAATGAACCTAGAGGACCTGTTCACATTAATTTAGCAAAAAATGTATTAATGGATGAAAATATTGGAAATATTATCGATAGGGAAGTTAATTTAGTACAAAATTATAGATACTCTGCAATGTCTCAAATTGTTGATAAATTAAAAGAGAGTAAAAAACCTTTAATACTTGCAGGAAATGGGATATTCTGGGGAAATGCTACTAATGAATTAAAAGATTTTGTAAATAAAAATAATATACCAATTGTCACTACTTATCATTCAAAAGGAATTATTAGTGAATTTGAAAAATTAAACTTAGGGATAGTTGGAATTAGAGGCACACATTTAGCAAATTATGCATTTGAAAATTCTGATTTGATACTTGTTTTAGGGGCTAAATTATCAGACAGAACTTTAGCTAGAGTTAAAGACTTTAAAGAATTCAAATCTAAAATCATTGATATTAATATTAATAAAACTAAACTTAAAGGTGATATATGTTTATATGGGGATGTTAAAAAAGTTCTCAATGATTTATTAATTGATGATTTTCAAAAAGATTCTAAATGGTTAAGAAAAATTTATAGTAATCAAGTAAAAACTATTGTTGAAGGTACTGAAGATGATTCAACACCTTTAAGAACACCATATGCAATTTATAAAATATTAACTAATCGAAAAGATAGTATTATAGTAAGTGATGCAGGAACACACACAACCTGGACTCTTTTATTAACAAAAGCTTCTAATCCTGGTAAATTTATATTTTCAGGAGGATTTGGCCCAATGGGCTATAGTGTGCCAGCTTCAATTGGAGTTGCTTTAGCTAACCCTTCAGAAAAAGTTTTAGCAATTAACGGTGACGGTGACTTCCAAATGAATATTCAAGAATTAGCCACAATAAAAGAAAATAATTTAAATATAGGAATTTTTATTATGAATAATTCACAATTAGGAATTATTCGGCAATGGGAAGAACTTTATGGAATGGATTCTTACCAAATAAATTTAAAAAATCCAAATTTCACTCAAATAGCTAAAGGTTATGGGATAAATACTTTAAAAGTCCATACAAAAGAAGAATTAAATAATGCTATTAGTAAAGTTATGGATTCTAATGAACCTTTTGTAGTGGAGATCATAGTTCGTGAAGAAAATATTCCTCTTCCAGTGTATGATTAATCAGTTTTTTAATATATCTTTTACAAATTTTTGAATTATTTCATTATAATATTTTTCATATTCTTTTTTAAAAAATTGTAGATAAAATTCTTTTTCTAAACTTTTAGAATTTTTATAAATTAATATTACAGCTATTATTTGTAAATTTCCAGTATTTATTTTATTATTAAAACTTGTAAAATCAATTTCAAAATAAGGATAAATTTCAATATGATTATTTGTTCTTTTTTTACCAAAAAATCGTTCATTTTGATGTTGGATTAAATCATCAAAATTCATGTTTTTGCTCCGTCATTTTCTTTTTTGATTTGATAAATTTTCTTGATAATTTCTCTAATATTTTTATCACTTATTAATTTTAATAAACCTAAAAATGGTTTAAACAATCTAATTTTGAATGAAATTTTACCATTACTTTTTATTATTTCTTCTCCGAATAGTGCTTCTGTGGTAATAGAAACTTTTTTTGATAAATTTGGTAAAATATTTAGCATTGATAAAAAACCTACTATTTTTACAGTGTCTACATAGTCATATAAACCTAAACTAGTATGTGTTTCAAATTTATTTAACTTAATGGATTGTCTAATAATTTTTAAAAAATTTATTAAAATTTTTTTAGAATTTTTAATTAATGGAATTAAAGGTTTTATTTCATTAATTTTATCTTTTAAAGGAGTTTTTGTTTTATTTTTTTCTGGTTCTTCTGATGTAGATAATTCATTTTGGGTTTGTTTATTATTAAATCTTTTATTAAAAATTTTTAATTTAAGAATTTTTATACTTATTATAGCATTAATTTCTGTGTTTTTAACTTTATAATTTATCTGGATATGTAAATTAATAAATAGTAAGGAAAAAATTATTATTAAGATTATGGCTAATATGATTAGAATTATTGTTAGTATTATCAAAATATCAGCCTTTAACTATTTTTATATAAAATTTAAGAATTATTCTAATTCTGATTATCTAAATTAACTTTAATAGATTCTTTTTTTTCTTCATTAAGATTTTTTTCATCTGTGTTTGCATCTTTGATATCAACTACTTTAGTTTTATCTTTATTAGTTAAATCTTTGATTACATCACTTATAACTAATCCTAAATCTGTTATAGCTTTATTAATTGATGTACCTTTACTTAAATCAAGAACTCTTATTCCTTCGATCCCTTCTACGCCTTTAGTAATAACTACCATAGAAACAGGTTCAACTCCTGCAATAGCACCTGAGGCATTCCCTCCGGCTTCTTGCCCAAATTTTTCTCCAGCGCCTACACTGAATCCCATTTTCATAATAGGAATTAATAATTTATCTTCTGTTTCAATATATTTTCCTATAAGATTTTGGGAATCTAAAAGCTTTTTTAATTCTTCTGCGGTTGTTTTAATATTATTTTCATCTGTCATTTTTAATCAACTACTTTTTTTAAAAAATTTACATGTTATTGAATTTTTTAGTATATATTTATTTATTCTATTATTATAATTAAATATTTTACTTTTTTTTAAAAAAATCAATTTAATTACAGTAAAAATTTGAATTAATATAAAAAGAGTTATTAATATTTTTATTTAGTTGTTAATATGATAAAAAAATAGATTTATTAAATTAAAAAAATTTAAAATAGAATAAAATTTATAAAAATTTTATTCTGAGTAAAATTCAGCTATTGCTGAAGCACCTGCACCAGTATCTACATCTAAACCTAAATCTTTTAAGGTCATACCTAATGCAGTGTAAGTTATAGCTAATTCTTTATAAGAAATAGTACCTAAATGTCCAATTCTGAATACATGGTTTTTAAGATGATCTTGACCACCAGCAATTTCAACACGATATTTATCTCTTATGGTGTTTCTTAAATCACTATCTGTAATTCCTTCTGGCATTTTAAGTGCAGTAACAGTATTACTAGCAATTTTTTCACTTTTTGGGAATAATTCAAGTCCTAAAGCTTTTGCAGCTTTTCTTGATGCGGCTGCTGCTTTTATATGTCTTTCTATAGAATTATCTAAACCTTCTTCTTCAATCATTTTTAAAGCTTCTAATAAACCATAAATTGAATTAACACCAGGAGTATATGGGGTTTGTGGAGGTACACTGTTTCCTTTAGCTTTATATTTTGGCATATTTAAATAATAAGTATGTGAATCCACATTTTCAGTTGCTTTCCATGCTTCATCATTTAAAGTGATTGCTGCTAAGCCAGGAGGTGCAGCTAAACATTTTTGGGAACCAGTAAAACAAACATCAATTCCATATTTATCAACATCTACATAATCTCCTCCGAGTGAAGAGACAGTATCTACGATTAATAATGCATCATAGTTTTTCATTACTTTTCCAATTTCTTTAAGTGGATTATGCACACCAGTAGATGTTTCGTTGTGAATAACAGTTACAGCTTTTGTATCTTCATTAGCATCTAATGTTTCTGTAAGAATTTTAGGATCTAATACATCTCCCCATTCAACGGGAATTTCCACGGAATTAATACCATGAATTGTAGTAATATCTTTTAAACGATCTCCAAATTTTCCACCTGTGGCATTTATAATTTTTTCTTTAGGGTTAACTGTATTAGCTATAGCAGCTTCCATAGCAGATGTTCCAGAGCCAGTAAGTAAATATGATTGATTTTCTGTTTTAAACATTTGGGACATCATTTCAGTAGTTTCTGTGTATATTTCACCAAATTTAGCTCCTCTATGGTTAACAACAGTTTGAGACATAGCTCTTAATACTCTAGGAGCTACGTTTGTTGGACCTGGAAGCATCATTAATATATCATCCATTTTTCAAGTTCCTCCATTATTATAAGGATAATTTTTAGCTTGTTATCTTAATTTTTTGGAATATTAAATTAAATGTTATAAATAAAAAAATTCAAGCTTATATTACTTTCTTTTTTTTATCTTTTAAAAAGATTTTGTATTAAATAATTTTTTTGGAACTTTTAATTAGGGATTGTTCAGTTAATATATTTTAGGTATAAATAAATAATAGTTTAAAGAAAAATTTATTCAATTAAATCTATTTGTGGTGATTCATTATGGTGAATATCTTAATAAGTAATGATGATGGGGTTAATGCTCCGGGCATTTTAGCAGCTAAAAAATCACTTGAAGATTTAGGGAATATTACAGTTGTAGCTCCTGATGATGAACATAGTGGTTTAGGTAGAAGTTTAACAGTTATGAAACCTTTAAAAATTAATAAAACCACTTTAAATGATGGTAGTGTTGCATTTGGTGTTTCTGGAACTCCTTCGGATTCGGTAAGTTTAGGTATTCATGAAATCATGGAAATAAAACCAGATATTGTAATTGCGGGAATTAATTTGGGTCGTAATATTTGTAAAAGTGAAATTACTAAATCTGGAACTATTGGGGCTTCATTAGAAGCAGTTAATTCGGGTATTCCATCTTTAGCAGTTTCTTTATCTATAGATCATAGGGATGTTAAATTTGAAGATAATCAATTAAAATTTATAAAAGAGCCGGATTTTAGTTTTGCTTCTAAAATTTTACATAAAGTAGTAAAAAAAATCTTAATTAAGGGATTACCTAAAAATGTAGATTTATTAAATCTTAATATTCCTTCATATCCTTCTTCAGATAAAATAATGATTACTTCTTTAGCTGATAAAATGTTTGACACTGAAATTATTAATAAACGTAATGAAAATAATGAGGATTATTATTTGTTATCTCCTAAAATGGTTAAAAATTATGATAAAGGAACAGATGGTTATGCTTTATTAAATAAAAAATGTGTAAGTTTATCACCATTAAGATTTGACATGACTGGCAGTATTAACAGTTTAAAAAAATGGTGAAAAATATTTAAGGAGGATAATGATATGGATATAAATGAATGGGAAATTTGGTATAATAATATTTTAAATGATTTTGGTTTTTCAAGAGAAGGAGATGAAAAAACAGCTGATGTTTTAAATGATATATTAGATAAAAAAGGTTGTTTTGATATTGATGATTTGTACGATTATGTAACTAAAAAAACTTTAAGTAAAAATTTCATTGTTTTTGGTGCAGGCCCCTCTTTAAAATCTAATATTTCCCAAATTAAAAAAGATTATAATTTAAATGATTATATTTTAATCTCTGCTGATGGTGCAACAACTGCTCTTTTAGAAGAAGATATAATACCTGATATAATAGTAACGGATTTAGATGGGAAAATATCTGATTTATTAATTGCTAATGCTCAAGGTGCAATATTTGCGGTGCATGCCCATGGGGATAATGAAGATAAAATTATAACTTATACAAATACTTTAAAAAATGTTTTTGGAACAACTCAATCAATCCCTGAGAGAAATTTATATAATTTTGGGGGTTTTACTGATGGAGACAGAGCAATTTTTTTAGCAGTTGAGTTAGGTGCGAAAAAAATTTTATTAGCCGGTATGGACTTTGGAAACATTGTTACAAAATATTCAAGACCTAATATTAAAGATGATTTAGAAGTAGCAGATGAAGTTAAACAAAAAAAATTGAAATATGCAGAAAAATTAACTGAATGGATAGAAAAAAATGAGGATGTTGAATTAATTAATTTAATTTCCCCTTAATTGTGGGATAAATTATTTATATATTATGACAAAATAAATTAATAATATGGCAATTCAAGATATTTTAATGTTTGATGAAACTTTATTTAAAAATATTAGTGCATTCAATCCAGAGTATATGCCTGAAAATTATAATTTTAGGGATAATCAGATGGAAGCAATGGCTTATGCTTTAAGACCTGCTTTGAAAGGTGGGATGCCAAGTAATGCAGTAATTTTAGGGCCATGTGCTACGGGTAAAACAACCGCTGTAAAAAAAGTTTTCGACTTAATTGAAAATACATCAGATAAAATTAAATGTTGTTATATTAATTGTCAACTTAATACTACTCGTTTTGGTATTTTTTCTCAAATTCATGAAAAATTATTTGGACATAAACCTCCAGAAACAGGAGTGCCCTTTGCTACAATATATCAAAAGGTAATGAAAAATTTAACAGATAATGATACATCTTTAATCGTCGCTTTTGATGATGCTAATTTTATTTTTCAGAATAAAAATGCAAATAAAGTATTTTATGATATATTAAGAGCTTATGAAGAGTTTCCAACAGTTCATACTGGGATTTTTGTAATTTTATCTGAGCTTGAATTTAGATTTGCCTTAGATAAAAATGTTAAAACAGTTTTCATCCCACAAGATATAACATTTGAACCTTATTCTCATTCTCAAATACTCAGTATATTATCTGATCGAGTTAAAATGGGTTTTTATCCTAATGTTATTTCAGATGATTTGGTAAGGCAAATATCTGATTATACTTTTGAAACTGGTGATTTGAGAGAAGGTATAGATATTCTTAGAGTTTGTGGAAATATTGCTGAGTCTGAAGCATCTAAAAAAATAACACAAAAACATTTAGACAAAGCATTATCCAAGCATGTATCCTACAATTTACTTGAAACTTTAAAATCTTTAAATGATAAAGAATTTGCTTTGTTAAAATTAATTGTAAAAGAAGATGAATCTATTAATAAAGATGAAATTTTAACTGTGACTAAAGTTTCAGAAAAATTTAAAGAGCAAACTAAATCAAGTTATGCTAGTTTTAACAGAATTTTAGAAAAATTAGAATTTTTAAGATTAGTAGACACAAAATTAACTGGAAAAGGAATTAGAGGAAATTCAAGACAAATTTTTCTTCGTTTTGATCCTGATGATTTAAATTGTACAGACATAAATTTTTCTTAAAATTATTTTTATTTTATATATTATTTATTTTAAATTCCAAATATAACGTTTGGATTTGGAGTAGCGGAAACTGCCATTACACAGAATAATAATAAGGTTATTATTAACAATATAGATATGCATGAATTTAAATTATATCCATTGAAGAAAAAATAGTCATGAAAATTGCTTTGTTTTCTTAAATCTTTTCTATAATATTTTGTATTTTTGTTTGTCATTTTTAATCACTCCATATTATAAATGATATAAAATTAGATATATAAAAAAGAGTAAGAGCATTTGAAAACTAATATATTGTTAATTTTATTTTTTAATTTAAAAGTGGAAAATAAGGATTTGATAATTTGAAACCTTCTAAAGATTTACAAAAACAATATGAATTTTTTGATGTTACTGCAGATGTTGGTTTTTGGGCATTTGGTAGGACAATTAATGAAGCATACCAAAATGCATCACTAGCAATGTTTGAAGTAATGACCGACACTAAAAAAGTCAATCAAATAATTAATAAAAAAATTACAATTCAATCTGAAGATAAAGTTTCTCTATTATATGATTACTTAGAGGAATTATTATTTTTAGAAGAAACTGAATTTCTATTTTTTTCTAAATTTGATCTTATGATAAAAAAAAGTTTTAAAGATGATGAAATTAGTTATGAATTGAATGGGACAATATGGGGGGAACATATTGATTGGGATAAACATGAAAGACGTTCTGAAGTTAAAGCGGTTACATTCCATCTAATGGATGTAATCGAAGATGATTTATTTAAAGTAAGAGTAATCTTAGATTTATAATTTTTTTCTAATTATTTTTATTTAAAAAAAATATTTGGGATTTACTAGAAAATATTAAATATCATATTTTTAATAAATAATTAATGTTATTTATTTAAGAGGAAAACTATGAGTTTAACTGATTTTTTAAATTCACTTTTTTATAATGTGGATGAAAATGGGAATAAAAAGTTTAACAAAATGAAAACTGCAGTAGTTATAATACTTATTATCTGTTTATTATCTATTGTGATAACATTGTTAAATCCTTATGAAAATTTACCAATAAAACCTTTTGAAGGTTCTGTTAATGGAACTGGATTATTTAATGTTACAGGTAATGCTACTCCTAATTCTACAGTAATTTTATCATCACCTGAACTTAATATTAGTGGTATAGAAGTTCATACTAATAGTAATGGTACATTTTTTTATACATTAAAAGTACCGGATAATGCTAGAAATTTCACGATTGATGCATGTTATAAAGATGATCCTTCTGTTTCAAATTCAACTAATCAAACAAAATTTCAGAATAGAACATTGATGAATGTTACTTATAAAAATGGGAAGTATGTGGGCTACTAAAATTGTATTTATTTTTTATTAGCTTGCATTCTTAATTTTTACATTATAAAAATATAATATTTGAGTATTTATAATTAAGAAAGTAATGGGGATATTTATTCAGATTTTACTCTCCAATTTGTTTTAGATAATTATTATATTTTATTTTTAAGGATTTTTCATGTTTAAAACTATTATTTAAATTTTTTAGTGTAAAAATTTAACTTTTTTTAATTCTTTTTTTTAAATTAATTTTTTTCATGACTTATAAAACCTCAAATTTATATGTTTTAAAATAGATAAAATTTCATATTATATATTAATTTTATAAATTTTTTGAAAATTAATTTCTTTTAATTTATTTATTCAAAAATTCGCTAATTATGTGGTACAATGAGTATTAAGGAAAATATTAACAAAATTGATGAAAATATTTGGGAAATCCCAAGTAGTTATAAAAAACAAATGAAAGTTCCAGCAAGATTATACTTAAATGAAGAAGGTATTGAAAATCTTGAAGAAGGAGCTATAGAACAAGTAACAAATGTAGCATGTTTACCTGGAATTCAAAAGTTTTCATTAGGCCTTCCAGACATTCATTTTGGATATGGCTTCCCTATAGGTGGTGTTGGGGCTTTCAATATGAATAATGGTGTTGTTAGTCCTGGGGGTGTAGGTTTTGATATAAATTGTGGTGTTAGAATGATAAGATCTAACTTGTCAGAGGATGATTTAAAACCATATATTACAGAACTTACAGAAAAGCTATTTAAAAATATCCCTTCAGGTGTAGGAAGTAAAGGTAAAATTAAATTATTACCTAAAGAAATTGATGAAGTTTTAAATAAAGGTGCTGAATGGGCAGTAAATAATGGTTATGGTTGGAAAGAAGATTTAAAATTCTTAGAAGAGAATGGTCGAATAAAAAATGCAGATTCTGAGGTAGTTAGTGATAAAGCTAAAAAAAGAGGTATACCTCAATTAGGATCTCTTGGTTCAGGAAACCACTTTTTAGAAGTTCAAAAGGTTGATGAAATTTATAATGAAAAAGCTGCTAAAATTTTTAAATTAAAAAAAGGAACAATAACAATCATGGTTCATAGTGGGTCTAGAGGATGTGGACATCAAGTATGTTCTGATTATTTAAGAAAAATGGATAAAGCTTACAAAAAATATAAGTTAAATATTCCTGATAGACAACTTGCATGTGCTCCTTTAGATTCCGAAGAAGCTCAAGATTATTTAAAAGCAATGTATGCAGCGGCTAATTATGCATGGGCAAATCGTCAAATGATAGTTCATTGGGTTAGAGAAACATTTGAGGATGTTTTAGGTAAATCTGCAAAAGATATGGGCATGACAACTGTCTATGATGTTGCACATAATATAGCTAAAGAAGAAACACATATAGTTAATAAAAATGGTATGAAATTAAATTTATTAGTTCATAGAAAAGGAGCTACCCGTGCTTTTGGTCCAGGTAGAAGTGAAGTCCCTGAAGATTATCGTGAAATTGGTCAACCAGTTTTAATACCTGGAACCATGGGTACTTCTTCTTATGTTCTTCATGGAACCGAAATTGCAATGGAAAATACTTTTGGTTCTACTGCACATGGTGCTGGAAGAATCTTATCTAGATCTAAAGCTAAAAAAGAATTCTCTGCAGATGAAATTAAAGAAAATTTATTAAGTAAAGGTATTCAAGTTAAAGCTAATTCTGATCCAGTTTTAGCTGAAGAAGCTCCTGGGGCTTATAAAAATGTTGATCAAGTTGTGAAAACTTCTGATAAATTAGGAATTGCTAAATTAGTTGCTAAAGTAACTCCATTAATAGTTACTAAAGGTTAATTTTCTATTAAGGTGTAATTTATGATAGGTATTATTGGTGGAACTGGTGTATACAATATAGCGGAAAAAGCAGATAATGAAGAGAAAATTAAAGTTAAAACAAATTATAATGTAAATCCTGAAGTTTCTCTTCTAGAAATAGAGGGTAAAGAAGTTGCTTTTTTACCAAGACACTCATCAGGACATGCATATTCTCCACATATGATAAATTTTAAAGCTAATATTTCTGCTTTAAAAAGTTTAGGGGTTAATCAAATAATTGCTACTAATTCTGTAGGTAGTATTAATTTAGATATGGGTCCCGGTTCATTTGTTGTTGTGGATGATTTTCTTGATTTTACAGTTTTAAGAGATAGAACTTTTTATGATAAAAAAGTTGTTCATTTAGATTTTACTGAACCTTATTGTAACCGCTTAAGAAATAAAATTATTTCTAATGGGGATGTCATTTCTCATGGGACTTATGTATGTACTGAAGGTCCTAGATTTGAAACTCCTGCAGAAATTAACATGTTTCAAAAACTTGGTGGGGATGTTGTGGGTATGACAGGTCTCCCCGAAGCAGTTTTAGCTAAAGAAAAAGAGATATGTTATAGTTCTATATGTGTTGTTTCTAATTATGGTTCTGGTATTTCACCTAATAAATTAACTATGGATGAAGTATTAGAAATCATGGAAGAAAAGAATAATGATTTGATTAATTTAATTTATAAAACAATCAAAGATTTAAATGAAGATTTTGATTGTGATTGTTTACATGTTTTAAATGGTGCTGAATTTTAAGTTTTATAAAAAAATTATTTAGGAGATTTTGTTATGACAAAAGTTATTTTATTATGTGGAAGTCCAAGAGAAAATAGTAATACTATGCAAGTTTTAGAGGAATGTGCTAAATCTATAGAATCTAAAGGTGTTGAAACTGAGATAGTTAACTTAAGAGGATTGAATATTCAATCTTGTGTAGGTTGTAATGCATGTAAAACTAAAGGGAATTGTGTCATCAATGATGGCTTAGATGAAATTATCGAAAAAATAAGAAAAGCGGATGGTTTTATTCCAGCTGCACCTGTTTACTTTGGTACTGCACGTGGAGATATTATGGCAGCTTTACAAAGAATTGGTAAAGTTTCTAGAGGTAATGATAAATTTTTATCTTGGATGGTTGGGGGGCCAATTGCAATTGCTAGAAGAGGCGGTACCTCTATCACATTACAAGAAATGTCCATGTTTTTCAATATTAATGAAATGATTATAATTGGTAGTAATTATTGGAATATGGTTTTTGCAGGAGCTGAAGGTACTGCTCTTCAAGATACTGAAGGTATTGAAACAATTAAATTATTTGGAGAAAATGTTGCTAACTTATTAAATAAAATTAAAAATTAAACTTTTAATTTTTTTTAGGTGGTTTGTTTGAGAGTAGCTGTTGCATCATCTAATGGTAAAGATGTTGATTTACATTTTGGTAAAGCTAAAACTTTATTTGTGTATGATTTAATTGATGAGAATAATATTAAGTTTATTGAAAAGAGGAATGTAGATATTTTTGATGAGGTTAAACACCAATCTACTAAAGTTATTGATGCTGTTTCTGATTGTGAAACAGTTATCGTGGTTAAATATGGACCTACAACTAAATTAAAAGCTAAAAAAGCTAATTTAAAAATTATTGAAGATGAAGGACCTATTAAAGAAGTTTTAGAACGTTATATTGATCATGTTAAATTCATGAAAGGACATTTATAATTTTTTTTATTCTATTGAAAACCTTTAAATAAGATAAATTATTAATGTAATAATAACCTTTATGGGCGGGTTTTAATTTTTTAAAACTTTTTTACAGAATAATTTTTAAATAGAATGGATTGACTCCATATTTGTTAGATTGTGGATTATAGGGTTTAATTAGCTTTTAATTGTATTTTACAGCTTATTTTATATTTAATTTTATAATGCTTAATATTAGAGTACTCTATGAAAATTTACTAAAAATCTAATAAACTATATAAAAGATATTTTTGATTATGCTTTAATGCATATGATCTAAATTTTAAATTATTATTTATCATAAAATAACTAGTATAAACTATGTTTTATCAATATAAAGAAAATTTTTATGATAATATTATTAATTAATTACAAAAAATACGGAAAATAAAATAAATAGAGGTTTGATTTAAATGGCAAAAGCAAAAAGACGACACGTACGTGATACTTGGAAAGAAAAAGATTGGTATACTATAAAAACTCCTGTAGCTTTTGGAGATAAGGAAATTGGAGAAACCCCTTCAAGAGATCCTGATTTTCTTGTAGGAAGAACAGTAGAAGTTACTATGAGAGAATTAACTGGTGATTTTTCTAAACAATATATTAAATTACAATTTGAAATTGATAATGTAGCTGGTGATGTTGCAAATACAAAATTCACTGGACATAAAACAACTACTGATTATGTTAGAAGTATGATTAGAAGAGGTACTAGTAGAATAGATACTCCTGTTATAATTGAAACAAAAGATGGACATAAAATGAAGCTTCATGTTTTAGCTGTTACTACTAGAAGAGCAAAATCTTCTCAACAAAAATTCATGAGAGAAACAATTACTGAATTAGTTAATAACATTGCTGTAGAAAAGAACTTTGAAGATGTTATTGAAACTTCTGTTAATGGTAGATTAGCAAGTGAAATTTATCATACTGCTAAAAAAATCTATCCTCTTAAAAGAGTAGAAGTTATTAAAAGTAAAGTATTAGATTAATTACTTTTCAGATTAAAGAATTTATTTATAAAATAAATTCTCTATTTTTCACTTTTTTTTAAAATCGTTTTTTATATTTTAAGTTTTTATTATTTTTTATTCTAAATTTCAATATTTATCCCTTAAATATAAATTAATAGTTATCTTTTTATGATTAAACTTATATAATATAAATAAATTATATTTAGTGGTTATTATGGAAGAAGCTTTAATGATTAATTGGGGTTATGTGATAATACTCTTCTTATTAGGATTTTTTGTGTATTGGAGAAAATCTTTAGATTTATTAGGTTCTCTTACAATGATAATAATGGGTATTGTAATCATATTTTCAGCTGGTGTAAGTTGGTTAATTTTAATTGTAATTTTTTTAATCATGAGTTTATTGGCCACAAAATTTGCAAAACCTTATAAAAATAGTATTGGGGAATATGAAGGTAGAAGAACGGCTAAAAATGTTATTTCGAATGGTTTGGTTGCTTTCCTTATGGCCGCGTTTGGTGGTTATTATTTGCCCTTTGTAGGTGGTTTTTTAGGTTCTATAGCAACAGCTACTGCAGATACTCTTGCAAGTGAAATTGGAGTTTTACAAAATCCAGTACTTATAACAACTTTTAAGAAAGTTAGTCCTGGTACTGATGGAGCTATATCCTTTTTAGGAACTGCAGTTGGAATTGTTGGTGCAGGTATAATAGGTTTTGCAGCTTTTATTTTAGGTATAATGCCTGATCCTTGGATGTCTATAAAAATAGCAATTATTTCAGGTACTGTGGGCTGCTTTATGGATAGCTTTCTTGGGGCAGTATTTGAAAGAAGAGATTATTTAAATAATGAGCATGTTAATTTATTGGCTACTATAACTGGAGCTATAGTGGGTATAATATGTGTATTATAAAAAATAGAAAAAAAAGAAATTTTTTTTATTAAAAAATTTTTTTAGAATTTATTCTTCAACTATAATGAAAGCTTCTTTACCTGCTGCACATTCCGGACAAGCCCAATCATCAGGTAAATCTTCTAATAAAGTTCCTGCTGGTATATTATATGCAGGATCGCCTTTTTCAGAGTCAAATTTATATTCACAGTGCATACATTCGTATATTACCATAAAATCACCTTTTTTTTTATTTTAATTTAAGTAATTCAAATTTTGTAATAACTTATATTTATTAATTTCTAAAATGTTTTTTACTTATCAAATTAATTTTATATTTTACAAAAATTTTTTATCAATATATAAAATTATATAAATCATTTTAAACTAAAACCTAATCATATATATTAATTTAGAAATTAAATTTAGAATTTTATTATATCTCATTAATGAAATTTAAATTTTCTTTAATTTTATTTTAAAAAGGTGATGAAAAAATGAAAGGAATTATATTAGTTATGGATGGAATGGGAGATCGTCCTTTAAAAGAATTAGATAATCAAACACCTCTTCAAGCAGCTAACACTCCAAATATGGATAAAATGGCAGAACGTGGTATTACTGGTATAATGGATTCTATAAGACCTGGAATAATACCTGGAAGTGATACAGCTCATTTATCTATTTTAGGTTATGATCCATATGAAGTTTATACTGGACGTGGACCATTTGAAGCATCTGGTGTTGGATTAGATGTTATTCCTGGAGATATAGCATTTAGATGTAATTTCTCAACAGCTGATGAAAATGGAATTATAACGGATAGACGTGCTGGAAGAATTAGAGAAGGTACTAAAGATATTGTAGATGTTTTAAATACTATGGTTATAAAAGGTTATGAAGATATTCAGATAATTTTTAAAGAATCTACTGGCCATAGAGCAGTTCTTGTATTGCGTGGGGAAGGTTTATCTGATAAGGTAACAGATGCAGACCCTAAAGTTGAAGGTAAAAAACCTAAAATAGTTGAAAGTACTGATGGTAGTGAAGAAGCTAAAAGAACTGCAGATTTACTAAATAAAATTGTTGAAAAATCCTATGAAATGGTAAAAAATCATCCGGTTAATATTGGACGTATGGAGGAAAATAAACCCCCTGCTAATATAATAATACCTCGTGGTGCAGGAGCTGTACCTAAAGTAGAACATATTAATGAAAAATATGAAGTTAATTCTGCATGTATAGCTGAAACTGGTTTAATTATGGGAATTGGACGATTTGCAGGTATGGATATTATTGAAATGGATGATGTTACTGGTGGTGTAGATACTAATTTGGATAATATTATTGATACAATAATTAATCAAGTAAATAATACAGATCACAATTTCTTTTTAATTAATATTGATGGTGCTGATGAAGCAGGTCATGATGGTAATGCAATTCAGAAAAAAGAATTCATTGAAAAAGTTGATAAAATTGTTATGAGTAAATTATTAAACCTTAAAAATGTTGTATTATTTTTAACAGCTGACCATTCAACTCCAATTTCTGTTATGAATCATTCTGGAGATCCTGTTCCTGTTATAATTAATAGTCCTGAAGTAAGGGTTGATGATGTTAAAGAATATAATGAATTTGCTGTTGCAAAAGGTGGATTGTGTAGAATTAGAGGATCTGATGTAATGAATATTGTTATGGATTTAATGAATAATTCTCATAAATTTGGTGCTTGATTAAATGAAAATTTTAATGGTTGTGTTTTTTAATGAGTAATGAGAATAAGAAACTTTTTGGAACTTCTGGGATTAGAGGTAAAATAGGTACAGAAATTAATGCAAATTTAGCTTTAAATGTTGGAAAATCTTTAGCTTCATATTTAAAAAATGAAGGGACTGTTGTTATTGGTTATGATACTCGAACAACCAATAAAATGTTGGAACAAGCTATTGTATCTGGTTTGATGGAAGGTGGAATAAACATAATTAAATTAGGTATGGTTCCAACACCATTAGTAGGTTATGCTACACTTAAATTAGGTGCTAATGCAGGAATAATGATTACAGCATCACATAACCCTCCTCAATATAATGGTATTAAATTATGGAATCCTAATGGTATGGCTTATACTCCTATTCAAGAAGCTGAAATAGAACAATTATACAATTCTAAAGCTTATGGAAATGTAAGTTGGGAATATATAGGTTCAGTAACTCATAATACTGAGATTAAAAAACAATATATGAATGATTTATTAAACACAGTTAATATTAAAAAAGGTTTAAAAGTTGTAATCGATGCAGCTTCTGGTGCAGGATCAGAATTATCTCCTATAATATTCAGAAAAGCTGGTTGTGATGTGATAACTCTTAACTCTCAAGTAGATGGATTTTTCCCTGGACGTAATCCTGAACCTAATAAAACTAATCTTCAAAATCTTATGAAAGTGGTTGTTGCTACAGGTGCAGATCTTGGAATAGCTCATGATGGGGATGCTGATAGAATGATGGCTGTTGATGAAAATGGGAATATATCAGAATTTGATAAGTTATTAGCCCTTATTTCAAAAAATTTTGGAGGGACAGTAGTTACAACAGTTGATGCAGGATTATGTATGGATGAAGTAATGGAAAAAGTTGGGGGAAAAGTAATTAGAACAAAAGTTGGTGATGTTGCAGTTGCTGAGTCCATTATTAAAAATGATGCTACATTTGGAGGGGAACCCTCTGGAACATGGGTGCACCCTGATTTTTGTATGTGCCCTGATGGTTTATTGTCTGGTCTTAGAATTGCAGAAATAGTATCAAAAGAAGGGCCTTTAAGTAAATTATTAAATGAAATATCTTCTTATTTCAGTATTAGAGAAAAAGTGGTTTGTTCTAAAGAGGATAAATTAAAGGTGTTCGAAAATATGGAAGAACAATTAAAAGAAGAATTTGATGATATTAAATATGTTAATTCTATTGATGGGATTCGTTTAACATTTGATGATGGAAGTTGGGTACTATTAAGACCTTCTGGTACTGAAGATTATATTAGAATTACTTTAGAAGCTAAAACTGAAGAAAAAGCAGAATTAATAAGACAAAAATGTGTATTTTTAATTGAAAAAAATCTTTCATGAATAATTCAATTTCACATAATTAAGAATTTTAGTTAATTTAAAATAATTCAATCAACAAATTAAATTAATAATTAAACTTAAAAATTTTATAATTTGCTAAGGAGGAAAAAAGCAAATGAAAGCAATAATATTAAGTGCCGGTGAAGGAACACGTATGCGACCGTTAACATTAACAAAACCTAAAACAATGTTACCTGTTGCAGGTAAACCTATTATGCAATATAACATTGAAATTTTAAGAGATAATGGTATTAAAGACATACTTTTAATTGTTGGGTATAAAGAAGATATTGTTAAAAATTATTTTAAGGATGGTAAAGAGTTTGGTGTTAATATTTCTTATAAAACACAAACTAATTTAGCAGGCACTGCTAATGCTATTGGTTATGGTGAAGATTTTATTAATGATAGTGTTATTGTTTTAAACGGCGATTTAATATTAAATAATGATATTATTGAAGAACTCATTTCAAAATATAATGAAAGTGAAGTAGATACTTTAATGGTTTTAAAAGAAGTGAACAATCCAAGTTCTTTTGGAGTAGTTGAAGTAGAAAATGGTTTAGTAAAAAACATTGTAGAAAAACCTAAAAAAGGAGAAGCTCCAAGTAATTTAATCAACACTGGAATTTATATTTTTAATAAAGATATTTTTGATAAAATTAATAAAACTCAAATCTCTTCAAGAGGAGAATATGAAATAACTGACTCATTATCAATGCAAATTGAAGAAAATAAAATAGTTAAAGCATATGTAACTACTAAAGATTGGATTGATGTGGGGCGTCCTTGGGAGTTAATTGAAATTAATGAAAGATTACTTAAAAAAATCAAAGGAGAAATTAAAGGAAAAGTAGAGTCAGGTGTAACTATTCATGGTGAAGTCTTCCTAGATGAAGGAAGCATCCTTAAATCTGGAGTATATATTGAAGGTTCAGTTTATATAGGTAAAAACTGTGATATTGGTCCTAATTCTTATATTCGTGGAAATACTTACTTCGGCGATAATGTACATGTAGGTAATGCCGTTGAGATTAAAAATTCTATCATCATGGAAAACACAAATGTTGGACATTTAAGTTATGTTGGAGATTCTGTTATAGGATCAAATTGTAATATTGCTGCAGGAACTAATATAGCTAATTTACGTTTTGATAATAAATCAGTTAAAACAATTATTAAGAATAAGAAAGAAGATAGTGGAAGAAGAAAATTAGGAGCTATAATTGGAGATAGTGTAAAAACTGGAATAAATTCAAGTTTTTCTCCAGGAGTTAAAGTTGGTTCAAGTTCAACTATTGGATCTGGTGTTTTATTATACCATGATGTAGGTTCTAATATGAGAATATTAGTTAAACAAGATTATATCATTCAAGATAAAACAACTAATGACCAGTGTTCATTAGATAATTTAAAAGATTAAATTAAATTTTTTTATATAAAACAAATAATTTTTATATTTAGGAGGAATAAAAAATGAATATTCACAAGTCAGCAAAAATTTTCCCAGGAGCTCATGTTGTAGGAGACGTTGATTTAGGGGAAAATGTTTCAGTATGGTATAATGCAGTTATTAGAGGAGATACAAGTCATATTTCATTAGGAAAGGATTCTAATGTTCAGGATAATTGTGTTCTTCATTGTTCTCCAGGTTTATCATTAAATATAGGTGAAAATGTATCTATCGGTCACGCTGCTGTTGTGCATGGATGTACTATAGATGATAATGTAATTGTTGGAATGAATGCAACTGTTTTAAATAATGCGCACATTGGTAAAAATTCTATTGTTGCTGCAGGTGCTGTTGTTACAGAAAATCATGAATTTCCAGACAATAGTTTAATAATGGGTACTCCGGGGAAAGTTGTTAAAGAAATTTCAGAAAAACAATTAAATTTAATTAAATTTAATGCTAAGCATTATGTAAATTTATCCAATGCATATGATGCGAATTTTAATTTTGTTAAAGATGCCCCAAAAATATATGATGTTGAATTTGAATTTTAATTAATAATCTTTTTTTTTAATGTAGGTATAAAAAAATGAATCCGAAAAAAGCAGTATTAGAATTAGATCCGTATGTTCCGGGTAGATCCAAAGAAGAAATTGTTAATGAATTTAATATAAATGAAAAGGATATAATTAAATTAGGTTCAAATGAAAATCCATGGGGTCCTTCTAGTAAAGTTAAGACTGCTATTCTAAATGAAGTTGATAATGTTAATAGATATCCAGAATCTGATTTAACTAAACTTGAATCAGAAATTGCAAATTATGCAGGTGTTAAACCTAATCAGGTTATTATTGGTGGAGATGGTGCTGATGAAGTTTTAGATTCATTAATTAAAACTTTTATCGAACCTGGTGATGAATTTATTGTTCCATTGCCATCTTACACATATTATGAGTTTCTTTTAAAACCTTATGGGGCAATACCAATTTATGGTAATTGGGATTTAAATAGTAATACTTTGGATGTTGATTCAATTTTAAATTCTTTATCTGATAAAACAAAAATGATTTTTTTATGTTCTCCAAATAATCCTACAGGGGCTGTTATTAATGAAGAAGATATTAAAACAATTTTAGATGCTACTAATGCTTTAGTAATTATTGATGAAGCTTATATTGAATATGCTGAATCTAATCATGTTAATTTAATTAAAGATTATTCTAATGTGTTTATTTTAAGAACTTTCTCAAAAGTTATGGGTCTAGCAGGTATGAGAATAGGTTATGGTTTATCTAATAGTGAGAATATAGAATATATGCATAGAATTAAACCTGTTTTTTCTCTCACTCGGCTATCTTATGTGGCGGCTTTAGCAACTTTAAAAGATAAAAAATTCATAGAAGATTCAATTATTAAAGGTAAAGAAAGTAGGGATTTATTATATGAAGGTGTTTCTAAAATCAATAAATTGCATGTTTTAAAATCTCAATCAAATTTTATGGTAATAGATGTAAGGGAAACTGGATTTACTGCAAATGAATTATCTTATGAATTGTTAAAAAAGGGCGTAATTGTTAGAGATTGTACTTCTTTTAAAGGTTTAGATGAATATTGGATTAGAATAAGTATTGCAACTATTGAAGAAGACAAAAAGTTTTTAAACATATTAAAAGAAGTTGTAAATTAAGTAAAAATATATTAAAAGGTAGGTTACACAAATTATGAAAATTGGAACTACATTAATATCTTCTGTTGAATTTCATGGGAATATGTCTTTAGTAATTTTCTTAGCAGGTTGTCCTTTAAGATGTCCTTATTGTCATAATGGTGAAATTTTAGAAGATGGTGATGATATTGATATTGGTGAAGTTTATAAAGTAATTGATGATTCCAAAGATTTTATTGATGCAGTTGATGTATCTGGAGGGGAACCACTATCACAATTAGATGATTTGATAAGTATTCTACGTGTTGCTAAAAAATTAGGATTAAAAACTAAATTAGATACAAGTGGAGTTTATCCAGATAGATTAAAAAAAGTTTTAGATTTAAATTTAGTTGATTATGTTGCAATGGATATTAAATCTCCTTTTGAAAAATATGAAACCATAATTGGTTCAAATATTGGGGAAAATGTTAAAAAAAGTATGGAATTAGTTAATCAATATGATAAAACCTATTTGGAATGTCGGACTACTTATGTTCCGGGTTTACTTAAACCTGAAGATATTATTGATATAAGCTATGAAATTAATTGTAATGTTTATACCTTACAACAGTTTAGAAATAGAAGTGTTCTTGATGAAGATTTAAAAGATATTGAAAGTCCTAATCCTCATGAATTGAAGGATATGGCTAAAAAAATAAAATCAATACTTAAAGACTCAGTTATTAAAGTGAAAAGTGCAGAATTTGGAGAGGAAGTTATTTAAATTTTCTTTTTCATGTTTTTAAAAAAATTTTAGAGGGATTAAATGCCAATATTGTCGTTTGGAAGTCAAAATATTAATATTATTACTCAAAAAAAGAACATGACAATACGTAAATTATGGAAAAATCCTTTAAAAGTAGGGGATCGTTTATACTGTTATTGGAATTTAATTTCTAAAGAAAAAAAGAAAGTTTTTGAAGCTCAAGTTACTAAAGTTGATTTGATTAAATTTAAAAATTTAAAACATAATGACAAATTAGCAAAAGAGGAAGGGTTTCTTAATGCTCAAGAAATGACTAAAGAATTTAAGAAGATGTATGCTGAAGATATTAATGATGATAATATTTTTCAGGTAATCTATTTTGAAAAATTAAATATTGAAGATTGGATTGGAGATAAAATTGATGAAAAAGCCATGATTACCCAAAGAGCAGATATACTTTTTGATAGTGGTAAATATGATAAGTCTGTGTTGTGTTATTCAGCGGCTTTAGGGTTTGATTCTGAAGATATTTATTTATTGAATAAAAAGGGAGATAATCTCTCTCGTTTGGGTAAATTTCATGAAGCTATTGGTTGTTATGATAAAGCTATTGAAGTAAACCCAAATAATGAGTATATACTAAATAATAAAGCAATTGCTCTTTTAAATTGTGAGCGTATTGAAGAGGCTCTTGAAGTTAATGATGAGGCTGTTAAAATAAATCCTGAAAATACTGTAGTTTTATATTGGAGAGGTTTTATTCTTCAAGTTTTAGGCAGATTAAATGAAGCTCTAAATATTTATGATAAAATTTTAAGTATAGATGATTCTGATCCTCAAGTTTGGAATGCTAGAGGAAATCTTTTAAATGATTTAAATAACCCTGAAAAGGCTTTGGAATCTTATGATAAAGCAATGGAGTTATGTTTTGATGATTCGGATATTGATGCTTCTGCTCAAAATAGAAAAGGCAATGCTTTGTTAGATTTAGGGCGTTTTCAAGAAGCTTTAGATTGTTATAATAAAGCTATTAATCTTGAAAATGATAATCCAATTTTTTTATTAAATAAAGGTATTGTTTTAATGGAATTAGAGGAATATCAAGAGGCTTTAAGTTATTTTATTAAAATTTTAGCTAAGCATCCAAATAATGAGGATGCTCAATTTTTGAAAGAGGAATGTTTAGAAAATTTATAATTTTTGGGTTTTTTTATGTGGTATGATTTAATTTTGATTGCTTTGGCTTTTTTGATACCTGGAACAAGTCAAATTATTTTAGGTAAATTAATTCCAGGTTTGATTTTTTTCTTAATATTTTTAATAATGATTGTTGTTGATCATTTTACTCATGATTATCAAGGTAAACATGAAAAATTGATTACTGTAAGAGTTATAATTTATATTGGGTTTTGTTTAATATCTGCATTATATACCTATTTTTTATTGGTATAACTTTTTATTAAAAAAGTGTAAGAACATATACCTTAAGTTTTCTAATTTTTCTAATTTTTTCATGTATTGCTTAAATTATTTAATTACCTTATGTTTTTTATTAAAGTTTTAATATTTATTTCTATTTAATTAGTCAATTCTTTTAAATTTTTAATAGAAAAAATAAAGCAATTTTTAAATTATTATGTTTATTTTAAATATTTTTTAATTAAAGAAATACCCCATTCTGTCATTTCAGTAGATTTTTTTTGAGAATCTGATTCTGCAAAACATCTAAAAATAGGTTCAGTTCCGGAAGGTCTTATAATAATCCAACCATCTTCTTTTAATATCTTCACTCCATCTGTAGTGTCTATTTTATAATTAGTTGTTTCTTTTATTTCCTTAACAATACTTTTCATAATTTCTGATTTTTTATTATCAGGACATTCAATTTTCATTTTTTCAGAATAATATTTTGGTAATTCTTTAACAAGTTCATATAATGATTTTTTTTCCTTAGCAATTATCTCTAATATCTTAGCTACAGTCATTGCAGCGTCACGACCATAAACAAAGTTTGGGAAAATAAGGCCACCGTTTTCTTCTCCACCAAAAAGACCATTTTCTTCTTTTAATTTTCTTGCTACAAGTAAGTCTCCTACAGCGGTTGTTATAACTTTACCATTATACTGTTTAGCTATATCATAAATTGCAGTTGAAGTTGCAACAGTAGTTACTATAATTCCTCCATTGTTTTCCTTTAACATTTGTTTTTCAACTAATGAAAAAGTTTTATCTCCTAAAACAAAGTTTCCTTTATTATCAATACAAATAGTTCTGTCTGCATCACCATCATGAGCTAAACCTAAATCAGCATTTAAAATTTTTACAGTGTTTATTAATTCTGTTAAATTTGGTTCTATTGGTTCAGGGTTACGTCCTGGGAAAAATCCATCAGCTTGACAATTTAATGTAGTTACTTCACATCCAAGCTTTCTTAATATGTAAGGTGCTGTGAAAGAACCAGCTCCAGAACCACAATCGACTACTACTTTTAAATTTGCATTTTTTATTGCATCTACATCTACTCTTTTAAGAGTTTCTTCAATATATTCGTCTATAATAGATTCATTAATACAATATTTTCCCATTTCATTCCATTTAGCTCGTTTAGGTTCTTTATCAAAGTATAATTCTTCTATTTTTAATTCCATATTATCGGGAGTACCAATACCAAATTCATCTACAAATTTTAGTCCATTATACTTTGGAGGATTATGTGATGCAGTAACTATAATTCCACCATCATAATATGTTCTAACAGCATATTGTATTGCTGGAGTAGGTAAAATTCCAAGGTCTATTACATCACAACCTGAAGATAATAATCCTGCGGTTATAGCATGTTTTAACATAGGAGTACTTGTTCTTGTATCTCCTCCAATAGCCACAGTTCCTTGAACTAATGTACCATAACATGCTGCTAATCGGGATGCAAATTCCGGATTTAAAACTTCGTTTGCTATTCTTCTAACTCCAAATGTCCCAAATAATCTTTTATTTGCCATAAATCAAATCACCATTAATATTATTTTTAAAAATATATCCTATATATTGGAATTCATAAATTATTATAGTATTTATTTTATATTTTTTTAATTATAAATTTTTTTTAAAAAAGAATCTATTCTTTATACATAGATTTCAATCTTTCTACAGTATCAATATCTTCTAAGCCTTTATCGTCACGAATTCTTTTCACTACAGGGAATCTTAAAGAATAACCTGCATCATATTCTGGACTTTTAACGATTTCACTATATGCAATTTCTAAAATTATTTTAGGCTTAACAATAATTTTTGTACCTTTTTCGTTAATTTTATATTTTTCCATCATTTTTGTTAATTTTGCTAAGGTTTCATCAGTTAAACCAGTAGCTACATGAGCAACAGTTTCTAATTCTTCATCATCATTTCTAAGAGCTACCATGTAGGATCCAATAAAATTACCTCTTTTACCTATACCATATGTTCCCCCAACAACCACAACATCTAATGTTTCCGGTTCAGCTTTAAATTTTAACATTTTTTTGCCACGAATTCCAGGTATATATGGTTCTTTGGCATCTTTAATCATTATTCCTTCATGCCCTTCGGCAATAGATTTTTCAAATAATCTTTTTGCATCTTTAAGATTATCTTCATTAACCATAGCTTTTTCACTAAGATTTAAATTATCACTTTTTGTATTAACAATTTTTTCAAGAATCTCTCTTCTTATTTTAATTGGTTCATCCAATGTTGGTTTTTTATAATATAAAAGATCGTATAAATAAACTTTAAGAGGAACAGACTCAATAGCTTCTTCAATATTATATTTTCTACGGACTCTGTGTAATATATTTTGGAAAGATAAAGGTTTACCATTACGTGTTGCTATGACTTCACCTTCTGCAATATAATTTTCATCCGGAAATGCCTCACGAATTTCATTTACTATTTCTGGAATAGCTTTTGTAATATTTTCTAATCGTCTAGTAAATATTGTTATATTGTCTCCATTTTTATGAACTTGCATACGTATTCCATCATACTTAGTTTCACAAAGAGCTTCACCCATCTCTAATATACTTTCATCTATATTAGGAGATAATTGTGCAAGCATAGGTTTAACAGGTTTTCCTGGGGTTAAAGACAATTTTTTTAGTCCATTTTCGCCCTGATTTTTTCCTACTTCTGCAACAAGTCCTAAATCATTTGTTAACATATAAGCTCTTTCAGTGACACTTTTATTTATATCAAAAGCATCAGAAATGGCGTCACGAATAATTCCTTCACCTACTCCAATTCTTAATTCTTCAGTTATTGTTCTAGTAATATATTTGGCTTCTGTTCCAGAAGCTGAAGATAATAACTCTAAAATTATTGAAATCTTTTTGTTGGTTGAATTATTACCAGAAATAGTTGCTAATTTTTTTAAGTTACTAAAAACAAATTTGATACTTAGGGGTTGTGAAAAAAAAGTAGTTTGGCTCTTTTTAGAATATAATTTTTCAGCAGCTGCTCCAATATCCCCTTGGTCCCTTATTTGATTTTCAACTTCATTTTCATTTACTCCAATAACTTTACTAATAGCTTTCATTACGAGTTTATCTCCGATTCCCATTTCTTGTTCACTGTAAAATGGAAATACTTTCCCTAAAGCTAATAAAGTTACAATAGGTAATGTTTCATCATCTACCTTCTTAAAAAAATTAGCTAAAATATCTGTTTTTTTTAATCTTTTAGTAGTATTACTCAATGCTTCATAAACATTTACAAGTTCTTGGTACTTCATTTAATTAAATTCCTTTTTATAATAGTTTTTCAAACCTTAAAGATTCTGCTTTACAAATTGGACATATTTCCGGAGGTTTTTCTCTACTACATAAATATCCACAGACTTTACATCTCCAAATAGGATATTTTGTATTTAAAACTTTAGATTCATCTTTTAATTCTATTTTTTTATTAATTTCACTTAATCTTCTATCTGGAATTGATTGTGCTGTTTCTTGACTATTTGCTATTTTTTTATTAACATATAAAGCACAAAAACATGATCCATATTCTTCGAGATCTATATCTCTATAATCACATGGACATATCAAATCTAGATCCTTTGTTTTATCTCCACTTGCTAATCTACAAGGACAAGCTCCATAACCATATCGATCTTTATTAACCTCAATATTTTCAATAAGTGTTTCAACAAATTCTTTATCGGGGTTTATGAAATATCCATTATCCTCTGCAGATTTTTTAAATTTGTCATAAGTTAACATTTTAAGGACACTCTCCTATTAAAATAATTTTTTCATTAATCATTCTTTTATTAAATCATCAATTTCATCAGGTTTGTATCCAATTATAATGTCTTTATCATTGTATACAATTGTAGGGAATGATATATCTTTATTATATTTTTGAAGTGTTTCAACAGCTTCGTTTCTTTCTTCACCTTCAGTTAAATCTACATAAATATAATCATATTCTAAATTTAACTTTTCAAGATGTTCTCTTGTTTTTTTACACCATCCACAGGTACTTAAAGCAAATAATAATATATCTCCTTTATTTTCTCCATTTACATGTTCTAATTCCATTTTATCACATCTTCTTTTTTTTTAATTAATTAAAAATCATCTTTTGCTATTTTAACAGAGCAGTATTCTCCGCACATTGTACACATTTCATTATCATCAAGTTTACATTTGTCACGATATTTTCTAGGTTTAGAACTATCAAATGCTATATCAAATTGTTGATCCCAATCAAAGTTTCTTCTAGCTTTTGACATCATTTTTTCTTTTTCCCATGCGGTATCCAACCCTAAAGCTACATCTCCAGCTTGAGCTGCTATTTTTGATGCAATTATACCTTCTTTAACATCATCTAATTCAGGTAAACCTAAATGTTCTGCTGGAGTTACATAACATAAAAAATCCGCACCGCTGGATGCTGCTATTGCTCCTCCGATTGCAGAAGTTATGTGGTCATATCCGGGTGCTAAATCTGTTACAATTGGACCTAATACATAGAAAGGTGCACCATAACATAATGTTTTTTGTATTTCCATATTTGACTTTATTTGGTTTAAAGGTACATGTCCTGGTCCTTCAACCATACTTTGAACAGAGGCTTCTTGGGCTCTCTTAACTAATGTTCCTAAAGTAACTAATTCTTGAATTTGGGGAACATCGCTAGCATCGGATAAACATCCTGGTCGTAACCCGTCACCTAAACTTAGAGTTATATCATATTCTTTAGCTAATTCAAGTAAGTAATCATAATTTTCATATAATGGATTTTCTTTTTCGTTATGTAAAATCCATGAAGCTAAGAATGTTCCGCCTCTACTAACTATTCCCATTTCTCTTTTAGCATTTTTTAATTTTTTAACTAGATCTTGAGTGATTCCACAATGTAAAGTCATGAAATCAACTCCTTCTTTAGCTTGTTTTTCTATTGTTTTAAAAATATCATCTTCTTCCATATCAATAATTTCGTTTCCTTTGTTAAGAGTAATGACTCCTGCTTCGTAAATAGGAACAGTTCCTATCGGTATATTTACAGTTTCCATTATTTGTTTTCTGAATAATTCTAAATCAGGACCAGTACTTAAGTCCATTAATGCATCAGCACCATATTCCATACATAGTTTTGCTTTATGGGTTTCTAATTTTATATTTTCTATTTTACTACTTGAACCTATGTTTGCATTTATTTTTGTGCTTAATCCTTCACCTATTCCACATGCTTCTGTGTTTCGGTTAATATTTTTAGGTATTACTATTTTACCTTCTGCTACTTTAGTTATTATTTCTTTAGTACTAATTCTTTCTTTTTCACAAATTTTTTCCATTTCTGGAGTGATATTGCCTTTTTTAGCTTCTTCCATTTGAGTCAATTATAATCCCTCGAAATTTAATAGTAATATATTATTGAAAATTTTTTCTCTATTTTATATGAAGTATATACTTAATATTAAATTTTGTTTAAAATTAAAGTTCAATTAACAATTTTTATTATTATTTTTAAAAAAAGTAATACAAATGTTTTAAAAAAATAAGAGATATAGTTAAATAATTAACTATTTTCTCTTTATTTTCTGGTTTTAGTAAACTCTATTAATTAGGATGTTTAATGGCTATAAACTAGTTATAATTCTTTTTTTCTAATCTATTTAATTATATTGAATCATATCATCAGAGTTATTATTACTAGGTTTTACCTTATCCATTGCTTCTTCAAAGTATTTCATTGGAACTTCATTTGAATCCATATTATTTCTTAAAGTTAACATTGCAGCTTCTCGACATACTGCTTCAATATCAGCTCCAACATAACCTTCTGCTTCTTTTGCTAATTTTTCTAATTTAACATCTTTAGATAAAGGCATATTTTTAGTATGTACCTTAAATATGGATAATCTACCTTCTTCATTAGGTGTGCCAACTTCAATATGTCTATCAAATCTTCCAGGTCTCATAAGTCCTGGATCAATCATATCTGGTCGGTTTGTAGCACCAATTACTGCAACATCATGTAATTCTTCCATACCATCAATTTCAGTTAATAATTGATTAACTACTCTTTGAGTTACACCAGAATCTCCTAATGAATTTCCACGTGTGCTGGCTATTGAATCTAATTCATCAAAGAATATTACTGTTGGGGAAGCTTGTTTAGCTTTTTTAAATACTTCTCTAATTCCTTTTTCTGAATCTCCTACCCATTTTGATAATAATTCTGGTCCTTTAACAGATATGAAATTTGCTTCACTTTCGTTTGCTACTGCTTTTGCAAGTAATGTTTTTCCTGTTCCTGGAATTCCATATAATAAAGTTCCTTTAGGTGGCTTAATTCCGAATTTTTCAAAATTTTCCGGATATTTTAAAGGCCATTCAATGGCTTCTTTTAATTCTTGTTTAGCTTCATCTAATCCACCTATATCATCCCATTTTACGTCAGGTACTTGAACTGTTACTTCTCTTAATGCAGATGGTTGAATTTCTTTAAGTGCTTCTTTAAAATCATCTTTGTTTACTATAATCTTTTTGAGAGTTTCTTCAGGAATTGGTTCCCCATCTTTAATTTCAGGAATTATTCTTCTAACAACTCTCATTGCTGCTTCTTTTGCTAATGATCCTAAATCTGCCCCAACAAATCCGTGGGTTGATTCTGCAAATTCATCTAAATTTACATCTTTACCTAATGGCATTGATCTTGTATGGATTTCTAAAATTTCTTTTCTTTCATCAACATCAGGTATTCCAATTTCAATTTCTCTGTCAAATCTTCCAGGTCTTCTTAATGCAGGGTCTAATGAATCTGGACGATTAGTTGCTCCTATTACCACAACTTGTCCACGTGAGTTAAGGCCGTCCATTAATGTTAAAAGTTGTGCTACAGTTCGTCTTTCAGTTTCTCCTTGTGTTTCTTCTCTTTTTGGAGCAATAGCATCTAATTCATCTATAAATATTATTGAAGGCGCATTTTCTTCTGCTTCATCAAAAAATCCTCTTAAATTTTCTTCTGATCCTCCAACATATTTACTCATTATTTCTGGCCCATTTATTGTAATGAAATGCGCATCACTTTCGTTTGCTACTGCTTTTGCAAGTAATGTTTTTCCTGTTCCTGGAGGTCCATACATTAAAATTCCTTTAGGAGGGGTAATTCCTAATTTATCAAATATTTCTGGTCGTTTAAGTGGAATTTCTACCATTTCTCTAACTTTTTTAACTTCTTCTTTTAAACCACCAATATCTTCATAGCTTACATCCACAAAGTTAGATATTCCTTCAATTTTTGATAAGTCTACAGGATTTTCTTGCATTTCTATTTGGGTGTTGGGTCCTACATATACAATTCCTAAAGGATTTGTATTTACTACCGCTAATTTCAATTGACCTAGTGCTGGAACTTCCATCATTTCTCGGAACATATCATCAAATAAACTGTTTCCACCTAAGTTTTGTCTTTGTTGTTTATATCCAGTTACTATTATATCACCTTGTACCATCACTTTATTCCTAAAAGCTGAATTTAAATCTCCACTAACTCTTATGGGATCTTCTAATGGTGCTAATTTTATTTTTTTAGCTTCTTTTGCTTCAGCTTTTTGAACAGTAACTTCTTGTCCTATGGATGCTTTGGAGTTTTTACGGGTTGTACCATCTATTCGTAATGTTTTTGAATTTATTTCATTTTGTGATGAAAATACCATTGCGGCTGTTGTTTTATTACCGGTTATTTGTATTATTTCTCCATCAGTTACTCCAATTTTGACCATTGTTTCAGGATCGATTCTTGCTATTCCTTTACCTACGTCGTGTTGTGATCTTGCTTCTGCAACTTTTAATGTGATTTCTTGATTTTGTTGATTATTATTTTCCATAACTTCCATCTCCTTTTTTAATTTTTTATTTCTTTTTAAATTATTCTATTTTTTAAGTTTTAATTATCACCTTTTGACTTTTAAGTTACTCTTGTTATTTTAATTGTAATTTTGTGCATTATAGTTACGCTATTCATAAAAAATTGTTTTATACTTTCTTTTTTATTTTTTTTACTTTCAATTATCTTTTAGTAAGTTTTTGTAACTATAGTATAATATGTGCATTTTCTAATATATAAACATTTCGGTTTTTACTTTTTTTTAATCGATTTATTAAACCATTTATTATTCTTATTTTTTATATTTAATCACTTATAGTTTATTTTATATTATAAATATATTATTTTAGATTTAAAATTCATTATAATATCTTATAAATCATTTTTGTCATGTTTTATTTGTTTTTAATAAGTAGTTACATTTTGTTATTAAAATATTTTAAGTTCGTTATATATTATTTAAAAAATAAAAAAATTTAAAAAAATATTATCTAATAACCCCTCCAAAACCCTTTAATATATTTTTTGTTGATTCAAATGCAGCATTATTCAATGCTTCAATCTTAAAAGTAAAACTAGTAAAACCTTCTTGAATTTGTGGCCCAGTATAAACATCAATAATTTTAACATTTGTAATATCTTTAATATTATTAATAGTATCTTTAATCACATATTGATCAGCTGTTAATGGGAAAACACAACTAATAGATTGAGAATAATTTTTTTGAAGTTTAATTTTCCATTGGATTAACTCCTTTTCACTTAAAACTTCAACATTAGAAATTTTTAATTTTTTGTGATGTTTATTAGTATTTAATTTTAAGAATTCAGGACCTAAATCTTCTAAAATTCCTATATGAACAATTCCAGAGTATATATGTTTTAAACCTATTTCTTTACCAATAGACATTTTTAAAATATTTGATTCATGATTAAGAGAATTAATAGCTTTATCACTTCTACCTAAAGCAGACTGAATATCGCCCATGTTTTTAGTTGCTATTAATGCTATATCTACAAATTTGTCTTCATCTTTAGTAGAAATTACATCTTTTAATTCACATACTGCATCAGCAAAAGTTTGGCGAACAAGTTCCCCATTTTTATTTTCTAATTGTATAGAATAAGTTAAAAAAGGGTTTTGAGATACTATTCTAGCAATCATATCTATCATAAGATTATAAATAGGACTTTCAAAATCTTGAGTATCTTTCACATTAACATTTAATTTAGCAATAGCATATGCAGTAGAAATATAAGAAAAATGGGTTAATACTTGTACTATAGCCATCATTTTGTCATGTTCTTGTGGTACAGTTTCAATAACTTTCATTTTTTTATTTTTTAAAAATTTTTTTACTTTAGGATACCATTTTCCTTTCTTTTTAGGAGTTAAAACTATTATTTGCCCATTTAAACTTGTTGTTCTCGGACCAAAAACTGGGTGAGTTGGAATAAACTCTACATCTTTTGGAACATATTTTTCCATAATTTTAGAAGGTCCTTCTTTTACACTTGTAACATCTATAAGTAAAGATCCAGGTGTCATTTTAGGTGCTAATTCCTTAATAACATCCTTTGTGCTTGATATGGGGACAGATATAATGATTATGTCGCTAGATTTTACAACCTCTTCATTATTTGAGGAATAATTAACATTTAATTCATAACTAGTAATTTTCCCAACAGTTTCATCTCTACCTGTAATAGTTACATCAAAATTTTCTCTTTTAAAGAACCAAGCTAATGTTTTTCCTAATCCCCGAGTTCCACCAATAATTCCAATTTTCATTTTAATCCTGCTATGACAAATTTTATATTGTATAAAATTAAATCTTTTTTTTATTATTTAATAATTATATTATTTATTATTATAATATATTATATTAAAAACTTTAAAATCTGTAATATAGGAGTATATTTGTAATGAAAATAATTTATCAAGATAAAAAAAATGGGGTTATGAATCTTCTTCCAGAAACATTAGACGATTTATGGCATTTGTCTCATATAATAGAAGTTGGGGATAATATATATTCTAAAACTTCTCGTCGTATTCAAGATACAACAGGGGATAAACTTAGAAGTGATCGAGGTGTTAAAAAAACTTTTACATTAGGAATATCAGTTGAAAATATTAATTTTCATATTTTTACAGGTAAATTAAGACTTACTGGCCCAATTATTCAAGGTCCAGAAGATATTATCCCTTTAGGTTCTCATCACACAATTGAAGCAAAAATCAATACTCCTATTAAAATTAGTAAAGAAGTATGGTCAAATTGGATTTTAAAAAGAATTAATCAGTCTATTAAAGCATCAAAAAAATTATCTGCTATTATTATTAGTTTAGAAGATGATGTTGCGGATATTGGTTTGATTCGTCAATTTGGTGTAGAATATTATGGTCCTATTATGGGAAATATTTCAGGTAAACGAATTTTAGATAAAAGTCGTCAAAAAAAATTAAACCAATTTTATCAAAGTATTATTGAAGTTATTAATCGTTTTGAGGATGTTTCAACTTTTATCATTGCAGGTCCAGGATTTTATAAAAATGATTTTTTTAAATATTTAAAAGATAAATTCCCAAAGATTGCTAAAAAATCCATATTAGAAAACACTGGCTCTGGAGGTCGGTCTGGAATTTATGAAGTTCTTAAAAATGGTACTGTTGAAAAATTAACCTCAGAAAATAGAATAGCTTATGAAATGTCAATATTAGAAAAACTTTTTGAAGAAATGTCAAAGGGAACTTCTAAAGTAGCCTATGGTAGGGAAGAAGTTAATAAAGCTGTTAATTCTGGGGCTGTTGAAAAATTGCTTGTTTTAGATAATTCAATTAAAAGTAAAAATTTAGAAAATTTAATGGATATGGTTGAAAACATGTCTGGGAAAGTAATTGTTATAAGTAGTGAACATGAAGGAGGTAAACAGTTAGAATCCCTTGGAAGTATTGCTGCTTTACTTCGTTATCCTGTAAATTAAGCTTTTTTTTTAATTTTTTTAATTTTGAAAACAATTATATATCAGTTTTAACAATATGTTAATATTTAAAAATAACTAATTTATTCTTTAATTAGTTTTTATAAATAATTTGGGTGTTAAAAAAACATGTTCTCCATGTATCTTCAACTATTAGGCGTATTCTTATTATCTTTTTTTGGAACAATGGTATTAAATATAATTTTCCGTTTCTTAGGTAAAAGAAGATTATTAGGCAATTTATATCAGAATATTAGAGGTGGAACTCCTCGAGCAATCGGTTTGATTCCTTTCATATTATTAAGTTTATATCTACCACAGGGATTCAATGATTTGGTACTTGTTATTGGTATATTTGCATTTGTTGATGATTTATTAGGTAGACGTAAAATATTAAATTTAAATGTAGAGTGGGGCCAATTATTCCGTGGTGTAGGAATGTTATTAGTAATGATTATTGGTTTCCCATTAATGGGATGGTCTTCTATACTTGTTGCATTACTTGTTCAACCAGTTAATATTTCAGATATGCAACCAGGTTCTACTTGTAGTGTTGTATTTATACTTGCAGCTATAGTTTCAATTTTAATGGTTATAATAGGTACAGCACCTATATTAGAGTTACCAGCATTTTATACTCCTTTATTAATTTTAGCCGTATGTTTAGGTTATGCTCCTTTAGATTACTTTGGAAAGATAATGTTAGGTGAAGTTGGTAATCACTCATTTGCTATAGCTTTAGGTATTTCCTTCTATATGCTAGGTGGATTTTGGTGTACATTAATTTTCTTCATTATCACCACAATTTTAATTGCATTTATTAGAAGAAATAATCTTTATAGGTTCTTATCTCGAAAGTTAAAAATTTATAATCCTACTTTTGGGGATTATTTTATGGATGTATTAACAGGTGGGGGATTAGGAGATCTTTTTAGAAAAATAGTATTAGGTCAAAGACAAATTAGAGTTTCTAATCCTTTATTAATAATATTAGGATTTAGAAGATTATTGTATAATCCTTTTGCACCAAATAATAAACAACATTTTTCTAATGATCGACAGGTTAATAAAAATAGTCTTAGAAAATTTCTTTAAATTAGATAACTTTTTTATATTTTTTTAAAAAATATTATATTATATTATATTTATTTATGGGTTTGTAATTATGAAAGCGTTATTAGTTATTACTGGGAGAGGTTTAGGGGGAGATGCTAGAGTAGGTTTAAATGTTGTTAAATCCCTAGAAAAAGAGGGAGTTAAATGTGAAATAGCTTTAGATCATAATGCTCCTGGATTATTATATGAAAAAAATGGTTATTCTTGGCATAAAGTATCTATTCCTCAAGCTGGGGGGCATGCAGCTAGTAAAATATCCACTATTAAAGCAGGGGGTAAAACATTAAAAGCTGCACGAGAAACAAAGAAATTGATTCAACATATTAAACCTGATGTTGTTGTTGGTATTATTGGTGGTGGGGCTGTTATAGGTTGTATTGCAGCTAAATTAGCTAAAGTTCCTGCTGTGGCATTAATTGATACTCCTTTAGATTCTAAAGTTTGTTCAAGATTAAATCATTGTATTGTTTTGCCGGAAAATCAATTATTTAAATCAAAAAATCTTCCACCTAACTTAGAAAAATCATTTTTCCCATTAACTCCGGGTATAACCAAAGGAGATAAATCTAATGGTTTAAAAAATATTACTCAACATATTTTAGAACTTAAAGATAATAATCCTGGAAAGTCTATTGCGGAATTTGATGCAGATAAAACTACTTTACTCTTTTCATCTGGTTCTTCATTATTTGAAATGTCTGTTAAAGCATTAAAAAATTTTACAGATGTTGTTAATGATGAATATAATATTTTGCTTGTTGGTGATCCATTGAAAAAAGAATATTTGGATATGGTTGATGAGTCTAAGGTAATTAATTTAGGGTATATTGATTGGATTAAGGATTGTTATGCCATAACTGATTTGGCGGTTCTTACAGATGATGGGAACATGATTCAAGAATCTATGGCTTGTGAATTGCCTTGTATGGCATTAACAAAAGTAAAATATGGTCGTTATCACAATATGGCTGCAATTTTCCCGGGTGCAGTTGTTGAATCTGATATTATTGATTTAAATGATAAAATTTTTGATACTTTAAATAATTTAAATAGTATACAGGCTAAAACTACTGAATATAGTCAAGAAGTTTTATCTGCCGGTAAAAAAATAGCAGATATTATTATATCTGAATCCAAAAAAAATAAATAAAAATTTATTTTTTTATATTTTTACATAAACTTCATGATTTTATAGTACATATCTGTTGATGGGTGTAATTCTAAAAAATCATTAAAATCTTCTTTTGTAATGCCTAAATTCATTAGGAATGCCATATATGCAGTATCATCTACACTAGAAGGAGATATTGCACTTATATTTTCGATTTTTCCTGTTTTATTATTTAGATCTACACTTGTTAAACCTGTTTCTGAACTCAATGCTTTCCAAAATGCTCCAGGACCAGCACCTCCAGGTATAGTTATGTTTGTAATTTCTTCTTTTAATTTTTCAGTATCTTTCTTATTTTGTATGAAACTAACATCCATATCTAAACTTATTGATTCTGGGGTGTTATTATAATATATTTCATTTGAATATCCTGCCATATTCCTTGCTGCTGTTATTCCTTCTCTTCGTGCAACTGGTGTTAGTTGGATTCCTCCAATTACATCCCCTGCAGCATAAATATTGGGGTGAGAAGTTTTCATCATTTTATCTACTTTAATAGTTTTATCATTATTTAACTTTATAATATCTTTAAATTTGTCTGTATTTGGTGTTCTTCCAGTTGCTATTAATGTTTTTCCACTGTAATTTCCAGATGTTGTAATGATTTCATCTTTTTTAATTTCTTTAATGGTTGTGTTTTCGTGAATGTTAATTTTTTTCAATAATTTTTGTACTGTGTAATTTTGGATTTTAGGTTCTAAATTTTTCAATACAGTGCTTCTTGCGAAAATATTAACTTCACTTCCATAAGAAGAAAATATATTTGCTAATTCGCATGCAATTATTCCTCCACCTATGATGTTTAATTTCTTTGGAATTTCTTTTAATTTAAGCACATCACTACTAGTTAAAGCATATTTTGCTCCAGAAATATTTGGAATAAATGGTCTTGCTCCTGTAGCAATCAAAACATTATCAGGATGATATATATTTCCATTAACTTTAACATTTATTTCATCATTTTCATCGATACTTAATTCTGCTTTTCCATAAATAATTTGATTCCCTACATTTTTATTATCACTTTCATTAATTTTTCGAAGAATTACTTGTGTTTCTTTAATTTTTTCTACCATTTTTTCATAAGAAAAATCTGTATTAGTTTTTATAAATCCTAAATCTTCATATCGTTTGCTTTCGTTTAAAAATTTTGCTACATCATTTAAAGCACATATAACCATGCAACCTTCATTTAAACATGTTCCCGCAATATACTTTTGTTCTATAAGTAATACTTCTTTTCCTAATCTTCCAAGTTCTAATGCAGCTAATCTTCCTGCAGGTCCTGCTCCAATAACTATATTTTCCATTTTTGTCACATTGTTTGTTTTTATAAATGCATTTTTTTTGTTTTTGTTTTAACAAATCATTAATATCTTTAATTTATACTATAGTAATGTTATATATTAATTAAATAGATTATAACTTTTCAATGATTTTTTATTTTAAAAGAATTAATTAAAATTATTATTAAATTTTTTGCATTTGTTATTATCTTAATTAATTTTATAAATATGTATGTTTATAAGATATATGTATAAAACAATTATTATAATTAATTTGTGGGAGATAGATATTTATGTGTATAGCCGCACCAGCTAAGGTTGTAGAATTGAATAAAGATGATAAAATAGCTTTTGTTGAATTTGGTGGAGTTAAACAGAAAGCTCGTATAGATTTAATGCCAGACATACAGTTAGATGATTATGTTTTAGTTCATGCAGGTTATGCTATTGAAAAATTGTCTGAACAAGCTGCAAAAGAATCTTTAGAAGCATGGGATGAACTTTTAGATGTTCTTGATGAAGAAGACAGAGAACGTGCTGAGTCAATGGATTAATTAAATTATAAATTTATATAAAATCTTATTTAAAAAATATAAATATATTTCAATATAAATTTTTTATACCTAATTTTTCATTATTTATTTTTTAATTAAAAAAATAACCACCATTCTTTTTTATTTTATAATCATTTACTTTTAATTAATCTATTTTTTATTTAATTTAAAAAATCATTTTTTCATTTTACCTATTTAATAACCTAGTTAAAAATTTTTTAGTATTTTATGTGATATCTATAAATTTTAAAAAGAAAAAAATATTCAAAAAGGTTATATTAAAGTTATAAAAACATATAATAATTTAAAGAATGAATTTTTTTTAAATGTTAATATTATTTTTATAATGTTATAAAATTTGGAGGAATTATCATAGATTTAAAATTTATAGCAAGTAAAACTTTATTTTTCATTATTTTAATTGGTTTTATGGGATTATTTGTAGCTATTTTTGGTTCAGATAATACTATGGTTGGGGTAATGATTCTAGTTACATTACTTATGATGCTTGGACAAGATTTAAGTCAAAAACCAGTCTCTAGTCTAATTGGAATGATCCTATTAAATATTAGTATTGTTGTAGTTTGTTATTTAACTACTGCCTCATCAGTACTAGGAATTTTTCTTATTTTTGGTTTAATTTTTTTAATAATATATCTAATGATGCATGATTTAAAAAGTCCGTTATACTTTCCATTTATATTAGGATATATGTTAATTATGTCTACACCAGTGCCATTAAGTGCTTTGCCTTTAAGAATTTTATCTGTTGTTGTTGGATCCATAGTTATTATTGGAATAAACATTTTGTTAAATAAAAATAAATTAAAAACACAAACACATAAAGGGATTAATGGACTTTTGGCTGAAATAAAAAATTGCATTGCTGAAAAAATTAAAGGAAAAGAAGTTTCTGAAGATGTATTAATTAGTAATATTAAAATTATCAAATCTGCTATTTATGATAGATTAGAAGAAAATTATTATACTTCTCCTAAAAATAGATCAATAATGAATCTTACAATAGCTATAGAACAAATTGGTTTGGCAGTTTGTAGAAATAATTATGATTATAATAATTTAAAAGATTTAGATAAGTTAATAGATGATTTAATAGAACATGAAACATATCATCAAGAGACAAATGAAAATACTAAATTAAATTCTGTTCTTGAAGAGATAAATAAATTTATTAGTTCTCATCAATCAATTGGTTATGGGATTTTATCTAATCTTAAAATTATTCATTATGAATTAAATTATTTATCTGAAGAACCTAATGAAGAAATAGTTCGTGAATCTAAAATTCCTCGGGAATTTAGAATAAAAACTATTTTTAAAGAAAACTTCAATAAGGATTCTGTTAAATTTACTTTTGCATTTAGATTAGCTGTTATTGTAGCATTTTGGGAATTTATTGGTATTTATTTTAATATACCTGATGCAAGATGGTTAGCATGTACTTCTCTTGCAATAATATTGCCTTATAAAGAGAATGTTATTTCTAAATCTAAATATAGGATTATTGGAACTACAATAGGTTTAATAATATTCTCTATACTAGCTTTAGCATTCCTTGGAAACTTTAATTTATTTAATTATGCATTAGGAACTCATTTAAACACAGCTAATACTACAGTTATTTTAATAATGATTATAAGTTATGTTTATACATTGGTAAAGCCTGAAAGGTATGATATTGACACAATATTTATTACTTTACAAGCAGTATTTTATTCATTTTCAATGTATCCTGCTAACATGTCCATGATTTTAAGGTTCCTTTTTGTAGGGTTAGGAATTGTAGTGGCAGTACCTGCAAATTTTATTATTATGCCTTATACATTGATAAAAGAAGATTTAAATATTTGTAAAAAGCAGATGAAATTAAATATGGAGCAAATTAATAATTTAAAGGAAGCATTATCTGGGGATGTTGATGATGTTAAAAATGCTGTTATTATACTTAAAACTAGTTTAATTTCTGATAAAATTGAAGTTAATAATCAACAAGATGAAAATGAAGATATTGATACTATTTTGAAAAACCAAAATGAAATAACTGCACAATGTACATTACTTAGAAATACATTACGGGTAGATAATCTTTCAAATAATGTTAAAATATTGGCTATAGATTTACTTGATGATTTTAATAAAAATAATTGGGATATTGAAAAAGTAGATCATTTAGTTAAAGATTTTAATAAAAATGAAAGAATCTATTTAGAAATAGTCCAAAACATGTTAAATATTTGTGATGAAACAAGATTAATGTTAACTAATTTATCAAAAGATATTAGTTAACTTTAAATTTTTATTTTTTAAATTTTTTTGGGAATGACAAATTATTTATTTATATTTTTAAAGAGTTTTTAAAGTTAATATATTGAAACTCTAATAACTCCCGGGATTTTTAAAAATTCACTTATAAGATCTCCAGGTACAAAATCTTCAGTAATTATAGTTAGCACTGGATTATCATCAAGTTCAGTGTCACTTGCATAAGCCTGTCTTATGCTTATATTTTTTGATGAAATTAATGCTGATGCTGCAGCTAATATTCCTTCATTATCGTCTCCGACTTCTATTTCTATCACACCTAATCCTAAATTTTTAGCTATGTTTTTTAATAATGTTCCTGCAGGTGTGATATTCTCAAAAATGTTTGATAGTTCCTTATCCTTAATTATAGTTTCAATTGTGGATTTAATTACTCTTCTATCCACTTTTGCTGCTTTTGCTAATGCTGCATCACTTATTTTTAAGTTATCACAATAGATTTTCTTATTTTTGTCTACTTTAAGTCCTAATTCTATCATTTTTTGAGCGACAGCCATTCTTGCAGGATATTTTTTGAATTTAGTATCTATTTCTTCCCACATTTATATCACCAATTCCTATTTTTAATTATTAATGTTTATTTTTATTACATTAATATACTATTTTGGTATATATAAAATTATTTGTAAAATTCTTGAAAAAAAATATTGATATTTTAAAAAAAGTATTTAAAAAAAGTATTTAAAAATAGTAGGCTAGATGGGATTCGAACCCATGACCTCACGGTTATCAGCCGTGCGCGCTAACCAAGCTGTGCCACTAGCCTATGTATAATTTAATATAAAAATTGTATTAATATTACAACTATTATAATGTAAGATTTTTTTAATATATATACTTTTCGTATACATTTAGAAAAAAATAATTTTTTATAGATGAATAAAAAAATTAATTATTCATCTAGAAACAAATGTAATGAAATTTTAAGCACTGAACATTTCAGTTAATTGATCTGCCATCACATGACCAACAACTGTAACATTACATTTATCAATTTCATCTAAAGCTTCAGTAGCTTGTTTAACACCTGATGCAATACGAGTTACACTCATACAACTAGGATTAGTAGGTTGAATAGTTAAAGTAGCAATTTTTCCATCAACCTCAATATTTCTTAAAATACCCATTTCTAAGATACTTACTCCCATATGAGGATCGCTAACAGTTCTACAAGCTTCTTTAATTTTTTCAATAATTTCTTCGGACATATTTTATCTCCTTTACCTTCTATTAGAATATAAATAGTTATAAAAAAATTTTCATCGTATATAACAATACTAATTCACTATTATTATTTTTTGTATTTAAATATATTGTTTATTATTTTTTGCGATGTCTAATTTTAACAGCCATTCCACTATTTGATTTCTCCATTTCAACACCATTTAAAACAGCTTTTCCAACACCAACAACTTCATCATCTTTCACAATTACTACTTCATCATTAGGGATTATTTTAGGGTCTGCTTCTTCTACTCCTGGAGAAAATAATGTATTTGTTTGTAAATCAAAATTAATTTTTATTACATTTATATTGTTATTTAATAATATTTTTCCACCTTCTAAATTTAAGGTGTAAAGACCATAATCCATGTTGAGTCTTGCAATTTGTTTATTCTTAGAAAAAATCTTTTTGTGATATCTACCCTTTGCAATTACATCATCAGGAATAAATTTATCTCCATTTGATCCAAATTGGTATTTACTAATAGAACGTAATTCATTTAATGTTCGGTCATGTTTTTTAATTTTTTTATATTTTTTAAGTTCCATTCTTAAATTATAAATTGAATCATGGGATGTTGGTTTGCCATCTTCACAGGTATAAATACAGTTATCTAAATATTCTTTACAAACTTCTTCGTAACCTCCATGAACATTGGCTATAACATTTTTATCACTTACATATTTTTTTAGTAATTCTCCAGTTACTTTTATTTCTTCATTACTCCAATCTCCAGATACGGCGGCATCATAAGATTGTATAGGAAATGTATTCTCCATTTCTCGAGGACATATTCCAAATGGTGAAGTTACAATTACTTCTTGATATCCTTTAGTTGCTCTTCTAAACATTTGATGTGATTTAGAGTTAGAGTATGGTTTTTTCATACTACAAGGTAAAACTACAACTACATCCCCTAATGGTTTCATCATTTCCATACGATTTCGCCATCTTATTGCTTCAGGCCGATATAATGATTCTTCGTTTGAACATATTACTTTCATTGTTTCAATCTCTTAGATTTAATTAATTCTTCATGATTTTTATAAAGTTTATTTATGCTAGGATGGTTTTTTCCTAATCTCTTTTTCCATTTATCTGCAGTAAATTCTACATCTACTTCAGTTGATCCATTTAATAAATTGTCTGCATGAGCTACTATTTTTTCTTCTAAAGTTTTAGGAATATAATCTTTAGTTGGTATATTCATCTTTTCAGATTCCTTTTTTGAAATTCCAGTACCAATATGCCGTTCTATTATATTTATCACTTCTTGAGAATAACCTAATTCTTTAGCAATTTGACCTCCAATATATGCATGATCTATATTATTACTTTTAGATCTGCCAATATCATGGAGTAAAGCACCTTCTCGTATTAATTTTTTGTCTGCTTCTGGATAAAACTCACTTATTTCTAAAGCTTTTTTATAAACTGCTATTGAATGATTAATAACCCATTCAGGACATCCTACTTTTTTGAGATGTTCAATTTCCATATTAAAACCTTTTTCATATTATATTTATGATTAATATTATATATAAAAAATAGAATTTTATTATTAAAAATAATAATTGATATTTAAATTAATTTATAAAAAAAAGTAATAAAAAATTAGAAGTAATAAAATAGATTAATTTTATAAAATTTTATTTTCCAGAGTTAGATAAAGCGACTTTGTAAGTATCTTTGTACATGTCAATTTTTTCTTTAATTTTTTCTATTTTTGGTCCATTATCTTCGTAGACTATTTCTTCACCACAGTCTGGGCATATAAATCCTTTTTCTGTAGCATTATCAAAGTCAAATCTAGAATGACCATTTGGGCAAACGAAAAACATACTATTTTCTTCGTTTTGTAATTGTCTTTGTAAATTATTTATTAATGAATTTGCTTTATTTTCTATTTGGGCATTTACTTCGTTGCTGTCAAATTTCCATGCATAAGTGAACCATTGGGTTTCAGGGTCTTTGCTTCTTTTATAACTAGCTAATTTTGCATCGTAAAGTTTGTATAAAACTTTTCTAACAATATTTAATCGAATTTGAGTTTTTTCAGCTATTTCTTCGTCAGTTTTTACCCCTTTTATTAAAGCTTGAACAATGGGTAGGTTTTCTTCATCTTCAATAACATCTATAATTAATGATTTGGTTAATGGGTCTTTTAATATTGATTTTTTTGGCATTTAATTCTTTCCTCTTTTTGGCGTGTTTAATTCAATATTTACATTGCACTTTCTAATTCTAAGTGTAAGGAGTCAGTAATAAAAATTTTGACAGTTTTTGAGCTGTTTAGAATTAGAGTGTTTTTTTAAAATTGTTAAGTATGGATTAAGTTTTTATAAAATTTTAATATTATCTATATTTTTACTATAATATAAATTTTCGCATTTTATTACTTTAATTTATTAATAAATGTTTTATTATTTATTTTATTTTTAATAAATTATTTTAGAATAAATTAATAATATTAATTTTTTTTCCTTAATAAAACACCAGGGGTGTGAATTATTGATTCTAATGAATTTACACTTACTTCATCATATTCTGAATTAAGAACATTTTTTGCACTGTAAATTGTTTCCATTGCAGTTTCTAATGATTTTTGATATTCTTCTGCAATATTTGCTAATTTTAAAGCTTCTTTAATCTCTATTTTTTCTGAACAACCTAATGGTGTTGAGCCTTCATTTGATCCTAATTGTCCGAAAAAATAACCAATTATGCCTTGATTTTTTTTGATAGGGTCGATAGCTATAGGTAATCCAGTAAAATATGTGTTATGTATTTTATATGTGGCATCAGTATCAATTATTAAAACAGTCAAATCTTTACCACTTTCATCTTTTATTGTTTTTGCAATTTCTTTTGCTACTTTTTCAGGATTTTCGGGAAGTAAAGATACATAAGTTCCAGGAGCATTACTTAAATCAATTCCTGCTTCTGAAGCGGGTTTTAATGCATGTTTCCATCCATATAAATCTAAAACTAATTCTTTATGTTTTTCTGCTTCTTGAGGTAATTTTCTTAAGTTTTTAATAGTTCTTTTTTTTATTCCTAATAATGGTCCTAAAAAATATCCCCAAATATATTTACTCCAAACATTTGCTAAAAATTTTGATTTTAGTGATGGGTGGTAATTATTTTCATCAACTAATCTTCCTTGAGAAACGCTTATTGGTGTTTCAGCTATTATCAAATAATCTTCATTCTCACAATTTGATAATACTGTATTAATTAGTTTATTTAAACTTTCATTAGGTTCAATATAAGTTGTTTTTATAGGAATTACTTCATAATTTTTTATGAATATTGTATCGTGGTCTATGTTTGTTAAATTTGTATTTATTTTATTATTTGAAGTACTGTTACTCATATTTTTCCTCTATAAAAAATAAGATTTAGTTTAAAATTAAAGTTGTGTTAAATTGTATTAATCTAAATTTTTATATCTTATGTTTTAAAAAATATATTAATATTGTTTTACTCTTTTAGTTTTTATTTATTTTAAAACTTTAAGTAAAAAAATTATTAATAAATAATTAAGGTTGTTAATTATGAAAAAATCTATTACTTATTTTGAAAATTCTGGAGAAGAAAATACTGATGAACTTATTTCATTAGTTAAAGACAGATTAAAAGGTTCTAATATAAAATATGTGGCTATTGCTTCTGCATCTGGAGAATCTGCTATTAAATTAGCTAATGCTTTAGAAGATGTTACAATTATTAATGTTACTCATCATGCCGGATTTCATGGACCTAACCAATTAGATATTAGTGAAGATACAAGATCTAAACTAAAAAATATGGGTGTGGTTACTTTTGTAGGATCTCATGCTTTAAGTGGTGTTGGAAAGGGTATTGCTAAACAATTAGGTGGACTTAACCCTGTGGAAATTGTTGCTCAAACTTATAGAACATTTTCTCAAGGCATTAAAGTTTGTGCTGAAATTACTATCATGCTTGCTGATGCAGGTTTAGTCCCTGTTGGTGAAGAGATTATAGCAATTGGTGGTACTGGTCATGGTGTTGACACTGCTGCGGTAATTACTCCGGTTAATATGACTAAAGTTTTTGACATTAAATTTCATGAAATTATAGCTATGCCAAGAGATTAATTTTTTTATTAACATAATACACTTTTTTTATTATTTAAATAAAAATTTTAATTTTTTTAATAAGAGTTATATACTTGAAAAATTTAAATAAAATACATAAATTAGTTAAATTAAACTAATAATAAAACTAAAATTTAACCATTATTTGGAATAGTTAAAAGCAATATTTTATCTATTCAATACTTAATAAGTTAATTAAACACTATAAATAGTTTTTTTGATTAATTAGTTATTATGGATGGATTGATAATTTTTAATCAGAGTAAATAAAAATTAAGAGTATTAAACTTAATCTAGGGATATAATATGATTTTATTAAATGTTTTTATTTACTTTTCTTAATTTTTATTAGAATGGACATGACTTATTAAGAAAAAAAAAGTTTAATGTGGGGTTAGTAATGAAATTTATAGATGATGCAATAAAAGAATCTGAAAAAAGAATGGAAAAAGATGATGTTAACAATTCCTCATCTGATTTAGATGAAGAATTATTAGAATTAATTAATAAAAGCCGGGCTCGAATTTCTGTTATAGGTACTGGTGGTGCAGGTAATAATACCATTTCAAGATTAAATGAAATGGGTATTGAAGGGGCTAGTACAATTACTGTTAATACTGATGCACAAGATTTATTTTACAGTCAAGCTGATAAAAAATTACTTTTAGGTAGAAATACTTGTGGTGGTCTTGGTGCTGGTGGTGAACCAACAGTTGGTGAAGAATGCGCTGAAGAAAGTGAAGATGATATTAGAGAAGAGTTAAATGGTTCTGATATGGTATTCGTTACTTGTGGTCTTGGGGGAGGAACAGGTACAGGTTCTGCACCTATAATATCTAAATTAGCTAAAAAATCAGGTGCTTTAACTGTTGCTGTTGCTACTATGCCATTTTCTGCTGAAGGTATTAAAAGAAGAGAAAATGCTGAAAGAGGTTTAGAAAAATTACAAAACAATTCAGATACTGTAATTGTTATTCCAAATGATAAACTTTTAGAAGTTGCTCCTAATCTTCCTTTAAATAAAGCTTTCATGGTTTCTGATGAAATATTAGGTCGTGCTGTTAAAGGCATTACAGAATTAATTACTAAAACTGGTCTAGTCAGTCTCGACTTTGCAGATATCAGATCTATTATGCAAGGTTCTGGTATGGCAATGATTGGAATGGGAGAATCTGATTCTGGTGATAGAGCTTTAGAATCTGTACATGAAGCTTTAAGTAGTCCTTTATTAGATTTAGATATTTCTAACGCTAAAGGTGCTTTAATTAATATTTCTGGTAGTTCTGATTTAACATTACATGAATCTGAAAAGATAGTTCAAATTGTTGCAGATAAATTAGATCCTGAAGCTAATATTATTTGGGGTGCTCAAATCGATGAAACTTTACAAAATGCTATTAGAACAACTATAATTGTTTCAGGTGTTAAAGGTCACTATCAATTTAATGAAAAGCCTGATTTTTCAGAATTAGATGAAACTAAATCTGAAAGTATTTCTGAATCTGATGCTGATCCTTTAGATGATTTTATTGATGGTATATTTTAAGTGTACCATTTAAATAGAATTTTTAGTTATTTTTTTATTAAGATTAAGTAATTAATTTAATCTTTTAATATTTTTTAGATTTTTTTTAATGAAAAACTTTATAAATAATCATGTTAATAATACTATTATAATTTAAAAAATGTGATTTTAATTAAATTTTTTATTAATAAATAATATTTTTATTAAGAATTATTTTTATTATCAATATGCAGGGATTTTCAATGAGTTTTAAAGAAAGTACTGATGATTTTATTAAACAATGTAAAAGAGTTATTAGAGTATCAAAAAAACCTGATGCTGAAGAATATGGTAACTTTATTAAAGTTGCAGCTATAGGTATTTTAATTATCGGTGCTGTTGGTTTTGTTGTTGTTATTATTGGTCAATTACTAAATTTATAGTAATTTGATTTAATACTAAGTTATTCTTTTTCATGTTTACTCTTTTAATTAACTATTTACTTTGATTATTAAGTAAAAATTTTAAAAATTAATTTTTCTTCTTTTTTTATCTGAAATTTGAAAGGTTTAAATACTTGTTTATTAAAATATATTATTATTATATAAATCTAATTTTATTATATTTCTTTATTAATGAAAATTAGTTAAATGTGGTTTAATTCAATATTAAGCTTTTATTTTTTAATTATATAATAGAATTGAATTGGATTATATAATGAAATAATTTAATCTATTGTTCTATTAATTAATAGAATGTTAATTATATATAGGTGAATTTTACATGGAAGATATTCAAAATTCCATATTTGCTCTAAAAACCTCAGCAGGTCAAGAAAGAAATGTTGCTAGAATGTTAGCTCGTAAGACTCAAGATTCTGGTATTGGTATTACTTCTATTCTTGTTCCTGAATCATTAAAAGGTTATATTATAGTGGAATCATACACAAAAATTGATATGCGTAATCCTGTAATGAAAATTCCTCATTTGAGAGGAATTGTTGAAGGAAAACACAGTATCACTTTTGAGGAAGTAAAAAGATTCCTTAATCCAGAACCGATTATATCTTCCATACAAAAAGGAAGTATTGTTGAACTTGTTTCTGGTCCTTTTAAAGGTGAAAGAGCTAAAGTGGTTCGTATAGATGAATCTCGTGAAGAGGTAGTTCTCGAGCTAATAGAAGCAGCAGTTCCGATTCCGGTAACTGTCAAAGCTGATCAAATTAGAATTATTCAAAAGGAGGCTGAATAATGGCTAAAGATACCGTTGAAATCCTTATTGAAGGTGGAAGTGCCACTCCGGGACCACCATTAGGTCCTGCTATTGGCCCTTTCGGTATTAATATGATGCAAGTAGTTGAAGAAATCAACGAAAAAAGTGCAGATTTCAAAGGAATGAAAGTTCCTGTTATAGTCACTATTGATAGTGATACAAAAGATTTTGAAATTGCAATTGGTACTCCTCCTACTACTGCTCTTATAATGGATGAGCTCAATATTGAAAAAGGTTCTCATGAACCTGGTACTGAAGTTGCAGCTGATTTATCAGTTGAACAAGCTTTAAAAATTGCTAGAATGAAATATGATTCATTATTAGCTAATAATTATAAGCATGGTGCTAAGGAAGTTATGGGTACTTGTGTAAGTATGGGTCTTACTGTTGATGGTAAAGATCCTAGAGAAGCTCAAAAAGCTGTAGATGCTGGAGAGTATGATGATATATTAGGAGAATAATCTTCTATTATACATACTCATATTAATTAAAAAATTTAGTTAAAAAAAATATATTTTGTATATGATGTTACAATAATAAACTTTTGTAGTGAATTATTGTAATTGATATAGAATTTATTTAAATTATATTCATGTAATCGTTTATATTACAAAAAACTCATAGTATGAATAATTCTTATTATCATAGCTTATGGTTTTCTAATTCTCGATTACTCATGAAACCAAATTAAAAAAATATATCCAATGAACTTATTAAAGTTCATGGAGGATTTGATATGACACAAGAAATATTAGAAGCGGTGAAGGAGGCTAAAGAACAGTCAAAGCCGAGAAACTTCACACAGTCTATTGATATTATTATTAATATCAAAGACTTGGATGTCAAAAAACCTGAAAATCGGTTTGATGAGGAAGTTGCTCTTCCTAATGGCCGAGGCAAAGATATTAATATCGGAGTCATCGGTGATGGGGAATTGGCAGTTCAAGCTAAAAACGCTGGTATAGATCTTGTTTTATCCAAAGAAGACTTAGAAGAGTTAGGTAAAGACAGAAAAGCTGCTAAAAAAATGGCAAATATTACTGATTCTTTTGTAGCTCAAGCTGATATGATGCCTGTGGTTGGTAGATTCTTAGGTCCTATACTTGGGCCTCGTAAGAAAATGCCTAAACCAGTACCGGCAAGTGTCAAACTTGATCCTTTACTTGAAAGATTACAAAGTACTATTAAAGTCGGAGTTAAAGCTCAACCTTCTATTCAAGTTTTAGTTGGAACACAAGATATGGATGACCAAGCAATAGCTGAAAATATTGAAACTGTTCTTGCAGTTCTAGACCGCAACTTAGAGAAAGGAAGAAACCAAATAAAATCCATGTTTATTAAAACAACTATGGGTTCAGTAGTGCGGGTGATTTAAATGGCTCATGTTGCTGAATGGAAGAAACAAGAAGTTAAAGAACTAAAAGATATGATAAGTTCTCATGAAGTTATTGGAATTGTTAATTTATTAAATATTCCTGCAAAACAACTTCAAGAAATGAGAAAATCTTTAGGCAACCATGCTGTTATTAGATTATCTAAAATAAATCTTATGAATTTAGCTTTTGAAGATTGTAACAACGAAAAGGTTAATATTAATGGTCTTTCAGAATATATGGAAGGTCAACCTGCTATTGTAGCAACTGATATGAATCCTTTCAAGTTATATAAAATATTGGAAGATAATAAAACTTCTGCACCTGCAAAAGTGGGAAGTATTGCTTCTGAAGATATTATTGTTCCTGCTGGGGACACTGGTTTTGAACCAGGCCCATTCCTTGGGGAATTGCAACAAGTAGGAGTTCAAGCTAAAATTGATAAGGGAAAAATCGTAGTTTCTAAAGATTGTGTATTGGTCCCTGAAGGGGAAGCGGTTTCTAAACAAGCAGCTTCAACTTTATCTCGATTAGGAATTAATCCTATGGAAGTGGGAATTGATTTACAAGCTGTATATGAAGAAGAATCTGTTTATCCTTCTGATGTATTAGCTATTGATGAAGAAAAAACTCTTGCAGATGTTCAAAATGCTTATAAACAAGCTTTCAATTTATCTGTATTTGCAGCAATACCTACAAAAGAAACTATTTCAGCAATTATAGGATCTGCTTTCACTAAATCAACTAATGTTGCAGTTGAAGCAGGAATTTTAACTTCTGAAACTACTGACATTTTATTAGGATTAGCTCAAGCTAAAATGTTAGCTTTAGCTAGTGAAGTATCTGATGTTGATGGAGCTCTTAGTGATGAATTGGTTGATAAATTAGCTAATCGTCCTGTAGCAGTTGTTGAAACTGTTGTAGAAGAAACTCCTGATGATGAAACTGAAGATGAAGAAGAATCAGAAGAAGAAGCTGAAGAAGAAGCAGCGGCAGGGTTAGGTGCCTTGTTTGGCTGATCATATTTAATTTAAACTTTTATTGTTTTAAAACACATCTAATTTATAAAAAAAACAAAATTATACATAATAAAAATAAATGGTGATAACATGGAATATATATATGCGGCAATGATTTTGCACACCACTGATAAAGAAATTAATGAAGAAAACGTAAAAAACATTATAGAAGCAGCTGGAGCAGAAGCTGATGATGCTAGAATTAAAGCTTTAATTGCAGCTTTAGAAGATGTTGACATAGACGAAGCTATGGAAACTGCAGCTATGGCTGCAGCTCCTGCAGCAGCTCCTGCAGCAGCAGCTCCTGCTGAAGAAGAAGCTGAGGAAGAGGAAGAAGAAGAATCAGAAGAAGAAGCTGAAGAAGAAGCAGCAGCTGGATTAGGTGCTCTCTTCGGATAGATTTTTTCTATTTCTTTTTATTTTTTCTTTTTTTACTTTTTTTAACTCAAATTTATTGGATTTTGTTTATATCTCACTTTTTTTACTTTAAAAATTTTAAATAATTATTTAATACTAATTTTACAAGAAACCTATTTTTTAGAGAAAATCTTTTTAAATTATTAAACTATATATTATAATAGTATTGATTTTTTACCAATCAATTTTAATTTTATTAAAAATTATTAATTTTATAAAAAAATAGCTGATAATTATGTCTAATATATTAAAAGATTTAGGATACACAAAACAGAAATGTAAAACTTGTGGAAAAGTTTTTTGGTCACAAATTAATCGGGATACTTGTGGGGATGCTCCTTGTGATGAATATGAATTTATAGGAAATCCTGCTACAACTAAAGGTTATAATTTATATGAAATTCAAAAAACTTTCAAAGAATTCTTTGAAGAACGTGGTCACACGCCAATATCTCGATATCCCATACTTGCAAAAAGATGGAGAGATGATGTATTTTTAGTTGGAGCTACAATATTTCTTTTCCAACCTTGGGTAACTTCAGGTTTAGTTGACCCTCCAGCAAATCCTTTAACTATTGCACAACCTTCTATACGTTTAAATGATGTGGATAATGTGGGTCGAACAGGTAGACATATGACTTGTTTTACAATGGGAGCACATCATGCATTTAATTCTCCTGGAAATGATATTTATTGGAAAGATCAAACAGTTCAATATTGTCATGATTTTATTAAATCAATTGGAATAAATACAGAAGATATAACTTTCATAGAATCTTGGTGGCAAGGAGGAGGAAACGAGGGTCCATGTTATGAAGTAATGGTTCGAGGGGTAGAATTAGCTACTCTTGTTTTCATACAATATAAAACATTACCAAATGGGGAAAAAGAAGAAATCCCATTAAAAGTAGTTGATACTGGTTATGGATTAGAAAGATTTGCATGGATTTCACAAGGTACACCAACAGCTTATGATGCGTGTTTTGGGCCAGTCATAGATAAACTTAAAGAATTAACCAATGTTAAAGTTAATGAGGAAATTTTAGCTGAAAATGCTCAAATTGCTGGAATGATGGATATAGAAAGTTATGCTGATATTCGTCAACTACGTGAAAAAGTAGCAAAAAAATTAGAAATATCTATGGAAGAATATTTAGAATCTGCTTTACCAATGGAAGCAATTTACATAATAGCAGATCATACAAGATGTTTAGCATTTATGTTAACTGACGGTATAATACCTTCAAATGTTAAAGAAGGATACCTTGCAAGATTAGTTTTACGTAGAACAATACGTTTTATGAAAGAGTTAAACATGAAAGAATCTTTATCTGATATAATGAAAATTCAATTAGATTTCTTAAATGATTTTTATCCTGAAATCAAAGAATCTCAAGAACATATCATGAACATTATAAACCTTGAAGAAGATAGATATGAAAAAACTATTAAAAAAGGACGTAAAGTTGTAAAAAGAACAATCAAAAAACTTAAAAAAGATGGAATATCTAGCATGCCTCTTGAAACTTTAATTGACTTATATGATGCTCATGGAATGCCTCCTGAAACAGTGCAAGAGTTTGCAACAAAAGATTTTGAAGTTAATATTCCTGACAATTTCTTTACTCAAGTTGCAGCAATGCATGAATCTGAAGAAGTTAAAGAAAAAGAAGATTTTAAAATCGATGCTCCTGAAACAGATTTATTATTCTATAAAGATTTCCATCAAAAAGAAGCAACTGCAAAAATATTAAATGTTGTTAATAAAGATGGTAAATTAAATGTAATAGTAGATAGGACTGTTTTCTACCCAGAAGGTGGAGGTCAACCTTCAGATAAAGGTATTATTTCTATTGATGATAAAGAATTTAAGGTTAGTTATGCTTCAAAAATGAATAATATAGTTTTACATCAAATTGATATTAGTGAGGATGAAGAATTTGATGTTATAGAAAACACTCTTAACGATTTAATTGGAAAAGAAATTAAAGAACAAATCGATTGGACTAGACGTATTACTTTAGCTAGACATCATACAGCTACTCATTTAGTTGTTGCAGCTGCAAAAAAAGTATTAGGTGATCATATATGGCAAGCAGGGGCACAAAAAGGTTTAACTCATTCCCGTATAGATTTATCTCATTATAAACGTATTTCACAAGAAGAACTTTACCAAATTGAAAAAATTGCTAATGAATTAGTAATGGAAAATATTGAACTTGATATTAACTGGATGACACGTAATGAAGCAGAAAAAACTTATGGGTTTGTTCTTTATCAAGGGGGTATTGTCCCTGGTGAAAATATACGTGTAGTGAAAATACCTGGAATAGATGTGCAAGCTTGTGCTGGTACTCATGTATTAAGAACTGGTGATGTGGGTCCTATAAAAATTAATAAAACAGAAAGAGTTCAAGATGGGGTTGAAAGAATTGATTTTTCAGCAGGTCTTGCTGCAGTAGATTCTATTCAATCTGATAAAACTTACTTAAAAAATAGTTCAAATATTTTTAAAGTAAATAATGATCAGTTATCTAAAACTTGTGAAAGATTTTTCACAGAGTGGAAAGTTCAAAAAAATGAAATCAAAAAACTTCAAAATGAAATTGCATCTTTAAAAATTAATAATTTAACAGATAATTTAATAGAAGTTAATGATTTATCTGTACTCAAACAAATCATTGATGGGGATATTAAAGAATTACAAAATATTGCAACTGATTTCACTGATAATAATAAAGCAGATATAGTATTTTTAGGTAATAATAATGGTAAAATTGTAGGTGCTGCTTCTACTAAAGCTATTGATAATGGTATTAAAATCAATGATATAATTCGGGAATCAGCAATTATTCTTGGTGGTGGGGGCGGTGGTCGTCCAAACCTTGCACAAGGAGCAGGAAAAAATAATGAAAAGATGAATGAAGCTTTAGATAAAGCTTTAGATTTATTGAGTTAAAGGATAGTAAAGTTTATGAATTATGATTTGATAATAGCACGTTATGGTGAAGTAGGCCTTAAAAGTCATAAAGTTCGAAGTAGATTTGAAAAACGTTTAATAAGAAATATGGAATCAAGTATTGAAGCTGAAATTGATATTGATCAAGCAAGAATTTTCATTTTTCCTCAAAATTTTGATGATGCTATAAATAAATTATCCAAAATTTTTGGGGTAGTTTCATATTCTCCAGCTGTAGCTACTCACACTACATTTGATGAAGTAGAAGATACTTTATTAAAATATGTTAGTGAACTTGAAAAGAATAATCTGATAGATTCAAATACAAAGTTTGCTATTAGATGTCGAAGAGTAGGAACTCATGATTTCACTTCTCAAGAATTTGCTGCATTTGCTGGAAGTGTTGTAGTGAAAAAGCTTGGATGTCCTGTTGATTTATCAAATCCAGATTTAGAAATCTTTATTGAAGTAAGAGATAATGATACTTATATTTATCATGAAAAAATCCCAGGTCCGGGAGGTTTACCTTTAGGGACACAAGGAAAAGTTGTAGTTCTTCTATCTAGTGGGATTGATTCTCCTGTTGCAGCTTATTTAATGATGAAAAGAGGTTGCCAAGTTATAGCATTATACTGTGACAATACACCTTATACAAGTTCTAAAGCTTTAAAGAAGAATGAAGATATTATTAATCAATTACAAACTTATGCTTCTGGAGCACCAATTAAAAGACGTATTGTTAAATATGGTGATTATTTAAGTAAATGTCAAAATGATGCTCCTAGTAGAATGACTTGTATTTTATGTAAATCTGGAATGTATCAACTAGCAGCTATGTTAGCTAAAGATATGCATGCTTTAGCAATTGTTGATGGTAATAGTTTAGGGCAAGTGGCAAGTCAAACTTTACCTAATATTTTAGCTACACGTGAAGATGTTGATGTTCCAATATTTAGTCCACTTATTGGTATGGATAAAGTTGAAATTTCTCGTATTGCAGAAAAAATAGGTACATTTGATATTTCTAAACTTGATGATGGTGGTTGTAAAGCTGTTCCACGATACCCTGAAACTAATGCCAATATTAATCAAGTCCATGAAGCAAGAAATAATATGGATCAAAAAACAGAAATTTTAAAAGCTTTTAAAACTATTAAATTTTAATTTTTATTTTTTTAGATTTTTAATTTTATAAACTCTACCTTTTTTTTAAATTGTAATAATAATGATTAAATAAGATAATTTTTAAATGTAATATTGTTAATTGAATACTTATAATTTAAGTTAATAAAAATTTTTTGACTAAAAAATTATGAATTCAATCATAACTTAAAAAAAATATAATAAAAATTTATTATAATAAATTAACTAAAAAATATTTAGTTAAATTATATAATACTCTTAATTTTTGAGGTGATGTAAATTGAAAACAACAGTTAGTGTAATTAAAGCAGATATTGGAAGTGTCTCAGGACATTGTGTAGCTCACCCAGCATTAATAGATAAATGTGAAGAAGTTTTAACAGATGCAATGGAAAGTTCAATTATAGAAGATTTCTATATAACCCGTTGTGGTGATGATATTGATCTTATTATGACTCATAAAAATGGGGAATTAAATGAAGAAGTTCATAGAACTGCATATGATGCATTTATGAAAGCAACTGAAATTGCAAGAGAATTAAAACTTTATGGTGCAGGTCAAGATTTATTATCTGATACTTTCTCTGGAAACATTAAAGGTATGGGTCCAGGAGTAGCAGAAATGGAATTTAAAGAAAGACCAAGTGATCCTGTTATTGTCTATTGTTGTGATAAAACAGAACCAGGTGCTTTTAATTTACCAATATTTAAAATGTTTGCAGATCCATTCAATACAGCAGGATTAGTAATTGATCCTAGTTTACATGATGGATTCAAATTTGAAGTATATGATGTAATGGAACATACAAAAGTTATTCTTGATTGTCCTGAAGAAATGTATGATTTACTTGCATTAATCGGTTCCACTGGAAGATATGTAATTAAAAGAGTATGGAAAAAGAATGGTGAAATCGCAGCAGCAATAAGTACTGAAAGATTAAACCTTATGGCTGGAGAATATGTTGGAAAAGATGATCCTGCAGCAATTGTAAGAGCACAATCCGGATTCCCAGCTAATGGTGAAGTAGTAGAACCATTTTCATTCCCTCACATGGTTAGTGGATGGATGAGAGGTTCTCATAATGGACCTATTATGCCTGTTAGTCAAGAAAATGCAAATCCTATCAGATTTGATGGACCTCCACGGATAATTGGTTTAGGTTTCCAAGTAGCTGATGCACAATTAATTGGTCCTGTAGATTTATTTGATGATCCCGCATTTGATGAAGCAAGAAAACAATCTTCACAAGTTGCTAATTATATCAGAAGACATGGTCCTTTTGAACCACATCGATTACCTAGTGAAGAAATGGAATATACCTCATTACCTGGTGTAATGAAAAAATTAGAACCAAGATTCACAAAAATGGATGAATAAATATATTTTATCATCCTAAATATTCTTTTTTTTAAAATTTTCATAAAAGAAGGTTTTTTTAATTAATATTTTAATTATTAATGGAAGTCCTAGAAAAGGCAATACTTGGGAAGTTGTAAAAGAAATAAAATCCTTTCTAAATACTAAAGACTCTTCTATTCAATTTGAAGAGATACATTTAAAAGATGTTACTCTCCCTTTTTGTAAAGGATGTTATAATTGTTTTGAGAAAGGAGAAAATTATTGCCCTCATTTTAGAGAATATTCTGAAATTGTTGATAAAATTAAATCATGTGATGGTTTGATTTTAACTAGTCCTGTATATGCTTTAAATGTTTCAGCATTAATGAAAAACTTCATAGATCATACTTCTTACTTTTACCATAGGCCCTACTTTTTTGATAAAACTGCATTGGTTGTTGTAACAACTGCAGGTGCTGGTTTAAAAAAAGTTACTAATTATTTATCTGAAACATTAAGAAATTATGGATTTAATAAAACTTATAAAATAGATCTTAAGATTCATAATCAAGAATTAAATGAAAATGATATAAATAAAGTTTATAAAATTTCTAGTAAGTGGATAAAGGATTTACAATCTCATAAACTCCATAATCCCTCATTTAAAGCGATTTTTTATTATAATTTATGGAAAAATATGGCTATTAATAATATGAGCACAAAATCAGATAAAGATTATTGGAATTTAACAAATCTAAAAAATTATTATTTTGCGCAAAATATTCCGCTTAATCTTTTTAAAAAATTTTTTGGAATGATACTTTCTAAAGTTTTAGGTATTGTTTTTAAAAAATTAAATTAAATCATGTATCATTCTTATAGCATCTAAAAGACCGTGACTATATTCAATACATCCAAATGATGTTCTCATATCTTTCTTATCTAAATAATATTTTGAATCATTTTTATAATCAATTGCCCGTGCAATAACTTCTTCTTCTTTAGTGTTAACTTTAATTTTTTTGACTTGTTTTAAACTATTTTCTAATTTTTCAATATCACTAGCTATTTTTTCTTTAGTTTCCATTTTTATTATTTCCTTCTATTTTTAATTGTTTATAACTATGGTAAAATCTTTGTGCAACTGTAATATAAGATAATATCATTAATATAATTAAGAAATAAGTGAATATTATGGGATTATTACATATGGCACTTATGATTGAACCGATCATTATTATTATTAATCTAACAGCTCTTTCAGCTATTCCAGTATTACATTCAATGCCTTGTGATTCGGAACGTGCTTTAACATAACTAACCATGATTGCGGAGTGTATAAGTAATATTCCAAGTAGCCAATTACAATAACCTCCAAATATTATACCTATGATAAGAATGGCATCTGAAATTCTATCCATTGTGGAATCAAAAAAAGCTCCGAATTTGGAAGCTCGATTATGATATCTTGCAACAGCTCCATCAGCAACATCTAAAAAACCACTAAGTAATATAAAAATTGTTGCTAATATTAATAAATGTTTGCTGAAAGAATATGCTGCAGCTAATGCTATAAAAGGGGATATTAATGTTAAAATATTTGGATTAATATTCATTCTTTTTGCAAAGGGTTCTAATATTTTTGTTAGTAAAGGTCTTAAATTTTCAAGCATAATTTTTATTATATAGATTTAATAATATATATTTTAGTGGAAAGTTTTAAAACTATTTTTTTGGTAAGATTTTTATGAAAGTGTTTAAGTTAAACCCTAATAATCCAGATATGGACTTGATTAATGAAGCTATAAATATTTTATCTGTGGGTGGAGTTATATTATATCCAACAGATACAGTTTATGGTTTAGGGGCTAATATTTTTGATAAATTTGCAGTTAAAAGAATTTATAATATTAAAAAGCGTGCACATAATAAACCTATGTCTATAAGTGTATCTAACATTAAAGATATATCTATAATTTCAAACTTATCTCAAAAACAGGAAGATTTAATTAAAAATTATCTTCCAGGGCCTTATACTTTTATTTTAAATAAAAAACCAATAGTTCCTAATTTTGTCACACCAAACACTTATACTGTGGGATTAAGAATTCCAGATTCTAAAATTGCTAGAATGTTAAGTTGTAATTTTCCTATTATTACTACAAGTGCGAATGTATCTAATTTAAAAACTTTAAACAATCCTAAGGATATTCTTAAGCAGTTAAATGTTGATGTTGATTTAGTTTTGGATGTTGGAATTTTAAATAATTCAAAGCCTTCTAAAATTATTGATTTAACCAAGATTAATCCGGTTATAATTAGAGATTAAAATTTTTTATTTAAAAATTATTATAATATAAATAATATATATAAATATGTGAATCTTATGAAAGTATTATCAAATGTTAAGGGTAAAGATAAAATACCTACTAATTCTCCTTTAGATTTAATTTTGGATGGTGGGATTGAAAGAAGAAGCATAACACAATTTTATGGCCCTCCAGGTTCGGGTAAAACTAATATTGCCTTAAATTTAGCAGTGCAAGTTGCAAAAAATGATAAGAAAGTTGCTTATGTTGATACTGAAGGTGGAATATCTGTAGATCGTATTAAACAATTGTCTAAATCTGATTTTCAAAAAGTTGCAGGAAATATTGTTGTTTTTGAACCTAATACTTTTGAAGAGCAAGAGGATGATTTAAAAATTATTGAATCTTGGATATCTTCTAATAAAGATGATGTGGATTTATTAATTATAGATTCAGCAGTAGCACTTTATCGTTTAATTGAAGTTAAAAATTCAAAATCTAATAAAGATTTAGGAAGACAAATGGGTCAACTTTCAAGTATATCCCGTAAATTTAATGTAGCAGTAGTTGTTACAAATCAAATATATGCTTCTTTTGATGATGATTCTGATAATGTTGTACCTGTTGGTGGAACTATACTTCAATATTGGAGTAAAGCAATTATTGAATTGAAACGTTCATTAGTTATAAGTAAGCGTACTGCAATACTTCGACGTAGTAAAACTTCTGTTGAAGGCAAAACTGTAGAATTTAAAATTACTGATGATGGTATAGAGTAATTTTAAACATTTTTTTATTAATTTTTGGCTCTGTAGAAACCCTATTT
>DAGJ01000015.1:0-2591 GCA_002495685.1 Methanobrevibacter sp. UBA412
CTCCATTTTAATATTAATACTTATTCATTACTTATTTTAAACATCACAGTTACTATTTCAAGTGTAAAGACTTGAAACCTTCTTAAAACTTCTTAAACCTAAATTAAAAGAAATCACAAAAATAAAAACATCAAGGTACAATTTCAATGAAAAAAAATTAGAAAAAAAATAAAGGGTTTCTACAAAGCCCTTTTTAAGGAATACAAAAATTAATTTAAAAAAAAGCTTTTTTTTCATTATTTTTAATATAAAATTAAATTAGTAAATTATAAATAATAAGGATTAATATAATTTATTCAAATATTAGTTATATTCATTAAACTAATCCTTAAAAATTTCACATTCTTTAAATAATAAATAAAAGGTGTTATTTTTAAATGTATTGAGGCTTGGCCAAAAATATATTTTTTAATGAAAAAATTTCTTGAATTTATAATCTAAACATTTTAAGAATGTTTTGATTATAAATTTTGGACTTTTGGCCAACCCTCGTATTTGGAAAAAAAATTAATTAAACTTTGTTCTTATTATTTTTAATTCTAAATTATATTCTAATAATGCAAGTAATTGAAGTGCAATTTTTGCTCAAGATGTTTCAATAAACATTAATTGTTCTGATATTTAAATATTAATGATTTAAACAAATTATTAGGTAATCAAGTTTTAAGTAAAAATATTGCAGTTAACCAGTTAATTAATAAAACATCAGTAGTAATCACTCCAACATATGATTTTAACATTCGTAACAGTTTTAATGATTATATTAATAAAAAACTTTTCAGCCCTTTTAAAATATTTTTACTTAAAAATTTTCATTAAATCCTCGTTTTTCTAGAAGATTATATAAAAACTTAAATATAATATAATTAATATTATTAAATAGTTTATAAAAAGATGATTTTTTTTCTTTTTATTAAACTAAGAATTTATAAATATTTAAAAAAAAAATTTAACATAAGTTAAATGGGGGTTTAATTTTATACTATGATGATTAATGTTTATGTTAATAATAAAGATGAATTAAATCGTAAAGTACAAGAATACACTGTTCAAGATTATAATATTAAATTTGCAAATGATGATACAGTAGTGATGAAGAAAAAGGATTATAATTTAGCAATCTTCATAATCTTATTACTCCTTGGAATAATTTTTGGATTAATTTACTATTTAGTCTCAGAGGAAACAACAGTGCAAATTCAAATAGATCCCAATCGGTCTAATCATCAAAACACACCTACCCAGCCATCATCAAACACTTTACCCGTATCTAACACTCCAAATATGAGTGACACTATTTTTTGCACTAATTGTGGAAGTAAAATATTAAAAACTGAAAATTTCTGTCCAAACTGTGGATATAAAAAGACAGTTCAACATGAAAAAGAGAATTAATTAAAGAGGTTAATTTATTATGGTTAAATATTGTCCTAAATGTGGAGTGGAAAACGTTGATACTTCTAAGTTTTGCTCTAAATGTGGAAGTGAATTAAGAAACCCAAATACTTTACAATCTAATACTACAGATAATAATAGTTTAAACACTAATCCTAATACAAATTTAAATATGAATAATAATATGAATAATGAGGGTTCTAATAATATTTATTATGAAGATAAATCCCCAGGAGTCGCAGCACTACTCTCATTTATCCTTGTTGGTGCAGGATTCTTATACATACATCAAGCAGATAAATTCGCAATATACTTCATAATAGCCATAGTCTTAAGTTTCATAACAGTTTTTACATTAGGATTTGGGGCAATTATACTCATACCATTCTTAATTTATCAAATATATGCAGCTTACAAGGCAACAAAAGAATACAATATACAAAAAAGACTAACATACAATAAAATATAAAAGGGGTGATATTAAGGTGGATAATCAAAACATTATAATAATACTATTAATAATAGTAATAGCAGGAATACTAGTAAGTTTAGGGGCTTATTTCGCATTATCCGATACTAATATGGATAATCAAACCATACTAAATAATACTAATAACACTACTAATACAACATCTAATATAAGTGCAGATTCAAGTAATACAGATAATTCAAATTCTGATTCTAATCAGAAAACAGTGAGTAAAACCTCATCAAGTAAATCTGGATCTGATGGATATGATGAAGATATAGATTTATCAGAAAAAGCAGGCAGAGATTGCCATGTAACTATACATCATAATGGTGATGGGACAAAATCCTGGACAGATAGTATGGGTAGTCATACTGCATCAGAAGACGAAGAATTAGTCTTCTAAAAAAACCCTTCTTATTTATTACATTTTTTTTATTTTTAAATCATATCATCCGGTAGATAAAATTTATATTCTATTCTTTACTCTAATAAAAACTCTATAATATTTTGAAATTTAATACCATTTTTATCTTTTATAAAACTTTTATCCATTGATAAGATTATTTTTTCATAATTATCTTTAATCTTCTCATACCTGTTATGACTTTAATTATTTTAGTGTCTTTAAAATCATTTAATTGTTTTATGTATTCTGGTCTGTTTATCATATTATTATGAAAATTTGTTAATAAACATGGTTTAAGTTTTGTGTGGAGAACTAAAA
>DAGJ01000015.1:2982-3225 GCA_002495685.1 Methanobrevibacter sp. UBA412
AACTAAAAGTGTATTTTTTAATCCTTTTATTTTCAAAATAAAAATTCATACAAGTTCTCCTTCTACCTCCATTCTCTCTTTTAAGTGAATAAATTTCTTTTTTACTTAAGAGGATTGGATAATATTTATATTAATAGTGGAAATGAAGTATATACTGGCTCTTCAAATGTTAATATTATATAATTTGTTATAATTTACTTCTCATTTTTTCATATTTTTTTGGCTTTGTAGAAACCCTATTTT
>DAGJ01000019.1 GCA_002495685.1 Methanobrevibacter sp. UBA412
TGTCAAATAAAGAAACCAAACTCAAAAACACATTCTACAACTTCTACAGATCAACAAAAATACCTCAAAAATAGGGTTTCTACAGAGCCTAAAATTATTAAAAAAATAAAAATCAGAAAAACAAGTTTTTAATATTTGGGGCCAAATTTATATTTAATAATAAACATACATATACAAAGAATTATATTAACAAAAATTTTATTGAAGGATGGTGAAAAAATAAATGGCAAATAAAGCAGCAACAGCATTAGTATTTTTTGTAATTGCAATAATAGCATTCGGTTTAAGTGCCTGCTGTGCAATGGCAACATATGGTGCATTTCAAACATCATCAATCACAGGATCTGATAATGGTGATACAGGTAGTGTAAGTTCTGATTATTCAGTAAGTGATGGGGATTCAAATACTCAATCTTCTAATAATAATCAAGATATCTTAACAAATGTTAAAGATACTGTAAAATCATTACTCGGAATGGATACAAGCAATGAAACCCAATATAGTGAAGACTCCTCTATAAGTAATGGTTATTAAATCTCCCGTTTTAATTATATGGGAGATTCACAATTTTATTCTACTTTTTTTTAAAAAAATTTTAAATTAATGGTTCAGGTATTCTAGGATTATCTTTTTTAGGCTTAACTCCACCAATTTTATCTAATCTCAATTTTAAAAATTCAGCACCCTTTGGAGTTATAGCATAAATAGGTACAGATTCACCTACTTTATAAACATTATTTTCTTCACAAATCTCCCAAACATATTTAGAAGCACAAGCAGTTATAATTTCACAATTACTTATTAATTCACTTGCATCTTTCTTGCTTAAACCTGTGGTGTGAACACCAAAAATGTAAATATTAACATCAGGATTAGAATCTTTTAATTTCTGGATTTCATTTAAACCATCACAACCTGCCAAAGTTACAACAATATTTTTAAAACCTCTATTTATTGCAAGTTTCACACCTTCAACTTGATTAATTGTAGTATTCTTGGGATCTGCTACATTTTCAATACCTATTTTTTCTATTATTTCAGGTATAGGGCTTGTTTTTATAAGTCCAGATACTCTTCCACCTACTCCTTGAACAATTTCAGGATTATCTAATATTACGGTTCCACAACCTTCACAGACCATTACGGCACAATCTATAATATTTTCTTCAATTAATGATGATGTTATTTCAGAGATTCCGAATGTTAAGAAGTCTTTCATTCTGATTTCACGTTCTGCTGTGCACATACCAAAATCTTTTATACGAAATTCAATGTTTTCTTTTATTTTATCTTTAGTAAGTTTTTCAATATTTCTATGTTTATGAAATAGTGGGCAGTAATCTATTTTTGGTTCACCAATGTTTACAATTTTCCCATCTTTAATCACTATTTTAGATTTACCTAATGCTTCAATAATGTGTTCATCCATTTTATCACTTTTAAAATATTTAGATTTAAATCTTATATATGTTTTTTCCTATTTTTTTTAAGTTATTAAAGTTTTTAGATTCATTTTTATAATTTTTTTCAGTGTATTTAAAATTTGTATGTTTTTTCCTATTTTTTTCAGTGTATTTAAAAAAGTTTATATGGAATATTCTATTTATATATAATATAATTGGAAACAATTTTTTAAAAAATTTATAAAAAGGTTTTAAAAATGTATACATTAAAAAGAGATTCTTATTTAAATAAAATTAAACCATTAATTGATAAAGATATCATAAAAGTTTTAACTGGTATACGTCGTTGCGGAAAATCTGTAATGCTAAAATTAATAATGGAAGAATTAGAAAACAAGGGAATATTAAAATCTAATATAATTTATTTAAATTTTGACTCATCCAAATTTCAAAACATAAAAACTAATGAAGAATTAAACAATTATATTACAAAAATTTTAGAAAATAAAAAAAATAAAGTTTATCTTTTTTTTGATGAAATACAAAATGTAGATGGATGGGAAAGAAGCATTAATGGTTTTATGTTAGATTTTAAATGTGATATTTATATTACAGGTTCAAATAGTAAATTATTAAGTGGGGAATTAAGTACTTATCTTACAGGAAGATATATTGAAATCCCAATTTATCCATTTAGTTTTAAGGAAATATCACAATATTATCAAGAAAATAATAAGAAAAAAAGTAATTGGGAAATATTTAATGAATATATTGCATATGGAGGATTACCTATTCTCTTAACATTAGATGAAGATAATAAATTAATGTACTTAGAAGATTTATATAATGCAATACTCTTAAAAGATGTAGTAACTAAGTATAATGTTAAAAATCCAAAGGTTTTAAACAATTTAATGCATTATATAAGTTTAAATATTGGACATACATTTTCGGGTTATAGTATTTCTAAATATTTCAAAAATCAAGGAATCAATGTAAGTCCAAATACATTATACAATTATTTAAGTTATTGTGAAAATGCATGTTTGATACATAAAGTAAAAAGAGAAGATTTAGTAAGTAAAAAAGTTTTGAAATCTAAAGAAAAATATTACTTAACTGATCATGGTTTTCGTCAAGCATTATGTTTATGTAATAATAGAGATTTAAGTCAAGTTTTTGAAAACATTGTTTATAATGAAATGTTAAGATTAGGTTATAAGGTAACCATTGGTGAGATAAAAAATAAAGAAATAGATTTGATTTGTAAAAAACATGATCAAAAAGTTTATATTCAAGTAACTTACTTATTAGATAGTAAAAAAACAAAAGAAAGAGAATTTGGTGAATTATTAAAAATTAATGATAATTTCCCAAAGATTGTTATAAGTGCAGATCAATTTGACTTCTCACAAGATGGTATAAAACATTATAATATCATTGATTTTTTAAAAGAATATTAAGTAATTTTTATTATAAAAATTTAATACTTTTTTTTTAGAAGTCACTTAATTTTTCTATATCAAATAGGACACTGCTTACGCATAAGTTTATTAATTGTTCCCCATATACCTTATCCACGTATACACCGTTTTCTTCCACGTCTCGTGCACCTGATTCAATACCCGGATCATCTAATCTTGCTTGTTTAAATTGTGATAATCCTACTTCTCCATAAATATTAGTATCTGCTTGGTTTTTTATTTGCTTTTCATCAAGTATTCCTAGTACTTTACCCATACTTAGTTCTCCTGATGCAGCATGGGGTCCTTCGTTTTCTACAATACTATTATTTACTTGTATTGTTACTCCTGATTTTTCTTCTATAAAATCTAAGTATTGGTATATGGGTATGTTTCCACCGTGACCATTTACTATTATGCATCGATCAATTTTTAGGTATTGTTTTGCAGATTTTAATGTTTTTGTTATTTCGTAAGCTACATCTTTTAGTTCGTAGTGTACACCATGATGTATTGTTGGTAATTCATATGCAGGGAATACTACACCTAAAAATCTGCATCCACTATTTAAACTTGCAATGAGTGATACGTAGGAAGCTATTTTTGCATCAGTGTCTATTGGTAATGATGGGCCGTGGTTTTCAAGGTGTGATCCTAATGCTAGTACTCCTACTTTATGAACTCTTGTGTTTTTTATGTTTCCTGCTTCTAGTCTTAGTTTCACCATTTTATATTAATCCTCCCAAATTTTATTATAATTCGAATTCCCAGATATCGTCGCCTATGTAATGTAATGTTTTTATTGCTTTTCCTGTATCATTTTCTTCCATTTCAGGACCAGTTATTAAACTTTCTCCCATTACTAATGGTTTGTGATGGTTTTCATCCACTACTAACACCACATCTCCTTTTTCTATTGTAGAGTCTGCTTGTGTTATTCCTGGACTCATTACATCTGCCCCGTTTGTCATGAATTTAACTGCTCCCATATCTACTACTACGGTTTTTGAATTTAAATCTTCGTAGAGTGCTGCTTTTAGTGTTGGGTATGGTTTGTTGTTAATCATTATGATGTATGGTTTACCATTTACAAGAACGAAATCGTTTGGGTCTACTTCTAGTAATTCTACACTATCTTTGTTGTTTATTAGTGTACCGTATTCTCCTAATTGTTTTTTGATTTCTTTAATCTTTTTTTTCTTTAAGAAGTATCGTTTTTTGACTTTCAAATTATTCCACCATTTAATTCTTTATTATTTTTATTATTTTGTTGTTTATATGATTAATAATTTATTATACTTAAGGCTAAACCTTTATATACTTTATTGGACTATATTATATTATTGTTGTAATTAAGATTAAATCATTAAAATAAGTATTTTATTTTTAAATTAATTTAATAATTTGTTTAAAATGGGCTTTATTTTTTTGCTTTGTTTTAATTATTAAATTACAGAAAAAAATTATTAATTTGTAGTTTTTATTTATTTGGATACTGTTAAATATTTTTTTAATAGTTACCTTTAAATAGGAAGCTAACATATTTATTATAGTATAGGTGATAATCATGAGCGGACAACAAAATGTTCAAAGACCACTTGACGCATTAGGTCAAGCATTAAACTCTCCAGTATTGATCAAACTCAAAGGAGATCGTGAATTCAGAGGTACATTAAAAAGTTTTGATTTACATATGAATCTTGTACTTAATGATGCTGAAGAATTAGAAAATGGAGATGTTGCAAGAAGATTAGGTACTGTCCTCATTCGAGGAGATAATATAGTATATATCTCACCTTAGATAGTCTTTTTTCTTGATTAATTACATATATATGCGTAATATTTTTGGGAATGTTTTATTTTATTAAAATATTTCTTTTATTAAAATTTTTATTCAATTATTTTAATTTAATTAGTAAAAAATATTTATTTTTTTAGATTATATTTTTTCTTTTTCTAGTTAATTATTTGTTGAATTATATAATTTTTATTTAAATCTTATAAGATATTTCACTAATAGATAATAAGTTTGAAGGGAGGAATTTGCAGTGAAAGGAACACCTAGTATGGGTAAGAAGAATAAGAAAACCCATATTCGTTGTAGAAGATGTGGTAGAAACACTTACCATGTTCGTAAGAAAGTTTGTGCTTCTTGTGGTTTCGGTAAATCTAAGAAGATGCGAAGTTACAATTGGCAAAATAAAAAACCTGTTACTGGTCAAAGATTAGTTTAAATGGGTTTTTACTTATTTATTTTTTCTTTTTTTTATACTATTTTAGTAATACTTTTTTATGTATTATTATTAACTACTTTTTTTTTAAAAAAATTATATTAATCCATAAAAACAAAAAAATAAACATACTCCATAAACCTTAAAAGAAATGAAAAACTCACACATTCTAAATTTAATAAAATAAGTATAGAAAGAAACACATATATTCCAATTCAACTTATACTAAAAAAAATGAAACCTGAAAACAATATATTCCAAAGAATCCAAGAAGGACAAGAAATCAAACAAACCGATCCAGAAATCCAAAATCTTTACAAAACATTCGATGAAACATTAAAAACAGTACAAAAAATAAACACTACAATACTAAGTAAAGATGAAATAAGAAAAATACTAAGTAAACAATTCGGTTATAAAATACACGAATCAGTATACATAATACCTCCTATATACTTAGACTATGGTCATAATATAAAACTTGGAAAAAACATTTTCATAAACCATTCCTGCAGCCTACTAGACCAAGGAGGAATAACAATAGATGATAATGTAATCATAGCGCCAAAAGTAAATTTAATAACCACAAATCATAAAATAAAACCAGAAGAAAGAACTACATTAATTTCTAAACCTATACATATTAAAGAAAACGTATGGATTGGTACTAATGCTACAATATTGCCAGGTGTTACAATTGGAAAAAATAGTATAATAGCTGCAGGAGCAGTAGTTTCAAAAGATGTTAAAGATAATGTAATTGTAGCTGGAGTGCCTGGAAAAATAATTAAAAAAATTTAAAAATCTTCTACTTTTAAACTTAAATTATTAATAATATCATTAATTAATTTTTTATCTTTACCAGTTTTATCAAGAATTAAACTAGTTAATTTTTCAGCTTCATCCTGTTTATAGTTAGCATTTAATTCTTCACCAATACTATCCCATAAATCTACAGCCCAATTCTTTTTACCATCATAAACTTGATCAACTAAAGTTAATTTCCCATCATGTAATCTGATTAAACGAATATCTTGTTTAGGTTTAGATTTCCTACCTTCTTTATTACAATCAAGATATAATCCATTTTTCATTTCTTCTTTATAGTCTCCAGCTTTAACAAAATCTCCAGTAATACTGTAACCATTCATTACACTTTTATCTAATCCTTCAACAGTTTTTAACCATCCTCCACATCTACGAAAATCAATACTAGGATCAAGTTCTGTAATTTCTTCACACCAATTTAATATCATTTTTATCTATCCTCTTTTTTTCAATCATTATTTTTTTTTAATTGTTATAATCATAAAATTAAGGGATATATTAAGAAAAATATTTTCATGATTTTAGTTTATGCTTACTTTAAAATTATGTTTGTATAAATCAATAGTACTCAAAAAATGTGTATGTTTTGTTTTACTATTATTTTACATTCATATTTTAATTTTAAGCATTTAAATCATCTATTAATCTGTAAATATTTTTTTATCCCTTTAATTTAAATAAACACCTATATTAAAAAGGTTAATCTAATTAAATTTAATTTTTATTATAGATTTTTCCTTTTTATTTTGGTTAAGTAATAATTTAATAATTAGTTTATAAATGACTTATCCGAGAGCAAATGAAAAGTAAAAAAAGGTTTTGATTTGAAAAATTTGGAAAATAATTAAATACAAAAACGAATAAAATATTTATTAGCTTTAAAATTACTTTATTTTTTTGTGATTTGAATGAACGAATTATTAAATAAATTTAACATTAAAACAAACAACTTAGATATATATGAAACAGCTTTCACACATTCCTCTTATGCGGTGAAACAGGAATTACCCTTAGATTATGAAAGATTAGAATTTTTAGGAGATTCTATATTAAACATGTTCGTATCAGACATTTTATTTAAAATGCACCCTAATTTTGGTGAAGGAAAACTAACAAAAATTCGGGCAAATTATGTATGCCAACAAGCATTAATCTTTTACTCACATAAATTTGGTTTAGATCAATATGTTAAATTAGATTTTGAAGACAGTTACTTAACAAAAAACGAGGTATTAAGTATAACAGCAGATGTTTTTGAATCTTTCTTAGGAGCAATATATTTAGATCAAGGATTTGATACAGTAAAAAAATTTTTAATCGAAACCATTTATCCTTATATAAAACAAAAATTAATCTTTTTTTATGATTATAAATCTTCTATTAAAGAATATGGGGATGCAAATGAAGTAAAAGTCGATTATGAATTATTAGAAGAAAAAGGATTACCTCATAATAAAACATTTAAAATGTGCATTTTAATAGATGGAGAACAGTACGGAACTGGAGTAGGTAAAAATAAGAAAGATGCAGAACAATTAGCTGCTAAAGAAGCAATAAGTAAATTAAACATAGAAAGTAAATAATGCATATTTTAGGATAGTAAATGATTTTTTTTAATTATTATTCACTGTTTTTATAATTTATTTATTAATTTTTATGAATATTTGAAAAATTTAAATATAAATTAATTTTCTATTTTTTTTTGAGTGATTTTTATGGTTGAATTAAATAAAGATAGTATTTTAGAAAGTTTTAATGAAATGGAACAAGAATTACGTTTATATCCTATAGAAGAGGGTTTAGAAGATGATATTATAAGTGTTATTAAAGGTAAAGAATTATCTTCTAATGAAATGTTTGATTTAGATTCTAGAATTGAAGAATTTTTTTATGGTGCTGGTTTGAAGTGTCGTAAAGAAACTTATTTTTTTGATAATGGTTTTGAATTTTATGTTACTGAATTAGAAATTGATTTACGTAAATTGGTTCATATTCGTGATAGTTTCCCTAAATTTGATCGTGTTAGTGTTACTACTGATATGGATCAGGGTTTTTCTACTTTAGCTGTTAAATTTAAATTATAAAATATTCTTTTTTTTATTACTATTTTTTCATTTTTCATCCTTAAATTTTTAAGGGTAAGTTTTATTTATTGATGTGAATATATTATCATATAGACATGTTTTTCATTAAAAATGATTGATAATGGAGGTGACAAATTTTAAACCTATAAAACAGATTGTTATTTTAATCTTACTTTTTGCATTAATATCTTCAATCACTTGTGTATCAGCAGAAAGCTTAACAAGTAATGATAATTCCACTAATATTATAAGTAACTCTACAGATAATAGTGTATCTAGCACTAATTCTCCTAATATTATTTATATTAATCCAGGTGATTCTATAAATGATACTGTTAATAAAGCAGCTATAAATAGTACTATTATTTTAAATCCTGGAGTTTATAATGAATCTGGAGTTATTATTAATAAGAGTATTTCTATTTCAGGTAATGGTAATTCTGATGATGTGATTATTGATGGTAAGAAAGCTAATAGTATTTTTATTATAAATAATTTTAGTACTGTTTATGTGTCAAATCTTACTTTTATTAATGGATGGGGTGCAGATTTTGGTGGTGGTATAAATTCCCAGAATTCTTCTTTATATGTTGATAATTGTAATTTTATAAATAACACTGCTCATACAATCAATGGTGGAGGTATTTATAGTGGTGGTGAAGTTGATCTTAAATCCTATTTGTTTGTGAATAATTCTTATTTCTGCAATAATTATGCAGGTCATGATGGTGGAGCTATTACTACTTATAAAGGTGATAGTTATATTTATAATAGTGTTTTCACCTTAAATTATGCTTACCGTGATGGTGGAGCTGTTCGTGTTGGAGTTTATTCAACCACTTACATTTATGGTTGTTTATTTGAGAATAATACAGCAAGAGAATGGGGTGGAGCTTTATATAATTGGCCAGGTAAATTAAGTGTTTATAATTCAACAATTAATAATAATACTGCAGGTACTCGTGGTGGGGCAATTATTACTTCCGGACCTTTAAATGTTTTTGATTCTGTTATTACTAATAATTATGCTGGAATGTTTGGTGGAGCTATCTTTATTGATGAAGAAACCCCTGGAATACCTTCTACAGCTACAGTTAATAATAATATTATTATGAATAATAGTGCATGGATTGAAGCTCAAGATATTTTCATTGATTTAACTACTTCTAAAACTACAAATTTCGATAATAATTATTGGGGTACAAACGATCCAATTAATGGAAGTGATTATAAGTATTCTTGGGCAGATCGTGTAAGTTTTAATAATTTCACAAATAATCCGGTTAAATGGATTACCCAAAATAATTCTAATTCAAATAATAATGGGGTTAATGTGAATCCTAGTACTAATAGTACTAATCCAATTAAAACTAATAATGCATCTTCACAAGTAACTAATACTCTAAATAATTTAGCTAAGTCACTTAATAGTATGAGTGGTAATTTAACTAATTCACTCCATAATGATTCTAGTCAAGAAAATCAGGTTTCTGATTCTTTGAATGTTCAAACTAATTCAAATGTTGGTGCTAATCCTGATTCATCAAGTTCTGATTCAAAAAAGTATACTGAAGTTAAAGTGAATAAAACTAATGATAAAAATAATAATGATAATTTACAATACTTTATTTGTGCTTTTATTGTACTTGCTGCACTTGTAATTGGATTTTATATGCATAAGAAATATTAAAAGTTCTTTTAAAGAATTAGTATAAATTCTTTTTTTTAGAACTAATAAATTTTTTTTTACTATTTTTTTATACTGTGTTTGTGAATAAATGACTTATTAAATCAGTTGTTATTACGCCTATAAGTTCATCATTATCATCTATTACAGGTAAACAACTTATATCGTCATCTTTCATTCTACCTGCTATTGTTCTTATAGTTTCATCTTTTTTACAGAATTTAACATCTTCAGTCATCACGTCTTTTAATTCTTCTCCACCTTGTGCTATTGCCTTTGAAAGATCCCATGCAGTTATGATTCCAATAAGTTTATTATCCTCTGTTACAACAGGTAAGTGTGTTACATAATGGTCCATCATAATTTTCGCTGCTTTTTTTATTTTGGCATCTTCTGTAATGGTCATTACTTCAGTGTTCATTAAATCTTCCACAATATTATCTTGTAAGAACCGTGATATAAGGTAGTTTAATTGTCCACCTTCAAGTAGGAATGCGTCATGTCCATAGTTACTTTTTATTTCACTGTAAGATATTTCTATGCCGTTTGCTTGCATTGCTCTTAATATTTCTTCTGCTTGTTCATTAGTATATAACCAGTCACTGTCAACATTAATGTATTCTATTTTAGATTTTATTGGTTTGAATCCGTCAATGAGGGATCCATTTTCACTTAAATCGAATAAATCTATTGCTTTGGTAATGTATAAATATGAATTTGCATCGAATCTTTTGACAAATGTTTTTCCTTGATGGTGAAGGTAACTTTCTACTTGGAAATCTGTTGTGAAATCGTAGGTTACTTCATCTTTGTCTTGTAGGTCTCTTCCAAATTTTAAATACATTGATTCATCGGATAGGTATGTTATGTGTGCTATCATTCTTGCTACTGAAAGTCCTGCTTCTGGTGCTGTGTCTGTTTGGTAGTATTCTCCGTTTTGCCAAAATGGGTCTTTGATTATTGATTGTCTTCCTACTTCGTTGAATGCTATTTGTTGTGGGCTGGATCTTGCTGTTGTTGCTATTGGTATTGCTTTTTTAACCATTTCTGGATAACTTAATGTCCATTGTAAGGTTTGCATTCCTCCCATTGATCCGCCTATTACTGCTAGTAGTTTTTCTATTCCAAGTAGGTCTATTAATTTTTTTTCTACATTAACTATGTCTTTTATTGTTATTACTGGGAAGTCTATTCCGTATTCTTTTCCTGTTTTTGGGTTTATGCTTGCTGGTCCTGTTGTTCCTTTGCATCCTCCTAGGACGTTGCTGCATATTATGAAATATTTTTCACTGTCTAATGCTTTTCCAGGTCCTATTATGATTTCCCACCATCCTGGTTTACTATCTCCTTCGTGCCATCCTGCAGCATGTGCATCTCCTGTGAGTGCGTGACAGACTAATATGGCATTGTTTTTTTCTTTGTTTAATTTTCCGTATGTTTCGTAAGCTATTGTTACATTATCTATTGATTTTCCTGATTCTAATTGTATTTCTTCAGATAATGTTACTGCTAATGGTTTGACTATGCCGACAGATTTAGTCTTCATTATTAATCCCTTCGATTAGTTTTTTTTAATAAAAACTTTAATTTTTTATTAATTATTTTTTTATTGGTTCTATTATTTAATTATTTTTTATCAATAACTACTTTAACGATTGTTATATTTAAAGTTTATTTAACATCCCATCAATAAATACTAAACAAATATAAAAAAACTTTTTTCAAAGGAAAAATTTACATGTGCTCAATAATAGGATTAAAAGGAAACATCAAAATAGAAACATTAAGAAAAATGATGAAAACAACCCAACATAGAGGCCCAGATGCATCAGGAATCTATTTAACAAACAATAAAGAATCATTACTCAAAAAAAACCCTCGAAACCTAGTAAACTTAAAAAATCAGACTTATAATATTGGACTTGGACAAAATCTCCTCTCCATATTCCCAAGTGTTAAAAACCCTGAAGATGCAATTAAAATAAACACACAACCAATTAAAAAAGATAACTTAACACTCATATTTAATGGAGAAATCTACAATTACCTTGAAATCATAAAAAAAATTGGAAATGAAGAAAAAACACGTTCTGATAGTCATCTGCTCTTAGATTTAATCATTAATAAAAAAAATACTAGTGGGAATCTTAAAACTGCAATAATAGAAACACTAAAAATTATTGATGGAGATTATTCTTTTGCAATAACAGATGATACTAACTTAATACTAGCTAGAGATCCTGTTGGAGTAAAACCATTATATTATGGAACAAAATTAGAAGAAAATATTATGGGCTTTGCCTCTGAACGTAAAGCATTATGGGCAGCAGGAATAACAAGTATTAATACCTTAAAACCAGGATGTATATTATATAATGATGAAATCATAGAAGTTAATGATTTATTTAAAACTATTACAAGTAATGAAGCTTCATATGAAGATTACATGAACCAATTAACTAATACTTTATATGAAAGTGTATATAAAAGAGTTATGAACTTATCTGAAGTAGGTTTAATCTTTTCCGGTGGAGTAGATAGTGCATTTCTTGCATATATCTTAAAAAAAATTAGTTTGAAAACAGGTTTAAAAGTAACCTTATATACAGTAGGAAATATTGGAAGTAAAGACTTAGAATATAGTAAAAAATTAGCATCCACTCTAGATTTACCATTAAAAATTCAAGTAATTACTCCTCAAGAAGTAGAAAATAGTATTGAAGATGTTATAAAAAGTATTGAAAGCACTAATCCTATGAAATTAGGGGTGGGTATGACAATATTTCTTGCATCTTATATGATAAAACAAGATAAAATAAAAGTTGCACTATCTGGACAAGGAGCTGATGAACTATTTGCAGGATACAATAGATACATGAAACATGTTTTAAACCATGATTATCAAGGATTAAATAATGAATTAACTAATGATATTGAAAATATTTACAATGTAAACCTTGAACGTGACGATGCAGCATGCATGGCAAATGGTGTAGAACTAAGAGTACCTTACCTTGATTATAAACTTATAAAACTTGCAATGACAATACCTTCAGAATATAAAATCTTAAACCCTGAAGATAAACTTAAAAAACATATTCTAAGACAAGCAGCAGAAAAATATGGAGTACCTAAAGAGTACGCACAACGTCCTAAAAAAGCAGCACAATACGGTTCTGGAATAGATAAAATCTTAAAAAAGCAGACTAGTAAAAAAGTAGATTTTGATAAAATTTTAAATGATTTTAAAAATGAATTAATAAATTAACCATAGAATATATATCTTCAATTTAAAATTTTTTTTTTTTAATATATAATTTTTTAGAAAACTTAAATTATTTATTTATTTTCAATTCTATTCCTTTTAAAAACTTTTATAAATATAAAAAAACATATTTTATTATTAATATAAAACATTTAATAAATTTATTAAAAAAATGGAGAAACAATAAATGATAGAAAAAGATGCAGAAAAGATTTTAGAAAATTTCTCTAAATCTTTAGACACTATTCCAGATCTTGAAGAAACTTACTATATTACGGATAATTTAAATTTAGAAAGAAAAGATGAAGCACATCCACAAGATAGTGCTAGAATTGTTAGAAACACTAAAACAGATAAAGATGGTAATGTAGTAGTTAAAAAAGCAGACTGGGTATAAAAAAAATTTTAATATTTTTTTTTATTTAAGATGACTTTTTTATTCCTTACTTTTAAAATTAATTAATAAAAAAATTATGATGTGGTAATTATGAGAATGAATTTAGTCTTAGAAATCCAAGATGTTCCGGGACAATTAGTATCAGTCTTATCACCAATAGGTGATTTAGGAGCAAATTTAGTCACAATCATTCACCAAAGAAAAGTTAAAAATGAAAAAGGTTATATTCCTGTACAAATCACAATTGAAGGAGAAAGAAATAACCTTAATGCAGTTTTAGATAAATTTGATGAAATGGGAATAAACATTTTAGAAAAAGATGATGTGATTTTAAAACAAAGAATCAGCACAATCCTCATTGGAGATGTTATAGATACTGATGTAAGAGACACTCTTGATAGAATAAATGTCTTAGATGGTGTTTGGGTTGTTGGATTAGATATAAAATTAGATAAAGAATATAAATCCTCAGCAATGATTACAATTGAATCAGATATTGGACAAAAAGAAACAACATTTAAAAAAGTCCAAGAAATAGCTAAAGAAAAAGATTTACTTGTAATAAATGAGGTCTAAAAGATTTAGGGGTTGACATTGATGGATGAATGTAAAATAATTGTAATGGGATTTGGATCTGTAGGTCAAGGTATTGTAAAAGCAATAAAGATGGAAAAAGATAAAATCCTAGAAACTTTAGGAATCAACCTTAAAATTGTAGCAGTTGCAGATTCTTGTTCTTCAGCAATAAATCCAGATGGTTTAAATGTTGAAGAATTACTTAAAACAAAAAGCGAAAAAGGTAAATTAGGGCAATGTCCTAATTGTGGAACCACAAATACCGATACTGATGTATTAGATAATGTGGATTATGATGTTCTTATGGAATGTACTCCAACTAATATTGATGATGGTGAACCTGCAAGAACATTAACATTAAAAGCTTTTTCACAAGGAAAAGATGTAGTAACAAGTAACAAAGGACATTTAGCTTTAAATTATAAAGAATTAGATGATGCTGCTAAAGCAAATAATGTAATGTTTAAATTTGAAGCTAGTGTTGGTGGGGCAATGCCTATAATTAATTATGCTAAAGATGCATTAAGTGGTAATCAAATTATTAGTATAATTGGAATATTAAATGGTACAACTAATTATATTCTTTCACGTATGACTAGTGAAGGTTCAAGTTACCCTGATACTTTAAAAGAATCTCAAATGTTAGGTATAGCTGAAACTAATCCTACACAGGATGTTGAAGGTATAGATGCTGCATGTAAAGCTGTAATATTATCTAATAGTGTGTTAGGTCAACCTGCAACATATAGTGATGTTGAAGTTGAAGGAATCAGCAATATAACTAGTGAAGCCGTATCATTAGCTAAAGAAAATGGATATTTAATTAAACTCATAACTGAAGTTTCTCCAAAAACTTTAAAAGTTTCTCCAAGATTAGTTAAACAAGGAAGTAGTTATGATTTAAATGGAACATTAAATATGGCAACACTTAAAACAGATTTAGCTGATGAAGTCACAACTGTAGGTAAAGGTGCAGGATCACTTGAAACAGCATCTGCTATGATGACTGATTTAATAACAATTCTTAGAACAAAAAATTAAAAAAATTATTTTTTTAATTTAAAAAAATTTTAATTATTATTCTTTTTTAACATTCTTTTTTTTTAAATTATTATAAAGGGAAGTGTATTATTTTGAAATATGTAATAATGATAGGTGATGGTATGAGTGATTACCCATTACCAGAACTAAACAATCACACACCATTAGAAGTAGCTAAAAAACCAAATATGGATAAACTTGCAGAAAAAGGATGCTCAGGACTTACAATAAATGCACCTAAAGATTTACCTGTAGGCTCTGATGTGGCTAATATGAGTATTTTTGGTTATGATCCACATAAATATTATACAGGTCGAGGACCAATAGAAGCTGCTAATCAAGGAATAGAAACTGTTGATGGAGATGTTGTTTTCCGTTGTAATTTAATTACTGAAAAAGATGGTAAAATTGTTGACTTTACAAGTGGACATATAAGTACTGAAGAAGCAACTGAATTAATGGAAGCATTAAATAAACATTTTAAAGATAAATACCCTGATTTTAAAGGTTTTTGGCATCATGGTTTAAGTTACAGACATTTATTTGTTTATCATGATATAAACACCAGTAAACTTGAAATACCTGCACCTCACGATATAGTGGATGAAGATTTTAATAAATACCTTGATTTTGATACAAGTTATGGTAAAACTATTAAAGATATAATGTTTGAATCTAAAGAAGTACTTAAAAACCATCCAGTAAATCTTAAACGTGTAAGTGAAGGTAAGAATCCTGCAAATATGATTTGGTTATGGGGTCAAGGAACTAAACCTAGTATGCCTGCATTTAAAGATTTATATAATATAGATGCTGCAGTAATAACTGGGGTAGACTTATTGAAAGGTCTTGCTATTTTCACTAAATTAAATAAAGTTGATGTCCCTGGTGCAACTGGATACTTTGACACTGATTATGAAGCTAAAGCAGAATATGCATGTAATGCACTTAAAGATAATGATTTAGTTATAATTCATGTTGAAGCTCCTGATGAAGCAGGACATGCTGCAGATATTGATGAAAAAATTAAAGCTATTGAAAGAATTGATAAAATCATTTTAGGTAAAATCTTAAAAGAATTACCAAAATATGGGGATTATAAAGTAGTTGTTTTACCAGATCATCCAACACCAGTTCCACTTAAAACTCATAGTAGAGATTTAGTGCCAATTACAGTTTATTCAAGTATTAATGAAGATAATAAGGATAATGTTAAAGTATTTAGTGAAAAAACTAATAGTGAAGGTTCTCTTGGAACTTCTAATATTGGTTGTGATTTAATTAAAAATTTATTAAATAATACTTGGTAAAAAAAGTAAAAAATTTAGAAAAAAAGTAAAAGTAAAAGAGCATTTAGAATGCTCCTCCACCTCCACCTCCAGATCCTCCACCTATATCAAAACCACCATCACTATCAGTAGCATTAGCAGTTGACATACCAGTGTTGAATGCTGAATCCATTAATAAGAAACCACCATAAGAATGGAACATATAAGTATCATTATAATATGGATCATAACTTGAATTATCATAGTATTCCATTTTCATAACCTTATGTACTTTATCTGCAACTCCTAAAGCTGCTGCATATACAAGGTATTGGTTCCAGATTTCAATAGATTCTGGAGGATGTTCTTTCATTAAACTATTGTCATTTAAGAATTTTTTGAAATTTTTCCATTTGTCATGGAATTCTTTTCCATTTTCAGTCCATCTACCACCAACATCATCTGGTAGTATTAAACAAATAATTGATGTAATAAAAATTATTATTGCACCAACAAGGGAATAAGTAGCTGTTGGAATAGTACTTAATAGTGCCATTGCAGCAATAAAGATAGATAAAATGATTCCTCCGATTCCAATAAATGTAAATATTGTGGAACCAGTATTTATAAAGATTTTTTTCAATTTGTCCTCATTTAAATATTGGAAAGCGAAATCTTCTTGCCATAATTCATATTTTTCTTTAAACCATTCACCGTTTTCTCTATTACTTAATGTATCTTGGAAATCGTTTAAACTTAAAGTTCCATTATCGTCTGAGAAGGTTTTGAAAATATTTATAATATCTTTTTCGTGAGTATCTAAGTTATCTGCTTTATCATTGTTCACGGTTAAGTATAAGTTCTTTTTATCTGGTTTATCTGTATTTTCTACTGTTAATTTTAAGATTTTTCTATTAATTAAATCCATGATTGTTGCTTCGAAACCTTTCATATCAGGGGTTCCGATATTACTACTATTTTCTATTAAAGCATTAATCATTGCTGGAGGGTCTTTGGTAGGTAGTTCTCTTTCATATATTCCATTGTAGTTGATTTTTGGTTCTCTACCATATTTTAAGTATACTCCTATAGGTGCAAGTGGACTTATGCAACATAGAATTCCGATTATTAAGAATAGGTTATTATAAAATTCAGTACTACTTTTATAATCTTCTTGTGTTTTCATGATTTCATTTAAACCATTACGATTTTCATGTTTTGCATTAACTGCATTTGAAAAGTCTTTTAATGGCATTGTTACTTGTAATTCAAAGTAATCTCCACTAGGTATACTTGTAGTTGTGGATTGTATTGTGTTACCAGTTATACTACTTGTTTGATTAAATTGTGGTGGATTTAACCAGTATTGGTTACCTGTATTTGATGGTAAGTGTATGGTTGTTATGACTTGGCCTACATCTACATCCCATTGATCTCCCCATAATTTGTACTGTAATGATGCAGTATCTTTATAGAGGGTTACAACATTTTTAAAATCATAATTTATATGCACATCAACATTTGTATCTGAGATAGGTTGTGTTTTTGCAGCATCACTATATAAATAAATTTTTATATGTTCTGTGCCTGATTCATTAGTTATTGTGTATTTATTGTATGCTCCGTCTGTTGTTATATTCAGGTTTTCTATGCTTTCACCACTTTTTAGTGGTATGTCTCGGTATACTCCATTGTAGGTTCCACTAAATATGTAGTGGTATGTTTCTTGGATGTGTAGCATTCCATTGTTTTGCACGGTTAAATCAAGTAAAGCTTGACTTATACTGTATTCTTTATCATCATCTTCTGCAAAAGCAACTGATAGGGTTGAAAGTAAGAATATTGAAAGTATTAAACATGTGAATATTTTTTTATTAATTTTCATATTTTACCTTAAAAATAATTTATTATTTAAGTTCTTTTAGAATTCTACTTTAGGTACAGTTTCAGCTTCTTCTGGTGCATCAAAGAATTCTTCTTCTTGGAAGTGGAACATGTTAGCAATTATGTTACTTGGGAACATTTGGCATTTATTATTGTACATTAATACAGTATCATTATAGAATTGTCTGCTGTATGCTATTTTATCTTCAGTTTCTGCTAATTGGTCTTGTAATTTTTGGAAATTAGTATTTGCTTTTAAATCAGGATAATTTTCTGCAACTGCAAATAATGATTTTAAAGCTCCACTTAATTGATTATTAGCTGTACTTGTTTCTTCAACACCATTTGCATTCATTAAGGATGATCGGGCATTGGTTACATCTTCAAGGACTGTTTTTTCGTGACTTGCGTAACCTTTTACGGTTTCAACTAAGTTTGGAATTAAGTCCATTCTTCTTTTAAGTTGTACGTCTATTTGACTCCAACTATTTTTTACTCGGTTTCTAGCATTAATTAATCCATTATAAGTTGAAATTAAGTATATGATTATAATGAGGATTATTACTACTAGAATTATTAATATCCATGACATAAATTTTCATACTCCTTTTATTTTATGCTTATTTTTATAAACTTTAAACTATTTATATTTTTATCCTTAATTTTTTCTTATTTTTAATTAAATTTATTATTTATGATTAATTACATTATATATTTTTAATTTTCTTCTTGTTTTGTTTACTTTTTGTTAATTTTTTTATTTTTTTTCTAAAAATTTTTTCACGAATATTCATTTGGTGTTTATAAATGAATTAGTTAAATTATCTTTTTAGCATAAGGTATAATATATTAATTAAATCAAATAGATATATTATTAATAATTTTTATCAATAATTTAGAAAATAAATTTACTTTATAATTTTATAAAATTGGGAGAGTATTAATCTGACAAAATATATTTGTATAACTGGTGGAGTTGTTAGTTCAATTGGAAAAGGAATAACCTCTGCAAGTATAGGACGTCTTTTACGTTCATTTGGTTTGAAAGTTGCTGCAATTAAGATAGATCCTTATCTTAATTGGGATTCTGGAACATTAAATCCTTACCAACATGGTGAAGTTTTTGTAACTTATGATGGGATGGAAACAGATTTAGATTTAGGTCATTATGAAAGATTCCTTGATGTGGAGTTACCTGGTGTTTCTAATATTACTACCGGTAAAGTTTACAGTGCGGTTATAGAGAAAGAACGTAAAGGTGAATTTTTAGGTGCTTGTGTACAAATTATTCCACATATCACTGATCAAATTAAATCTATGATTCGTGAAGTTGCAGCTGAAGGTAATTATGATGTTTTAATGGTCGAACTTGGAGGTACTGTTGGTGATATTGAATCTCAACCATTCCTTGAAGCTTTAAGACAATTACGTAATGAGGAAGGTTTTGAAAATGTTATGTTTGCACATGTTACTTTTGTACCATATTTAGATGCTGCTAAAGAATTTAAAACTAAACCTACTCAACATTCTACTAAAGAATTACGTAGTATGGGTATTAATCCAGATATGATTGTTACACGTAGTCCTAAACCTATAGATGATGCTTTACGTATGAAAATTGCACATTTCTGTGATGTGGGATATGATGCAGTAGTTCATACACCTGATGCTGATAGTATTTATGAAGTTCCATTAGTTTTAAATAATTTTGATGTTGGGAACTTTATAAATAATCGTTTAAATCTTGGAATAGACACTAATCCTAATAAACTTAATGAATGGGCTGAAGTTGTGGATAAATTAAAGATTCGAAGTCCAGTTGTTACTATTGGTATTGTAGGTAAATATGTTGAATATGAAGATGCATATATTAGTATTCGTGAATCATTACATCATGCAGCTGCTGAAGTAGGTGTTAAAATGAATATTGAATACTTCTCTAGTGATGTTGATGAGTTAAATAAAAATGAGTTAAAACATTTAGATGGTATTCTTGTTCCAGGTGGATTTGGTGAACGTGGTCTTAAAGGTAAACTTGAAGCTGTGGATTATGCATTAGATAATAAAGTGCCTATTTTTGGTATTTGTCTTGGAATGCAATGTATGATTATTGAGATTGCTCGTCGAAATGGTTTAACAGATGCGAATAGTACAGAATTTGATACTGAAACACCTTATCCAGTAATTGATATGATGGAAGAGCAAAAAAAGGTTAAGAATATGGGTGGAACTATGCGTTTAGGTCAATATGATTGTAAATTAGTTCCAGATACTAAAACTTCTGAAGCTTATAATGTTCCTGAAGTTAAAGAAAGACATCGTCATAGATTTGAATTTAATAATGATTATAGGGATAAATTAGAAAGTTTAGGTGTGACTATTTCTGGTACTACTCCTGATGATTTCCTTGTTGAAATTATAGAAGTTAAAGATCATCCATGGTTTGTTGGTTGTCAATTCCATCCAGAATTTAAATCTAGACCTAATAGACCTCATCCTTTATTTGTTTCATTTGTTGATGCTGCAAATAATTATCGTCAAAATTAAATTTTAAAATATATTTTTTTTTATTCATTTTATTCTTATTTTTTCTATTGTATGTACTGATTTTTCACCTTTTTTTTCAATAAATTTTGTTCTAATATGGATAAACTTTATAAACTACTTGTATTATAATTATTAGTAATAAACTTGTACTGAAATATAATAACATATTCAGTATGAATTTTTTTAAAACAATTTAATTAATATTAATAAAAATATTTTTTGGGATAAATTATTATGGATATTATAACAGCAGCTATACTAATCATATTATTTATTATAATTTTAATTTTTAGTTTTTCAATGGGAATGTTAACCCCATTAATTAAGAAAAAAGAAATAGGATTAGTGATTATTATAGGAGTGATTTTGGGAGTTGTTGGTGGAGCTTTTTTCATCACACCAACCTTGCAAGGTTATCCTCAAGCAGTAGGAACTTTAACACAAATTGTTGATGGTGGTCATGAAATAATGACAATTGAACTTCCATCTTCAGCAAATATTAATCAAGTAAAATCTAATATTGAACAAATGGATGGAGTGAATAATGTTTCAAGTAAAGGAATTTTAATTCACACTCAACCTTTCTCGGACAATACTTCGGCTAATTTAGATAAAAACATTGAGTATATGAATGCTAATTTAAGTAATTGGGATATAGATAATAAAGCAGGTATAATTAATGTAAATTTCACTAATAATAATCTTACACATAATCTTAAAACTTTAAAAGAAAGATTATTTACTGATTATGGTGTTTACTACAGTTATGCTGTAATTGAATTACAAGTTGATGCTAAAGCTGGTAGTGTGCAACATATTACAACTGAATTATCTAAGGATAATATTGTTGTAAGTGATGTTAATGGTCCTGTACATGATTCAATAGCTAATGCTCAAAATAATATGCCATCTTCTACAGTAGTAGTCCTATTTTGTGCAATTCTTGGCGGATTTGTAACATTACTTGGAGTGTATATAGATCCAATTAGAAGATTTTTAGGTAATATTAAGTGGCGTTAGTACCTTTTAATAAATTCTTATTTTTTTTGGGGGATTAAATTATAATCCTCATTTTTAATCTTTTTTTTTAAATTTAATTTAGTTAATATTTTCTAGTTTTAATCGCAGAAGATTTAAAACTAATAAGAGATACTATAAGTGTCATCTATGAAGAAATGGTAATATGTTTAAATAAATATTTCATAGATGTTTATTTTTTTCATTTTCTAAAAGGATGTTTTGTAAAATAAAATCTACCTTAAAAATTTTAAAAATGAGTAAATAATAAATAAATGATTTTTTTTCAGGGTCAGAAAAACCCTTAAACTATTTTTTTTTAGATTAAAATCTATTTTATTTATAAAAAATTTTTATACTATTTTATATAAAATTAATATTATTAATTAAGAATTTAATAGGATTAATGTTTTTTATGAAATCTGCAATATTATTTAGTGGTGGAAAAGATAGTACAATGGCTTTAAATTATTCATTGAAGCATGGGGATGAAGTATTATATTTACTTAGTATGAAAAGTAAAAATCCAGAATCTTACATGTTCCATGTTCCCAATATTGATTTAACAAGTCTTATTAGTGAAGCTGTAGGAATACCTCTTATTCAAGGTAAAAGTTCAGGAGTTAAAGAAGAAGAATTGGTTGATTTGAAAAAAGAATTAATTAAACTTAAAAATCTTGGTGTGGAAGCAGTTTATACTGGTGCTTTATTCAGCCAATACCAAAAATCTAGGATAGATAAATTAACAAGTGAAGTTGGTTTAGATTGTATTAATCCTTATTGGCATATGGATCCTGAAGAATATATGAATCTTGTTATAAGTGAAGGATTTGATGTAATAATTTGTGGAGTATTTGCTTATGGTTTAAATGAATCTTGGCTTGGAAAACACATCACAACTGAAGTTTTAGAGGATTTAAAACAGGTTAATAAGGAGTGTAGGATTAATTTAGCTTTTGAAGGTGGTGAAGCTGAAACATTTGTCCTTGATGGTCCTATCTTTAAAAAGAGAATTAAAATTTTAGAAGCTGTAAATGATTGGCATGTTGATAATGGGACTTATAATATAATTGATGCTGAACTTGAAGATAAATAATTTTTATTCAATTCTTTTTTTATAAATTTTTAAATACTATATTAAATAATAAGTTTAATTATATGTATGATATATTTTTATGGATAATCACATTTGTTTATGTAGGAATTGTATTTTTCATTTCAGAGAAAGTTTTTAATAGTGAATCTGTTTTTTCACGAAAATTTTTACATATAATGATGGGTAATTTAATATTTATAATGCCATTTTATAGTAGTAATCTTGTAATGGCAATTTTTGTTACTTTACCAATTGCAATAGTATTGTTTTTAATGACAGATTATTCTCCAATTCAAATTATGAATAGTGGAACAACTCGTTCTGGTCATAATCTTGGATTATTCTATTATGCATTTATTTGGACAATTCTTTTAATTATATTCCCTAATAATCTTGGTATTGTTGCTTTAAGTATTGGTGCTATGTCTTATGGTGATGGTTTTGCTAGTGTTATAGGTGGAATGTATGGTAAGCATATTTATAATCTCACAGGTGATGATAAAACATTGGAAGGTTCTGTGGGAATGTTTTGTGCTATTATAGTGTCTAGTTTAGTTATTGTTGGATTTTATTTATTAGTTGGTGCTAGTGTTCCAAGTTTTAATGTGTTTAGTTTAGTTTTAATTGCATTAATTGCAACATTTGTTGAAAGTGTTAGTCCTAAAGGTTTAGATAATATTATGGTTCCATTATCAACAGGAATACTTTATTGGATATTAACTGTATTATTATGATGGAAAAAAATTATTTTAGTTAAAGGTGTGTTTTCAGATGAGATTTATAGTTGTGGATGGATTAGATGGATCTGGTAAGGATACTCAATCACATTTACTTTATAAAAAGTATAGTAAAAAGGGGTCTTGTGTTTTACGTTCTCATCCTTCAAAGGACACTGTTTTTGGTCGAAAGAGTAAAGAAGCATTACTTGGCCGGGGTGAATTAAATAAGTTAAAAGCTACAGTTTTTTATGGTTTAGATGTGATTCATTCTCTTATTAAATATTATGGTACTGCTGAGACTGTTATTTTCACTCGTTACACTTTGGCTGTTTCTTATCTTCCTGGACTTGTTGGTTTGTTTATTTATAAAATTGTTTGTGTTATTTTACCTACTAGTGATTATATGTTCTTTTTAGATGTTTCTCCTAATGAATCTTTAAAACGTATGGATTCAAGAGGAGAGGAAACTGAAATGTTTGAAAATTATGATAGTTTACATGAAACACGTCAAAAAATTTCTAATGTGATTTATAATTGGAATGTTATCCCTGCAGATAATAGTGTTGAAGAAGTTTTTAATGAAATTGATAATACTATTAAGACTGTGGATTATAAAAAGTTAAATTAAAAAAAAATAGTGTAAAAATGTTATTGTAAGTAAATTGTTTCATGATTTAAGATTTTATCAAAAAATGTGTCTATTTTATTGTTGTATTCTTCAAATGTTGATTCGTTTACTATGATATAATCACTTGTTGCAATCACATTACCTATTCCGAATTCTAATTCTCTTTTGTCACGTAATCTGAAACTGTTAATGTCTTGTGTATCGTCTCCACGTCCTCTTTTACTTATACGGTTAAATCTTGTTAGGGGGCTTGCAAAGACTGATATTAATGTGAAATCTGGGAATGCGTCTTTAAACAGTTCTACTTCAAATGGGCTTCTTATTCCTTCAACTATTATTAAATTTTCGTTATCTGGACATGTTTCTATTAATTCTTTAACTTTGTTTATTGTGAATTTTGCTACAACATATTGTCCATGTTCTAATCTGAGATTAGTTGCTGTTGTTCCTGTATCTTCGCCCCGTTTTTTTGCTTCTTCTCGTATAACATCACCCATATTTGTTACAAGGTAACCTTTTTCTATAGAATATTTTGAAATGAAACTTTTTCCTGAGCCAGGTAGTCCTGAGATTCCAATTACTTTCATTTGTATCACTTATTTTTACTTTTTGTTTATTGTTTTATTTTAAATTCATCTAATGATTTTTTTAAGTTTTCTTTATTATTAAAATCTTTTATGATTTTTTCTAAATCTTTAGTTTCATAGTTTTTATATTCTTTAGCTAGTTTTGTCATGTATGGAATTGCTCGTACAATATTGTCCACTATTGTAACTGTACTCATTTGAGCAGTTCGTGATAGTGGATTTAAATCTATTGTGATGATTTCTTTTCCATGTTCAACAAGTATTTCTGCACGATCCCCATCTTCTAATGGGACTAAAACCACATCGGAAGTGTAAATGCCTTCAGGTGAAGCAGTTGATCGGGGATTTGTTATTCCATCAATATTTAATAATTCACTTGTGTTAGTTCCAAGGATATCATCCCATCCATGTTCTTTAAACATTTTTTCAATAATTTGCACACGTTCTTCACTACGATAGAATAAGTTAAGCTCGATTTTACATTCTAATTGGGTAGCTAAATCAATTATTTCATCTATAACTAATGCTGTTGTGTTACCATTAACTGAGAGTACAGGGTTTTTTGCTAGTAATAATTTACATACTGCTACTTTCATAGCTTCTTCTGCAGGAGGACAAGTTTTTTCACCTAAAAGGTAATCGAATGTTTCTCCTCTTCCATGAGCTATCATACCTGAATCAGCAAGGTAACCTTCTTTAAATGCATTTTTAATTTTATCTCTTAAAACGAGGGATTCATATCTTGGATGATTTTTAGGAATCATAATATTATAATTTATGTTTTTTTTATTTATAAAAATTTATATTATATAAAATTTTTTTTAAATGAAATATTATAAATAATTGGAATTTAATAACTTATAATTATATTTTTGAATTTAGGAAACAATTGTATAATGGGTTTGTTAAAATTGAAAACTATAGGAAGTATTAATCATATATTTGAGGATTCTTTTAAAGAAAAATATTCTGAAAAATTTGCAAATTATGGTGAGGATTCATATTGTTTAGCTTTAACTGATTATAAAAATCATATAATCAATTTTGTTACTTTTACTTTAGATGAATTTTTTGTAGAAACTAGTAATGTTGAATGTGAATTTGATTCCTCGCTAAATGATTTATCTGAACTTATCACTTCTTTAAAATATGGGGTTGATGTTTTTAAACCTTATGATAATGGGGAGGATTATACTATTTCTTATCTTTCAGATATTAGTTTTCGTTTCTTTCTTAATTTAGGATTTTTAAACACTAATCAAATCCTTAATAAACCTTTAAAAATTATTTTCCCAAAATTTAAAGAATTAGGTCTTTTTGAAATATATAATAATTCTTATAATTTAAATAGGATGAATAACTTTAAATTAATACTATTTTTTAATGAGGAGTTATTATTTGATGCTAATTATCGTTTATCTAGATATAAAGATTATTTAGTGCAGATGGTTGATGCTATTTCAGATTTTCATTATATGAAAAGGATTCAGCATATTTTTAATGAATCTACAACACCTTTAATTATTATTCAAGAGGGGATGGTTGTAGAAGTAAATGATGCTTACTTAGAATTGTTTGGTTTTAAAAAAGAAGATATTGTTGGTAAGCCTTATAATTTTTCTACTAAAAATTCTTTAAACATGAGTTTATCTGAGCGTAAAGATAGGCTCTGTCAAAAACTTAGTTGA
>DAGJ01000016.1 GCA_002495685.1 Methanobrevibacter sp. UBA412
AACTAAGTTTTTGACAGAGCCAAAAGTTCAAAAGTCAATTAAAAATTGAATAGATTTAAAAAAATAAAAAAAGTAAAAAAATTAAATTTAACCTTTAACTAAAACTTTTAATTCACCAGTTACAATATCAACTATTAAACCATGAACAATAATTCCATCAGCAATTAAAGGATGTTCTTTAATTTTTTTCACTGTTTCAATAACATTGATTTCTTCATCTTCAATAGACCCAATCCATTTACTTAAATCAACTTTATTGATTTCTTCTTCAGGTACACCTTTTTCAATCATTGAAGATTTAATCTTATCCACATTAGCATTTTTCATACCACAATTAGTATGTCCAATAACCATAACTTCTTCACAACCTAAAGAGTAAACAGCTGCTGCAACAGATCTTATAACATCTTCACCAACAATAGTATTACCTGCATTTCTAATAATTTTTGCATCCTCTCTATCAATACCTAAAGCAGGTTCTAAAAAATTAGTTAGACGAGTATCCATACAAGTTACAATACATAGATTCATTTTAGGCAAATGACCTAATTCTTCACCTTCAAAATTTTCTACAAAATTTTGATTATTTTCTAATACTTTATCAATTATCATATTATATACCTCAAAAATTTAATTAATGAAATATAAAAATTAATTAATAATTTCCACGAGCCATAGCAGTAGAACCAGTTCTAGCAATCTTTTTAATACCATGAGATTTAAGTAAATTAATTAAAGCATTAATTTTACCAACATCACCAGTTACTTCTATAATTAAACTATTATCACAAATATCAATAACTTTAGCTCTGAAAATATTTACATACTGCATAATTTCTAATTTAGATTTTTCATCCTCAGATTTAACTTTAATCAAACATAATTCTCTAGAAACAGAATGATTATGTTCTAAATCTTTAACTTTTACAACATCAACAAGTTTATTTAATTGTTTAATTACTTGTTCCAAAACTTTATAATCCCCTTTAACAATTATAACCATACGAGAAAGATTAGGAACTTCAGAACGACCTACAGTGATACTTTCAATATTGAAACCTCTTCTTGTAAATAAACTTGAAACTTTTTGTAAAACACCCGGTTTATCTTCAACTAATGTACTAATTATATGAAATTGATTACTATCATCATAATCATTCATTTAATCACCACCATTATTACAAACATCACATTCATGCTTAAATTCACCAAGAATATCATCAACAGCAGCACCAGGAGGAACCATTGGTAAAAATTCATCTTTTTTAATAACAATATCTAAAACAATAGATTCATTATCTTTAATTGCTTTACTTACAGCTTTACCTGTTTCTTCAGTATCAGTTATTCTTTGACCAGCAACACCATAACTTTCTGCTAACTTAACAAAGTCAGGAGTATTACCCATATCAGTTTCAGATAAACGTTGATCATACAAAAGATTTTGCCATTGATAAACCATTCCCAATTTACGATTATTTAGTATTGCAACTATAACTGGAATATCATACTCTTTAATAGTAGCTAATTCCTGATTAACCATTAAAAATCCCCCATCACCAACAATGGAAAGTACAGGATTATCTGGCATTGCAACTTTAGCACCAATAGCAGCAGGAAAACCGAAACCCATAGTCCCCAAACCACCAGAAGTAATAAATGTTCTAGGTTTAGTTGAATCATAAAAATGTGCAGCCCACATTTGATTTAAACCAACATCAGCAGTAAGTATAGTATCTGGTGTAACAGAAGCATTAATCTCTTTAAAAATTTCTTGAGGCATTAAAGGAGTACTATTATAAGATACTCTAGGAATGAAAGAATTTTTACATTCTAATATATTATTAAACCAATTCATAGAATCATTATTAGATTTAAATCCAGATAATTCATCTACAATAGAACCTAAAATATTTTTAGCATCACCAACAATTGGAACATCAACATCAACATTTTTACCTATTTCAGCAGGATCAATATCTATATGAATAACTTTAGTATTAGGTATAAATTCATCTAATTTTCCAGTGGTCCTATCAGAAAATCTACACCCAACTGCAATTAAAAGATCACTTTTATTAACAGACAAATTAGATACTTCTCTACCATGCATACCTAACATTCCAAGACAATTATCTTGATCCTCAGGAATAGCACTTTTACCCATTAAAGTAGTCATAACAGGCGCATTAATTAAATTAGATAAAATATCAAGCTCATGAGAAGCTCCAGAAATTATTACCCCACCACCTGCTAAAATCATAGGTTTTTTAGACATTTTAATTAATTCTGCAGCCTTTTTAACTTGTTTGATATTACCCTTAATTGTTGGATTATAACCTGGAGTTGAAATCAAATCATCAACATATTCAGTAATTTCACCTTCTTGAACATTCTTAGGAACATCAATTAAAATTGGTCCAGGTCTACCAGTACTAGCAATTTCAAAACTAGATTTAATAATAGAAGGTATTTCATTAGCAGATTTAGCTTGATAACTATGTTTAGTTACAGGCATTGTAATACCAACAATATCAGCCTCCTGAAAAGCATCATTACCAATTAAATGAACTGGAACTTGACCAGTAATAGCAATAAGTGGAGTTGAATCCATAAACGCATCAGCAATTCCAGTAACTAAATTAGTAGCCCCAGGTCCAGAAGTAGCAACACAAACTCCAACTTTCCCTGAAGCTCTAGCATAACCTTCTGCAGCATGAACAGCACCTTGTTCATGTCTAACTAAAATATGTTTTAAATCAGAATCATATAACATATCATAAAATGGTATAGTTTGACCACCAGGATACCCAAAAATGGTATCTACTCCTTGTTCCTTCAAAGATTTTATTATGGCTTCTCCGCCTTTCAATTTTATAGCACCTACTTAACTTTCTCTTATTATAAATTATTAATATAAAATTAATTATAATATGTTAATATTGTATTTCAATATTAATATAAATATATTATAAAAAAGTTTTTTAATTAAAAAAATACATAAAAAGAAATATAATTTATTTAAATTTATATACATAATACGAAAAAAAATAATGGAGATTAAAAGAAGATGAAGGTCTTAGTTGTCGGAACTGGAGCAAGAGAACACGCCATTTGTAATGCATTGAAAAATGATGTTGAATTATATGCATATACAGGAAAAATAAATCCTGGAATTTCAAAAATTGCAAATTTTAAACAAGGTTCTGAAGAAGAAATAGAAAAAGTAGCTAAATATGCTAGCGAAAACGGAATAGAAATAGCTGTTATCGGACCAGAAAGTCCATTAGGGAAAGGAATTGTAAATGAACTTGAAAAAAATGGAATTAAATGTGTAGGTCCTAAAAAAGAAGCTGCAAGAATTGAAACTGATAAATCATTCATGCGAAATTTATTTGAAAAATATGAAATTCCTGGTTCATTAACTTATAAAGTATTCGACAACTATGAAGATATTAGTAAGTTTTTAGACAGTTTTGATAAAGATGCCGTAGTTAAACCAGTAGGATTAACTGGAGGTAAAGGAGTAAAAATTGTAGGTGAACATTTAAAAAATAATGATGAAGCAAAAGCTTATGCAAAGGAAGTTATGGACAATGCAATGGGCGGATTTGCTCAAGTTATTATTGAAGAAAGATTAATTGGTGAAGAGTTTACAATACAAGCATTTTGTGATGGAAAACACCTAGCACCAATGCCTGCTGCACAAGATCATCCTCAAGCTCTTGAAGGAGATAAAGGAGATATTACTGGAGGTATGGGTTCATATTCTGATAAAGGAGGATTACTACCATTTTTATCAAAAGAAAATTATGATATTGCAGTAAACATTATGCAACAAACCATTGAAGCAATTGCTAAAGAAACAGAACCATATAAAGGAATTTTATATGGGCAATTCATGTTATGTGCCGATGGACCTAGATTAATAGAGTATAACGCTAGATTCGGAGATCCCGAAGCTATGAATGTTCTTCCATTATTAAAAACTAAAATGATAGATGTATGTAAAGACATTATTAATAATAATTTAAATAAAGTTGAATTTGAAGATAAAGCTAGTGTTTGTAAATATATTGTTCCAGATGGGTACCCAAATACAAAATATAATAATACTAAGATAGATATTAATGAAGAAAAAATTCATGAAATCGGTGCAAATGTATTCTATGCAGCAGTTAATCAAAAAGATGATGGAATCTATTTATCTGGTTCAAGAGCTTTAGGAGTAGTGGCTCAAGGTGAATCAATTTCTGAAGCAGAAAAAAAAGCTGAAAAAGCTTGTGAATTTATAAATGGAAATGTTTATCATAGAAAAGATGTAGGTACAGATACTCTTATTAACAAAAGAGTAAAACATATGCATCAAATTTTAGGAATATAAAAAGTTAATAAGATATTCCTACTCTCCTATTTTTTTTAAAATATTTTATTTTAAACGAAAGTTTTAATTATTAAAAAAATGAAATAGTATAACTTATTATAAAAACATGATAATTTTTTTAACAAATTTATACTAATTAATTAAAAACTTTATTTTGAAAATTATTTTTTTAAACGGGGAAATTTTAAATGAAAAATTTATTATCAATAAAAGATATTGAAAACGAAGTTGTAGACATTTTAAATTTAGCTATTGATTTTAAAGCAGGAAACATAGAGGATAAACCATTAAAAGGGAAATCATTAGCTATGATTTTTCAAAAATCATCTACACGTACTAGAGTGTCTTTTGAAGTTGGTATGTACCAATTAGGAGGACAAGCATTATTCCTTTCTAATAATGATATCCAAATGGGTAGAGGAGAACCTATTGCAGATACAGCTAAAGTTATTAGTAGATATGTAGATGGAATAATGATTAGAGCTATTAATCATAAAGATGTTGTTGAGTTTTCACAAGAAGCCACTGTTCCAATTATTAATGGATTAACTGATATAGAACATCCTTGTCAAGCATTAGCAGATATGTTAACTGTCAAAGAACATTTAGGAAATTTTGATGGAAAATTTGTTTATGTTGGTGATGGGAATAATGTTTGTAATTCATTACTTTTAATTTGTGCTTGTTTAGGAATGGATATTACAGTTGCTTGCCCAATTGGATACCAACCAAATGAAGAAATTATTGAAGAATCATTGAAAATAGCGGATAATTATGGATCTGAAATTAATATAACCTCTGATGTCAAAAATGCTGTAAAAGGTGCAGATGTTATATACACTGATGTTTGGATTAGTATGGGTGATGAGGAAGAAACAGAAAAAAGATTACATGACTTCGCAAATTACCAAGTCAACTCAGAACTCATGGAATTAGCTAATGATAATGCAATATTTATGCATTGTTTACCGGCTATTCGTGGAAGAGAAGTAACAAGTGATGTTATAGACGGACCCCAATCTGTTGTTATAGATGAAGCTGAAAACAGATTACATGCCCAAAAAGCAGTAATGTATTATTTTTTAAAATAAAATAAAATCTTTAAATTCCCCCTTTTTTCACCTAAACAAATAACTTAAAAAAAAAATCTAATTTTAAACTAAAAATAAGTATAAATTAGAAAAAATTCTTATTCTAAATTTTAATTTTTAATCAAACAATTTTATTTGAAAAAAATCGATAAATTAATAAAAAAAATAAAATAAAATAATAATAATAAAAAAATAGGAATAAAATAAATAAAAAAACTTGGTGGAAAAATGTATCAAAAAATTTTATTACCAACCGATGGTTCAAAAAACGCTAATAAAGAAATAGAAACCGCATTAAACATAATCGACAAAGAAAAAGGAGAATTAATACTATTATCTGTTGCAAGTAATATAATAACACTCCAATTATCAAATGAAGACGATATAAGTAATTTAAACACCCTTCTTTCTAAAAATGCTGAAGAAAATGTAGCAAACATGAAAGAAAAAATTAATGCAAATGTAAAAATAAGTACAAAAGTAGTCACAGGATCCCCTGCAAAATCTATAATAGAAGTAGCTAAAGAAGAAAATGTGGACTTAATTGTTATTGCAAGTTCAGGAAAAAGCGGATTAGATAAATTATTCTTAGGTAGCGTAGCAGAAAATGTAGTTAAAAATGCAAAAAACGATGTATTACTAATCCATAAATTATAAACAAAATAATTATTTATAGTAATATTTATAAAAGGAAAATATGATAAATACTTACTTAATAAAAAATATTAAAGACTTGATAAAATGAATGTTACTTTTATAAATCCACCTCATTACAAATCTAAATACAAATTCATTGGAGTTATAGCTCCACCTCTCGGTATAGGTTACATGGCAGCAATGCTTGAAAGAAATAACATACCAGTGGATATTTTAGATGCATCCGCATTAGATTTAACATACCAAGAAATAGAACAAGAATTATTAGAAAGAAAACCCGATTTAGTTGCATTAACTGCACTTACACCAACAATAGGAACAGCATTAGAAACTGCTGCAGTAGTGAAAAAAATATTACCTAACACAATTGTAGCTATCGGTGGTTATCACCCTACTTTCACTTACAACGAAATTATAGAAAACCCAAATATAGATATTGTAATTCGAGGAGAAGGAGAAAACACTATAGTAGAATTAGCACAAGCACTTGAAAACAATACTGACTTATCAAACATTGATGGGCTTGTATTTAAAGACAAAAATGATTGTGAAAAAACTATAGTGACCAATGACAGAGAAGTTATCCAAGATTTAGATACATTACCATACCCTGCACTACATTTAATGCCTATGGACAAATATCGTATGTTAGATGTTACAACCCATATGACAACAATGATAACAACAAGAGGATGTCCAAATCAATGCTCATTCTGTTCATCAGCAGCCATGCATGGAAGAAGAATAAGAAGCAGAAGTACAAAAAATATTGTAGATGAAATAGAATATTTAAAAAACAACTATGACATCGACACAATAGCATTCCTCGATGATACTTTCACACTAAACAAACGTAAAGTAAAAGAAATATGTAACGAAATAATGGCTAGAAATTTAAACATTATGTGGGGTTGTACCGCACGTGTTGATAATTTAGATGAAGAATTATTAGACATAATGAAAGAATCTGGATGTATAACCATATTTTTAGGTGTTGAATCTGCAGATCAACAATCATTAGATGAAATGCATAAAGGTACTACAATAGAAAAAATACAACATGCATTTAAAATATCCCGAGAAAAGGATATTAGAACAATAGCTTCTGTAGCAATGGGAATGCCTGGAGACACTAAAGAAAGTATTAATAAAACTATAAAATTTGTTCATGACTTAAAACCTAATTATGCAATTTTTAGTTTAGCTACCCCATACCCAGGGACAAGATTTTATAAAGAAGCATTCGAGAAAAATTTAATCAAAGTTAAAGATTGGTCTAAGTATACTTTAATCTCCCCAATATTAGAAACAGTAGATTGCTCAATGAAAGATTTAAGAAGATTACAAACTATGGCTTTCATAAAATTTTATTTAAGACCCGGTTACATTATTAGTCAAGTCAGACAAGATGGAATGGCCCTTTTAAAAGCAATAGGTGGAGTAATTAAAACAGCAATAAAACCAAACAACGATTCTTATATGAAAGACTATGAAGAAAATGCAAGTGAAAAACCAACAAAATAAAATATAAAATCTAATAAATAAAAAAAAAAAATTAATAATTTAAACCAAAAAATTTAAATTATTAAAAAACCTATTTTTTACATCATTTCAGGAGCAGGTACTCCTAATAAATCTAAAGCATTTTTAAGAGTTATTTGGGATTTTTTAACAATGTTTAATCTAACCCCTTCAAATTCAGACCCTAATACTTGTTCAGATTTATAAAATTTATTAAAAGCACTAGATAAATCTTGACAATATTGAGCAATAGGATGCACATGTCTTGAAGAAGCAGAATTCTCAATAACTTCAGGGAACTTAGCTAAATTCCTAATTAAATCTTTCTCTACATCATCAGGTGACCAATTATCTTCAATTGAAAGTTCCTTATCACCAGCTTTTTTAAGTAATTTACAAGCTCTAGCATGAGCATATTGAATAGAAGCACAACCTCTTTCAAAACTTAAAGCTTCATCCCATTTAAAAGTAATAGGTTTTTCTGGAGATAATCTTGCAATATAAAATCTAATAGCTCCAATACCAATTTCTTCAGAAATATTATTTAACTCTTCATCAGATAAATCAGGACGTCTTTCATCTAACTCTTTTCTAGCTCTTGAAACAGCTTCATCAATTAAATCATCCACAGAAACAAAAATACCCTTTCTTGTAGACATTGAACCATCAGGTAAATTAATAAATTCATAGAATACAACTTCAAGCTCATCACTGTTTGGTTCAACAACTTCTAAAATTTCTAATGCAAGACTAACCTGTTTAAATGCTAATTTATGATCAGCACCAAGAACATCAAGAACAATATCCCCTTGTTGACATTTATGGATATGATAAGCAATATCTCTAGTTGAATATAATGAAGTTCCATTAGCTCTTCTAAGAACTAACTCTTTATCTATATCCCATTCAGTTAAATCAAGGTATAAAACATCACTTTTTCTAGCATAACCTATTTCATATAGTTCATCTGTAATTTTATCAACAGTACCATCTCGTACAAATTGACCTTCCCAAACAAAATCATCATGAATTATATTCATTCTAGATAATGTTTCTTTAACCCCATTAATACATTGAGAAACAACATTTTCAAAAATTTTATTAAGTTCGGCATCGTCACCTTTCTCGTATTTTTGAATCAAATCATCAACATTAGAAGTTAATTCCTTATTTTCATTAAGTTTTTGATTAGCTTTGAAATATAATTGACCAATCTTATGATCAATTTTATCTCCTTCTTGATCTTCTATTTTTAAACCTAATTCAGTAATCCCAAATACAATAATAGCTATTTGTCTACCCATATCATTAACATAATATTGAGTTTCGACATCTCGACCAGATTTTTTAAGTACTCTACTTAAAGAATCCCCAATTATAGAATTTCTAATATGTCCCACATGTAATGGGCCATTAGGATTAGCTGAAGTATGTTCTAAAACAATTTTCTCATCTTTATTTGGAAGTTGACCATAATTTTTTTTAATAGATTTTAATAATTCTTTAGAAAAAATATCATAATTAATAAAAAAGTTTAAATAAGGTCCTTTAGCCTCTACTTTATCAAATATTTTTGGAAATTCAATTTCCTTAACTAAATCTTGAGCAATTAAATTTGGAGACTTTTTTAATATTTTAGCTAATGAAAATGTTAATGTAGTAGCTAAATCTCCTAATTCTGGATTAGGAGGGAATTCTAATTTAATTTCATTATCTGGAATATCATATCCCTTTTTATCAAGCAAATTTTTTAATGATTTAAAAGCTTCATCTTTTACTGCAATATTCATCGTATACACCAAATTAATATATAAAATATAATTTTAATTATTGAATTTTTATAAAAAAATAAAAAAAGTGTGTAAAAGGGAGGAAAAAACTCCCTACAAATAGTCTATAAATTATTTCATTTTAATTAACTAGCTATATTAAAATTCTAGAATTAATATCATAATCCTTTTAAAGCAATCGTAATATAACCAATTTTTGGGATAATTAAAGGTTGATCACCAATAGTTACAACCCTCTCTTTTATTCGGGCAGACGTTACCCAGTAAGGGTCTGGAACTTTATTATTATCACCTTTTATCTCATAATACGTAGTCCCATTTATTTCAGTAATATTTATTACCCTGTGAATTACAGGACTTGAAAACCAACTAGCATCATAAACAACTATATCTCCAACTTGGACACTATCTGGATCAAATTCTTGGATACCGAGTAAATCAGTTTTTTGAACTACTACAATATCTCCCCTATAAAAAACAGGTTCCATACTACCAGAAACAACTACGTTCAAGTGTTGAGCAACCATTAATCCAATAATAATGATTACCACATATGCTAGTATTTCTTTTTTATTCGACAATTTAACACCTTATATTTTTGTTATATTTATTATAATATATTAAATTAAGGATTTAAAAAAAAATTAAAAATATAATTATAATAAATTATCTCATTATAGCTCCTTTATCTGCTGAGGTTACATTTTTTCTATAGATATCTAACCAACCTTTAACTTCTTTTTTAGGCAATTCAACATCTTTAGATCTTTGTTTAAATTCTTCTTCAGATAATTCAGCATTTAAAGTTCTATTATTAATATCTATATCAATTATATCTCCATCTTTTAATAATCCAATAGGCCCATCATCCATTGCTTCAGGTGAAACATGACCAATACAAGGTCCTCTTGTACCTCCAGAAAATCTTCCATCAGTTATTAAACCTACATTATTAAGTCCCATTCCTACAATTGCACTAGTTGGATTAAGCATTTCTCTCATTCCAGGACCACCAATAGGGCCTTCACATCTGATTATAAGGATATCCCCATCATTAACTTTATGCCCAAATATTGCTTCAACAACTTCTTCTTCACTATTATAAACTTTTGCAGGACCTTTAATATGCATTAAATCCTCAGGAACAGCACCAGATTTCACAATAGATCCATTAGGAGCAATATTTCCTTTAAGAATTGCTAAACCACCAACACCATGAACTGGATTATCCATAGGATGAATAACTTCTTCATTTTTAACTACAACATCTTTTATATTCTCACCAACAGTTGTACCTAAACAAGTTAAACAATCTTTATTAATTTTAGGTTCAATATCTTTTAAAACAGCTTGTACCCCTCCAGCATTATGAAGATCTAATATAGTATCTTCTCCTGCAGGAGATAAAAGAGCAATATGGGGAACTTTTTGACTGATTTCATCAAATAAACTCAAAGTTACATCTACACCTTTATCTGAAAATTCATTAGCAATTGCAGGAATATGAAGAGCAGTATTACTTGAACCACCTAAAGCCATATCTAAAGCAATAGCATTTTCAAAGGCTTTTTGAGTCATGATTTTTGAAGGAATTAAATCTTCCTCAACCATTTCAACTATTCTTTTACCAGTAGCTTTAGCTAACTCTTTTTTATTAGGGTCTAAAGCAAGAGTAGTTCCACAAGTAGGAAGACTCATACCTAAAGTTTCAGTTAAACAAGCCATAGAATTTGCAGTAAATAATCCAGAACAACTTCCTGCTCCAGGACATGCAACTCTTTCAAGTTCATCTAATTCTTCTTCAGTGATTTTACCGGAAGATAATTCACCAACAGCTTCATAAATAGTAATTAAATCAGCATTTTTACCTTTAAATTTTCCAGGCACCATTGCTCCACCAGTTAAAGCTATTGTAGGAATATCTAATCTTCCAGCAGCCATTAACATTCCAGGAACGACTTTATCACAACTTGGCATTAAAACTAGTCCATCAAAACTATGTCCTTTAACCATACTTTCTACTGTAGCAGCGACTATTTCTCTAGAAGGTAAAGAATATTTCATTCCCTCATGATTCATAGCTATACCATCACATATTGCCATAGTGTTAAATTCAAATGGTATTCCTCCAGCTGCACGTATACCTTCCTTAACATATTCAACTAAATCTCTTAAATGAATATGTCCAGGAACTACATCTGTAAAACTATTTGCTATACCAATAAAAGGTTTTTTAAAATCTTCATCATTAATACCACATGCTCTGAATAATGATCTATGAGGTGCTCTTTGAACACCCTTTTTTACTTTATCGCTTCTCATAATAAATCACTTTAATTAAAATAATTTTTAAAATTTATTTTTATAATAATTAATTTAAATTTTATAAGATTTATATTATTTTATAAAAAATATAATTTAGATAATTTATAAAAAAAGAATAAAAAAAAGATAATATCAAAAAAAGAATAAAAAAATAATTAATTTAATAGATTTTAATTAGATTTAATCATTGTTAAAATCATTTTATATGGTTCATTAACTGCTTGTAAAGCATGAGGTATGTTAGCAGGCATTATAATCATTTGACCTTTTGAAACATTATTTGATTTTCCATCAATAGTTATTTCTGCTTCACCATCAATTATTTGTACCATTGCATCAAAAGGAGCACTATGTTCACTTAAACCTTGTCCTTTATCAAATGCGAATAGTGTTACTGTTCCAAGCTCTTTTTTAATTACTTCCATACTTACTACAGAATCTTTTTGGTAATCAATTAAGTTTTCTATATTAATTGGTTTTGCTTTTAAATCTTCCATTTAATTCACTCCTCTGATTAATTTTAAAATATTAAATTTTAACCCATGATCTTTTTTATATCTTCTTTTGGATCGCCTATTGGAGTTAAATTAAATGTATCAACTAATACTTTAACTATTTCATCATTAGCCCATGCTGGTAAAATTGGACCTATTAACATGTCTTTTTTACCTAAATAGAATAAACTCCATAAAATAGCTGCAGCTTTTTGTTCCATCCAACTTAATACAATAGTGAGAGGTAAATCATTTAATTCAACATTAAATAAGTCACATAATGCTAATGCCACGTCAACAGCTGCAATTGCATCATTACATTGACCCATATCTAATAATCTTGGAATTCCTTCAATATCACCTAATTCTAAATCATTAAATCTATATTTTCCACAACCTAATGTTAAAATTATTGTGTCTTCAGGTAAATTTTCTACAAATTCACGATAATATTTATTCTTAGAGAATGGTGAATCACATCCACCTACTAAAAAGAATCTTTTAATTTTTCCTGCTTCAACTAATTCTTTAATTTTTGGAGCTAAAGATAATATTGTAGATACTCCAAATCCGGTTGATAAAGTAGTTAATTTTTCAGGTTCTAAATCGCCTAATTCTTTTGCTTTTTCAATTAATGGAGTGAAATCATAATTTTCTATTACTGGTACTTCAGGCAATTTTGTAACACCCATTGTAAAGAATCTATCTTTATAATCATCTTTTGGTAGTAAAACACAATTAGATGTAGCTAATATTGCAACATTATATTTTGAAAATATTTTCTTTTGATCATACCATGGACCTCCAAGTTGTCCTTTTAAGTGTTCATATTTTCTTAATCCCGGGTATCCATGAGCTGGTATCATTTCACTATGAGTATATATATTAATACCTGTTCCTTCTGTTTGTTTTAGTAATTCTTCTAAAGCTCTTAAATCATGACCTGTAACTAATATTCCAGGACCTGGTTGAGCTCCTACTTTTACTTCTGCAGGTTCTGGTTCACCATAATGGTCTATGTGAGCTTGTTTAAGTAATTTCATTACTTTTATATTAGCTTCTCCAGCTTTTAATCCCATATTTATTAAATCACCTGCATCAAAATTCACATTTGTTAATGTAGTGTATAATCCTTCTGTTAAAAATTCATCAACATCTTGATCTTTAGCACCTAACTCATTTGCATGGTAATTGTAGGCACTAATACCTTTTAATGCAAAAATAAGATTATCTTGTAATCTAGCAACAGTTGGTGTTTTTCCACAAGCTCCGCGTATAGTACATCCAGTTCCACCCATAGTTTGGGAACATTGATAACAAAACATATCTAATGGTTCATTTGTCATAATTTTTTCCTCCATGAAAAATATTTTTACATATTTTATGCTTAAATCATAATATAACCATAATACATATAAAGATAGTGTAACTTATTAAGGGTAAAAAGTATAATAAGGTATATTATAAAAAAATTTTACTAAAATAAGGGTAATAAAATTGAAAGATAAAACCATCCATTCATTACAAAAACTAGGGTTAAGCATGTACGAAGCTAAAGTATATCAAAGTTTAAATAGGATGATAACCGGAACTCCCCACGAAATAAGCATAGATTCACAAGTTCCTAGATCAAAAGTTTATGACGTGCTAAAAAGATTATACAACAAAGGTTACTTAGATTTAGAAAAAGGAAGACCTTTAAAATATACAGCTATCCCACCAAAAGATATATTCAAAAAAGAAAAAGATAAATTAATCGAAGAATTAAACGAAACAGAAAATAATTTAAACGACACATATGAAAACCAAATTTCACAAGTCCAAGCACCAATGTGGTTAATCAGAAATCAGGAAAAAATAATAAAAAAAGAAATAGAAATAATATCACGATCAAAAAGAACATTAAACATGAGAATAGGTTTTTTATTTGAAAATGAAAAAGAACCATTAGACAATATTTTAAAAAAAATGTCTAAAAACATTAAAATAAATATTTTAGCATCCCCATATTGTTATGTAAATAATAAAAAAACAGACATCATATCAAGTTTAGAAAATCCATACATAAATATTTACAAAGCTAATATACCCTTTGTAAAAATGATAATTAGAGATGGTGAAGAAATGATGCATATATATTCTAAATTTTCTAAAGAAAAGAAAAGTGTTATACCTGATACTTCAATTTGTGTATGGAATCAATACCCAGACATATCTAAAAATTATGATGACAGGTTCTATGAACAAATTAATAAAAAAATATAACTTATAAAAAAATATTATAATTTATATGAATATTATTTAAAGATGATAAATTTGAAAAAAATAAAGCCAATTATACTAATTTTTTTAATAATAATAATAATTTCTGGATGTATAATCTATACTCAAACCATAAATTCATCAAACAATCAAATATCATCAAATAGTTCTATCCAAATAAATGGACAATACGATCAAGAAAATGATGTTGCTGCATATATTGAAAAATTCGACAAACTACCAGATAATTATATAAGTAAATCAGATGCAAGATCTCTTGGATGGCATGGAGGATATTTAGAACCTTATGCCCCTGGAAAGAGTATTGGTGGGGATTATTTCACAAATCGTGAGCGAGTATTACCTCAAGGAAAAGAATACATAGAATGTGATATTGATACAAATGGATCAAAAACTAGAGGAGCTAAAAGAATAATTTATTCACCCGATGGAGATATATATTACACAGATAACCATTATAAAACTTTCACCAAATTAAATTAAAATTGAGGAAAATGATGAAAAAAATAATACTTAACGGAAAACTCATGGAAAACAATCCTCATGAATATATGAAAAAAAGCTTAAATTTTCCAGAATATTATGGTAAAAATTTAGATGCATTATTCGATTGTTTAAGTGAAATAGGTGAAAAAACTGAAATAACCATCATATATTCCAAAAAAATTAAAAAAACGATTATAACTACTTTTAAAGATGCAGAAAAAGAAAATCCATACTTATCAATCAAAATTGAATAAATAATCTTAAATTATTTATTACAAAAACTATGATTCTAAAAATAATAGATTATTGTTTGATTAAAAAAATAATATTATATAATATAATTTATAAAATTTAGAATATTATATAAATTATAAATAAAATGATTTATTTTTAAATTTTTATTAATTATTACTAAAAAAGGTGATTTAATGCGAGTATTAATTATTCACTCTGATTATTTAAAATATAATGTTAAAAACAAAACCTCAATGGCCGAAGAAATAAGTGAATCTCAAAAAAATGGTTTATTCAATGAATCATTAGTTGTTTTCACTGCAGTTGAAAAAAAAGATGAAATAAATCCTAAAGGAATAGTAAAAAATTTAGTTAAAGAAATAATTAAAACTAATGACCAAGTTAAAGCGGAAAATATTGTTTTATACCCTTATGCTCATTTATCTAATTCCTTAAGTTCACCTGAAACTGCTATAAATATATTAAAAGATACTGAAGAAGCAATTAAAGAAAAAGGATTAGAAGTTAATAGAGTACCTTTCGGATGGTATAAAGCATTTGAAATTTCATGCAAAGGACATCCTTTATCTGAACTTTCAAGAACTATTACTGCAGAAGAGGATGAAGAAGATGAAGAAAAGGATGAAAAAGGTCCAAAATCTAAATTTTATATTATGTATAATGATGAAATCATAGATACAGATAAATTCAATTATGAAAATGAAGATTTAGAAAAATTAACACAATATGAATTAGGTAAAGGTTCAAGTGATGAAGGAGAACCTCCTCATGTTAAAATAATGAGAGAAAAAGAATTGTGTGATTATGAAAGTGCATCCGATGTAGGGAACTTAAAATGGTATCCTAAAGGACGTTTAATACGTGATTTATTATCTGATTACGTTTACAACTTAGTTTTAGATCAAGGTGCAATGCCTATTGAAACTCCTATATTTTATGATTTATCAAACCCTGCAATAAGAGAGCATGCTGCTAAATTTGGAGAAAGACAATATAGAACAAATACTAAAAAAGATTTAATGCTAAGATTTGCTTGTTGTTTCGGAGCATTCAGAGTATTAGGAGACTCATTCTTAACATGGAAAAATTTACCTGCAAAAGTATATGAACTTTCCACATATAGTTTTAGATACGAAAAAAGAGGAGAAGTTGTAGGGCTTAAGAGATTAAGAGCGTTTACAATGCCAGATTTCCATAGTTTTTGTGCAGATATGGACTCTACATTAGAGGAATTCGAGAAACAGACAGAAATGTGTATTCAAACTGGATACGATTTAGATGTTAATTATGAAGTAATATTTAGAGCAACAAAAGAATTTTTCGACCAACACAAAGAATGGATGTTTAAAACAGCAGCAAAAACTGGAAAACCAATGCTTTTAGAAATATTACCAGAAAGAAAACATTATTGGAGTTGTAAAATTGATTTTGCTGCAATTGATTACTTAGGTCGACCAATTGAAAATCCAACAGTACAAATAGATGTTGAAAGTGGTAAAAGATTTGACATTAATTATCTTGGAGAAGATGGTCAAGAACATCACCCAACTATTTTACATTGCAGTCCAACAGGAAGTATAGAAAGAGTCATTTGCAGTTTACTTGAAAAAACCGCCAAAGAAATTAATGAAAAATCTCCAATGTTACCAACATGGTTAGCTCCAACACAAGTAAGAATACTTCCGATTAGTGATAAACATGTTGAATATGCTGATAAATTAGCTGATAAAATATCTGAAAATAATATTAGAGTAGATATAGACAACAGTGAAGATAGAATTGGTAAAAAAATTAGAAATGCTTCTAAAGAATGGATTCCATATATTTTCGTTATTGGAGACAAAGAATTAGAATCAGAAACTTTTTCAGTAACAGTTAGAGAAAGTGGTGAAAAGGTAGATATGAATTTAAATGATTTAATTAATGAAATAAATTCTAAAAATAAAGGATTACCATATAGAAGATTACCTCTCCAACGTTACGTAAATAATAGAATTAGATTCAACTAATCAAAAAATTTAAAATTTAAATTAATAGCTAAATATATTTTTAGCTATTTTAACACTATTTTTTTATATTTAAAGAAATTAAAAAACTTATTTTCAAAAAAATTTATTATTTGAAAAATATTATATATTACATTAATTCATAAATTAATATAGTATAAACATACTCATAGAAATTTTATAATTTTATCTATTTAAAAAAATTTAAAGTTTCATTAAAAAAATATATTTAGGTATTTTATATTAATATCGGAGGACATTAAATATGTATAGAATCGGTGAAGCCCTTATTGGGGATGGAAATGAATTAGCTCATGTTGATTTAGTTATTGGTGAAAAAGAAGGTCCTGTTGGAAGTGCTTTTGCAAACAGTATGACACAATTATCTATAGGTCACCCCCCTTTACTTACAGTTATTAGACCAAACTTATTAACAAAACCTGTAACATTAATTATTCCTAAAGTTACAGTTGGAGATTTAGATGATGCAAGTAAAATTTTTGGACCTGCACAAACAGCTGTAGGACGAGCAGTAGCAGATGCAGTTGAAGAAGGATTAATACCAAAAGATAAAACTGAAGATATCGTGCTTATGGTAAGTGTATTCATAGATCCTAAAGCTGAAGACTTTAGAAAAATCTACCAATACAATTATGGTGCAACTAAATTAGCAATTAAAAGAGCAATGAAAGGCTACCCAAATATAAATAAAGTATTAGCAGAAAAAGATAGAGGAACCCACCCAATAATGGGATTCAAAGTAACAAGATTATGGAACCCTCCATATTTACAAGTTGCTCTTGATTTAGATAATCTAAACGCTATGGAAAGAATAATCGATCAATTACCAGACCGAGAAAGAATCATTATTGAAGCAGGAACACCACTCGTTAAAAAATTTGGTGTTGGTGTAGTAAGTAAAATTAGAAAACTTAGACCAGATGCTTTCATTATAGCAGATTTAAAAACTTTAGATGTTGGAAGAGTAGAAATAAAAATGGCTGCAGATGAAACTGCAGATGCAGTAGCTATATCTGGATTAGGAACAATTGAATCTATAGAAAAAGCTATACATGAAGCCCAAAAACAAGGAATATATTCAATCTTAGATATGATGAATGTAGATGATTTCACTGGAAAAATAAAACAATTAAAACCTGAACTTAAACCAAATATAGTGCTCTTACACCGAAATGTTGACCTTGAAACAACAAAAGCTGAAAAAGGTGAAGATACTAGTGAAATGACTGAATGGGGAAACATTAGAGAAATTAAAAAACTTATAGGAAACGGATTAATAGCAGTAGCTGGAGGAATAACTCCTAATAAAGTTGAAGAAGCTATTGATAAAGGTGCAGATATTATTATTGCAGGAAGATATATTATTGGATCTAGAGATGTAAGAAGATCTGCAGAAGATTTCTTAGAACACTTCCCAGTAGACCCTGACAATATGAGATTAGCTTTAGATGAAGACGAAAATATTTAAAACTTAAATATTCTTTTAAAATGAATAATTAAATTTAAATATTTTTTCTATTTTTTCCATTTTTAAACAATAAAAATAAGAGGTCATTTAAATGGTATTTTGTAATTCTTGTGGAAAACCAATGGTAGAAAAAGAGTTTGGAACTAATATAGATGGATCTAAAAATCATGACTATTGTAATGAATGTTACCAAAATGGGGAGTTTACAGAACCAAACATCACACTTGAAGAAATGATAACAAAAAATGTTAAAAAAATGTTAAACAAAAATCCTAGAGCTGATGAAACAATGTTTACTGGAGTATTACTACAAAGTTTACCGGGTTTAAAAAGATGGAGTAATCAACTTGAAGAAGAATAATTTTTCTTAATCAGATTTATATAAAATAAAATTTCTAAATTTATTAGCTAATCCTTTCTGATATATTTCACCGATTTTAGCATTTTCTAATTCAGATTGAAGTAAATCATTTTTTTCTAAAAGAGAGATGTATGATTTTTGAAGTTCTAAAAATTCAGCATCAGAAGGAATTTCATCCACAACATCTTCATCCTCAATTTTTTCTGAATTTAAATTTTCAATTTCTTTATTTAAATAATCTATTTTTTTATTAAGATTATCAATAATAGAATCCTTAATTTTTATATCCTCATTTAATTTTTTTGTTTCTTCTTTTAAGATGTGATTGTGAAAAGATAAAGCTACAGCTACATCATCTTGTGATTCTAATTTATTTTTATCAGAATCATGTAAGATAACAACTTCTTCATCATCATTGAAAATATTTTGTTGTTTAGGTATTGTGATTTGAACCTGCTCGGTTTTATATTTCTTTTTCTCACCATCTTTAAGAGTTCTTGTATACTCTCTTGAATATTTTTTCACTTTACCTTTGGCATAATCCATTACTAAACCTCTAAAAGAAAAATTTATTATAATTATTTTGTTTTTTCATATATTAAAAATTTTTCAAAAAATATAATAAATTTAAGATAAATAGAATTAATTATGATTTTAGGAATATGTGGGAGTCCACGAGACCAAACTACAAATTATGTATTAAACATTGCTTTAAGTAAATTAAAAAATAATTCTTTTAAAACAATAGATTTTGAAGTTAGAGGTAAAGATATTCATCCATGTCAACATTGCGATTACTGTTTAAAAAATAAAAAATGTATTATTGAAGATGACATGCAAGAATTATATCCTTTAATCGAAGAAGCAGAAGGGTTTATAATAGCTACTCCTATTCATTGTGGAGGAATAAGTTCACAAATTAAAATGATTATGGAAAGATGTCGGGCTTTAGAAGCTAAAGATTTAAAAATTTTAAGTGGAAAAACTGGAATGAGTATAGCGGTAGGTGGAGATAGGGTAGGTGGCCAGGAATTAGCTATCCAAGAAATAAATACCTTTTATATAATTCATAATATAAATATAGTTGGAGGAGGATCATTTGGAGCTAATTTAGGTGCTTCATTTTGGTCAAAGGATTCCTTAGAAGAAATTAAAAAAGACAAATATGGTTTTGAAACTTTGAATAGAACTATAAATAATTTCATGAACAGTTTAAAAAAAAGTTAAAATAATTTCTTAAAAATAGTATTAAACAATTAAGTTTATTAACAAAAAAAAAGTTAAATTAATAAAGTTATATAATATTTTTTTAAATTATTTTTTAAATTATAAATTTCTTTTTAGGTGAATTAATGGCTTCTAAATTAGCTAAAGGTAGTATAATAATTTTCATAGGAAATATAATCTTTCGTGTCGGAGGTTATGTTTACCGTTTTTTAATGGCAAGTCTTTTAGGGCCATCTGCTTATGGTATACTTGGTTTAACATTACCATTCCAAGGAATTTTTCAAATTTTAGCTGCTGGAGGACTACCCCCTGCAATTGCTAAATATGTTTCAGAATATAATGCATTAGATAAAAAAGATTTAGCTAATCAAACAGTTTATACTGCATTGAAAATCATGGCATTTTTAGGTATTGTTATGGGATTACTGATGGTTTTCATTGTAGCTCCTTGGTTAGCTGACTTTTTTGGTAAACCTGAAGTTTTATTACCTTTACAAGCAGTAGGGCTTATAACTCCTTTTAGTGTTATTGTTGGAGCTTATCGGGGAGCATTTCAAGGGGTTTATAAGATGGATTACATTTTATACACCCGTGCTATTGAACAGTTATTCATGATAATATTTGCTGTAGCTTTAGTTATGATTGGATTATCTGCATTTGGTGCAGTATTAGGTAGTGCTTTAGGATTTGCATTATCTGCTTTATCTGCTTATATTATTTTTAAGAAGCATATGGGAAAATATATAAGAAAACCTAGCCCTGATTTTGAATTTAGTAAAAAACAAGAGATGGAATTAGCTTTTAGTCTTATTTCATTTTCAATACCAGTAACTGTTGCAGCATTAGCTGAAATGTGTATATATAGTGCTTGTACAATTATTATGGGTTATTTTTTAACTTCAGAAACAATTGGTTATTATACCGCTGCAGATCCTATTGGTCGTTTACCATTGATGATTTCTTCTTCTCTTGCAACAACAATTTTACCTGCTGTATCCGAAGCATTTAGTTTAAAAAATAAAAACCTTTTAGGAAAATATGTTACAAATGTATATAGGTATGGGATGGTTTTTGTAGTTCCAATGTGTGTTGGAATTGCCATGTATGCAAAAGAGATAATAGGTTTAGTATATTTCACTAACCCTGCATACATAGCTGGAGCAGGTGCTTTAGCTGTATTAGTTATAGGAATGACATTTTATTCAATGTTTACAATTTCATCTAGTATAGTTCAAGGAATAGGGAACCCTAGAATACCTATGTATTTATTATTATTTGGAACTCTTGTCACAGTACTATTAGGATATTATCTTATCCCAATTTATGGAATTATTGGAGGATCATTAGCGATAACTATTGCATCATTAGCAATGATGATACCTATGTTAATTGTTACATTCCATATTACAAAAACAAAGGCACCTATAGGATTTTTTACAAAGATAATTATTGCATCAATTATTATGGCTATACCAATATATTTCATACAATTCTTTTTAGGTCATAATACTGTAGGATTAATTTTAGGATTAATTATTTGTCCCATAATCTACACAATTTTTTTAATAGCTTTTAGAACATTAAACCCTGAGGATATTAATGCTGCAAGAACTTTTGGAAATAAATTTGGGCCGTTAACTAAATATGTACAAAAATTCATAAATATTTTAGAAAGATATGTATAAAAATAAAAATTAAATAGAAAATTTTTTAAATTATATTAAAAACATAATAACATATTACATAAATAAAGATAAAAATATTTGGAGATTATTTTTAATTAGTAATTATTTATAGAAGGGTAAATAAAATGACTGAGGTAAAAGCAGGCGTAGAATATAAAATTAGTATAGATGATAATTCATTTTTACTGAATAGTAAAAAATTCGATTTATTAAAGTATATAAATAATACAGGATCTATTACTGAAGCTGCAAAATTAACTAAAATTTCATATCGAACTGCATTAAATTATATTAGTAAGATAGAATCTAATTTAGAAATTGCAATTGTAAGCACACAAAAAGGTGGAAGTGGTGGGGGAGGAAGTGCCACTTTGACTTCTGAAGGTAAAATGATTTTAAAAGAATGTAAAAAAATCAATGCAATTATGGAGTTACATCGAGACGTTAATGAGATTGAAGCTAATATAATAAGTATTGATAGACCTAAAGGTATTATGAAAATTGAATTGAATCCACAAGTTCAATTAACTATTCCATTAAATGAAAATTATAATGTTGGAGATAAAATTTTAGCTTTGATTAGCTATGATAATATTTTCATAATGTTGAAACCTCAAGAATCTAGTATTAGAAATATATTTAAAGGTCAAATTATTGAAATGAAACTTGAAGGTGAAATGATCAGAGTTAAAATTGATATTGGTGGAACCGATATTTTCTCAGATATTACTGTATCTGCAACTAAAGAATTAAATTTAACTTTAGGAAAAGAAATTTATATTGGTTTTAAAGCGGTGTCAGTAGCGACTTTGAAATTATAATTAAATAAATTTTTATTTATTTTCTTAGTTTTTGTGAGGGGATTTATATTTTAAAAATTAAAATAGATGAAGATAAATGTACAGGATGTGGTAACTGTGAAGAAATTTGTCCTAAAAGTGGGAAAATTTGGAAAATTAATACCGTTGCACATGTATCTCATTTAGAATATTGTCATGTTTGTACTTTATGTGCCATGAAATGTCCAGTAGACGCTATTAAAATTATGAGAAATGCTCCAAGGGAATAAATTATTAAAGCATTTATTAATTTAATTAAATAAAATTTTTATACATAATATAAAAAATTTAAAAATGGGATTCAAATGGAAAGAACAGCAAAAGTAAATAGAAAAACATCAGAAACCGATATCAATATAGAACTTAATATTGATGGTGAAGGAAATTATGATATAGATACTGGAATAAACTTTTTTAACCATATGTTAGAATCTTTTTCAAAACATAGCTACATGGATTTAAAAATAAAAGCTATTGGAGATATTGAAGTAGATGATCACCATACAGTTGAAGACATTGGAATATTATTAGGTACTGCATTTAACAAAGCAGTTGGAGACAAAAAAGGAATACGAAGAATGGCAGATGCAACAATCCCAATGGATGATTCAGTAGCAAAAATTGCAATTGATATTAGTGGAAGAAATTATTGTAATATGGATTTAAAATTCAAAAATGATAAAATCGGAGACATGACTTCAGATATTATTATACATTTCTTTGAATCATTTGCTAGTAGTGCAAAAATCAATATTTATGGAACAGTAAAAGGGTCAAATGATCACCATAAATCAGAAGCATTATTTAAAGCATTCGCTAAATCATTACATTATGCTTGTATTATAGAAAATGATAAAATTCCTAGTACTAAAGGAGTTTTATAAAAATAACTATTTTTTAAAAATAATCTCTAAAAAAAGTATAATTAAATTTATTTAACTATTTTTCTTAATTAATAAAAAAAAATAAAAAAAGTAGTAGCTAAAAAAAGCTACTTATAATAATAGTATTTATTGTGGTTTTTCAGTTAATACAGTTTTAGAACCAGTAGATCCATCTTTCATATGTGGAGTTCTTAAAACAGTATCGTTAGCTTTTTCAATTTCTCTTGCTTCAGTTGCTAATTTAGCAGCTTGGGAAGCAGTTTCGTGTGCAGCTTCTACAAGGTATATGAATTTTTCAAAGTCTTGTACCATGAAACAACCTTTAAGATCTAAGTCTGCAACGTGTTCAGCCATAGTGTATGCTGCAATAGCTTTAGCTTTTGCGTATGGGTTAGAGAAATCACCTGCGTCAGCAGCTTTTTCAGCAGATACAACTAATTGAGGTAATTCTATTTCTTTACCTGCTTCTGCTTGTTCAATCATACCATCAATAGTGTTTTGTATTAATCTGTAAGCTCCAGTACAAGCTAATACTTTAATAAGATCAGAGTTGAAAGAAGCCATTTCAGTTGGGTCTAAAAATTCTCTTCTAGCACCAATCATAGAGTCAGCTTTAACTATGATGTATCCTATTCCTTGTTCTTTCATTTCATCTTTAGCTTTAAGTCCAGGAGTATCTCCAATAATCATTGCAGGTACATCTAATTGAGATAATAATTCTCTTGCTTTAGCTGGTCCTGGTGCTGTAGGATTTGGACTTGTGAATATACAAAAGTCTGGGTCAAAGTCCTTTACTTTAGGAACAACTTCTTCTGTTTGTTCTGGGCTCATTTTAGCTCCAGAACTGATTATTCTTACGTCAATATTTGGTCTGTCTGCTCTTTCATCTAATAAAAGTTCGAGAACAGGTGAACTTGCTATATTTCCACTTTTTATAATTCCAATTTTAACTACCATATTATCACAAGAATAAATCTATACTTTAAACTATTTAAGTACTTTTGTTAAAAAGATACCGGTAAGTTTATATATTAGAACATATTGAGAAAGTGAAATATGTTCAAAAAAGAGTTAAACATTGAATAAATAAATATTTACCTATATTTCTTTCTTTGATTCCATATTTTTTTTGTAGAACTTAAACCACTTTTATTTAATGAATAATTAAAATTATTTATAATATCAATTAAATTATCAATAGCAATTTGACTATTTTCTATTAAATCCTTACTGTTAGATTTAGATAAATTATTAATAACATGACCAATATCCTCAATACTGACAATTGGAATATTTAAATCATTAGCTAAATCAACACTAGCATGATCTTTATGAAAACCTTTTATTTTAATACTAGGAATTTCAAAAATACCCGCTTCAATAGTCATTCCCATACCCGCAGCATAAATTAAAATTTTAGCATGATGAAGATAATCATATAAATCCACATAATTATCTAAAACATTAATATTAAAAGAGCTAACTAAACTTTCAACTAATTGTTTATCAAATCGATATGGGGCAATGATTATAGGATAATTTAAACTTTCACAAACCTGTATTAATTTTTCAAGATCATTATCTCTTAAATCACCACCTAAAACAAGTAAAATATAATCATCAGTTAATTTTAAACCATTTTCACTTAAAATTTGTTCTTTTGAAATATTTTTATGATTTTTAATGGAATCAATAACATAAGATACCATTGGATATCCACCAATATTTAGAACATTAATTAAATTATAATGATTTTTTAAATAAGAAACATATTTTTCAGAGGGAACAGTAACCAAATTTGCATGAGAAATAATTTCAATTGGGTTATAAATATCTTGTTCTATATGAATAATAGGAATATGTAAAAAATTAGCAACCAAAATAGATTTTCTAACATCCCCTGCATTTCCGGCAGTGATAAGAAGATCTATATTTTTACCTCTCATTGCGGAAAAAGCTTTTAAAAAGTCCTTAAAAATTAAGTAGGATAATTTTATATTAGAATTTTTTTTCTTATTAGATCCTCTACCTTGACCTATTGAAAAACATTCATCACAAAAAGGACTTAAAATATTTTTTACACTATCTCCATGATATAAACCTATTATTTTAGAATTTTCCCAATTTAATTTATTTTTGGATTCTAATAATTTAATTTTTTTAATAATAGGAATAATTGTTTTTGCAGGTGTGATTTCTGCCGCAATTGCAATTGTCATTAACTTTTTTTTATTTGACATTTTTTTCCTCATTAAAAAAATTAATTTTATAAAAACCTATAAAAATTAAAAAAATACATATAGCATAAAAAATCCAAACTACTAAATCGGTTGGTCCTGTTTCAATCCAAATTAATGTTTGAGCTAGAACAACTGCATAAAATGCAGTGAAAATGTCTTTTTTATATTTTTGTATTATATATAAAAATTTTAAAATTAGACCTAATAAAAACATTTGTATACCCATACCCATAATTCCAAAATCTAAAGTTGCAGGACCAAAAATAGTGGAAGTTATTGAATGATTTTCATTAAGAACAGCTTGCCCTACAAGAACTCTTGGATCTACTGAATTAAAAAATCCAGACAAAGTAGAATAGAAAAGATTACCATGAGTTAAAAATTGTCGACGTGTTACTTTATCAAATATATTTAAAGTAAATCCTGCCCTATAAGAAACTAATTCTAATGGACCAATTCTCCAATGTTGGGTAGAAATAGATTTAATAGCAATGAAACCTATTAAAATAAATAAAATTATTATTATTAAAATAAATATTAATTGATGTTTAGTTTCAAAATTTCGAGTATAATATAGAGTTATGAAAGTAGACAATAGAATAGCTATTGGAGTAGTTCTATAACCTGTTAAAACAAATAAAAATAAACCTAATATTAACAATAAATAATGTGAGTTTCTATTAAATTTAGCTAAAAGCAAATTGATTCCAGGTAAATAAATTATATAAGAAATTAACCAAATTTTAGTAGCAGCTTTAGTTTTTAAATAGCTACTAAATAATGGTATACCTCCTAATGAAATTAAATTAATTATCTGTAGAACAATACCTAAAATAACTATAAATAATAATAAAGATTCCATTCTAGAATAATTTCCAAAAAATGGAAGTTTTTCAAGATTTTTTTTAGGTTTAAACTTAAAATTCTCTATTTTATTTTTGAAAGAATTATTGAATTTATATAATATATTAGGAGTAAAGGTTCCTAATATAAAAAGTACTAATCCAAATAATATAAAAAAGTACATTGGTATTTCAGGAGTATGTAATTCTGTTGTTATATACCAAGTTGGTAATGCAATTAATACAAATAAAACGATTGCAAATACAATAATTAGTGGATTAAAAACATCTATATTTTTTAAATAAGATTTAATATTATTCATAAAATCACATTTTTTTTATTAAAAACTTAAGAATTATAATTATGTTTATTATTAATTTTATATATCAATAATGTTACTATTATTTTTTATTAAAAAAATATTAATTAAATATTATAAATTTTTTCTATTAGATCTAAAAATATATTATTAATATTTTTATGAATTAATAGAATTATATTAGATAAAAAAATTTTAAATTTTAAAGAAAACAAAAAGAAAATCCCAAAAATAGTAATAATATTATTTTTAAAATTATTAAAAATATTAATTTTTTATGTTAATAACATTACAATGACTTAAAAAAATGATAACTTAAATGTAATATCAAAAGTAAAAATTGTTAATAAAAAGCTGTTAACATGACAACTCACTGATATTATCCCACACAAAACATAAAGACTAAAGAAGCCATAAACTTACACTTGAAATATACCTTTAACATGAAAAAAAGAAAAAGAGAGACTACAATGATATTAACATGTAGATACAAAATACAGTTGAAAAATATGTCTAAGAGTTACAAAAATCAAATAGTAAAAAAGAACATTACAATAACCCCAAAATGATAATAATATTACATTATCAAAAAAATAAAAAATAAAAAATAAAAAAATTAATAAATTAATCTTTTTTCTCAGTGTCTAAAATATAAGTATCTTTAGAACCTACATTCAAATCAGTTTCTGAAGGCTCTTTATTCAATAAACGATCAATAAAACTACGAGATTTATACCTTTCAATTAATAAACGATAAGCAGTCAAAAGATTATTTTTATCCATACTTTCCTCTAAACATGAATTCAACTTAGAATTTAAAGATTTAATCTCATCATTTTTAGAAGTTAATAAATTATCATTTCTTTGACGTTCCAATCTAATTTCTTCAGTATAATTTTTAGAGATATCATCAGATTTTTCTCTTTCCAACCGAATCTCTTCAATTGAATGTGAAATAGATTTATCTTTCTCATCAATTATATCATAACATTTTTGCAAAGAAACTTGATTCTCATCCATAAGATCTTTAATCTCTTCATTTTTTTTAGAGATTTCAAAATTACGTTTGTCAACTTCTTTGCTAATACCAGATTTAAGATTATTATTTTCTTCCCTCAAAGAAGAAATAATATTATCTTTATCATCCAACATTTTATTGAAATCATCGATTTTATTATTGAATTGATTATATTCATTAAGAGTGAGAAGCATAACTTTTTCTCCACCATCAAAATTATCTTTTTTAGAAAGATCAATTCTGTAGGTAAAACTATTACCTCTTTTATATTGTTTAATTTCTTTTTCTAACATAAAAGTTCCTTCTTAATGTTATAATAAATTTATACTAATAAATTAAGTATAATATGTTTAATTGTTTGTTAATCATAGCATATATAGTTGAGTTAATTATAATATTAATTACAATAACAAAAAAATTATTTAAATAATATTTAAAGAAATTGAGTTATAGTATAAAAAAATTTAAAGCATAAAAAAATGATTGAGTTACAATGATATTATCAATTAATTTTTAATAAAAAAATTGAGTTAACATATGCAAGAAAATTATATTTCTTAAAAAAAATAGTGCAAGCACCATTTCAAGTGAAAAAAATTGAGTTACAAAAATTTTCAAAAATAACTCAATGAAAAGGATCGTCATTAACATTAAAAATTATTGAAAAAAAATTTTAAAACTAAAAAAATAAAAATGAAAAAAATAGAAAAAAACAATCCAAAAAATCATATAAAATAGTACATTAATGATATTAAAAGATACATGTAATGTCATTGAGTTAAATGATAATATCTTTGAGTCACAAAATATATACTAAAAGTTAACAAAAAATAAAAAATAAAAATAGAATAAAAAACTACAAAGAAGAATTTTTAGTAAAATTATAAGCAAAATTAGTATAGGAACATGGGTGAATATGAAGATAACTAGCAACAGTATTGCCTAAAGCAATTCCATCCATAGAATTAACAATTCCTTTACCCCTTTGGACATCAAAAACAAAATTAGTATTATCATTAGGCAAAATTTTAGTATAATGAAATTCATGCCCTCTTATAATATCATTTTTTTCAGAAATAATAGAATCTTTAGATGCCTTACCTATAACATAACTTAAACCTTGGACATGAGAAGTCATTTTTGATTTATAAGGTAAAGCATTCACCATAGGAACATTATCTATAGATTGAGACAAGTATATTAAACCACCACATTCTGCATAAATAGGTAACTCATCTTGATGAAATTTATTAATTGAATTAATCATTGAAAAATTATTAGATAATTCTTGTTTGAACAATTCAGGATAACCACCACCAATATATAAAGCATCTACATCAGGAAGATCATCATCTTTATAAGGACTAAAATAAATTATTTTAGCTTTATTATCTTTTAATGCATCAAAAGTATCTTGATAATAAAAAGAAAAAATTTCGTCTTTAGCAACACCAATTTTTACTGGATTTTTATTTTCAACTTTCCATAATTCATTATTATTAGATTCATTTGTAGATTTATAATTTTCTATTAGTGATGTTGAAGATATATTATTATTTATATTAGACAAATTATTTTCATGTAAAATATTCATGTTTTCTTTTATATTAGAAAATTTAGATTGCTTGATAATATCCATTAATAAGTCCAAATCAATATATTTTTTAATTATATTAGACCAAATTTCAATATTATTAATAATTTTTTCTTTTTCTAAAGCAGGAACTAAACCTAAGTGACGTTGTTTAACCATCAAAGAGTCATCTCTAGGAATTCCCCCAATTACTTTAGTATCTGTTAATTTTTCAACAGATTCTTTAGCTTTTAAATAATGTTTTTTACCACGAACTTTATTTAAAATAACACCTTCAATTTTAATTGAAGGATCCAAAGATTTGAATCCTAAAACAACAGCTGCAGCACTTTTAACTAAACTTCGAGCATCTAAGATTAAAATTACAGGAGCGTCTAAAGCTTTAGCAATAGATGCCGTATTACCTACATCACCAGTAGGACTTATACCCTCATATAAACCTCTAACACCTTCAATTATACCTATTTTAGAATTAGATTTTTTTAAACCTTGATTAAAAACATTAATAATTTGATAATCTGTCATAAAAAAAGAATCTAAATTTCTAGAAGGATTACCAGTTGCTAATGTATGGTATGAAGGATCAATATAATCTGGACCAACTTTAAAAGGTTGAATATTATGTTTTTCGGATAAAGCTTTCATAATCCCAGTGGCTATTGTTGTTTTACCTACAGCACTACTAGTACCAGCTAATACTATTTTCATGATAAATAGTTGTAATAAGTTCTATTTATAAATTTTCTTATTCAATAGAAAATGATTATTTACAATAAAACTATTAATATAAAAAATACATTTTATACTATGACAATATTAGGAAAAATGCAAATTTTAGCAGATTCCGCACAATTTGATTTATGTGATTATGTAAACAAACAGAGAAATTCTGAAGTTAATTTACCTGGAATTTATAATGCAAGTTCAAATGGTTGTGAAATTCCATTATTTAAAACATTAATGACTAATAAATGTAAAAATGATTGTAAATATTGTATTAATGAATGTAAAAGAAATTTTACAAGAATGGAATTAAGCCCTAGAGAAATAGCTAAAGTATTTTTAAATTATTATGATAGTAATTTAGTAAACGGTTTGTTTTTAAGTTCTGGTGTAGGTAATACAATAGATCAAACTATGGAAAATTTAATAGAAACAACAAGGATATTAAGAAAAGAATATGGGTATCAAGATTATATTCATCTAAAAATTATTCCAGGTGCTTCTAAAGATTCAATAAAGAGAGCTATGTCATTATCAGATAGAATAAGTATGAACATTGAAGCTGCTACTAAAGATGGTTTATATGAATTAAGTTCAACAAAAGATTATAATAAAGATATTTTAAAGAGAATTAAATGGATTAATGACTTATCAATAAGAGATTCATCATTAGCTCCTTCTGGACAAACTACGCAATTAGTAATTGGTGCCAATGATGAAACGGATGAAGAAATATTAAAAAGAATGGAATCTTTATATAATAAATTTAATTTAAGACGAACTTATTTTAGTGCTTTTACACCGGTTCAAGGTACTGAATTAGAGAATAGAGAAGCACAATCCACAGAACGTACTGCACAATTATATCATGCTGATGCATTATTAAGTGAATATAAATTTAAAAAAAATGAAATAGTATTTGATGAAAATGGTCAATTATCCTTAAGTGAAGATCCTAAGATATTAGCAGCACAAGAGATGGATATATTTCCTGTTGAAATTAATTCAGCACCTTATATTGAATTAATAAGAGTTCCAGGAATTGGTACAAAATCTGCTAAAAAAATTATTAATATACGTAAAAAAATGCCATTTAAAAAATTAAGTGATTTAAAGAAAATTGGTGTTGTAACTAAAAGAGCAGAACCATATATAAAAATAGAAGGTAAATATCAAACAACATTTCAATAATAATTAATCTAAATCATCAAATAGATTCCAGATTTCTGAATATTTAAATTTTATCGCATTATCTATTAATAAAGATGCTTCTTTACTAATACTAAATTCCGGAGAGGTTTTTCTTAAATAACGAAGAACTGCAGCAGATCTTGGTGACCATAATGTAATTCTTGGATTTTTTTTAACTTTTTGGTTAATTTCTTCAATGATTTCATAGTTAATTTTTGATGATGCTTGAGGTGGATTCTGACTTTTTTTTATAATAGATTTATTTTCAGATTTTTCAATCTTAAAAGTGTCAACATCTAAGTTAGGTTTATATTGATTATAGCTATTATTAAATTGCATATTTTTAGATGAAGTATCTATTTTAATATCGGCTTTTTCTATTAAAAAATCATTCTCTAATAAAAATCTATTATTATTATGGTTTGAGTTATATGATTGTATTAAATTAGATAAATTATTATGATTTTTATGATTTTTTGATAAATTATTTAATTTAAAAACGATCCTTCTTTGAGAATGATTACCTGTTTCTTTTTCTCCGAAATTATTAAAATCGTTAGATTCTTTAATTAATTCTTCTTTAATATGTAAATCATCCAAAATTCTATCATTTTCCAAAATACTTTCTAAATCATCAAAATGATTATTAGAATAATTTTCTTTTGAAGAATATGACTCTCTGAATTTTAAATTATAATTCTTATTTACCATGACAAAAACCTTAAATTTTAATTATTGAAGAATTTATAAGTTATAATATATAAGTTAAATGTTATAAGTTATAACTAATAACTTATAACTAAAAATAATATATAATAAAAAAAACATAATAAATTTATGAGAATTTTAGCAATTGATGTTGGAACAGGGACAAAAGATATAATGTTCTACAATACAGAAAAAGAAATAGAAAATTCAATAAAATTTGTTTTACCCTCCCCTCATTTAACTATATGTCAAGAAATTGAAAAAACAAATAGTAATATTTATTTAAATGGGGTGATAATGGGTGGAGGAAAAATAAAAAATCAATTAGTTAAACACATGGAAAAAGGATATGAAGTGGCCGCAGAAAAACTTGCAGGAAAAACAATAAGAGATAACTTAGAAGAAGTAGCATCTTATGGAATAGAAATTGTTGAAGATGAAAATAACAAAAAATATGAAAACTATACTAAAATAACACTTCAAGATGTGAATATTAACAAAATATCAAACATTATCTCACAATACGATTTAAATTATAATTTTGATGCATTAGCTATAGCAGTTCAAGATCATGGATACAATGAAAAAATGGGAGACCGTGACTTTCGTTTTGAAAAAATTAGAGAAAAATTAAAAAATCCAATAAAACCTGAAGAATACGGATTTTTAAAAAATGAAATACCCGAATATTATAGTAGAATGCAATCAGTGAAAAAATCAGTCCAATTAACAATAAAAAATAAAAACAATGAAAAACCATTATTATTAATGGATACTAAATTTGCATCTATATGTGGAATGTGTTATGATAAATCAACAAAAGGACTAAATAGTTATATAGTGATGGACATTGGAAATGGACATACAACTGTAGCATCAATTGAAAATGGGAAAATACAAGGAGTTTATGAACACCACACATCTAGATTAAATGGGGAAAAAATAGATAAATTAAATAAAAGATTAGCTAATGGAACTATAACATTTGAAGAAGTTCATGACGATGATGGCCACGGAGCACATGTAATAAACCCAATATCCAAAATAGAAAAAGTAATTGTATCCGGACCAAAAAGAAAATTAATAGAAGATACAAAATTAGATTATCATTATGCTTCTCCAGGTGGAGACGTTATGATGACTGGAACCATAGGATTAATCAAAACTATAAAATATAAATTAAATCAATAGGAAATAAAATAATGAAAATCGATCCACATATTCATAGTATATATTCGGGAGATTCAAACTCACAAATTAAAGATATTTTAAAACAAGCCCAAAAAGTTGATTTAAATGCTATAGCTATAAGTGACCACAACACAGTTAAAGGATCTAAATTTGCAATAAAAGAATCAAAAAATATGGATAATTTACTAGTTGTTCCATCTATAGAAATATCATCATATTCAGGACATATATTAGGATTAGGAGTAACAGAAAACATTCCAAAAGGAAAATCTGCAATAGAAACTGTAGAAAGAATACGGGATCTTGGGGGATTAGCAATTATACCTCACCCTTATTCTTATTATAGACATGGACTCTTTACAAAAATTGATGATAATTTATCAAATGACGGTGTTGAAACATTAAATGCAAGATACATAATTGGATACTCCAATAGTCATGCTAAAGAACTAGCTAAAAATAAGAATCTAGCAAGATTTGGATCTAGTGATTCCCACTTTATAAAATCAATAGGAGATTGCTATACAGAAATTGATTGTGATTGCAATGTAGATGATATTATAGATGCTATACAAAAAAAGAAAACAACACCTAAAGGAAAGAAAACATCTAATTTTAGAGTATTGGGAAATGTTATAAAACGTAATTTTAAAAGATCTAAAACCATACCTAATGAGGTATTAGAAAAAGAACAATAATATGGTTTTTATCAAATGCCAACAATAGATCAATTTTTACCAACAACAATTCAGAACATATTTTTCTCAGGATACACAGTTTTAAACACGTTAATTTACGGAATAATATTAATAATCATATTATTTTTAATATTAAAATTATTTAACCACCTAAAAATCAATCCAAAAGATATAATTTATTCATTAATTCCCTTCATATTTTTTGGAACAATTATTCGTGCATTAGTAGATAATAATATTTATCCAAAAACAATATTTTTAATCACCCCCGGAATATACTTTTTAGTGGGTATTTTAGCTATCACCTCCCTTTTAATAGGTTATTATTTAAACAAAACAAAAAATTTAGATTATAGATACACAATATTTTTAATAGGATTAACAATATTAATAATTCCACTATCAAAAATTCCTAATTTTAATATAAATTCAATATCATTAATTATAATAGTCTGGTTAATATTAACAATAAGTTTTTATATACTAGGGAAAAAATGGAAATTATATAATAATAAATTAAATCTATCAATTTTATCAGCACATTTATTAGATGCAAGTTCAACATTTGTAGCAGTGGATTATTTAGGTTACTATGAACAACATGTCTTACCAAATTTTATCCATTTTTATATAAATACTGCTGCAACAATGATTCCATTGAAAATTATTGTAATTTCATTTGCATTATACATAACTGACAAATACATTGATGATGAAAATATTAATGGACTTTTAAAATTAACAATCTTTGTATTAGGACTAGCACCAGGTTTGAGAAATATAATCACAATAGCAATAAGTAGTTTTTAAATAAATTTGTAAATAAAACTTATAACAAAATTTTATTAAATAATGTAAAATATACAAAAATGAGGAATTACTGTGTATAGTATAGACATCAATAGATTAAAGAAAAAAATGGACATTGCAGATAAGATAAATCTATTTGACACTACATTAAGAGATGGAGAACAAGCACCTGGAATAGCATTAACACCAATAGAAAAAATCAAAATTGCTGAAAAATTAGATAAATTAGGTGTTGACACTATAGAAATTGGTTTTCCAATAGTTTCTGAAGGAGAAAAAGAAACAGCTAGAAAATTAAGCAAATGTGGATTAAATGCAGAATTATGTGGATTATCTAGAGCTTTAAAAAAAGATGTAGATGCAGTATTAGATTCTAATTTAAACTATATTCATACATTCATAGGAACCTCTCCTCTTCACAGAGATTATAAATTGAGAATGTCTAAAGAAGAAATTATTGAAAAAACAGTTGATACAATAGAATATGCAAAAGATCATGGTTTAACTGTGGAATTTTCTGCAGAAGATGCTACAAGAACAGAACTAGACTATTTATTAAAAGTTTATAAAGCAGCAGAAGAAGCAAAGGTTGATGTAATTAATATTCCTGATACAGTAGGAATATTAGTACCTATAACCACTAAAGAGTTAATTAGACAATTAAAACCTAATATAAATGTTCCATTAAGTGTACACTTTCATAATGATTTTGGTTTAGCAGTGGCAAATTCAGTTATTGCTATAGAAGAAGGAGTTAAACAAGCACATTTAACTGTTAATGGTATTGGTGAAAGAGGAGGTAATGCATCATTAGAAGAATTTATCATGACCCTAAAAATAGCTTATGGAATAGATTTAGATGTTGATACCACAAAATTATATAATTTATCTGATTTTGTGAGTAAAATTACTGGATTTAACTTATCTCCAAATAAACCAATTGTAGGGAAAAATGCATTTGCACATGAAGCTGGTATTCATGTCCAAGGAATTCTTAAAAATAGTTCTACATATGAACCTATACCTCCAGAATTAGTGGGACAATCAAGAAAAATAGCATTAGGTAAACATACTGGAGTAAATGCATTGAAAGCTAAAATTTCAGAGTTTAATTTAGATTTAACTGAAAATGAATTTTATTCTGTTTATAGACAAATTAAAGAGTTAGGAGATAAAGGAAAAATTTTAACAGATGCAGATGTTAAATCAATCGCCATAACAGAAATCAGTACTGCACAAGAAGAAGCAATAAAATTATTAGGATTAACAGTTGTGAGTGGTGAATCAGTTTCTGCAACAGCAACAGTAAAATTATTAATAGATGATAAAATTAAAGAAACATCTGAAATAGGTGTAGGACCTATAGATGCAGCTTTCAATGCAATAAAATCATTAGTGGAAGAGAAAATAAATATTAATTTAGAAGCATATCATTTAGATGCAATAACTGGCGGTACAGATGCATTAGCAGAAGTTTTTGCTATAACATCAGATAATAATAAAAATAAAGCTACAGGAAGAGCAACAAATGACGATGTTATAATGGCTAGTGTATTAGCTGTAATAAACTCCATAAATAAGATAATATTAATTAAAAAAAGTATTGATTAAATTAAAATTAAAAAAGATTTTAGCTAAAATAGTTAAAAATATTTAATGATATTTTAGCTAAAAATTATTAAATTTTTATAATTTTTCCTGATTTTCCTTGTCGATTATTTCTTTTTCTTCTTCCTCATCAGAAACTTTCTGATTATGGGATTTATTTTTTATTTTATTTTTATTCTTTATATTTTTTAAAAATCTAATAAGTAATTAAATAACCGCTATAAAGACTATTATGATAACAATAGCATAATATAAAAATATAGATGCAGGAGCTTCATTTTTTTGATCATTTAAAGAATATAAATAACCATCATGACCACTAATAAATAAACTATCACCATAAATAACAGGTGAAGCGGATATTGGACTATTGAAAAAGAAATATCCTGGATTAAAACTAAAATTACATTCTCCTGTAAATTTATTCAATATATATGCACTACCATCATTTGAACCAACTACTAAACCACCATTATATAAAGCAGGAGTAGATTGTACTTTATCTCCAGTAGAATAAGCCCATTTAAATGTTCCATCCCGTGTATCTAAACAAGACACATTACCAGAATCAGAACCAACATAAACATTATTATTATATTCATCTACAGTTGGAGATGATAAAATCTTGTTGCTTGAATCATATTTCCAATTAACTGAACCATCAGTTTGATTTAATGCATATAATGTTCCATCAGAAGAACCTATAAATACAGTACCATTAGAAACAGCTGGAGAAGATCTTACTTCATCACCAGTAGTGTAAGACCATGTTTGATTTTTAGAATTAATATCTAAAGCAACTATTTCATTATTAGTTGACCCAACATAAATTGTTTGATTAACAACAGTAGGAGAAGAAATAATTTTCCCACCAACAGCTACATCATAAACATTAGAACCATCTACAGAATCTAGACCATAAACATGACCATTATCTGAACCAAAATAAACTGTACCATTATTTACTGAAGCAGTAGATTCAATAGGTTTAGATGTATCATATTGCCATTTCAAATTTTTATTTTGAATATCATAAGCATACATAGAACCATCTTCACCTCCTACAAATAAAGTATTATTCACAATGACAGGTGAAGCAGTAACTTTAGTGCCTAAATTATATGACCAATCCTGAGTTCCATCTTCCATATCAATAGACTTTAAAATTCCATCATTTGATACAACATAAATATTGTCTCCATGGATTACAGGAGTAGAATAAATTGAACTTCCCATATTAAAAGACCATAAATTTGTAACAAAATCAGAAGCTTCTTCTATAAAACCTTCATGACTTTCATCCTGTTGAAACATTGCCCAATCGGCAGATGCTCCATAAATAGGACTAATACTTATGATTAAAATCATAAATAAAATTAATATTGATTTATTTCTTGACATAACTTATCACTTTTAAACATCCCTATTAAATCTTTTAACACCAATTAAGAAGAACAATAATGTAAATCCTAATAAAACAGCAATATCTAACCAAACATCCCCTAAAGTTTGTCCTTTAATCATTATAGCTCTCATAGCATCATTTAAATATGTTAAAGGAAATACATAAGCCAATTTCTGTAAAATCCAAGGCATAGTTTCTATAGGATAAAAAACTCCAGATACAAACATCATTGGCATTGCAAAAGGCATTACTAATTGAGTATAATCTTCTTGAGTAGCAGTTCTTGCTGACAACATAATACCAAAACCAACAAAACATAATGCTCCTAAGAATAATAATATTAATGTAGGAATTATTCCTCCTTTAATTGTAATACTGAACAATATAATAGCAGAAACCAACAAAACAATTGATCTAAACATTTCAACTGATAACTTTCCTAAAATTTTTCCTCCAATAACTGTCGCTACACTGGTAGGTGTCATGAATAATCTAGCTAATTCTCCTGTTTCTCGTTCACCAGCAATAGATGCACCCATACCCATCATACAAGACATCATAACAGTCATTCCTAAAATTGCAGGTACTAAGAAATCCATATATTTAATATTACCATAAATTCTATTAATTTGAAGATTAATTGTAGATTTAGCACTATCTAAACTTGCAGACAATGAACCACTAGTATCAGCATCTTCTGTTACAACATTGGTCCCATTAGAACCCATAGTTGAAGCTTGTTGTGCAGTTGCCTGTTTAATAGAAAGTTGATTAAAAATACTTTGAGTAGCAGGTACTAAAGTCTGTGAACCCATTTGATCTGAAGAATCTAAGTACAAAGTAGCCGTTTTTTGTTGACCATCCGAACTATCATAATTAGCAGGTAAAATAATTGCAGCTTTAACCTGCCCAGAATCCACCATTTCCTTAGCAGCACTTGTATCTGAAGTAATATTTACCACATGATAAATATCCTCAGATTTAATTGTATTTAATGTTAAATCAGTTAAATCACCATGATCTTGAGAAACAACAACAACAGGCAAATTAGATAAATCTCCACCCATACCATATCCAAATAATAAAATCATAATTATAGGAAATGCAATAATAGAAACTAATCTACCTGGATGTCTTCTTAAACTTAACCATTCTTTTTTAACCATCCAACTAAGTTTTTTAAATTCTAGCATACCATCACCCAATCAAGTAAAATATTTCTATGCTCTTGCATCTTTATCAACCTCTGATGTAACTTTCATGAAAACATCCTCTAATGATGGTTCTTCAGTAGATACTGCACTAATTTTTCCATTTTTAGAAATTATTGTTTTAATAACATCATTTACTACATCATCATCAAAACTACTTATTTTTAAATTAACACGGTTATTTTCACCTAATTTAACTTCATTAACATGTTTTATAGCTTTAATTGAATTAATAATTTCTTCATTTTGATTTTCAATAACAAAGGACATTTTTTTCAAATAAATATTATCCTGATTTTGAGAAAGATTAATAGGTAAATTACTACCTGTTTCCGTATGTACTTCATTTAAAGTATGAGAAATATTTTTTTCATATTCCCTTTTTTCATCTTTTAATAAATAATCTTTTAAGCCTTGAGGAGTATCATAAGCAACTAGTTTCCCTGTGTTTATAATACCAACATTATCACATAACATATCTACTTCGTGCATATCATGGGAACATAAAATAATGGTATGGCCACTATTATTTAAATCTTTAATAAGGTTCCATAAGACTCTTTTAGTAGTAGGATCTAAACCAATAGTTGGTTCATCTAAAAATAAAATATCTGGACGATGAACTAAACTAGCAACTAAAGAAGCTTTTTGTTTTTGCCCTCCAGACAATTGAGAAATCAATTTATCTTTTGCATATGAAATATCCACTAATTCCATTAAACTTTCTATCCTATCATTTTTTTCTTCATCAGGAATTCCATAATAATCAGAACATAACTCCGCATTTTCCCGAACAGTTAAATCCTTATATAAACTAACAGCTTGAGGAACCATCCCGATTTTTTCCCGAACTTCATTAGGATCTTCTTGCACATCAAATCCCGCAACTGATGCAGTTCCAGAAGTTGGTTGAGTTAAACAATTTAACATTTTAATTGTAGTAGTTTTTCCTGCACCATTAGGCCCCAACATTCCAAAAATACTTCCTTTCGGTATTTTAAAATTAATAGAATTAACAGCCGTGAAATTTTTATATTTTTTTGTTAAATCATAAGTTTCTATTGCATATTTCATTTATTCACCTCACAATTTTTACTATTAAAAAATTGCTGATTATTTAATTCTTCATCAATTATAGGGTTTAAAATCATGTCTTGCATAAATTCTGACCAAATAGGATTAGAACCTACATCATGAAATCGATATTTAACAGAATTTAAAATAATTTTTCCCTTATTAGTTATTTCATAAAATTTAACTTTTTTATTATTATCATTAATATCCCAGTAACCTTGTATAACTCCACTTTGTTCCATTTTTTTTAAAATTGGATATATTTTACTAGGGTTAGATTTTTTTATAATATTTTCATCAATTTGTTTTTGAAAGAATAAATCTATTTTTTTCATGATCCCATAACCATGAATAGGAGCTTTATTAACTTCCCATAAGATTATAATTCTATAAAAACCATTATGAATCTGTTTAATAATGCTTTTCTTTATTTTTAAGTTTTCTTCAATATCTATATCACTAAATTTTTTCTCATCCATTTTTTCCTCCAATTTTTTATGATAATTTATATTTTAAAAATAAAAATTCATATATTAATTTTTGATATATTAAAATTTTATATATAAATTTAATATATATAAATGTATAGGAAAATAAAATATTATTATTATTAAATCAATACAGGAGAAATGAAAAAATGAATATAGGATTTTCAACTTTAGCACTATTTATGAAACCTATAGATGAAATGTTAAATATAGCTAAAAAAGACAAATTTAACATGATTGAACTATTAACAGAGGGATTCTATAGTCCAGAATACTTATTAAAAAATAAAGAAATGTTAGAACCATTTAAATCATACGATTTTGATTATTACCTACATGCACCTACAGTAGATTTAAACATAGCAAGTATCAATCGAGGAATAAGAAAAGAATCAATAAGACAAACATTAAGAACTTTAGATTTAGCAAATGAAATTGGGGCAAAAGCCATAACAATTCATCCTGGACAAATAGGAAGAATAGAAGATAGAATTAGAAAAATGGCATTAAAATTAACAACAGAATCCATTAAAGAATGTGTGGAGTATGCAGAAGGTATGGAAACAAAAGTATCAGTGGAGAATATGCCGGGAAAACCAAAATTTTTATGCACAAAACCAGAAGAATTAACAAAAATAGTAGAAGAAACAAACTGCTCAGTTACAATAGATTTAGGACATGCCAATACATGTGAAAACACTCCTGAATTTTTAGAAATACCTAACAGAGCATACTGCCACTTAAGCGACAATGACGGAATTAAAGATCAACATACCATATTAGGAAAAGGCACATTAGATTTAAATCTATTAAAACAAGTACAAAATGGTATATTAGAACTAAATAATTATCAAAAAGTATTAGAAAGTAAAAAAGTATTAGAAAAAATAATAAATTAAAAATCAATATTTAAAACTTCAGAAATATCATGAATAACATAATCTGCATGATCAAACATTTTAGGAGAAACTTCTTCTTTTTGTTCTAAAGTTAAAACAGATACATTAGCTTTATTAAAAGCTAAAATATCATTTGGGCCATCTCCAACCATCATGACATTAAAGCCTTGATTTTGTAAACTAGACACAATTTCACATTTATTTTTAGAATCAGCTGTAGGAAAAGCATTACTCTCATCTATTTGAATTATATTAGCCAACTTTTTAATAGCTCCAGAACGATCACCAGAAGCTATATAAACATTAACTCCCTTTTTTTTAAGTTCATTAACTGTAAAAAGAACTTTAGGAAATAATTTTCCTGCAGAAGTAATAGTATAAGCAACTTTATGATAATTAAGATCCAATATAATTGCAGATCCATTACATAAATGCATATTCTTAACTTTACCCCCCAAAACATCAAATGCATCAGATATATCACCTATAATAGAAGAATCATTTTCTAATATACTCAAAACATCTTCTTTACTAACAGGATAATTAGAATAACTAACATCAAATTCAATATCATATTTTCTAATTAAATCATAAATTTTAACATTAGGGTCAAGTTTTGTTAAACATGAAGAATTAAATTGAAGAATTACCAAAGCAGCATTTCCTAAATCATCAATTAGTTGAAGGGAATTAATATTAGTGAAAATTTTTCCAGTAGATAAATTTTTAATTGCTCTATATCTTTCAAGTAAAGTTCCAGAATTATCAAAAACAACTGCTTTATCCATAATAACAACCACAATAATAAAAGTATATATATTAATATATTATCTTAAATTATTAAAAATACTTTTTATTTATAAAAATATTTTACTTAAATTATTTAAACAAAAAAAACAAATCTAATTATTATTAATTAAGTATAAAAAAAATATTATAAAATTTTAACATTACTTATCAAAATTATTAAATTAGGTGTTTTAATGAATATTATTGAAAAATTAAATTCCATCAAAAATCAAGAGTTAACAGCAAAAGAAAATTTAGAAAATTACTTAAAAATTATAGATGAAAAAAATAATGAAATTAATGCTTTCGTATATATAAATAAAGAAGATGCATTAAATAAAGCTAACGAAATAGATGATAAGATAAAGAATGGTAAAAAAGTAGGTTCTTTAGCTGGTTTAGTATTTGGTATAAAAGCAAATATCAATATTGAAGACAAAATCATATCTGCAGCATCAAAAACACTTGATAATTATATAGGAAGCTATGATGCAACTGTTACTAAAAAAATCAAAGAAGCTGATGGGATAATCATTGGAATAACAAATATGGATGAATTTGCTGCTGGAAGTTCAACTGAAACATCTATGTATGGAACAACAAATAACCCTGCAGCACCAGGTAGAATCCCAGGAGGATCAAGTGGAGGGAGTGCAGCAGCAGTTTCAGCCAACATGTGTGATATATCAATTGGTTCAGATACTGGAGGTTCTATAAGAAATCCGGCATCACATTGTGGAGTAATAGGTTTTAAACCAACATACGGAGCTGTTTCTAGACAAGGATTATTAGACTTAGCTATGAGTTTAGATCAAATAGGTCCTATGTCTAATGACATAACTGGAATAGCTTTAGCATTAGATACAATAATTTCATATGACCCCTCTGAATGTACAACCTTAAAGTGGGATTCACCAAATTTTACAGAAATAGCTACAAACCAAAAAGGAAACAAACCATTAAAAGGCATGAAAATAGCTAAATGTAAACAATTTAGTGAAATTACTGATTCTGAAATTAATAAAATAATAGATGAATCAATAGGTAAATTAGAAGAATTAGGTGCTGAAATTATAGAAATTAATTTTAATTATATTGATTTATGTTTACCTACATATTACTTAATTAATTATGTGGAATTTTTCTCTGCAACTAGAAAATATGATGGTAGAAAATATGGTCATAGAATAGAAGAAGTATGCGGAGATGAAGTTTTAAGAAGAATTAAAATGGGATCTTACATATCACAAAAAGAATTTAGTGGAAAATATTATAAAAAAGCATTACAATCAAGATCACTTATTAGAAATAATATTAACGAAATATTAGAAGATGTTGATTTAATAGTAGGCCCAACTGTTCCTAAATTACCACATAAAATTGGAGAAAATTTAACACCTATGGAAATGTATGCTTACGACACTTTAACTGTAATAGCTAATTTAGCAGGTATTCCTGCAGGAAGTATTAAAGCTGGAGAAGTTGATGGTATTCCTGTAGGTTTACAATTACAAGCTAAACCATTAGATGATGATAAAATTATTAAAGTAATGGCTGCTTTAGAAAATAATTAAATACTTAATATATCTCTTTTTTTTTTAATTTTTTAATATTTATTAGGATTTGATAAAGTTGAAAATTGGATTAACTTATTTAAAAGGAACTGTACCAGGATTTGAAGATTTTGGTAATTTACCTACAAATTTAATAAAATCAAATGGTTTAATAAATGGATTACCCATACATAAAGAATTAGATGCTTTAATTATACCAGGAGGAACATTGATTGAATCTAATTCTTTAAATGAAAATATATTTAAAGAAATTAAATTAATGGCAAAAGAAGAAAAACCAATTATTGGAATTTGTGCAGGATATCAAATTTTAGGTAATCAAATTGATATCGGTCGGAATTCACCAAGTCCCATAATAAAAAAAGGATTAGGATTAATAGATGTGGAATTTTCACCTTTAATCAGTAATGATAGAGTAACAGCTGAAGTTGTATCAAAATCTTATCTCACAGATAATATTGAAGAAGATATAACAGGTTTTCATTGCCATACATATGGTTTAGTAAAAGGTAATGCAAAAACCTTATTTTATTCACCAATTAAACGGATGAATTATGGAGATGTAGAAAATAAAATAATTTCTGGATCATTAAATGATGATGGAAATGTGATTGGAACTATGCTTCATAATTTATTAGATGAAAATCCAGAACTTATAAAAAATTTTTTAAATTTTATAGGAGCAAATGAGAATGATATTAAAAACATTTACTCTAAAAACAAGGAATTAAAAGTTAAACTAAATAAAGAAATAGGTATTGAATCAGGTATAACAATTAAACAATTACCTAATAATGATATTAATAATCCCTTTAATGAATTTAAAAAAATAAAAGGAGATATGCCTTTATGTATTTGTATTGGAAGTATAGGGTCTGATTCAGGGAAAACATTTATAACAACAGGATTAGCAGGAGCTTTAAGACATCAAGGATTGAACGTTGGTATATTAAAAGTAGGGCCAGATGTGAGAGATACTGTAACTTCATTATATTTAACAAAAGGAAAGATGGAAGATTATGCTTCTATTAAAATAGGACATTTAGGTTGGGTAGATATTAAAGAAACACTAAACAAATTAAAAGAATCCCAATACGATATTGTCCTAATTGAAGGAGTTATGAGTGTATTTACTGGATTTTTAAATAAAAAAACTCCATATTCTGCAGCTGAAATTTGTGCATCTTCTAACATTCCAATGTTATTAATATCTGGTGTTAATAAAGAAGGGATAGAATCTGCTGCGGTTAACTTAATTTCACACACCAAAATGCTTAATAAAATAGGGATTGATGTTAAAGGAATATTATTTAATAAAGTTTATGATATGGATATATTTAATGAAGTAAGTTCTTATGTGCAGAAAGAAACAGGTATTAATGATATATTATCTATTCCTAAAGTAAAATTAGAAAAAAGAGGAGGAACTCCAGAAATAGAAATAAGATATGATTTATTTGGTAAATTAGCATTAGAAGTTATTGAAGAACATATTAATATTCAAAAAATAGCTAAAATGGGAAATAAACCATTATTTAATAAATATTTAACTTTTGAAGAAAATAAAAGTTTTTTTTAAATATTTATATATAATTTAACAATATCATTATCTTTTAATTTTAATTTTTTTCTTAAATTATTTTTAGAAATAAATTCTAAATAGTTTTCTTCATGTGTTGTTTTATCAGGAAAAACTATAGCCCCATTTTCAGTGTTATTTAATCTAGATTTTATATATTTTACACCACCAAAACCCTCATCAGGTTTAATAGTATTATTACAATTATTTTTTATAGAATTAATCTCTTTTAATTTATCTTCAGGTATGATTATATTTAAAGTTCCTGGAAAAGGTATAAAACCACATTTTTCTTGAAATTTTAATTTATAAAATTCTTGTCCTAAAAAGTATGCACCTTTTCCATAACCTGTTGTTACTATTCCTTCAATTTCCATTATTTGCCTCAATTATTATAAAAATTAAAAATTTTAATAATTTTTTATTATTTTAAATTTATAATCTTTATTTAATAAATTTATTTATTAAAGATAAAAATTTATTTAAGTAATAAAAACATATTTGTAAATTAATAAGTTCTCAGGGCGGAGTGAAATTCTCCACCGGTGGTTATTCAAGAAAAATTTGATAAGTCCACGAGCATTGCAATTAAATTGTAAATGTTGATTTGGTGTAAATCCAAAACCGACAGTTAAAGTCTGGATGAAAGAGAATTGGAAAAATACATATATAATTTAAAGTATTAATCTTTTTTTAAGCCCTGGTTCATGTATAAAAGAAACTATTTAGGAGACATTACTATGAATCATGAAGAAATGTTAAAAGGTACAGCTAAAGAACGTGTAGAAATAGCACTAAAATCTGTAAGAGATGGAAATGGAATCATCATAACCGATGATGAAAATCGTGAAAATGAAGGAGATATGATCTTTTCAGCTGAAAAATTAACTAATGAACAAATGGCACTTTTAATCCGTGAAGGAAGTGGTATAGTTTGTTTATGTTTAAAACCTGAAAAAGCAGACTCTTTAAATCTTCCATTAATGGTTGATAATAATACAAGTACTTATGGAACTGCTTTTACAATCACAATTGAAGCAGCTGAAGGAGTTACCACAGGAGTATCTGCTGCAGACAGAGTAAGAACTATTAAAGCAGCTTCAAAAGATAATGCTAAACCTGAAGATTTAAATCATCCCGGCCATGTATTTCCTTTAAGAGCTAAAGCAGGTGGCGTACTAGAAAGAGATGGACACACAGAAGCTAGTGTAGATATAATGAGTATGGCAGGATTAAAACCAATAGGTGTACTTTGTGAAATAACAAATGAAGATGGTACTATGGCTAGAATGCCTAGAATAATTGAATTTTCAAAGGAAAAAAACTTACCTATTGTCACAATTCAAGACATTATAAAATATAAAAAAAACAATTCATAAACATTAAAAATAATTTTATATTATAAATAAATGTGGAATGATTTTATGAAAAGTGAAATTTATCAAACTGATGTATTAATAATTGGTTCTGGAGGTGCAGGTTGCAGAGCCGCTATAGAAGTAGCTAAAAATGGATATAAACCTGTAATTGTTTCTAAAGGTTTATCATTTAGATCCGGATGTACTGGTATGGCAGAAGGAGGATATAATGCTGCAATTGGTGCTGTGAATCCTGAAGATAATAAAAAAATCCACTTTAAAGATACATTAAAAGGTGGAAGTTATTTAAATGATAAACAACTAGTTAAAACATTAGTTGATGAATCACCTGATCGATTAAAAGATTTAGAAGAATATGGAGCATTATTTGATAGACAAGAAAATGGAAAACTAAATCAAAGACCTTTTGGAGGTCAAACTTTTAAAAGAACAATATATGAAAGTGATCGTACAGGCCATGAAATCATAACCTCATTAAAAGAAGAAATCATTAAAAGAAATATTGAAACACTTGATGAAATAATGATTACTTCTTTAATATTAAGTAAAAAAAATCCAAATTTTCCAAAAGTAATAGGAGCAGTTGGAATAAAATTAAAGGACTCTTCAACAATATTTTTCCAAACAAAATCTGTAATAATTGCATGTGGTGGAGCAGGACAATTATATCCAGTGACATCAAATACAATACAAAAAAATGGAGATGGGTATGTATTAGCATTTAATGCTGGAGCAGAAGTTATAGATATGGAAGAAGTTCAATTTCACCCAACAGGGATGATTTATCCAAAATCAAAAGCAGGAGTTCTTGTAACTGAAGCAGTTAGAGGAGAAGGTGGAATTTTATTAAATAAAAATAATGAAAGATTTATGGAAAATTATGATCCAAGAAAAGAATTAGCAACACGTGATGTTGTTGCAAGATCCATTTATAATGAAATAAGAGAGGGAAGAGGAACAAAAAGAAATGGTGTATACTTAGACATTAGCCATTTACCTGATGAAGTTATAGATAAAAAATTAAAAACCATGGTTGAACAATTTGAAGATGTTGGAGTAAATATTAAAAAAGAAAAAATGGAAGTGGCTCCAACAGCCCATCATTTCATGGGTGGAGTGAAAATAAATGATAAATGTGAAACCAATATTAAAAACTTATTTGCAGCTGGAGAAGCTAGTGGTGGTGTTCATGGTGCAAATAGGTTAGGTGGAAATGCTTTAGCAGAAACACAAGTATTTGGTGCACGTTCTGGTATTTCAGCATCTGAATGTTGTGAAAATACAGAATTTGAAATAAATAAAGAAATGATTGAAAATGAAGAATCACGTATTAATGGATTAATCAAAAAAGGAAAATATGATCCATTGAAATTGAAAAATGCATTGAAAAATATAATGTGGGAAGATGTTTCAATAATTCGTAATGAAAAAGGATTAAATAGAGCATTGAAAAATATATTAAAAATAAAAGAAGAAACAGAAGATTTAAATATTTCAAACGACTCACAATATAATAAAAAACTTATTGATGGTTTAGAACTAATAAATATGGTTGATGTAGCTATACTTGTTGTTAAATCTGCTATAATCAGACAAGAAAGTAGAGGTGCTCATTTTAGAGAAGATTTTCCTGAGACAACAGATGAATGGAAAAAAAGTATTGTTATGAGCCAATATAACATTAAATTTATACCAAGATAAAAAAATTATTGTTAAAAAGTGTAAAGTTTATATACTATTTACAATAAATAAAATATTGCTATATATAAAATAATATTATGTATAGTACTTTTTTTAAAAAATGGTGAAAAAAATGGTGGATTAGGTTCGGGAAAATATGTTATTGTATTGGTGGTGCAATAACATATGAACCTAATATTTAAAATAACTAATTTTGAGATTATATACAAATTTTACATCTTGTTTTTAAATATAAAATAGTCTAATTAAACAAAATTTAGTAAAAATATAAAAAAAGAGAATAAATTATAAATTTTTCATTTCTAAAATAGCTTCATTAGCTAAACTCTTAACTTTATCTTCATTTAAACATAGAATCTTTTTATCTTCCATTAAAATCTGACCATTACAGATAGTGGTTAAAACATCAGATCCATTTGCTGAATAAACTAAATTAGAACTTGATATTTTACTAGCTGGAGTCATATTAATAGATTTTTTATCTAATAAAATTAAATCAGCTTTTTTACCAACTTCAATTGAACCAATATCTTTATCTAAACTTAAAGCTTTTGCACCATTAATTGTAGCCATGTTAAAAACTTGATTAGAAGGTAATACTTCGGGATTTAAATCATTTACTTTTTGAAGTAAAGAAGCAAACTTCATTTCTTCAAATAAATCAAGATTATTATTAGATGCAACACCATCAGTTCCAATTGAAACATTGACCCCTTTATTTAATAATTTTGAAACAGGAGCAATACCAGAAGCTAATTTCATATTACTACAAGGATTATGAGAAACTTGTACATCTTTTTGTTTTAAAATATCAATTTCATTATCAGATAACCACACACAATGAGCCGCTAAAACATCAGAACTTAAAAAATTTAAACTATTTAAATATTCAAAAGGTCTCATCCCAGTAGAATCAACAACATCTTTTATTTCTTTTTGAGTTTCATTCATATGAATATGAATTCCCACATTGTATTTATTTGCTTCTTCTCTAACTCTTTCTAAAAGCTCTTTAGAACATGTTACAGGTGAATGAGGACCAAACCTACATGTTATTCTACCATTAGCAGAATTATTAAAATCCTTAATTAAATCAATATTTTCCTTAAATTCATGCTCTCTTTTTTCTTCATCACCAAAATCAATCATACCATAAGATAAAACTCCTCTAATACCTGCTTTATCAATAGCTTGAGCAACACTACCCATGTAAAAATACATATCATTGAAAGTTGTTGTTCCAGATTTAATCATTTCAACAGCAGCTAAAAGAGCACCAATATAACAATAATTAGAATTTAAATGAGATTCCATCGGCCAAATATGATCATTTAACCAAGTATTTAATTCTAAATCATCAGCTAAACCTCTAAATAAGTTCATTGAAATATGATTATGAGTATTAACAAGCCCAGGCATTAAAATTTTACCTTTACCATCAATCACTTTATCGACACTTTCATTAATATTGTTACCAATTTTAGCAATTTTATCATTTTCTATTAAAACAGAACCTTGAAATTCTTTTACATTTCCCAAATCAAGATTTAAAATTGTTATATCTTTAATTAATATAGTTTTTGTTTCCATTAAATTTACCACATTTTTTTTAATTATATAATTATGTATATAAATTCTTATTATAAAAATATTAAATTTATAAAAATTTATTTATACAATATTAAAGAAAATTAAAAATAATAAAGAAAATTAGATAGGAGAAAAATCTAAATATGAAACTAATAATTGCAGTACCATCTAAAGGTAGAATTAGTAATCCTTCAGTAGAAATGATTGAACAAGCTGGTTTGGGATTAAAAGATTCATCAAATAGAAAATTATTTTCATCAACATATAATGAAAATATTGACATAATGTTTGCAAGAGCAGCAGATATACCAGAATTTGTTGCTGAAGGAATTGTAGATATGGGTATAACAGGGTTAGATTTAATAAAGGAAAGCAACGCCGATGTAGAAATATTAACTGACTTAAATTTCGGACAAACTAGCCTCGTTTTAGCATCACCAGAAAATTCAAAAATAAAAAGTGAAAAAGACTTAAAAGATGGAATGGCGATTGCAACTGAATTTCCAAATTTAACTAAAAAATATTTAGATTCTAAAAATCTAAAAAAAATTAAAATAGTTAAATTAACAGGATCAACCGAAATCGCACCATTTATCGGTATTGCAGATGCAATAACAGATTTAACTAGTACAGGAACTACTTTAACTATGAATCATTTAAAAATTGTAGATACATTACTTAAAAGTTCTATTAAATTAATAACTAATAAAAATATTTATAATAACAACAAAAACAAAAAAATCTTGATAGATGAAGTAAAAACTAGTATTTGTGGAGTAATTAATGCAAAACAAAAAAAATTAATTATGATGAATGTTGCTAGTGCTGACTTAAATAATGTTAAAGATGTTATGCCTGCTATGACTGGACCAACAATATCAGAAGTTTTATCTAAAATAGATACTGTTGCTGTTCAAGCTGTTGTTGATGAAGATGAAGTATTTGAATTAATTAATAAACTTAGAAAAGCAGGAGCTCATGATATATTAGTTGTACCTATAGAAAGAATTATTTAAAATAAAACAGGTAAATATAATGAAATTTTTAAAATTCATATCAGAAAATCAAATAAAAAATGGATATTATGATGGTGAAAAAGTAATAGAAATTAAAAATGATATTTTAGAATATAATGATTTGAATATTACAAATTTAAAAAATGAATTAATTAAAAGTTATAATATTAATGAAATTAAAATTATAAATCCTGTTAATCCAAGTAAAATAGTTTGTGTAGGATTAAATTACAAAGATCATGCTGAAGAAATGGATTTAAATTTACCATTAGAACCAAAAATTTTTATAAAACCTTCAACATGTGTAATTGGAAATAATGATAAAATAATTTATCCTAAAACCTCAAAAAGAGTAGATTATGAAGGCGAATTAGCTATCATTATAGGTAAAAAAGCAAAAAATGTGACTCAAGATATTGCTAATAAATATATTTTTGGATATAGTATAATAAATGATGTAACTGCACGTGATTTAACTATTAAAGACGAACAATGGACAAGAGGTAAAAGTTTTGATAGTTTTGCTCCTATAGGTCCTTTTGTTCAAACCGAAATGAATCCTTTAAATCAAAATATTAAAGTATATTTAAATGACACTATAAAACAAGATTCAAATACTAAAAATATGATTTTTTCACCATATAAGCTTCTAGAATATATATCAAATATTATGACTTTATATCCAGGTGATGTTATAGCAACAGGGACCCCTTCAGGTGTAGGGCCAATGAATAAAAATGATATAATTAAAATATCAATTGAAGATATTGGAATTTTAACAAATGAATTAAAAGAGGATTAAATATGAAAACAGCTATAATTTATGGAACAACATATGGTACAACACATAAAGTAGCTAAAATTTTAGCTAAAGGTATTAAAGGAGAATGTGTTACAATACCTATAAATAAAGCAAAATCCGAATGTTTACAAAAATATGATTTTATTATAATAGGTGGATCTATACACAAAGGAAGAATTCAAAGCCAAATAAAACAATATACTTCAAGAAACATTAAAACATTATTAGGTAAAAATATTGGTTTATTTATTTTAGCTAATAATGATAAAGAAATCGACAAATATTTCAGAGATTCTTTTACTAAAGGATTAGTGGATTCAACTGTAACAACTGGATTTTTTGGTAATGAAATTCATCCTGAAAAAGGTAATTTAATAACTAAAAAAATAATGATTAATGAAATTGAAAATTATTTAAAAAATGATGAAGAATTACCATCACTGAAATTTGATCAAATACAAGATTTTATGAATGAGATAAATAAATTAAAAATAAGATGAAATAAGAAATTTAAAGGAGAATGATTAAAATTTTTCGTCTAAAAAATGTGATATCAATTAAAGATTTTGAAAAAGAGGATATTAATTATATATTAAATGAAGCCAATAAACTTGAAAATATTGCAAAATCTAAAGATAAGTCTGAAGCATTATCTGGGAAAATTCTTGGAATGATGTTTTTTGAGCCATCTACTCGAACTAGATTATCATTTGAAACCGCAATGAAAAGATTAGGTGGAAATTGTGTTGGTTTTCAAAACAGTAATACTAGTTCAGTTGTTAAAGGAGAAAGTTTAGCTGATACAGCTAAAATGTTAGAAGGTTATTCAGATGCTTTAGTAATTAGGCATGATTTAGAAGGAGTATCACGATTTATCTCAGAAATAGTTGATGTTCCAGTTGTAAATGCTGGAGATGGTGCTGGTCAACATCCTACACAAACTTTATTAGATTTATATACTATGAAAAAAGAATTTGGTGAAATTGAAGGATTAAAAGTAGCTTTAATTGGAGATTTAAAATATGGACGAACTGTTCATTCATTAGTTTATGCTTTAGCATTATATGGTGTTGAAATGACTTTTGTGTCACCTGAAGAATTAAAAATGCCTAAAGATGTAATACATGATTTAAAAAAGAATAATATTAGAATTAAAGAAACTAATAACATAAAAGATGTAATTAATGATGTTGATGTATTATATGTAACCAGAATACAAAAAGAAAGATTCCCTGATATTGAAGATTATTTAAAAATAAAAGGTGCATATTTAATTGATAAAAAATTAGTAGAAAACAAAAATTTAATAGTAATGCACCCATTGCCTCGTATAGATGAAATTTCAACAGATATAGATAATACTAAATATAATAAATATTTTGAACAAGCATATAATGCAATTCCTGTTAGAATGGCAATTTTAAAAAATATAATTCAAAATAATGTAAAAAAATAATGTAAAAATTATAAAGAATATAAAGTACTTTCTAATAAATCTGTATCACATTGTAATGAAATTATATTAGTTCTCCCTTTACCTCTACCTCTAGATATAGTATTAGTTGAAATAATTCCAAGCATTTCTAATTCATTAATAAAATCAAAAATTCTCCTATAAGTTACAGAATCTCCTTTAGAAACCAATTTATATGCATCATATAACTTACCGGAAGTTATTTCTTTATTTTCTTTTGTTAAATTTAAAAGAGCTTCAAGAACTCTTTGTTGTTGAGTAGGAAGAGTAATTATTATATCTGTGATTTTATTATGTTCTATCCGATCTTTAGCTTCTCGAACAAAATTACCATGAATTATTTCTGAATCTTTTTCATCAGCTAATTCACCTGCAGTTCTAAGAAGATCTAAAGCATACCTAGCATCCCCTTCTTCTTTAGCAGCCATAGCAGAACATAAAGGAATAACATCATCATCTAAAACTCCTTTATCAAAAGACAATCTAGATCTTTCTTGTAAAATATCGGATAATTGTTCAGCATTATAAGGAGGGAATACAATTTCTCGATCTCTTAAACTACTCATAACTCTAGGTTTTATAAATTTTTTAAAATCTAAATAATTACTAATTGATAAAACTGAAACATTTTCAGTTCTTGTTAATGTATAAAGTATTCCATCTCCATCTTTTTGAAGTAAAATATCAATTTCATCAAGAATGACAATAAGAATAAGTTTTTTACCAAAAGCATTAGTTTTAAAAATATCTCTAAAAGTATTAATTACTTCTGCTTTAGTCCATCCTCTATGAGGAACATCTCTACCTAATTGTTGACATAAATGAGCAATAACTTGATATTCAGTTGTATAATCTGTGCAACGAATATATTCTACTTTTACAAAAATACTTTTATTTTTAGCTGCTTCTTTCAATTGTTCTTTTGCGAATTTAGCAGCTGCTGTTTTTCCGGTTCCAGTTTTTCCATAAATAGTTATATCAGATGGTGCTACATTATTTAAAGCTTCAACCCAATATTTAGCTATGGATGTAATTTGTTCTTTTCTGTGTGGTAAGTGTTCAGGTAAAAACCTATGATCTAAAGGTTTTATGTCTTTAAAAACAGAATCTTCACCTTCTAAATTATCAAAAATATTTGTCATTAAATCGCCATAAAAAAATTAATTAATTAAAAATTATTTAATAAGAATAATTTCAAGTGTAAAACTTATAAATTAATTTTTGTTATGATTATATTTAAATTTTATGTTAAAGTACAAGTGTAAATAATCAAAATTTAATAAAATTATAATATTTAAAAATGAATATTAATAATAAGCAAATTAAATTAATGTTTTAGCTAAAATTAATCTTTAAATAAGGTTATATTAAATTAAAATAATTTTTATTTAAATGAATGTTAAAAAAAATAAATGAAAATAATTTTTATATAGTTAAATTTCAAGTGTAATATTATGTATAAATAGATATAACAGGCAAATAGCTAAAAAATAAAAAATTTTCAATAAGGGATTTAAAATCAAAAATAAGGATTTATATTAAATTAATTTTTTTAAAAAATTAATATTAAAGTGAGAGAGGTGTATTTCAAGTGAAAAATAAAAATTTGAAAAAGCGAAATATAAAGACATATATTTCAAGTGTAAAATAAATTTTAAATAACGTTTAATAATTCATAATTTTACAAAAGAAGTAATAAAATTAGTAATTTTGTGAAATATTACTAACAAAACAGAGAGGTAAATTTCATGAATTTTTCAGATGAAATGTATCTCTTCATCTTTAATAAACACAATTTTCTCTTTCACTTGAAGAGTATGTCTCTCTCTTAAAAACAAAAAAATTAATAAATTATATATAATTATTATTATTATTATTATTATTATAATTATTATTTTTATTATTATTTATATTAGATTTAGAGCTATATTCACCAAATACTTTATTTAATTTCCAAATACATTGTAATTTACCTTTAAAAACTTTTTTAATACATAAAATTAAATTATTTTTATTTAAATTATCTTCATATATTTCATCTGTAATAACAAATCGTTGTAAAACATCATTAGGATGTTCTAATTCAAAATCCAATAAAAATTGATTTAAAGTTAATTTAATATCCCAAATAAAATTTCTTTTTCTTTCACTTGAAGCATTACTCATTGCTTCAATTTGACTAGGATCAATTTCAGTTGCACAACCAATTAGTAACATATCTTCTTTACCTAATGGCTGAATCAAATCCATAATATGATTTTCAGGATAATTAATTATAAAATGAAAATTAGATTTATCATCAGAAATTTCATTTTTAAACATTCCTTCATCAACTAACCATTTTTGAACTATATTTTTATCTATCATAATTTAACTTCCTATTATATTAATAAATAAATTAATATATAATTTATAAATAATATAAAAATAATGTTTAATGAAATTATAAACTTCATATTTAACAATTATAATATATACTTAATTTTTTTATTAATTTTAAGCATATTAATTGACTTAATCATTGAAGAAGTACCATCTAAATATCATTTTGTTGTTTTAATTGGGAAAATAATAGAATATTTTAAAAATAATTTTATTAATATAAAAAATAGATCTTCTGGAGTTTTATTAACATTTTTTTCATTAATATCAATATCATTAATTTTGATAATAATATATAGTATTAATATATTTTTATCAACTTTTTTAGCTACTTTCTTAACAATATTTTGTAATAAATTTATAAATAATTTATTTGCATTGAATTTTTGGATTATAATAAATTATGTAATATTTGGAATTTTAACATCAATATTTTTATCCCAATTTTTCTCAATAAAAATGTTAATAAATTCATCATTAAAAATTAAGAAAGATTTAAAAGATAATATCAAAACAGCTAGAAAGTCAATTTCAATGTTTGTAAGTAGGGATACATCTAATCTAAATGAACAATATATAATATCTGCTTCAATTGAATCAATGACTGAAAATATTACAGATTCATATGTTTCATCTATATTCTACTATTTCCTATTTAGTTTGATTGGAATATTTTTTGGATTAAATTATTATTATATAATTTTTTTAGCTATTTTAGGTGCAAATATTCATAGAGTCATTAATACATTAGACGCAATGGTTGGATATAAAACAACAATTTTAGCTAATATAGGGTGGTTTCCAGCACACTTAGATGATATCTTAAATTATATTCCGTCACGTTTTGCGGGAATAATGGTTGTTTTATCTGCATATATTCTAAAATTAAATGGTAAAAATAGTTTTAAAATTTTTAAAAGAGATTCAAAAAAAACTCCAAGTCCTAATTCAGGTTATACAATGGCAGCGGTTGCTGGAGCTTTAGATATTCAATTAGAAAAAAAAGAAACTTATATTCTTGGAGATAATAATCATAAATTAAGCATTGATAAAATTGATGATTCAGTTAAATTAACAAAAATGAGTATCTGTTTATCAACTATAATTTTAAGTATAATATTTTTAATATTAAATTTTATTTTTTAAAAAAAATAAGGAAAGTTAAAAAACATGAAAATTGCAATAATATCAATAACTGAAAATGGGAAAGAATTATCTAATATTATTAAAGATTATTTAATAAAAAATCCTAGATTTATAAAAATTGATATATATTTTAAAAATGTAAAAAATACTATAAATAATATTTTTTTTAAATATGATGCTATAATTGGAATAATGGCAACTGGAATTTTAATAAGATCTATAGCAAATCAAATAACATCTAAAGATAAAGATCCTGCAATATTATCCATAGATGAAAAAGGACAATATGTAATAAGCTTATTAAGTGGACATCTAGGTGGGGCTAATGAATTAACAAATATAATTTCAGAAATAATTAATGCAGAACCAATTATTACAACTGCTACAGATATTAACAATAAATTATCTATAGACTCATTAGCTAATAAATATTTTTGGAAAATTGAAAATGTACATGACATAGTAACTTTTAATAAATCAATATTAAATAACCAATCAATAGACTTATTAGTTAATATTAAACAAGAAAAATACCTAAAAGAATTTTTACATACAAAAAAAGAAATAAATCTCATTAAAAATAATTCTAATAACTCTACTATAATAGCTAAATATAAAAGTAAGATATTAAAAATAATTCCTGAAAAAATGGTTTTTGGAATTGGCTCTAAAAAAAATATAAGCATGAAAAACGTTTTAATAGCTATAAAAACTGTCTGCACTCAATTGAATATTGATATTAATAGAATAGATTCTTTAGCTACTGTTGATGTTAAACAAAATGAAGAAGGGATAATTTTAGCATCAGAAAAATTAAAATTACCTTTATTTATAATAAAAACTGAAGATATAAAAAATTTTAAGTCTGAAGATTGCACTAAATCTAAATTTGTAGAAAAAACAATCGGAGCTTATGGTGTATGCGAACCCTGTGCTTTAATGAAAGCTGGATTAAATTCTAAACTTATTTATAAAAAAACAGCATTTAATGGTGTTACTATAGCCGTAGCTATCAGTAATGAAAAATAATAAAAAATATTTTTAAAAAAAATTAATAATTTATTTTATGATTTAACAGTTTCTAACTTACTTAATATTTCCCAAATTAATGTTCTAGCATGAACAGGTATATTAGGATCGTTACTTATTTCATCTAAAATCATAATAACAGTACTAGCTTTAACAGTAGGATCTTCACTTTCATCAGCTAATTTATTATTTGATTCATCTGCAGCTCTTCTAATGTTACGTGGAACTGTTGGATTATCCATAATGTGTTTTAATATTTCTGAAACTTCATCAAAAGTTTCCTGATTATCACTCATATAATTTTCCTCCCATAAAAAATTTATAAAAATAGTTATAATATTATATTATTATTTTATAAACTATATAATGTTTACTAAAAATATAATTACTTTTTTACTTTATTAAATTTAATGTATGTGTAATAAATTGAGTTTTAGCTATTTCTTCTACAAAATCTGCTAATGAAAAAGCTTCTTCTAAATTTTCTCCAACACTAATTACACCATGATTTTTAAGAATTAAAACATCTTCATTTTTAATTGCTTCTCCTACTTTATTAGCTAAATCCATAGTCCCCGGAATTTCATAATTTACTTCGGCTAAATAAGGTTTTTCAATTTTTCCAAAACCTTCTAATCTTTTAATTTTTTTATCAGAAAATGAAAAACCAGTTGCAAAAGGAGAATGAGTATGAACTATAGCATTAACATTTTTATTAGATTTATAAATATTTAAATGCATAAAGACCTCAGAAGATGGTTTTCCTTTAGATATTATGTTACCTTCTAAATCAACCAGTACAATATCATTGAATTTAAGATTATTAAGAGATTTTAATGTAGGTGTTATACCAATGATAATTTTTCCATTATTTTTAAATTTTACACTCACATTACCAGCTTTTCCAGTAACTAAATGTCTATTAAAAAGTTTATTTGAAATGTTTATTATAGAATTAATTTCTTTTTGCATTGTATTTTTCCTTCCGATTTTAATTTAATCAATAAATTTAAGTTGTTTATATTCTCCATTATCTAAAATAGGTACTTGTGCAGGTGTAGGTACAATATTATAAATTTTTTGGAATTCAGTTTGTGTCTGAAAAGTACCTGAATTAATTAAATGAATTCCTTTATAATTCTTATAAGTATTTATATGAACATGTCCTGTATGTAACACATTAGGCACTTCATCAATTACTAAATGATCCTCTAATTCGGAAGCTAATGGTGTTCTTTCACCATAAATAGGAGCTAAGTGTCTTATATTTAAGAATTCTTCCATAATCAAATCATTTCTTTCATGAGAATAGTCTTTTACACCGATTGCAAAATCATCAATACCTCTACCATGATACATTAAGACTTTTGTACCATCTAGGTTTACATAACCAGGGTTACTTATAAATTCTATATTATTTAATTTATAAAGTGATTTAGCATATTTTTCAGGGACAGCAGGTTGAGGTTCTGCTAATCTTGAAGCATCGTGGTTACCAGGACCTATAATTATTTTAATATCACTTCTAATATCACCTAATAATCTTGCAGCTTCATCATATTGTTCTGTAATATCTTTAATAGCTAATTCTTTTTCTTGATTTGGATAAACACCAATTCCATCAACTATATCTCCATCAACAGTCATATATTTAACATTATTGGCAATTTCTCTTTGTTCTTCATTACCAAAATCTCCATTAATCCATTTAATAAATTTTACAAATGCATCTTCAAGAAATGTAATACTGCCTATGTGTATATCTGAAGTGAAAACAATTCCACATTTTGAATTTGTGTTTGGCATTCTTGGGACTCCTGGAAAGATAATATTATTACCAATTGCTAAATCTCCACGTTTGTCTGCTGTAATACCAACTACTTCATCTCGAACAAGTTTTTCAGATTGTTTAAAAACTGATTCATTTTTATTGCTAAATAAAACATTTAAATTTCCAGTATCATCCTCAAAATCTACTAAATTATGGCCATTTTTAGTTGTTCTTACGTTATTTACCATTAAAATTAAATTTAAATCTGTCTGTCCTTCTCCAATTTCACTAATCTTTTGGTGTGTTTTCATTTCAGGGTGTTTTTCAATAATTTTACTCAATTTTTGGTATCTATTGTTAAAATAAGTAACTAAATTATTTAATTCTCCACTAGTATAAGATTGGTTTGTAAGATCTTTTAAGATTTCAAAATTATCATAATTAACATTAGGTTTTGTTAAATTACGTTTAAATTCTGGGCTAACTTCTTTATCATTAATTTTAATTAAATTTTTATTGCTTATTTCATCATTTATTAAATTTTCTTTATTTTTTGGTTGTTCTTTTGTTATGGTGTTGTTTTTTGGTTGTTCTTTTGTTATGGTGTTGTTTTTTGGTTGTTCTTTGTTAAAATTATCTAAAGAATTTAAATTGTTAATTTCTTTTTTATTTTCATTTTTTGTTTTTATCCCTAGTTCTTTTATATAATGATTAACTATATCTCCTTTTAATGATATGAAATCATTTTTAGAATAATTTTTAGTCTTTAATTTTAAAATTAATGATGTAGAAAAATCATTAGGATCTTCAGTACTAATAATTTTTTTATAAGCATCTGGTGATAAATTAATTCCCTTTTTTGCAAATTTTAGTATTATATCATTCATATAAATCTAATTAATCCTTTTTTATATTAATATAAATTTTTTATTTTTTATTTTAATGTTTTAATAGAAAAATATCTTATTATTTCTTTATTTTTTTTCATTAATAAAAATTTCAATTATGTATAAAATTAATAGTAAATTATATTAGATATAATACTAAATAATTTATTATTATATTTTTATTATAAAATATTTTAAATATTAATTTTTAAATTAAAAGAGAATGTAGTGATAAAATGTCAAGACCACTTAGAATTTTACTAATAATAATTCTTTTCTTAGGTTTTTTTGAAATTGGATTATTTAGTTCATATACTATTGTAACTTCTGAAGCTCCAAATGTTAAGGGTTTAATAGATTTACAAGTTAATACCATAACAGGATTTATAAATCCTCATAGTATTACAAATATTGTTATAAAAGATCCAAGTTCAGTAAACATCACTAATAAGGTTGACACGGCTATGGTGATAGCAAATCTTGCTAATGTGGATGGTGCTAGTGTTCCTAATATGACAGCTACCACACAACAAAGTACTGATGATACAGGTTTAATAAATATTACTATAACCACTGTAGGTTATGCTGCATCTAATTCTACAAACCAAACAGTAATAAGCACAGCTCCGACTTATAAATTAATTGCTACTGCACAAGCAAATGCAACAAGTAAAGGAGTTGTCGTAGATACAAATTCAATTAAAGTTACTAGTATTTTAAAATTATATGAAAATGAGACTAATACAACTTCTTAATTTTCATGATAGAGGTTTATTAACATGTTAAATATTATAGGTATTGGTTCAAGTAAAGGAGATATAACTTTAAATGCTATTAAAGCTTTAAAAGAATCTAATGTTATTATTGGTTATAAAAAATATATAGATTCTATAAATGACCTTATTGATGGAAAAGAAATTATAAAGAAAGGAATGGGGGATGAAGTCGCTAGGGGAGAACTAGCTATTTCAAAAACCTTAGAAGGAAATAATGTAGCTATAATAAGCTCAGGTGATCCTGGAGTTTATGGGATGGCTAATCTTATATTTCAATTAATTGGGAAATATGAGGATATAGATGTTAGGGTTTATCCAGGGGTATCTGCTTTAAATTATTCTGCAGATCTTTTAGGTGCTCCTTTACATGATTTTGCTACTATAAGTTTAAGTAATCTTTTAACACCATTATCTGAAATACAAAATAAAATTGAGCATGCTGCAAAAGGAAATTTTATTATAGCAGTTTATAATCCAATTAGTAAATCTCGTAAAGAACCATTTAGATTATTTAAAAAAATTTTACTAGATATTCGTGGATCTAATACTTTAGTAGGGATTGTTGATAGTACATCTTATCCCTCTAAGACCAAAATTGTTAAATTAATTAATCTAGACGAAGAAGATATTAACATGTTTTCTTGTTTAATTGTTGGAAATAAATTAACATATTTATCTGATGGGTATATGGTAACTCCAAGAGGTTATGCTATTAAAAATGATATTCATCCCTCATCTAGGAATTTTTATGATAATTTTTTTAAATCTAATACACCTGTTGGTCCAAATTTAGAATGTGAATATTATCCTTGTCATTATTATGGTCAAAATTGTGATTTTTGTTATTGTCCTTTTTATCCATGTGGTGATGGATCTACTGGTGGTAAGTGGATTAAAGGTAAGAATATTTGGAGTTGTGAAGACTGTACATGGATTCATGAGAAGGATGCAATTGATTGTGTTAAGAAAAAATTTAATGATATTGTAAATGATGTTGATGATTTAAATCGTAAAAAGAAAGAATTATTAAAACTTCGTCGTCATTGTGTTTTAAAAACAAAGAAATTATAATATAATTATATGTTGGGGATATTTAATGTCTAGTGTTAAAGATATATTAATAGAAATGAAAAATCTGTCGGAACTTATGGTTGATTTAGCTTATTCTTCTGTTCTTTTTCAAAATAAAGAAGCTGCTGAAGAAGTATTAAATCTTGAAGATAGGGTTAATAGTTTAAATTATGAAATTAAAAAACAATCATTATTAGCTTCTCGTTCTGTTGAAGATGCGGAAAAATTAACCGTTTTATTAGAAGTAGCTGAAGCTGCTGAAACAATAGGTAATGCGGCTAAAGATTTAGCTGATTTATCTATTAAAGGATTTGAACCTCATCCAGTATTTAAAATGGTTATGGAAGATTCTGAAACAAATATTTATAGGATGAAAATAGAATCTGGTTCAGATTTAATAAATAAATCATTAGGTAATATATTGTTATCAAATCGCACCGGTATGCGAGTTATATCTATTAGGAGAGATTTAACTTGGATATATGGTCCAAATAAGGATACAATTATATTAGAAGGAGATGTCCTTATAGTTAAAGGTACAGAAGCAGGTTATGATATTTTAAATAAACTAGCTAAGAATGAAATAACATTAGATGAAATATAAAACTAATTTTTTAAATTAAAAAGTGATAAAATGTATGTAGGTGATATTGGTGAAGAAAATAAGTCTATTGATGAAGATACGTCAATCTATCACCAATTTAACAAAATCTACTCCGCATTTTATAAATCAAAATGTAATTAAAGATAATAATTTTTTTAAATTTTCTTACTCTATAATTAAACAAAGTTTATTAGCATTAATAATATGTGCTATTGGAGATTTATGCGCTGGTTTAATTTTAGGAAACATGACTTCTTACTTAGCGGCTTGGCCAGGTTTATTAACTTTAGTTCCAGGAGCTATTGGTATGAGAGGTAATATTTTTGGATCATTTGGTTCAAGATTAGGCACTGATTTAAACATTGGTATGTTACCTCCTAAAATTGAAAAATCTAAAATTTTAAGTCAAAATATAATATCTTCTATGATATTAACAATGACATTATCTATATGTTTAGCATTTATTACAAAGATATTATGTGTAATTTTTAATTTACCTAGTATGTCAATTTTTGATTTTATATTAATATCATTCTTTGCAGGTCTTATATCTAGTGTTATTATGCTTCCTCTTTCAATGTTAATTTCATTAAAAAGTTTTCAACATGGTTGGGATCCAGATAATATTACTACTCCATTAATTGCTGCTTTTGGTGATCTTTTTACTTTACCATCTATAATACTATCAGTTCTTTTATTATCTAGTTTTCATAATATAACTGTTTTAAGAAATATAATTGCTATATTGGCTGTAATAATTGCTATTATTGGAATTTGTTATGGATTTAAATCAAATGATAAAGTAGGAACAATTGTTAAACAATCAACACCAGTTTTATTTATTTGTTCTATTTTAGGTAGTATTTCTGGTGGTATTTTAAATAGTTCAGCAGAAACTTTATTATCTAATCCAAGTTTATTAACTTTAGTTCCTTTATTTTCCGGTGAAAGTGGTAATTTAGTCAGTATTTTAGGAGCAAGATTGTCTTCAGGATTACATTTAGGTTTAATAGAACCTTCACGTAAGCCTGGGGCTAATGCTTTAAAAAATTTTGGTATTATTCTTATTTTAGCTATTATTATATATCCTGTTATTGGAATTTTAGCTGATTCTTCTTCATTAATTCTTGGAATTAATGGGGTTGGTTTTTTAAATATTGCTACAATTAGTTTTTTAGCTGGTATGGCGATGATTTTTATAATGATAGCTGTAGTATTCAATATATCCACAATATCTTATAGAAAAGGTTTAGATCCTGATAATATTGTTATTCCATTATCTACTAGTATCACTGATTCAATTTCTACTTTAATGTTAATTGTTGCATCAATGCTAATTTTAGGTTTATTTACAATATAATTTATATAATATTAAATTAAATCTATAATGTAACAATAAAAATATAAAAAGTATTACTTACTTTTTTTAAATTTTTTAATAAAAATAGTTATATTAATTTAATAGAAAATAGATAATAAAATTAATATAATTAATTAAAAATTTAAAATTATAATATTGGAGGAATTAAATGTCTGATACTGTTAGAACATGGCGTCATATTCAACAAAGATATAATCTTGTTGGATCTAAATGTATGAATTGTGGTAGAGTATTCTTTCCATCAAGAGTAATCTGTCCCGATTGCAGAAGAAAAGGAAAAATAGAAAGTTTTAAATTTTCAGGAAAAGGAAAAATATATAGTTTCTCTGTAGTTAGAACACCTACAGATGATTTTAAAAAATTATCTCCTTATGCTGTAGCTATAATAGAATTAGAAGAAGGAGCAAAATTAACAGCCCAATTAGTAGATTGTGACGTTGATAAATTAAAAATTGGCGATTCCGTTGAAATGGTATTTAGAAAAATACGTGAAGATGGACATGACGGAGTAATTTCTTATGGATTCAAGTTCAAACCTTCAAAATAATTTAGATTCTAAAACATTAAAAAAAGTAAATAAAAAAGCAAAAAATAACACTGCTATTTTATTAATAAGTCATGGAAGTACTTTACCTTATTCTGAACAAGTTTTTACAGAAATATGTAATAAATATAAACAAGTTTCAGGATTTGATGCTGAAGTAGGGTACATGAAGGTAGCTAAACCTTCACTTCCTCAAGCTATTAATAATTTAATAGAAAGAAACCCAAATTTGACAAATATTATTGCAGTACCCGTTTTTTTAGCTCCAGGAATACATACTAAAATTGATATTCCTACTATTTTAGGTTTAAATCCATTAGAAAAAGATCCAAGATGTCCTGATGGTAATTATCCAGAAGGTCATTATTTACATGATTTAGAAAGTATAAACTTTGATGGTGAAATTACTTTATTACAACCAATAGGTCCTGATGAATCTCTTCAAATTATTATTAATAATAGAATAAATGATGCATTATCTAATTCAAAATTAGATAAAAATTCAAAAACAGGAATATTATTAGTTAGTCACGGAAGTAGATTAAAATATAATAAAGAATTTATTACAGAAGTTCATAAACAATTCAATGAATCAACAGAGTATCCAAATACTTTTGGTTTCATGGAACTTGTAGAACCTGATATTCCAACATCAATTAATAAATTATTATTAAATAATACTATTGATAGATTAGTGGTTGTTCCTATATTTATTGCTCCTGGAATGCACACTACTCATGATATACCAACAATTTTAGGTTTACTAGAAAATCATCATGATCATGAACATAATCATTCACATAATCATCATCATGATTTAAATAAAATAAATTTTGATGGTGAAGTTTTATATCCTGAACCAATAGGTTCTGATGATGTACTTATAGATATATTAAAAAAGAAGGTTGAAAATGAACTCTGATATTGAAACTGGAATTTTATTATTATCTCATGGGAGTAGATTAAATCATGGGGAAGAAGTAATTAATGAATTAGCAGATATGTATCGGAAAACTACTAATAATAAAGTTGAAATTGGTTTTATGGAAATGCGAAAGCCAGATATTCCTCAAGCAGTAGCTAATTTAACTAATAATACTAATATTCAACGAATAATTGTAGTTCCAGTTTTTATTGCACATGGATTACATACTAAAAGGGATATTCCTAAAATATTAGGTTTAGTAGATGAAAATTTAGAATTGGATAATAATAACAATGAAATAGATGAACATCCTCATAATCACACACATAATCATCATAAACATGATATTGAAAAAGTTGATTTTAATGGGGAAATTATTTTCACTGATCCTTTAGGAGCGGATCCTTTAATTGTAAAAATTATTCAAAAAAGAGTAGATGAAGCATTACATAATTAAGTCTATTCAATTCTTTTTACTTTTTTTAGAAATATTTTTTTTATTTAATTCATACTATTTTTTAATATTTAACTTATTTTAATCCATAAAACTCCTTATTCTTATAACAAATTAATATAAGAATTTATATTATTAAAATATTAATTTACATATAATATAACTTTTTTAAATTTTTTCATTGCTCTTTTTTAATAAAATTTATTTAATTTAAATATAAATATAATAATATGGAATATAAGTCTTTAAATGTGTCAGCCCTTGGTGAAAAAGAATTAATTAATCGTATTATAAATAAAAATAATATGAATTCTAATTTAACTTTTAAAAATTATTTAGGGGATGATGCGGCAGTATTAAATATTAATACTAATCATTTGATAGCAACATCAGACATGCAAATTCAATCTCGCCATTTCCCAAAACAAATGTCACATTTTCAAATGGGATTTAAAGTAGTAACCGTTAATGTTAGTGATATTGCTGCAATGGGTGGAGAACCTATAGGATTTTTATTAAGCATGGCCATTCCAAAAATGTTAAAATTGTCTGATTTTGATGAAATAGTTGATGGTGTAATTTCCGCATGTAACTATTATAATCTTCCTTTAATTGGTGGTGATACTAATGAATCAGATGAAATTATACTTTCAGGCACTGCTTTAGGAAAAGTTAATAAAAATAAACAATTGTTAAAATCCGGATTTAAAAATGGAGATTTAGTTGCAATTTCAGGTAAATTAGGATTAGCTGCTTTAGGATTTGAACTTTTAAACGAATTTAACAAAACTGAGGATGATTTGATAAATTTAGCTATTTCTAAAGCATTAAATCCTAGATCTAAAATACAAGAAGGTCAAATATTAAAAGATTTTGCAAGTTCTGCTACAGATATTACTGATGGATTATCTGAAGAGTTATATGAATTATTTGATGCAGATCATTTAAAACACACATCTAATCATGGTATAAAAATTTATGAATCTAAATTACCTATTGATGAAAATTTTATTAAATTAGCTAATAAAATTAATCAAAATCCTTTAAAATTATTTTTCAATGTCGGTGAAGATTTTGAATTATTATTTACATTTGATAAAAGTTTAGTTGATGATTTATCTAAATTGATGGATTTCTATGTTATTGGTGAAATAAATGATTTAAATAAAATAGAAATTGTTTATTCAAATGGGGATGTTGAAACATTATCTAGAAAGGGTTACGAACATTTAAAATAAGGAGATATAGGTTATGAAAAAAGAGTCTTTATTTTATAAAAAATTATTAGATAATAATGTTCAATGTTGTTTATGTTTTAGAATGTGTAAAATTAAAGAAAATTGTTATGGTTTTTGTAAAACTCAAAAAAATATTAAAGGTAATTTATATACTTTAAATTATGGGGAAATATCTTCATATAATATAGATCCAATAGAAAAAAAACCATTGTATCATTTTTTACCTGGTTCAAATTCTTTTTCTGTTGGAAACTTTTCATGTAATATGTCATGTATGAACTGTCAGAACTATACTCTTTCACAAAATAATGGTGAAAATTTCATGGGAAATGATATTTCACCAAAAGACCTTGCTGAAATTGCAGTTGATTATCATTGCCCATCAATTGCTTGGACTTATAATGAACCTACTTTACAGTTACAATATGCTCAAGATACTGCTCAATTTTCTAAAAATTTTAATTTAAAAAATATCTTTATCACAAATGGTTTTATGAGTGATGAAGCATTGAATTATATATTGCCATATATTGATGCTTTTAATGTAGATTTAAAGTCAATGAGCAATGAATTCTATAAAAACGTATGTAATGCAAAATTAGATCCAATATTAGATAATATAAAAAAAATTTATAAAAATGGTAACCATATAGAAATAACAAATTTAATTATCCCTAATTACAATGATTCAGATGAAATGTTAAATGATTTAACAGATTTTATAATTAATGAATTAGGTAAAGAAGTACCAATTCACTTTTCAAGATTTTTCCCTTATTATAAAATGAAAAATATTAAACCAACACCTATTAAAAGTTTAATTAAAGCAAAAGAAATAGCTAAAAAAAAGGGGTTAGAATATGTGTATATTGGTAATATACCCCAAAATCAAAATACATATTGTCCAAATTGTGGTGAACTTTTAATAAAACGTAATGGTTATTTCATAGAAAATTTGAATAAAATAAAAGATAAAAAATGTTTAAATTGTAATTATGATTTAAATTTTGTTTTACAGTAAATATTGATTTTATAATTTTTTGATGATGTTATAATTAAAAAAGTTTAAGAGATAATATTTTATTCACTTAAACTAACTCTTTCAAATTTTTCTTCTTTTCCAAGAATTTTTGTGGCATCAACACCAATTTTAGTAGTTGTTCCATCAGGTAATGCTACAGGATCTAAAGATGAACCTCTAGCTTTAGGGATAATAATTATGTCATCATCACCTTTGACTCTAGTTGCAATAGCATACTCAACATCTTGAGGATCAAATATATTTATATCTTCATCAACAATAACCACATGTTTAAGGGAAGGATGTGCAGATAATGCAGCCATAATTACATTTTTTGCATCACCTTGTGTTTGTTTCTTAATAGATACAACTGCATGTAGCCAACAACAACCGCCTTCAGTTAAAACAACATTTTTCACTGTAGGTAACATATTTTTTATTGCTTTAAATATTCTAGGTTCTTGTGGGAGGCCTTGTAATAATTTATGTTCAAAACCTGCAGGTAAAATAGCATGATACATAGGATTATCTTTCTTTATATGCATTTTTGAAAGGGAAATGACTGGTTGATCTCTAATAACATCATAAGTATCAGTTAAATCAACAAAAGGACCTTCTTTAACTTTATCTTTTATTGAAATTTTACCTTCTAAAATAATATCTGCATCTGGAACATTTAAATCAGATTCTTCACATTTAACTAAACTTAAATCCCCATCTTTAAATGCATTAGCAATTTCCATTTCATCTTGCTCAATTGAGGGTCCAGTTGTTGAAGCAAGAAGAACTGCAGGGTCCATTCCTATAGCTATTGCAATATTTAAATCTTTCCCTAATTTTTCTGCTTTTTTAAAGTAAGTAAATAAATTTCTTGGAACAATTCGTATAGCTAATTTATTATTACTAAGGACTAACATTCTATGAATTGAAGCATTTTGAACTCCTGTTTCAGGATCTTTTGCAATAACAACACCTGCAGTAATATAAGCACCACCATCATTTTTATAGTGAGTTAATATTGGTAATTTACTTAAATCTGCTTTAATAGATGCATATTCATCTAAATTTTTAAAATTTGATATTTTTATTGGATTTTCACTAGCTTCAATAATTTTTTCAGTAATATTTTCAACTTTACAATTAATAGATTGGGCAATTTTTTCTCTGGTATTACATATTCCAGAAACGATTGGAATTTCATAACCTTTAATATTTGATAATAATACGGTATCTTTAGGATGTTCTCTTAAAATTTTTCCAGCTTCATATTTAGCACTAATTTCTTTATCAATTTTTATAACCACATCTTTTTCTGAGTTCATTGAATCAATTCCTATAATTCTGCATTTTTATATTTAATCCATTTTAAATTTTCTTTAATTTTCTCATTAGATATTCCTAAAATTTCTCCAGCTAAAATTGCTGCATTTCTACCATTATCTGTACCTACAGTACCAACAGGAACACCAGGCGGCATTTGGACCATAGTAAATAAAGCATCATGAACATCATCGTTATTAGAACAAGGAACACCAATCACTGGTTTTTCACTTAAAGCAACTATTGATCCTGTGACAAGAGCAGAAAGTCCACTAACAGCAATAAATAATTTAACATTTTCCATTTTTTTCATATAATCTTCAAACTTATCAGCATATCTAATTGGAGAAATAATAGCTAAATCATAACTAATACCCATTCTATCCAATACACTAGTAACTTTTTTTGCAGTTTTTAAGTCAGTATAACTTCCAGCAATTATAGAAATAAGGGGAGCATCATTTAATTTTTCAACATTACTTGTAGCATGTTTATTTTCTTGATTAGCTAAAAATTCTTTATCTATATAATCTCCATTAAGTTTACTTAAAACTTCCTTTTCTCCTATTCGAACTTTTTCCTGATATGCTAATCTTAATTTAGATATATTTTCTTTAACTTCATTATCATGTGTAGCAATAATTTGCCCTGCAAGTATAGCACCATTATCTCCTCTATCAATCCCAACAGTAGCTACAGGAGCTGGAAAAGGCATTTGGCTGCAAGCATATAACGCATCTAAACCACCTAATTTAGCATTAACAGGTACACCAATAACAGGTTTATAAGTATATGCAGCAATAGCTCCAGGTAAATGAGCTGCTAATCCTGCAATTCCAATAAATACTTCAACACCTTTATTGGTTGCATCCACTACTAATTCTTTAACTTTATCATGTGTTCTATGAGCTGATGCTACTTTTACACTATAAGGTATTTTTAATTTTTCTAAAACGCTTGTGCTTTTTTCAGCTATTTTAATATCTGATGCACTACCTAAAATTATCATTACTTTTGGAGTCATCTATTCCACCTTTAAAATATTAATTTATTATTTATTTAATTTATTATTTATTAATGTTGAATTTTACAAATTTAAAATAATAATTTGTTTAAATAATCATAGATAATTGAATTCGTTTTCTATCTAAATCAACATTCAATACTCTAACATCTACAATATCCCCAACACTTACAATATCTAATGGATGATTTACAAATTTATTTTCAACTAATTCAGAAATATGAACTAATCCGTCTTGATGAACACCTATATCTACAAAAGCTCCAAAGTCAACAATATTTCTAACAGTTCCTTGCAATATCATACCTTCTTCTAAGTTTTCTAATTCTAAAACATCACTTCTAAGAATAGGTTTGGGCATTTCTTCTCTAGGATCTCTTCCTGGTTTTTTAAGTTCTTTAACAATATCTATTAATGTAATATTTCCAATATTTAATTTTTCAGAAAGTTCTTCATAGTTTAAATCATTTAAATCAAGATTTTTTGAACCAATATCATTTAAAGAGTATCCTAAATATTTTAATAAATTTTTAGTTGCTTTATAAGATTCAGGATGAACACTTGTGCTATCTAATGGATTTTCACTATTAATAACTTTTAAAAATCCTGCGCATTGTTCATAAGCTTTGGGACCAAGACCTGGAACATTTAAAAGTTCCTTTCTATTACTAAAAATTCCATTCTCTTCCCTATACTTCACAATATTCTTTGCAACAGATTTACTAATACCTGACACATGTTTTAAAAGAGAAACAGAAGCTGTATTTAAATCAACACCAACATTATTCACAGATTTATCAACTACAAAATTTAAAGAGTCACTTAATTTTTTTTGATTCATATCATGTTGATATTGCCCAACACCAATTGATTTTGGATCAATTTTAACTAATTCAGACAATGGGTCTTGTAAACGTCTAGCAATAGAGATTGCACTTCTTTCTCCAACATCATATTCTGGAAACTCTTCAGTAGCTAATTTACTGGCAGAATAAACAGAAGCTCCTGCTTCACTAACAATAACATACTGCACATCTTTGTTTATCTCTTGAATTAATTGAGTAATTACAATTTCAGATTCTCTAGAGGCGGTACCATTTCCTAATGCAATTAAATCAATATCATACTTTTTAATTAAATCTTTTACAATACTTTTTGTTTCTACTATTTTATTTTTAGGTTCAGTTGGAAAAACAACACAGGTATCTAATGCTTTACCTGTTTTATCAACTACTGCTAATTTACATCCTGTTCTAAATCCTGGATCCCAACCTAAAACAGTTTTTCCAATAATTGGATTTTGCATTAATAATTGTTCTAAATTTTCTGAAAAAACTTTAATAGAACTTTCTTCTGCTCTTTCTATTAATTCATTCCTTATTTCTCTTTCAATTGCTGAAGCAATTAATCTTTTATAAGAATCTAAAATACTTTCCTCTAAAATTTTCTCAGTATATTTATTATATTCTGGTTGAGTGATTTTTTCACTTTTATTTAATAAGACATGTCTTTTTAAATAACTAAAAATATCTTCTTCTGGTGTTTTTATTTTTATTTTAAGAACTTTTTCATTTTCTCCTCGGTTGATAGCTAAAATTCTATGATTTGCAATTTTATCTAAAGGTTCATTATAATTATAATACATTTCATATTCAGATTCAACATCTTTATCTTTAGCATTAATTTCTAATTCCCCATCCTCAAAACTAACTTGACGAATTAAAGATCTAAATTGGGCATTGTCTGAAATTTTTTCAGCAATAATATCTTTAGCCCCATTTATAGCATCCTCTGTTGTTTTAACATTTAATTCTTCAGATAAATAATTCATAGCTATTTTATCAACTGGAACATCTATTTCCTGTTTTAAAATTGTATCAGCTAACGGTTCAAGTCCTTTTTCTTTAGCTATTGTTGCTCTAGTTCTTCTTTTAGGTTTATATGGACGATAAATATCATCTAATTCGACTAAAGTTTTAGCATTGGTGATTGTTTTAGCCAATTCTTCTGTTAACTTTCCTTGTTCATCAATAACTTTAATTATTTTTTCTTTTTTAGATTCTAAGTTACGTAAATATTCTAATCTTTCATTAAAATTTCTCAAAGTTTCATCGTCTAATGAGCCTGTTACTTCTTTACGATATCTAGCTATAAAAGGAATACTATTCCCATCATCAATGAGGTTTATAACCGCATTACTTTGCCAATTTTTAATATTTAATTCTTCAGATAATGTTTCAGCAATCATATAATAATTATCTCCTAATAAAAAGTAATATACTAAAATTTATATTATATATTTTTATCATTTCATATTTTTATAATTAATAAAAATTAGTTTGATTAATAATATTTATTTAAAAAAAGTATCCTTATAGTTTATTATTTTAATTATAAATTCCAAATTTTTTTACAATATATTTTTATATATAAAAAAATATTTTTGATAATTATTTAAACTTTTTAGTATAAACATACAGTAAAAAAATTAATGATTAAAAATCCATAAAAATAAGTTAAAATTATTATAAAATTTAATTTCATATTAAAATCAATGATAAGTAATAAAAAGTTATTAAGAATCCAATAAGTAAACTAATGCATAATAGCCTTTAGTAGATATTATTCCTTTAAAATCACCATTTAAAATCACTTCTAAATCATTAATATGATTTTCACTAATTTCTAATTGATATATCAATTTATTAGATATAATATAAATTTTTTTATCATCAATTTGATATTCAAAATTAATTTCAGGGAAATTTTCATTGATATAATATTTTAATTTTTCTTCTTTATCTTTTGTTAAGGTTATAATTTTTATTCCCCACTTATATATTAGAAAATTTTATAATCTTTTATAGTTTTATATTATATAAATAAAATTTTTTTAATAAAATTTTTATTTAAATTTATTTTCTTGAATAATGTTTAAAATTTTAAAGCATAATCTTCATTATTTTATATTAAATTACCTTAATTATATATTTTAATTTATACTTTATATAACTTTCGGAATTCATCGAACAGATTTTTTTTAAGAAATATTTTTTTAAAAATTATCTAATCTATAATAAACTTTTTAAATTTCTAAAATAAATATATTAAAATAGATAAATTTTTTGATATATAATAATAAAGTTGAGGTAAGAAAATAATGTCCTGGTTTATAGTTTTAATTGTATTTTTATTAGCATCAATTAAAACTACAAATAATAAAAACCCATCTGTTTCTGTTGTAATACCTGCTTATAATGAAGAAAAAACAGTTGCTAAAATTGTAACGGTAATAAAAAAAATAGATTATGTTAATGAAATTTTAGTAGTTGATGATGGATCCACAGATAATACTGTAAAAGAAGCTATGTCTGCAGGATCTAAAGTTATAAGTCATAAATCAAACTTAGGTAAAGGTGCTGCAATTAAAACAGGTTTTAAAAATACAAAATCAGATATAGTTGCATTTATAGATGCTGACATATCTAATCTCACCTCAAAAAAAGTTGATAATATAATTAAGCCTATACTAGAAGGAAAAACAGATATAACAAAAACAAAATTTGCAAGAGAAAGTGGGAGAGTAACAGAGCTTACCGCGAAACCATTGCTAAAATTTTTCTTCCCAGAAATAGTATTTGAACAACCATTAAGTGGACAATTTGCAGGAAAAAGAACTGCATTAAATAAAATAAAGTTTGAAGAAGATTATGGTGTGGATGTAGGTATTGTTTTAGATGCAGATGTGCATGGAATTCGAATTCAAGAAGTAGACATCGGAAACATCAAACATGACATGTCCCCATTATCAGATCTTAATAAAATGGCTAATGAAGTTGTTAGAACAATTATTAATAGGGCGGTTGAATACGGCCGTGTGACAATGATGGATACTCTTGGAAATTATATAAGAATGGCTATCATGGGTCTTTCACTTATAATTTTAGGTCTTTTCACAATATTTTTTGTTCAACCCATACCATTATTTTTAGGTTCTATAATTGCAGTTATAGGTGTGATACTAACAATTTATTATGTAATCAAATTAGTGTCCAAATCTTTTAATATTCTTAAAAAAGGATCTAGGGGATCAATATTAAAATCTTTTCTTAAAATGCATTTCCCATTTTTAGTGTGTGGATTAATCTTAATTTTAATGTTAACAACATTTATGAGTGCAACAACTATTAATGATGGGGTGATTTCAGTAGAACCAACTTCTAGAAATCTTATAATATTTTCACATCCTGACCAACAACAAACAATATCTGTTAGAGGGCCGTATACAGTTGATAGTGCTATTGAAAATGAAACAAATTTTATAAGGGTTCCACAGGATGCTTTAACTACTATGCAAATGGACATTGGTGATACGATTGAGCTTGGTGATACAACCTATTCAGTGAATGAAACTAGGCCAGGTGAAGCAAATACTTTAAGAATACCATCGGATGCTCGAAGATATTTAGATGTTAGTTCAGGAGATGTAATATCTAACAGTCGTTTAAATAGAATATTTGATTCTTCAATTGTTTCTCATACAATTAATTCATCAAATCTAAACAATTCAACAGTTTTAAAGGAGAATTTCCAAATATTTGCTCATAAATCTAATGAAACAGAAGTAAATATAACGTTAAATGGAAAACATATTAAAACTATTTCTGGATCATTTAAAAATGACTCACAATATACTGTCTCAGATAATGGAAATATAATAGGAATGTTTAATGGTAAAAATATTAAGAATAATGAAACTTTAAAATTTTATAGTGGGAATAATGTTATTGAATTATCTTTTGATGATTCTATGAATGAAACTACATCTTCACAATTTTTATCATCAAATAAAAATTCGTTTATAGAATTTTATACAAATTAAAAAAAGTTTAAATTTAAAATATTTCACTATAAAAATTTTTTTTATAGTGAATAATATAATATATAAAAAAATAGTAAAAAATTAATCTTTATATACTTTAACTGCTTCTTCATGGTCATTATAGAGGCCTAAAGCAGCTAAAGCTCCTATTTTTCCTTGATCACCAGTAACACTAATTAATGGAATGTTTAATTTTTTAGCTACATCTTCGGCTGTTTTTATGTTCATCATTCCTTTTTTAGTATTTATTGCATATTCTCTTAATTTTTTAGGTATTTTTAAACCTTCTAATACGGCTATAGCTGTTTTATCTGATAAAGTATCTCTTTTAAGAATTTCTATAATTCTATTAATTAATTTTTCTTTTTGTTCGGGTAAAACAGCAAAAGTTAATGCAATAGAAACACAATTTTGAGTTTTATGTGGATTATTTGGATATAATTGAACAATAATATGATCTAAATATTCAAAACCTTCTTTTTTGAGTTCCATCCCAACATTATGTGCCATTGTCCATGTTGCTCCAGAATCCTTAGTATCTGTATCATCAATACCAATAACAATTTTTTCCATTTTTGGGGTTATTACAGCGGCTTTTCCAATTTTGGATCCACCACCTATTTCAATTAATTCAACTCTTTTAACTCCATCACCCATACCTCTACACATAGCAGCTCCAACACCTGCACCAGCAAGTCCAGTATGAACAATTTTTACTTCATTACCACTAACACTAACTTCTTCAATACCTGCAGCATTAAAACTAGCTTTTAAATTAATAGGCTTTTTCCCAACTTTACAAGTGAAAACATGTCTATTTCCATCTCTATAAGCATTAGTAATTAATTCGCTACTGTTTTTGTATTGGTGCATTAACCAGTGGGAACCAGATACACATGGATGAAATTCAACAAGTTCAACAGTGTTTCCATCTACCATGGTTATTTCTTTTTCATATGGTGCTACCCATGGATCATTGAATTTTTTCTTTAAATCATTAGGTTTTAAAATTTCCATAATATCATTCTAATAATGTTAAATAAATAAAAAAAATATTATTAATTAAATTTATATTTCTTCTAATCTCATACACATCTTAACTGCAGCTTCTACAGCTTTTTTACCATAATTTATACGTTTATGTGCATCTAATCTAGTCATACCTGGGCCACTAATACCTAAAGCTACAGGTTTGTTATAATCTAAAGATAAATCTGTTATTTTACGAGATGCTTGTTGTGCAACAATTTGATCGTGATTTGTTGCCCCTTCGATTACAGCACCTAATGTAATAACTGCATTAATATCATCTTTTTCTAATAATTTTTTAATAGCTAAAGGCATATCAAAAACACCAGGAACTATAATTACTTTTGTTATTTCAGCATTAAGAACTTTAGCTTCTTCTTTAGCTAAGTCTAACATCATTTTAGTTAAATCAAAATTAAATTCAGCAACAACTGCACCAATATTATATTTTGCCATATTTTATTCCTCCAATCATTTAAATTAATTCATTTATGCTAACATTAATAAGAATCCAGCTACAGCACTGAATACCATAATTAATATAATAAATATTGCAATAATTTTCATCCTATCCATAATTATCTCCTCAAAATTTGTTAAAATAATACTAAAAGAAAAATTTCTTTTAAAAAAATTCACATATAAATATATCTTATATTTTTAATTAATTTTATTTATAATATTAACTAAAAAAATAAAAAATTATCAAATTTATAATTTAATTTTTTTTATCTAAAAACTTTTTAAAAATTTAATGCTCTATCCAACTTAATTTTTCTCATTTTAAAAAAATTTAGTATGTTCTATATATATGATTTATTTAATTTTAATAATTCTATTTTAACTGCTTCAGCCATTTCATCAGTTGTTGAATTTCCATTTAAATCAGGAGTTAAATTTTTACTTTCTTTTAAAACTTTTAAAATACTTTTATCTAAATTTTCAGCTTCTTCAGTTTCTCCTAAATAGTTAAGCATCATAACAGCAGAAAGCAGCATTGCTAAAGGGTTAGCTATTCCTTTTCCAGCAATATCTGGAGCGGATCCATGCACTGGTTCAAAAAGAGCCCCATTTTCACCAATATTTGCTGAAGGAATAAGTCCTAATCCTCCTACAAGACCAGCACCTTCATCAGATAATATGTCCCCAAAAAGATTAGTTGTTACTAAAACTTCAAATGTTTTTGGTTGAGTTATAAGATACATTGCTGTTGCATCAACATAAAAATCTTCTGCATCAATACCTTTATCTTTATAATTTTCAGCAGTTTCATAAAAAATTTTTTTAAACAAACCATCTGTTTTTTTTAAAACATTAGCTTTATGAACACCCGTAACTTTACTTTTTCCATGTTTTAGCGCATATTTAAATGCATAATCACAAATTCTTGATTCAGCTTGTCTAGTGATTATTCTTTTCGCTTCTGCTCCATTTTCTGTATATTTTTCTTCATCTTGTTTATATAATCCTTCCGTATTTTCTCTAACAATCATAAAATCTATATCCTCAAAAAGTGCATTTGTCCCAGGATATGATTTAACTGGACGTAAATTAGCGAATAATTCCATTTCTTGACGTAATTTAACTATAACATCTGCTGCAGTTTCTCCAGCAGCACCAAATAAACAAGCATCAGATTTTTTACATAATTGTATTGTTTTTTCAGGTAAAGGTTCTCCATTTATTTCTAAACATTCATCACCTGCTTCAGCAAAAGTATAATTTAAATTTAAATTTAAAGCATCTAAAACAGATAATGTTGCTTTCATGACTTCTTTTCCTATTCCATCTCCAGGAATTACAGTAATATTATACATATATCCACCTAATGTAATTTTTTAAAGTTTTTTTATTTATTTAATTTTATATTAAAAGTAAATATTTTAAAATTTTTTAATTTTTATTTTAAATTAATAAAAAAAATTAAAGTTGATTTTGATTTTTAAGATAATTAATCAAACCATTATTTTTAAGTATATTTAACATAAAAGGAGGTAATTTCTTAAATTTAAAAGTTTTTCCAGATTCTGTAATTATTAATCCATCTTTAAAATCTATTTCTAATTCTTCCCCTTCTTCTATATACTCACTTATATTGGGGGTTTCAAGAAGAGGTAAACCAATATTAATTGAATTTCTATAAAATATTCTTGCAAAAGATTCTGCAATTATAACATTAATACCTGAATTTTTAATAGCTATAGGGGCATGCTCTCGAGATGAACCACATCCAAAATTTTTTCCAGCAACAATAAAATCACCTTTATTAACTTTATCTTTAAAATTTGGACATATACCTTCCATACAATGTTTAGACAAAGTTTCTTCATCTGTATATATCAAATATCTTCCAGGAAGAATTATATCAGTGTCAATATCATTTCCAAATTTCCAAACTTTTCCTTTCATAATATCTATTCCTATTCATTGGGATTAGTTATTCGCCCTTCAATTGCTGATGCTGCTGCAGTTGAAGGTGAGCATAAATAAACTTTACCTTCTGGACTACCTTGACGCCCTTTAAAATTTCTATTTGATGTACTGAGACTTATTTCATCAGGCCCAATTAATCCAGTATGCCCTCCTAAACAAGGACCACAACATGGATTCATCACAAGAGCATTTGCTTCTATGAATATTTTTATTAATCCTTCGTCCAATGCTTTAGAATAAGTTTCTCTAGATGCAGGATAAATTAACATTCTTGTATTTTTTGCAACTTTTTTCCCTTTTAAAATTTTTGCAGCATCTCTTAAATCTGAAATTCTTCCATTAGTACATGATCCTAAAAATACCTGATCTAATTCAACATCAACTTCACTCACAGGTTTAACATTATCTACATTATTAGGACAAGCAACTTGAGGTTCAAGATTATTAACTTCAAAATCTATAACTTTTAAAGAAGCTGCATCCTTATCTGTTTTATATATTTTAAAATTTTTATTGGAATGTTTTTTAACATAATTAACAGTTTTTTCATCAGGTTCAATTAATCCAGTTTTTCCTCCCATTTCAACAGCCATATTTGATAAAACCATTCTATCTGATATATCCATATCTTTAATTGTAGAACCTGAAAATTCACAAGATTTATATGTTGCACCATCAGCCCCAATATCCCCAATTATTTTTAAAATAACATCTTTAGAGCATACATTATCTTTTAGTGTTCCTTCAATATTGAATTGAATTGTTTCAGGGACTTTAAACCATAATTTTCCTGTTGATAATACCATTGCCATATCTGTAGATCCAATACCAGTTGAAAAAGCCCCAAAAGCACCATGGGTACAAGTATGGGAGTCTGCCCCAACAACAATTTCTCCAGGCACAATATGACCAAATTCCGGAAGAATTTGGTGACAAACTCCTTCATTTACATCGTAAAAATTTTTAATATTTTGTTTTTTTACAAAATCTCTCATTAAAATATGATTATTAGCAGAAGTCAAAGAGTCTGCTGGTACTTGATGATCAAATGGAATTACTACTTTATTCTTATCCCAAACTTTTTCAGTTCCAATTTTATTAAAAGATTCAATAGCTAAAGGTCCAGTTAAATCATGCATCATAGCTATATCTATATCAGCAATTACAATTTCACCAGCATCTACTCTATTTTTTTGTGATGCTTTAGCTAGAATTTTTTCAGACATTGTCATTGACATAAATTAACTCTCCATTAAATACAATTCCAATTAAATTTTATATAAATTACCAAAATTATAAAGAGTTATATTATTAGGAACATCTTCAATAATGTTTTTTGTATCAAATATTATAGGATTTTTCATATTATTAAAAATATAATCATAATCTAAGTTTTTAAATTGATCATGATCTGATAAAATTAAACAAAGTGAAGCATCTTTTGTAGCATCTTCAAAACTTTCATAATTATCATTTTCCACATGAGGATCATGAATGGACAAAGTATATTTGTTTTTTAAAAGATTAATAATCTCAAAAGCCGGACTTTCTCTTGTATCTCCTGTGTTTCCTTTATAAGAAACTCCTAAAATAGCAATTTTTGCATCTTTTTCAGTATCTAAAATTTTTTCAACATATTCAGATACAAAAGATGGCATACTTTTATTAGTATCTCTAGCTAATTTAATTATTTTAGCTGTATCTGGAGCTAAAGCATAGATAAAGTAAGGATCAATTGCTAAACAGTGTCCACCTACTCCAGGTCCAGGTGAATGAATATTTACTCTAGGATGTTTGTTTGCTAATTTTATAACATCTAATGCATTCACACCTATTTCAGCACTAATTTTAGCTAACTCATTAGCTAATGCAATATTAACATCTCTAAAAGTGTTTTCCATACATTTTGATAATTCAGCAGTTTTTGCTTCAGTTTTCATTATATTTCCTTTAACAAAAATTGAGTATACTTCAGCTGCTTTGTCACTACATAATGGAGTTATTCCACCTACAATTCTATCATTATTGATTAATTCGTTTATAATTTGTCCTGGAAGAACTCTTTCAGGGCAATGTGCTAAATAAATGTCTTCCCCAATAATAAATCCTTTATCTTCAAATATAGGTTTTATAATATTATCTGTTGACATAGGTGCAATAGTTGATTCTACAATAATTGTATTACCTTTTTCAACATAGTCTAAAATTTCATTACAAGCTGCTATAACATAACTTAAATCACAACTATAATTCTCTTTTATATATGGGGTAGGAACAGTAATTATGAAAACATCGGATTTTTCAGGGTTCATTGAAGCATGATAAACATTTTTTTCAACAGCTTTCTTTATTATGTCCCCAATTCCAGGTTCCTCTATATGTATTTTACCTTTATTCAGATTATTAACAATTTCTTCATCAATATCTACTCCTAAAACATTACATCCATTTTTAGCAAAAAGAGCAGCAGTTGGAAGTCCGATATAACCTTGTCCTATTATACAAATTTTCATTTTCACTACCAGCTATTAAATTTATTTGTTTTTTAATTTAGATTAAAAAGATTATTTTAAATCAATTAAATATTTAATTTATTAATAAATATATTTATTTAATTATTTTTTTCTTAAAATTTATAAAACTATATAAATTTTAAATTATTTAATTTATCAATTTTAACATTATTATTTGAGCAAAATTTATACAATATTAATATAATAAATTGTATTAATATAATTATAGAAAAATTTTAAAAAAAGTAATAAAATTTAGAAGGTTTTTTCATGAGAATATTAATAACCGGTGCAAGTGGAATGTTAGGTCATGATTTACAAAGAACTTTGAAAAATCATGAATTAATATTATATAACTCTAAAAATTTAGATATTACAAATAAAAATTTAGTTATTGAAAAAATTAATGAAATGAAACCAGATATTTTGATAAATTCTGCAGCTTATACTAATGTCGATGATTGTGAAACAAATTATGAAGAAGCTCATAAAGTGAATGCATTAGGTCCTAAAAATTTAGCTACTGTTTGTAAAGATTTAAAAATTCCATTAGTACATATTAGCACAGATTATGTCTTTGATGGTAAAAAAACCGAACCACTTAAAGAAAATGATAATTTGGGCCCCCAAACAGCTTATGGAAAAACTAAGTTAGAGGGTGAACAATTTATTCAAAAAATACTTGATGAATACTTTATTATACGTACAGCATGGCTATATGGTTGTGAGGGTAATAATTTTGTTAAAACAATGTTAAATTTATCAAAATCCCATAATGAAATAAATGTTGTAAATGATCAGATAGGATCACCAACATTTACTTATGATTTAGCTAAAGGAATTTCAGAAATTATTAAAACAGATAAATATGGTGTTTACCATTTAACAAATTCAGGTAGCTGTTCTTGGTATGAATTTTCAAAAGAGATTTTTAAGCTTGCAAATATAAATGTTAAAGTAACACCAGTTACAACCGAAGAATTCCCAAGACCTGCACCAAGACCAAAATATTCTGTCTTAAGCAATGATAAATGGATTAAACAGGGTTTTAAACCTTTAAGAAATTATAAAGAAGCATTAAAAGAATATTTACTAACTTGTTGAATTTAAATTTTTATAAAAAAAGTGAAAATTATGAATATGAATGATAAAAATTATTGGCAACATAGATTTGAAACTGACTGGGAAGAAGCTCACGGCCCAGAACAGTCTTTTCTCCATTATCAAATTCTAATTGAAAGATTACCTAAATGGTTAAAAAAAGAAATAAAAAAATATAATTACTCTTTATGTGATATGGGTTGTGGAATGGGTGAAGGATCTCAATTATTGCATGAAAATTTTCCAGAATCAAATGTTATCGGTGTGGATTTCGCACGAGCAGCAATAGAAAAAGCTAATAACAATTATAAAAATCATAAAGTTTCTTTTATATGTGATGATATTTTTGACATAGATAAAAACTTTGATGTAATAATTACTTCTCATACCTTAGAACACTTTAAAGATCCATTCTTTATTGCTAAAAAATTATCAAAAAAATGTAAATATTTAATTATTGCTGTTCCTTTCCGAGAAAATCCATTGTATGAAGAACATTTATTCTATTTTGATTATGATTCATTTCCATTAAGTTTGGATTCTAAACAATTATTATTTTATAAAGAAGTAGAACCAACTTTTTTTGATGCTGGAAACTATTTTTTAAAAGAGCAAATTATAGTTGTTTATGGGGACAATACTCCTTCCAAAAATTTTTCTCTTAATGAATTAAATAATTTGAATTATGATGAAAAATGGGAAATGAGAGGTAAATTAGATCAAGAATTAAGATTAAAAAATGAAACAATAAGTCATTTAAATCAGAAATTAAAAATAAAAGATGATGAATTAAGTCATTTAAATCATGAAATTAATGAGTTTAAAAATAGAAAAGCAATTAAATGGGCTAATAAAATAAAAAAATTATAAATAGTTTAAGAGGTTAAAAATGAAAGGAATAGTATTAGCTGGAGGATCAGGAACTCGTTTGTATCCAATTACTAAAGCGGTTTCAAAACAATTGTTACCATTATATGACAAACCAATGATTTATTATCCTATTTCTGTTTTGATGTTAGCAGGAATAAAAGAAATTTTAATTATTTCAACACCCCGAGATTTACCAATGTATAAAGATCTTTTAGGGGATGGTTCTGATTTAGGAATTTCATTTACATATAAAGAACAAGCACAACCTAAAGGTTTAGCAGAAGCTTTCATCATTGGTGAAGATTTCATTGGTGAAGATAATGTATGCTTAATTTTAGGAGATAATGTTTTTTATGGGCATAGATTAACTGAAATTTTAGAAAAAGCTACAAAATTAAAAGAAGGTGCTGTTATATTTGGTTATTATACAAATAACCCCGAAGCATTTGGTGTAGTTGAATTTGATAATAACGGAAACGTATTATCTGTAGAAGAAAAACCAAAAAATCCTAAATCTAATTATATTGTTCCTGGGCTTTATTTTTATGATAATAATGTTATTGAAATAGCTAAAAAAGTTAAACCTTCAGACAGGGGTGAAGTAGAAATAACATCAATAAATGAAGCTTATTTAAATCAAAATAAATTAAAAGTTGAATTACTTGGAAGAGGAATGGCTTGGTTAGATACTGGTACACATGTAGGTTTACTTGAAGCAGGAAATTTTATTGAAACAATTCAAAAAAGACAAAGTCTTTATATTGCATGTTTAGAAGAAATAGCTTTTAATAAAGGATATATTTCTAAAGAAAAACTATTAGAATTAGCTGAACCATTGAAAAAAACAGATTATGGTCAATATTTAATTAATTTAGCTAAAAAATCATAAATTTTAGGATAATGATAATATGGGAAAATTTAAAATTATAAAAAAAGAAATTGAGGATGTTTTCACAGTAGAACCAACAGTTTTTGGTGATGACCGAGGATATTTCATGGAAACTTACAATGAAAATGATTTTAAAGATCAAGGAATAAATTTAACATTTGTTCAAGATAATCAATCAAAATCAACCAAAGGAGTATTAAGAGGTTTACATTTCCAATATAACCATCCTCAAGGGAAATTAGTTCGAGTAATCCGAGGAAAAGTTTTCGATGTTGCGGTAGATTTGAGAAAAGATTCAAATACATACGGAAAATGGGTTGGTGAAACATTATCTGAAGATAACAAAAAACAATTATTCATTCCAAAAGGTTTTGCTCATGGATTTTTTGTAATTTCCGATGAAGCAGAATTTGTTTATAAATGTACAGATTTTTATGTTCCTGATGATGAAGGTGGAATTTTGTGGAATGACCCAGATATCGGTATAAAATGGCCATTAGATGAAATAAATGAAGAAGATATTCTTTTATCAGAAAAAGATCAAAACTGGAAATTAATGAAAGATACTGAAACAAATTTTTAAAAACAATATAAGGGATATATATGACTCAAATTTTAATTACAGGTGGAGCAGGATTTATTGGAAGTAATTTCATTAGATATATGATTGAAAAATATCCAAATTATAAATTCATAAATTTAGATGCTTTAACTTATTGTGGCAATCTTGAAAACTTAGAAGGAATAGAAAAAAACCCAAATTATAATTTTGTAAAAGGAAATATTACAGATAAAAAACTTATTGATAATTTAGTTTCTAAAGTTGATTACATTGTTAACTTTGCGGCTGAAAGCCATGTTGATAGAAGTATAAAAGATCCAGAGATATTTATTAAATCAAATATATTAGGAACACAAAATTTGTTAAATGCTGCAAAAAAACACAATATTAAAAAATTTTTACAAGTTTCTACTGATGAAGTTTATGGAAGTTTAGGGAAAACAGGATATTTTACAGAAGAAACACCCCTTCAACCTAATAGTCCATACTCAGCAACAAAAGCAAGTGCAGATTTAATGGTAAGAGCATATCATAACACATTTGATTTGCCTGTAAACATTACTAGATGTTCTAATAATTATGGTCCTTATCAATTTCCCGAAAAATTAATACCATTAATGATTTCTAATGCTTTAGAAGATGAACCTTTACCAATTTATGGTGATGGAAAGAATATTAGGGATTGGTTACATGTTTATGATCATTGTACAGCTATAGATTTAGTTCTTCATGAAGGAAAATTGGGAGAAATATACAATATTGGGGGACATAATGAAAAACAGAATATTGAGATTGTTAAATTAATTTTATCCGCTTTAAATAAAGATTATTCATTAATAAAGTTTGTCAATGACAGATTAGGTCATGATAAACGTTATGCTATTGATTCTAATAAAATTAGGACAGAATTAGGATGGAAGCCTAAATATACATTTGAAACCGGGATTGTTGAAACAATCAATTGGTATCTTGAAAATCAAAAATGGATGAATAAAGTAAAAAGTGGAGAATATCAAGAATATTATAAAAAAATGTATGGAAATACTTTGAAATAAAATAAAAATGTGATTAGATGACTTATAAAATCAGTGTAATAATCCCAGTATATAATGTAGAAAATTATATTAAAGAATGTTTAGATTCTGTAATAAATCAATCATTAGGGATAGAAAATATTGAAGTAATTGTTGTCAATGATTGCACTTTAGATAACAGTATGAGCATTGTTAATGAGTATGCAAATAAATATCCCTCAATTAAAATAATCGAGCAAGAAAAAAATCAAGGCTTAGGGCCTACTCGTAATCTGGGTTTAAAGTATGTTACTGCTGATTATGTCACATTCTTAGATAGTGATGACTATATCTCTGAAAATGCATATGAAAATTGCTTAAATTTATTTTTAACTAATGAAAATACAGATTTAGTAATCTATAAATATGAATTATTTAATCCTGATGGTGCAATCCCTCCAAAGGATATTCATCAAAAAATTTATGAAAAAGATCATATTATTACTAATTTAAATGATGTTCCAGAAATAATATTTGCAACAGCTTCTTGGAATAAGATTTATTCAAAGAAACTATTCCCTTATCTAAATTTTCCATCTATTTTATATGAAGATAATATAACTTCTGTCGAAACTTTAATAAATTCCAATAAAATCATTGTTACAACGGATTCAACATATCACTATCGCTACGAAGAAGATGGTTCCTCAATAACTCAATCAATTTCCAAAAAAAATAATGAAGATTTAGTAAGATGTATTCTTTTAATATTGGAAGTAAAAGATAATTGTCCCAAATATGAAGATTTAATATACTTTTTAGCTTTAAAATTTACTTATGATAATATATTTTGGATGTTAAATATTAATTTTACATTTGAGGATCAAAAAGAAATTTTCAATAACTTAAAAATTTTGTCTGATAAATTTCCTACAAGAATTTTAAATCTTTTTGAAAAAAATTTTCCAGAATATCCATTTTCAAATCAAGAAAAACTGCTTGATATGGGGAAAATGAATGCATTAGATTATTTAATAAAATATAAATTTTTTGATGAATATATAAACCCTATATATTTAAGTAATTTATACATTGATGTTGGGGAAGGTTTTAATGAAAAAGATAAAATTGTTTTAAAATATAGTTTAGATGAGATTATAGATTTAAAATTTAATGTGGAAAATTTTAATAAAATTGAAAACATACGTTTTGACCCAGTAGAGAATGCTTTTTGTCTTTGTCAAATTTTATCTATTACTTCAAATAATAAGAAATTTAAAGTAGGAAGATATAATTGTGAAAATGTATTAGATGAAAACAAACAAATTTTCACAACCCCTGACCCCGAATATTTGATTGTAGGCGATTTTGAAAACATTAAATATATTGAAATAAAATTCAAAATCGAAATTTTGTCTAATTCTCAAATTGGAGAACAATTTGTTTTAAAACAAAAAGAAATTGAAAATAATAATAATAAATTAATAAAAGCTTATTCTGATATAGGTGAAAAAGATAAGGCTATTAATGAAAAAGATAAGGCTTTGATTAATTTAAATCAAATAATAAATAATCAAAATGAAGAAATATCTAATCAAAAAGTAATCATTGAATCAAAAAATAATATAATTGAAGAAATGATTAATTCAAACTCTTGGAAAGTTACTAAACCATTACGTTCTATTATCGGGACATTTAAAAAGAAATAATTCTAAGAGATTAGTGGAGTATAAATTATTATGAATGATGTATCACAACTTAGCTTTCTTAAAAAATCAAAATTCAATGTTAAGAAAGCTTCCCTTTACGAAGAAGCATATAAAAAAATTTTAGACACAGATTTATTTGATAAAGAATTTTATTTAAATACTTATTATAATGTAGCTAAATCCGGAATTGATCCATTAACCCATTATTTATTTTATGGAGGCAATGAAGGAAAATATCCTAGCTTAAAATTTAATGGTAATAAATATTTAAATGCTTATCCCGAGATTATAGACTCTGGTATTAATCCCTTAGTTCATTATATTCTTAAAGGGCAATATGAAGGTAAAAAAACATTTCCTGTAAATTCTTTACAGTTACATGAAAAAATTTTGAAAAATAATTTACTCTATTTAAATAATTATGTTTTTGAGGT
>DAGJ01000008.1 GCA_002495685.1 Methanobrevibacter sp. UBA412
ATAAAGGGTTTCTACAAAACCAATATTATTAAAAAATAGTAATTAGAATCATAAATTCAAATGAGAAAAATCAGTTTAAAAAAAGTTTAAACGGACCCGCCGGGATTTGAACCCGGGACCTTCGGATTAGAAGTCCGACGCCCTATCCAACTAGGCTACGAGCCCTCATTAACAAGATGTATTAACATCTGTTTTTTATACTATATATATGTATCTATTAAATTAATTCTAAAAAAAAAATTGCAGAAAAATAAATTTTATTGACTAATCAATAGATTAATCAATAATATAAATATTAAATTTAACCTTCTCCTATAACATTACCATTACCATCAATGATAATACAATCTACAGTATTTCCATCTTTATCATGTACATAACAGTACCAATCATTATCTTTCCATACTGCAGCAGAAACAGAACATCCTTCTTCTTCTACATGTTCATTAGCTATTTCTATTGCTTTAGTAGAATTTATATGGCTTGTAGTACCTGATCCAGAATCTGATCCAGAACCAGAACCTGAACCTGAACTTCCACTTCCGGAATTAGTTCCTGATCCGGAGTTTCCATTAGTGGAAGTACTATGTCCACCATTGCTTGATCCACTAGAACTTCCTCCGTTGCTAGATCCACTAGAACTTGTTCCTGAGCTTCCACCATTGGAACCAGATCCAGAATTTGCAACATTAGAACCAGAATTGGAACTAGGTTGGCCATTTGAAGAACTACCAGCACTATTTGAATCAGTAGCTTGGGTGGTATTGTTTCCTAATCCATTACCTGCACTGGCAAGGGAATCTGCTGAAGGTGTAAATCCTGCAAGATCTGAAAATGCATTATCAGGGTTTGTTAATCCGTATGCTGTAACTCCTGCAGCAATACATAAGACAACAATTACGGATATAATTATATTTGCATGATCCATTCGATTCACCTCGGTTTACTATTATAAATAACTTAATCTTTTTAGATTTAAGACTTTTTTTAATTAATAAAATTTTTTTTAAAAAATGTAACCTTTAAAAGAATTTTTTAAAGGATTTTTTATTACATTAAATTTAAAAAATGATAAAATTTAGTGGCTAAAAATTTTATTAATATATTATTATAAGTATCTTTACTATTATAAAGATGTTGGTTAATTAAATAAATATATAACAATTGAATATTATTAATTTTTTAATTTTTATTACTTAGTTTTTTATTTTTCATTTCAAACATTAATTATATGAATTCTATTCCAATAAACAAAAGATCAAATTTATTAAAAATTTTTTTTAAAAATTATTAACCTTTAATTTTAGTTTTAATTTATAAATTTCTAATATTTTTCTTATTAATTTTATTCTAAGTTTCTTATAATTGGAATTTAATCAAATAATTTTGATTATCATATATAAACCTTTCTTTTTAGTTCAAAGCATAAGTTTATTAATACTATTTATTTTAAAATAATAATTGTTAGTTTCTAAAATTTTTTAAAAAATAAGAGGTGACACATTTGAGCGAAAAAATAGTTATATCTCCTACATCACGTCAGGAAGGACATGCCGAACTTGTCATGGAAGTCGATGATGAAGGGATAGTTACCAAAGGTAGATACTTAAGTATCACTCCTGTTAGAGGCTTAGAAAAGATGGTTGCTGGAAAACCACCAGAATCTGCGATAGTATTATGTCAAAGAATCTGTGGTGTTTGTCCAATTCCTCATACTCTAGCTTCAGCAGAAGCAATGGATGATTCATTAGATATACAAATTCCAAAGGCTGCAGCACAATTAAGAGAATTAACAATTTCTTCTTCTAATATAAACAGTCATGCAATACACCATTTCTTAGTTGCACCGGATATAGTTCCTGAAAATCTTTTTAAAGATGCAGTAAATTCTGTAGGTACAATCCGTAAAAATGTACAATATGTAGTAGATATGGTAGCTGGTGAAGGAATTCACCCTTCCGATGTAAGAGTCGGTGGTATGGCAAGAAATATTACAGAATTAGCACGTAAAAAATTATATGCTAGATTAAAAGCATTAGTCCCTGTTGTGGATGATCATGTTGATTTAATCGTAGGATTAGTTGAAGATGCTGATTTCCCAGAAGGTTTAGGTGCAATTGACCAACCTATATTTGCAAGTAGTAATGGTTACGGAGACAGAGACTTCTTTGATCTTGAAAGATACAGAGAACTTACTCCAGAAGCATGGTATGATGACCCTGAATTAGGTAAAAAAGCATGTACATCCGTACCTTTATACGATGGTGTAAATGTAGAAACAGGTCCAAGAGCAAGAGCTGCTAAATTTGGCGGATATACCGGTAAAGGTGTCAAAGCTCAACATATAACCAGAGCTTACGAAATGAAAAACTATTTATCTAAAGCACTTAATCTTTTAGATGAATTAGATACTTCTGCAAACACCATGGCTGATTTTGACCCTAGAGGAACAGGAAAACTAGGTGTAGGTGTAATTGAAGCACCTAGAGGTACTGATATCCATATGGGTGTAGTTAAAGATGGCAGAATCCAATATTATAATGCTTTAGTTCCAACAACTTGGAATATTCCAACAATGGGGCCAGCAACTGAAGGATTCCACTATCAATACGGAGCTCATGTTATTAGAGCATACGATCCTTGTTTATCATGTGCTACCCACGTAATGGTAGTTGATGATGAAGATAAGAGCGTTATCAAAAATGACATGGTGAAAATTTAAACAACTAATTGAGGGAAATTATGCCTTATGAAGCAGAAAATCTGGTAGTTGGTTGCGGAAACGTATTATTTAAAGATGATGGTTTCGGACCTTATGTTATAAAAGCCTTAGAAGAACGTTTTAAGGATAAAGATATGCCAGAAGAAACTATGTTTATTGATGCTGGAACTAGTGCAACACATTATATATTTTCATTACCTGATGAAAGATGGAAGAAAATTATAGTAATTGATGTTGTAGAGTTTGGGGCTGAACCAGGAACACTTAAATATTTTAGTCCTTTTGATATGCCTAAAGGAAAATATGAAAGTGCTCACAGTTGGCCAGTAGAAGAACCCCTTCAAGACTTAGCCGAAAAAATGGATGTTATAATTGTGGGCTGTCAACCAGGTGAAATTACTGCACCTGATGTTGTGATGGGCTTATCTGACCCTGTTGAAAAGGCTATTCCTGAAGCAGTTGAGATGATTTTAAAGAAATTATAAGAGGTATGAGGGTTTAGCAATGTCTTTTATAGAAAGAATTAAAAGGTTTTTAGGCATTGGCTCTAAACCGGATGAATCTAAAGATGAAGAAGCTAAAAAAGAAGCTATTAAAGAAGAATCTAAAGAAGAAGCTAAAAAAGAAGCTGTAGTAACAGCTAAAAAAGAGGCTATAAAATCTGAGGAAGCTTCTAATAAAGCTAAATCATCTGAGCCAAAGAAAGAGAAATCTTCAAAACAGGAGGATGGAAAAGTGGCTGATAAACCAAAAATAGGATATATTCACTTAAGTGGGTGTACTGGAGATGGAATGTCATTAACTGAAAATTATGATATTCTTGCAGACTTACTCACTGACATGGTGGACATCGTTTACGGACAAACTTTAGTTGATGTATGGGATATGCCAGAAATGGATTTAGCATTAGTTGAAGGTTCAGTCTGTTTACAAGATGAACACAGTTTAAAAGAAATTAAAGAAATAAGAGAAAAAGCAAACTTAGTATGTGCTTTTGGATCTTGTGCATTAACCGGATGTTTCACACGATACTCTCGTGGTGGACAACAAGGTAATCCAAAACATGAATCATTTGTACCAGTTGGAGATGTAGTAAAAGTAGATGTTGCATTACCAGGATGTCCTGCATCACCAGAAATTATAGCTAAAACTGTAGTAGCTTTAATTAATGGAGATATGGATTATTTACAACCTATGTTAGACATGGCAGCATGTAACCTTGCATGTGGTTGTGATTTACAAACTAATGTTGTAAATAAAGCTTTATGTACTGGTTGTGGAACTTGTGTAATGGCTTGTCCTACAAGAGCTCTCACAATGGTTGAAGGAAGACCAGCTCATGATAAAGATAGATGTGTAAAATGTGGTTCATGTTATACACACTGTCCAAGATCTTGGTTCCCTGAAGAGCAAATTAAAAAGGATTTAGGACTATAGGAGGATTTAAATATGGTATTAGGTACTTACAAAGATATAGTCACTGCTAGAGCTACAGATAAACAAATCCAAAATGTCTCACAAGATGGTGGAATAGTTACAGCATTATTTACCTATGCATTAAATGAAGGTATTATTGAAGGTGCAGTTGTTGCAGGTAATACAGATACTCCATGGCAACCTGAACCAACAATAGCTATGAGTGCAGATGAAATTATTGCTGCTGCTGGAACTAAATACACATTTTCTCCAAATAATGCTGTTTTAAAAGAAGCAGTAAGACAATGTGGTATTGAAAAATTAGGAACAGTTGCTACACCATGTGAAATAATGGGTCTTAGAAAAATGCAATCTTACCCATTTTCCACAAGATTCTTAGCAGATAAAATTAAACTTTTAATAGGTATTTTCTGTATGGAAAACTTTTCCTATGCATCTCTTCAAACTTTCGTTGAATCCAAATTAAATGGATCCATGGAATTAACAGATAAGATGGATATTGGTAAAGGTAAACTATGGATTGAAGATCCAAAAGGTAATACTGGATTAAAATTAAAAGAAACACACGGATATGAACAAGCTGGATGTAACATCTGTAAAGATTATGTTGCAGAATTAGCTGATGTATCTACTGGTTCTGTAGGATCTCCTGATGGATGGTCTACAGTATTAACTAGAACTGATGCAGGTAAAACTATATTTGATGCTGCTGTCGAAGCTGGAGTTATTGAAACTAAAGCTGTTGATGAAGGTAAATTTGGTAAACAAATGCTTGAAAAATTAGCAGGTCAAAAGAAAGATAAAGCTGCAAAAGAATCAAAAAGTAGAATGGAATTAGGATTACCTGTACCTTGGTAATTTGACTTCTTAAAGGTAATTCATTTTTAATTAAATGAATTTACCTATTTTATTTTTTTTATACTTATTTTAAAATCTTTTTTTATAATTTATATTTTTAGAAAATTTTAATATTCCTAATTTTTAGTTTCATAAAAAAATTATTGTAATCATAATTTTTTGGTGATAAAAAATTTGGTGGATATTTTTATAAAAATTAAAAATAGTAATTATTATTTAATTATCATTTTTTTTATAATGTAGTTACTTTACAACCATCTGGTTCTACTATAACAGTATGTTCTTTTTGAGAAACCCATGCACCTGATCTTTCTTTAAGTGCAGCATAAGGATAGATAGACATTGTTTGTGATAATTTTCTAAGTGATGCATGTGCTCTGTTTGGATTAAATTTTTCTGTTATCCATCTACCTGAAAATGGTAAGTCATGGTAATTATTTTCTATATAATCTATTACTTTTTGATCGTGTTTTATTCTATAAGGTTTATTTTTTAGGAATGAATAGATATAAGAATTTGGAGTATCATTTACTAAACCAATTCCATCTGTAGCAAAAGGTTCTATTGCGATAGCTTGTCCTTCTTTTAATTTGGTTGTGTCGTGGTTATTTATATTTGGTATTGATAATCCTGCATGTAAATTCCATTTTTCTAAGCTATGTCCAGTTAAATTACTTACAGGGTTTAATTTATATTCATGTATTGCATCTTCAATAGCTTGACCTATTTTACCTATTTCCACTCCTTCTCTAACTGTACTTATTGCTGCTTCTAATCCTGCGGCTGATGCTTCGATTATGTTTTGATTTTTATTTAATGTTTCTTCGTCAAATAAATCTTCTAAATTATCCCCAGGAACCATTATTGTTACAGCAGAATCTGCTACATATCCATTTATTTCGGTACCCATATCTAATTTAACTAAGTCTCCTGTAACCATTTTGTTTGTATCATTTATTGGGGATGTGTAATGTGCGGTGATTTCATTTATTGATACATTACATGGGAATGATATTCCTGCACCTGCTTTTAATGTTTCATTTTCTACATAGCTTACTAAGTCTAATATAGGTAAATCATTTTTAATGAGTTTTACAGCATTGTTTCTTATTTTTGATAATATTTTTCCTGCTTTTTCGTAGGATTCTATTTCATCAGATTCCATTTTTTCTCCTTCATATTTTTTATTAATTTTTTTTTATTAGTATATCTACTTTTTTTGGTTTTACCTTTTTCAAAATTTTTATATACTATTTATTTTATATTTATAATTAGTATTTATTAATTAATAATTATTTTACTTAATTAATAATTTGGAGGAAAAAATTTTATGATGGCTTCAAATTTTGCAATTCCTAATCAACTATTTATTTTGATTTTAGCGGTTATTTTAGTAATTGTTATTGTGTTAGTTGTTGTTCAGTGGAGAAAAGTTGCTGAATCTAAAAATACAATTAATTTAATGGAAAAAGAGATTGAACTTAAAAAAATTGCTATGGTTGAAAAAGATTTGGAAAACAAACGATTAATGGAAAATCCTGTTCAGTTACCTAAAGATCAACAAGAACATCTTACTCAAATAAGAACTTCTACTGATGATGTTCGAGGTAATGTTGGTTATTTACATAGTGAAATCAATGAAAGATTAGCTAGATTAGAGGCTCAAACTGAGCAAAAGAAATTAGAAGGAATGCTTAAAGATATTGAACAAAAAGAAAAGAAGCTTTATAAAAAGTAAAACTTTATTAGGAGAGTATGTGGATGGATATTGTGGAAATTGTAGCTATTATTATTCTTATTCTTGCTATTGTAATTTTGCTTTATTATATTATTAGTGCTAAATCTAATGTTTTAGATAAAGTTAAGGATTATGTTCCTGCTTCTATGGATACTGGTGAACCTGAAACTATGCCTTCAGGTGCTTATGGAAATGAAGAGGATAAGGTTTCTATGGGAGATAAGATTAAATATACTTTTAAAGATGTTCCTAGTTCTTTAAATAATTCTACTGATCTTTTTTCTAAAAAGTTAGATTCTTTTTTAGATGAAAAAAGTGAGGAGTTAATTGAAGATTGGTCTTTAGTTACTAAAGATGATTTAAGTGATCTTGAAGAAAGATGTGATACTGCTTGTGAAAGTATTGATGATTTAGAAAAAAGATTCAATGATTATCAAACCAACACTGATGATAATATTGCTGATTTAGATACTAGATTAAAGGCTTTAGAAGATTTAGATAAAGAATAATTTTTTTTATCTTTTTTTTTTAATTTATTATGCAAAACCTTTATATAGTATGTTAACATAATTATATATATCCAATTCTTATGGATTATAATATTTTTTTATAAGAATTTTTAATTTGTATAGCAGGGTGGGGTAGTCTGGTGATCCCGCGGGGCTCATAACCCCGAGAGCCCTAGTTCAAATCTAGGCCCTGCTACTTTTTTTATAAACAATTTTTTTTATACAATACTATTTTTTAATTAGATTATTTTTCGAAAAGTTTTTTATATTAAAATCTGTTTATATTATATTATATGGTGCAAGCTGAAGACAGCTGCTGGTTTATATTTTTTTATAAACTAAGGAAACTCCGCCCATCATTACAGAACTACAATGTTGAAAAACATATGCTGAGAAGTATGACTCTGGAGCAGAAACGAAACGTCTTTTAATGAATGACTATGATGTTTAACTGATTGACATTAAAAGGAACGGTGAAACGGCCAATCTGTAGGATGCAAGGGCAAAAAATGCTGATGACAACTGTATGAGGCAAGGTAGTCCGCTAAGATGAATGCTGATAAAACAGAAGGTGGGTTATTCTCGGCAGGCACCATATTATTTTTATTCTATTTTTATTTAATTCTTTGTAATGAATTATTTATTTTTAATGATAATTTATGATCAGTTTTTTAAAATTATTTTAATGTTTGTTATATCTAATAAAGGATATTTTATTTTATTACTTAGTATAATTTAAACAATTTAATTTTACTTTAAATTAATTAAACTAGCTATATGAATGGAATTTTGAGTTTATATTAATCACCATATATATTTAATGTTTAATTTACTAATTTTTAAATTTTTTAGGGGATTTTTATTGAAATTTAAAAAATATTCTTTTTAAAATTTAATTATTAATAAAAATTATTTAAAAAGTATTATTCATGTTTTAAAAAAATAAGAAAGTTGTAAAAAATGTTATTTATTAATAGCATCTTTTACTTTATCAAAAATTCCTTTTTTATAAGTTTTGATTTCTTCTCCACTTATATCAGCGAATTCTTTAAGTAAGTCTTTTTGAGCTTCATTAAGTTTTTGAGGAACAACAACTATTGCTGTAACATAAAGGTTTCCTTTCATATCACGGTTCATTATTGGCATACCTTGTTCGTGGACTCTGAATACAGTTCCACTTTGTGTTCCTTCAGGTATTTTTAAATCTATTGCTCCTTTAATTGTTGGAACTTCTACTGTTGCACCTAAACTTGCTTCAACAAAACTTATTTCTTTTTCGTAGTAAAGATTAGATCCATCTCTTTCAAATTTTTTGTTTGGTTTTACTCGGATTTGAACATATAAATCTCCAGATCCTCCACCAACTTCCCCTGCATTACCTTCACCAGATACTCTTAATCTGTTTCCAGTTTCAACTCCTGCAGGTACTTTGATATTAATGGTTTTACTTTCTTTAACAGTTCCTTTTCCATGACATTTGTGGCAAGGTTCTTCTATTATTTTACCAGTTCCATTACAATCTCTACATGGTCTTATATTTACCATTTGTCCTAAGATTGTTCTGTTGACTTGTTTTACTTGTCCAGTTCCGCCACAAGTTTGACAAGTTTTTGTATTAGTGCCTGGTTCAGCTTTTTCTCCTTTACAACTTGGACAGGTAACATCATGTCTTATTGTTATATCTTTACTTAAACCACTTGCAGCTTCTTCTAGACTAATAGTTATATCAGTATAAATATCAGATCCTCTTTGAGGGCCTTGTCTATTTGATCTTGGTCTTCCTCCACCGAAACCGAACATGTCGAAGATATCTTCTACGTTAAATCCGCCTGATCCTCCGAAACCTTGGAATATATCATCAAAGTTTGCATTTCTGAATATATCTTCTTGTGAAAATCCATCCATTCCTGCATGACCGAACTTATCATATCTTTGTCGTTTATCTTCGTCTGATAAAACAGCATAAGCTTCACTTATCTCTTTGAATTTTTCTGTTGCATCTGGATCGTCACTGACATCTGGATGGTATTTCATTGCTAATTTTCGATAAGCTTTTTTAATTTCTTTGTCGGTAGAACCTTTGTCTACTCCAAGAATTTCATAGTAATCTCGCTTTTCTGCCATTTGTTCACCTTTTTCATGTATAAATACTGAACTATGATCTTAATTTTTAAAAAATGGAATAATAGTTCAAAATTAGAATTAATATTTTATTAAAATAAATTTTTGTTATTATAATATTATTGTTTATTATATAAATATTTAAAATTATTTTTTTGTGGTGGTTTATTTTTTCTAATTTTGTTTAAAAAAAAATAATTTAAGTTAAAAATTAATTTAACTTAATTTTTTTTTATTCTTTTTTATCATCATCTTTTACTTCATAGTCTGCATCGATAGTATCATCATTAGCGTTGTTTTGGTCAGCTCCTGCATCTGCACCTTGTGCTCCTTCTGCACCTTGTGCTTCTTGTTGTGCTTGTTGAGCTGCTGCAGCTTCTTGATAAATTTTTGCACCTACATCTTGAACTTTTTTAGTTAATTCTTCAGTTTTATCTTTGATTGCTGCTATGTCGTCACCGCTAATTAATTCTCTTAATTCGGATGTTAATTTTTCGATGTCAGATTTTTCTTCATCAGAGATTTTATCTTTTAAATCTTCTACTGTTTTTTCTGAAGTGTAAATCATGGAATCTGCATTGTTTCTGACTTCAATTTCTTCTTGTTTCTTTTTATCTTCGTCAGCATGCATTTCTGCTTCTTTAACCTTTTTATCAATATCATCTTTAGATAATTTGTTTGGTGCAGATATTGTGATTGCTTGTTCTTTTCCAGTTCCCATATCTTTTGCAGTTACATTTAATATTCCATTTGCATCAATATCGAAGGTAACTTCAATTTGTGGCATTCCTCTTGGTGCTGCTGGTATTCCTATTAATTGGAATCTACCGAGAGTTGTGTTATCTGCAGCCATTGGTCTTTCACCTTGTAATACATGGATGTCTACACTTGTTTGGTTATCTGCTGCAGTTGAGAATATTTGACTCTTTTTGGTTGGGATGGTTGTGTTTCTGTCAATAAGTTTTGTACTTACGGATCCTAATGTTTCAATACCTAAGGATAATGGGGTTACATCTAAAAGAACGAGGTCTTTTATTTCTCCAGCTAATACTCCTCCTTGGATTGCTGCTCCCATTGCTACACATTCCATTGGGTCAATTCCTCTTTCTACTGGTTGACCTATGAATTTTTCTACATATTTTTGAACTACAGGCATTCTAGTTGGTCCTCCTACGAGGATGATCTTGTTGATGTCTTTTTTGTTCATTTTTGCATCATCTAATGCTTGTTTCATAGGGTTTCCACATTTGTTAACGATTCCGTTTACTAATTCTTCGAGTTTTGCTCTGGATAATGTGTTGATTAAGTTTTGTGGTTTTCCACTACCATCTACGCAGATGAATGGTAAGTTTATATCAGTTGTTAATGTTGTGGATAATTCGATTTTTGCTTTTTCAGCTGCTTCTCTTAATCTTTGTACTGCTTGGTCATCGTCCATTAAGTCGATTCCGCTTGATTTTTTGAATTCATCAGCTAAGTATTTCATAATTGCATTATCCATATCGGTACCACCGAGTTGGGTGTCTCCGCTTGTGGATTTTACTTCAAATACTCCTCCACCAAATTCCATAATGGTTACATCGAGGGTTCCTCCTCCTAAATCGAATACCATAATGTTTATATCATCATCGGATTGTTTATCGATTCCGTATGCTAAACTTGCTGCTGTTGGTTCGTTTACGAGTCTTACTACATCTAATCCTGCAATTGTACCTGCATCTTTTGTTGCGGTTCTTTGGTTATCATCAAAGTATGCTGGAACTGTGATTACTGCTTTTTCGATTGGTTCTCCTAAGAAACTTTCTGCATCTTTTTTGATTTTTTGTAAGATCATTGCGGAAATTTCTTGTGGGGTGTATTCTTTTCCGTTTGCTTTTACTTTTTTATTAGTACCCATACTTCTTTTAATTGCACTTATTGTGTTTTCAGGGTTTGTAATTGCTTGTCTTCTAGCTGGTTCTCCAACTAATGTTTGTCCGTCTTCGGTGAATGCAACGTAGCTTGGGAAAGCTTTTCCGTATTGTGTTGCTCCTTCTGCTGATGGGATGATTGTTGGTTTTCCACCTACAAGTACGGATGCTGCTGAGTTACTGGTACCTAAATCAATACCGATTATTTTTTCTTTTTTGTTTTCTTCAGACATAGTTTGTCACCTTATTTTTTGTTATTTTTATGAGTTTTTTTATAATAATATTATAAATATTAATTTTTTATTTTTGCTAAAATTTTTCAGATCTATTTTTTACATACATTAACTTTGGAATATTTGATTACTTTATCTTTTAAGGTGTATCCTTTCATTAGTTCATCAATTATTTCATTGTTTTCGTATTCGTCACTATCTGTTACTAGTAGTGCTTCATGTTTGTATGGATCAAATTTTTCTCCTTTTGCAAGGATTACTTTTAATCCTTCTTTTTCTAAAACTTTAGTCATTTTTTTATAAATTAATTTTGTTGCTTCAATTGCATCTTCTTCTGTTTGTGAGTTTTCTGTTACTCGTTCTAAGTCTTCATAGCAATCTAGAAGGTTTGTTATTAATTCTTCGTTAGCATATTTTATTAATTCGGACTTTTGTTTTTCTGAAAATTTTTTGTAATTTTCGAAATCAGCTTGTTGTCTTAATGTTAATGATTTGCAATCAGCTAATTCCTCTTCTTTCTTTTCAAGGTCTTCTTTAATTTTAGCTAATTCGTCTTTTTTAGATTTTTTGTTAAGTTTTTTAGATTTTTTTTCATCTTTTTCTAGATTCTTTTTTTCTGATTTTTCAGTTGTTTTTTTAGAATCTTTTTCTTCTTTTTCATTAGCCATTTGTTCACCTTTATGAATAATTAAAGAGGGAGAAAGTGGATTTGTACTCTGTCTTTTTTTTCTCTTTGTTGTTTGATAATAAGTTCCATTTTTTTTGAGATATTAAAATATTTTTTTGGGATAATATATTTTTTTTTAGGAGGTTGACTTATTTAATAATATTTTTTGAGAAAAATATTAAAGTAACAAAAAGTTATCTTTCTCTATTACTATTATAATAACAAAAAGTTATATAAAGGTTTCGGTTTTTTTCATCTTTTAATAACAAAAAGTTATATAAAGGATAATTTACTTAATATATAATTACTATGACAAACAATCCACAAAATTCACAAAACCAAAATAGCCATATAGACCTTGAAGATGTGAGTATGGAAGACATCTTAGATGTAATAGGATGTAAAACTAGAAGAGACATAATCAATTTACTAAGAGATGAACCAAAATTTGTTAGTGAAATTTCACAAGAACTAAATATCGGACAAAAAGCTATAATAGAACACTTACGCGCAATGGAAGATATTGGGATCTTAAACTCTTCATTTAAAAAAGTAGTCAGAGGAAGACCACGAAAATACTATGACATGCCAAATGATGTCACCGTAAACATACAAATCACACCAATAACAATACATGTCAACAACCCTGATGATATGTTAAATAAAAAACAATTACCATCAGGAGACGAATGGTCAAAACTCTTAGAATTAGAGAAAAAAATCGATCAAGGTCAATGGGAAGCTGTTGAAGAACTTAAAAGTTTAATAAGATTATATGATAATCTAAAAAGTCGAGCAGAATACATCCTAGAAAGAACTGCAGACGAACAAGATAATAGAAAAGATATCATAAAACCACACAAAACATATTTCTTCACAGAACAATATTAAAAAAAAATTTAATTTTTTATTTTTTTTACTTTTTTTTATAAGCTGCAACAATAGCTTGACCTAAAGAAACAGAACCATCACCAGCACAAGAATTTTTGTGTTGAATAAATTCAAAACCATTGTTTTCAATATAATTTTTAGTAGTTAAACTAATTAACTCATTATAAAATGTACCACCAGTAGCACCAATACATTTAACATCTTTTTTTCTTGCAGCATCAACAGCAATCTTACTTAAACCTTCACTAACAGCAACTTGTCCAGCATAAGCAATTTCACTTTTTTCCACACCATCATTAATTAAATCTATAACACTTTTTAAAATATTACCAGTATCCAGAACAGTGCGATTCTTTACTTTTTTAAAACTAAGAGGAATACTATATTCACCTTTAGCAGGTATTGCCACAGATTCTAATTTCATAGCAGCTTCACCCTCAAAATTCCGTTCACCACAAATATTTAATGCAGTTGAAATAGAATCCAATACTCTACCAGTACTACTAGTAATCCCAACATTCAAATTAGAATCTAATTGTTTAAAAAGATTTTCAATCTCCATATCTCCATGAGGGAAATAATCAACATAATCTTCTTTTAATAATTTAATTACTTCATCTCTAGTGAAACTTTCACAAGAATCCAATATACTAGCTAACATACGAGCAGGATATTTAGCACATAAATCTCCACCAGGCATCTTTTGAGGCATTAAAGATCCTAATCTTTCAAAACTTTCAATATCAGTATAAAGTATTTCCCCACCCCATGCAGTTCCATCACTACCATAACCTACACCATCAGATGCAATAACAATCATTTCATCAATATCATTATCATTTGCTAAAGCAACTCCATGAGCATGATGATGTTGAACTTGCACTAATTCTGCATTATATTTTTCACTTAATTCTTTAGCTAATTTAGTTGTGAAAAATTGAGGATGCATATCACAAGCAATTATATCAAAATCATTAGTCTTTGTAATATTCATCATATTTTTTATAGCATCTTGTAAAAACAAGTAAGTTTTATATTTATTAGTATTACCAATATGTTGGGAAACATATGCTAAATTATTTTTAACTATTGTGAAAGTCACATCTAATTCAGGACCAAGAGCTAAAACATTTTTATTTAAAACTTTACCTTTCAAATCATAAGGTTCAGGTGTGTAACCTCTAGAACGTCTAATAAAAGATAACATATCATTACGATATCGTACAACAGAGTCATCACAACGATTAACAATTCTTCTGTTATGAATTAAACTATAATCACTAATACCTTTTAAGTTTCCAAGAATCTCCTCATTACTTATCATCATAGGTTCACCTGGAACATTAGCTGATGTCATAATATATGCAGGCTCCTCACTAAAATCAAACAAAAGATTATGTAAAGGAGAATAAGGTAACATCACCCCAATTGTATGTAAATTTGGAGCTACTGAATCTGCAAAATAATAATCCTTACTTTTTTTAACCACTACAATAGGTCTTTCCTTAGATTTTAAAGTTATTTTCTCTTTTTGACTTATCTCAGTAAAAGTTAAGCATTTTTCGATATCAGGACTCATAACTGCAAAAGGTTGACTTTTTCTCCCAAGACGTTTTCTTAAACGATTAACAACATCTTCATCTGTAACTTTACAAACTAAATGTGTTCCTCCAATACCTTTAATACTTAATATATTACCTTCATCTAATAATTTCACAGTATCATGTAAAGGATGTTTTGAATTTAAATCATTATCCTCTTTATCAAATAAACTTAATTTCGGACCACAATCAGGACAACACATTGCTTCTGCATGATATCTTCGATTTAAAGGATCTGTATATTCCTTTTCACATTTATCACATAATGGAAAATCATCCATAGTTGTTTTATCTCTATCATAAGGAACATTTTCTATAACTGTAAAACGTGGACCACAATCAGTACAAGCATTAAAAGGATGATGATATCTTCTATTATTTGGATCTCTTATTTCTTTCAAACAATTATCACAAATAGCTAAATCCGGAGGTATAACAGAAGTTCCAGAAAAATTATCCAAACTTTCATAAATTTTAAATTCATCATACTCTTCATTGTTTTCAAAGTTTTTGGTTTTAATAGAATTTATTTTTGAAATAGGGGGTTTTTTATTTTTTAAATCATATAAAAATTGTTCAATATTCTTATTTTCTCCTTGAAGTACTATTTCAACTACATTTCCTAAATTTCTAACATAACCTTTTAATTTTAATTCAGTTGCAACTCTGTAAACAAAAGGTCTAAATCCTACTCCTTGAACAATGCCCTGAACTAAAATCTTTGTACTTTTCATAATAATTGTTTCCTATTAAAAAATTAGTAAAAATAATTTTTTTTATAAATATTAATAATAACTAATATATTATAAATAGTTAATAAAAATATAAGTCTTTATAAAATTAAAAAAACATTGGTGGATGAATTGAAAGAAACACTAAAGAATCTTTTAGATGGTAAAATAACCATTGAAGAATGTGAAAACATTTTAAAAGCTGATAATATAATTGATATGGAAGGATTAATTAAATTCGATAGGGATAGGGAGGATCGTACAGGTTTTCCTGAAGCTGTTTATTCTAGTGGTAAAGATTATGAAGATTTAATTATTATAGCAAATAATTATTTTAAATCAGTTAAACCTAATGAAAAATCTTCATTACTTTTCACTCGTTTATCTAAATCCAGATTTGAATCTTTAAATAAAGATTTAAGTGATTTAAAACAAAAAGGTTTTAATTTAGATTATAATTCTAAAGCTAAAATTTTAAGGATTAATAATTATCCACTAAAAAATAAGATTAATCCAGATTATGGGAAAATAGGTATACTTACTGCAGGAACTTCTGATATTCCAGTTGCAGAAGAAGCAAAAATTGTAATTCAAGAAGGTGGTTGTGAAGTAATAAGTTCCTATGATGTTGGTGTTGCAGGTATTCATAGACTTTTACCTCAAATTAGTAAAATGATAAAAGATAAAGTTAATTGCATTATAGCATGTGCAGGAATGGAAGGTGCATTACCTTCAGTTGTTGCTGGTTTAGTGGATGTGCCTGTTATTGCGGTTCCTACTAGTATAGGTTATGGTGTAAGTGATAATGGTAAAACAGCCTTATTTGCTATGCTTCAATCTTGTGCTCCTGGAATAGCTGTTGTAAATATTGATAATGGTTTTGGTGCAGGAGTTTTAGCTTTAACAATTGTTAAAAATCGTTAAATTTAATAATTTTTTTTGTTGTGTTAAAAAATGATTTTTGAAAAATTCAATCCTGAAATTCATGATTATCATAAACTAGCTAGTTTAACCTATGATGTGGATTTTAGAACATATGAAAAAGTCTTTAAAAATAAAGATATTGCTCTTTTTGCATTAGAAGATGAAATGTTATTAAACTTTAAAAAAGCTAGTAATGAAAATTATTCTTTTTATGTTATTTTAGATGATTATCGTAAGATAATGGGTATGGTTAAAATTAGTAAAGGTGAAACTCATAATCTTATTCAAGATAGCTTATTTTTATTTAAAAATTTAAGATTTTCTGAAGCTTCTAAATTATCTTATATCTCATTTTTAGATAGATTAGTTCTATCAAAAGTTAATAATAATGATTTATACATTGGTGAAATTGCTATTAACCCTGAAAATAGAGGTCAAGGTTTAGGAAAATTAGTTATTAATAAAATAATTAAATATGCGAAAAATGAGGGTTATAAAAGAGTAGTGCTTGATGCAGATTTTAGAAATTTAGGTGCTTTAAAACTTTATGAATCCTTAGGGTTTTCAGTATTTAATCAAAAGTCATCAAAAATTTTAGATCCAGAAAGAGGAATGTATAATTTAGAATATATTTTATGAAAAAAAGAGTAATGAAGAATAAATTTTTTTTTTAATTGAAATTTAATGATTTATTTTCTTCTTCTTTCAAATTCATCAAATACTTCATTTAAGTTTACTCCTTTATATGCTAGGAGTAATAAATTATGGAATATTAAATCAACAGATTCATAAACAAGGTTTTCATCATTTTTTGCAGCTAAAATAACTTCTGCTGCTTCTTCACCTACTTTTTCACAAATCTTATCAACAGCTTTTTTATCACTATCTTTCATAATATTAGATGTGTAAGAATCAATAGGATTGTCTCTTCTATCTTCTAGTACTTTATATACTTCATTGATGATTGTTTCATCTGCCATATTAAATCCTCCAAAATTTTTTATTTAATCTCTTTTTGTTTTTATTGTTTCAGTTAATGCAATTAATGGGTGTTGAGCATCATCAATTATGTTTATATCATCAAATTTATAAATTCCTTGTGAATCTGCTGTTTTTTCCATTCCTAATCTTAAATCTTGACCTAAGTCAATAACATATGAATCTATTTTATCGAATCCTAATTTTATTGATGCCACTGCTCTATGATGTCCATCTACAAGAATCCAACGATTACCAGTTTTTACAACTATTGCAGGTTCTGCTAATCCTCTTTCTAATTCATATATTCTTCCTTGTAATTCATCAGCATAGATTCTATCTTGGGTTGGTCTTAAATCATTAACTGGAACTTCTTTTCGTTTTAGTTTTGTTTTTATTCCATATAATTGTTCTAATGTTTCTTTAAAGTATTCTACTTTAGTTGGTGTGGAACGTTCTATATGTGATCTTACCATATCTGTATTGGTTATGATTCCTTTAACTTGTTTTTCATCGTTAACAACAGGTAATCTGGAAATACCATGTCTAAACATTACTCTAGAAGCATCATTAATAGACATATCATCTAATGCAACTACAACTTCATTAGACATTACTCCTTTAACTAATTCAGCCCAATCTTTAAGAAGTAAGTCGTAAGCAGTAACTATACCTTGTATTGCCCCATTATCATCAACAACTGGGAATCCATCGTGTCCAGTTTTTTTCATTATTTTAATTACATCAGCACTTGGAGTGTTAGGAGTTACAGTAATTACATTTTTAGTCATATAATCTTTAACTGTTGATTTTATTTTAGTTTCATTACTTGTCATAAAATTTCATCCTCCTATTAAATTCTATTTTCTTATTTTAATAAGTCGTTTAATATTTTAACAGTTTCTCCAGGATCTGCTTTACCTCGAGTTAATCTCATTACTTGACCCATTAAGAAATTAATTGAATTTTTTTGTCCATTGTTATAATCTTCAACTGCTTTTGGATTTTCATCGATTGCTTGTTTAGCAGCTTTAACTATTCCATCTTCTTCAACTACACCTATTAATCCTAATTCTTCAGCTAAAACTTTTGGAGTTTTTTCTTCATTTGGCATTTTTTCAATAATTCTTTGCCCTGCTTTAGTTGTGATTTTTTTATTTTCAAGTAAGTTGAATAATTCGATTAAGTCTTGGGAGGTGATTTCACTTTCAACTAAATCAATTTTATTATAAGTTAATACTCTTTTAAGTTCATCTTTCATCCATAATGCAGCAAATTCTGGATTTATTTCTTTTACAACATTTTCATAAGTATCTGCTAAATCTATTTCAGAGGTTAATACTTTTGCAGATTCTTTATCTATACCATATTGTTTTTCAAATCTTTTTGCCTTGTTATATGGTGTTTCAGGCATTATTTCAATTATGTCGTTTATTTGTTTGTCTGATATTTGCATTGGAGGTAAATCTGGGTCAGGAATAAATCTGTAATCATCTGCATTTTCTTTGTCTCTCATTGATACAGTAATCATTTGAGTTTCTAAGTATGCTCTGGTTTCTTGTTTTATTTCTATTCCTCTTTTTGTAAGGTTTTTTTGTCTTACAACTTCAAATTTTAGTGCTTTGAAAGCTCCTTTAATGGAGTTGATGTTTTTCATTTCTACTCTGTTTCCTCCGTTTATGGAAACATTTACATCAGCTCTCATAGTACCTTCTCCACGTGCTCCTTTACTGTATTGTAATACTCGTATTAATTCTTTTAAGAAGTTTCTTGCTTCTTCTGGAGATTTGATATCAGGTTCTGTTACAATTTCTATTAATGGAATTCCGGATCTGTTGAAGTCAACTGTTCCTCTGTCAGGTTTATATTGTCCTGGATCTTCTTCCATATGTATTTCTCTTATTCTAATACCATTTAATTCTCCTTCATATCCTATTGGGATACTTGTTCTTTGGTATCCACTGGATAAATCAGGATAATCATAATGTTTTCTCATAAAATAAGCTTGATTTTGTTCTATTTTACAGTTAAGCATTAAAGATATCATTAAAGCATTTTTTATAGCTTTTTCATTTGTTGGGTAAGGTTTTGCTCCTGGTTGGTTTAAACATATTGGGCAAATATTTGAATTAGCCGGAGCTTCTTTATAATTAGTTTTACATTCACAAAAAAGTTTGGATTCAGTTTCTAATTGTACGTGAATTTCTAATCCACACATCATGTTTACATCAGATATAGTAATTCCTCCCATTGAATAATTTTTTTTATATTAATGGAAAATTTTTTTTATAAAAAATAGTAGTAAAAAATATTTTTATAATAATTCTTTATTTTTTTTACTCTATAATATATATTGGTTAAGATTCTGTTTGAAATTATTAATAAATATTATCTATATTTTAAGGTTTTTTTTATTAATAGAAAAATAGAATTTTATTTTTTTTATTTGTATTTGTTTTTTAATGAATCTTTAATGTATCTTTTTATGTAAGGATTGAAATCTTGATTGTATTGGCTTTTTTCTGATCCTAATTTTTCTTCATTGGTGAAAGTTCCTTTTAATTTTCTCCCAGTCCATTGTACTTCTTCTTCTACTCTTTTACCATATTTTGTTCCGAACATTTTAAATAAGGGGAATTTAGTTATTCCGTTTGCTCCGCTTAATATTAATATTCCAATATTTGCTAAGTTATCTACCCAAGTTCCACATATTATTTCTATCTTTGGGAAGTTTAGTCTAATTGTTGAGACTACTTTAGCATAATATAAGGATGCTGGTTGTGAACTGTTAACATATATTGTTTCAGGGTGTGGATTTAGTGAATAAAATATAACTCTGTCTATGTCATGTTCTTTTAAGTATTGGATTAAATAGTTAATGTCTTCAAATGTTTCCCCTAATCCTAAAATTATAGTTATGGCTTTTTTAAATCCTAAATCTCCAGCTTTATCTAACATTTTACTTATATCGTTTAATGGTTTGCTTGGACAGATTTCTTTTTGGAGTATGGGGTTTGCAGTTTCTACTGCTCCAGTTATCCCTTTAACTTCTTTCCCATATTCTTCTAATTGGTCTGTTATTCCAGTGTTTAACCATACACCTTCTCCAGTTATATTGTATATATTTGAAGCTATTGATTTAATTTCAGATGTTGTGAATGATTTGTATCCTCCTGATAAAAATTCAATATTCCATCCTAATCGTTTACACATTTCTGCTTCTGCTAAAATGTTATTAACTCTTCTTCGAGCTTTTTTAGGATCACTTATTTTATTTTTTTGTGTACTCATATAACAGAATTTACAATCTCCTTTGTCACACCACCATGATAGGAATATTGCTCGTTCTAAGCTAATTGTGTTTGAAAAATTTTTTAGTGTTAGTTTATTAGCTTTATTTATTGTTTCTAATATTTCTGTACTGTTTATTGTATTTTGTTCCATTTTATCCTTTGTTTATTTTTTTATTTTGAATTTTTTGTGTTTGTTTTTATTATGGGTTTTGTCTTTTAAATATCTAATTTTTCCATAAAGTTTATATATCATTAAAACATAGTTGTAGTATTGATATTTATTTGGTCATAGTATTTTTTTGTTTTAAAATAGTTAAAACAAAACCTTTATATACAATAATTGTCCAAGTTAAATTGTATGTTCAAAATCTAATTTTTTTTATTTTGAGCAGAAAATTTTTATTGCATTCTGATTAAAGCATGGGTGTCATATGCCATCGTAGCTCAGTAGGTAGAGCGTTCGGCTGTTAACCGATTGGTCACAGGTTCGAGCCCTGTCGATGGCGCTTTTTGGGCCCATAGCTTAGCCAGGTAGAGCGCCCGGCTCATAACCGGGCGGCCATGGGTTCGAACCCCATTGGGCCCATACCTAATCAAATGCATTTATATCTGCTTCGGTAGTGTAGTCCGGCCAATCATTTTGCCCTTTCGAGGCGAAGACTCGGGTTCGAATCCCGGCCGAAGCATTTAATTTAATATGATTTTATCAAGGGGAATGCCCTCTCCTTTCCGAAGCGGGGGTGCCCGAGCGGCCAAAGGGGACAGGCTTAGGACCTGTTGACGCAGGTCTACCAGGGTTCGAATCCCTGCTCCCGCATTAATCTATTAATTTACAATGAATAATTACTTTTACATATTTTATAATATGTTCAAATGCCGGGGTAGGGTAGGCGGTTATCCTACGGGACTGTGGATCCTGCGACTCGGGTTCGAATCTCGGCCCCGGCCCCATTTTTATAACTAATTTTACTAATCTTTTCCTCATTCCTGTATATTTAATCTAATTTTTTATTCAATAATAATTATTTTTATTATTAATTTTCAAATGCTTGGAAAAGTTCTTTTAATAGTCCAAATAAATTTATTATATATATTATTTTTAAAATAATTTCTAATTTATAGGATGTTGATTTTTAATGGTTAAAAAAGGTTCTGCAGAAGAAAGAGATTTAGTTCATCGATTATGGAGTTTAGATTTTGCAGCAATGAGAGCACCAGCATCTGGAGGTGCTACAAAAAAACCATTACCTGATGTATTAGCAGGTAATTCAAAAATATATTTAGCTATTGAAGTTAAAACAACAACTAAAGATAAAATTTACATAGATTATCCTCAAATAGATGCTTTATGTGAATTTTCTAAAATTTTTGGAGCAACTCCATATATTGGGGTTAAATTTAAGTATACTAAATGGTTATTTTTAGATCCAAAAACAACTGAAAGAACTAAAAGTAATAATTATAAAATTGAGAAAGATTTTGCTTTAGAAAAAGGTTTAGAACTTGATGAAATTACAGGTAAAGATAAGCAAATTAAATTTTAAACTTTTTATAAATTATGTTTAAACATAAAGTTTAAATAATATTAATAACTAATTTTTATATACTGTAAGAATGTTATTTCTTATGAATTTATATTTGGGGTTATAGTGTAACCTGGCATCATCTGGGACTCCAGTTGTCTTTGAAGAAAACGCGCAGTCTGATCAGTATGTGATTGATATGATGATCAATTGGAGTACTGAGACAAGAGAAATCCTAGGATCGGGGTTCAAATCCCTGTGACCCCACTTTTATATAATATATTAATGCTTTTTTTTAAAATTTTTAATTAATTAAATTTATAAACACTACTTTTAGGAGACTATTTTTTATGGAAAAAATTGGAAACATTATTTGTATTCCTGGAAAGGATTTAGATTCTAATATTTATATTGTAGATGATATTATATTTGATACTGGTACTGGAGAACATAAAGATTATTTATTTTCCCAATTAAAAGAAGCAGGTGTTAATCCTGATGATATTAAATTAATAGTTAATACTCATTGTCATTTTGATCATGTTGGAGGGAATAATTTTTTCCCTAATGCTAAAGTCGCAATACATGAAGATGATGCAGATTCACTTGAAAATTATAATAAAGAATTAACAGTTTGTAATCTTTTTGGTAGAACTATAACTAGACATGATGTAGATATAAGATTAAAACAAGGAGATCATGTTGGAGATTTTGAAGTAATTCATACACCTGGTCATAGTCATGGTGGAATATGTTTATGGGATGGTGAAAATCTTATTTGTGGAGATACAGTCTTTGCAAATGGTGGTTATGGAAGACCGGATATTGGTGGAAATATTGATGAATTAAGAGACTCATTACGAAAATTAAATAAATTAAATGTTAAATATTTATTCCCTGGTCATGGTCCATGGGTTAATAATGGTAAAAAACATATAGAATTATCTAATCAAGGAATTTGATTAGATTTTATATATTATTTACTATTTTTTTATAAACTTAAAGCACTCTTTTTATTATCCATGAATTTTTTTTCAGCTTTTTTGAAGCAACCTCTTTTAACTAATATGGAAATTTTTTCTCCTCTAGCTAATACTCTTTCAGGTTGAGGTATTTCTAATCCATCTTTAGTATAAATAGCAATTATTATACAATCTTTAGTTGGGGAGACTTCTTCTACTTTTTTACCAACTACTTTATCATTTAAAATGTTCATGTCTAAGATTTCTGCACTACCTTCTCCAAATGATACTAAATCTGCTACATTAGGTCTAGTGATTAGTTTTTCTACAAATCCTGCTGCTGTTCTTTCTGGACTTATTACTTCATCTATTCCTACTTTTTTAAATGCTTCTTCGTGGTCAGGGTTACTTACACGTGCTATGATTTTCTTTTCATCATATTCTTTTGCTAATATACAGGATAATAAGTTAGCTTCATCGTTTCCTGTGGTTGCAACAAATATATCTGCTTCATCTATGTTTGCTTCTTCTAATGTTTTTGTATCAGTACCGCTTCCACAAATTATCATAGCATCTAGTTCCATTGCAGCATTGTTACATAATTTTTCATTGTTTTCAATAATTGTTATATCATAACCATCATTGATTAAAAGATTTGCAAGTGAAAGTCCTACACGTCCTCCACCTAAAATTATCACATACATATTTTGTCATCCCATTAATTTTTTTTTAGAATAAGTTTAATTAATTTATTAAATTTTTATCATCCATTTTATTTTTTTAGATTCATACTTTAATTTAATTAATGTCTCAATTTTAATTTTTTTTATTAAAATATAACTTATAGTTTATTATAATTTATTAATCTTACTTCCTATTATATAAACTTATTTAAAATTATATTTAATTTATTTATTTGAGCTTTTTTTAGATAAGGACGTGTTTTTATTATCCTTTTTTTAAAAATAGATTTTATAAGGTGTTTAAATTTTCTGTTTTAACCCTTTGTGTATTTGTTTATTTGCTCTTTTAAAAGATTCATAAATAGCTTTTAGAAGAACTAATACAGGTATTATTTCTAATCTACCAATCCACATATTTCCAACTAGTAAATATTTTAATTCGCTTGGTATTAAGTAACATGGGGATCCTAACCATACTCCATTGTTACCTTGTGCAGATACAACATTAAACAATGATTGTAATGGTGGATATCCATAAGCTAATAAGATTAACCAACTAATTGCAACAAATAACATGAACAATGTGATATATGAACTGGATTCTTTAATTTCTTTATCTCCAATTGTTTTCCCACCAATTTTAGCATTAATAACTCTACCTTTTGGGGATAATAAATTCAATGTTGTTAAATTTATTCCTTTTAAAAAAGTTATAACACGTATTACCTTAATTGAACCAACAGTTGATCCAGATGATCCCCCTACAAGCATTAATATTATAATTACTAATAATGTGAATCCTGGCCATAAAGTCATTACAGATGAACTAGGTACATTTGCACCTGTTGTACTTATTGCGGATACTACCTGGAATACAATAATCATTGGATCCATATGGCTTGTTAAATAAATTCCTATTGAAGAAATTATTATTAATACCATTATTGCTTGGAATTGCACATCTTGAATTATTGATTTTCCTTTACTTTTTATTGCTTTATAATGGACTGAGAAGTTAATTGATCCTATTATCATTATAATTATTGTTACTAAATATATGGCATTGCTATTATATGCTCCAATATTTGCATTTTTAATAGACATTCCTCCAGTAGAGATTGTTGTGAATGTTGCATTTATTGAATCAAAAAGGGGCATACCTACTAATACATACATTATTATTCCAGCAATTGTGTAAATAGAATACATTTCTAATGTTTTATATAAGGTGTTCACTACACTTGGTTTGATTCGATCGTCTCTTGCTTCGGATTCATAAAGTCTAGATGCAGCAGTACCATTTCGTATTAAAATTCCAATAAATATGATTACTACTCCTAATCCACCTAACCATTGTTCATAACTTCTTAAAAAAAGGATTGATTTAGGTAAAATTTCTACATCAGGAAAAATAGTTAATCCACTACCTGTCCAAGCAGACATATTCTCAAAAAAAGCATTTGTAAATGAAATGTCTAAACACATCATCATTATCAAGGCACCGATAATTCCGGCCCATATCCAAGCTAAGGAAGATATTATCATTCCTTGTCGTAATCTAATTTTATCATAACAGGTAAACTTTCTATGTAAAATACTACCTATTAAAATAGAGATTAATGGAGGTATAATTAAATTTATATAAATATTTTCATGATAAATAAGAGCTATTATGACTGGTGCTAATAAAACAAGACCTAATCCTTGCATTATTATTCCAAGATAATGTGCACTTATTAAAATATCAGTTTTATTTATATATTTCATTAATACTTTTTTATTTCTTCAATTATTTAAATTTTTATTGAATAATGTATTTTTATTGAAATATTTGTAAAAAAAAGTCGAATTTTTTATATGTTTATAATATTGTTTTGTTTAAAAAATAAGTATTTAATTTGATTCAGTTTTGTATTTAAAAAAATTTGTAAAAAAAAATAAAAAAAGTGTTTTTTCATAAAAAAACTTTTTCATAATTAAAACTTTAAAAAAAGTTAAAATCATAAATAGTTCATGTTTTATGAAAAAAGGAGGTAGTTAAAAATTTATTCAACTACTTCTCCGAAAGCGAATTTTCGGCGGGTTGCATTAACTTTTATTTTTACTTCTTGACCAACTTCGGTTTCAGGAACAAATATGACAAATCCGTCAACTCTAGCAATTCCGTCTCCACTTTTACCTTGGTCTTCTATTTTAACATCGTACTCTGTTCCTACTTCAACAGGACAGGAGTATTCTTCTTGTTTATTGTAACTATCTTCAAACATTTATATTCACATCCGTTAATAAGTCAACATTAAAATGTTGCTTTTTAACATATATAATGCAATAATGAGTAAAATAACATAAAAATTAATCTAATTTGCAACCAATCAAAATTTATTCACTAATATAAAATAATCTTAAAAAAATAATTCCTTCAAAAATTAAAATATAATTCATTAATAATTAAAATTAATTAATTTAGAAAAAGCTTATGATATATCCTCTACTTATGCATTAGTTATATTGTATTTTTTAAAGTATATAAACATTTGTTTTTTCAGGGTCATGAACTTAATTTTTATAAAATATTAAATATATTAAAAGTTAATAATTTATTAATAATTTTTTTATTTAATATTTATTTAATAAATTTTAGGTTAGACAATGAAGTATAAATCTTATATATTCTTAGGTATTGGCTTATTAATCATGGTTGTGATGTTGTGGTTTATAGGTATTGATCAAGTTTTAAATGCTTTAAAAATTGCTAATATATATTATGTTATACTTGCAATTCTTATACAGTTTTTCACTTACTTCCTTTATACTTTTAGATGGGAAATAATTAATAAAGTAGCTGATAAGGATTTAGGTTTTAAAAAATTACTTCCTATGGTTTTAGTTAGTTTATCTGTTAATAATATTACTCCTAGTGGTAGAGGTGGAGGAGAACCTGTAAGAGCTTATCTTCTTACTAAAGAAGGTGGAGGACCATTTTCTGAAACTTTCGCTACAGTTATTGCAGATAGGGCTTTAGATACTTTTCCTTTTATTATACTAGCTATTATTACAATTATTGCTTTAATTACTCATCTTACTTTAAATCCTATAATTGTTGTAGTTATGATAGCAGCTGTTATTGCGATTATTATCGTTGTTTTTTTAATAGTTTATATGTCTATTAATGAAAATTTTGGAAATAAAGTTATTAAATGGATTTCTAAATTAGCAATTAAAATTTTTAAGAAAAAAGATCCAGATCATATTAAAAAACAAGTTTCTGTTGCTATAAATGGTTTTCAGGATACAATGCGTGGCATGGTTAAGAATAAAAACATTTTATATTATGCTCTTCCTCTTTCATTTTTCATATGGTGTGTAGAAATTTTAAGAGTGTATATTGTATTTTTAGCATTTGGTTGTACAGTAACACCAGTTCTTATAGGTGAAGTCTTCATTGTTGCTTCTTTAATTGGAATGATTCCTGCATTACCTGGAGGTTTAGGTGCAGTTGATGGGGTTATGATTTTATTATATTCTAGTTCAGGTATTTCTCCATCTATTAGTGCGGCAGCTACTGTTGTTGAAAGATTAATTTCATTTTGGATGACAACAATTATTGGATTTTTAGTTTTACCATTTTATGGTGAGGAAGCTTTAGATAAAATTTCTTCGGTAATGTCAAGTGATGAGGAAGAAATAACTGAAGAATTTGATGAAGAAAATAGTTTAGATGAAAAATATGAATCTAATTCTAATAATTCTAAAAATTCCGATAATACTGAATCATCTAGTCCTAATTTGAAGGATGAAAATTAATTCATCATATATTCCAACTTTTTTTTAACACTTTTTTCATATTTTTATTTTTTCTATTAAAATTAAATAGAAAGCTTTATTTTATTTATAAATTATAAACTTTAATGATTGAATTATATCTTTACTAAAATTCATTAAAGAAGTTTAAATTTTTAAACTTTAATTACATTATTTTTTTTTAGTAAATTATAATTTAAAATCTATCAATTTTAAAAAATCAATGGTGAAAAAATGGAAATAAATGGTGTAGATATTAAAGATACTTATGCAGAAGGTTTCGGAATTAAAGTTACAAGAATGTTAGTAACTGCAGCTACTAAAAAATTAGCTAAAATTGCTGTAACTGAAGCAACTGGATATGGAACTTCTGTTATTGGATGTCCTGCAGAAGCAGGAATTGATGGTTATGTACCTCCTGAAGAAACTCCTGATGGAAGACCTGGTTACACAATAATGATTTGTCAAGGTGGAAAGAAAGCTTTAGATCATGAATTAATGGAAAGAATCGGTATGGGAATTTTAACAGCACCTACTACTGCAGTATTTAATTGTCTTGAATCTGAAGATGTTTTAAAAACTGGTAATAAATTAAAATTCTTCGGTGATGGATTTGAAGAAGTAATAGATATTGATGGAAGAAAAATCCACTCTATTCCTATCATGTCTGGAGATTTCTTAGTTGAATCTGCTTTTGGATATAAAGAAGGTGTTGCTGGAGGAAACTTTTTCGTTTTAGCAAATAGTAAAATGAGTGCACTTGTAGCAACTGAAGCTGCTATTGATGCTATCCATAATGTTGAAGGAGTAATAACTCCATTCCCTGGTGGTATGGTTGCATCTGGTTCTAAAGTTGGATGTAATAATTATGAATTTTTAAATGCATCTACCAATGAAAAAATGTGTGTTACCTTAAAAGATAAAGTTGATAGTGATATTCCTGATGATGTTTATGGTGTAATGGAAGTCGTTATTGATGGTGTTGATGAAGATTCTGTTAGAGAAGCAATGAAACAAGGTATTAAAGCTGCTTGTAATGTTGATGGAGTTCTTCAAATCAGTGCAGGTAACTTTGGTGGAAATTTAGGTGCTTATAAAATAAATTTACAAGATTTATTCTAAATAAATCTTATAAATTCTCTTTTTTAAATTTTTTTTATATAATTATAATTTACAATTTTCTTCTTGTTCTTTGAATATTCCTTGAGCTTGATTTTTAGTTAATTTAAGGATTTCTTCATCACTTAAATCAATTCCTATAATAATATTCTCATCAGATAATTTTTTCATTGCATTATCTATATCTTTAAATGTTTTCCCAGTCATATGGTGAGAGTGAATTCCACCTACAGATTTGTAAAGATTTTTAATAGATTTTTTAGCAATTTCATTCTTTTCTAATATATTGTTGAATCTATCATACTCTCCATTTTTAATTGAACCAATTTTCCGGATTAAAGGTTCTTTTATTCCTGGAAAATGATATTCGATATCTTCAAGATTACAATTATTGCTCATAACTATTTTCATTTCTTTTGAAATTGTTTCTACTGAATGTTTACATGTGATTTTAATTGATTTTGGAGACATAGCTGCATAGTAAATATCGCTTCCTCCACTAGATTCAGGGGATACTACTTTGTTTGATCCTGCATTTTTTAGTCTTTTAATATTTTCAGAGTAACTTGCTCTAGAAACTATCCATAATTCTGGGGCTATTTCTCGGGTAGTTAAAACTATGAATAAATTATTCACATCACTTCCAGTACATACTAACATTCCATTTGATTTATTTAAACCAATTCTTTTCAATAAATTTGTGTCAGTTGCATCATCACACATGGTGATTATGTTATCATCTTCATTTTCTTCGTTTAATCTATCAATTATTTCCTTATTTTTTTCAATAATTAATACTTGTTGATTTCTTTTTTTAAGCTCATCTAATACTACTTTACCTACTCTTCCGTATCCACATAAAATATAATGATCTTTAAGATGACTTATCATTTTTTTCATTTTCACACCGCTTCTAGCTTTTCCCATACCCTCAGTAATGACAGAGAATATTACACCAAATATATAAGCAATAATTGCAATTCCTGCAAAAGCTAAGGTTATTGCAAATATTCTTTGTAAAATTGTAGTAGGAATAATATCTCCATAACCTACGGTTGTTAAGGTTATACCTGTGAAGTAAAGTGCTTCAAATGGATTTAATTTCATTATGTATATTGAACCAATTTCTCCATATACTAAAATTGCAATGAATATACCTATACCGTACTTAATTTTATTGGTGTCTATAAATTTTAATAGAGTTTTTATTAAACCATACTTTTCCATAAAATTTTCCCATTAACTTTTTTATAACTTTAATTATTATTATATAAAAGATTAAATTAAATACTTTTCTTAATAAATATTATAATTAATTTATAAGAAAATAATTTCAGGTGGAATAAAATTTATGGATCCAATAGATATGCAGGTAACTGATCATAACTGTGAATATTTAGGTCTTTCTAGACTTTGTTTAATGGAGAATGCAGGTAAATCTTTATCTGATGAGGTTGCAACTTTATCTACTTTCACATTTTCCAAACCAGTTAAAATAGTTATTTTTACTGGTTCAGGGGGAAATGGTGGTGATGGTTTTGTTGCGGCTCGTCATTTACTAAATCGTGGTTTTAGTGTTGATTTATGTCTTTTAAAAAATGATGATGAAATTAAATCTCAGGATGCTCTTACTAATTTGAAAGTATTACGTAATTTGAATCCTAGGGTTTCTCGTTTGAATATTAATTATTTGAAAGATTCTAGTGAAATAGATAAATTAGATATTGCTTTTAATAATAATTTTTCTGAATCTATTATTATAGATGGAATTTTAGGCACTGGAATAAAAGGTAAGATACGTCCTAAAGAAAGACGAGCTATTGAAGTTATTAATAAATCTAATGCTTTAAAAGTTGCAATTGATGTTCCTTCTGGAATGAATCCATTAACTGGGGAAGTTTTGGATATTTGTGTTAAAGCAGATTATACTGTAGGTTTTCATAAAGTTAAAACTGGTCTAAGGATTGCTTCTGAAGATATTGTAGGTGGATTAATCACTTGTGATATTGGAATACCTCTTGAAGCAGAACTATTTGTTGGTGATGGGGATTTATTAAAACTTAAAAATAGGTCTAATAATTCTCATAAAGGAAATAATGGTAGTTTACTTATTATTGGGGGGAGTAAAGAATATTCTGGTGCTCCTGGATTAGCTGGAATTAGTGCTATAAGTAGTGGTGTTGATTTAGTTCATGTTGCAACTCCTGAATCTGCTGCTATTCCTATTAAATCTTATTCTCCTGATTTAATTGTTCATAGTTTAAAAGGGGATTATTTAAATTTAAATAATCAAGAGGAAATTTTAAATTTAGTTGAAGATGTTGATGCAGTTTTAATTGGACCTGGGGCTAGTCAAAATGATGAAACTAAAAAATTATTTAATATTTTAGTTCATAAAATTAAAAAACCAATAGTTTTAGATGCAGATGCATTAAAATTAGTTAATAGGAAACTAATCTCAAAAAGAAAGGATATTATATTAACACCTCATAATAATGAGTTTAAACAATTTTATCAAGATATTATTTATGAGGAAGGATTAACTTTTGATGATGTTAGTATGAAATTTGATAATTTAAATTATAAAATTGTTAATGATAAATTAACTTTTTTCCAATCTGTTACAAATTCAATTGAGGGAGTTACTGTAGTTAAAGGTGAATCTGATTTTATTTTCCAAGGATCTAAAATTAAAATTAACACTTCAGGTAATCCTGGAATGACTGTTGGGGGTACTGGTGACTGTTTAGCTGGTTTAACTAGTGGTTTATTAGCTCAAGGTTTAAATGTTTTTGATTCAGCATCTCTTGCAACATTTTTAAATGGTAAAGCAGGGGATTTGGCAATGGATAAATATGGTTATGGTTTTGCTGCTTCTGATTTATCTGAATTTATTGGTAAGTTAATGGATGGAATTTAATTGAATAATTATGTTGAAGGTGTATTTAAAAATAGACCTAATCGTTTTATTGCTGAAGTTGAAATTAATAATGAATTAGTTAAAGCTCATGTTCCTAATACTGGTAGATGTAAAGAGCTTTTAGTGCCTGATGCTAAAGTTTTTCTTTTACCTAGTAATAATCCTAAAAGGAAAACTAAATTTTCTCTTCATTTTGTTTTAAATAAAGGTGTGCTTGTTAGTTTATTTTCTCAGCAAGCTAATGAAATTGTTTTTGATTCAATAAAACAGGGTATTGTTAGGGAACTTCAAGGTTATAATGTATTGGAAAGAGAAAAAACTATTGATAATTCTCGAATTGATATTTATTTAGGTAAATCTAAGGATGGGAATATTTTAGAGGATTGTTATGTTGAAGTTAAAGGTGTTACTTTAATTAAGGATGGTTTGGCTCAATTTCCTGATGCTCCAACTGAAAGAGGTAGGAAGCATTTGAATGAGTTGATTGAACTTAAAAAAAGAGGGCATCGTGCTGTTGTTTTCTTTTTAATTCAACATCCTAAAGGGGATAAATTCAGACCTAATTGGGAAAATGATCCTGATTTTGCTAAAATTTTAAATGAGGCTTATTCTTCTGGAGTTGAAATTTTAGTTTATAAGTGTAAAAATAGTTTAGATGGTATAACTATGGTTAAAAAGTCTTTAGATTTTGATTTAAGTCTTTAATATTATTTTTATTTTCTATTTTTTAAAATTAGGATTTTTATTCTATTGATTTAGCTAAAAAAAAGTAGGAATGTTTTTTTTAGAGTATAATAAATTATTAGTATTATATTCTAAAAAAATTTTTTTAAATTTTTATTGGTTTAATTTTTGGAAGTTTGCAGCTTGAATTCCGTGGTATTTAATCATACCTTCAACTTCTCTTTGGTCTGTTTCTTTATCTTCAAATGTGATTTGTTCTACACTGTGTAAACTGAAGTCAGATTCTCTTGTTAATGGGTGTATGGATCCTTTGAATAATTTCATTACTACTTTTCCACATACTCTTCTTTGCATGTTGTCAAATGCTTGATCTAAATCTTCTTTTAAAGGTTCTTGCCAGAGAGCTCCGTATACTAAATCTGCATATAATGTGCTCATATATTCTGCAAATCTTAATTCGCTTGTAGTTAAAACTAATTCTTCTAATGCTTTGTGTGCATTGATTAATAATTTTGCTCCAGGAACTTCGTATATTTCTCTGCTTTTTAATCCAATCATTCTGTTTTCTATGGTGTCAACTCTTCCAACACCATTTTCTCCAGCTATTTTGTTAGCTTCTCTTATAATGTCGATTAGTGGCATCATTTTTCCATTTATAGCTATAGGTACTCCTTCTTCGAATTCTATTGAAATCTTTTCTGGAGTGTCTTTTGCATCTTCAGATGAAGCTGTCCATGCATAAATGTTTTCAGGTGCTTCGTTTTTAGGGTCTTCAAGAATGTCTCCTTCTATTGATCTTCCCCAAATGTTTTCATCTACACTATATCTTTTATCTGAGGATAATGGGAGGTTGTGTTCTTTTGCATATTTTACTTCTTCAGTTCTGGTTAAGTTTAATTCTCTTATTGGTGCGATTATTTTATAATCTGACATTGCATTTATGATTGATTCGAATCTGAATTGATCATTTCCTTTTCCAGTGCATCCGTGAGCTATTGCTACTGCACCTTCTTTATCTGCTACTTCGATTATTTTTAATGCTATGAGGGGTCTTGCTAATGCTGTACTTAATGGGTATCCTTCGTATTCTGCATTTGCTTTTATTCCTTTAGAGATGTAATCGTTTGCAAATTCTTCTTTTGCATCGATTATGTAATGTTTACCTGTGTTTATGTTGTCTGCGGAGTTTTGAGATTTTTCTAATTCGTCTTCAGGTTGTCCTACATCTACACATACGGTTATTACTTCGTAATTGTATTTTTCTTCTAATAATTTTACACATACAGTTGTGTCTAATCCACCACTGAATGCTAATACTACTTTATCCATTTTATAATCACTTCTTAATTAATTTTTTATAAATTTTTGTAACAATTATATTATTATGGTTTTTATTTTGTAATTTATATTATTTATAAGGTTTATATTGGATTTATTAAAGTTATTGATTTTTGAAAAATTTTTAAAATTAGTAAGTTTTGTGTGCATTTTTTTTGCAGAAGAAAAAGATTCTCTTAATTGATACCTTTTATTTTGGAGGTAATTTATTTTATTTTTTTTATTTAAAAGAATGGTATGTTTATATGGGTCCTTTTAATTTTTTAGTTTTTATTTGAGCGAAGATATTTTTTTTATCAATTAAGAGAATTTTTTCGTGAGATATAAAAACGTGAAAATTTTTATTCTCATATTTATTAAATTGTATTTCTTACTATATAAAGTTTAGGTATACCTAAATTATTAATTAAAAAAATAATAAAATTAAAGAACTTTAAAAGAATCATTACCTTTACAATAATCAATTAAATCTTTATAAACATTATCAAACTTCAAAGTACTACTATCTCCAATAATAATTAATTTACGTTTAGCACGAGTAATAGAAACATTCAAACGTCTAATATCATCTAAAAAACCAATATTATTATTCTTATTACTTCGCACTGTAGAAATTAAAACAATTTCTTTTTCACGACCCTGAAAACCATCAACAGTTTTAACTTCAACAGGAATCATATTCCTTAAAAATTCAACCTGATCCATATATGGACTAATAACACCAATATCATCAGAACAATAACCTAAATCCAAATAATTACTAACAATAATATTAATAATATTTGCTTCAACCTTATTAAGAACAGATTTAGAATCATTCAAATGTATCTCCATATTTCTTTCAATTAAAGAAGTATCTAAAAATAAAAATGGATAATTCTCATCTTCAAAAAACTTATTAATATTATTAAGTCTAACACTTAATTTCTTATTAAAATTTTTAGAAATATTATTAGAACCTAAAGTCTTCTTATCTAAATCATTTAAAGAAATTGATTTAACAGAATCATCACTAAACAATTTATTATCATAAAATTCACTATTTGGAAAACTCATCAATTTTTCATTCATACGGTATTGACAATTAAGAAGAGAAGACTTATAATCATAAGAAATAATTAATTTTTCAAACAAAGTTTCTTGAAGCTTTCTAGATTTATTACTAATAATAGTAGGAGGTAATTGTTTATGATCTCCTGCTAACACAAAACGTTTTGCTTTATTTATAGGGATTAAAACACTAGGAGTGCTAGCTTGTGAAGCTTCATCAATAATAGCTACATCAAAAATAATATCCTCAATATATTCTAAAGCTGCACTAGAATTAGTAGATAAAATCACATCACTATTTTTAATAATATCTTTAATAATTTCATCTTCTAAACATTCACTCTTCTTATAATATTCTTCAACTTCTTGGTTAATTAAAATCCAATTAGCTAAAGATTTCATGGTTTTAGCATTAATACCTCTTGAAGATTTATTATTTTCAGCATTTTTAATAATCTCTTCATCACTAAAACCTCTTCTATAACGTGGGCTTGGTTTAGTGAAAGTGTCCCGTATCTTAGATTTTTCATTAATAATTTTTTCAATTTTATCTTTTTCACTATTTAATGGGTGGGTCTCGACCTTATAAGCTAAGGAATATTTAATATTCTCTTTTGAAATTCTTTGTGGGTGGCCTAATCTTGTTAAATTTAGAGTATCTTGATTTTCTTTACCTAATTTTTCTGTTAAACCTTCAAGTAAATTATCAACACTTGTATTACTTTCTCCGGTAGCTAATATTTTATGGTCTTCTTTCCATTCTTGGTAAATTAATTCATTTAAGGTTCTTGTTTTCCCAGTTCCGAAAGGACCATGTATTAAAAAGAAATCTGCTGAATTGATTGCATTAGTTATTGCTTCTTTTTGTGAAGAATTCAATTTTTTATCTTTAAAATTTTCTATTTTAATTTTTTTACTCTTTTTACTAGGGCTTTGTTTTTTTAATAAAAAATTTAATGCTTTTTTTCCATATGGACTTAAATTTTTTAAATTTTCTTCCATTCTTCTAAAATTCACATCACTAGCATATAAATTTATATCCACATGTTTTTTTATAGCCCATTGTGGGAGATTGTTTAATGCTACTTTAATGAATCTTCCACCTTTTTCAGTTACTGTACCAGTTAAGTCACTTTTTAAGGGGTTTCCTTTACTTATTAATACTAAGTCCCCTACATTGATTTCAGTATCTATAAGTTCTTTTCTACCATATTGAATTATATTATATCCTAGTTCTTTTCCTAGATTTTTTCCTTTTAAATGATTTATGGCTATTCCTTTTTTTTCTCTTTGATGAGGTTTTAATCTTTTGATCATATTTCTCATTGCACTTATTTCGGCTTTTCTTTCATTATTTATAAGTTCTATGAGATTTGAAATATATTTTTTCAACAGATTCTACCTTCTATAAATTTTATTCATTATATCTATTATTCTATATTATTTTTCTTATTAAAATTATTATTTTAGATTATCTTATATACTATTTTTAATAAATTTTCATTTAATAATTTTACTTATATTTATTATCTTAGTAAATGAAAGAATTTAAATTTTATATAATAATTCTAAAAAGAAGGTTTTAAAGAAAATGGAACAAACATTAGCTTCACATAATTTAGGGAATGATTCAGATTCTATTAAAAAATCATTATTTACTAATAATGATTATTTTTCCATCACTACATTATATTCTAAATCTCAAGGTTATGTTTCAGGTAATAAAAATCTTTTTGCAAACATGGATTATACTCCCTTAACTAAATTTATTCTTAATGAAAGTCTTAAAGGTACTCCTTTAATTAAATTAGGTCATGGAGATTTAAAAGTAATGATTCTTGCAGGAGTTCATGGTAATGAATTGCCTCCTCAAAATGCTGCTTTAATGTTGGTTAATAAATTGCGGAATCTTAATTTAAATGGAACAGTTTATATTATTCCATTCGCAGCACCTGAAGCAACAATGTATAATATTAGAAATTATAATGGTCAAGATATTAACCGGACTAGTATGATTAAAGGATCTTTAGGTAATTTAATAATTGATAAGATTAAAGATTTAGGAATTAGTTATGTTGCAGATTTCCATTCTACTGCTCCTAATGCTAATCCTGGTAAAGAGGGTGTTTTTTGCACAATTAAACCTTCTCCTAAAAGTTTTGATATAGCTTCATTTATTAGTGAAGATACTAATTCTTCTATAATTAATTATAATAATGCAGGGGCTATGTTTAAAGGTGCTATTGAAGATGAATGTAATTTAATAGGTATTCCGGCTGTTACTTGTGAAGTAATATCTACTATAGGTTATCTTAGTTTAGGTTCTACAAAGAGATCTTTAAATCAGATGATTAGTTTTTTAAAATATTGTAATATTCTTTAAAAGTAATTCTATTTTTAATTATTTTTCAAATGCTTACATAATTGTTATTTATATAATAATAGTAAAATTCACTTATAAAAAGGTGATAAATTATTTCTTCATATAAAGCTCATACATTATTTGGATTAGTACTTTCTTTATTATATTTTCAAAACCCATTAGCTATAGCTTTAGTAATTTTAGGTGCTAACTTTTCAGATTTTGATCATGATTTTAAAAGAAAAAATGTCTTTTATTTAATGTTAATTGGTTTAATATTAACTATTGTAATGTATGCTTTTGATTTTCCTTATTATATTGGGTTAATTTTAATTTTATTAAGTTTAATATTTCTTTTATCAAGTCATAGAGGATTTACACATTCTATTTTTGGAATATTAGTTTTATCTATACTTATATCTTCTATTGTTATTTGTGGGATGAATTTTATTATTTATTTCAGTATGTTTTCAAATTATATTACTTTTAAATTAGCTTTAGTTTTAATGATTATTTTATTAAGTGTTTTTGTTTTAAATAAAAGGGTTTTACCATTTTTTTTAGCTTTATTGATTTTAGGTTTATTATTTATTCCATGTACTAAGATTAGTAATGTTTTGATTTTTATTTCTTTAATTTTAGGATTTTTAAGTCATTTAATATTAGATTCCTTTTCTGCTTCTGGAATAAGATTATTTAGGCCTTTTAGTAATCGTAAAGTTTATAAAAAATTTGGTATTACTTTAAGTATTCTGTTAATTATTTTATCTATTCCTCATTTGATTAATTTAAGCCATTTATTATTCTAAAAAAACTGTTTAATATAATTCGTTTATATAATCTTTTTTCTTGTTTTAACTTATTTTTTATCATTTTTTAAGTTTTTTGATTTATAAGTTTTTATTATTAATGTTTTTAAACTTTTTTTATTAGTATTTTAATGATTTTAAGTGTTTTAATTCTTTTTTTTTGGAGCTTATTATCGAAACATTTATAATAAATAATCATGATAAATAGTATTAATATATTAGGAAAATTTTTATAATACTAATTTTTCTAAAAAAATATTATTATTTAATAAAAATGTTTAAAAAAAATAGAGGATAATGGAGCTTTAATTCAATGTTTTTAACTAGAATTTATTATGCAATAGCTTACTTTTTTGTTTTAATATGGGAAATAATAAAAGCGGTTTTTGATGTAACTCTTCGTACATTAAAAGATGGAGAATATGATCCAATAATAGTTAATATTGAAACAGTACTTAAAAGACCTGTAGCTCAAACAATATTAGCTAATAGTATAACTTTAACTCCTGGAACTTTAACTGTAGATTTAGATTCAGAAGCACAAGTTTTAAAAGTAGCTATTATTAGTCCAAGAGAAAAAGAGGATATTATTCCATTTGAACCATATATTAAAGGAATGTTAGAATAAAGAAGAATTTTATATGGAAAAATCCTCTTTTTTCAAATTTATATAAAATAAAAATTTTTATTTAAATCATTATTAAAACTAAGTAAAAAAAAATGTGATAGTGATGGATATATTACTAATTTCAAAGATTTTCTTATTAATTGCCTTTTGTATTTTCACATTGGCAGCTTTAAGATTGGCTACTCATAAATCAACAACTATGGGTATAGTTGGAGTGGATGCTATAACAGTTTCTGTTTCAGTTATTCTTGTAGGTTTAGGTGGAATTTATGGGATTGGATTTTTTAGAGATATAGCTTTAGCTTTAGTTCTTTTAGGAATAGTTGGTACTATAGCTTTTGCAACTGTCAATAGAGGGGATTAAAAATGATTACACCATCTATTCTAAACTTGATACAATCTATATTGCTCATTATTGTAGCTATCATTACTATTATTGTTAGTATTGGTATTTTAAGATTGGATAAAGACATGGATAATGTAGTTTATGCAAGAATCCATATATTGGGTGTAATTGATATTGCAGCAGTAATTGCTTTTATATGTTTAGGAGATCCTTTATTAGGAGTATTATATTTCATTTTAGCTCCATTTGCAGCACATGCTATGGCTAATGGATATTTCCATGGTGAAGATGAAAAAAATAATAAAAACTTAGTTGAAGGTAATGAAAAGAAAGATGATAAAAAAGATTTTACTGAAGAGATAGAATCAACAGGTTTCTATAAAAATGCGAATGAATTCAAAGAATTTGATGATTCTGAAGATAAAATTTTAATTTCTACTCTAAAGATTACTGAGGATGAATAATTATGATTGAGTACGTAATAATGGTTATCATAGTATTAGGTGCTATAATTACCTTAATGCAAAAAGATTTACTCAAAGCAGCTGTTGTTAGTGGAATAACTGGATTATGTGTAGCTTTCTTATATGAAATTTTATTAGCTCCAGATGTTGCTTTAACCCAAGCTATTGTAGGAGCAGCTATTGTACCTGCATTTATAGCATTAGCAGTGAAAAAAACTAAAAGGACTGATGACTAATGATTATGGATGTTCAATTAGCATCATTATTTACTTCAGGTGCTTTAATCGTTATAGGTCTTTATGCAGCAATATTCTTAGATAATATAATTAAAAAGATTATAGGTTTAAGTTTTATAGAAGAGGGAGTCAACCTATTCCTAGTTGCTTTAGGTTATAAATTAGGTGGAATAGTTCCAATTTTCTTACCTGGAATGACTAAAAGTTCATTCTATGCAAATTCTGCTTATCCTTTACCTCAAGCTTTAGTTTTAACAAGTATTGTTATTGGGGCAAGTACATTAGCTGTAATGCTTGCATTAGTTATGGTATTATATAAAAAGCATCACACTTTAAGTACAAAAGCTATGTTAGGTGAAGATCATGAATGAATTAATTCCTTTAATAGTAATAATACCATTAATTTGTGCTTTATTATTAAATTTACTTCATGGAAAAAATAGAATATCCCGAATAATGGCTTTAATAGTTGCAATTATAATTCCAATAATAGCTTTAGTTGCTTCAAATGGTTTACATTTCTTTGGAGGTCATGCACCATTAACATTTAATCCCTCATTGTTAGAATCTTTACCTGCAAGTTTACTTAGTTCACGGGTCATTCTTTTCCATCCAGCTATTACATATAGTTTAGCAGGTTTAGAAAAAATATTCATTTTCATTCTTGGAATTGTAATCTTCTTAGCTTTATTCACATATTTCAATAAATATAAAAAAGTATCTGGACCTTACTTATTCCTAATATTTATGGGGACAGCTGCAGTAAGTGCAATGTTATTAAGTGATGATATTTTTAATATGTACATATTTTTTGAAATAGCAGCATTAACACAAACAGGTATTATACTATCCTCAAACACTGAAGGCAGTACGGAAACTGCATTAAAATATATGATTTTAGGATCAATTGGAGGACCTATACTACTTTTAGGTATAGGATTTGTTTTAGGTGTAATTGGTAGTGTAAACATAACAGATATTGTTTATGCAATTCACACTGGTTATGTAAATCCTTACTCTCCAGCATTAATAATTGGTTTTGCTATGATCTTTTTCGGTTGGTTATATGCATCTGGATTACCTCCATTCAACACAATAAAATCATTAATATACAGTAAAGGTACTCCAGAATCATCAGCAATACTTACAACTTTTTCAGTATTAACAATGGTTGCATTCGGATTAGTAATGTTTAGAATATTTGGATATTTATCTGTATATAAAATAACTATAATGTTATTCTCTCTACTTGCTATGGTGCTAGGTGTATCCATGGCAGTTGTTCAAACAGATTATAGAAAAATGTTAGGGTTTTTAGCAGTAGGTGAATTAGGTTTTATTGCTATTGGATTTGGTATAGGAACTAAATTATCTATGACTGCAGGGCTTTTCCAAGCTTTTAATGATATAGTGATTACTTCCTTATTATTTATTGGATTTGGTATAGTTTATTACTTAACTGGTACATCTGATACTCGTAAATTAGGAGGATTAATTTCATTAAACCCTAAAGTTAGTATAATGATATTACTTGGAGGTTTAGCATTAGCTGGTGTTCCTCCATTTAACGGATTCCAATCTAAATTAATGTTAGTTCAATCTGCATTAAATGCAGGATTCCCAGAAATAGCTATTATAATTGTTTTAGTTAGTATAGTGGTCTTTATGACATTTGTTAAAGCATTCCATTCAATTTATTTAAAACCTAAACCTAAAGATTTAAGTTTTGTTCATAAAGAAGTTCCAAGTTTAGCAATAGTGTCTATAGCTATATTATTAATAATATGTCTTGTAATAGGTCTTGATCCTAATTTAATAACATATAGCTTTGGACAATATTTAGGGGGCTTGATATAAGATGGCATTTTATGATTTATTATTAGATTCTCTTAAGGAAGTTAAAGGAAAAATTAAGAAAGATCCTTTAACTAGTGATAATGTTTCAGGAGCTACTGCAGGAGAATTAACTGTTATATCAGTAACTTTACTTGCAGCATTATTACTTACTCGTGTAAATTTACTTATTTCAATGGTTATTGTTTTAATTTTAGCTGTTGCATTAGTTACTAATTTACCTTTAATCCCTAAAGTTATTAAGGAAGAAAATAATTCATTGGATACAATGCTGTTTTATGTTATTTTAACATTAGGAATTGTGGTTTGTCTTATTTATTGGGGTGTAGGCTATGTATGATAATATTAAAGAATTAATATTAGCAATTGTTACTGCTTTATTTGGTGTAACTTTATTTGATGCTTTATTTAATTTAAAAAGTATCATTGCTCCAGGAATCAGTTTAATTTACAATGCTTTAGGTCCTAATATCGCTCCAAACATGGTTACTAATATAGTATTTGATTGGAGAGGTTATGATACTTTAGGTGAAGCATTAATTCTTGTTTCAGCTGTTTTAATTGTCTTATTAATATTTGGAAGAGGAAAATTAAAAGGTGATGAACAATGAGTGAAGGAAGTACAGTATTAAAATTACTAGCTTTTCCAATTTCAATCTTCACAATATGTTTAGGAGTAAACACTATTTTAGGTGGACATATTACACCGGGTGGTGGTTTCCAAGGTGGAGCTATGATTGCTGGGGGAGTTATTTTAAGTCTCTTTGTTTATGGTTATGATAGAATCCCTATAGATTTCTCTCATAATTTTGTTTCAGCAGTTGAAAGTTTTGGAGCTTTAGCATATATTGGTTTAGGATTAGTAGGTTTAATATTTGCAGGTTCATTCTTGTATAATATTGGTTTTGATGCTTATAATCTTGTTCCAAATCTCGTACAAACTATTTTCCATTATCCTGATGTGACTAATGCTGGAATCATCCCATACTTAAATATTGTTGTTGGTTTAAAAGTTATGGTTGGTTTATCTGCTATTGCAATTGCATTTTATCAATTTAAAAGTTTTGAAGAAGAAGGGGATGAAGAATGATAGTTATAGGACCAATTTTATTTGGATTAATAATCGGTTTAGTAATAGGTTCTAGAATTAGAACTGATGCTAAAGTTAATATTGGATTAACTGGAGGATCTATTCTCTTATTATTCATTGTTGCTATATTAATGGCATGGCAATTAGGAAATTTCCCATATTATTCTGATTTTCCTGTTGCAACTGGATTCGTATCAGCATTTATAGGTCTTATATTAGGTAAATTCCTATTTGGGAGATCTAAAGAAAATAGTTAAAAAAAAAGTTGATTATTTTTATATTATCAAGAAAAGGATTTTTGATTTTATAAAAAAAATAATTTCAAATATTATAATAATAAAATTTATAAAAAGAAAAGTTTTAAAAAAAATAAAATTAGATTGGAAGTAAAAATCATGTATGTAACAACTAATAAATGTGAAAGTCGAGCAGAGTGTATTAAAAAGTGCCCGACAGAAGCTATTAGGTTAATTAAAGGAAATGCTTTTAGCTGTATTACATGTGGGACATGTCATGATGTCTGCCCTAATAATGCTATTTTCAAAAATAGTTATGGGGGTTATGTTGTAGATAGGGCTAAATGTAATGGTTGCGGAATATGTGAATATTCTTGTCCTGTTGAAAGTATACATATTGAAGATGGTGTTGTTAAAGGTATTTGTTCAATGTGCGGTTTATGTGGGGATGTTTGTGAATCAAGAATTGATGCATCTAATTTAATTGATGAAAACCGTTTAAGTTTTTTAAATTCTTTAAAATTAGCAATGCCTAATGTTTCTGATGTTAATGTACCTATTCAATCTAATAAAAGTGATAAAGAATTTGCTTCTAGAATTTGTATGGATACTGATTATGATAAATGTACTTTATGTGGTAGATGTGAATATTACTGTCCAACAAATGCTATAAATGTTACAGTACAACAACAAGGTATATGTACAGAATGTAAGGTTTGTGAAGATGTTTGTCCTACAGGGGCTATTAAAAATGGTATTGTTGATTCATCTATCTGTACTTTGTGTTTAAATTGTTTAAATAATTGTCCAAGTAATTCAATTAGTATAGATGATTTTAAAGTTAATATTATTAAATTGAATCAAAAAATTAATGGTTCTATTATTTCATGTTTAAATTGTGGTTTATGTGCTGATAATAATGAAAATGGTTCCTTGAAAAAGGTTGATGGAAATTTAAGATATGATCCATCATTAGATGTTTTATCTGATTCATCAGTTGAAAATCATCAGTTAATGATAGCTGATTGTCCAGTTTCATCTTTACATGAGACAAGTGATTATAAACTAGAAGGATATTGTGTGTCTTGTGGAAAGTGTGTTGAAGTTTGTCAAAATGATGCACGTAAAGCTTCAGTTATAGAATGGGATGGTAAGGTTTCAGAAGATTGTATTTCTTGTGGAATATGTGTTGAAGTATGTCCAAAAGATGCGATTACCTTAAAAAGAGGAACTATTGAAGTTGATTTAGATAAATGTATAATGTGTGAAACTTGTGGAATTCATTGTCCAAAAGATGCTATTCCTAAGCGAACAACAGTTAAAAAAGAAATAGCTGATGGATTCAATATGATTGATCAACAATTATGTATTAATTGTGGTTTGTGTCAAGATATTTGTCCTGAAGATGCTATTATAGAAAAAGATGGTCATTTAGTTGTTAAAGATGATGATTGTATTTATTGTGGGGCATGTATGCATGTTTGCCCATCAAATGCTTTCCTCTTTGAAAGAAAATTCAAGGATGCTAAATAGTCCAGTACTAGGTGGAGTTTAAATGAAAGATTTACTTAAAGTATTCTTAGAAGGAGCTTACGGAAATATAAAGAAAATACTTTTTGCTTCAGATAGAGTAACTGATATGGATATGAGAAATGCTATCCTAAATGGTGAAGTAAAACCTACAGAAAAAGTATCTAAAGCTTGTATTGGATGTGGTGGTTGTGCAAATGTTTGTCCAACTGATGCTATAACTATGAAACCATTAAAAGAACCTGTTAAGTTAGCTGAAGGATGGATTGTTACTGAAGTTCCAGAATTAAATCAAGAAAAATGTGTTGTTTGTTATTGGTGTCATGATTTTTGTCCAGTATATGCCTTATATGGGGAAGCTGGTGCTATACACCCTAATAATGTTGGTGAAAATGTTATTGATGTTGAAAATCTTATTAAAGAACCTTTTAAAATTCCAGCAGATAAACTTGCATTTATAGCACAATACATGTCTGATAAGTCTGTATTAGATAATCTTAAAAATAATAATTCTAAAAAAGAGGATAAAGAGGAGATAGAATGAGTCTTAAATCTTTTTCACGATCAAAATCTATTCATTTGATGTTATGTTATACTGGTGGATGTAATGGTTGTGATATTGAAATTGTGAATTGTGTTTTATCACCAAGATTTGATTTAGAACAGTATAATGTATTTTTAACTTGGAATCCTCGTGAAGCTGATATATTAGTAGTTACAGGTCCTGTTACACATCATAATAGGAAACCTTTAGAAGAAATTTATGCTGCAGTTCCTGAACCTAAACTTGTTGTAGCTGCAGGTAGTTGTGCATTGATGGGTGGAGTTTATAAAAATATTCATGGTGATATTCCTTCTGAAGAAATTGATGGTCCAGTTGAAAATATAATTCCTGTAGATGCTAAAGTTCCAGGTTGTGCCTGCAGACCTCAAGATGTTATTGCAGGAGTGGTGTCAGTTCTACCTCAATTGTTAGATGCTGATTAAAAAAAAATAAGATTAATGTTTATAAAAATTTTAATAATTCAAAAATTTAAGATGATTTAAAAATAAGGTGTGAGATAATGGAAGAGAAAAGAGCTAAAAAGGAGGAAGTAATAGAAACTGAAATCCAAATGGGTACAGTTCATCCTGCTGCTTTAGAACCTTATAGAGTTAGATTTTTTGTGGAAGATGAAATTATTAAAGATGCTGAAATAACTGTTGGTGTTAATCATCGTGGTGTTGAACGTATTATGGAAGGTCTTCCTGTAGAAAAAGCTAATGCTCTTACTGAAAAAATTTGTGGAATTTGTTCTAATTCACATGTCTGGAATTCTGTTAGAACTGCTGAGAAGGGATTAGAAGTTGATGTTCCAGATAGGGCAGTTTATATTAGAGTTATTATGGGGGAATTAGAAAGATTACATAGTCACTTCCTTTATCTTGCTCATGGTTGTGAAGTTTTAGGTCATGAAACCTTTTCTATGAGAGTTTTCTATATGAGAGAAACTATTATGGAACTTTTAAGCATGATTGGTGGAAATCGTGTTCAGTATGGTTGTGCTATTATAGGTGGTGTGAGACCTAGATGTGAACTTGATGATAATCGTATACAAAGATTGATTGATGGGATGAATAAAACAGAAGAAGCTCTCACAAATTTTGCTGATAGATTCCTTCATGATACTATGGTTATGTCAAGAATCACTGGTGTTGGTGTTCTTCCTCAAGAGCAAGCTATTAAACTTGCAGTTTCTGGACCAACTCTTAGGGCTACTGGTGTTAAATCTGATTTAAGAACTGGTATGTATGAGTATGAGAATTTTGATTATGATCTTATAACTCAACCTGATGGTGATGTTAAATCTAATCTTTTAATGAGAGTTTTAGAGTCTTTTGAATCTATTAAAATTATTCGTCAAGCTGTTAAAAATCTTCCTTCTGGTCCTATTTCTAATAGGTCTTGGGAAATGTTTGATTGTGATATTATTGAATCTCATATTGAAGTTCCACGTGGAGATTTATATGATTCTTTTGCAATTGAAGATGGGAGAATTAGAAGTTGTTTAATTAGAACTCCTAGTTTAGCTAATATTGGTGCTATGCAATATGCATGTATTGGTGATTCTATTACTGATGGTCAATTATGTATAGTTCAATGTGATCCATGTTTCACTTGTACTGATCGTGCTGTAGAAATTATTCAACTTGATAAAAATGATAAAAAAATGATGAGGAAATAGGAAAATGTCATTCATTCCAATTATATATTCAATTTTAGCAGTGTTAGGTACTTTGGTTGTTGCTGTGTTTGTAGGGACTCTTCTTCCTGGTTTTGAAAGAAAGTATGTTCAAGCTAGAATTCAGCAAAGAATTGGGCCAAATTTTGCTAGTCCAGGTTTATTTTCAACTATTAAATTCTTTTTTAAGAAAAATTTGAAAATTAATTCACCGGTTCCTAGTTTATATAAGGCTTTACCAATTGTTTGTTTCATTGCAGTGTTTTTATTGTTTTTAACTTTAACTCCACAAAATTATCAATTTTTAGCTTTTGCTAGTTTGATTGCTATTGTTGGATTTTTAAAGATTGATGAAATTTGTTATGTTTTAATGGGTTCTTTGTCTAAGTCTGTTATGTCTGGTAATATGCCTTTCCCAGATCATGCTAAAGGTGGAGCTAGAACTGATACTAATGTAAGTTTTTTAGAAGATATAAGTTCTAATAGATCTTTAAGAATGATTGCTTTTGGTTCTTTTCCATTGTATTTATCCTTATTTGTTCCAGTAGTTTTATCTGGTAGTATTTATCTTAATGATATAGTGACTATGCAACAAATTTCTGGCCCATTCTTATTTACTGTTCCAGGTTTTATTGGTGCTATAGTCTTCTTGATTGGTTATATTATCTTATTAAATGAGTATCCTTTTAATATTGTTCATGCTGAAGCTGATGTTATTCAAGGACCGTATATGGAATTTGCTGCTGATTCAAGAGCTTTTATTTATTTAACTAAAGGATTTTTAATGTTTGCTCTAGCTAGTATTTTTTGTGTATTATTTTTAGGTATTACACCTAATATTTTATCTTGGGGTATTCTTGTTAATATTGTGGTTGCTTTTATTTTCCCTGTTATTGTTGGGATTTTAAGTGCATTCTCTCCAGTATTTACTTTTAGACAATTTTATCCAGTTGTTATTGCTAGCTCTTTACTTGGAGTTTTAGCTATTGTTGTAGGAATGTTTTAATATTTATTATTTTATTTAGGTGACTTTGAATGAAAATTGTTATGAGACCTTATCATATGTTAAGTCTTGGGGGATATATTGTTGAAACACATTTCCCTTATAGGAATCTTATAATTGTTAATAAAACTGCTGAACCTATTAAAATTGAGGTCCCTGTTTTAGAGGAAAGTTGGATTGATGAACATAGGGCTTTAGGTTTAGAAGTTATTCCTGTTAGGGATGAAGATAATTATTTGGCTATGTTTAAAAAGGCACATGCTGATTTAGACAAGTTTATGGAAAAAGTGGATATTGACGTTGAGTTAATTTAAATAATTTTTTTCCTTTCTTTTTTATTTTATATTTTTTTATATAATGAATTACATATTATTTTTTATATTATTTTTATATGCTAGTGATTTAAAATGACAGATTTAGCTTTAAGTATTCAAACTTTAGAAAAAAAAGGTGTTCTTGACGATATTACTGAAATTTTTTCTTCACATAATCTGAATATTTCATATGCTCATATTTATATTGAGAAAAATGATTATGGTTCTATTAATGTGGAATTGGAAAATGTTGAGGATGTTGATGAATTACTTGATGATTTAAATAATTCTCCTTTAGTTAAAAAGGTTGAAGTAAGAGGATCCTTGATGGATGTTTATGGTAAACGTATTTTAATTTTTGGTGGGGGTGCTCAAGTTTCTCAAGTTGCTTTAGGTGCTATTACTGAAGCGGATCGTCATAATATTCGTGGTGAAAGAATTAGTGTGGATACTATTCCTTTAGTTGGTGAAGATAATATTTCTGAAGCGGTAGATGCTTTATCTATTACTCCTAGGGTTAATGCTTTAGTTTTAGCTGGTTCTTTGATGGGTGGTGAAATAACTAAGGCCGTTCGTAGGGTTAAGAAAGAGTTTGGTTTGTTAGTTATTAGCCTTAATATGCCAGGGAGTGCTGCTAAAGAAGCTGATTTAATTGTAACTGACCCTATACAAGCGGGGGTTATGGCTGTTATGGCTGTTGCTAATACTGCCGTGTTTGATGTTGATAAATTAGATAATAAAAAGTTCTAATTTTTTTTTAAATTTTTCATTTTTGTACTGTTTTTGATTTTGATAAATTAATTAGTAGTAAGTTCTAATTTTTTTTAAATTTTTCATTTCAAACGAGTTTTTCATTCAATTTTTCTTTTCATTAAAAACAATAAACCATAAATTAAAATACTCACAATATAATTAACTACTATTTTTATTAAACTTATCTTTAAAATTCTATAAGCACTAAACTATAATTCTTAATAAATATCAGCGTACCCTACATCAAGCATAAAAATAACTTATAAAAATTTTTTCACAGAATCTTTTTCTGTAATTTCTCGATAAAATTTACAAGGATTACCAAACGCCACACAATTTGGAGGAATATCTTTAATTACAACACTTCCAGCACCAATAACAGCACCCTCTCCAATAGTAACATCACCTACAACAGTAGTATTCCCACCAATCCATACATTATCTCCAATATTAATTTTAGTACCATACTCTAAATTAACAATTTTTCCATCTTTTTCAAACATTCTCTCAGAAGATAGAAGGGGATGACTACCAGCAAGTAAACTAACATTAGGAGCTATCATTACTTATCTCCAATATTTACTTCCCCATCATCTAAGATTGTTAAATTAAAATTAGCATAGAAATTATCTCCAATAAATATGTTTTTCCCATAATTGAATTGGATAGGTCCCTGCATATAAAAATCTTCTCCAACAGAACCTAAAATTTCTTCTAAAATTTCATATCTTCTATCATCCTGATCATCTAAGGAATTGTATTCTTGACATAAGCTATGAGTTCTATGTCTAATTTCCCCTAAGTCCGGAGTTCTAGGATAATATAATTTTCCTGCTAGTGTTTCTTTATCTTTCATAAAAATCACAAAAATTTCCTTTCAAAAACATCTTAATACTTTTATATAATTAGCTAAAAAAAATAGGTTTGTATTGTTAAAAAAATATAAAAAAAATAGTAAAATAAAAAATTTTTATTCAACAGGACTCTTTTCTAACTTAATAAATTCATCTAAAGCTTCTCTAGTTGTACCTACAACAATACGATACCAAGAGTTCTCACCCTCAGTTGAAACCTTTTCAACTTTTCCACGAGCAATAACCTTTTCACCTTCTAAAACTTCACCAGCATAAGTATGGGTGAAACTAGCTAAACCAATAATATTAACATCAACACCATCAATAAGTTCAACATTATCAATATCATAAACTGCAGGATTATCAAAAGATTCTAAAGCATTAGTAATAGTACAAGTAATAGTAGATTTTCCTAATGGTTCAAAAACCGTATCTCCATAATAACCACTAATTTCATCATAATTACGAGTAGCTAAAATATCGAATAAAGTACCATCAATAACTCCACGATTACTTTTACGATTCTCATACCAACAAAATTCATCTTTACTTAAACTATCATCTTTAATACGTTTCTTAAAAACCCGTTGGAAGAAATCATTCCCAATACTATTTAAAGTAACCTTCTTACCTAAATCAGGAATTTCAACTTCTTGATCCTTATTTTTCTTATAAGCTTCAACAGCTTTTCTATGATTTCCAAGACCATACACAACAAAATCTAAATCAGAAGTACCTTTTTTTTGTAAATTAGGACAAATTGAACCAGAAATTCCTAAATTATCATAACTTATTCCAGCTTCATAATGGAAAAAATCAGATAAATCAATTAATTTATAATATAATTTCTCTTCATCACTTAAAGAATCAATGTCTTTATCTTTAAATTTAGGAACATATTCTTCTCTAATTTCTCTTAACCTTTCTTCAGGTTTTATAATTTCAGCAACTTTATCTAATGGCACTCCCATCATATCTTCAACTTTAGTCACATCATCATAAAAAAGATATTCTGGAAAATTTTCTTTTAAAAAACTATATGCTCCTTTAGAATCTACTTTAGAATAATGTTTACCATTTTTTTCACGATCACCATTAGGGTCGGGAATGTATCTTAAAAAACTAATAAAACGGTTAGTAGGATGCACATAATTTGTTGAAGCAAAAAATAGGTCATCTGTAGTATGTATAAAATCTCTTGTTCTAACTTTCATATCCATTTTTATTTAAGCCCCAAAAATTTTTTTATTATTAATTAAATATTATATTTAATTTATAATTCTTGTAAGTTAAAAATTTTTACTAATTAATATAAATATAATATAATTATTATATTTAAAAAAAATTTTTTAAAATAATATAGGATACTATAAACTATGTCTATATAAAAAAAATTGAAAAAAAGATTTAAAAAAAAAATGGTTTGAAAAAAATTTTAATTGGTGGTTTAAAAAAAATTTTTAAGTTTTTTTTAATAAATTAAATAATATTATGTAATAGATATATACTTTTTTTTAAGCTAAAATTGGTGCTGTAACTGTAGTTAAATATGCTCTTGGATTGTAAGATTTATCTCTTCCAGTAACACCATCATAATCTGCATCACAATTAGAACATGTGAGTTCGCTTTCGTATACTCCTTTAGGGTTAATTGTTAATGTGTTATAATGATGACATAAAGGACAATAATTAACGAAAGTTGTTATGAACCATTTATATGCATATCCACTATGACCAACTGAAGGTTTAGCTTTAATTGTTATTGTTGGAAGTTCTTCTTCACTGGAATTTCCAGTAGAACTTTCATTATCAGTACTTGTTTCACTATTATTTGTTTCTTCTATATTTATAATATTAGAATTTATTGCACTACCATAATGATCAGAATTAAAACTATAGGTAACATTATAATTTCCAGCTGCTAAGTTAATTGCTAATTTAGCAATACCGTTAATATCAGTAATAACTTGATATGTTTTACTTAATGAACCTTTACTTAAAGTAATGTTAACTATCTGATTTACTAATGCATTTCCATACATATCTGTTAAATTAACAGTGTAACTTGAACCACTTCCAGTAGTTGTGGCTAAATCATTTCCAGATAAAGTAATTGGTATTTTTACTTTAATAGGACTAGTTCCATTAATTTCAGAGAAACTATAAGTTGAACTATAATTTCCAGGGTAAAGATTTATTTGAAGTCTTGCAACTCCTTCAATATCAGTTGTTGCCCAGTAAATTTTACTTGCACCATCTGAGAATCTTGTTAAATTAATTGCAACATGTTGTCCAATAATTGGGGTACCATCATCATGGGTTAAGGTTATAGTTAAATTTTCACCTTTTCCATAAGTTGTAGTTAATCCGTTTGAAGAAATGGTCATGTTTAATTTTTTAACAGTGTCATTTACAGTGTTTGATAATTTACTTTCATTATCTGCTGTTTGACTTAGAACATTACTGTTTGTTTTGCTTTCTATAGTTTGATTACTAATTACTTGATTTTTCACATTTTCAGAAGATACTTGTGAAATGTTTGAATTCTCACTATTTATATCTCCGGAATCAGTATTTGATAAAATTGTATTTGTATTATTTATATCACTTACATTAGTGGCTGCACATGCACTTAAACTTATAAAGAATAGGCATAGGCTTGCTATGATTAATGCTTTTTTTTGTAACGAAATTTTTTCACCTCAATTTTGTCACTAAATATTGAATCAAATGTTCTAAAATAAAAAATGATTAAGGATCTCATTTCTTTATTAAATGAAATAGGAAAAAAGTTTTCTTATTTTTTATTTTTTTTTCCAAGAATCTTTTTTTTATTATAATGAAATATTTTAATTTTGTATTCACAGATATTTTTTTAAATTTTCCAAGTTTGGTGTGAATGAAAATATTTATGAGAACATAATTCGCATAGTGCGCTTAACTAATCCATTAATATTTTTTACTTATAAACCTTTGTTTTTAAAAATTAAGTATTAATTGGTGTTATTTTACTTAAAACATTTATAATTGGTGAAAACTTAATTAAATTAACTTTTTTAACTATATTTTACTTAAAATTTTTTTTGATTTACTAAATTTTATTGAAAATTTATTAGATGCTTTGTGACTCTATTATAGTAAATATCAATTATTTATAAGGTAATGGTTTAAATCTTATTAATTTATCCTTTTTTAATTATATTATAATGATTTCTCATGTTTTTATAATGAAATATACTAATCTTATCCTTTTTTAATTTGGATTCATTGGTGGGCATTCTATCAAATTAAATTCTTTTATACTTTTGTAAGTCATTTTAATTTGTTTTTCAATATTAAATTTTTTAATATATTCTAAAGATTATTGTTGGATTGGGGTCTAAAAGAGTGGAAAATTGTTTTTTTTATTAGTTATTAAGATTTTTAAGCTAAGCAAAATTGTACATGAATAATCATGTTAAATACATTTTTTTAATTATTCCAATTTAAGCTAAATTATTAAATTTAATTAATCTTTGTAAAATCTTAATTTTTAATAGTTAGCTCTTTTAAATTAAAATTTAATTAATATTGGTTTTCAATATATCTTAAATGATCTTGTACTATTTTCAAATTGTTCCTATCCTTTTTTTAATGATTTTTTATTTCGGATAAAAATTGGAAATAACTTATGTATTGTTCTAAAAAAGTACATTTTCTTAAAGTATAAATTATTATACTTTATAGAACAGAATTTATTATTATAAATAAAATAATTTTTAGATGTTGAGGTTATAATGGAAATTACAAATAAACATATTGAAAAAAAGTTTGCATATGATGGAAGTCAAATTAATCCTTCATGGGCTTTTAAAACATTTGGTGTTAAAGGCTCTTCTATTATTACTTGGAGAGGTGCAATGAATATTACACCTAATAATATGAAAGATTTTGCTGATGTTGGATTAGAAATTAAAGGAAATGAAATGGTTCATTTTATGAGTGAATTTTTTGATATTCAACCAGCTAATATTAGAATGGCTTATATGCGCCAACGATTATTAGTTCTTATATTTAAAGAAGAATTAGCTAAAATGGGTGTTAAATCTACTCGTGATGGTGATGATATTTTTGTTGATGATGCTAAATTAACTGTTTCTATTGCTAGTGTATCTATTAGTTCAATGAAAATACATTTTGCTTTTAATATTAAGGATGAGGGAACACCAGATGTTCTTGAAACAATTGGAATTTTTGAACTTAAAAATGAAAATGGTGAATTAGTTTTTAATGAAGATAATTTACTTACTTTTGTAAATAATGTAGTTAATAGTTTTATTAAAGAGTTACAAACTATTGAATTAGATATTAGTAAAACTGATGTTTTATAAAAATTTTAATTTATTTTATGGAGATGATTTTATGAAGATTTTAATTAATGGGATTAATGCGAATTTAAGATTCTCATCTGCACATTTAATTCCATGTCATGAAACTTGTGGTTTTATTCATGGACATTCTTATTTTGTGGATGTTGAAATTGAAGGGGAAAGAGCTGGTGAATTTCAATTTGTTGTAGATTTTAAAGATGTTAAAAATTCTTTAAGAAGTATTTGTGATAGTTTAGATCATAGATTATTAGTTCCAGTTTTTAATAAGCATATTAGTTTTAAAGATATACCTGATAATGAGAAGAGTGTTGAAAAACTTCAAAAAGAGAAGAATTTACAGTTTAAGATAGGTGATAAGGGATATACTATTCCTACTGTGGATTGTGTTTTATTACCTTTACCTACTAGTTCTGCTGAAGATTTAGCTAAATTTTTTGCAGATAAGTTAAGTGAAGATCTTAAAGATAAAGGTTATGATAATTTATCTTCTCTTTCTGCATGTGTAAATGAAGGTATTGGTCAAGGAGCTTTATATCAAAAAGAATTTTAATTAAATTTATATTTTTATTATAATAACCTTTATTAATTTTAAAAATCTAAGGTTTAATGGTAGTTTAATTTTTATAAAAAAATTAATACTTAATTATTATATATTAATACAATTTATGTGATTTAAATGGATGCACCAATTATCGAGATATTTTCAAGCATACAAGGAGAAGGACTCTTAATTGGGGAACGACAAATATTTGTACGTTTCGCAGGTTGTAACTTAGACTGCACTTATTGTGACACTAAAAACAGTCAATCTGCTAATGTTGGAACTATAATGTCAGTTAATCAAGTTTTAGAAAAAATTGAAGAATTAAGTACTCCAGATTTAGGTTCTATATCTTATACTGGAGGAGAACCAATGTTACATGCAGATTTTATATCTGAAATCATTAAAAAAACAAAAACAAAATCTTTACTTGAAACAAACGGCACACTACCTAACGAATTAACTAAACTTGAAGATTTAGATTGGGCATCAATGGATATTAAATTACCTGAACATTTTGATAACACATGGTCTGATAATATTTTAGAAAATGAAATTTCATTTATAAAATTATTAATAGAACAAGATACAAAATTATATTGTAAGTTAGTTGTACTACCTTCCACAAAAATAAGTACTGTTGAAAAGGTTTTAAAACATATATCAAGTGAAATACCTGAACATATGGAAATACCTTTAATAATACAACCTGCAAGCCCCTTAGAATTATGGGAAGGTAACACAGATAAACTATTCCAGTTTTCTGAGGTTGCAGGGAAATATATGAAGGTGTACACTATCCCGCAAATCCATAAATTTCTAAATATAGAATAGTTTGAATAAAGAAAAAAGAAAAGAATATTATTTAATTCAATTTTTTTTATTTAAACAAGAACCCAAAATTATTAACCCTTGAGGTGTGAAATGATGAAAGATAACAAATCAACTATAAAAAATCCAATGAGTCGTGGAGATTCATTTGAACATAAAAAAGGTGCTGTAAAAGAAAAAAATAGTAAAGATGGAGATATTATGGCTCTAGCTAAAAAAGATGTAATATCAATCCCTCCAACTATGTCTATTCAAAAAGCATCTGAATTAATGATTGCTCATGGATTTAGACGATTACCAATAACTGACCCAGGTTCTGGAAAAATTTTAGGAATAGTTACAGCAATGGATATTTTAGATTTCCTCGGTGGAGGAAGTAAATTTAATATTATTGAAAAGAAACACAATGATAACTTTTTAGCAGCAATTAATGATCCTATAAGATCAATTATGACATCTGATGTTGTTACAATGAGTCATAAAGATTCTGTAACTGAAGCTGTTAAAGTAATGTTAGATCATAAAATAGGTTCCATACCTGTTCTTGATGATGAAGAAAAAATTGTCGGAATCATTACTGAAAGAGATTTCGCATTATCTATGGCAGGTCTTTTAACTGATGAAATAGTTCAAGATGTTATGATAACCGATGTGTTAACAACAACACCTGGAACTCCAATTGAAAGTTCTACTAAAATAATGGTTAGAAACAATTTAAGAAGAATCCCTGTAGTATCAGGTGATAAATTAGTAGGAATTATCACTTCCACAGATATTCTAAAATTCTTAGGTGATAAAGAAATGTTTTCAAACATGACTTCTAACAGTGGTTTAGATGTATTAAACATGAAAATCAGTGAAATCATGCAACCAAACATATCAATTATTGAACCTTTAACTCGCTTAGGTGATTTATGCGATTTATTCAAAGAAAAGAATATTGGTGGTGCTCCTGTAGTAAAAGATGATAAATTAGTAGGAATTATCACTGAAAGAGATATTTTAAACACTATATTAAAAGATTAAATATAAATATAATTTATAAAAAATTTTTAAATTATAATATAAACCTTAAATTTTTATTTAGAAGGAGTAATCTATAATGCAAATTAAAAATTTAATGTCTGAAAATCCAATAACAATTGATAAAAATAAGAATATATGTGATTGTTTAAGAATCATGTATAAAGATGATTTATCAAGAATTCCTGTAATAAAATCTGTAGAAGGAAATAAAAAAGAACTTGTTGGAATAATTTCAGAAAAAGATATAGCTAATAAATTAGGTTCATCCAAATATGCGGATGTAGCTATTTCTCATTTTCATGTATCCACAGTAATGGTTAAAGATGTTATTACTGTAGATGAAAATGCAGATTCAAATGAAGTTGCAAATATTTTACATGAAAATAATATTGGGGCATTACCTGTAATGTCTGATGATGAATTAGTAGGTATTGTAACTAAATCTGATTTCATTAATCTTTGTAAAGGTAAACCATTTGAAAAAATTTCAGTTAAAGATGCAATGACTCAGGATATAATATCCGTTGCAATTAATGATCGTTTAGTTCATGCAAGAAGAGTTATAATGGACTCTGGAATTGGTCGTTTACTTGTTAGTGAAGAACATGAACTTGCAGGTATAATTACTAGTAAGGATATTGCTAAGGCTTATGTTTCATTCAAAAAACATACACCAGAAAAACATCATCAAGCACAACTTAAAAACTTAGTTGTTGAAGATGTAATGAGTACTAATATCCAAAAAGTTTATGAAAACGATTCTATTTCTGAAGTAGCAGAAAAAATGTTAGAAACTGGATTTAATGGTTACCCTGTTTCTAATGAGGATAATGATGTTGTGGGTATTATAACCCAATCTGATTTATTAAAGATACTTATAGACTTAGAATCTCAATAGATAAAACACATAAAAATCTATTATAAAAAAATTTTTTCATATAAAAAGGGGAATTTTTCCCCTTAAAAAAATTTTTTTATAAATAAATACAATTTTAAAATACTTTTTTTTAAATACTTTTCTAAGAAAATCTTTTTTCATATTTTTATACTTAAAAAATCATAAAATTAAGTAAAATAATATAATTCTTAATTTATATAATAATAATTATTATTCACTATATTTTTTCATAAAAAACAATTATATAATTAATTTATAAAAAAGGGATTGAAATTTTTTGCAAAATAAAGTATCATTTTTAGGACCAAATGGAACTTTTACTCATGAAGCAGCATCATCAATTAGTGAAAATTTAATCAGTTACTGCAGTATACAATCAGTAATGGAATCAGTTGTTAATGGTGAATGTGATAAGGGAGTAGTTCCAATAGAAAATTCAATTGAAGGATCAGTTACACTAACCTTAGACTTATTAGTTCATAAATTCAATTTAATGATTGAAAATGAAATCATAATACCAATCAATCATAATCTCTTAGTAAATCCGGGTACTCAAATTGAAGATATAAGTGATGTTTACTCTCATTCACAAGCATTAGCACAATGTCAACCATTTCTTGAAAAATTAAATGTGAAAAAACATTTCACATTATCAACAGCAGCTGCAGCTAAAAAGGTTGAAGGACATAAAAATTATGCAGCTATAGGAACTTTAACCTCAGGAAAATTATATAATTTAAAACCTTTAGTTTCTAATGTTCAAGATAATGATACAAATCAAACTAGATTCATAATCTTATCAAAAAAAGATCATATTCCAACAGGGCATGATAAAACTTCAATAGTTTTCTCATTATATGATGATGCAAGTTCAGGGGCTTTGTATAAAGTTTTAAAAATATTTTCTAATAAAAATATTAATTTATCAAAAATCGAATCTCGCCCTTCAAAAGAAGGATTAGGAAGTTATATTTTCTTCATTGATTTAGAAGGGCATAGAAAAGATAAAAATATTTTTGACATTTTAAATGAAGTAAAAGAAAAAACTTCATTCTTTAAAATTTTAGGATCTTATCCTATTTATTAAAAATCTGTTTTTCACTCTTTTTAGAAAATTTTCTTTAGTTAATTTTATTAAATATAAAGTACAAATTTATTTAGTATAATGGAAAATTATTTAAAGAAATTTTGTTATGAAAAATAATAAAATTTTATAGTATAAAGATAAATTTTTAAAGCTTATTATTAAAAAAAATGGGGAGGGAAAAAGGGCATGAATCAAGATAAAGAAAAATTATTAATGATTTTAAATAATCTTGAACAAGATTATCGTTCTGGTAATATTTCTCAAGAAAAATATGATTATTTATCTGAACAGTATAATCGTAAACTTGAAGCTATTAATGTTTCAGAAAGAATAAGAACTATGCAAGGTCGACCAAATGATGATTCCTCAACCAACTCATTACAAGAATCTATTGATAAAGATAATGAAGAAGATCAAGAATTAATTGAAAAGTTCATTGTTAAAACTAATAAACCTAAGAAAAAGAGTAAGCCCTTAGGTAATGGTGCTATAATTGCTATTGCTACTTTATGTTTAATTGTGGCTTTTGGAACTGGTATTGGTTTTGGAGTTTTCAATTTTGATTTTAATGGTAATGCAGTGTCTATGTTTGGACAAGCTTCTATTTCTGATTCTGCTTTCCCTGTGGTGGTTGCAAACACTACCCCGAATACTACTAATATAACTAGTACTTCTGATAATTATAATCAAAGTAGTTATATAAGTTCAGATACTAGTGATTCTGATAGTAGTTCATCATCTTCTGATACTACAGATTCTGGAAGTACTGATGGTTCTAGTGATTCTGGTAGTTCTGGTTCTGGTGGATCTGATAGTGGAGGTTCTGGTTCTGGTGGATCTGATAGTGGAGGTTCTGGTTCTGGTGGATCTAATTCTAATGATGGTGGTTAACCGAAAATAAATTAAATTCTAAAAATTTTTTTTTAGGATAAAATTTTTTAGGAAAAATCATGGATATGTGTAATTTAGAAAACGAGGGATTATTTTTTTTTTAATGATTTAAGAAGATTAATGGTGACAATTATATGAAAAAATATTATTATTTTATAGGGATTTTAGTAGTGTTACTTGTTATATCTGTATCTGGTTGTATAGGGGATAATTCAAACAATACTAATTCAACTAGGGTTCAATCTTTAACAGAGAATGGTGTAACATTAGAATTCCCATCTACTTGGATTAAAGCAGATGCTCAGGATAATGCTTCTGTTCTTGCTGTTGCAGATCCAAATTCTAAAGATCAACAAGGGTTCAGTGATACTAATGTTAATGTTGAAAAGAAAGCTGTTTCTTCTTCATTAGAAACTGATTTTAATTCAACTTACACTCAATTATCAAAAAATTCAGATTACCAAATTTTATCTCAAGGTAATGTTACTGCAGGATCATATAAAGGTTTAGAATCAATTTACACTTCTAATGTTAATGGTACTACAAAGATGCACAAGGCTGTTTGGATTGAAAATGGGGATAATGTTTATGTAATTTTATGCAGTGCTCCTCAAAATAAATTTGATTCTCAAGCTCGTATCTTTGATTTTATTATAAGTAATTTTAAGTTTAGCTAAAAATAGTGTTAACTTTTAAAATTTTACTTTTTTTTAAATTTTTTTTAATAATGAATTAATGGTGGTTATTTTTTTATGGATATTGTGTTATGTGTAACTGGTAGTGTTGCAGCTACTGAATCTATTAAGTTAGCTAGGGAATTTAAACGTCAAGGACATAATGTTAAGTGTTTCATGACTCAGGAAGCTACTAAAATTATTCATCCTAATGCGATGGAGTTTGCAAGTCGTGAAGGTGTTGTTTTAGATTTAACTGGTGATATTGAGCATGTTAAGTATGCTCAAGCTGATTTGATTCTTGTTGCTCCTGCTACTGCTAATACTATTAGTAAATTTGCTTGTAAGATTGCGGATAATGCTGTTAGTACTTTACTTATCACAGCTTTTGGACATAATACTCCTATTGTATTTGTTCCTTCTATGCATGATTCTATGTATGATGCTGTTTATCCGAATATTCTTAAATTAAAATCTGAAGGAATTAAATTTGTTAATCCTCGTATGGATGAGGGTAAAGCTAAATTCCCTTCTGTTGAGGATATTGTTTTAGAATCTCTTAGAACTATTAATTTAGATAAATTCAATAAAGGTGAAGATTCTAATAATATTGCAGGTAAAAAGGTTTTAATCAGTCTTGGTGGTACTTATGAAGCTATTGATCCTATTCGAGGTATAACTAATCGTTCTTCTGGTAAGATGGGTTTGGAATTAGCTAAACAAGCTTATATTCGTGGTGCTGATTTAAGTCTTTTAATGGCTCATGTTACAGTAAACATTCCTAAAGTTTTTAATGTTATTTACACTGAAAGCACTGAACTTATGAATAACACTACTATGAAACTTGTACCAGATTTTGATATTTTCATAGCTACTGCTGCAGTTTCAGATTTTGCACCTATTAAAGAGGAAAACTTTAAAATCTCTTCTGATTTTGATTTAACTCTTGATTTTAAACCTTTAAATAAGATTATTAAACATATTAAAGAAGTTAATCCTAATATCTTTTTAGTTGGTTTTAAAGCTGAGTATAATGTTTCTGAGGAGAAAATGATTGAATGTGCTCATAATCAAATTGATTTTGCAGGTACTGATTTAGTTGTTGCAAATGATGTTGGTCGTGAAGGTTGTGAATTTGGTTCTGATAATAATGAAGTTATCCTTGTTAATGATAATATTTTAAAATTTGCATTTTCATCTAAAAAAGAGTTAAGTATTCTTATCTTCAATGAGATTAATCGTTTAATTTAAAAAATTTTTTTTTATATACTTTCTATTTTTTTAATTATATTGTAGATTCTTATTTTTATTAGGGTTTCTAAATTTTTTAAATGATTTTTTTAAGTTTTGATTTCTTATTTTTTTGGATATCTATTTTTTATTATCCTAATGTTTTTATATTATTTTTAAACCCTAAAAAGTAATACTTTTTTACTTATAATCCCTTATTTTTTAATACTTAGAAATCTTAAGTAAAAATAGTGAATATCTGAAAAAATCATGTAATTAAATTATTTAAAATTAGTATTTTTAAAAAAGAAGCTTAATCCCTCGGAACTTACCAATGTGGAGTGTTTTTTTTGAGTGAACTTTTCCAGAGAGATTAATCTGAACTTTTTAAATATTGCATTAGCATTTATAATTTTATTATTTCATAGTATATAAAGGTGATATTAGTAATACTTTTTTAAGGTTTTTATCGTAATAACTAACTCCCATACTAAGGCTTTAAAACACTTTAAAATAATAGAAAAACCATGAAAAAATACAAACAATTTCACACCTTATGGAATAAAAAATCTATAAGATATTATATATTAAGATCTAATATAATTTTTAAAAAAAAATTTATACATAATATACAAAAGTCAGGAATAATTTTTCATGAAACCTTAAGATGTCCACATATTAAGATAAAAAATATTAAAAAATGAAAGATTAAAAAACAAAACAAGAAATTTAAAAACTTTTCTCAATTAAAAAACCGGCATGATCCTTCTCATAAGGCTCTAATTTAACCTTTTGAAGTATACTAAAACCATTACTTTTTAATTTACGTTCTTCTTCCTTAAAAATTTTTTTAGGCTTTTGCACAACATCAATACTACGAGCCTTAATCATAAGTAAACCTTGACCACCATCCTTTAAAAAGAGGTTCATATTCTTCATAAATAATTCACTTTGATTTGGTTGAGCAACATCACAATATACTAAATCAACCTTTTCAACTAAATCAATATAATTTTTAGGTTTAGTTGCATCATTAAGTAAAGGTGCAATATTCGGACGAATTTTACATAAATTATTTAATTTACGCATACTAACTGGTGAAAACTCAACAGCATAAATAATACCATCACTAACAACATCTGAAATATGAGACACAGTAGTTCCAGTAGAAGCCCCTAAATATAAAACCTTAAAATCCTTCTCCAATTTAAAATTCTCTAAACCATTTAACAATGCTGCAGCTAATTTAGATCTATGAGGATTCCATAACCTATACTCATCCTCTTCTTCATTAATTAATTTTTCACCATAAACACGTAAACCAGGAGTAATATTCTTTGTTGCAAGCATATCATCCTTTTGATAAATCTCCATATAAATCAAACTTCCTAAAAAAAAATTTTTATTCAAAATACTAACTTTTAACTTCCAAAAATCTATTTATTTTCTCTTTTTATGTTTACGATCACGTTTATTCTTCTTTTTACCCTGATACTTATTATGTTTATTTTTAGAAGAATCTTTTTCATAATTTCTTTCTTCTTCCCGTTTACGTTTTGTTTTTTTAGGGAAAGGATTTTCTTTTTCTATTCTTTCAACTTCACTTTCAAAATCTAATTTTATTTCTGGATTGAATTTTTTAACAAAAACATCTCTTCTAACTGCAAGAGAAATCTTTAAAGCTAAAGTTCTAGCAATTTTTCCACGATTCCACCAATTACAACTTCTAACATTAGGATGTTGATATATTAAACCATGTTTTGGTGGGCGTTCACCAGTTTTCAAATGTCTGAATAAAGCTTTTTCAGCACCCATAATTTGAACAGTACTTGAAGGATACATTGCTAATTTTTTAATACCTCCACTATGTGAAATTAATTTAGCACCTAAGGAAGCACCTACTAAATCTTTTAAATTAGGAGCAATACTTTCCATTTTATTTTCAATATATTCTATTATTTCCCTTCTAGATTCTTGCAGGGAATATAATGATTTTGTGAAATTGTTTAAAACTTTCAAATCTTCACTTTCAATATCTGCCCCTGCACTTTCCTCATAATCTATTTTAAACAAATCAGGATTGTTTTTAATAATTTCTTCCCTATTATTGTTTTCAGCAATAATTTTTATGTAAGCTTCATTATTATTTATTGCATCCATTTCTGGGAAGTAAATTATATACCATTCTCTCATACGTTCAATTAACTTACTTATAGATTCATCAATTTCATCAATTGAATTAATGGCTTGAATTAAAAGTTTATCATCTTCAGATGCACTTTCCTTCATTTTAATAGTTGCAATTTCATTATAAATTCCAATTATTTTTCCAGGATAAGATTCATTATTAAAAAAGTTTAATTTAGTTAATATTTCTTCTAAATTTTTTCTTAAGTACTCTCCACCTTCATTTGTAGTGTTTATACTTATTTTTTCAAATCCATTAACTGTTTTGTATTGTGATAATCTGTTTTCACTTTCAAGGTTAATCTCATCATATTCCTCTTCTAATTCTTCAATTAGACTTTTTTCAATATTTAAAACTTCTTTATCTTCAATTTTAAGTAAATTATCCACTATTTCATTTTCAGGGAATAGTTTATAAGTTATTAGTTTTAAATCTTGATTGAAAGCTAAAAATCCAGCTACGCATTTTGTAATATATAATTCCATATTATTTTATTAGACTTTACTTTATTATTAAAATTTTTTATATGGATTCTAATTTTTTTTTATAGTAAAATTATAAATCTTATATAAATCATAAATCTATAATAGTATAGAATTAAAATTATTATAAAAGATTTGTTTTAAAGGAGTAAAGAACTAATATGTTAGAAACAAATGTTTGTGGATTAAATTTTAAAAACCCATTGTTACTTGCTGCAGGAGTAATGGGTAGTCATGCATCCTCTCTAAACTGGATATTAAATTCTGGTGCTGCTGGGGTTGTAACTAAATCATTTTCCATAGAACCTAATCCTGGTTATCATAATCCAACAACTGTACCTGTTGAAGGTGGTATAATTAATGCTATAGGATTATCTAGTCCTGGTGTTGAGAATTTTAAAGAAGAATTAGAACAAATAGATTCTAAAGGTGTTCGTGTTGCATCTATTTATGGTGCTAGTCCTGAAGAATTTTCTTATCTAGCTAGTGAAATTGAAGATTTAGTAGATGTAATAGAATTAAATGTTTCATGTCCTCATGCAATGTGTGGTTATGGTTCTAGTATAGGTCAGGATCCTGCACTTACTGAAAAAATTGTTAAAGCAACTAAGGAAAGTTGTAATATTCCAGTTTGGACTAAATTAACACCTAATGTTACAAGTGTGAGTGAAATAGCTATAGCTGCAGAAAAAGGTGGTTCAGATGCAATTACTCTTATTAATTCTTTAGGTCCAGGTATGAAGATTGATATTAAAACAGGAAACCCTATTCTCTCTAATAAATTTGGTGGAATGAGTGGTCCTGCAATTAAACCTATAGCTTTAAGATGTGTATGGGATGTTTATGATAGTGTGGAAATTCCAGTTATAGGTGTAGGTGGAATAAGTAATTATAAAGATGTTGTAGAATTCTTATATGCTGGTGCTAGTCTTGTGCAGATTGGTACTTCTATAATGGATTATGGTCCTGAAATTTTCAAAACAATTAACACTGATTTAAAAGAATTTATAGAAAACAGTGATTTTACTTCCATAAATGATATGGTTGGTTTTGCACATAAAAAAATATAAAGAAAATATTAATAATGGGGAGAAATTTATAATGAAAAGTCCAGAAGTTTTAGAAATAAAGGAAATCATAGAAGAAACTCCTACAATTAAAACTTTCATATTCGATTGGGAAATGGAAGGAGAAAACATTCCTTACCCTGGTCAATTTTTAATGGTGTGGAATTTTAAAGATGAAAAACCAATGAGTATTTCCCATATGAATTTTAAGAATAATGAAATAGGATTTACTGTTAAGGCTATAGGTCCATTTACTAATAATATTCACACATTAAAAGAGGGGGATAATTTAGGTATCCGAGGACCTTTCGGTAATGGTTTTAATTGTGATTTTAAAGATAAACACATTCTTGCAGTTGGTGGAGGAGCTGGAATGGGTCCATTCATACCATTTTCTGAGGAATGTATTAATAATGGTGGAGAAGTTGATGTAATATCTGCTGCAACAACTAAAGATGAATTATTATTTGTTGAAGAATTAGAAGATTTAGGTGTAAATGTATATACCTGTACTGATGATGGTAGCTGTGGATTTAAAGGCTTTGCAACAGATCGTGTTAATGATTTATTAAAAACTAATCATTATGATTCTGCAGCTGTATGTGGTCCAGAAGTAATGATGAAACCAATATTTGATTTATTAGAAGAAAATAATATACCTGCACAATATGATATTGGTAGATATATGAAATGTGCAATAGGAATTTGTGGTCAATGTTGTGTGGATAATACAGGTTGGAGAGTTTGTAAAGACGGACCAGTTTTCAGTGAAAAACAATTAAGACAAATAACTGAATTTGGAAAGTATCAACGTGAACCATCTGGAATTAAACAATATTATTAAAAAATAAGAATTAATTTTTTTCATATTCTAATCTAAAAAAAAGTGAATAGTTGGTTTTAAAAAATGGATATAAATTTCTCAAAAAAATTAACATTACCTATAATTGTCATAATTATACTTTTAGCATTATCTTTTTCAGTTTTAATGCCAGTATTAAATATGATACTTTTAGGTGCGATATTTGCTTATGGTTTAAGACCTATTGCTAATCGTTTACAATCTAAAATTAAATTTAGTTCTATTAGTACTATTATAGCAGTATTACTGGTTTTAATACCTTTAATATTATTATTAGTTTATATAGTGTTTATTATTAGTGGTTTTGCAATTAATTTTTTCAATTCAAATCATGCTACATTTACTAATTTTAGTTCAAGCCAATTATCTCCAATAGTTGCACAAGTTTTACCTGCACAGTATCATGCTAACATAGGATCTATTACAAATAGTTTATACTCATCAATAACAAATGGACTTCATTATGTTATTAATTATTTCATAGGATTAGTTAAGAAAATACCTTATATTTCATTAGAATTATGTGTATTATTCTTTTCAATGTATTATTTTACAAAAGATGGGGATAAATTCTGGGCATATGTACAAGCATTCATCCCAACTGAAAGATCAGAATTCTTTAATAATATGTTCTTTCAAATAGAAAATGTTTTAAAAAGCATATTCTTTGGACATTTCTTAACAGCTATTATAATTGGTATTATTGCAGGAATTGGATTTTATATATTAGGATTTCCTTATGCATTATTCTTAGGAATATTAACTGGAGTATGTCAATTAATCCCAATCTTTGGTCCATGGATTATTTATATCGTACTTGTAATTTGGGATTTAATTACAGGTAATTATCCTAGAGCTATCATAACCTTATTATTCGGAATCTTTTTAAGTTTATCTGATATGTATATAAGACCAGCATTATCCAGTAAATATGCTGATATTCATCCTTTAATACTATTTATAGGATTCTTATCTGGACCATTAGTATTTGGTATTGTTGGATTTATTTTAGGTCCATTATTCTTAGGAATAACTTATGCGGTTTTAAAATCCTTTAAATTAGAAATAGAAAAACAAGATAAGGAAAAACAATTATTAGAAGAATCTGGAGAACCAGGAGGGGGATAAATATGGAAAAACGGAAAATGATTGTAACTGATATAGATTACATAACACATGAAGACAAACCTGTAATTCGCCTTTTTGGGAAAATCAAAGGAGATAAGGAAGGTCAAAATATAATAGCATTAGATGGAACATTTGAACCTTACTTATATGTGATTCCTGAAGGGAATATTGAGGAATGTATTCTTCAAATAGAAGATGAAATAGAACCAATTAGAATTGAAAAACTTATTAAAAAAGATTTTCAAGTAGAGAAAGATTTTTTAAAAGTATTCTTTAAACATCCTCAAGACGTTCCTAAAAAGAGAGACATGTTAAGAGATTTAAATCTAGTTAATGATTTACGAGAACATGATATACCATTTTACAGAAGATATTTAATTGATAATGATTTATATCCTATGGGAGTAGTTGAAGTTGAAGGTGAATTAGTAGATTCTTTCCCTACAATTGATTCTAATAATAAATCCCTTGAAATCATGAAATTAGATCATTCTCCAGTTATGTCTGATAATGCTTATCAAAATTTCACTATATTGAGTTTTGATTTAGAAGTTTATAATCCAAAGGGCATGCCTAATGCAGATAAAGATGAAATAATAATGATAGGTGCTGCAAGTAACACTGGTATTAATAAAGTTATTAGTACTAAAGGGGAAAATATTGATTTTGTTGAAACAGTATCTAGTGAAAAAGAAATGATTGAATCATTTGTAAAACTTATTAAGGATAATAATTTTGATATTATAGTTGGTTATAATTCTGATAATTTTGATTTCCCCTACCTACGGGATAGGGCTAAAATTTTAGGTGTTGATTTAGATTTAGGTATGGATGGTTCTTCACTTAAATTTTTAAGAAGAGGATATACTAATGCTGCTACAATTAAAGGTTTAATTCATGTTGATTTGTATTTAGTAATGAGAAGATACATGAATCTTGATCGTTATACTCTTGAGAGAGTTTATCAGGAATTGTTTGGTGAAGAGAAAATTGATGTTCCCGGGGATAAGATTTTCATGTACTGGGATAGTGATGGTGAAGAATTAGATCGGTTATTTGATTATTCTCTTGATGATACTGTTTCTACTTTAAAAATTGCTGAGCAAACATTACCTATTAATCTTGAATTGACTCGTGTTGTTGGTCAACCTTTCTTTGATATTACTCGTATGGCTACAGGTCAACAAGCTGAATGGTATTTGGTTCGTAAAGCTTTTGAAATTAATGAGGTTGTTCCTAATAAACCTACAGGTAAGGATTTTATTAATCGTAAACATGAGAGTAATGTTGGAGGTTATGTTAAACAGCCTGAGGTTGGTTTGCATGAGAATCTTGTTCAATTCGATTTCCGTAGTCTGTATCCTAGTCTTATAATTAGTAAAAATATTTCTCCAGATGTTTTATATCATGAGGATGATTCATTTGATTCTTTAGTTGATGATGAAATTGATAAGGAGGATTATTTTATTTCTCCAGAACATCATTATATGTTTAAAAAGTCTCCTAAAGGTTTCATTCCTTCTGTTATTGGTAATGTTTTAGATGAACGTACTCGTATTAAAACTGCTATGAAGAAAAGTACTGATTATACTGAGAAAATGATGCTTGATGTTCAGCAACAAGCTTTGAAAAGATTAGCTAATACTATGTATGGTGTTTATGGTTATTCTCGTTTCAGATGGTATTCTTTTGAGTGTGCTCAAGCTATTACTGCTTGGGGTCGTGAGAATATTAAGGATGCTATGAAGTTTGCTGAGGATTATGGTTTTTATGCTATTTATGCTGATACTGATGGTTTCTATTGTAAGTATTGTCCTGATAAAGATTAGGGGGATTATTATTTAAAATTTAATATACTTTTTCTCTTTTTTTAATACTTTTTTTTGTTTAAAAATTTTTTTCTTAATTAATTTCATAAAACCTATTTTTCGAAGTCTTTGTAAGTTGTTTTATTTCAATCTGATGATTGATTATTATGAATGTTTAAATAAAAATGCCATTTTTTATTTATCACATCTTTGTTTTACTCACTTGGTACTTTTAAATTAAAATATTTTAAAAGCTTTACATATATTCAATACATATATTTTTAAAATTACCAGAAAAGTAGTGAAATTAAATTAAAAAAAAGGGATTGCTTAAAAAAAGTAGAAATAAAAAAAATAATAATTAATTGAAGAAAAATTATGCAGCGTAATCTTCAATATCTATATCAATATTTTTACAAATATCATTTAAAGTATCAAATAAAACAGGGTCTAATTCCCAACCATTAGCTAAATTACCTTTAACTCTATCAACTTCAAGAGATCCAGGAATAATACCATTATCTGCTCTAATTTCATCTAAAAATTTATCTGTTTCATCGTTAAATTGTTCTTTACCAACAAATTTTTCAGGATCTATAGCTAAGAATAAATCTCCTTTAGTACAATCTTCACTACAAGTAGCGGTTCCTTTAACTCCAGTTCCAATACCTGCATTTACAAGTGCTCCTGTTAAAATTTCAATTAAGAATGCTAACCCGTATCCTTTGAATCCTCCAAATGGTAAGATTGAACCTTCAATTCCTTTTGCTGGGTCGGTGGTTGGGTTTCCATCTTTATCTAAAGCTGTTCCTTCAGGTATGGATTCACCTTTTCTTCTTGCTTCTAAAAGTTTTCCTCTTGCTGCAACACTTGTTGCCATATCGAGAGCAATATATGTGTCTTCATTTGGAATACCGATTGCTATTGGGTTAGTTCCTATTAAAGGTTTTTTACCTCCGAATGGTGCGATTGCAGGTTCGGTGTTTGTTATAACTACTCCTATACATCCTTTTTGTGAAGCTAAATCTGAATAATAACCTGTTACACCGAAATGATTACCATTGTGTGTTCCTACGATTCCTATTCCTACATTTTTAGCTTTTTCAATTGCTAAATCCATAGCTCTTCTTGCTACGTATTGTCCAAAAAGACTATTACCATTGATTAATGCCATAGCTTCTGTTTCTCTTTCAATATCTATGTCACCTTCAAGGTTAATGGTTTTAGCTTTAAATCCTTTAATGTATTGTGAAAATCTTCCTATTCCGTGGGAAGTGAATCCTTTTAAATCTGCATCTACTGTAGCTTGTGCAACTATATCTGCTTGGTTTTCTTGGGTTCCTAATTTAATTAGGATGTCAGTAACTAATTTTTTTTCATTTTTGGCATTAAGCTTCATTTATTATTTCTCCAATTTTATTATTTTTTTTTAGTATTCTATGTTTGTATTTTCGAAGGTTTTTATTTTTATTTTGTCTTCAGATATTACTTTTCCAATTTTGTAGGCTTCTACATCTTTGGATACTTCTTCGATTATTTTATCTGCTTCTTCTTTTTTTGCAATGATTACAAAACCGATTCCCATGTTGAATACTTTGTACATTTCTTTTAATGGTACGTTTTGTTCATATATTAATTTGAATATTTCTTGTGGTTCTGGAAGGTTGTTGATTTCGAATCCTATTCCTTTTTTAAGTCTTTGTAGGTTTGTGAATCCTCCACCTGTAATGTGGGCTAATCCGTGGATGTTGAAATCTTTTTTGAATAAATTTACTATTGGTTTTACATATAATTTTGTAGGTGTTAAGAGTTCTTCTCCAACTGTTTTGTTGGTGTTTGGTATTTTATCATCTACTTTTAGCTCTGCATCTTCAAATATTGCTTTTCTTGCTAGGCTTAATCCATTACTGTGTATTCCACTACTTTTTAATCCTATTAATGTATCTCCGATTTCAATATCTTTTCCACTTATTATTTTATCAGTATCTACGAATCCTATTCCTGTTCCTGCTAAATCGAAGTCTTTTATTATTTTTGGTAAGGATGCTGTTTCTCCACCTATTATGGATATGTTGGATTCTTCTGCACCTTTAACTAATCCGTCTGCTATTTCTGATGCGGTTTCGGGGTCTGGGTTTTCTACAGCTAAGTAATCTACTAGTGCTATTGGTTCTGCACCAACACAAAGAATATCGTTAACTACCATAGCAATACAATCTATTCCTACAGTATCGTATTTATTCATCATTTTAGCGACTAATATTTTACTTCCAACACCATCAGTACTCATTGCAATTGCTTTATCACCTAATCTTACTAAAGCTGCAAAGTGTCCACTATCAGTTATTATGTCTCTTAATTCTAATGTTGGTTTTAGTTTTGAAGCTAATGCTTTAACGGTTTCAGCTTCTAAATCTATATTAACACCAGATTCTGAATATGTAACCATTTATTCACCTTTTTAATTATTTTTTTTTAATTATTTATAATTTTTATAACATTTTTTATTTTTGTATTAATTATTATTTATATTTATAAAAAAAAGTTTTAATAATTTAAATAATTTTAGTTTATTCTGTATTTGTTTTTTAAAAAAAGTTTTAAAAAAAATTAGGAAAAAAATTTTTTTTTTAATCCTAATTCTTTTATTTTTTTATTGTAATCTTGTTGCTTCAAGATTTAATGGAGTTTTTGTTTCTATTTTATAAGATCTATGAACACTACTTGCAAGGTCCACAGTTTTATATGGGTCTCCGTGACACATTATTATTTTATCTGGTCTTGGATGTATTCTTTTTGCAAATTCCATTAATTGTCTTCTGTTAGAGTGTCCACTGAATCCTTCTACAGTTTTTACTTGCATTCTAACATTGTATACTTGAGTTCTACCTTCATCGTTTTCAAGTGGTATTTCTTTCATTCCTTTTTGGATTCTTCTACCAAGTGATCCTTCAGATTGGTATCCTACAAATACTATAGCGTTTCTTTCATCTTCACTTAACCATTTGAAGTATTGTACACTGTTTCCTCCAGTTAACATACCACTAGTGGATAATATGATACATGGGTCTCCTTCAACAATATCTTTTCTTTCATTAATGTTTTGTACTTTGACAAAGTAATCTGAAACAAATGGGTTTCTACCCATATGGAATATTTGATCTCTTAAGTCTTTACTTAAGTATTCTGGTCTTGCTGTGTGGATTGCTGTTGCTTCCCATATCATTCCATCAATGTAGATTGGTACTTCATCTATCATTCCTTGACGCATGTATTCTTCAAGAACTATCATTAATTCTTGTGCTCTTCCTACTGCAAATACTGGTACTAATACTTTTCCTCCACGATTTAATGTTTGGTAGATGGTTTTCATTAGTTCTTTTTCTGCTTTGTTACGTGATGGTTGAACATCTTCATGTCCACCATAAGTACTTTCCATTACAAGTGATTCACTTCTTGGGAATCTGGTTGTTGCTGGTTCAAGGAGTCTGCTTCTTTCGTATTTGAAATCTCCTGTGTATACCATGTTATGTGCACCGTCTCCTATGTGTAAGTGACTCATTGCTGAACCTAGGATGTGTCCTGCATTATGGAATGTTAATTTTATATCTGTGGTGATATCTGTTACTTCACCATAATCTAAGGTTATACTGTGTTTTAATTCTTTTTGAACATGTTTAACATTGAATGGTAATGGATTATCTTCTCTATGTGCAATATCTATATGATCTAATTGTAGTAAGGTCATTAAGTCTCTTGTTGGTGTTGTGCAGTATACTGGTCCTTCGTATCCATAATGGTAAAGGTATGGTAAGAATCCACAATGATCTAAGTGTGCGTGTGATATAATTACAGCATCTAAATCTTGTATTGAGAATTCTGGAACATTTAAGAATGGGAAAGCTGTTTTTTCATCAGGTCCTGCTACATTCACTCCACAGTCTAAAAGCACTCTACTGTTTGGTGTTTGTAATAACATACAGGATCTTCCAACTTCTTTGAATCCTCCCATACTTGTTAATCTTGCCCAATCATTATCATATTTTACGCTTTGATGAATTCTTGAACCTAATTCTGTTAAGTTTTTCTTTCTTTCTTTACTACTGCTTAATATTGTGTTTCGAACTCTTCCAATTATTTCTGATTTGATTGGTGGTGTTCTTAATATTTTTGGAGCCCATCCTGTTTTACGTACAATATCTCTTGATGTTACCCCATATTTTCCAATTACAAGTCCTGGTTTTTGTGCTTCTATTATTACTTCATTGGTTACATCGTCAAATGAAACATTTGTAATATGTGCATCTTCAGGAACTATTTGGTTTATTGTTTCAATTGTTTTTTCTGGTTCCATTAGTACGCTTTTATCGGAACGTATAATCATCCGTTTTCTTAAGTCTTTGGCTAAGTTTCGAACAAGATCACCATTGTCAGTTATTATTTCCGGATTTTTTGTGTAAATAACAACTTGTGGACCTTCAAATTCGATTTTAGCAACTTGTACCTTTTCTGGTAATCTTTCGTTTATTGTTTTTTTAATATCTTCTAATGATTCTGAAGCCATATAATCACTTCATAAAATAAGTTTTATAGTGTAGATAAGGTATAGAGTATAAATTTTACCCCTATTTTTACTTTAATTAAATTTTAATCTTGTATCATTTTTTTGTATAGAAAAATTTTAAGGTTTTTTCTAAAAAAAATTAATTTAATAATTATAATTTATTTAATTAATTCTTATTCTTTTTAATGTAAAAAGGGTGATTTTTATTTTAATTTAATAAAAAAGAGTGGATAAAAAAGATAAAACAATAATATAATCTTTTGGTATTGTTAATCGTGTTATTTTATCACTTTTATTATACTTCTATTTCACACCGTTATATGTAAAAAATAGTTTTTTTAATATAAAAATTTATAAAAATAATCTGTATTTCGAATTATTTTTTATTTTAACTGATTTTTTTTACTTTCTTTTCAACTTCCTTACTATCTAACATTTTATAACCATCTTTAGTGACGGTTGCTACTAAAAATCCATTTCCACTGTAAACATCTCTTTCAGTAGCTGCTTTAATAGCTCTAAGAGCTAATTCTATACCTTGGTTTGTGGTTAATTTTGGAGTGTAACGGTCTTCAAGAACACCGTAAGCAAATGTTGAACCTGAACCAGTTGATATGAAAGTATCTTTAATCATACCACCAGCTGCATCTAATGAGTAAATAGATGCTCCATCTTCATCTACTCCACCAAGTAATATTTGCACATAAGCTGGGGTGGAATGTAAAATGTTTGATGTTACTGCTGCAGCAGCTTCTATATTCATATCTTCTCCGTTTCGTAATTTGTATAATGAAACTTCTGCACTTATAACTTTCATTAAATTTTGAGCATCAGCTACTGATCCTGCAATAGTTGTAGCTATATTATCATCTATTTTAAATATCTTTTCAGCTACTTTGTGAGCTACTAAATTTCCCATACTAGCTCTTCTTTCACTTGCAAAAACAACTCCGTCTTTACAGGTGATTCCGACAGTAGTTGTACCTTTTAAGATTTTTTCATCACTCATTTAAAATACACCTCTGAGTAAAAATTGTTTATTAAATATTTTTTTTATATAAAATTGATTTATTATTTTCTAAAAATTTTATTCTAACTAAAAATTAGTACTTTCATGCTTTTTATAGTTATTGTCTTTAATAAAAATGATGAATTAATTAAAATAAAATTAGAATTAATGTATAAAATATATTTTGAGTTAACTTTAGTTTTATTAAAATCTTAAACATTAACTTAAGATTAGTTTGTAAAATCTAATATATAATAGTTTCTAATTACTTTCTAGATTTAATAATTTATTTATATAAATTTTCATTATAAATAAATATATAAGTCATAAAATTTTTATAGGGAGGGTAATGTTTCTTGAAGTATAAAAAAATTGGTAAAATATTAATTTTAGATAAGAATTCACCTACAAGAAAAGAGGACAAGGAGTACTTAGAATCATTACTTGGAAAGTATAATGTTGAATCTATTGTTAAAGTCGAATCTATTTCTGGTCAAATGAGAGAACCTAACCTAGAAGTTTTAATAGGAAATACAACTGAAACAATTCATAAAGAAAATGGGTGTTATTTTAAACTTGATTTAAGTAAAGTTATGTGGGCTAAAGGGAATAATAATGAACGTTTAAGAATTGCAAAATTTGTTGGTGAGGGTGAAGTTGTTTGTGATATGTTTGCAGGTATAGGTTATTTCACAATACCAATAGCTGTTTTAAGTAAAGCTCAAGAAATTATTGCTATTGAAATTAATCCTAATAGTTACAAGTACTTATTGGAAAATATTAAATTAAATAAAATAAATAGTAAAGCCGGTTACATGAGAGTTAATCCAATTTTAGGGGATTGTGCAAATGAAATTCAAAACTTTAAGGCTGATCGGATTATTATGGGTTATGTTAAAACAACACATCATTATTTAAAACCAGCTATAAATAGTTTGAAAAAAGGAGGAATACTTCATTATCATGAAACAGTTCCTGAAAAATTAATTAACACTCGACCTGTAGAACGTATAAAGGAAATTGCTGGATGTAGGGAAGTTACAGTTTTAAATATTGTTAAAATTAAAAAATATTCTCCAGGTGTTTGGCATATTGTTGTTGATGCAAAAATAGATTAAAAAAAAAGAAAAGTATAAATCCATATAAATTCTATTTTTCCATACTTTTTAAAAGATTATTAGCCTTAGCTAAAAGATTATCATTTAAATATTCAGGGTTAATATATTTTTTATAAATTGCTAATCTTTCCTGTAACTGGTAACCTGCATCAAAGGTTAATCTTTCTAATTGATTAAAAGTGGGCCAAGGACTAGTAGGATTTACATAATCATCAGTTAAAGGTGAAACACCACCCCAATCATCAGTTCCGCAAAGTAAAAATATTTGATTAGTTTCAAGATTAAGATTAGGTGGAACTTGTATACTAAGTTCATCCTTAAAAATTATTTTACTTACACAAACTGTTCTAATCATATCTAATAGGGAAGGTTCACTATAATCACACATTTCAATACCTGGACTAGTTGTGAAATTTTGAATAATAATCTCTTGAATATGACCATATTTGTCTTGTAAATCTTTTAATGTAAGTAAAGATTCTGCAATTTCCTCTTTAGTTTCACCAATTCCAATAAGTAATCCAGTAGTGTAAGGAATTTTAAGTTTACCTGCATTTTCTATAGTTTCTAATCTAATTTTAGGATCTTTTCCTGGACTTTTTTCATGTGCAATTGTTTCCATTAAACGAGGGGATGAATTCTCAAGCATCATACCCATTGAAACATTCACTTCTTTTAATTTTTGTAATGTTTCATATGAAAAATTACCAGCATTAGTATGTGGAAGTAAACTTGTTTTATCTAAAGTCATTTTACAGATACTATAAATATAATCTCCCATGTTAGAATAACCTAATTCTTTTAATTTATCCTGCACTGCTTTTTCATTATCTGCATCTTCACCCATTGTAAATAATGCTTCTTTACAATTAAATTTCTCAGCTTCTTTAAGTAATTTTAAAACTTCATCAGGTGTTTTAAGTATTATAGTATCTGGATTTAATGGATCCTTTTTAAATGCACAGTATCCACAATTATTCTTACAAACTTCAGTTAAGGGGATGAAAACATTTTTACTAAAACTAATCTTATTAGTGCTTCTAGTATTTGCAAGCTTCATTAACTCAAGAATATCATTTTCTTTAGTGTTTAAGAGACTTACTATGTCTTTTTTGCTTAAAGTTTTATTTAAAATATTAGGATTTATCATTATAATATAACCCATTCAAAAATTTTTTCATTTAATTTTTAAACAATTTCTGTGTCATCTATTTTTGATAGTACTGTTTCAACATACATTGGACCCATATCATTTTTATCTTTCCAAGTGGTTACTAGTATATCTACTCCAGGGATTGTGAATAATTTCATTTCAACATCAGCACCTAATGCTTCATAATCCTTTTTCATACGATTTAATCCATTAGTATCGGTTCCAGTTGAAATTTCTACTTCAGATCTGATATGTTGATCTGCAGTTACTATGAATTCATTTGCTTTTGCTGAGTTTAATTCAATTTCTTCACCATCGAAGAATTTCATTATTCCATCTAATTTTTCTGGCATTGTTTTATATGAATCTCTTAGTGTGGATTTTCCTCTAACTATTAATAATTCATCACTAACGAATGCTGCTCGTGATCCTTGAAATGCTTTATAATAACCCATTACATCTCCAGCAAGTACTTTTAAATCTATCATATTTTTTCACTTCTAAATTATTTTATTATATTTATATAGTTTTTATAGTATTATAAAGAAAAAGGTTTTATTATATATTTCTTATTTAAAATTTTTAAAAAAAGTTTAAAAAAAATGGAGTACATTTCTTTTTATTAATTATTTGCACTCCATTTATTTTAATATTTATAATTTTTTTTTAGAAGTTTATCTCTTCTTTTAATTCACCCATAGTTGCAATTCTTTCTGCAAAAGCATTGTGTCTATGGATACTTTCTTGATTTACTTGTCTTGCAGTTATTAATGTATCATCATCTAAATATGAGAATTTTTGTAAGATTTTTTCAATCATGTTTCTTACTACATCTTCAACAAAGACAGGTTTTTCATGTGCATTCATTACAACTGCATTTTCATCAGGACGTTTTAAGAGTTCACAGACTGGGGAGCTCATTGATTCTTCAATGAGGTTTATGATTTCTTCCCCTTTAACCATTTGGTTTTCTGGAACTTCTATTAGTACGGTTCCCACTCCTCTTTGGTTGTGTGATGCAAATGTTACGGTATCTAAAACTTTTTGTGTGGTTTCTTCATCTAAGAATTCTAATAGTTTTATTTTATCTGCTTCCATTACAGATTCCTGTGCACAAGGACAAACGGTCATTCCAACTACTTCAGCACCTATACTTTTTCGTATTGTGATTTTACCGTCTTTTGATCGTGTTCCTACAGCTTTTGCTATAAGTTTTGTCATTTCTTGTGTTGGTTTTTCTGTTACTGGAGATTTACGCATCATCATGTAATCGCTTATCATTCTTACTTCTGCTCTTGTAGAGTAAGTATGTTTTTCAAGCATTTTACTAACGATTTCTGCACAAATTGATTCTACTTCGAAATTACTTGTTTCAATGACTTCTTCCATAACTTCACTAATAGCTTCAGGATTTCTTGACATATGAATTCCTTTTTGATCATTTGGAAGATCAACGAAAGCATCAAATGTTGGTAATAATATTATTGGTCTTTTTTTACCTCTATTTAATTTTAAAAGTTTTTTTACACCTGTAACTCCTACTCGACTTAATTCGATAGGAATTCTAGGTGTGTCATCTTGAGTGTCTGGGAAACAAACTACCAAATTCTACACCTCTAATTTTATGTAAAATAATCTTTTCTAAGTGATATTGTATCATATAGATTTTTTTTTAAAGATTATTTTAATTCTTTTTTTTATTTACTTAATTGGTATTCTTTTATATTTATCTATATTTTTTTTATGGTTTGTTTAAATTCTAATTAAATAAATATAAATAATAACTAAAAGTTTTTTAAATTTCTAATTATTATTTATATCGGTTTAAAAAAAAATCATTTTTATAATTCAATGATAAGAATTATATTTAATAAAATATTTTCTAAGGGTGCATTGAATTATTTTTTTCTGATTCTTTTTATAATATATTAGCTGAACCCATATCTTCTTTTACAACATTTAACACTGTTTGTGTGTATGTTCTTTCAATTCCTGGTTCTTTTAACATTTCTTTAATGAAATGATCTAATTCGGAGGTGTCTCGGAATTTTGCAATTAAAAATGCATCATATTCTCCGGTAACATCGTATATAGCAACTACGTTTTTATTGAATGCTGTTTTGTTTTCCCAGTTTTCTAATTTTCCACCTTTAACTTTAACTCCCACAATACTGGTTAAGGTGAAACCAAGTTTATCATGTCTTAAGATTGGTGCAAATTTACTTATAACACCTGTTTTAACCATTTTATCAATACGGTTATGTACGGTACCTACAGATATTCCTAAATCACGGGATATTTGTCTGTATGATATTCTTACATCATCGTTTATTATTTTTAATATTCTTACATCAGTGTCATCTAATTTAACAATTTCATCGTTAACATCAGTTACCATTTTTTACAACCTCTCTTTTTTTATGTAATAATTTATTTAAAATTTAATGTTTTATAAATTTTGTTCAAGAAAAATTTAAAACATTTGTTTAATTTTATTATTTTATAATTAGTATTAATGTTTTATAAAACTTTTTATTTTGAGTTTTTTTTAAGTTTTTTTTATTAAGTTTTTTGGGGTTTATTAAGTTTTTTGATTGTTTTTATTTAATATTTTTATATTTTGAATATTATTTTTTTGTTTATTTTTACTTATAATTTATTGGTGTGGTTTTGGTGGGGATTTAACTTGTTTGGATTCTTTTTGTATTTTTTTTAATTTATTTTGAAAAAATAGGTTGTTTTTATGTTTTTTTCATTGAATTTAATAGTTTATTATAATTTTATAAGTTTTTATTATTAATCTATTAAATTTTTTTTAGATTGTTCTTTAATATAAAAACTTTTATTTTGCTTTAAAAGAATTTTTTAACTCTTAAATCATAATATTGAATAAAATATATTAAATTTGCTTAAAAATTGGAAAAATAACGATTTTTGAATAATTTTTTTCGGATTGAATTAATTTAATTATTTTATATTTATCTTATTAACTAATATCAAAAAAGAAGAATAAATTATATAATTAATAATTAAAAAAAATTTTTTTTTTATTCTTTTAAAAGTTCTAAAATAATATTTTTAATATCCTCAATACTTGCATCAGTTCTAATTCCTAAAGGTGAAAAATGTGTTCTAACTGCAATATAACCATTATTTTTAAGAGTGTCTAATATTTTATCTAATTTCGGAGCACTAACCTTAAGGTTTCTGCAGATTACATGTATATCATAAAATCCAACAGGAGTTTCAGCCTCATTATAACAAGTATTTAAAAGTTTTAAAACTTCTTCTTTAGTATTTAACTCTTTATCATCACTAATACTTATCATATCTTGAATAAATTCCTTATTTTGTATTTCACCTAACCACATTGGTCCTGCAATAGTTAATTTCCCTCCACAAATAGGACAATTTCCTGGAATATTACTAGCTAGACCATAAATTGGTTCATGATGTAAGCAATTTTTACAATGAGCCATATACCCAATATTTTTTAAGGATTCATCAGTAGCACGTGATCCCTTTTTAATATATAAATACATTCTCATATAATGTTCACTACTATGTGACATTAAAACAGTAATATACTTTTTATACTTAGCTAAAGTAAGAGCAGCAAAACCTGCAAGAATACGTATACCATTCTCATGACAATATTCACTTTTAAATGGTTTAGCATTATACTTACGTATACAAGGTTCTTTATAAGTACCACAAAGTGCACTAGTATCAGTTGCAGTTAAACATAGTAAACTGTTACGTTTAATACTGTATCCTGCAGAATCAACAAAATAAGAAGGTGTACCAAAAGGATCAATATCAATAATATCAAATTCTCCTCTATGATTACGTAACATTACACTAGCTTCTTTTTGATAAATATTAATATCCACATTATTCATATCAGCATTGATTTTAGTGAATTCATTAGCTAAACTACTAATATCATTAACACTGACCTTTCCAATATTATCTATCTCTTTTTTGTAACGAACACCACGTATTCCACTTCCACCGAACACATCACAAATATCAACTTCATGATTTAAGATTTTCTGGAAAGCTTGAATAGCTAAAATTGAAGTATCTCGATTAAACTCCATACGAGGATTATAGAATACAGGAGCATCTGATGATACTTTATCGAATTCTGGAAATTCAATTTTAACTAAACCTTCATTTATAATTTTTAAATCATCTTCACTATATTCCATTTCTTTTTCTTCTAAATTTTCAACCATCATTATCACATATTAATTATATTTAATTTAAATTTTTAATTCCAGAAAATATTTTTATAAAATAAAAACAAATATTAACTTAATATAATTTATTTAAGTACAAATAATTTATAACTTTTTATATAAAAAATCATAATTCTAAAAAAATAAAATTTAAGAAAAACATGGAGAATAAATATTATGGCAAATAATCAAATTTCTATAGCTAAACCTATAATAGGTGATGAAGAAATAAATGCAGTAATAGATGTGATGAAATCTGGAATGATAGCCCAAGGACCTAAAGTGAAAGAATTTGAAGAAAAATTCGCAGAATATGTAGGTGCAAAATATGGGGTAGCAACAAATTCAGGAACTGCTGCTTTACATGTAGCAATGTTATCTGCAGGTTTAAAACCAGGTGATGAAGTTATCACAACACCATTCACATTTGTAGCTACTGGAAATTCTGTATTATACACTGGAGCAAAACCAGTATTTGTTGACATAGATCCTAAAACTTACACCTTAGACCCTTCTAAAATTGAAGAAGCAATAACAGAAAACACTAAAGCCATTTTACCAGTTCAATTATTCGGTCAATCAGCAGATATGAAACCAATATGTGACATTGCAAAAGATAATGATTTAATTGTAATTGAAGATGCAGCACAAGCTCATGGTGCAAAATATAATGGGGATGAAAAAGTTGGAAGTATTGGAGATATGGGATGTTTCAGTTTTTATCCAACTAAAAACATGACTACTAGTGAAGGTGGAATGATCACTACTGATAATGAAGAATTTGCTAAAAAAGCTAGAATTTATCGTGCTCATGGTAGTAGTGTTAAATATAAACATGATGTAATTGGATACAATTTCCGTATGACTGATATTGGTGCAGCAATTGGTCTTGAACAGTTAAAGAAAATCGATTCATTTAATGAGAAAAGAATTAATAATGCAAAATATTTAACTGAAGGATTAAAAGATTTAAAAGGCATTACAACTCCATTTGTACGTGAAGGTTCAAAACATGTATTCCATCAATACACAATAAGAGTAAGTGCTCAAAAACGTGATGAATGGGTTGAATTCTTTAATGAAAATGGAATTGGAAATGGAATACATTATCCTATACCATTATATGAACAACCTTTATATGAAAAATTAGGTTATAAACAAGATTTACCTGTAACTAAAGAAATTGCAAGTACTGTAATTTCAATACCTGTTCACCCAAGCTTAACAACTGAGGATTTAGATACAATAATTAAAGTTGTACGTGAAGGTTCAGAAAAATTTGAATAAAAAAAAGATTAAAGTAATTCTTGGAGAAGATTTTATAAAAAAGTAAATTTTAAAATCTTTTTCTCCAACTTTTAATTATACTATTTAAAAAAAATTAAATAATTCTTATTCTAACATATTATTTACAGTATTAACCTTATCATTTAATCCTCTTTTGGATAAATCTCTTCTGTCATCAATTTTAATAACAGTGTAGACACGATTAATATCTTGTTTAAAAACGGCTTCTTGAGCTTTACTTATAGCTTTATATAATTCATCATAAGATTCTGCTTCTATTAAAGTACCCATACCGGTTAACTGATAATTTAAACCAGAATCTTTAATAGATTGTACAGCAGCTGTTACAAATTCTTTACATTCAGTTCCATCATTCCCAACGGGAAGTATGCAAAAATCACAAGTTATCATAGACTATAGATATATAATTAAAAAGATATAAAGTTTTAACAATATTATCTTTTATAAAAAAAAGGGAATTATTAATAATGGCAGAAACACTTCAAAAAGATGAATTTAATAAAAAAATTTATAATAGGATAAATAATCTCATCACTGATTATAAATTAATTGAAGAAGGGGATAAAATAGCTATAGCATTATCTGGAGGGAAAGATAGTGTATTAACTCTTTATGCATTAAATGATTTTCAAAATAAGCTTGATTTTGATTTAGTTGCAATTAGTGTTGATGAGGGTATTAAAGGTTATCGTCAAGATGGTATAACCTCAGCAATAGATAATGCTCTAAAATTAGGGGTGCCACTTATTCAGAAGTCTTTTAAACAAGAAGAAAATTTTGATTTAGATGATATTTATGCTAATTTTAAAAGTGCATGTATACCTTGTGGAGTTTTTCGTAGAAATATTTTAAATAAAACAGCATATGATTGGGGTGCAGATAAGATTGCTACTGGTCATAATTTAGATGATGAAATTCAATCATTTTTAATGAGTTTTTCACGTGGGGATAATGTGAAATTTTCTAAATTCGGTCCAAAATTAAATCGTATTCATCCTAAACTTGTTCCACGTATTAAACCTTTATGGAATACACCTGAAAAGGAAGTTGGGATGTGGGGTGTTCTTAATGGGATTGAAATTCATTTTGCTGAGTGTCCTTATAGTAATCTTTCTTTAAGGGCTAAAATTAAAGAATTTCTTAATCTTGCTGAAGATGAAAATCCTGGTGTTAAAGAAAAAGTTATGGAGTCTTTTAAAAAAGATTTAGATTTTGATTCACCGGTTCCTATTGTTTTAAATGAATGTGAACTTTGTGGTGAACCAACATCTGGTAAAATTTGTAAAGCTTGTGAAATTATTGATTTATTAAAATAAACAATAAATTCTCCTTTTTTTTTTTTAGTTTCTTATTATTATAAATGCCATATATATAAGGAACATTACAATAAATATTATTCCTTCTTTTCTATCTAGTTCTCGGTCACCTGCAGAGAATATGTATAATGCAAATGTTGCAATTAACATTACAATAAGATCTATTAACATACTTGGACCAACGTTTATTGGGTGGATGAGTCCACTTAAACCTAATATGAATAGTATGTTGAATATGTTACTTCCTACAATGTTTCCTATTGCAATATTGTTTTCACCTTTCTTTATTGCAGTTAGGCTGGTTATTAGTTCTGGTAGGCTGGTTCCTATTGATACTATTGTTAATCCTATAAGGGTTTCACTTAAACCTATACTTAATGCAATATATCTTGAACTATCTACAACTAATTGTGCACCTATTATTATTGCTATTAAACTTATTATGGATATTATAATACTTTTAGGTAAGGAATATTTTGCTTTTTCAACTTTTGTTGATTCTTTTGATTTTCTCGCATCTCTTACTAAATATAATACATATAATATTATGAGTATTAAGAATATTAATCCTGTTATTCTACTTATTTGCCAGGTAAAGTATAATATTCCAGTTAATAGTAAGCTTGTGAATATTAAAAAGACCATGTCTTTTTTAATTAATTTTAAATCAACTTTCATTGTTGCAACAAGAGCACATATACCTAATATGAATAGTATGTTGAATATGTTACTTCCTACAATATTACTTATTGCTATTGCATTACTTCCATCTATTGCAGCTGCAACACTTACTGCTGCTTCAGGGGCACTTGTACCGAATGCTACTACTGTTAATCCAATAATTAGTGTTGGTACTTTCAGTACATTTGCAATACTACTTGCACCGTCTACGAAGTAATCTGCACCTTTTATTAAAAATAAGAATCCTACAATTAGTATTATTAATTGTATGATGATTTCTATCATTTGATAAACTCCATTTTTGGAATATAAAAAAAATTCATATAATTAGTATAAATTTTTTTAGAAAAATACGTTTGTTCTATATTTTTCCTGTACATTTATTAAATTTTTATAGTATATAATTTTTATCAAAAAAAAGTTAAGTGGGGGGTTAAAAAAAAGTAAAAAAATAAGGGATGGTGGAGGTTTTTTAATTTTAAAATTTTCAGTTTCTCATTATTATAAATGCCATATAAATTATAAAGAATATGATGAAAATTATTCCTTCTTTTTTGTCTAATTTTTCATCTAAATATGAGAAAACATATAAAAGTACTGTAGCAAGTATCATTACACATAAATCAATAATCATACCATGACCAACAACTATTGGATGGATAAATCCACTTAAACCTAATATGAAAAGTATGTTAAATAAACAACTTCCTACAATGTTTCCGATTGCAATATTGTTTTCACCTTTTTTCACTGCAGTTAGACTGGTTATTAATTCTGGTAGGCTGGTTCCTATTGAGATAATTGTTAATCCTATAAGGGTTTCACTCATACCTAAACTTAATGCAATGAATTTAGCACTATTTACAACTAATTGCGCACCTAAAACAATAGCTACTAAACTAACTATAACAATTACAATACTTAAAATTAGGGAGTATTTAGGTTTTTCAACAAATTTAGATTCTTCTGATTTTCTAGCATTATAAACTAAGTATGCAACATAGGCTACGATTAATATTAAAAATATTAATGCAACTATTCTACTGATTTGCCAAGTTAAAAACACAGCACCAGTTAAAAGAATACTTGTTAATAAAAGGAAAGGTAAGTCTTGTTTTACTAATTTAGGATCCACTTTCATTGTTGCAACAAGTGAACATAGACCAATTATTAATAGTATGTTGAATATGTTACTTCCTACTACATTACTTATTGCTATTGCATTACTCCCACTTAATGCTGCTGCAACACTTACTGCTGCTTCAGGGGCACTTGTACCGAATGCTACGACTGTTAATCCAATAATTAGTGTTGGTATTTTCAGTACGTTTGCAATACTACTGGCACCGTCTACGAAGTAATCTGCACCTTTTATTAAAAATAGGAATCCTACAATTAGTAAGATTATTTGTATTATCATTTCTATCATTATTGATAAACTCCATTAAGGGTTATGTTTAAAAGAGATAAAAGAATTAAGATTTTTTTTAATCTTCTTCTTCCTCTTCATTTTCATTATTATTTTTTTTATTTTTATCTCTCATTACAAGTACTTTGTCTATGTGGTGTCCATCAATAGCTAATATTTTAAATGTGAAATCTTCCCAATGGAAAATGTCTCCAGGTTCTGGAATTTTTCCTGTGAAACTTAATATGAAACCTGCAAGTGTTGTGTAATAATCATCTTCTTCTGATGGGAAATCATCATCTTCTAAATCATATATTTCAGCAAAAGTATCTATTGGGTATCTACCATCTATTAAGTAAGATCCATCTTTTCTTTTAGTTGCTTTTGGATCATTATTTTCATCAATACCTGGAATGTCTCCTACAATTCCTTCAAGTAAATCGTTTAATGTGATTAATCCTTCTAATGTTCCGAATTCATCAACGACAAGTGACATGTGCACGTATTCTTTGTTTTGTTTAAATTGTTTTAATAATTCCATTGATGGTAATTGATCTGGTATGACTAATGGTTCTTTTATGTTTCTTCTAAGTTCCATTTTGTCTTTTTTGAATATACTACTTAGTACATCTTTAGCTTGTATTACTCCAAGGAAATCATCTAGTTCTCCTTCTGCAATTGGGAATATTGATCTTTTACTGTCAATGATTCTTTCTTGGATTTCGTCTAAATCATCTTCTAAGTCTATCCATATGATTTCATTTCTTGGTGTCATTATCATATCGACTTTTTGCGCATCTAAACGGAATACTCTTTTAATTATACTTTCTTCTTCTTTTTCAATGGTTCCGTCTTCTATACCTTCTGCGATTAATAGTTTAACTTCATCTTGTGTTACTACATCATCTTCGGTTGGTTTGGAACCTATTAATCTTAATAAGAAATTGGTTGATCCACTTATAGCTTTTACTAATGGTTTGCAAATGGTTGTCATGTAGTGCATTGTTTTTGCACTTTTCATTGCTGATTTTTCTGGATCATTTAATGCAATACGTTTTGGGACAATTTCACCAATAAGTAAACTGAAATAGGTTGTAATTACTACAACTATTACAAATGATAATTGGGTTGCATATGGAATGTAAGGATTTAAGAATGCTGCTAATGGTTCTGCAAGTGTTGCTCCACCAAGAGCCCCTGTTAATATTCCAATTAATGTGATTCCGATTTGTATTGCTGATAAAAATTCGTTTGGATCTTCTAAAAAATCTAAAATGATTTTCGCGGTTTTATTTCCATCTTGTTCATATTTTTGTAATGTAATTTTTTTAGACGACACAATGGCAATCTCTGCCATAGATAAATAACCATTTAATAAGATTAAAATGGCTATGAATAATATTTCTAAGTATATAAAATAACTCATTTCTCTTCTGACCTTTTATAATATTTAATTTTTATGTTAGTGTTTTAAATCACTAGCTTTTTGAAAACCAGTACCGCCATATATGTCTTCTTGCATTTGACGAACGGTTTCTGCTGCATCTGCTTGTGTTTCAACTTTTTTAAAGATTCTTCTTTCTTTAACTTTTATAGTTTTTCCACAAGTGCATTTTCTTGTCTTTACACCTTCTTTTGCATATAAGACTCTGCCGCATCCGCAGCGAAAGATAAGATACATTTTATTTAGTCTTCTCCTTCAAATAATTTTTATATTTTTTTTATATTATTATGATATTTAGTTTTGTTGTAGAAGTTAATTAAAGTATTGATTTATATGGCTCTGTCAAAAACTTGTGTGCTAAATTTGGTTTTTATTTTTTATGTT
>DAGJ01000004.1 GCA_002495685.1 Methanobrevibacter sp. UBA412
CAACTAAATTTTTGACAGAGCCTAATATCATAATATTATATTAAATAAGAAATACAAAAAATACATTATAATATTATAATTAATACTAATTAAAAAAAAAAATTTTTATTTTAAAAATATGGGAGAAAATTTATGACAGAAAGGGATATTCCAAAAGATTATAACCATAAAAACGAAGCACAATGGCAAAAAAAATGGGATGATGAAGAAATATATAAATTCATAGGTGACGGTACACGTCCAAGATACATAATAGACACCCCACCACCATATCCAACCGGAAACATACACTTAGGTCACGTATTAAACTGGGCATACATTGACTTCAATGCAAGATATCGAAGAGAAAAAGGAAACGATGTACTATTCCCTCAAGGATGGGATTGTCATGGATTACCAACAGAAGTAAAAGTAGAAGAAACACATCACATTAAAAAGAATGATGTGGCCCTACAAGATTTTCGTCAAATGTGTGTTGATTTAACAACTGAAAACATTGCAAAGATGAAAAAACAAATGAAAAGCTTAGGATTCTCACAAGACTGGAGTAGAGAATTCGTCACCATGACTCCTGAATATAAAAGAAGAACACAATACAGTTTCCTTAAAATGTACAATCAAGGATTAATCTACCGAGGAATACATCCAGTTAACTGGTGTCCTCGATGCGAAACAGCTATAGCATTTGCAGAAGTAGAATATGGGGATAATGTAACTAAATTAAACTATGTAAACTTCCCACCAGCAGAAGTAAAAGATAAACCTGAAGGAAACTCATATGTCCCAGCAAATGGTGAACATGCAAATCCTACAGATGAAGGTATACTCATTGCAACTACACGTCCAGAACTAATGATGGCATGTGTAGCTGTAGTAATACATCCAGATGATGAAAGATACAACCAATTATTAGATAAATATGTTGAAGTACCATTATCTGGTCAAAAAGTGAAAATCATAGCAGATACAGAAGTAGACCCAGAATATGGTACTGGTGCAGTAATGGTATGTACCTTTGGGGATAAAACGGATGTAGCATGGGTAAACAAGTATGATTTAGATATTATAGTAGCAATCTCTGAACAAGGAATCATAACTAGTGCAGGTGGAAAATATGAAGGATTAACACTTCCTGAATGTGCAGAAGCAACCATCCAAGATTTAAAATCAGAAGGATACTTAATAAAACAAGAAGATGTGGAACAAAATGTTGGAAGATGCTGGAGATGTAAAACACCAATAGAAATATTAGTGAAAAAACAATGGTTCATTGCAGTTAGAAAATTAATAGATGAAACCAAAAAAGCATCAAATGAAATTAACTGGGTACCAAAACACATGGAATCACGTCTATTAAATTGGGCGGATAATATGGAATGGGATTGGTGTATATCCCGTCAAAGACTTTTCGCAACACCTATACCAGTATGGTATTGTAAAAAATGTGGAAAAGTCCACCTACCTGACGCGGAAGATTTACCAGTAGACCCAACAGTAGATAAACCAAAACATCCATGTGAATGTGGATCAACAAAATTCATTGGAGAAACAGATGTACTTGATACATGGATGGATAGTTCAATAAGTCCATTATCCATTGCAGGATGGCCAGACCCATCATATAAAGAATGTTTCCCAAGTAATATACGTCCACAAGGACATGATATTATCCGTACATGGGCATTTTACACAATACTTAGAAGTCTTGCACTTACAGGTGAAAAACCATTTTCTGAAATAGTTATAAATGGTATGGTATTTGGTGAAGATGGATTTAAAATGAGTAAATCCCGTGGAAATGTAATAGCACCAGATGAAGTAGTTAGTAAATATGGTGCAGATGCTATACGTACATGGGCAGCAAACAGTATACCAGGTTCAGATGTAGCATTTGATTGGAACGATATTAAATATGGTTATAAATTCATAAGAAAATTCTGGAACGCTTTCAGATTCATAAGCATGCACATATTCGATGAAGAAATAGACTCTGATAGTGTTAATAATTTAAACCCTACAGATAAATGGATACTCTCCAAATTAAACAATGTAAATAAAGTTTGTGATGAAGCATACATTAAGTATGATTATGCAACAGTAATAAACACTATAGAAGACTTCGTATGGCATGATTTCTGTGATGAATACATAGAAGCAGTAAAATACAGATTATACAATGATGAAATCACCGAAGAATCCCGGAAAGCTGCAAAATATACTTTACACAATGTAATTGAAGATACTTTAAAGATTCTTGCACCAATAGCACCATACTTTACAGAAGAAGTATACCAATACTTCAATGAGGATGAAAGTATTCATAATCAACTTTGGCCAAGTTTAGAAGAAGGAACCAGTGAAACTAATCTAACAACTGGTGATACTGCTATTAACTTAATAAGTGAAATTAGAAGATTCAAATCTTCAAACAAAATAGCATTAAACCAACCACTAAACACCCTAAATGTTTACACAGATAACAATGACTTAACTAAGATTTTTAATGAATTCTTTGATGATATTAAAGGAACCTTAAAAATTGGTGAATTAAATATTAAATCTGGAAAACCTGAAGTTCATGAAAAAGTAATTGAAATAGAACCAGATATGAGTAAAATTGGACCTAAATTTAAAGGTGATGCTGGAAAAGTAATTGGATATATTAAATCTAATGATCCTGATAGTATTGCAAGTAAATTAGAAAGTGACGGAGAAATAATTATTGCTGATAAATCAGTAGTAATTGATGATTTACGAATCCTAAAAGAAGTTCAAGGTGAATCTGGTCAAAAGGTAGATGTCTTCCATTCTAAAGATTTAGATGTTATTTTAGAAGTAATAAAATAAAAAAATAATATTTTTTTTATTACCCTTTTTTTTATAAAGTTAAAAGTGTGGTTTTTGCCATGATTCTTAAAGTTAAAAATGTTTCAAAAATCCAAGGGAAAGTTAAAGCTCCATCAAGTAAAAGTTACAGTCATAGAGCTGTAATATTAGCATCACTTGCAAAAGGTGAAAGTAACTTATACAATGTTCTTTTATCTGAAGATGTTAAATCAACATTAAGTGCATGTGAAAGTTTAGGTGCGAAAATCATAAACAAAAAAGACCACCTCCAAGTTATAGGTGTGAATGGTAAATTACATAATACTTCTAAAGATTTTATTGATTTAGGTAATTCTGGAACAAGTCTACGTCTTTTAACCTCAATTGCAGGTTTATCTGATAATACTGTACAGTTTTCTGGTGATGATTCATTACTCACAAGACCTATGAATCCATTATTAAATGCTTTAAAAGATTTAGGTGTAAAAACAGAATCCCTTAATGGTAAGGCACCTATAAAAGTTTATCCCGGTTATGTTGGTGGTAAAACCAGTATTCCGGGAAATATTAGTTCACAATTCATCTCAAGCATACTAATATCTGCACCACTATCTAAAGATGGTGTGTGTTTATCTGTTTTACCAGAATTTGTAAGTAAACCATACGTTAATATGACAATTGATATTATGGAAAAATTCGGTGTTAAAATCGAAGAATTTGAAATAAACAAACATGAAGATTGTAATAAAACCATAAAATCCTGCAGTATAGACCAATTCCAAATACCATCAGCAATTTATCAAGGAATAAATTATCAAGTAGAAGGGGATTATTCTAGTGCTTCTTATTTACTTGCAGCATGTGCTATTTGTGGTGGGGAAATCACTGTAAGTAATCTTTTTAAGGATTCTAAACAGGGAGATAAATATATATTAAATATTTTAGCTAAAATGGGATGTGAAATAGAATCTGGTGAAGATTTTGTTAAAATACAATCTAATGGAAAATTAAAAGGAGTTGAAGTTAATCTTTCTAATGCTCCAGATTTGATTTTAACTGTTGCAGCACTAGGTTGTCTTGCAAGTGGTGATACACTTATTACTGGTGTTAAACATGGTCGTTTAAAAGAAACTGATCGTATTGCAACTAGTTGTATGGAACTTAAAAAATTAGGTGTTGACCTTGTTGAATTTGAAGATGGTATGCTTATTCATGGTGGAGTAAATGATGGTATAGTAAAATCCCATAGGGATCATCGTTTAGCTATGGCTTTTACTTTAATAGGTTTAAAACATAATATCACTATTAAAGATGGTGAAGTTTTCAATGTTTCATATCCTAACTTTTTAACTAGTATGGGTGAAATTGGAGTAGAATTAGAACTAAAATAAGGAGTGTTTTTATGGATAAAACTGAACAAGTTATTGAAATTTTTAAAAGATTAAAAGAGATTTATACTATAAGAATTTTTGAGGGTAAAGATCCTTATAAGGTTTTAATCAGAACTATTCTTTCTCAAAGAACACGTGATGAAAATACAGATCAAGCTACTGCTAATTTATTTAATAAATACCCTGATATTAATAGTGTTGCTAATGCACCAGTTGAAGATATAGAGGAATTAGTTCATCCTGCTGGTTTTTATCATGTTAAAGCAGCTAGAATTCAAGAGGTTTCACAGATTATCATTGATGAGTATGATGGTGTGGTACCGGATAATATGAAGGAATTATTGGATTTACCTGGTGTTGGTCGTAAGACTGCTAATTGTGTTTTAGTTTTTGCTTTTTGTAAACCTGCTATTCCTGTTGATACTCATGTTCATCGTATTAGTAATCGTTGGGGTTTAGTTGATACTAGTAAACCTGAACAGACTGAATTGGAATTGATGAAGATTGTTCCTAAGGATATGTGGATTGAGTTGAATGATATTATGGTTCAGTTTGGTCAAACTATTTGTAAACCTACTTCTCCTCAATGTGGTGATTGTCCTTTAATTGGTTTATGTGCTTTTGATAATGGTTAAAACACTACTCTTTTTTTATTTATTTATTATTTTTTAGGTTTTTTTTAATATTTTTTGTGTGGGGTTAAGTTTATAAGCATAAAAAAATAATATAACAATAGTTATATAACAATAGTTATATTTTTATTATAAAAAGAACTATCAAAATTATATAACACAATAAAATAAAAGATTTTAATTAATAAAAATTCTTTTAATTATAAAAAAACAAAAATACATTTAAATAATTAAAAAAAAATTAATTCACTTTTCAAAAAAAAATTAAACTAATGGAGCATATTAATAATGACAAATGATTTAAACATACCAGAATTAACAAGAGGAATAGCAAACGATATAACAGAAACAATTGGAAACACCCCACTAGTAAGATTAAACAAACTAACAGAAGGATTAGAAGCAGAAGTACTAGTTAAAATAGAATCATTCAACCCAGTAAGCAGTGTGAAAGATCGCGTTGGAGTGGCAATGATAAAATACGGTGAAAAAGAAGGATTAATCAAATCCGATTCAGTAATCATAGAACCAACAAGTGGAAACACAGGAATCGCATTAGGATTTGTATCTGCAGCAAAAAATTACAGATTAATACTCACCATGCCAGAAACAATGTCAATAGAACGTAAAAAACTACTCGCATTATTCGGTGCAGAAATAGTACTAACACCAGGATCTGAAGGAATGGGTGGAGCAGTTGCAAAAGCAGAAGAACTAGCAAAAGAAATCCCAAATGCAGTAATACCACAACAATTCAATAATAAATTCAACCCCAAAGTACACTCAGAAACAACAGCACAAGAACTAATAAGAGACACCAACAATGGAGTGGATATATTAGTATCCGCAGCAGGAACCGGTGGAACATTAATCGGAATATCAGAAGTATTAAAAAAAGAAAAACCAGGATTTAAAGCAGTAGCAGTAGAACCACAAACAAGCCAAACCCTCGGTAAAGGTGAAAAAGGAGCACATAAAATCCAAGGAATCGGACCAGGATTCATACCAGGAATCTTCAAACCAGAATTAGTAGATGAAATTTTCCCAGTAAAAGATGAAGATGCAGGATCCACCCTCCTTAAACTAGCTAAACAAGAAGGAATACTTGCAGGAATATCCTCAGGTGCAGCAACATATGCAGCAATACAATTAGCTAAAAGACCAGAAAACAAAGGAAAAACAATAGTAGCAATCCTACCAGATACAGGTGAAAGATACCTATCCGTAGACTGGTTATTTAAAGACATCTACCAAGAATACCCAGAAATCTTCAAACAATAAAAAAAATACACCCATTTCCACCCCACTATTTTTTCCTCTTTTTTATATTTTATTTTAAAATAATTTATTTTTTTTTAACAATAGTTATTTATATTTAAAAATTTAAAAATTAACTATAAATAAATAAAAATTTAATTAAAATACAAAAATATTGTGGAGAAACTAAATAATGTTTGAAGGGCTAAAAGAAGATATGAGAGCAGTTAAAGAAAGAGACCCTGCTGCAAGAAATAATATAGAAATATTCTTCTCATATCCAGGACTTCACGCATTATGGTGGTATAAACTATCTCACTGGTTATGGAAAAAAAATCACCACCAACTTGGAAGATTCTTCTCCAATATAGGAAGATTCTTTACTGGAATAGAAATACACCCTGGAGCAACAATAGGGAAAAGATTCTTCATAGACCATGGAATGGGAGTCGTAATAGGAGAAACCACAATAATAGGAAATGATGTTCTATTATACCAAGGAGTAGTGCTTGGAGGAACCAGCCTATCTAAAGGAAAAAGACACCCAACAATTGGTGATGAAGTAGTAGTAGGCTCCGGAGCTAAAGTAATGGGTGATATTACAATTGGTAATGGTGCAAAAATAGGTGCAGGTTCAGTAGTTCTAAAAGACGTACCAGCAGGTGCAACTTGTGTCGGAATTCCAGGTAGAATTGTTAAACAAAAAAGAGAACCAGCATTACTATTAGAACATGCAAAACTACCCGATCCAGTAGCAGATATAATAGACTTATTACTTAAAAGACAAAACGAATTAGAAGAACAAATCGCAGAATTAGATCTTAAACAAAACTTACCAGTAAATAAATTAGACACAGAACCAAATCTTGAAGATGTTTTCCAAACTGAATGTGATGAAATAGATGCAGATAAAGTTATATTTAAAGATAAAAAATCAAAACCTAAAAAATCATATAAAGAAATATTCACTAAAAACAATTCTAACATCTCAGATGATTCACAAGATTATGATACTGTTGCAGATTTAATAAATAAGTTATTAGTCCATCAAAATGAATTAGAACAAGAAATAAAAGATTTAGAAGATAAAATTGAATCATTAAGATATAGATTATAAAAAAAATAATATAAAAGGAGAAGAGAGAAAATGAAACCCCCATGTGAAATGGTAGTATGGTATGTAATACCAGCTATAAGATCAGAGCTTGCAAAAGACTTATTAACTTTAGGTATGAAACAAAAAAAGATATCAGAACTTATGGATATAACTCAACCTGCAGTATCACAATACATTACAGATAAAAGAGGTAGTGGGATAGAGTTTAGTGATGAAGTAAATAATTTAATACAAAGTTTTGCTCAAGATTTATATGATGAAAATGCAACTAAATATGATATTATACCTAGAACTTGTAATATTTGTAAAAAAATTAAAGCAGAAGATATTCTCTGTCAAATCCATAAAACTAAAAGTGATGTTAACTGGGAATGTCATGCATGTTTAGGATCTGATTTAGAGGATTAAAAAAAAAGGAGTAAAAATTTTTCCCCCAATTTTACTTTAATTATATAATTTTTTTAAAATAAGGGAGAAATTTTTTTGGACATGTTCCAAAAACTATTTATAAGATGATAATCAGAATATAGATTGTATCTTATTTTATATGATATTTTAATTTTTCAATGGCAAGATGACCGAGCGGCTTAGGTGCGTGGCTGCAGACCATGATACGGGGGTTCGAATCCCTCTCTTGCCTCTCAATAATATAAACAAATTTTATATATATTTACTAATTTTTAAAAAATTTTTATTCCAATATAAATAATCAATTTAATGATAAAAGGAGATTTAGAAAAAGTGAAAGTATACAGTACAATGACAAGAGAAAAACAAGACTTAAAAACAATAAACAACAAAAGAGTCAAACTTTTTGTCTGTGGACCAACAGTATACGATGATGCACACATAGGTCATGGAAGAACCTACATTTCCTTTGACACAATTAAAAGATACTTAGAATATTCAGGCTACAGTGTCTTCTACATTGAAAACATCACTGATATTGATGATAAAATCATTAATCGTTCTAAAGAAATAGGAATTGACTCAAGTACTCTAGCTAAAAAATATGAAAAAAGATTCATTGAAGACATGCATTCACTAAATGTTCATAAAGTCAATTTATTTGCAAGAGCAACAGATCATATGGATGAAATCATAGACCAAATCACTCGTTTAATAAAGAAAGGTTATGCATATGAAACTGAAGACGGAGTATACTATAACATAGATAAATTTGAAGACTTCGGTAAATTATCCAATCGTAAAATTGATGAATTAGAATCCCACAGAGACATAGCAGATACTGAAAAACACAATCCAAACGATTTTGTCTTATGGAAAAAACGAGAAGCACCAGAATTTGAAGGAGAACCTAAATGGGATTCACCATGGGGTAAAGGAAGACCAGGATGGCATATTGAAGACACAGCTATCACAGAACATTACTTCGGACCACAATATGATGTTCACGGTGGAGGCCTAGATTTAATATTCCCACACCACGAAGCAGAAATTGCCCAAATCGAAGCAGTCAGTGAGAAAAAACCATTAGTCCGTTACTGGATGCACACCGGATTCTTAAACGTCTCCGGGGAAAAAATGAGTAAAAGTCTTGGAAACTTCATAACCATCCGAGAATTACTAAAAGACTGGGATGCAAATGTTTTCCGTTTCTTCGTATTATCCACTCATTACAGAAGCCCAATAGATTTCAGTAAAGACTCCCTACATCAAGCAGAAAAAAGTTTAAATAAAATACAAACATTTAATGAATCATTAAACACATTATTAACAAATGAATTCGAAAATCCTGATGAATTAACTGATAAAATTGTTAATGCTAATCAAAAAGAAGAATTACCATCAAAAATTATGGATAATTTCTTTGACGCAATGGATGATGATTTCAACACTCCTAAAGCTATAAGTTCTATTTTTGAATTTATAAAAGAAATAAAAGATTTAAACACATATTCCATGGGTAATCTTTTAACAATTAAGAAATGGTTTAATGATATAAGTTACATTTTTGGTATAGACTTAAATAATACAGATTCAAGTGAAACTGATTCTAGTAGTGATGATTTACTTGAAATTATTTTAAATATTCGTGAGAAATTACGAGAAAATAAACAATATGACTTATCTGATGAAATTCGTGATGAATTAAATAATCATGGTATTGAAGTTAATGATAGTTAAAAATTATTTTTTTATCTCCTTTTTTTAAGGTTTAATTTTAATTTTCTTTTCTTATTCTTCTTTTTTTATTCAAATAAAAATATTTATATATTATAATAAATTAATTTATTAATAGTAATTTATAATTATTTATCATTATAAATATAAAAAAATATACAAAAATGTATTAAAATCGATATTTGACTTCAATTGATTATTTTTGAAGTATTATTCTATAATTATTTTAAACAAAAATATAATAATAAGGAGTTTAACTTATGAGAGATCTTGAAAAGATGTTTAAACCAGATAGTGTAGGTGTCATTGGAGCATCAAATACCCCCGATAAAGTTGGGCACATAGTAGTCAGTAACCTAATCGAAGATGGTTACAAAGGAGAAATTTACCCAATCAATCCTAAAGGTGGAGAAATATTAGGACTAAAAGCATATACTGATGTAACACAATGTCCAACCGTACCAGATCTTGTTGTAGTAGTAGTGCCTTCTAAGGCAGTAAATCCTTCAGTAAAACAATGTGGAGAATTAGGAGTAAAAAACGTAGTAGTTATAACTGCAGGATTTAAAGAAATCGGTGGAGACGGAGTAAAATTAGAAGAAGAACTAGTCCGCCTAGCAAACGAATACGATATAAGTTTAATAGGACCTAATAGTTTAGGAATTACAGATTCCCACACACCACTAAATGGTTCATTCTCACAAATGATGCCACCAAAAGGAAACATAGCATTCATCAGCCAAAGTGGAGCTATGATGGTAGCAATAATAGATTGGAGTATAACTGCAGGAATAGGATTCAGTAAAGTTATAAGTATAGGAAATAAAGCAGGAGTAACAGAAATAGAATGTATCCAATACTTAGCAGATGATCCAGAAACAGCAGTTGTAATATGTTACTTAGAAAGTATTTCACAAGACCCTAACTTCATTGAAACAATGAGAAAAGTTTCCAGTAAAAAACCAGTAATCATCCTAAAATCTGGTAGTTCACAAGCAGGAGCTGCAGCAGCATCCTCACACACAGGAGCATTAGCAGGAAGTGACGTGGCATTTGACACAGCATTTAAACAATCCGGAATATTCCGTGTACAAACCATGGCAGAATTATTTGATATAGGATTAGCATTCAGTAAATGCCCATTACCTACAGGAAGAAACCTAGCTATAATAACAAATGCAGGTGGAGGAGGAGTAGTATCCGTAGATGCTATGGAAAGAAATGGATTAAACCTCGTAAGCTTTGATGAAGAAACCACTGCAAAACTTAAAGCAGCTGTCCCTGAAGAAGGAAGCGTTAAAAACCCAATTGATGTTTTAGGAGACGCACCAGTAAGCAGATACAAAGAAACACTAGAAATAGTTTTAAGCAGTGATGATGTAGATAGTTTAGTTATTATGGTATGTCCAACAGCATCTGCAGACCCAGATGGAATAGCAAAAGCAATCCTTGAAGGTAATGAAGAATTCAATAAACCTATCATCGTAGTTAACATGGGTGGACCAAGTTTCGATAACGCTAATGATTTACTTAGAAAAAACAGCATACCAACATATGTATTCCCAGAAACTGCAGTAAAAGTAGTGGATTTCCTTGAAAGATTCAATGCAGTACAAGAACGTACCTATGATAATCCAATACAAGCAATCACTGATGTTAATAAAGATAAAGTAAATGAAATTTTCACTAAAGTTAAAGCAGATGGAAGAGATACATTACTCGGTAGCGAAGCTTATGCTGTAGCAAAAGAATACGGTATAGAAGCAGCACCAATAATATTATCCAAATCTCCAGAAGAAGCAGCAAACGTTGCAGAAGAAATGGGATTCCCAGTTGTTTTAAAAATAGCATCAGATAAGATTTTACACAAATCTGATATTGGTGGAGTTCAAGTAGGAATATCCACACGAGACGAAGCAGAAAACAGTTTTAATGAAATCATGGCAAATGCTAAAAAAGCACATCCAGACATAACACCTGATGGAATTGAAGTTCAAAAAATGATGGATTCAGGTATAGAAGTATTAGTTGGTATGATACGTGATGAACAATTCGGTCCAATGATTGCATTCGGTATGGGTGGAGTTTATGTTAACCTTATTGAAGATGCATCATTTAAACTAGCTAATGGTTTAACTTCTGATGAAATCGATGAACAAATAAACAATACAAAAGTAGTGGAATTACTTAAAGGTTTCCGTGGAGAAGCTCCTGGAGACATTGAAAGTGTACGTAATGCTATTAAACGTGTAGCACGTTTAACCATAGATTTCCCAGAAATATCAGAATTAGATATTAACCCTATCTTTGTATATGAAAATGGATCTAGTGCTTTAGATATTAAAATTAAATTATAAAATTTTAATATTCTAACTTTTTTTCCTATTTTTTTTAATCTTAACAAATTTTTAAAGTTTACTTTTTTTTAATTTAATTATCATTTAACATTTTCTTAATCATTTTTTTACTAAAATCATATATAAAATCTTATATATAATCAGGTTTCATACTTATTATAGTATTGTAGAAAAAAGATAAAATTAATATTATCAAAATTTTTTTTTTACAGTTTTCTTTTATTTATTAAAGGGTAAATAAAAGTGTTTTATTCTCATATTTAATTAAAAAAAAAGTGGGAATAAAATTTTAGTTAAAGGGGGAAAATTAATGAAAAATAAGACATTAGCAATGTCTTCATTACTAATCTTAATTATAATATTATGTATCTTACCTGTAACATTTGCTACAGATATAAATACTAATTATACAAGTTCAAATTCTACAAATCTCACGGTTTTAGGAAATAACTTCAGTAGTAGTGAAAATCATAGTTTAAACAATGAACAACAAAATATTCTTAATGATTCTAATCTTAATTCTAAGAAAAACAGTAATACTAAAACCATGTTAACAGGAAATAATATTACAGTTAATTATGGTGCAGGTGAAAATTATACAGTAAGATTAACAAATATTAATGGAAATCCTATTGCAGGACAACATTTATCATTAAATCTCACACGTTTAAGTGATGGTGCAAGTAAGGTTTACTGGGGCACAACTGATACAAATGGTATGGCTAGTTTACAGATTAACTTAGCACCTGGAGTTTATACAGTATACTCAAGTTCTAATATAAATAATGGTTTAAATTACACTTCAAGTGAATCTTTTAACACTATAATTGTAGCTATAAATTCAACATCAAGTCAAAAAAGTACAGTGCTGGTTGTTAAACCTTTTACAAAAGTTTATGGTGCTGGTGAAGATTTCAAAACATTACTTATAGATTCTGAAGGTAATTCTGTTATAGGTAAACATTTAGCATTGACTATCACACGTTTAAGTGATGGTGCAAGTAAGGTTTACTGGGGCACAACAGATATTAAAGGTAAGGTGAATTTACAAATAAACCTTTTTCCTGGCCTTTATAGTATTAATGTGAATTTTATTAATGATAATGAGTATATAGGTAGTTCTGCAATAACTACAATTCTTATAAAACCTTATAATTCTAATCCACTTAAAAATAATAATGTTTCTTATAATGTAAGTGAATTAACAAGTAAATTATCATTAAATATGAATAATTGGCATTATGATTCTATAAATAATGTTTATTATCAATTAGGAATTACTTATTGTGCCGATCCAGATACAAAAAATTATGAATCCCTTGCAATTTATGTTCCAGGTCAATACTTTAATGGGGTTAAAAATTCTTATGGAGTTTATACTTGTAAATGGAATACTACAAATAAAATTAATAATTACAATGTTAAAACAGCACCTATAGTTATGCCTATTCGCACTCCTGAATTTATTGCACAGGAAATTGTAACTAATTATAATGTTAATGAAGTAATTGATTATATTAATTCTGGTTTTGTTTATGTTCATGCAGGATGTCGTGGAGGAGATAATACTTGTGATTATGTTGGTGGGGCTCCTTGGGGAGTTACTGATTTAAAAGCTGCTGTATCCTATTTGAAATTTAATAAGGATATCTTACCAGGTAATACTGAATCTATATTCACATTTGGATTTAGTGGTGGTGGAGCTCAAAGTGCATTAATCGGTGTTAGTGGAGATAGTTCACTATACATTCCATATTTAGAATCAATTGGTGCTGCTATGGTTGATAAAAATGGTGATAATATTTCAGATAGTATTTGTGGATCTATGAGTTGGTGTCCAATATCTAGTTGGGATTATTTTGATGAAGCATATGAATGGAATAATGGCCAATACTCTACAACTGGTGTAAGAGCAAATAATGCATGGACTTCAAGTTTATCTAAAGATTTAGCAAAAGAATTTGCATTCTATATAAATAAATTAGGATTAAAAGATCCTCAAGGTAATTTATTAACTCTTAAAGAGTCTAATAATGGAATTTATACTTCTGGTACATATTATGATTATTTATTGTCTGTTATTGAGGATTCATTAAATAATTATTTAAATGATACTCAATTTGAATTTACACCATTTAAAACTTCTCAAAATTATATTAATTCATTAAATCGTAATGAAGAATGGGTTTTTTATGATGAGTTTACTAATACTGTTAAAATTTCAAGCATTAAAGCTTTTGTAACTTATTGTAAATCTGTTCTTAATATGGTTGGAGTATTTGATAATTTTGCATGTATTTCACCAGTAAATACTTTATTTGGATGTTTTGGATTTAATTCATTGCATTTTAATAAGGTAATGTCAGAAGTATTAACTAATAATTCAATTAAATATTCTAATTATCCAGATTATAATGGTCAATATGCAATTGATTATGCGCATGATTTAAAAGTATTGGATCCATTTAATAATACTGTACAGTCTCGTGTGGATATGTATAATCCTTTATATTATTTGTGTGATTTTTATGAGGGTAGTGGAAGTACTAAGGTTGCTAAATATTGGAGGATATCTTCTGGTATTAATCAGTTAATTGCTTCTTTAAGTGATGAAACTAATTTATATTTGGCTTTAAAACAATGTGATAGTGTTAAGAGTGTTGTTTTTCAGGATGTTTGGAATCAAGATCATGTTTGTGCTGAAAGAAATGGGGATTCAGTTTCTAACTTTATAAGTTGGGTTAATAATTGTTTAAATACTTAAAATTTTTCTATTTTTTTCTATTTTTTTAGGTGGGGGAGGGGTTAGTTTTATATATGATTAATAACAATTGTTATATATTGTTTGATTTTTAAATATTTTCATAAAACTTTTAAAATTTTAAAGTTTTTTTTTAAAACAAAATACTTAACAATTGTTATATTTTTTAAAAGTATAAAACATTTAACTCAAAAAATATAATATATAAAATAGTAACTGATTAAAAAAAAATAATCAAACATATTAAACATAATTAAAGAGGTAAAAATAATGACTAATGATAACAAAAATAACAAAAAAGAATTAGGAGTAGCAACATTAAGTGTTCATGCAGGCCAAGAACAACCAGACCCCGCAACAGGAGCACGAGCCACTCCAATCTATCAAACAGCATCCTATGTATTTAAAGATGCAGAAGAAGCAGCAGGAAGATTCGGATTAACAATTCCTGGACAAATATACTCAAGATTAACCAATCCAACAAATGACGCATTCGAAGCAAGAATAGCAGCAGTAGAAGGAGGAAAATCTGGAATATCTGCAGCAAGTGGATTAGCAGCAATATCCTACGCCCTATTAAACATCACACAACCTGGAGATGACATAGTATCTGCAGACAACTTATACGGAGGAACATTCACCTTATTTGAAACAACCTTCAAAGACCTTGCAAGAAATGTAATATTCGTACCTTCACAAGATATTAATGCATTTAAAGATGCAATCACAGATAAAACAAAAGCAATCTATGTAGAATCCATTGGAAATCCTAAACTTGATGTGCCAGACTTTGAAAAATTAGCAGAAATAGCTCACTCCCATAACATTCCACTTATAGTAGATAATACTTCAGCTGTAGGGTTAGTGCAACCATTAAAACATGGAGCCGATGTAATAGCAGCATCAGCAACTAAATTTGTTGGAGGACATGGAATCGCTGTAGGAGGATATGTAGTAGATAGTGGAAAATTCAACTGGGCAAATGGAAACTTCCCAACACTCTCAGAACCTGATCCATCTTACCATGGATTAGTATTTACTGATTCATTTGGAGAAGACTCTCCATCTGGAAATGTTGCATACACTACACGTATAAGAGCAAGATTACTTAGAGATTTAGGAGCAACACTTGCACCAGTACATAGTTTCATATTCCTTCAAGGATTAGAAACATTAACATTACGTGTTAAAAAACATTCAGAAAATGCTTTAGCTGTAGCAAAACATTTAGAAAATCATCCAAAAGTTAGTTGGGTTAACTATCCTGGACTTGAATCTCATTCATCTCATGAAACTGCACATAAATATTTAGGAGATAATTATGGAGGAATCTTAGGTTTTGGAATTAAAGGTGGATTAGAAGCAGGAAAACAATTTATAGGTAATGTAGAGTTATTATCTCATTTAGCAAATATTGGAGATGCTAAAAGTTTAGTTATTCACCCAGCAAGTACTACTCACCAACAATTAAGTGAAGAGGAACAAGCACAAACTGGGGTAACTCCTGATTTCATTCGTGTTTCTGTTGGAATTGAAGATGTAGAAGATATTATAGCTGATATAGATCAAGCTTTAGATAAAGTAAAAGTATAAATTTTATACTTTATCCTTTTTCACTATTTTATAAATTTTATATTTTAAAAAAAGAATGAGGAGGTTAAAAAAAAGTTTTTATTGACTTTTTTTCTCCTTAAAAAAATTTTATATTTTACTAATTTTTTCTGTTTTATCCTTCATTATAAATTAAACCTACTATTTTATAAATAAATATAAACATGAATGAGGTTACGAATAATGCATTTATGTATCTTCCAATAAATGGGATTAAGTGTAAGTAAGAATTAATTATACCTAAAATAAAGATTATTATTAAAAAGATTATAAGAATTGCAATATATTTTCCCCATCCTATGGAACCTATTTTTTTAATTATAGCTTTAAATGCTAGTCCTTCTTTTAAACTTCCAGTTTCAGCCATACGGCCAGTACCAATAAAAATGAATAATGTCATTATGAATAATAAGATTATTGCACATACTGAAGTGATTACTATTCCATTTATAAAACTATTTAATACTGATTGGGAAATGGTACTAGTTAAATTGTTAACCATTATTGTACTAACTCTTAAACCATTAGAAGTAATGGTTTGAGTACTGCCTGGACTATTTATTAAAGTATTTACTATTTGAGGAAGTGTTGTAAATAATCCACTAAGCCATGCTATTATTAATGTGATTATTGTAGGTATGAGATAATAAATAATACCTAATATTACTACTTTTATTCCATCCATAAAATTTTTAGTTAAATTAAATTTAGGATAATCAGTTTTTCCTTTTATAGTATATTCAGTTACACTTAGGTTGAATCCGAAAAGTATAATGATTATTACAGTTATAGCAATTAATCCTATGATAGCTATTAAACCATTTCGATTAAGATTCATAAAAACATTTATTAAATTACAAATTATTAAGAAAACACCAACAATCATCCAATTTTTCTTATCTAAAATTGGATAAGTTACTGCATCTTTTATTACTTTACTAATACTCATAAAAAAATTCACGCTCCATTTCTTTATTATTATGGGACTAAATTAGCTCAATTTATTTAATTTATAACTATTAATTATTATAAATATTTTATTATTTTATTTTTAAATGATTTATGAGAAAATTGGCAGGATTTAATGTTTTTTGTGACTTCATTTTTTTTTAGATTGGGTAATGCTTTTTTTTAACTGTAATCTTTATATATTAAAACAAATAATATTATAACTATAGTTATATAACAATAGTTATAAAAAATTATTCACAAAAAAACTCACGGAGGAAAAAAATATGATATACATGGACAACTCAGCAACAACTCCAGTCAACCCTGAAGTACTAAAAGAAATGGAACCATTCTACAAAGAAGAATTCGGGAACGCATCAACCTTATACACACTTGGAAGAGAATCCAAAAAAGCACTAAACCTAGCAAGAGAAAGAGTAGCAAACTTAATAAATGCAGAACCAGAAGAAATAAAATTTACAAGTGGAGGAACAGAATCAGACAATTGGGCAATAAAAGGAATAGCATTCCAAAAAAGAAACAAAGGAAAACACATAATAACAAGTGTAATAGAACACCCAGCAGTAAAAAATACTTGTAAATGGTTAGAAAAATTAGGATATGAAATAACATATCTTCCAATCCAAGAAAATGGAATAATAAACATAGAAGACCTAAAAAAAGCTATCAGAGATGACACAATACTCATCAGCATAATGCATGCAAATAATGAAATCGGAACAATACAACCAATAACAGAAATCGGAAAAATAGCAAAAGAAAACAATATAACATTCCATGTAGATGCAGTACAAAGTGTAGGGAAAATACCAGTAGATGTGAAAAAATCAAATATAGACCTACTAAGTATCAGTTCACACAAAATCTACGGACCAAAAGGAATAGGAGCATTATACATTAAAAAAGGAGTAAGACCAGAAGTATTAATCCATGGAGGAGGACAAGAAAACAACCAAAGATCAGGAACAGAAAACATTCCAGGAATAGCAGGATTTGGAAAAGCATGCCAAATAGCAAATGATAATATGAAAGAAAACACAAGAAAATTAACTAAAATCCGAGACAAAATCATAAAAGGAGTACTATCTCAAGTAGACGAAGCCTACCTAAACGGAGACCCAGAAAAAAGATTACCAAACAATATAAACTTCAGATTCTCAGCAATAGAAGGAGAATCATTAGTCCTAATGTTAGATGCTAAAGGAATAGAAGCCTCAACAGGTTCAGCATGTTCATCTCAAAGCTTAGAACCATCATATGTATTAACAAGTTTAGGATTAGAACCAGTAAATGTACATGGATCATTAAGATTAAGTCTAGGCGTGGAAAATACATTAGAAGATGCAGATAAAGTCATAAATGATATAATAAATGTAGTAAACACATTAAGAAGTATGTCACCATTATGGAATAGTAAAAACGGAGAAAGTGACCTATCTATTGCTGGTGATGAAGAATACGGATTATCAAAATAAAATTTTATTGGATGTGATTAAAAATGTATAGTGAAAAAGTAATGGATCATTTTGCAAACCCTAGAAATACCGGAGTAATTGAAAACCCAAGTGGGGAAGGAACAGTTGGAAATCCAACATGTGGAGATTTAATGACAATATACATAACTGTAAATGATGAAAATGTAATAACAGATATTAAATTTAAAACATTTGGTTGTGGAGCAGCAATAGCAACAAGTAGTATGATAACAGAAATGGCAATAGGTAAAACAATAGATGAAGCACTAAAAATTAGTCGAAACGATGTAGCAGAAGAACTAGATGGTCTACCTCCTGTTAAAATGCATTGTTCAAACTTAGCTGCTGATGCATTAACAAAGGCTATAGAAAATTATCAAGAAAAACAAGCAAATGCATAAAAAAAAGTTTTTTTCATTTAAAAAAAAGTTAAATTCTTAAGAATAATCATTTAAAAAATCAATAAAAATTATTTTTTTTTCATTGATTCTTTAAATCTTTTTTCATAATTTTATCGCTAAAAGATTATTTATTTTTATTTTTAATTTAATTTAAAAAGGATCGTATTTTTTTAATTTTTAATTTTAGTTTATTATAAATTTTTTTTATATTGGAACTCCAAATGCTTCAAGCATGGATTGTAAACCTAAAAGGAATATTGCAAGCCCACCAATAAATTCAATATGTCTTGCATATTTAATAGCTACAGTAGTTCCTACAGTACCAACAACTAACCATATAATTACAATAAGTAAACTTAATCCTCCTAATATAATAGGATTAACTCCAGCTACTGCTCCTTGTGATGCTAAAACTAAGTTCTCAATGTTACCAAAAATTAATAATCCTAAAAATGGAGTGTATTCTTTTAAAGACATTTTATTATCATCTCTCTTTACTATAAATTCTTATTTTTTTCCAATATTTTTAAGATTTTTCTCTTACAGCTTCAATCATTGATTGTAAACCTAAAAGGAATATTGCAAGTCCACCAATAAATTCAATTACATTTGCGTATTCCATTGCTAATTGTGTTCCTAAAGTTCCTATAAGTAACCATATAATTACACATATTATACTGATTCCACCTAATTTGTATGGATTCATTCCTTTTGTTACACCCTGGGAAGCTAAGATTAAATTTTCTATGTTACCAAAGATTAACAATCCTAAAAAGGGTAAATATTCTTCTAACGTTTTTATCACCTATAAAAATTATTTGTAAATAATTACTATATATTTTATTCATTATAAAGGTATATGTTTAAACTAGATATACTATTAAAATATTTCAAGACTTTATATTAATAAATTCTTATATAAAAGCTTAATAAAAGCTTTAACATGAGTTTAATCTTTCAATTACTCTTAATTACACATAAGATTTATTTGTTAATGATTTTAAAAATCGAATCATGAAATTTTTATTAAAATCTAAAAATAAATAAACACATATATCCACTAATAAAATAAAATATCATACTAATTAACATTAATTAAAATAAACAAACTTATCTTCATTTTAAACAGTTTAAAATTATTAAACCATATAATGCTCTAGACTTGATTTAAAATTTAGACTTAAAAATAATTAAATGAAAATTAGGTTTATTAAAAAACAAATCCTTAGTAAAATTATACAGAATATGATAAAATTTTAGAAAAAACAAAAATTATATGTAAATAAAATATAATCAAAAATAAATAAATATAAAAAAAGGGGGAATTAAAATTTATTCCTTTTTAGTTAAAGCCTTAACTTCATCAGCAAAAGTGCTTAAAACATCTTCACTTAAACCTTCAACAAACTTAAGACTACCAGCACATTCATGACCTCCACCATCAAGACCAGATTGAGGAACCTTAACAGCAATCTTAGGAATAACATCATTTAAATTAAATCCAAACATTTCATTAACAGCATCCGTAGCTCTAATAACACCAAAATCAGGACCATAAGCTAAAGTAACAATAGGTTTATCCTCACCAATACTTTGAACAACACTATCATGAACAAAACCACAAGTCTTACCTGGTGCAGGGAAAGTGAACTTATGAGCATATTTCTCAACATCTAAAACATTAAAGTAAATACCATTATCCAATTTACTTCTCTTAAGATTAGGAATAGCAGCTTTCAATTGATTATCAACCCGTCTACGATATTCTTTATATAATGCATTAATCATCTTATCATGCTTATCAATATTATCCACACCAAGAATAGTGTCCATAATTCCACGGCCATTCATGAAACGTAAGAAGTAAGATTCAAAATCAATACATTCAGCAACTTTATCTAATTGTTCCCTATCATAATCCTTTTCACCAGCAAGTTTAATATAATCTTCAGCTTCTTTAGATTCGGCATGATCTCCAACTGCTGCAATACCTGGTAGGTGACTAATAAGATCTTTACATTCAGGATTAATAATATGTGCTACTTCAGTTGCTAAAGCTCCAGCAGTAATTTGAGAATCTCCACCAACAAGATAAGGGTTTACATGAGTATCAACATACTCATCAACTGCAACTTTACCGTCCACAACTTCTCCAGGGAAGTGATGATCAATTACAACAATTTCTATATCATAAATTTTAGCTTGCATTAATGCTACAATATCCTCTTCTGTAGAACCATTATCTAATAAAACAATTAATGGTAATTTTTGTCCATGTCTATCTAAATCTTCAAGTGCAAAACTTAAATCTTTAACAACATCTTCTAATTCATAAAATGGTGCTTTACTTGGAGATCTTTTAAAATAATGATATTCAGCTTCATTATCAGGGTTAATTTCTTTTAAAATAGGAACTACAGCTTTTTCCATAGCTACACCTGAACATATTCCATCTGCATCATTATGGTGTCTAATAAGAATAGTTCTTCCATCAAGAATTGCACGACGAATAGCTTTTGCAGCTTCATACATTTTAGGTCGTAACTTATCTAAAGTTGGACTTTCTATTAAAAAGTCTACATCATCAGGTTGTGCTCTTTCATCTAATGCTTTATCAATTAATACTTTTAAATTTTCAGCATCAGCAGTATCTAATTTTTCAATAGATTGTGATTCGATTTGTATTTTTCCACTATGAGTATTTACTTCTCCAATGATTTCTACAAGATCTTCAATTTCTATTTCAGGGTATGCTCTTACGCCTGCTTCATCAAATGCTGCAGCCCATGTGATTCCAGTTTCATCAGTAATTGTAAAAATTGTTGGACCACTAGTTTGTTGTATTTGAATTACTTGAGCTTGTAATTTAACTATACTTTTTAAGTTATCTTCAGTTAAACTTCCAATTTGTGTTCGTTTAATATCCTTTTTAAGTGTTTTTAACTCATAATGATCTAATCTTGCAGGTGCCATGTCTACTTCATGTTTACGTTCTTTTATTTGTATAACTCGAACGAAAATACTATCTCCTACTTTTTGTTTAGGATTACCTGTTCTCATTAAACCCCAAACTTGATTATTTAAACTTACAAATACTCCATATTTTTCCACACGTGTTACTTTTCCTTTATACACGTTTTCTAATTCTAAATCACTCATTTCACATAATTGATCTAGTACCCAAACAATCTGTTTGTATTTACCTTTATCTTCCTTTTGATTTTCATTTTTCATTTTATCTTCCTTGTTTTTCATATGGCAGTCCCTACAATACTCGTACTTATCATCGATTTCTTTTCCACAGGTTTTACAAACATTTATTTCTCCAGTTCCATGGCATTTTTCACATTCTTCATAAACGTTTATGATTCCTTTACCATGACATTGTTCACATGGTATTTCTTCGGTGGCTTCTAAATCAAAATGTTTTTTTGCTTTTTCATTTATACCTTTAAAATGGTTTTTCATATTAATTGTATCGGCATATCCTGTTCCATCACAATCAGGACAGGTTTTTGTATCTACTGTTATGTGTCCATTACCTTTACAATTAGGGCATGATTTTTTCATAAATTTTTTCCTCTCATAAATATTAAAAAAAATTCAATGATTATATTTAATAATAATTAGTTTTAGAATAAGTTTTAAAAAATAATTATACTAAAATAATTTTTTCTTTATAAATAAATAATACTTATAATAATTTAAAGTATATTTTTTTAATGATTTATAATTTATGGAAAAATATATCTTTTAAAATTTTAAAAATCTAATTTATAAAAATCTTTTTTTAAAAATAGAATATAAGAATATAATTAAAATAGCTAATTAAAATAAAAGAACAATTTTTTTTTAGTACTATATTTCAATTAGCTAAAAAACTTTTTTTTTTATTAATTTAAAATATTTTATTTAATTTATTTTTATGAATTCCAAAGACCGTGAACTGTACAATATTCAATTGCTTCACAGTCAGCTACATCAGCACATACATCAAATTCTGCTTTAGGTTCGTCACCTGGTTTGAAAGTTGCAAAGTAAGATTTACCATTAACTTTTAATTCAACAAAAGCAATATAATGTTCATCTTCCATTGGATGAGTTACTTCTCCAACTTCTACAACAATTTTATCCCCTTCTTTTTTAATAATAGGGATGTGTTTTACTCCACCTTCTTCTAATTGTCTAGGTTCAAGTAATTCCATTGCTTGGCCACAGCAGGATAATTCTCCGCCACCAACTGCAGTTACAACAACAATGTTTCCACATACATTACATCTATAAATTTGGAATACTTCACTTACTGCCATATTAATTCATCTCCTATTTTTAAAATTATTTTTCAGTCCATTAAAAAAATTATTTTCAATAAACTTTTTTTTTAGACTGTTAAAGTTTAGTTTGTAACTACATAAATAAATAATTATTTATTTTAAAATAAAATTAAGTTATGAACAAATCAATTTTTCAAAACAAATTATATAAGTAATATAATAAACAAAATCTAAAAATAATTATATTCTAAAATAAGTATGAAAAAATAGTTTAGGGATGTTATAAAATTGAGTTTAATAATAGCTTATATAGGTAAAAAAGGATGTGTAATGGCTAGTGATAAAAGAAGAATAGCGTATTTCGGAGATGCATCTGCAAGAGAAAAATTAGAAGAAGAACTATACACTGGAGAATTAACCTCAGATGAAGAATTAAAAAATAGAGCATCACAATTAGGTATTTCCATAAAAATTACAGAAGATGCAGCTAAAATTAAAAGTGTAGAAGGAACCGTAATGGGTGAAGTTATCACAAAAGGAACAAATGAAACCCGAAGAAAAAGAATTTATGGAACAACCAATGGATACCAAATATTAGAACTTTTAGGATCCAAAGTAACATCTAGAGAATCAGGAAACAGTAGTATAATCCTATTTGGTAATAAAATCACAAAAAATTTAGCAAATAATTTGTTAAAAGCCTACTGGAAACCATCCTACAGTTTAAAATATATGGGAGATATATTTAAGAAAATATTAAGAGAAATATCCCAAAAAACACCCTCAGTAAGTCAAGAATCAGATGTAATATTAGTACAAAAGAATTTAAATTCAAAAGATTCACAAACTTATCTAAATGAAGTTATACAAAGAGATTTAAAATTATTAGGTAAATTCAGAAATCAATTAAAAGAAGATTTAATGGAAAAAACACGAACCATAGAATTAGCAAGAACAATTGTGAATGAAGGAGAAATTGGGGATGTTGTGAGTATTGAAGGCAATATGGTTCAAGTTAAACTAAATAAAAATATTCAAGCTTTTGATGGGAATTGGAAACTTTTAGTAGGTCCTGGTGAAAATGTTATAATGTTTTTTGATATTGATAAAGATGTGAAAATAGGGGATAAAGTAGTAATTTCAAATGAAGAATTATGCACACTTCGAAATAAAACAAGTTTAAAATGTGATATAATCTTATGTAATATTTAAAAAAATTATAAATGGGGAATGTATTCGATGAAAATAACATTTTTAGGGTCTGGTGGTGGTAGATTTGCCACTATTAGTCAAAAAAGAATGACTGGAGGGTTTCGGATTGATGATTTTGCAGGGAAAAATTATTATATTGACCCCGGTCCTGGAGCATTAGTTCGCTCATATCAATTCGGTTTAAATCCAACAACAATAGATGGAGTTTTTGTCTCACATACGCATACTGATCATTATAATGATGCTGAAATATTAATCGAGGCAATGACTAGAGGTATGACTAAAAATTATGGAGTGATTATGGGTAGTCAAAGTGTTTGTGAAGGATATAAAAAATGGGGTCCTGCAATCAGTGATTATCATAAAAGTAAATCTTTAAATATAATGTTAAAACCTGGAGAAGTTAAAAGAACTAAAGACTTCACAATTAAAGGAACAAAAACAATTCATGGAGATCCAACAGGTGTAGGATTCCAAATGAAAGCAGGTAATATCACTGTATCTTATACTTCAGATACTAAATATTTCCCTGAATTATATAAATATCATAAAGATGCTGATATACTTATAGCAAGTGTTTTACGTCCTGGAACTAAATCTATTAAGGGGCATATGTGTACAAATAATTTCTCAAACCTTGTAAATGAAGTTAAACCTAAATTAGCTATTATGACACATTTTGGATTTAAAATGTTAAACAGTAATCCAGTAAATGAGGCAAAAAAAGTTATGCGAAAAACTGGTGTGAAAACTATTGCAGCTTTTGATGGGTTAAAAATTGATATTGATGAAAATAATATTGAAAAATCTAAATATAGTGCTTTAAAAAATCATTTAATGAAAAATAGTAATTTTAATGAGGTTTTTCCATCTGATGTTGAGGAGAAAAAACCTAAAAAAATTTTTAAATAAAGAATAATTATTTTTAGAAACTTGTTTTCTTAATATTACATGGATTAATAAATCCACTTCTTATCATATGATCTGCAAGTACAATTGCTGTTGCAGATTCGCTTACAATAGTTACTCTTGGACATATACATGGATCATGGCGTCCTTCAATAAGTACTGGATTGTTCTCTTTTTCTTTAAGATTTACAGTATTTTGTAGTTTACTTATGCTAGGTGTAGGTTTAATAGCAATACGTGAAATTATTGGCATACCATCACTCATACCACCAAGTATTCCTCCACAATTATTAGTAGTTGTGATAACATCTCTTTTTAAGTTGATATCCTTTTTATCAATCATTGGGTTAAGTATGAATTCATCATTATTTTCACTTCCAAAATTACTTGCAACTTCAAAACCAGCACCAATTTCAACACCTTTAACTGCATTAATTTCCATTAAAGCTTTAGCTAAATCTCCATCTAATTTTCCATAGACTGGTTCACCTAATCCAGTTGGAACACCAGTAGCTATAGTTTCAACAATTCCACCTACACTATCACCAGAATCTTTACATTCTAAAATCAATTTTTCCATTCTTTTTGCAGCATTATTATCAGCACAACGAACAGGATTTAATTTAACTTTCTTATGGATTTCATTTAAAGGTATATCTTCAGCTACAACATTCCCAATCTGAGTAACATGTGAAATGATTTCAATCCCATGAGTTTTTAATAATTTCTTAGCTATAGCTCCTCCAATAACCTGTCCAATAGTGGTTCTACCACTACCACGGCCTCCACCATTATAATCATAGTTACCATATTTACTATACCAACAATAATCCCCATGACCGGGACGAGGAACATTTTTAAGATTACTATAATCTTTAGAATGTTGATTACTATTTAAAACAATACATGCAATTGGTGTTCCATCTGTTCGTCCCTCAAATATTCCAGATAAAATTTCAACATGATCTTTCTCATTTCTCTGACTAGTTAATTTGCTAGTTCCAGGTCGTCTTTTATTCAACTCTATCTGAATATCTTTTTCATTTAATTCTAAATTAGCTGGACATCCATCAACTACTGCCCCTAATGCTCGACCATGGGAAGAACCAAAAGTAGTTATTTGAAACATTTTTCCTGTAGTATTCACCATATAAACATCATTTCCATAATTTTTTTTAGTATAAATAAAATAAAATTAATATTATAATATACAAACTAATATAAATTTTATATTAAGTCATATTTAAACAATATTATAATATATAATAATTAATTTTTAAAAAACAATCAAAAAAAATTAAGAATTAGGATTATTTTTATATGAAAACTAATGAAAATATTTTAAATATAATCTATAAAATACTGCTTGAAAAATATGATTATCAAGGATGGTGGCCATTTCTAAATTATGATGGTGTTAATCCAACAAAAACAGGCAGTATATCAGGTTATCATCCCAGGCCTTTATAATTTCCCAAAGACAGAATCACAAAAAGTTGAAATAATTATGGGAAGTGTATTAACCCAAAATACTTCTTGGCCAAGTGTTGTTAAATCATTAAAAAACTTAAATCAAAAAATAGATTTAACAGCACCTGAAATTCTAAATTATGCTTATAATAATGAAGAGAATTTTAAAGAATCTATAAAACCTAGTGGTTACTATAATCAGAAATATAATTATATTATTAATGTTTTAGAGTTTTATCAAGACTTAAACAGTCAAATTCCAACAAGAAAAGAAATATTAAATGTTAAGGGAGTGGGGAATGAAACTGCTGATTCTATTCTTTTATTTGCATATAAGCAGAAAGAATTCATAGTAGATACATATCTTAAAAGAATATTCATTAATTTAGGTTTAATAGGGCCTAAAGATAATTATATGAAAATTAAAAAATTTTTTCAAAATAATTTTAAAGGTTCAGTAAATGATTATCAAGAATATCATTCACTAATTGATGAACATGCTAAAAATTATTATAATAAAAAACCATATGGTTTAAATGACAATTTATTAAAAAAATTTAAAAAATAGGGGAAAAAATTATGGATTTTCCAACAACTAGAATGAGAAGATTACGAAAAAATGAAGCTATACGTGATATGGTTCGCGAAACAAAACTTTTAAAAGAAGATTTAATCTATCCAATCTTTGTTAAAGATGGATTAGAAAATGGTAAAAAAGAACCAATTCCAACAATGCCTGATGAATACCGGTACAGTATAGATGATGCAGTGGAATATGCTAAAACATTAGAAAACAAAGGTTTAAAATCAATAATAGTTTTCGGAGTACCATTAACTGATGAAAAAGATGAAATAGGTACACCAGCATTTAAATCTACAGGAATTGTTCAAAAAACTATTCGTAAATTAAAAGCTGAAACAAATCTCGTAGTAATAGGAGATGTATGTTTATGTCAATACACCTCACATGGTCACTGTGGATTAATAACTGAAGATGAAAACTGTGATAATAATTTAAAAATCTTAAATGATGAATCATTAGAATATTTATGTAAAGTAGCAGTAAGTCAAGCAGAAGCAGGAGCAGATATTGTAGCACCATCAGACATGATGGATGGTAGAGTTAGTGCAATTAGAGAAGCTTTAGATGAAAATGGTTATGATGATGTAATAATTATGGCTTACTCAGCTAAATATGCTTCAACATTTTATGCACCTTTCAGAGACGCAGCTTGCAGTGCTCCAGGTGAAGGAAATCGTAAGAGTTATCAAATGGATCCAGCAAACAGTAATGAAGCTTTACGAGAAGTAGAATTAGATATATTAGAAGGTGCAGATATTGTAATGGTCAAACCTGCAATTCCATGTTTAGATATTATTAACCGTGTAAGTGAAAATTTCAACATGCCAATAGCTACTTATAGTGTGAGTGGAGAATATTCTATGCTTAAAACAGCAATTAAAGCAGGAGTTTTACCTGAAGAATCCATAATGGAAGCTATGATAGCAATAAAAAGAGCAGGGGCAGAATTAATAATAACTAACTTTGCACCTGAATTATTAGACAAATTATAAAAATAAATTAATAAAGGAGTTAAATTTTAATGTTAAAACCAGAACTCATAGGTAAAATATCATCAATATCAAGTGTTTTAGAAGTAAGTGGATATCCAAAACCTGGAAACGTTCACCGTACACGAGACTTTTTTGACATGTCCTTTGAAGATTTCCTTATCAGTGGAGTAGTAACACAAAACATCATTACCTCCTCAGCAACACAAGCAAAAGAAATACTTAAAGATAATGATTATAGTAAAGCACATATAGGTAAATATATTTTAGAAGCAGTTAAAGAAACTGATAATTGGATAAAAAATAATACTAACCTCGGTATCATGATGTTAGAAGTTCCAATAGCTCAAGCTGCAAGTATTAGTAATGATTTTACAGAAATACAAGAAAATATTGGAAAATTATTAGATGCTACAACAGTGGAAGATGCAGTAAACCTTTATGATGCAATAAATCTTGCAAGTGCTGGAGGAATGGGTGAACAAGAAGAGTATGATGTTCAAAGTGACAATGCAAAAGATGAACTTCGCAAAAATAATCAAACCATGTATGATGTACTGGAAATTTCTGCAGGTTGGGATCAATTAGCATTTGAATTAACAAACAAAATGCCAAAAATCTTCGATATAGGATTCAAAACTTTTGATGAATTAAGAAAAGATAAAAGAACCAACACAGCAACAGTTCAAACATTCTTAACATTACTTTCAAAAGTACCAGATACTTTAATTAGCCGTAAATATGGTGAAGAAGAAGCATCAAAAGTTAGTGAAAGTGCTAAAACTTTACTAAACGAATATGGTGAAGAATATTTTGATAAAGATTTAAACTACTTTGATGACTATCTTTATGAAAACAATTACAATCCAGGAACCACAGCAGATTTAACAGCTGCAAGTATAATGTTAAGCTACTTAAAAGATGAAATGGAATAAAAAAATATTTAAAATTATTTTTTTATAACACTTCTATTTTAAAAAAAATATATAAACTTATTAAAACAAAAACATTATTATTCTATTTTATATTAAAAATTTTTTTTACGGTTGAACATAAAATGAGCGACGATATTACAAAAATTATTAATGAATTACATATTTACGAAAAAAAACTCTTAAAAGAGTTAGAAAAAGACGAAAACATAACACCAGATAAAATAGCTGAAAACACAGGTATGGATATTAAATCAGTTATGAGTGCAGCAGGATCTCTTGCATCAAAAAATATAATAATCATGGAAAAAGATGTAGAAGAACATTTCCAACTAACCTCTGATGGCGCACTATTTGCAGATGAAGGTCTACCAGAACGTAGAGTAATTAATGTACTAAAAGAAAAGAAACAAATACCAATGAAAGACCTTATGGGCGAAGCAGGATTGCAAAAATTTGAAGTCAACATTGCAATGGGTTGGTTAGTTCGTAAACACTGGGCTAAAATTGATAAAGGTGTAATAAGTATAACTGAAGAAGGGGAAAATGCATTTAATAATTTAGGATCTGATGAAGAATTACTTAGCCTCTTAAAAATTAAACATATAATAAACCCATTCGAATTACCTAATAATCTACTAAAAGGATTAAATGAATTAAAAAACCGTAAAAATTTATTAAAAGATACTAAAAAAGTAGATCACTCATTCAAATTAACACCATTAGGTTCAAAAATTTTAGAAACAGGAATAACCATAAAAGAACAAGCAACACAATTAACCCATGAACAATTAGAAAGTGGAGAATATGAAAAATTATCATACCGTCCCTATGATATTAATGCAGAATCACCAAACATATTCCCAGGTAAAATGCATCCACTTAGAAAAATCATAGAAGAAATACGTGATATATTCTTAAACATGGGATTTACAGAATCAGATGGAGATATATTAAACAGTGCATTCTGGAATTTCGATTCACTCTTCCAACCACAAGACCATGCAGCACGTGAAATGCAAGATACATTTTATGTTAAAAACCCAGCACGTGTAGATTTACCAGATAAAGAATTAGTTGAACGTGTAGCAAGCACTCACGAAGACGGAGGAGAAACTTCATCTGAAGGTTGGGGTTATAAATGGGATGTAGAAGTTGCAAAACAATCAGTACTAAGAACTCACACAACAGGAATCAGTACAAAATATTTAGAAAGTCATGAACCTCCATTTAAAATGTTCAGTGTAGGTCGAGTATTCCGTAGAGAAACAATTAATTATAAACACTTACCAGAATTCCATCAAGTAGAAGGAGTAGTAGCTGGTGAAAACATTAATTTCCAAAACCTTTTAGGAATCTTAAGAGAATTTTATAAAAAATTAGGATTCACACAAGTACGTTTCAGACCAGCATATTTCCCTTACACTTACCTAAGTATAGAAACTGAAGTATTCTTTGAAGAAAAAGATTCATGGATAGAATTAGGTGGAGCTGGAATGTTCCGTCCTGAAGTATTAAAACCATTAGGAATAGATACTCCTGCATTAGCATTCGGTTTAGGAATTGAAAGATTAGCAATGTTACGTTATGATATAAATGATATAAGAATGCTATATAAAAGTGATATCAAATGGTTAAGAGAACTACCATTAGATAAAGGAATCAAATTAGATTAAAAAAAAAGAATTTAAAAAAAAATAGGTTGGAATAAAAATGTCTGAGTTAGAATTAATATCATGGAATGTAAATGGTATCAGAGCTATACATCGTAAAGGTTTCATAGATTGGTTAAGTGAAAATAAACCAGATATAATTTCAATACAAGAAACCAAAGCTCAAATAGACCAATTACCAAAAAAATTAATAAATATACCAGATTACACTAGCTATTTCAACAGTGCAGAACGTAAAGGATACAGTGGAGTAGCAACCTATTCACAAATTAAACCTAAAAATGTTATAAATGGAATGGGAATAGAAAAATTCGACACTGAAGGCCGCTTACTAAGAATAGATTACGATGAATTCACCCTATTAAATATTTACTACCCAAATGGTGGATCTGGAGAAGAACGTTTACAATATAAATTAGATTTCTATGATGCTTTCCTAGACTATGCAAATAAACTACGGGATGAAGGAACTAATCTTGTAATTTGTGGTGATTTAAACACTGCACATAATCCTATAGATCTTGCAAGACCTAAAGCTAATGAAGAAGTTTCAGGATTTTTACCTATAGAAAGAGAATGGGTTTCTAAATTCTTAAGTAATGGTTATGTTGATACATTTCGTGAATTCAACCAAGAACCTGATCAATATACTTGGTGGAGTTACCGTACTAAAGCACGTGACCGAAATGTAGGTTGGAGATTAGATTACTTCTTTGTAAATGAAGAATTTTTAGATAAAGTAGTTGATTCCTATATTTTATCTGATGTAATGGGATCTGATCATTGCCCAATAGGTTTAAAATTAGATTTATAAAAAAAATAGGGATGAAATTTTTTCAAGAAAGGGAAATTTATATTTTTCCCTTTATATTAATTACTGTTTTTAATTATTTACTATTTTTTTTTATAAGATTGTGTTTAATTCTGAGATATTGTTTAAAACTTTTAATTCAATATTTTCTTCAATTATTCTTTCTTCAGATTCTAAATCAATATTTGAATTTACAAGGACGGTTTTCATTCCAGCATTTGCAGCTCCAATAATATCCACATCTAATTTATTACCAACCATTATACTTTTCTCTGCTTTACAATTCATTTTTGATAGAGCTTCTTCGAATATGTGACGATTTGGTTTTTTAAATCCTACTTCTTCTGAAGTTATTACTTCATCAAAAAATCCATGGATATTTAATCGGATTAATTTTTCCCATTGTTTTATTGTGATTCCGTTACTTATTGCTCCTAATTTATAACCTTTAGTTTTTAAGTATAATAATGTTTGAGTAGTTCTGGGAAATGGTCGGAGTAATGCGAATTTCACATTATGGTAAGTAGTCATTCCTAATGCTATAAGGAATGGATCTTCTTCTCCTAAAACTGTTTTAGTTAATACATTAAAGTGTTTATCATAATTACTTCCTTTTTGTTCAATTATTTCTTTAAGTAAATCATAAGCTTCATCTTTTTCTAATGGTAATCCGTTTTCCACCATCATTTCAATTGCAGCTCTTCGGGCTGTTTCAGCGAAGCTTGAAGTATCTAATAATGTATCATCTATATCAAAAAATACTGCTTTTTCTTCCAATTTATTATCTCCACATTTATTCATTCTTATTCACAAATTATAAATATTAATTTTTATTATATTTTTTTAAGTTTATATAAATTTTTATTAAACATAATTTTAATTTTAAAAGAAGTCATCTAAACTTTGTTGTTTTTCATTAGTTGCTAAATTAGCTAAATCTTCCTTAGTATATCCTAAAGATTCCATTATTCTTGATACTGCAGGTAAAACTTGATTATTAATATAATAATCTGCATCATAAACTACATCTTCACTGAATTCATAAGGGACTGCTCTTTGACTTATAGATCCTTTACCTTTTTTTATTACATAGCGTATAATGGTCCCTTTTCCAATTTCCATACCTTTTTCTTCCATTTTTTTTGCAGCTATTACATGAGGACCTATTTGTTTATATTCTGATAATTTTTTAGTAATTTGGGTATGAATAACTAAATCTTCTAAATTAACATTTCCTGATTTTATTTTTTTTAAATTTTTACCAATTATTTTTACTGCTTTGTTAATGTTACCCTCTTTAAGAATGGCTTCTAATATGTTTTCTTGGGTTTGTTTTGCTATTGGGGCCCAATCTCTTCTAACCAGCTCTAATCCTTTAGCTATTATTTTTCCATTTTCAATTACAGCATATCTTTTTTTGGTTAAAAAGAATCCTCTGCGATAAAATCCTTCATATTCTAATTCCATAGTTGAAGGTAATGTACTATTAAAAGTGCCTAAAAATTCTTTAACTTTTTTTTGAATTTCAATTTCTTTTTTTGTTTGTGTTTTAGATTCCATATTTAAGTGGCACCTGAAAAAATATTTTTTTTTTCAATTTTATTATATTTAATTATGTTTCTTATATTATAATAAATTTTTTAACTATTTTTTTAATTTTATTAAGTTTATTCCTTTTTTCTTTAGTATTTAATGAGTCTTAATAATTAATGCTAATGTTTATATAATATGTAAATACATATACTATATTATAATTCTAATTATCTGTTTTTTTGATTATATTTCTTGCATTTTCAAAAAAATTATTCAATAAATTAGAATAATCAACATTAATTACTTGCTTAATTTTTATTAGTAAAATATTTTTTTTGTCTCGAAAAAATATTTGTTTATACAATAAAATAGAACCTTTAATAAAATTTTTTTGAGAAAAATTTTTGTAAAAATTTTAAAATTTGCATATTTTAACATAATATTTATATATAATATTAAACATAATATTTTGATATTATACTTATAAAGAAGACTCTAATTTTTTTCAATTATATAAAAATATAGAAAAATAATTTTTATTGTTTATTAAACTTATTTAATAGAAAAAACTTTTTAAAGAGTTTTATTTTAATTAACTTTTCCAAAAGAGAATTTTAGGAAAAAACTTTTATTATTAAAAAAATGTATAATTAATTTATAAAATGGTGATTATAAAATGGCAATTAGTCAAGGAAAATCTACCAGAGGACCATCTGGTAAAAGAAACATTTCAATGCGTGGAAAAAGAAAATTCGAATTAGGAAGAGATCCTGCTGAAACCAGACTTGGTGAAAAGAATCTTAGAAAAATAAGAACCCACGGTGGTAATTTTAAAAACCGATTAGCTGAAGGAAACACTATAAACATTATAAATCCAGAAAATAATAATGCTGAAAATGCTGAAATCTATAATGTTATTGAAAATAAAGCTAATCCCAACTATGTTAGACGTAACATCATAACCAAAGGAGCTATTGTTGAAACTAGTGCTGGTAAAGCAAAAGTAACTAGTCGTCCTGGTCAAGATGGTGTTATTAACGGTGTGCTTATTTAAGCATACTAATTAATCTTTTTTTTTATTTAATTCATTATTTTTAATATATTATAAATTAACTATTTTTGTTTACATAAACTATTTTAAATACTTATAATAAATTACATAATGTTATTTTTTAATTCTATAAATCTAATTTTAAAATAAAAAGATAAATAATCGTTTCTTTTTATTTAATTAAAAACAAATTATTAAAAACAATGGAGTATACTTTATGAAAATAGGAATGAACCATGGAGCCGGTGGAGAGGTAATGGAAAACCTTATAAAAGACACTATCCTTGGAAATGTAACTAAAAAAGCGGTTAATGATGGAATTGGATTAGATTCATTAGATGATGGAGCAACTATTCCAATTGGAAATCAACAAATTGTAATAACAACTGATGGACATACTGTAAATCCATTATTCTTCCCTGGAGGGGATATTGGTAGAATCGCAGCTGCGGGAACCATAAATGATGTAAGTATGATGGGGGCAAAACCTTTAGCAATTACAAATTCAATGATAATTCAAGAAGGATTTCCAGAAGAATCATTAGATACAATCATGAAATCTATGGATGCTTGTTGTCAAGAGGTAGATGTTGCAATAGTTGCTGGAGATACTAAAGTAATGGAATCTGATAAATTAGATGGTATTGTTATATCAACTACTGGATTAGGTATAGTTGATAATGATAAAGTTATAAGAGATTCAACTTTAGAAATAGGAGATAAAATCATAATAACTGGAACTGTAGGAGATCATGGTTTAAGTTTAATGAGTTTAAGAGAAGGTATTAACTTCGAATCAACATTACAAAGTGATGTTGCGCCAATGTGGGGAATTGTTGAAAAAGCAACCGCTGCTGGAGAAATTCATGCAATGAAAGACCCTACACGTGGAGGATTTGCTAATGCTATAAATGAAATGGCAGATAAATCCGGAGTAGGAGTACTTCTCCAAGATGATAGTATACCTATCCGTGATGAAGTTCGTGGAGTTAGTGACATGTTAGGTATAGATCCTTATGAAGTTGCTAATGAAGGAAAAGTAGTAATGGGTGTTAAAGCAAGCGATGCCGAAGATATTTTAAAAGCTATTAAAAAAGATAAATATGGTAAAAACGCTGCAATAATAGGTGAAGTCACTGATGACAATCATGTATTAGTTGAAACACCTGTTGGTGGTGTAAGAATCATGGAAACACCAATTGCTGATCCGGTTCCAAGAGTTTGTTAAAAAAATAGTTTTTATATATTATTAATATAATAAATATTAATAGATTATTAATATAGGTGGCAAAAAATTTATGGTTAAAATTGAATACTTTAAACAAAGAGCTGGTGCTTACATAGTAGACTTTTTTGTCGTATCAGCATTCATGTGGATAATATCCTATGTTCTTTTTTTATTCGCAAATCATTATAATGTATTTGCAATATACCATTACTTCATCTTTGTATTACCAATAATTCAAATAATTTATTTCACTGTGCTTGAAAAAGTTAATCACGCAACATTAGGTAAAAGTTTATTTGATATAGAAGTTCAATCTACTAATCAAGACTTATCATATGCCCAAACATTTGTTAGAAGTATTTCTAAAATTTATTGGGTAATTATTATATTAGATATTTTAGTAGGTATCATAGTTAAAAAAGATGATAGATTTCTTGATTATATCTCAAGAACTGTTATTGTAAAAAAAGAATTTGAAGATAATTCTCAAGATGATGTTGAAGATAAAGAAGAATTAATAAACTAAATTTTTGTTAATGAAAAACACATTTTTTTCATTAAATCAACTTTTTTTAAAATAATTTTATTAAACTTATCTAAAACCTTTTTTTATAAAAATATTAATCAAAAATTAATTAACACTATTTTTAAAACAGTTAAATAAAACAAGTTATTAAACATAATTAAATTACAATATTATACTATTTTTAACATTTTATAATCATATTAATACTCATATATAAGTATTAAATATTTATTTTTAATAATGATATAATATTTACTCTTAAATTTAGAAATCTTAATTAATTAATTAATGAAACTTTATTAGTAAGTTAATTTTTTTTTAAATAGATAATTGAATATATATTTATTAATAGTTTCAAATTCACTTAATTTTTCAAAGGTAATTTTAATCTTTATAAACTTTAAACTTACCTATTCAGTTTATAGTTCCAAAAACTATTTTAATTTAAAATTAAATATATTTATACTTTTCTTAAGCTTTTAAAATTAAAAAGCATTGATTTTATTAATTTTTTATCGTAGTTAGTTTTATATATTTTCACTATATAAAAATATGTATAATAATTGTGGAAAAATATTTCACCCAAAAAAATACACCTTTTATTTTTCACATAAAAAAAATTATTATTAATATTAAAAATTAATTATTTTCTTGAATATTTTTTTTAAGAAATAAAAGGATTAAAAAAAAAATTAAATTTTTAGAAATATTTTTAAAAAGCTTATTTTTTTTAGGTGATTAAATATTATAAAATAATTTTTTCATAATTACTAGAAAATTATAATTTAATAAATTGAGGTGGAAAAATTTTGATAAAAAACAAAGCATTTATTCTTGTACTGTCATTAATACTTTTTATTAGTATTAGTGGAGTTTGTGCAAGTAATGCTAGTGATGTATCAAACAATCCAAATTTATGTAGTAATATTAACCAAATCTCAGATTTAACTAATAGTACTTCTCAAGTTTCAAATAATATTGAAACTTCTCAGGATGTTGCTTCCAACTCATCCACTAATGGGAATATTGCAAATAGTGCAAATACTACAACTAGTGATAATAATTTGGATAGTTCTAATAGTAAGGTGGTTTTACAATCTTCACAAAGTATGTTGAGTCAAACAAATAATAATGTCATTCTTGGGGATACTTATCTATCAACTACCACTACAATGAATTGTTCAGGAAATACAGTATATAAAGGAGATAACTTTATAGTATCACTCCTTGATGGAAATAACAATGGAATATCTGGTCAAACAATAGCTTTAGATTTTAAATTTGGTTCTAATAATAAAACCTACTTCCTAACTACAAATAGTAATGGGGAAGTGAGTATACCAATTAACTTAGCACCTAATACTTATACAGTTACTTATTCTTATTCTGGATCAACTAATTATTCTGCAAGCAGTAATTCTGTGGATTTAACTGTTATTAATGGAATTTATACTATTATTAATCTTTTAAATAATACAGTTCCTAAAGGAAACAGTTTAACAGTTTCATTAACTGATATTAATGGAAACCCTTTAAGTAATCGACAAGTTAATGTAATATTTGGAAAAGGAACACAATATACTAATCCTTATACAATAACTACAAATTCAGAAGGTAAAGCAAATATTCAAGTAAATCTTGCACTTGGATCATATGATGTTTATTATACCTATAATGGAGATAATACATATCGTAATGTTTCAGGATCATCTCCTATTTCTGTAGTTACTCCAACAGTTTCTAAAACAAATACTATAATCAATGGTAAAAATTTAACTGTTTACACTAATTATGAAAACATATTATACAATATTACACTTCTAGATGCATCAGGTAATCCTGTAAGTGATAAAAATATTTTTGTCTCTATTAATGGTTTATCTTTTGAAATTGTAACTAATGAAAAAGGTGTTGCAAGTTTATATTTACCTAATGGTTATTCTGCAGGAACATACTCAATAACCTATAATTTTAAAGGAGATTCAACTTACAATTCATGTCAAGGTACTAATTCTTTCATAGTTAACAATTACAATACAAATAAAACCGATACAGTTTTAACTGCGGATAATATAAGTATGATTCAAAATGATGGTACTAATGTAAGTGTTATCTTAACAGATATTAATGGTAAAGTACTTATAGGTCAACATATTTGTATAACATTTTCCGTAGGGACTAATAGTAAAGATTATTATGCAACTACAGATAATGCAGGTAAAGCAACTTTACCAATAGGTTTAACTAAAGGGGAATATACTGTTAAATATTCATTTACAGGTAATAGTAATTATAATCCAAGTAGTGTTGTTATTGATTTAACAATATCTGCTCCTAAAACTCCTACTTTAATCAAATCTTCAAATCTTACTATGTATCAAGGTTCAGGTCAATCTTACACATTAACATTAATTGATATTTATGGAAATACAATAGCAAATAAAGAAATGTTAATAGTATTCACTAAAGCATCTGGACAGAAATTTAACTATACTTATACTACAGATGAAAATGGTATAATAAACATACCTATAGGATTAGCAGTAGGAACTTATACTATTCAAGGATTCTATTCTGGAGATTCAGTTTACAGTGCTTGTAGTGGAGATATTCAAAATATAATTGTTAATCCTCAACCAGTTAGTTCTGATATAAGTATTAATCAAATAATCTCTGGGGCTATTTCTATACGAGATTATGTTTTAGCTAATTCTCTCCTACCTGACAGTATAACTCTTAATGATAAGACATATTCTATAGGGGATTTTGCATATTATGTTGCTCAAGCAATTGTTAATATTAATTCTGGAAATACTAATAGTGTAACTCTTAAAGATGTTACTGCTGCACCTAACCCTAATGGGGATTATATTAATGGTAAGTATGATATGGATAAACTTGTAAATGTGGCTATTAAAGTTGCTACTTTTGTTGATAATCATGGTTATGATCCTAATTATGTAGCTACTTCTTTAGGTCAAATGTCATTTGATGATTATACTTATGCTATGGTGAAAGCTTTAATATTCTATTCAGAGAATGGTCGTTTCCCTAATTTTGTTTCTATTGTTTCTTCTTCAGTAAATGGTGGTACTTCTAGTGATTTACCTACTAATCAGTTTGTATCTGGTTTAAATGAACGGAATAATGGTGCAGATGCAAGTGCATATTATGCTAATAGTACTAGTTGGAAATGTAATTCTCAAAGCAGTGCCATTATATCTTTAGCTAATAGTTTAACTTCAAGTTTAACTACTCAAGCTGATAAAGCTACTGCTATATTTAATTATGTTAGAGATGACATTAGTTATAGTTACTATAGTAATAGTGTTAGAGGTGCTTCTGGTACTTTATCTGCAGGTAAAGGAAACTGTGTAGATCAAGCTAGTCTTGTTATTGCTCTTTGTAGAGCTGCAGGTTTAGCTGCTAGATACTGTCATGGTCAAGGATGTACATTTAGTAGTGGTTTAGTTACTGGACATGTTTGGGCACAAATTCTTATTGGAGACACATGGTATTCAGCTGATGCTACTAGTGTTAGAAATAGTTTAGGTCATGTAGTAAATTGGAATGTGTATTCATTTTCAGATTTACATAAATATGTTGTAGTGCCATTTTAGATTCAATATGTTTTAATTAAAAATTTATTATTAGAGTTTATTTATTTTTTTTTTTTAAACTCATTATCTTATTTTTTATTATTTTTTTCATAAAACTTTAAATAAATTAAAAGTGTATACTTATTTAGGTAATTATAAAATTTGATTTATTTTTTTTAAAGGTTTTTGTTTATGGTTAAAAAGTATAAGAAAGTAGCTGTTGGTGGAACTTTTGATAAGTTTCATTATGGACATAGGGAATTAATTGGAAAAGCTTTTGAGATTGGTGAAGAAGTAGAGATTGGTGTTACTTCAAATGCTTTTGGGGGTTTAAAAGGAGATATAGATTCTTGTGACGTTCGTATGGGTAATTTAAATAATTTTCTTAAGGGATCTCATGCTAATTTCCATATTAGTCGTTTAGATGATCCTTTTGGGCCGTCTATTGATGATCCAGATTATGATGCTATAGTTGTTAGTCTCGAAACAGAACCTAATGCTCATAAAATTAATGAGATTAGAGAAAATAAAGGTATGAAACCTTTAGATATTATTGTTATTAATTTTGTTTTAGCAGTTGATGACGTGCCTATTTCCAGTACCCGGATTCGTGCTGGTGAAATTGATAAAAAGGGACGTCTTTTGAAATAATTATTTGATTATTTCAATTTTTTTTAAAAAAATACGATATGTTTATATATTCATTTCGTTAAATAATTAAATATAAACTCTTATATTATAGAATGTTTATAAATATTCAATAGTTAAAAAAAATATTATTCAAAATATAATACATTAAAAGAGCGAAGAGAATAAAAATGGTTATGGACACATTTTTTAACTATTCCAAAAGATAAAAAATAAATTTTCGGGGTTTTCAAATGGTAGTTATTGAAAGAAATGGTAATGAAAAAAGAAAATTAATGCATAAAAATGATAAATGTGTAGGTTGTGGAATATGTGCACAATTATGCCCAACACAATCATTAGAATTAGGTCCAATAGCAGACATCTCAAGAGGCAAAACCAACCAAGATAAAATAAAAATAGAAAAAGACAGTTGTGTGCTCTGTGGATTATGTGCATCAGTATGTGCATTCGATGCATTAAACTTAGAAATAGACGGAAAAAACATACAAGACTTACCTAATTATCCAAAATGGACACACTTCTCAGAAATTGATGAAGAAAACTGTATCTACTGTGGAAAATGTAGTTATAGTTGCCCACAAGACGCAGTCTTTTTCCAAAGAAACTTACCAAAACCAACAGATTTAATTCATGGAAACATATCAATAAATGAAGATGACTGTTTATACTGTAAAATTTGTGAAGAATTATGTCCTGTAAGTGCAATAACAATAAAAGCAATTCCAGAATCTTCAACTAGAACAGATTTAGCAGTACCAAATAATATAGAAGTGGATTTAGATAAATGTGTACAATGTGGAGTATGTAAACGAGCATGTCCACAAAATGCAATAAAACAAGTCTGTGACACATGTATGTATGCTGATGAATTACCAGAACCAGAAATAACTGGAAAAACATTCATTGATAATAATTGTGTTTACTGTGGATATTGTAAAGAATTATGCCCAGAAGACACAATAAAAGTAGTTAAACCATTCGATGGAGAAATGCTAATTCCAGAAGCAGAAGAATGTAAAGATTGTCAAGATTGTATAGAAGTATGTCCATGTAATGCTTTAGAAATTAAAGATGGATTTTTATCACTTAATGAAGAAAGATGTATTCTCTGTGGCGCATGTGTAAATGCTTGTCCTTTAGATGCCCTACAATTACGTAGATTAAGTATGAAACTTGAAAACATAACAAACGCATCCTGGCAAAAAATCATAGGAAAACTCTTAGAATAAAAATAAATATTAAATAATTTTTTTTTAGAAATATAAAAAAATGAAAAATTAATTTTCATTTTATTCTAAAAAAAATATTATTCTCTCTTTTAATAAAATAAATTGCTTTTTTTAACCATTTTTCACTATTTTCTAATTATAACCTAATATTAAACCTTTATCTGTCCATTATTAAACATTAATTTTATATATTAAAATAATTATATTAATTTATAATCAAAATTATAGGATATTTAATATAATCATTTTATTACAATTATACAAACTAACCCTATTTAGTATAATAAATAAAAACACATACACAAATTTTAAAATAATTAAACTTTTAATTTTATAAAAAAAATTTTAGGGGAAAACTTTAATAAATATTAAATAATATTTTATGGTGGTAAAAGAAGAATGGATGAAATGAATCAAATATTTAAAGGAATTTTACTCGCCGCTATAGGTTTAATTGTTATATATGAATCAGTAATCTACAGTTTATTAGATATTATTCTACTATTAGGATTATTAATGTTATTTATTGGAATAATAATGTTAATATCAATTTTTATACCAAAGGGTTCTAATCAAAATGAATTAATAACAAAAACTAAACACTCTTTAAGTAATAAAAAAAACAATTTAACTTCCGAAACAAGATCTATAGCATCCTTAGATGACTCATATAATAATGAATCAATATTCACAACTATAAACAGACAATTTGCTGAAAGATTCACCAATCCGGAATATAATTCAAAAGCAGTATTACGCTCAAACCCTCAAGTTTGGGACGAACCCTCATATAATTATGAAGAACCCGAAGAAGACTCAAATTCTAGAAATATTTCCCTATCACCATCTAAACAAAATAAATCTAGAAAAAATAATCTTAATAAAATTGGTATGATACCAAAAGGATATAAAAAACATCCACCTGCAAGACAATTTAACTTCACTCCAAATTACGAAAAACCAATGAAAGTCACACGTAAACCCAAAAGAAGAGAAGTCCCATTAAATTATGAAAATGTTGAAACCCCAGTTTATCAAGAACCTATTCCTGAGACAATAACCCCAGTTTACGCAGAAGAATATGAAAACCTTCATGATGAAGAAACAAGTACTCAACCATCAATTGTCTCTAATGTGAATAATCATAAAATAACTGATGATACTTATAATGTTATACCTAAAAATACAAAATCCACAGAACTATCAGATTTCATTACAGAAAAAAATCAAAAAATAGAAAAAACAAAACATTCTAAAGTTAAAAAAGGATCCAGATTACGGAAAAGCTATGTAATATGTAATCAAGGAATAATGACTTCAGAAAATGCTTTCGAATTAATAGGAAAACATGCAAAATCTGAAATATTTTTAGAAGTACCTTCCTTAAAAGAGTTAAATAGTAGTTTTTTAGCTAATATTTGTAAGCTAAATACAAAATTAATTATTCAAGAATTTAATCTTAAAGATACTTCATACATATTATTAATATCAGCATTAATTGAAGATGGTGTGAAAGTAAAACTTTTACCAATAGTAAACACCTTTAACTTAATAAGTGATGACTCTTATGCATTAATAATTTCTAATGGAGAAGATCAAATAGATTTTGATTATGGTGCAGTTTATACTGACATACAATCTATTAATTTAGTTAAAGATAACTTTAATAAATCATGGGAGTTAGCCCATAATTTAGAAAATAAGTAAAAAAAATTTATATTAGGTGATAAAAATGGAAATAACATGGTTAGGTCATTCAACCTTCTTAGTAGAATCTAATGAAGGTGTAAAAATCTTAATAGATCCATTCATAAGTAATAATCCAGCTTGCCCAATTCCAGTTGAAGAAATAGAAGCAGACATTATTTGTGTTACTCATGGACACAGTGATCATTTTGGTGATGCAATGGAATTATCTCATAATTTAAACTGTCCAATAATATGCATACATGAAATTGGATTATTCTTAGCAAAACAAGGAATAAATAAAGTTAGTATGAATAAAGGAGGTTCACTTGTTCTTGAAGGCATAAAATTCACAATGTTAGATGCTAAACATTCAGGAGCATTAGATATTGTAGAAGAACCAGTTGCTGGTGGAGAACCTGCAAGTTTCTTAATAACAATGGAAAATGGTGAAAAATTATTCCATGCTGGAGATACAGCATTATTTGGAGATATGAAAACTATTATAGGCGAAATTTATAAACCTGATGTTGCTATTTTACCTATAGGGGATAAATTCACAATGGGGCCTTTTGAAGCAGCATTAGCTACTATGTGGATTAATCCAAAATATGTTTTACCAATGCATTACAATACTTTCCCTGCTATAGAACAAGATCCTGCAGTGTTTAGTAATTTTGTAACACAATTAAATCCAAAAATAGAAACAATAGTTATTAATCCTTTAGAAACATTTGTCCCGGAATTAAAGGATGAATAATACTATTTTTTTTCAAATCTCTTTTTTATTTTTTCATTAAACGATATTGTATTTCTCTTGGATCAATAATATCACATTTACCACTAGGTAAAACTCTTACAACATCATCTATGCCTAAAATATTTTCTTTATCAATTTTACTTAAGATTTTTTTAGCTATTGCTTCTTTTTTAATGTGTCCGGGTTTTAATGCTACAAAATTATCACAATATTTATTCACAGCTTCAATAGGTCCAGCCATTATACGTTTGCCCTCATAATCCACAATTCCCACTGCTAATTCAAGATTTGCATTTCTAATATAATTTCTATGTCCACGTATTATGAAAGAACCTTTAGGTACATATTCTCCAGATTCTGGTGTTTTACTTACTTGGCTTGGTGATACATAGTATACATCTTGGTTACTATAACCTTCAGACCATGCACTAGAATAAGAAGCTGCAAAAATTCCGGCTTCTTTTATAGCTTGATTTGTTAATTCTTCACCTTTTAAGCGTATACTAATTGAAGGTGCACCATGAATATCACAATGTAGGTAAATATCATTATTATCTAAATATTTTTTAACTACAGTTTCATTAGTATTAGCATCACGACCTCCAACTACAAGGAAACCATCGCTTGATAAGAACCATCTTAACTTTTCAAACCATTTTAATTCTTTTTTAACACGTTTTTGGGTAACATTCACTTTTTCCATAGCAACAGTTTTGCGTTCACGTATATCCTTTAATTGTTTGCGTGTATTTTCTATTGCAATATTTGCCCCATTAATTTTATGTTTTGCTTTTTTACTCTTTTCATAATAAATTTCAGCATTATCATTTAAACTTTTTTTACAATCTATGTTAATATGAGTATCTTCTAAAATTAAGGTCATAGTTCCTAATTTATCCATAGATTCAAAAATGTTTGAATCTTTTAATCCACTTTTTTTAGCTTTTTTTAAAGTATTGTTAATTTGTTTCCAAGAATATTCTTTGTCTCGTGCATTAAGAATTACTTTTTGTAAAGATTCAATTTCAGTATAATGGGAATAAATTAATTCTCCTTTATGTTGGCATGTTTCTATAGTTTCATGGAAACCTTCTAATGTTTCTTCCTGTAATTTTAATCTTTTTTCAAATTTCCCTACTTTTTTATTCCATGCACGTTCTTGAACACTTGTAATCTCTTTATTAACTTTGCTACTGTAAAATTCGTCTGCAGCTTCATTAAAGGTTTTAAATTCAGTTTTTTCCATATTTTGATATTTGCCTAAATTTAATGGTACTAAGTACTCTTTTTTCTTATCTGATTTTTCCTCTTTATCAATTTGAGGCTTAAAAGCGTCTTCTTTTAAAGGTTTAAAAGTATTAGTTAATGCATTATATAATTCTTCAACATCATCATTATTTAAATTAGAACATTCTGTGTTTTTATCAATATTTGTGTGGGATATAATTTCTTCTGCATATAAACTACCTAAACCGTTACGTGCAAGGGTACGGACAATATCACTGTCACTGTATCTTATTAAATCGTTGAATTCTAATAAATTAATTGTTATGGGGTTCATACCATGTTTGGCGGGAAATTCATAATTTTTTTTACTTGAAATATCTCGATTACCTACATGTTTACGTTTTAATGGTAAAATAATATTATTTTCTTCATCTAACAAGATTATATTACCTTTATCAAATAATTCTACGATTAATGTGTAAACTTGTTCTTTTTGCATTTTAATTTCAACAACACGATCAAATTCGTGTTGTTTTATACTAATAACATTTGCACCTTTAACTCGTTTTCTTAGTAACATTGGAAAACTAGGAGGAGTTAATGGGTTTTCTAATGGGTATTGGCTAATATGTAAACGAACTCCGGCTTGCATTACAAGGTCTACACGACCATATCCGGCTTTATGAAACCTCATTACAACAGTATCATCAGTTGGTTGAAAAGATTTATCAACTCTTGCACCTGTTAATAATTTGTTTAATTCATAACTTATTGTATACACATCAACATTTGACATAGTTTTCATATTAAAACATCATTCCTTTAAAATAAATTAACTATTATTATTTATGATTTTTTAAATATTTTAAGATTTACCTTAAACCTATTAATACATATTTTAAAAAAATTTATCTATACTAAAAATCAAAATACCTTTTAATTATTCTTATACTTATCATGTAATATTTATTAATTATAATATGTAAAATTAACAAGTAATGTTTTACACTGAATTTAAGTAATTTAAAATAAACCCATATACATCATTATATTAAAAAAACTTATTAAGTAAAAATTTTTTTAAATTCTTTATAAACTTAAATACTAGGTAAAAGTAAATATAATAATAATAAAAAATTATAGATTATATATAATTTCTAATTCTTAAAAAAATTTATATTAAATATTTACAATAATCGGAATGATAAAATGGATAACACAGTTAAAGTAACATCAATACATCTCATATTTGCAATAGTGGCAGCATTATTATCCTCTGCACTTACAATAGGATGGTTTGGATTCACAAATCCAGTCATAGCAGCTTTAGTAGGAATAGTTCTACTATATATTACAGGACAATTATGTAATAAAATTTTTGCTGATGATGAAGAATTAAAAGGTTTCACTAAATGGTTATGGGATGGTATAGTACCATTCATTTTCTGTTGGTTCCTTGTATGGACTTTATTATTTAATTATTTAGGTTTACCACATTAAATTAATTATTTAAAATTTTAAACCCTATAAATTTCATCATTTACTCTTTTTTTCACTTTATTTTTAAAATATTCTAATTTTTATATAATACCTTTTTTTATACTATTTCCCCTATTTTTTGGGAGAATTATATATACTGTAGATAACATATATAATAAATAGAAGATTAAAAGAAAAAGATTATTAAAATTTCAAGTTTTGATTATTTTATTGTTTTTTTAGCTGAAAATTTTGATTATTATTTTATCTATAAAAATTTTTTTTAGATTTTTTCTTTTTTTAGCTTAGGCTTTAAAATGATTAGTTTGTTGGTTTTTTAACTAACAAATTATATTTGGATAATCTTTTCTTTTTAAGTATTTAATTAAAAATTTATAATATGAGGTGTTTTTAATATGGAACGTTGTCCTATTGAATCTAAAGATTTATGTGCTGTTGGTTATGATGAAAACAGTAAGGTTCTTGAAGTAGAATTAAAGGATGGGGATGTTTATCACTTTGCTCGTGTTCCGGTTAAGGTTCATACTAAATTGATGAATGTTGATGATAAAGAAACATATTTTGATCGTTATGTTAAGAATAATTATCCTCACCGGAAAATTTAATTTTTAATTTATAAACTTTTTTTCCTAATTTTTTTAAGATTTTTTTTACTTTAATTTTTAATACAAAAGATTTATATGTATGTAAGTACTTACTTACATTATAGTTATTTTTTAAAAATTATGAAAAAATTTAATAAGTGGTGAAATAACAAAATGAAAAAATGGCTAAAAATTATAATCATAATACTCGTAATACTACTATGTGTAGGCGTAATTTATGGAGCAATATCTGTTAATAACAAAGATGCCGAATGTGACTCATTTTCAATACAAATGCCTCATGACTATAGTGTAATATCAACATCAGATAGGGCAATTTCTATAGAAAATAACCAATTCACAAGCAGTATATTCAAAATTAATAAATTAAATGATAATAATACAACATATATTAAAACAGCATCTAATGGTGAATTTGTTAACGGTTCCAAAGTTCTAAGTACAAATACTCTTGACATGGCAAGTGATAACTTTACCAATTTCACAATACAAAGAACAGAAATTACAAATAAAGACGAATACCAATTATATGCAGAATTTGTAAAAGATGATGTAAAGTATAGTATTACAAGAACATATACAAATGAAAACTCATTTAATCAAAGTGCAGATAGTGATCTTGGGACAATATTAAACCTTGCAGTATCAATAGATAAAAAATAAACCAAATTATATATTTTTTTTATTCTTTTTTTTAAAACCTTCAAAAACATTAAACTATTTTTAAAAAATATTTTAAATCTAAAAACAAAACATATAAATAATTAAATTATTAAAATCAGGATTTAAAAATTTATGTCAAACATAAAAATACATGTATTTCACTGTGGAAAAGTATGTGTAGCACCAGATATACCATTCGGTGGAGAAAAAACTAACATCATAAAAGCTTCAGGATTATTAACACCTAAAAGTAAACGATTATGGCTACCAGTATCAGCATATCTCATAGAATACGAAAACTATAAAATACTTGTTGACACTGGATGGAGTCGTGAAGTAAGCCCCCAAGGTCTTTATGATAAAAAAGCTCAAATAAATCACATGTCCAGAATATTATACAAAATAAACCAAGCAATAATACCTAAAGGACAAACAATTGACGAACAATTAAAAAATATAGGAATAAAAGCACAAGACATTGATTATGTATTATTAACACACCTTGGCTGTGATCATGTAAGTGGTATTAAAACCCTTAAAAATGCAAAACACATATTAGTATCAAAAGATGAACTTAAATTCGCTCAAAAAAATAGATTAAGATATACAAAAACTATGTGGGAAGGAATCAATTTAGAACAATTCAATTTTAAAGATACAAATGATGGACCATTCCATAAATCTTACGACCTATTAGGAAATGAGGTTATAAAACTCATAAAAATACCAGGTCACTCAGATGGACTATTTGCCGTAAAAATTACATATAACAATAAGTTTGTATTATTATATTTAGACGGTGGATATGCGAGTAAATCATGGAAAGAAATGATATTGCCTGGAATATCTAGTGATAAAGAAAAACAATATAAATCACTCCAATGGATAAGAGATATGAGTTTAAATGAAAATTGCATAGAATCTTTAGCAAATCATGACTCTGATATAAAACCTCATATAATAACATTTTAATAAAAAAAAATTTTATTTAACAATTTTTTTAAATAAGCTATTTAAACCAGAAAAAATATAATTATTATAATAATAATACTAATTTTTTTATAAAAATCTTTTTTTTACAATTTAATAAAAAGGGGAATTTTAATATTTATGTTTGAGATTAAAGCTAAAGATAATAGAGGACGTGTTGGAGTATTAAAAACTCAACATGGAAAAGTCATGACACCAGCATTAATGCCTGTGATTCATCCAAGAAAACAAACCATTGATGTAAAGAAATATGGTGCAGATATAGTAATTACAAATGCTTATTTAATCTATAAAGATCCTAAACTTAAACAAAAAGCATTAGATGAAGGATTACATAAGTTAATTGACTTCCAAGGACCTGTAATGACAGATTCAGGTAGTTTCCAATTAAGTGTTTATGGTGATGTTGATATTGGTAATACTGAAGTAATAGACTTCCAAGAACAAATAGGTTCAGATATAGGTACAAGCTTAGATATACCTACAGCACCATATGTAGATAAAGAAGAAGCACGAAAAGATATGGAAATAACAATAAAACGTGCTCAAGAAGCTATAGAATATAGAAATAATAAAAACTATAATCTAAAATTAAATAGTGTAGTTCAAGGATCAACATTTCCAGATTTACGTAGTGAATGTGCAGATAGACTAACAAGTTTAAATGCAGATTTATATCCAATAGGAGCAGTAGTACCATTAATGGAAGGTTATGATTATAAAAACCTTGTAGATGTAGTAATGGCAAGTGTAAAAAACCTACCTGATAACAAACCTAGACATTTAATGGGTGCAGGTCATCCAATGGTATTTGCATTATGTGTAGCAATGGGTTGTGACCTATTCGATTCAGCAGCTTACATATTATATGCTGAAGATGATAGATTACTAACCACTACAGGTACAATAAAATTAGAAAACTTACATGAAATGCCATGCAGCTGTGAAGTATGTAGTAAATACACACCAGATGAATTAAGAAAATTACCTAAAAAAGAAAGAGTAGAATTAATCGCAGCACATAATTTACATGTTAGTTTTGCTGAGTTAAGACGTATACGTCAAGCAATCTATGAAGGTACATTAATGGAACTTGTTGAACTACGTTGCAGAGCACATCCTGCACTACTTGATGCCGTACGAGAACTTGGAAATTATAGTGAAGATTTAGAAAAATATGATCCAAGTGTTAAAAAATCAGCATTCTTCTATACTGGGCCAGAATCACTAAAACGTGCAACTGTAACTAGACACTTAGAAAAATTACGAAATCAACCTAAAAAGAAAGATTTAATAATTTTAGGTGGAGGGCGAAAACCATACAGTAAATATTATCAAGGAAGACTTGGAAGATTCCACACATTAACTGGAAGCCAAGAACAAGTAAATCCAGAAGAAGCAGATTTCATGGTACTAGATATTCCATTTGGTTTAACTCCACTTGATTTAGATGAAACATATCCATTAGCTCAAAATGTTGCACCTAAAATTTTAGATGATGATAGTATTGAATTCTTAATAAACACATTAGCAGAGTTTAGTGAATATTACAATCAAGTATTAATTCATGCAAGACCCGTAAGAGAATATGGTTTGGACCTACCAGAATATGAACACTCTCATGATATCAGATTTAAAAAAGATGATACAAGAAAAATTAAAGCAATAGCAAATTACCAATTCCAATCAGACATAGGGGAACAATTGTTTGATGGTGATTTAAACATTGAAAAAAGTAAAAAAACTGGTAAAATTAGACACATTTATGATGGTGAAGAATTAATTGCTAATATGAGAGCATCTGATGCTAATTTTGTCTTATCTGATGAAGGAGCAAAAAGATTACATAAAAATATAAACTACCCAAATAATAGAGTAGTTGTAGATTCAAGTGTTGAAGAATTCGCACGTGATGGGAAAAGTGTTTTCTCTAAATTTGTAGTAGATATAGATTCTAATATACGTGCGCAAGATGAAGTTTTAATCACCAACTCAAATGATGATTTACTAGCTTATGGTAAAGTATTATTAAACCCTAAAGAAATAAATGATTTTAATACAGGTCAAGCAGTAAAAGTACGTAAAGGATTTAAATTATAAATAGTAAAAAACAATATTATATAATATAATAATTAATTGGATGATAATATATGATGCCTGGAATGAACCCAAAACAAATGAAGAAAATGGAAAGACAAATGAAGAAAATGGGAATGAAAATGGATACTCTTGAAGGAGCAAGAGAAGTAATTATACGATTTGATGAAAAAGAATTAATAATTACTGATCCGGATATAACTTTAATGAATGCTATGGGACAAGAAACCTATCAAATTATAGGGGAAGCAAAAGAAGTACCAATTGATGTTCAATTAGAAATCCCAGATGAAGATATAGAAATGGTTGCAAATACTGCAGGGGTAACTGAATCAGATGCAAAACAAGCATTAGAAGATGCAAATGGTGATATAGCAGATGCAATCCTTAAATTACAAGGATAAATAAAATTTAATTATAAAAAAATTTAGAGGGGATAAAGGTGACATTAATAGCACACATATCAGATTTACATGTAAGTAAAGCAAATTTCAATGAAAAATCTTTCTTACAAATCATGGAAGAAATTAACAATTTAAATCCTGATATGATTATATTAACTGGAGATTTAACTGATGAAGGATACTATCAAGATTTTAAACAAGTATCCAAATATTTAGACATGTTTAATGCACCTTTATTTGCCGTACCGGGAAATCATGATTCACGAAACATTGGATATGAAACATTTGAAGAATTAATTGGTGAACGAAGTTGGAAACTTACCAAAGAAGATGAAATGGTAATAATTGGTTTAGACAGCAGTGCACCAGATGTGAATTATGGGCATATAGGACGAGAACAACAATTTTGGTTAGAAGCACAATTGGAACAAGCTAAAGAAGAAGGATTATTAACTATTGTAGCCCTACACCACCATGTAATACCAATACCACAAACAGGTAGAGAAAGAAATGTTTTAACTGACGCAGGAGACATACTTAAAACATTAATAGACCATGATGTAGATATTGTAATGTGTGGACATAAGCATGTACCTAACCTTTGGAAAATGCATGACACATTATTTGTAAATGCAGGATCTGTGTCAAGTGTTAAATTACGTGGAAAAGATGTGAATAGTTATAATACTTATAATATAACTGATGATTATATTGAAATATTCTTAAATCGTATAGATGGTACTAAAATACCATTTGGCAAATTTAATAGAAAATTGTGAATAATTTATACTTTTTAATATTTTTAAATTTACTCTTTATTTTAATAAAAAACTTCAATAATCTATTTTTCCATTTTTAAATTTTTAAACTAGTTTTCGCCATGAACAAAATATAAATACATGTTAAAGTAATATATTAAAATAATAGTTTAATTTAAAGAATTAAATTTTTATTTTAATTAATCAATATTTTTTTCACAAAAAAAATCAAATATTTAAAAAATTATTTTCTTAAAGAAAATATTTTATAACTAATTAATGAATACTTAAAGATTTTAAAATTTATTAATAATAAATTTTACACTATAAAAAATACAATATAAATTTACAATACGGTGGTCATTTTGAAAATTATTATAGATGCAGCTAATGTGGCTCATTACAAAAAAGGAAATAATGGTAAAGCTAAATTTAAAAATATAATAGCAGCTATCAAAGCATTAGAAAAAGGAAATCATGAATTCCTTATCATAGCGGATGCATCACTCCGTCATAGTATTGATAAAAAAGAAGAATATGAAAAACTTGTCGATGATGGAATTATTGATGAAGTACCAGTAGGAAACATAGCAGACCACTTTATACTTGAAACCGCTGAACAAGAACATGCAAAAGTTTTATCCAATGATAAATACCGAGATTTTGCAGATGAATTTCATGATATTAAAAACATGAGAATACCATTTACAATCAAAGGAGATAAATTAGTACTTGGAAAATCCAAAAAACCTAAAAAAGTTAAAAATCTCCTCCAAAACATTGCAGATGAAATATTAAATGAAATTGAAAGAAAAAGATGGGAAGTTTTCACAGATAAAACAACACAACCATTCAGTCCTTTAAATGTTGCAAAAGCCGCAATACTCCGTTTAGATACCTCTAATGAGAAAACAGTAGGAACACGTATAGAAAATGCATTCCATAGAATGCCAATGTTTAAAAACATAATGGAAATGGTGGATGATGTTGAAACCTCTGCACCATATGTAATCTTTGTATTAGTACATCCTAAAGATTATAAATCAGCAGTACACGACGCAGGAAATATTAGTGTAACAGTGGCTGATCGTTTACACTTAGTTAATAGACCATTAATAGCAGTTCGTAATGATTTATTCGTAAAACCCGGTGAATTTGCATTAAACATAATAGTATCTGATGAAGTAGAAGATATATGTCCATTTAATGTAGAAGTAAGAATTAATTCATATGATGAAATGTTTGTTAAAAACAATTCAAGAAACATTGCAAGTACTATAGCTGCAAGACTCGGATCATGGAAATTTCCATATGTAAGTGTTAAATCAGACATGTTAATGGAAAAACCCGGAGAATTTGACATATATTTAGAAAAAGGAGGAAAACCTGATGGCTGAACACAGCTTAACTAGGTTTTTTTTCAAGTTAATTACAGGTTATGAAGCAATAAGTATAGGAACAAAATACTTTCCAACCACACCATTAGAAACAGAATATGTTGACATGCTCAACTACACTCAAACAGTTTTAATGGAACTTGAAAAAGCAAACATTACAACAGAAAGCATTTTTACTAATCTTGTAAGAGATGTTGGTAAAGAAAATATCCCTGAGATTCATAGTTTCTATGAATTAACTCCTGCAGAAAATGCTGTAGAAGAATATGCATTAGTAAGTAATATTATCATGGGTAGTGATCGTTATCTTTATATTGAATTAAGTAAACCTTCCTATATTATTAAAGAATTTACTGATATTATTCTTAAAGAAAAAGGGGAAATTGTTGAAGAATCTGCTAATGAAATAGTTAGTAAATTACCTAGTAAAAATGATGCTATACGTGTTGCTATTAAATTAATTGGCATAGGTTTAGATAATAAAATAGGGGTACGATCAGCAGTAGGTATGACTGGTGCAGCTGCTATTGAACGTAGTATTAAATTTAATCAAGAAGTGGGAGATGTTTCAGGTATAGCTTTCACTAAACTTGGTGGAGAATATGCTTTAGTTATTGATACTCCATTTAAGTTAGGTCATTCTAAAAGTGTAGATTATAGTTATTATTTATTCATTGATATAATTAATTCTACTAAATTTATTAGTGAAAATGGTCGTAGTAAATTAGTTGAATTGATGACAGGTATTAAAGCTTTTATGGAAGAAGAATGTGAAGGTACTATTGAAGGTTACCGTAAAGGTGGAGATGATTTAATTGCCCAATTTCCAAGTAAAGATTTAGCTATCCGTGCGGGTTTAGATTCAGCATGGTATATTCTTAGTAATGGTGCTAAAGTTAAGATTGGTATTGGTAAAACTAGACGTGAAGCTGGTGAACGTGCTAATATTGCAGAGCAAATTAAGGTTCAAGGTGTTGAACCATTATCTTTAGTAGTATTTGATTTGGCAAATGGTTTATATGCTTATAATATTCCTTCAGATTTTGTTAGAACTATTATAAATTTATTTTTTAACCATAAATCTAAATTGATAAGTTTATTTGTTGTTGTATTCATATTATGTTATTTCTTGTTCCTTTTCAATTTAGGATTTTTAGGATTTTTTGTTGTTTTAATTGCAATGATTTATGCAGTAGCTACTTAAATTAAATCCTTTTTATATTTTTTAAAATTAGTATTCTTTTTCGCTTTTTTCTTTAGCTTCCATAAGTATTTTTGTTACTTGTTTGGAACGTGCTGCTTTATCTAGTTTCCAAGTTAATGATGCATTGTCATCTAGCCAATTGGCTATATCTGATGGTAATGATATGTTCATTCTTGTTTTTTCAGATAATTTCCATTTTCGATCTACATCGTCTTTTTCTATCATATACCTTTAGGTTAGTTTATAATGTATATAATCTTTACGATTTATTTTAATATTTACTTTTGTTTATGTTTACTTTTGTTTATTATTTATACTTTATATATGAATATATATGTTTATGTGTAATTGTTTACACACTCTTTATTTTTATTTTTTAACTAAAAATAAGACATAAACCTATCAGTTTATTTGCAAAAAACCCATTGTTATACCATAAGAAATTTTATAATAAAAAATAATAATTCAATATCTTATTTAGATTAAATTTTCTATTAAAAATATTTTTAAATTAATTAACTGCATTGAAATTTATTTTCCTTATTATTTTTTAATTGTTTGATGTTTTTAGAATAGTTATACTATTTTTTAAATTTTTTTAAAAAATTTTAATACACATATAATTACACACTTACTCACTTAATAAAGTATATATAAGACTATCCATAAAATTTATTAATAGCATTATAACATAAACCAGTTTTAAACATACAAAACATTAAATTATAAAAATGTTACTAATGAAAAGAAAAAATTTACAAATTTATTTGGAGGAATAATGAGATCTAGAAATGAAGCAATAATCGTAATATTATTAGTTTGTTCACTTATTGCATTCGGATTAGGTACAGGTATAGGTATTACAACTGGAATGAACGGCCATAGTCAAGCAGTCCAAGATCAAAACCAACAATTATCAGTAAATGGATCTAATGTTACAAGTGTAAGTAATACAAACTCCTCAGATGAAGTAAACAGTCAAAATGTTCAATCAAATTTACTGTTTATCCTTAAATAAAATATTTTCACATAATAAAAATATAATTATTGGGTAAACTAATTTTATTAAATTTGATTTACCATCAAAAAATTTTTCATATACTATTTTTAATAAAAAAATTACACACCATTTCTTAAAATAAAATATCTAATTTTACAAAATTTCTTATAAAAATTAAAAAAATTATAATCTTAAAATTTATCCTAAATAAATGCTAAAGATAAATTAAAAATTAAGAACCCATAAAAAGAAATAATTTAATGTAATTATAAAAGTTCCAAAAAAAAGTAATTAAAGAACTTACACTTACATTAAAATCATTAAAAAAATAAATTTAATAATAATTAACATTAAATAAAATATTAAATTAAAATTTGTTCATAGGAGAATCTAATTAAAAATGACAATAAATCAATTTAACAAAAATATCACAAAAATCAATGGAGGAATCTGTCAAATAGATGGAGTTAAAGCAAATGGATTCAAAAAAGATAAATACGGTTTAAGTATTATCTATGCTCCAAATAGTACAGCAACGGCAGTATATACTTCTAATAAAATAGTTGCAGCTCCATTAAATTATACTAGAGAAATCATTAAAGATGGAAAAATATCTTTAATCATAGCAAACAGTGGAAACGCTAATTGTTTTACAGGGGAACAAGGAATAATAGATTGTGAAAAAACAGTAAAAATAGCATCTGAAATTTTAAATATTCCTGAAAATGAAATCGCAACAGCATCAACAGGTGTTATTGGAAGAAAAATGCCAATGGATATTTTCACACCAATGATAAAAAAAGTTAGTGCTGAATTAGAACATAGTAATGAAGCTTCTAATAATGCAGCTAAAGCAATAATGACAACAGACACATTTCCTAAAGAATTTGCAGTGGAAGTCACATTAGAAAATGGTAACAAAGTACATATAGGTGGAATGTGTAAAGGAAGTGGAATGATAGCTCCCAATATGGCAACAATGTTATGTTTTTTAGTAACAGATGCGATAATTGACAAACAACATTCTCAAAAAGTTTTAAATGAAGCTATTAAAAAAAGTTTTAATATGGTAATTGTTGATGGAGACGAATCTACTAATGATACTGCAATATTACTTGCAAATGGAAAATCAAAATCAAGTATTATAAAATATGATGGAACCATAGATAAAAATTTCCAAGAAGCATTCAATACAGTATGTATAGAACTAGCTAAAATGATGGCTCGTGATGGTGAAGGAGCAACTAAATTCTTACAAGTAAATGTTGACAGTGCAAAAAATGAAGAAGAAGCTATCAAAGTAGCTAAAACTGTAGTTTCCTCATCTTTAGTTAAATCTGCAATGTTTGGTGGGGATCCAAATTGGGGAAGAATAATTGCTGCAGTGGGATATTCAAACACAACTATGGATCCAGATAAAATCACAATAAGTATTGCATCTGATAAAGATAAAGTTGATCTTGTACGTAATGGTGAAATATTAGCATTTGAGGGAACCTCCTATTTAGATGATGCTGAAAAAATTGTTCAAGCTGAAAATATTTATATTTTCATTGAATTATATCAAGGTCAAGGTTCAGCTACAAGTTATGGTTGTGATTTAACATATGATTATGTTAAAATCAATGCTGAATACACAACATAAAACAAATTTTTTCAATTCATTTTTTTAACTTTCTTTTTTTAAATAATAAATTGTCCTATTACTGGAATATTTTGATACCATTTATCACTACTAGTATCGTATCCTTCACCGTATCCTTCATCATATCCTTCATCATAAGAATCAGCTATCATATCCTCTTGTTCACGTTGATTCAAATATGCTTTATGCGTAGCATTTAAATAATTGTAAAATGTAGATCCACTATATAATGAAGGGGGTGTGCTACTTACTAAACTTTCACCTTCACTTGTTAAACCTGTACTATTTGGTATGTATACACGGACTAAAGATCCATTAGATTCGAAAATAATAACAGTATAATTTCCCATATAATTATTACCACATTCACAAATCAAACAAGGATGTCCACCAATACTAATTTGACTAGAATTTTCTGCTTGATTAATATCATAACCTGCCATATTCATAAAATATTTTGAATCATTATGTACAGTTATACGGAAAATATCACCATTAACAATTTTTTCATAAATAGCAGCATCAGAATAATTACTTAATTGACCATTTAAAAAATCATTTGGAATAGTCATACTAACATTACCTAAAACCATATTACCATCAGATTCACTAGCACTAATAGCTCCAGAAAAAATCAATACACTACAAAATAGTAAAACTAGAAGAATACTTATTTTTCCTAAATTTTTCATTTAATACATTACTCCCCTTTTTATAAAAAAATAATTTAAATTAAATATCACAAAGTATTAAGTAAAACTATTTACTAATATTTATTTAATAATAATTAAAAATATATTTAACATAAAATAATATTTAACATTTATTATTTAATTTCAACAAAATTTGTATAATAATAAAATTTAAAGAGTATTTGATACTATTCCTATAATTCATTAATAAATTCTTTTAAAAGATACTAATTATTAAAATTAATGAGTTAAGTTTATATGTATTAAAAGCTAAAATTATTATATTAAGTTTTTTATATAATATAGAAGCTTATTTTTTTAAATTAACTTTTTTATAAAAATAAAACTCTCAGTATAGACAATTCTATAAAAGTTTTATTTCTTATATTAATAATAAAAATTTTAAAAATTATATTTGCAAAAAATAAAATTAAAGGACGGATTATAATGGCAAAGGTTAAAGGAACAAATAGAAGAACCAGACAAAAAAAAGGATACAGAAAACCTGGAAGTAAAAGAGGAAGAGCTGCAAAACAATCTTGGAAAAAGAGATAAAAAAGATTGAAATAAATTTTTTTTATCATACATGCCATCTTTTTTTTAAAACCAATAATTAATACTTCACCACCCCCTTTTTAAAATACTATTTTTTAGCAATAATTTTATAAGATTTTTTTTTCAATATAAATTAAAAACGAAATAAGTATATTTAAAAAAATAGTAAACAATTATTATAAACACATTTTTTCAACACCAAAAAAAAGAAATTTTAATTCAATAATTAATTTAAAAACTTAAAAATTTTCTTTCAATTATAAAATAAATAAAAACTTTAAAAAAATAAAATTAATTAGAGGTATAAAAAAAATTGACTGATGCAAAAAACAGTTTACATAGAAAACAACCTAAATCAAAACCTCCTAAAAGAAAATTAATATATGCCGTAATAATATTAATAATCCTAATTGGAGGAATTGTAATTTTTTCAGGTAACTTTTTCTCAAACCCTAATTTAGAAAGCACAAGTAATGCTGTAGATACTTCATTAGGTGGAATATTTGAACCATTAGCAAATTTATTACATATTGATACAGATGCAAATCATCCAAATACTACATCAACTAAATTAGGAACTGCTGAGGAAGGTTTTGTAACACTTGAAGGACCATATGGAAACACATCTTCTAAAGTAAAAATAGCATACATTATAGGACAACACCCACGGGAATCTGATTCACATCAAGCACTTGAAAATGCTGTTAAAAATATTTCCGGTGATTGTGAATATCAATATTATATTTACAAAATAAATGTTACAGCAAATAGTAGTGATTTCTCAGAAAGTAGAATGAATGGGCAATTATTAGCTCAACAATTTGTTGTACCTGATGTAGTAAGTAAAGATTATAGTTTAGTGTGTGATATTCATACATCAAATGCATTTTACTTCCCAGATCCATATATCTTCACACCAGGAAGTGCAAATGGAACAAGTCATCAAATAGCTAACAAAATTGTTAAAAATAATAGTTGGTTATACTATTATGAACCTCCTGAATATTCAAGTCCAAAATATTGTACTCAACCAATATTAGAGAATGGAACACCAGCACTTGTATATGAAGCACACGGACAACCTGGTTTAAGTGTACAACAACAATTAACAGATTTAGTAATTACAATAGATAATCTAAAAACATAAAAAAGGTTTTTCTTATTTTTCTATTTAAAAAAATAAGAACTTTTTTTTACATTCTTTTTTTTATAATTTCAATTTTTAAATTAATATCAAAATTAGTAAATTTTTTAATTTTAAAAAAATAATTAAATTGTGGAATTTTTTTTAAAATCTATTTTTGAAAACTTATTAAATAATGAGATTTTCCTTCAGGAATATCTTCACCAACTTCATTATCCACATTTAAGACTTTAAATCCTTCATCACTAAACATTTTTTCAACATCTTCATCACTTACTCTCATTTGGTAAGGAGGTCCATGTCTAACTTCTTGTTTTTTATATTCCATTACATATATTTTTCCTTCAGGTTTTAGAATACGTTTCATTTCTTTAATACTTTCACTACTTTTACGTGCAGCATTAAAGTGATGGAAAACATTTAATAAAAATATTACATCTACACTTTCATCTTCGACTGGTGTTCCTTCAGTAAAATCTGCAAATATTGGTTTTAAATTTTTTATGTTTTGCTCATCTACATCTTTTTGTAAATCTATGATACTTGGTTCATAATTATCTATAGCGATTACTGTTGCATCATCATTTAATAATTTTAATGCTTCCATGCTTATATGTCCATCTCCACATCCAAGATCCATGAAAACTTCATTTCCTTTAAACTTAAAGGATTCTAATATTTCTTTTGCATTTATAAAGCTTTCACTTGAGAATCCTTGTATTCTATGACCATTCTTTGGCATCATATTTGGTTTCGGCATTTTTTATCAATCTTCCATTTTTAATTTAAAATTTAATTAATATTTACTATTTATTCGTTTGTTATTAATATTCATTTCGATAATTTTTTTAATAATATTATAAATAATACATCAAACAAAACCTATTAGTGTTAAAAAATTTGTAATAAAAATTTAATTTTAATATTCAAAAAATTTATAGTGATAAAACATGGAACAAGTAAATATATTAGTTGAAGCATTACCTTACATAAAAAAATTCCATAAACAAAAAATAATGATAAAATATGGAGGTCATGCAATGATAGATGAAATTGCAATGGCTTCTACAGCTAGAGATACAGTACTCCTTAAATATGTTGGAATGGAACCAATAGTAGTTCATGGCGGAGGGCCGGAAATCACTAGAAGCATGAATAAATTAGGAAAAGAACCAAAATTCATCAAAGGACTTAGAGTAACAGATGAAGAAACAATGGAAATTGTGAAAATGGTTTTAGTTGGAAACATAAACACTAATATTGTAAGTAAAATTTGTTTACATGATGGTAAAGGTGTGGGAATTAGTGGAAAAGATAACAAACTCATACAAGCATGTAAAAAACTCCATAAATATCATAATGAAGAAACTGGTGAAATAGAAGAAATAGATTTAGGACTTGTTGGAGAAATAAAAAAAGTCAACCCTGACATATTAAAACTTTTTACTGAAAACAATTACATACCTGTAATATCCCCTATTGGAATAGCAGAAGACGGAACCAGTCTAAATCTTAATGCAGATACTGTAGCTGGAGCACTAGCTAGTGAAGTAGATGCTGAAAAACTAATAATCTTAACTGATGTACCAGGAGTATTAAGAAATCCAAAAAATCCATCAAGTTTAATTCAAAAAATAAAAGTAGAAGAAGTACCAAAACTCATAGAAGAAGGTATAATTACTGGTGGAATGATTCCAAAAATTGAAACTTGTGTAAAAGCAATAAATGATGGTGTTAAATCTGCACATATTATAGATGGTAGATTAAAACACTCTTTACTACTTGAAATTTTCACAACTGATGGTATTGGAACCATGATATATTAATTTATACAAACATTTTATTTTTTTTCTATTTTTTCAGGAGCAAACATTTTAATTAACTCCTTACGTAATAATTTCCAACCATTAACACGAGGAAGTTCATTAGTACTGTAAATTTCACGAGGAACTTTATAACCTGCAATATTATCCTTAGCAAATTTAATTAAACCTTCTTTATCTTCATCATTTTTCCAAATTACTGCTGCAACTGGTAATTCTCCTCGATGACAATCAGGAATACTAAAAACTGCAATATCCTCAACTTCAGGATATTTAATTAATGTTTCTTCAACTTCAGTTGGATAAATTTTCCAACCACTCATATCAATCATATCTTTTTTACGATCAGTAATGAATAAACGATTATCTTTATCTAAATAACCAATATCTCCAGTTAAAAACCAACCTTCTGGGAAAAAACTTTCACGTGTTTCACGTTCCATATTCCAATAACCTTTAGCAACTGCAGGACCACGCAAAGCTATTTCACCATGTTCATATTTATCTAAAGTACTGTAAGGATCATCTTCATCTACAATTTTACATTCACTAAAACATACTGGATGTCCTACACTTTCAAAACGATCTGCTTCAATATAATCTTCTGGACGAATTACTGTACCTGTACCTATTACAATAGTTTCAGATAATCCATAAGCATTTATTATAGGTATACTGTATTGATCTGTGAATTTTTTCCAAATCTTTTTATGTATTGGTCCTCCACCACTAATTATTTCTCTTACACTATCAAGTTTAGATATATAATCACTGTCAAGATTAGTTAAAGTATGTATAACTGGAGGCATACCTGCTAATACAGTTACATATTCATTTTCTATTAATTCTAAATATTTATTTAACTCATATCTTTCCATCATAATATATAAAGCACCTGCACGTAAGGCACTTATTCCCCAACTTATACCTACATGAGCCATTGGATAAATTCCAAGAAATACATCATTTTGTCTTAATTCTAATACATCACATTCATTGTGTATACTTGTAAACCAGTTTCCATGTGTTAACATACTTCCTTTGGGTTTTCCAGTTGTACCTGAAGTATATTGTAGTTGACATAAATCGTCCCAATCAGTAGTTTCTGAGGGTAAAACTTCGGCTTCACGATAATTTTCTATATTTTCTGGTGTGTAAGTTTTTATTCCAATCTTTTCTCCTATTTCTTCACCTTTTAAGTCAGTTATCATTAATCTTGCTTCTGAGTTTTGGCTCATGTATTTTATTTCATTTTCTTTATAAACTCTATTTGTTGGTACGGCTATTGCACCTATTCTCCATAAAGCAAACATACTGAATAAGTATTCAGGTGAACTTTTTAAATAGATTAATACACGATCTCCTTTACCTATTCCTAATTTTTTTAATTCTCTTCCAAGTTCTGATACTATTCCAAGTATTTCTCTAGAATTATATTTAGTTCCTTTTTCGGGACAGTAAAATACATCTTTTTTTAGTCTTTTTGCATTAGCATCTAAAAATGTTGTTATATTAAGCATAATTATCTATTCTCTCTTTTTTTATAATATTTCTTGTAATTTTTTGTTTATTTCTTCTGCAAGTTCCATGGTTTTATTAGATCCACCAAGATCAGGAGTTTTCACTTTTCCTTCTTTTAATACTGTAACTGTGGCTTGTTTTATTTTATCTGCATAATAATCTTGATTTAAGTATTCCAGCATCATACTTATGGTTAATATCATACTTACGGGATTGCTTATATTTTGTCCTGCTATATCAGGTGCACTTCCATGAACTGGTTCAAATAGTCCATTTTCTGATCCAATATTTCCTGAAGGTGCTATTCCTAAGCCTCCTACTAATCCTGCTCCTTCATCTGATAATATGTCTCCAAATAAATTGGTTGTTACTATTACATCAAATCTTTGAGGATCTGTGATTAAATACATTGCTGTTGCATCAACATAAAAATCATTAGCTTTAATTTCTGGATAATTTTTAGCTACTTTGTAGAATGTTTCTTTGAATAGTCCGTCTGTTTTTTTAAGGATATTAGCTTTGTTAACACAGGTAACACTTTTTCTGTCTTCTTTTATTGCTTGTTGGAATGCTAAATCACAAATTCGTTGGCTTGCTTTTTTGGTTATTACTCTTTTTGCAATGGCTCCTTCTTTTGTGGTTTCTTCTATTTGGGAGTATAATCCTTCTGTATTTTCTCTTACTATTAAGAAGTCTACATCATCATAGATTCCTTTTACTCCAGGATATGATTTTACAGGTCTTAAGTTTGCATATACATTGAGTGCTTTTCTTAATTCTATTATTGCACTTTTTTCTCCAGGTATGGATGTAACTGCTCCAAATAATGTTGCATCTGTATTTTTTGCTGATTTTATTGTTTCAGGGGGAAGATTATCGTTTGTTTTTTCGTATAGTTCTTTTCCTGCTTCTTGTGGGCTGTAATCTATATTTAAATCTAATTTGTTTAAGATGTACAGTCCTGCTTCCATTACTTCTTTTCCTATTCCGTCTCCAGGTATTGTTGTTATCTTTTTCATTTTATTATCCAAATTGTTTTTATCTATTATTTTTATATTTTTGTACTTTAAAGTATTTTGTTGTATAGAAAAAATACATTGTTCGTCAAATATCGAAAGGTTTAAATAATCCTTTACATATATTTAAGAAATAGTTATAAATTATATTATAATAATAAAAAAAATAAATAAGGTGATTTTCAATGGAAAAAACAATAGAAGAATTAATACAAGATTTAAAATCAACCGATGAATTTGTAAAAGAAGAAACAATGGGATTATTAGAGTTCAATGCAAAAGAATCCGTTGACCCACTTATAAATGCATTAAAAAGTTCAGATAAAGAAATAAGAAAAGGTGCAGCTCAAGCATTAGGACTTATTAAAGATACTAAAGCAATAGAACCACTAATAAATACATTATCTGATGGAAATAAATTAGTTAGAAGAGAAGCATCAACTGCATTATCCCATATGGGTGAAGCAGCAGTAGATCCATTAATGGAAACTTTAAAAAGTCCAGATTGGAAAGTTCGAGGAGCAGCAGTTTGGGCATTAGGAGCTATAGGTGATTCTAGAGCAGTAGGATCTATAGAAAAATTATTAAATGATGAAAAAAATTTTGTAGTTGTAGGTGCTAGATACGCAATTGATGCAATTAAAAATCCTAAAAAAGAAGAATAAAAAAATTTTTTTACATAACTAACATTTAATTATTCCTATTTTTCACTTTTTTTTACACAATTTTTTAAAATAATTTCATATAAACAAAATTCAACCGGAAGGGATATTCCACCAACTTTATATATAAATAAATATAAAGAAACCATAAGGATGAAAAATATTCATCTCCAAAAAAATATAGACTCAAAAAACATAAAAATCACTTATAAAACAATAAAATAAATAAACAAAAAAAACATAATATATTATTAATCTATTTTTAAAAAAAATATGATAAAAAAATATAAACTTTATATAAAATTCAGTGATTTTTCATGTTAACAATAGGAATTCTCAACTTACAAGGCGCAGTATCAGAACATAAAGATATAACCGAAAAAGCAATAGAAAAAATGGGTATAATAGCCCAAACCAAAAATGTACGATATGCCGACGACCTAAAAGAATGTGATGGACTCATCATATCTGGAGGAGAGTCAACAGTAATAGGGAAAATCTTATTTGAACGAGACCTTGATAAAATAATAAAAGACAAAAAAATACCAATATTCGGAACATGTGCCGGAATGGTATTACTTGCAAAAAAAACAAATTACGAACAACCCATACTAGGAATAATGGACATAGAAGTTGTAAGAAACAGTTTTGGAAGACAAAAAGATTCTTTTGAAACAGAACTCAATATTTTAGGATATAAATACCCTGGAGTATTCATAAGAGCACCAACACTAAAAAACTATGATAAAACCAAAAAAGACATCAAAGTCTTATGTGAAGTAAATAACACAATCGTAGCAATACAACAAGGCCCTAATCTAGCAATGAGTTTTCATCCAGAATTAACTAATGATACAAGATTACATGAATACTTCATAAAGGAGGTTAAAAAATGTGTGGAATAGCAGGAATAGTATACAAAGATAAAAAAATGCACAACATTGGAAACGACATGACAAACATGCTAAATGCACTCCAACACAGAGGACCAGACTCTGCAGGATTTGCATTATACGGAGGATTAGGATTACCAGATGGAGAATACATTTTAAACATACAAATTGATGATGATAATCAAATATCTGATGTAAAAAACATAATACAAAACAACTCATCAATCGCACAAGAAGAAAAAATCCCATCAGTTGACGATACCATAATATACAGATGTCATGTCAATTTGGATAATTTCAAACAACTAAAACCCTTAATCACTAAAGTTGATCAAATAGATGATGTAATAGTTTTAAATGGTTCACATTCATTTGAAATGATAAAAGATGTAGGATCAGTTCTAGAAATTGCAAACAGATATGATACAAGAAGTGTAAAAGGAACACATGCAATAGGACACACAAGATTCTCAACAGAAAGTGCAATAGACAGATTCCATGCACACCCATTCCAAACTTATATCTCAGAAGACGTAACAGTAGTACATAATGGACAAATAACAAATTATTGGAATATAAGAGACCCTCTAGAACGAAAAGGCCACATATTTGAAACATTCAACGATACTGAATGCTTAGTACACTACATTGCAGATAAACTAATCTCAAACTACACCTTAGAAGAAGCATTAGAAGGAGCAGTTGAAGATATGGATGGTCCATTCAGTTTCATAATAGGAACACCTAATGGAATAGGAATAGCAAAAGATAAACTAGGATTAAGACCTGGAGTAATTGCTGAAAATGATGAAAAATTCGCAATAGCATCAGAAGAAGTAAGCCTCAGACAAGTAATCGACACACACAATGTAGAACAAATCTCTCCTGGAGAAGTAAGAGTATACGAAATTTAAAAGGCGGAAATAAATATGAGTGAAAAAACAATTACAATTGACGTATCCAAACTTACATCACGACAAACCAACACAAAAATCAGATATGCAATAGACCATGAAAATGTAGAAAAAATTGTTTTAGAAAACCCAAATGCAATGCATTACCTTGTAAATGGGGTAATTGGAGAATCTCAAGTAATTATAGATGGATCTGCAGGATACTTTGCTGGAAGTATGGTTGATAAATTACAAATACTAATCAAAGGAAACGCAGGATGGTTTGTAGGAGACAACATGACTGAAGGAGAAATCATAGTTGAAGGCTCTGCAGGAGACGGAGCAGGTCAAGGAATTTATGGTGGAACTGTAGTAGTTAAAAAAGGTGTTGGAGCCCGTACTGGAGAAATCATGAAAAATGGAACCATCATAATAGGTGGAAACTCAGGATTCATGACAGGAATTTTCATGATGGGAGGAAAAATAATAATCCTCGGAGATGTAGGTGAAGACTTAGCAGAATCCATTGTAAATGGAGAAATATATGTTCTAGGAAAAATAGAAAGTCTAGGAAAAAATGCATTTCAAATGAAAGCAAAAGACGAAGATATAAAAGAATTAAAAACAATTCTCAATAAATATGATTTTAACCTATCTAATGAAGATTATAAAAATTTTAAAAAAATCATACCACAAAGTAAAAGACCATTTTTCCATAAAAAAGACTAAGGAGGGAAAAATAAAATGCCATTTAATGTAATAAGAGACCCACTAATATGTAAAAGAGATTTTGAAAGACCAGGATGTTGCTGGTATTTATGTGACGATCGAGACGAAGATATCTGTGGTAAATGTTTCAGTTGTGTGAACAACTGTCCACATGGAGTATATGAAATAGTTCGAGGAGAACCACAACCATTACACCAAGCACAATGTGTAGGGTGCAGAATATGTAGTGAAATGTGTCCTCACGGAGCAATAAAAGTCTTAGCAATGCCAGAAGACCAAAGATTAGGATGGAAATATCCAGATATTTTAGAAATAGAAAGAAAAACAACTGCAGCTTCATATAAAATTAGAAGTACAGGTGCAACTAGAACACTTCCAACATTTGATGATTTGGTCATAACACCAGCACAAGTAAGTAGACCTCCATTAGATAATTATCGAGAACCTTGTGGAACAGATGTAATAATAGGTGATCGGTATGCTGAAAACCCATTACACATTGACACCCCAATCATGATCGGTGCAATGAGTTTCGGAGCATTGAGTAAAGAAGCTAAAATGGCATTAGCACTTGGATCAACACTTGCAGGAACAGTTGCTAACACTGGGGAAGGGGGAATGCTCCCTGAAGAAAGAGCATTATCTCACAATTTAGTAGCACAATATGCATCTGGAAGATTCGGTGTATCCGCTGAATATTTAAATAATGCAGATGCAATAGAAATCAAAATAGGTCAAGGAGCAAAAAGTGGTATGGGTGGACACTTACTAGGAGAAAAAGTTACAGCAGATGTAAGTAAAATCCGTAAAATCCCTGAAGGAGCAGATGCATTATCCCCAGCAAGACACATGGATATAGTAGGACCTGAAGATTTAAGCATGAAAATCAGTCAATTAAGAGAAATCACAGATTGGCAAGTGCCTATTATGGTTAAATTTGCTGCAGGACGTGTAGCAAGTGATGTTAAAATTGCAGCTAAAGGTGGAGCAGATGCAATTGTCGTTGATGGAATGCAAGGAGGAACAGGTGCAGGTCCTGATGTAATTATGGAACAAGCAGGAGTACCAACACTATCCGCTATTGTTGAAGCAGATGCTGCTTTAAAAGATATAAATTTACGTGAAGAAGTAAGTTTAATAGTATCAGGAGGAATAAGAACGGGTGTAGATGTTCTTAAAGCATTAGCCCTGGGGGCAGATGCAACATATGTAGCAACAGGAGCACTTGTTGCATTAGGTTGTAGAGTATGTCAAGAATGTTATGATGGAACATGTAGAAAAGGAATTGCAACACAAAATCTTGAATTAAGACACCGTTTAAATTATCGAGAAGGTGCAAAACATGTTGCTAATTATATTAAAGCAATGACTGATGAAGCAACAATGCTCGCCCAACAAGCAGGAAATTCTCATTTATCTAAATTAGAAAAAGAGAATCTTAAATCTTTAACTTTTGAAGCATCCGTATTAACAGGTGTTCCAATGGCAGGAGAAATGGGATTATCATCTAAAATATAAAAAAATATTAATTTATTCTTTTTATATTTCTTTTTGTTTTGAAATACATAAATTACAAACAGCATTAGGATTTTTGGATTGTTTATCTTTAACTGGACAATAATATTCTCCATCTTTTTTTTCTAGTTTTAAATTTCCAGGAAAAGGTGTACCTACAGGATGTATTGGTTCATTTTTAATGAATGTAGCATAAAAACTAATTAAAGTTAAAATTAAAGAATATTTACTATTATTACTACTGTCTTTATATTGAATAAACTGATTTTTAAGTAAATTTAAAGAATTTTGAAACTTAACTATATCAATATTCCCTTTATAATTTACATTATCATTTAAAATTTCTTTGATTCTTTTAAAAAAATATTTAATATAAACTTCTAAATATTCTTTTTGAATATTCTTTTGCATATATTTACAATCTTCACGTATAATACATGTAGCATTCATTTCATCAAAAACACTAACTGTTTTAGCATACTTTTTTAAAATATCCCTTAATTCAGTAATTTTAATTTCAGGTTCCCTGCTTATTTTGGTAAGTTCATTAAAGATATTAATAATAATCACTTCTAACTAAATAAAAAAAACTTTTTTTATAATAATAATATAATATATAATATAATTAAGTTTTAGGATAAAGAATTATAATGGTAGTATATATAACAAAAAAAGAAAATAAGGTATTAACTTGTGTACACACATTTGATCCGAAATATAAAGAAGGTATACCTTTAAAAGTTTTACAAACAGATTTAGATGTTCATGAACATAATCTTCATGATGTTCTTAAATCACTTGCAAAAAAAGAATTAATAACTTATGAACATAAAAAAATTAAATTAATAAATGAAAGTACTGAAATTAAAACTCTTGAAACAAAAGAAGATGTTCGGAATGTTAAATTAGATATTAAAGAAGCTAATGTTGTAAAAATTATTCGCGAAGTAGTTGATGAAGATAATTTAGTACCTAAATATATTTTGGAAGGCCATTTACTTTATGGTCCTGAAAAAATTACTAATTTTAGAATGTACCATATAATATTATCTTTAGAAATTAAAGGCGTTATTAAAAAGGTTAAAAAGAAAGATGGTAGATACTATAAACTTATTAATTAATTTAAAACAGTTAAATCAATGTATTCCATGTTTTTTTAATTGAAAAATATTCATTTAATAAAATTTATATAAGATTAATTACTACTTATTTATTAACGATTAATACTTAGTTAATCTAAAACACTAAAATAATTTGGGTTAAATATAAAAATTTGTAAAAAAACAGAAGGTTTTATAAAAATGATGAGAATAAGCATGTCCCTACCAAAAAAATTACTAGCTGATTTTGATGAAGTATTAAAAGATAGAGGTTACCAATCACGTTCTAAAGGGATACGAGATGCACTTAAAGATTACATTGTTCGTTACCAATGGATGAACGAAATGGAAGGGCAAAGAATTGGAGTTATCACCGTAATATATGACCATTTCTTCACAGGAGTAATGGAAAACTTAGCAGAAATACAACACGATTTCCGTGATGAAATAAATGCAAGTATGCACATTCACATGACAAACAAATATTGTATGGAAGTAATAGTTGTAAACGGAGATGTAAATAATATTCGTGAACTTACAGAAAGAATGATGAGACTTAAAGGAGTAGATCACGTAAAACTCACAAGTACAGCTAATGGAGAAAACTTAGACCCTTCATAAACTAAAATTAATCATTATTCTTAAATATTTTTTTTTATACATTTGATCTATTTTTTAAATAAAAACTTTCAAAATCAATTATAACTATTTCTAAAAAAAACTATAAAAAATATAATTTAAAAAAAGATTCATTATGAAATTACAGACAACTCATTATCATTTCAACCTATTAAAAGATACAGAAAGATTATCCGCATTTTATGAAGCTATTAAAAATAAAGGTGAAAATCCAAATATAAATAAAAAATTAGCATTAGATTTAGGATGTGGAAGTGGGATACTCTCAATATTTGCTAGTGAATACTATGAAAAAATACAAGCCATAGATTTAGATCCAAGAACAATTAAATTTGCAGAAGAAAACACAAAAAACTTCAATAATATTCAAATCATTAATGCAGACACAACACAACATGAATTTGAATCCACACCTGATTTAATAATATGTGAAATGTTAGATACAGCATTAATTGAGGAAGAAGAAGTTTTAACATTCAATCAAATCCATAATAAAATAAAAAGTTACACAGAAATAATCCCTTATGGAATCATAAACAAAATAGAACCAGTATGTATGGAAGATAATATAATAATGTATGAAGATTTAGAATCACAACCAAAATATAATATAATTGGTGAAAGTGTAATCTATGATATAATACGATTTAAAGATTATATAAACCCTGCATTTAATAAAACAATACCATTTTACATTACAAAAAATTCCACATTTAATGGAGTTAAAATAACTACATACACATTATTAAATCAAAAATTAATTTGTGGACCAACACCAATGTTAAATCCAGAATTAATCATCCCTTTACCAAAAGAATTAGATGCACATCAAGGAGAAACAATTAATATAAACTTATCATATACTATGGGTAAAGGATTAGAATCAATAAAAATAAATTTAATATAAAATTAAGAATATGAAGGTTTTTTCATGTTATTAGAGAAAGAATTAAAAAAATTTTTAGAAAATTATGAGAATTTAGTAATAATGGGAATAGGGAATGAATTAAAAACTGATGATGGACTTGGACCTTATATTATAAATTATTTAACACCTAAATTAAAAAATAAAAATAATGTTACATTAATTAATGCTGGAAGTGCACCTGAGAACTTCACGGGTAAAATTAAAACTTTAAACCCAACTCATATAATTCTCATTGATGCAGTAATAATGGATGAAAAACCTGGATTTTTAAGATTAGTAAAAAAAGAAGAAATTAAAAACATGGGAATATCCAGTCATAACATGCCATTATCTTATTTAATAAACTATTTAGAATTGGAAAAAACTTATAAAATACTATTTATTGGAGTTCAACCAGCAGATTTATCTTTACAATTAGGTTTAACATCAAATGTAAAAGAAAGTGCGGAAAATTTAGGAGAATTAATACTCAAACTTTTATAAAATAAGAAATACAAAGAAAAGAGTATAATAATATTCAATAAAAAAAATTTAATTTCTATTTAAGCTGATGTTTATGACAAAAATACTATTTATCGGATCAAGACTATTTGATGATGTTGCCTATTACTGTAAAGAAAACAATATAAAAACACTAGTAACTGAATCTAACAAAGATGCACCTAACTTAGAAGATGCAGATGAAATATTCATAGTTCCAAGAGGTATGGATGAACCTATGAATATTGCAATAAAAGAAAATGTAGATGCAATAATCCCTTTAATTGGAATAGATCCTCCTTTATTAAGTGTAGCAGAAATGAAGGAAAAAATAGAAAAAGAACATCAAATACCTGTATTAATATCTAATCCCAAAACAGTTGATTTATGTTCAAATAAAATAAAAACCAAAGAATTCTTTAAAAAACATAAGATACCAACACCCAAATCAAAAATCCTACACCAACCTAATGATATAAATGGATTTAACTATCCTGTAGTTTTAAAACAAGGAGAAGGACAAGGTGGAAAAGATATTAAAGTATGTAAAAACTTTAAAGATGTTGAAGAATACTTTAAAACCTTTGATGAAGCTTTATGTGAAGAATTCATAACTGGTTCTGAAATTAGTATAGAAGTATCAAGTTGGAATAATTTATATTATCCTATAGCACCTATATATAAAGGAGAAACATCTCTTGAAGGAATCCACCCAATTTTAAGATTAAGATCAGGACCAACAGAATTAAAAGGATTAAATAATCAACGAGTAATGGATTTAGCATATAAAATAGCAAAAAATTTAAATGCAGAAGGAACTATTGATATAGATCTTATTTACTCACCAATTGATGATGAAATTTATGCACTAGAAATCAACACTAGAGTGAGTGGAACACGTTATCTTAGTTGTGCAACAACTGGAATAAACCCTTTAATAAATCTTATACGAATGGTTACTGATGATTTTACAAAAAACAAAATAGATAATTTAAGAAAAACTTATCATAGTCTTGAAATCCCAGTACATGATTATAATGGTCCACAATCTAAGGAACCACTAAAAGATTTCATTAATAGTCCTTATGTTGTTCATGGTCCAAAAGGTTATCAAAGATTAACCATAAGAGGAAATACTTTAAATGATTGTTATGAACTAGCAAAACAATTAACTGGAGTTAATTATAAAAAACAATTTTAAATTTAATTTTTTCAATTTTTGCTCTTTTTTTAAATATCATTTAAAAATAATCAAACTAATTAAGTTTTAATTATTGTTTTAACTTAATTTAAAACCTTTTTTTAACTTTTTAAAGCACTTAAAATAAAGTTTAAATAATATTAAATTCTAAAATATATAATTAGTAAATAAAAATTTTTTAAAAAAAATCGTGGTAATAATGTATTTAGTAATGAACACAACAAATATGGTAATTTTATTTTTAATAACCTTTGTAGTCACTGTTCTGTCTACATTTTTTATACGTCATGTATTAATAGATGCAGATATTTCAGACTCCCCAATAGTAAGCGAACACAGACATAAAACAGGAACACCCACAATGGGTGGAATATCTTTCTTATTCGCAATATTATTTGTTGTTTCTTTATTCTATAAAAATTTACCAATTCTCATAACTAGTTTCATAATGGTTACTGGTGGAGTAATGGGATTACTTGATGATTTACTCGGATTAAAAGTAAAAGAATATCAAAAAGTAGTTAAAAACATTTCTCCAGATATTGTTCAAATAGGTATCTTAAATTTAGGTGTTTCAGAAGAAGCAAGAATAACTACTGATAAAGCTAAAAAACAATTAGAACCTTTACTTGCAGCTGGAAAATTAGAACAAGTTGCAGAAATACCTATCAAATATGAACCTCATGAATCTGTTAAAATAATAGCACAATTCTTACCCGGTATATTCTTAGTATTAACAAGTACAGTATGGACTCTTGGAGGATTTAACTTAGGATTATTAGCTATACCCATAGTTATAATAGCTGTATTAGGATGTATAAATGCAGTAAACCTTATTGATGGAATGGATGGTTTAGCAGCAGGAATAATTGCCATAGCTTCTTTTGCTTGTGGAATATTCTGTTTTATAAATGGAAACATGGAAGGAATTGCACCATTTGCAATATTATTTGCAATATGTTTAGGTTTTCTTGTATTTAATAAGTACCCAGCAAAAATTTTCATGGGTGATACTGGATCATTTATTTTAGGTTCAGGATTCGCAGCAGCCGTATTAATTACAAACGTCCCCTATTTTGGATTATTATCCTTGGCCGTACCAATTGGTTCAACAATTATAAGTTTGATGCATCGTGCACATATAATAACATTACCTGTAGAACCATTACATCATGCATTAAATTATCGGGGAATAAGTGAAATAAAAATCGTAAGTAGTTACTGGTTAATAACAGCAATAGTTTGTATAATTGGATTATTAGTAGATTATTTTGTATTTATACTATAAAGAAATCTATTTTTCTTTTTTTCATATAAAAATCCAAATTTAAATACTTTTTTTTAAAGGAAGTAAATTCGCAATGACAAAAAATATTAAAATCGAAGATTTAACACAAAAAATTAATGGAACACTCTATGGAAACAATGATTACAAATCACTAGAAGGATTCACTGGGTCATTTACAACATTAAACAGTGCAAAAAAAGGAGATATTGTAATAAGACACAAAATTAATGGAAAAGGGGTGGAAATTGCTAATAAAAAAAATGTAGCATGTATAATAACTCTACATCCATTAGATGATTGTTTAGAACTCGCAGATAAACTAAAATATCCCATAATTGTTGTAAATAAAATAGAAGAAGCTAATGCATATGCAATAAAATGGACAGTTGAAAATTTTGCACCAAATACAAAAAGAGTAGTTGTGACTGGGACAAATGGTAAATCAACCACTACTCATATGGTGTATCATATACTAAAAAATACTGGAGCTAAAGTATTCACTAATACAGATGCAAGAAGTGAATTTAATACTTTAATTGATCCAATGGTACCAAAACTTTTAGTACAATCCTATAATGAACAAAAAGGCTTAGATTATTTAGTTGTTGAAGTTTCTGAAGTACAAGGATGGGAAGATTATTTCATGAAAAACCATGCATACTTAATGAGTAAAGCTATAAACCAAGATGTATCTGTAGTAACTAATGTTGCAATGGATCATATAGGATTAGTTCATGATGTGGAAGAAGTTAAAGAGGAAACTGAAGGTTTAATAAAATCATTAACTCATGGAACAGCAGTACTTAACTATGATGATGAAAGAGTAAGAATTATGGATGAAACAGTTAAAGAAGATTGTAATATTTTTTATTTAACTATGAACCCGGATAAATTAGAAAACATTAAAACTACTAATAAAATAAATAAATTATCTTATAGTGATGAAAAAGAAGCAATAATCTATGAAGATAAAATATTTTTAAAATTAGATGAATTACCCTTCCAATCCCACCACTTCATACAAAACACTTTATCTGCTATTGCATCAACAATATCATTAAACATACCTCTTGAACAAATTAAAGAAGGAGTAAAATCATATAAACCATTAAAAAGAAGATTTGTAACATTAAATGAAAAACCATTAATAATTGATGATTTTGCACATAATCCTGAAGGAATTAAAGCAACAATACAATCAGCATTTAAAACTGCAAATAAAAAAAATTTAAAAACATTATGGGTTATTGATGCAATTAGAGGGTCTAGAGGATTAACACTAAATAAATTAATAGCAGAAGCATTATCAGATGTAATAAATAATCTTCAAGAAGAAGACAAAATACCAATTAATTTAATATTATCTTGTAGTGAAGATGAAGTAGATCACAATAACACAGTTACACCTCAAGAGAGAAAAATATTTGAAGATGAATTAAACAAGAAAAATACAGAATATGTAATTTATGATAAATTAATAGATGCATTAACTGATACAGTAGAATTTTCCACAACTGATGATTTAATTTTACTCATTGGAGCACAAGGAATGGATCCTGCAGAAGAATTACTTAAAAAAATATTATAAATTAATAATTAAATTTAATTTCATTTTTTTATTTAAATATCCTTATATAAACAAATAGTTTCATAAAGGAGGTTTAAAAAATTTTTATGGATGTAAAAGCATACATTAACAAAGATAGATTAACACAACTTATTTATTTTGAAAATGAATTCAATGAAATAAATATAAATTATATTAAAAAACACAATCTTATTGAATCTAAAAATTTAGAAAAGTTGATAAAAAAATTTATAAATGGAGAAAATGTTAATTTTCAAAATTGCTTTGATTTAACCACTCTTCCTATTACAAGTTTTCAAAGAAAAGTCTATATTGAAACATTAAAAATACCAAAAGGAAAAACTAGAACTTATAAAGAAATAGGTAATTCTATTAATTCTCAAGCATATCAAGCAATTGGTGGAGCATTATCAAAAAATCCATTACCCTTTATCATACCCTGCCATAGGGTAATAGGTTCAAATAATCAATTAACTGGATATCGTGGCGGTTTAAAATTAAAAAAACAATTACTATTAAATGAAGGAATAAAATTTAGAAATGACAAAATTATATAATTAAATAGAAAATTTAATAAGAGTTTTTCATGTCAATAAATAAAAGCCAATACTTAGATGAACTAACAAAAAACCAGAAAATCCGAAGTATTAAGATAAATAAAAACCTTGACGGTAGTACACCCCCATCAGTATTTATTGGGCATTGGAATTATCCTAAAGTATATGCAGGTCCAATGATAACACCAGATAAAGGAGATACTAGCTTATTAGATAGTCCTGAAACATGGATACAAAATGGGAAAACAGGAAAAGATATTTTTAATTTCAGAATGAATCTAATACGTGGAAAACAATTAATTGGTATAAAAGACCTTGAAAACCCTTATATTGAAAAATTACAAAGTATCAGTTTATCTAAATATTCTACAGATAGTGAAGCAACCTTTAAAAAACACCCTACAGGTGGAGGATATCAAGGTGAAAGTGAACCTCATGGTCCTAGTGCATTAATAAAGAAATTCGATATTGATGAAGTCAGATGGGATAAAAAATTAGAAAAATCTTATTATGACACTGATTTAAAAGCAACAGATGCTGTAATGGCAATGTATAATCATAATGTACCCTTCAGTAAACTACAAAAAGCTTTTAGTGTTGGAGCATTTGGAGAAAAACAGAACCGTAAATTAGTACCTACAAGATGGAGTATAACAGCTTGTGATACTGCAATTTCAAATGGATTATTAAAAGAAGTGAAATACAATCCAACAATAGACTCTTATGAAGTTTACAATTACTCAAGTTTAGGTAATAATTTCATTATTATTTTAATCCCTGAAGAATGGGAGTTTGAAATGATAGAAACTTATTTAAAAGTTTTAAATAATGAAAAAATCACATTCATAGATCATGAATATAATAAAGGTAAAACCTCCTACAGTCCTCTTCAAGGAGCATATTATGCTGGAAAATTAGCTGTATTAGAGCACTTACGAAAAGTTCATAGACAATCTGGAGTGATAATTATTCGTGAAATTTATGAAAATTTTGAACCACTTGGAGTATTTAATGTTCGAGAAAATATTAGAATAGCTATGAGTCAAAATCCAATGAGTTTTGAAACTTTAAAAGAATCTTTAAATTTTGCTAATAATAAATTGAAATCCTCAACTGATTATTATGTTGAAAATAGTCATTTGTTGAAGGAACTTTTTATTTCTAAACAAACAACTTTAGATGCATTTTTTTAAAGAAATAACACTATAAATAACATTGTTTGAATTAATTTTCTTTTAACTGATTATAAAAATTATTTCCAATAATAAGGATTATTAAATTTTAAATTAAAGAAAATTCTTAAATTTTTTATTATTCATGAAATATTTTTCAATTAAATTTAAATTTTTCTCTTTTTTCTACTATTTTTTACCTATTTTTAATTATTTATCATGCTTATTTTCTTTTTTATTAATAAAAACATTGTTTATATTATATTTAAAGATTTATTATTAATTTCATAGAATACATAATATTAAATAAGATATTAATCTTATAAAATAATGTTATTATATTTATAGTAATATTAGAGAAATATTTGCGATAAATTGATAATTATATTATTATAAAATTAATTCAAAAACATAATTAATTCATATTAAAGAGGATATATTCATATGTTTATTAAAGTAAGACGAGATACATTAATGATTTTGCTTTTAGCATTTTTATTAATCTTATGTGGAAGAATTATAACTTACGTTGCATATGCCTCATCTCCTGAAGTGGACCAAGGTGTTCCAATAGCAGGGATTATTGTAAAAGGAAATGATGTTGTTCCAATCGAAACAATTAGAGAAAATGTGCAAGCAGCAGGTTTCAGAGAAAATTCTTATATTGATGGAGATATGCTTGTAACAAGTAAACGTACGTTGCCATTGTCGGAGGCCATAACGAATGCTGAACAATTCGCATGTAAATCCACAGTTCCAGGTACAACATTACAACCTATTGCAGCGGCGGATGTTTCAGTAGATGAAAAAACAGGAATTGTAACTGTTACAGTTATTGAAGATTTCTCAACAATACCTGTTAGTAATACCACTAGTGCTGATAATGCATCATACAATGGAGTGAACACTGCGCAATTTAAAGAAACGGCGTAAATTTATAAAGAGGATGATAATAGATGAATAAGAAAACTAAATATTTATTTCTTGGATTAATATTATTCTTGACCGTTTTTACTGTAATCAGTGAAGTTTCAGCAACTTGTAACATTATAGTAATTACTGACCCGACAGGACAAGATCCTAATGGTGTTGCAGCAGGAAGTATGTCATTTGCTAAAAACATGTTTCAATCATCTTTCCTTATGAGTAAAGATAAACAATTTGCTGTACTATCTGGGGGTGAAGGTAACTCTTCAGATCGTGTACAAGCGATTGGTCAGTGTGTAGCAGCATTACAGAATGGTGCTTCACCTTCTACAGCAGCATCTGTAGCAAGTTCCTTTAATGGGATTCGTCTTGTAGTCGGTGGTCCTAATGTTGGAGCCGCTATTGGTGGATCATTTGATGCTTATGTTGTAGAAGAACAAGATAATGGTGAGATTACAGTCACACCTTACTCCTCAACAAGTGGAGGATTAGCAGTATTACAAGAAGGTCATAGAGGAGCTATTATTCACTTAAGAAACTCTGAAGGAAACCCTAAGATGGGTACTGCAGATTCAGTAAGATATCAAACTGCTGTGAATATGGGTAAAATGATAAGAGACGGTTACCCAGCTACACGTATTGTTGGAGAAGGGATGAGAGAAGTTGCAACAGATTCTGGAGAACAATACGGTGGAGGTGCTGTTAATCTTGTATCTCGTGTAACTACAGGAGATATGTTCACACCAACTGAAATGAATTCTACTGGGTATCCAATGAGTGAAAACTATACTAAATCATGTCCAACATGTGGATGGAGTGTAGGATTCCCTGAAGCTGATAATTATCAAGTATGTCCAGTTGATGGAAGTCAACTAAAAACAACCAATGCTTGTGATGCATTAATCAATGCAATAACAGTAACATCAAATACAACAAGTGTATCAGTTTATGGTAGTGATAGGGCAGGATTAGCAGATACAACGGAAGCTATTGTTCAAGCATCAGTAACTAAATATGGTTATAATCCTGATCAAATTGCAGGATCTATAAATAAAGGTATTCATAATGGTTTAATCATGGGAGTAAATTATGTTGAACCTAAAGACATAAGTGTTAAAGAAAACTCTCGTGCAGTTGGAGTATATTATGAACCATTAGCTGATGGAAGAACATCCCCACCTTGGAATTTACCAGTAAATTCATTTGTATTAACTATTATTGGAACAATACAAACAGCAATTGGTATAATACTTATACTGTTAGTAATATTCAGAAGTAGGCTTATAAAAAACTTCCAAGATCGAAAATAGAATAATTTAGGTTATTTAATGAGAAAAGAATTATATTTTAAAAAATAAATCTCATTATATAACCTTTTTTTATAAAAAAACAAAATCAATTTGAATAATATTATAATTTTTTAATTTAAATCTAAAAAACAAATAAAGAAAATTTTAAACACAAAATATTAAAAAAATAAAATTTTAACAGTTATTACTAGGATTTAAACACTAAAAAAGCTGTATAATTATAATTCAAAAAAAATTATATACAAATTTACTAAAATTTAAAAATTATTAAACAATAAAACTAAAGGGTAAAAAAACATGGCATTAATACTAATTCGTGGCGAAAACAATCAAAAATTATTAAATGCAATTGCAGATATTGAAAGACATGCTAAATTAAATTTAACAACAAAACCTAAAAAAGTGGATCCTCAGTTTGCAGATGAAATTGTGGGAAAAATTTTGAATCAAAAAATACGTAACAAATCACATGTTGCAACTGCTTTTTTTGTAAAAGAAGACATAACTTTATCAATTATTCAAGTGAAAAAGATTCATCCACCTGCTCATGTAGTAGTAGTAATTGATGATTATGAAGGATATGGAAATTTAGTTAAGACTTTAAATCAATCAGCACCTTTAAAAGGTTATTATTCTAATAAGAATAAAGGTACTGTAATGAAAGATTATAAATATAAATCTGCTAGAGAATACAAAAATTCAAAAATAGGTTATTTATAAAAAAAAGAATTTTAGAAATATAATAAAATTTTTTTATTTTTTTATTTTTACTATACTTCCAAGTGTTAAACCACCTGATGAAGATGTTTTAAATTGTTCTAAATCAAGATTATCTACTTTTTCTATAATTTTAATATTTAATGTTTTTTCAAATTTATATGCTAAATTAAGTTCTGGTGTCATTTTTCCAGATTCTATTTTTTTAATTACTGAGACTTTTTCTTGGATTTTTTCACCTAATTCTTCCCGAGACCAGCCTTTAGATTCCCTTGCTTGTTTACAAATGTTACCAAAATTTTCAACAATTTCTTCACTAGGTTCGTCTCTTTTTCTTTGGTATTTTTGAGTACTTTGTTTTTTTGCTGTTTTTCTTTTTATTCGTTTTTGAGGGGGTGCTTTTTGTATTCTTCCAAGTTTTGAACATTCTTTACATGTATCTAAAACTGCACCATCAACTTTTGTTCTTATAGGTTTACCAGATATTGGTTTTCCACAAATCTCGCATCTCATGTTAATCAACTATGTTTTTTAAATGTTTTAAGTTTTTCGAATCATTTATAATTTTTCAAAACCTTTATATACAAATTTATTGTATATAATATAATGATTTGAGTTTTAAATTATATTTACTCTTTATTAATTTTGTAGTTTTTAAATTAATTTATTTTTTTAAGCTATTTTTTTTAATTAAAGTTTAATTTAATAAAAAAATTATAAACTATAAATTATTAGTATTATTTGAAACAAGTTTCATTAGATTTAAATACTAGTAACTAAAAATAGATTAAATACATAATAGTAACTAAATGTAATTATAATGGAATCGAAAAAATAATTATTAATAAGCAAAAATAAATAATAATTATAATTTAACAGATAAAATTTTAAATAAAAAAAGGAGTGATTCACCATGCCAGAATCTTCTCAAGAAATAGATAATAGTGTAACTGAAGAAAATAAACAAGAAAATCTTGAAAAAGAATTTGCACTATTAAAAGAAGAACACACAAAAACTAAACGTAATTTAATGTGGAAAATAAGAAAACTAGAAAAAGATAAAATACTCACAGAAAATGAAAAAATACGTTTAGAACGAGAAACAAAATCATTACGTGGGGAAGTAGAAAGATTCAGAACTCCACCATTAATATTAGCTACAATAACTGAAGTTTTAGATGATACTAGAATGACAGTAAAAAGTAGTACAGGACCACACTTCCTTATAAATTACTCAAAATTTTTAGATCCTAAACTATTAGTTCCAGGATCAAGAGTAGCATTAAACCAACAAACATTTGGGGTAGTAGAAGTATTACCATCTGAAAAAGACCCAAGTGTATCCGGAATGGAAGTAGAAGAAAAACCTGATGTAACCTATGATCAAATTGGAGGATTAGACCCACAAATAGTTGAAGTGAAAGAAACAGTAGAATTACCACTTAAACATCCAGAACTATTTGAAAAAATTGGAATAGACCCACCTAAAGGAATTCTTTTATACGGTCCACCTGGAACAGGAAAAACATTACTAGCAAAAGCAGTAGCAAATGAAACAAATGCTACTTTCATTAAAATAGTAGCATCAGAATTTGTTAAAAAATATATAGGAGAAGGAGCAAGACTAGTAAGAGAAGTATTTGAACTAGCAAAAGAAAAAGCACCAGCAATCATATTTATAGATGAAATTGATGCTGTTGCAGCAAAACGTTTAAAATCTAGTACTAGTGGAGACCGTGAAGTACAAAGAACACTCATGCAATTATTAGCAGAGCTCGATGGATTTGAAAGTAGAGGAGACATAGGAATTATAGGTGCTACTAACAGACCAGATATCCTAGATCCAGCACTTTTAAGACCTGGAAGATTTGATAGATTCATAGAAGTACCATCTCCAAATGAAGAAGGAAGAAAAGAAATCCTCAAAATTCACACATCCAAAATGTCATTATCTGAAGAAGCAGACATCGATTTACTCGCAACACTCACAGATGGAGTGTCTGGTGCAGACTTAAAAGCAATATGTACCGAAGCGGGAATGTTTGCTATTCGTGAAGGAAGAGATAAAGTCATAGTATCAGATTTCATGGATGCTGTGGAAAAAATTGTTGGATCAGAAAAAGATGAAGAATTTATAAAAGAAGCAGGTGTGATGTTTGGATAAAAAAATCCAAATTCATCCTTTCTTTAATTAATAAAAAATATAATTGGCCAGTGATGAACCCTATGAGCTCTGATATGGTGATGAATGATGGGCGATCTGAGGCCAATTTTTTTATAATATTATCTTAATATAAAATTTTACAATACTATTTTTAAACTTTTACTAATTTTATTTAAAATCCTTTAAACAAAATAATTTCATATAGAAAGTGTTTTAAATAAAGATATCTAATAAATATAAATTACTATGTTAAAAAGAGATAAACGATGGTCTGGTGAAGAAACTTTACTAGTGACTAGACCAAATTTTTTTCTAAGTAATAAAGGCATTATGATTGCAGTAATATTACTTGGAGTAATTTTTTATGTCTACACAGCCACCATTCAATTTGTAGCCAATTTAACCGTTAACACCATCAACTTTGTACAATGGCCTCTAACAGAATACACAGCAATAGCATTCTTAGTTATAGGTATATTAATTGTTTTATACATATTATTTGAATTATTATCTTGGTCTTCATACAAATATACTATAACTTCTGGTAGGATAATAACTGAAAGTGGAGTTATAAGAAAAGATAAATCTAGTATGCCTTATAACACTATTCAAGATGTTGTCATAAGTCAAGGAATCGTAGGTAGAATGATAGGTATAGGATCAGTACTATTATATAGTGCATATGATGGTAAGGATTTACAATTAACTCAAATATCAAATCCTCATGAAGTTGAAGAGATAATTTTTGAACAGTTACAATATAGTAAATTTCAATCACAACCTGTTACACCTATTCATAATAATATGGGGCCTGAAAATTCATATGGGTCTCAAAATCAAGAACCGTATAATCAGTATAATCAACAGAATAATCCTTATCAGAATCAGTATCAGGAACCTGTTGAGAATAATCCTTATCAAAATCAGTATCAAGATCCAGAATCATTTTCTAAAGATTATGGTTTCAGTACTAACTTATATACTATGGATGATCAAGAAAGAGGTTATGCTTATCATGATAGAGAAAATCCGGATTTAAATAATATAAGAAATCAACAAGAATATTCACATAATCCTGTTGATGATCGTGACTTTGATAATAATATTAAAAGAGCTATGCGCAATATGGATGGGGATGTAAAGTTTAGAAATAATGAAAATCCAAATTTAAAATCCCATAATCTTTTTGAAGAATTAGGTAAAAATAAAAATGGTCCACATAATCTTTTTGATGATGAACGTGAGGAATATTATAATGAACCTGAACCACAAGTTCAACCTAATTATCAACAATCTCCTTCTCAGTTCAATGAATATGAGGATTATGATTATGCTCCTTATTTAAATAATGATGATGAACCTGTTGAAGAAATTCATAATGAGAATCATAGAAATCTTGAAGATAGTGATATTATGAAACGTCATGATTTAAAATTTAAAAAGAATAAATAATTTCAATAATTTAATTTTTTCATCTACTTCATGTATGTACTATCACTATTTTTCACATTACTAATTATATGCTCATAATTTAAAAAAATATTATGCTCTCTACGTTAACTTAACAATGTTAACGTAATTATTATTAATCAATAAATCATTTTAAAAGAATTAAAAAATAGACTAAAACAAAAATAAGATAAAAAATTTTAATTTAATATTTTTTAAGTAAAATTTTAAACAATTCTTTACTGTCCTCACTAATTTCAGAATCTAAATAATCTAAACCAAATTGGGTAATTCCTCCAGGAGTAGCAACTTTTTCTATAACTTCATTTGTTTCAAAACTATCATCTAAAATTAAACCTGTACCTAATAAAGACTTAGTTATTAAATAAACAACATCATCTTTACTAAAATTACTATTTTTATCAGCAATATCCGCTATTTTTTCAACAAGTAAAGATAATAAAGCTGGAGAACAACTAGTTAAAATAGTTGCTATTTTTAAATCTTCATAATCATGAACTACTTTAACAAAACTAAACTCATCAAATAATCCCTCAATAAAAACTCTTTCAGGATTAGAAACATTAGAATTATGAGTAAATAAAGTTATACCTTTTCTTCTATTATTTGATGTTATTTCAGAAGCTTGTCCAACATAAGAAGCTAATGTAGGGATTACAATACTTAAACTACCTTCATAATAATCTTCAACTTCTTTGAAGTTTATACCTGCACAACTAGTAATTATATGAACATTATTTTTTAAATAAGGTTTAATTTCACAAATCACATCTTTAAAATCAGGACTTTTTACACAAATAATTATAACATCACAATTTTCAGCAATCACTTTATTATCATCAGTAATAGTAACATCTGGATAAATTTCTTTTAAACTTTCAATTTTACTCATGTTATGATTACTTACAAAAAGAACCTCATCTTCTAATAATAAATCTAATTTCAAAATATTATTAACAATCATGGATCCCATGTTTCCATAACCTATTAATCCAATATTAAACACTTAAATCACAACCTTTTAATTTTTTTATTCTTCAACTATTTGTGGATAAATCTTAACATTACCTTCTTTAATAAAATCAACCATAATTTCATTAAAAAGCTTAGGTTCTAAAAGATTCCACATATGTAATGCTTTATCAATTTTCAAACATTTAGCACTTGGAAACTTAGAATGGAATAATACACTACTATAATTCACAACTCTTTCATCTTTAGTACCAAAAGCTATTAATAAATCTTTACCTTTATCCACATCTTTTACTTCAGGTATTTTATAATTTAATGCTTCAAAACTAATATCTTTTAAATCTTTTTGGCTTATATTTTCATAACTAAATTTCATTTTTTTAGAAAATCTTCCAGAAAAACCATAATTTGCAAGCCAAGCTTTAGTTAAAAAACCCTTAGGTTTATTATCTAAAATCTTTTTTGTATTATCAAAAATATTAACCATACTGGTTTCACGTTTTTCAAAACCAACATCCTCAGGACTTGAAATGCCTGTAACTATTATTTTATCTACAATTTCTGGATACTTACATAAAAGTTCAAATGCAATTAAACCACCAGTTCCAATACCAACAAGATTCACTTTATCCTTTTTAAAACTAGGTTTAATCTTCATTAAAATAAACTCTTTAATAAGTTCACATACTCCTTTAATAGTAAAAGTATCCATAGGAGGACTATTTCCATGATTAGGTAAATCTAAATAAATACAATCATAATTTTCTAATTGCCCTTTTTGTTCTTCCCAAATCCAATTTGATAATATTTTAGGGTGTAAAAAAATTACTGTCTCTTCATTACCTAGTCCTTCCTCTTCATAAAATAATTCATTAACATTTATCATAATTTTTCAAATCACCAATAGTTTTATTTATATAAAAAATTTTAATAATAATTAATTTAAATATATTATATTAATATTAATTAAACTTTTAATAAAAATATATTATTTCATGAATTTTATTTTCAGAGGTTAAAAAATATGAAAGCTGATTCAGTAAAAATAGGAGAAGGTGTTTACTGGGTAGGGGCATTAGATTGGGATGCTAGAAGTTTCCACGGATACTCCATACCAGGAACCACATATAACTGTTATCTTGTATTTGGTGAAGAAAAAACAGCATTAATTGATAATGTTTATGCTGGTATGTCTCCACAATTATATGCTAGAATACAAGATGCATTTAAACAAGAAGGAAAAGAAGACGTAAAAATTGATGTATTTATACAAAATCATTCAGAAGCAGATCATGCAACTTGTCTTGCTGAAACTTTAAAAAAATTCCCTGATGCAGAGGTATATGCATCACCAAATTGTAATAAATTTTTAAAATTACAATACTTTGAATTAAAAGATCAAGAAATCAACATAGTAAAAACTGGTGATGAATTAGATTTAGGTGGTAAAAAATTCACATTCATCCAAGCACCAATGCTTCACTGGCCAGATAATATGTTCACTTTTTTAAATGAAGATGGAATATTATTTTCTAATGATGCTTTTGGACAACATGTATGCTTATCTCAAAGATTTGCGGAAGAAAATGATTCAGATTTTATTAAAGATGCTGCAAGAAAATATTATGCCAATCTTGTAACTTTTGGTTCACCTTCTGCAAGACGTAAACTACAAGAAGTAGCAGATTTAGGTTTACTTGAAAAGATAAAAATGATAGCACCATGTCATGGTGAAATTTGGAAGAATCCTGAAACCATATTAAATTATTACACTGATTGGTCTCATGGAGTTTGTAAAGATAAAATCACAGTTATTTATGATACAATGCATCACTCCACTGAAAAAATGGCTTATAGTGTAGCTGAAGGAATCATGAGTGAAGGTGTAGAAGTGAAAATGTACTTCATGCAAGAGGATGGAGCAGATGATGTAGTGTCTGATGTTTTAGATAGTAAAGCTATTGCAGTAGGTGCACCTACAATGATGAACAATCCATTTCCACGTATAGGAAACACTATGTACTGGTTTAATTGTTTAAACTTTAAACAAACCACTAGTATTAAAAAAGCATTAGTTTTCAGTTCCAAAGGATGGGGTGGAGGAGCTGTTAAGAAACTTGAAGAATCTCTTGAAGGTGCAGGATTTGAAATATTTGATGATGTGGAAACAACATTCACACCTACAGAAGAAATTCTTGAAGAATGTTATGAAGCTGGTAAAAAACTAGCTAAAACTATAAAAGAATAAAATTTACTTTTTTTATATTCTTAATTTTCTAATTTTTTTTTTTAATATATTATATATAATAATTACATTTGAAAAAAAAAATGGAAATTTTACTATTTTTTTAAATATTATTTTTGGTGAAAATTATGGAATTTGAAGATATTATACATGAGTTAGAATCTAATCAAAATTTAGATAATATTAAAGGTATGGAACGATTTGGGATAAAAACTTTAAAAGCTTATGGTGTTAGAATTCCTTTTTTACGTAAAATAGCTAAAACAGTTGGTAAAAATCATGAATTAACTTTACAATTATGGGATTATGGATATCATGAAACAAGATTACTTGCTACCATGGTTGAAGATCCCGGTAAAGTAACTGAAAATCAGTTAAACGAGTGGGTTTATAGTTTTTATAGTTGGGATATAGTGGATCAAGCTTGTTTAAATCTTTTTGATAAAGTTCCATTAGCAATTAATAATATTCCTATCTGGGCTCAAGCTGAAGAAGAGTTTGTTAAACGTACTGCTTTTAGTCTTATAGCAGTTTTAGCAGTTCATGATAAAATCTCATCTGATGATTATTTTTTTAAATTTTTTCCAATTATTAAAAATGCCTCTTTAGATAATCGTAATTTTGTACGAAAAAGTGTAAGTTGGGCTTTACGAAGTATTGGTAAACGTAATATTGTTTGTAATCAAAATTCTTTGGATTTGGCTTATGATATTCTTGAAATGGGTAGTAAAAGTTCTAAATGGGTTGCTCGTAGTGTTATTAAGGAGTTAAGTAGTGATAAAGTTCAAAGTAAATTTTCTTAAATTTTAATCAAAATATTAAATTAACTTTTTGTAACTTTTAACCGTAAAGCTTTTATATAACCTCTAACCCATGTTATAAATGATGAATAAACAATAATATTTATTCTTAATTTTAATAAAAAAATTAAATTTTAAAATGAAAAACCATAAAACAAAGTTTAAAGCTCTTAAAAGCTAAAAAACGAATTTTATGTAAATTTTTTAGAAAAAATAAAATATGAAGGTGGATAATAATGGCAAATGGAAATCAACAAAATCAACCAATATTCATTCTACGAGATGGAACAGAAAGATTCCAAGGAAGTAGAGCAACAAAAATGAACATACTAGCAGGAAAAACTTTAGCAGAAACAATTCGTACAACCCTTGGACCTAAAGGGATGGATAAAATGCTAGTAGATGGTATGGGAGATATTGTTGTAAGTAATGATGGAGCAACCATACTTGGAGAAATGGATATTACACACCCAGCAGCAAAAATGTTAGTAGAAGTAGCTAAAAAACAAGATGATGTAGTAGGAGATGGAACCACTACAGTAGTAGTGCTTGCTGGAGAATTACTTAAAAAAGCAGAAGAACTTTTCGAAAATGGAGTTCATGCAAGTACTGTCCTAAGAGGATTCACCTTAGCATTAGATAAAGTTATAGAAATATTATTTGGAATATCAATAGATGCCAATGATAAAGAAACTTTAGAAAAAATTGCAAAAACCGCAATGACTGGAAAAGGAACAGATGTCGCAGCTGATGAACTTTCAGATGTAATAGTAGAAGCAGTTTTACGTGTAGAAAATAATGGAAACGTTGATAAAAAAGACATAAATATACAAAGAGTTAATGGTGGAGAAATTTCCGAATCAGAAATAATAGATGGAATACTCATAGATAAAGGTCGAGCTTTACCTTCAATGCCTGAAGAAATAAATGATGCAAAAATCGCATTATTAAAATATCCAATAGAACACAAAGACACTAACACTGATTCCAAAGCAAACTTTTCTAGTCCAGAACAATTACAAATGTTCCTTGATAGTGAAGAACAAGAATTAAAAAATATGGTAAATAATATTGTAGAATCAGGAGCAAATGTTTTATTCTGTCAAAAAGGAATTGATGATGTTGCAATGCATTACTTAGCTAAAAATGGAATATATGCAATAAAACGTGTTAAAAAATCAGACATATCCCGTATTGCAAAAGCAACTGGAGCTGAATTAGTAACCGATATTAAAGATTTAACCTCAGATAAACTTGGTACAGCAGGACATATCTTTGAAAAGAAAATATTCGATCAAAAATTTACTTTTGTAGAAGAATGTGATAATCCTAAATCCTGTAGTATAATAGTAAGAGGAAGTACAAGACACATATCCTCAGAAATTGAAAGAGCTTTAGAAGATGCATTAGGAGTAGTTTCAGCAACAATTGAAGATGAAAAAGTTGTTATTGGTGGAGGATCACCAGAAATTGAAATGGCTAAACAATTAAAAGCATATGCTGATACTATTGGAGGAAGAGAACAATTAGCTATTAAAGCATTTGCTGAAGCATTAGAAATTATTCCAAGAACTTTAGCAGAAAATGCAGGGTTAGATGCAATTGATGTTCTTGTAGATCTTAGAAGTGCACATGAAACAAATCCTTACATGGGAATCGATGTATTCACCGGTGAAGTAGTTAACATGAAAGACCGTGGAGTAATCGAACCACAAAGAGTTAAAAAACAAGCAATCTTATCTGCAGCAGAAGCATGTGAAATGATATTACGTATTGATGATTTAGTTGCAGCAGAAGGATCATTAAACAAACCAAACAAAGCAGAAGGAATGGATGACCCAGGTAACCTTCCACCAATGCCTCCTCAAGGAGGAATGGGTGGTATGGGCGGCATGCCTCCAATGATGTAAGAAATTTATATTAAATTTTTTAACATCTTTCTTTTTTTTTATTTCTTTCATTAAAACTTTTTTAAAAAATTTTATTTATTTTATATAATTAATTATTTCAAATTACTTTCCTAAAATTTTTAGTTTAATAATTAACTAACTTTTAGTTTTAAGTTTTCGAAAGTAAAAAAATTCTTAAATTTCATTACTACTTTAAATTCTTAAATTTCAACCGATATATTCTATAAAAATTTACTTTAATTAAAACTTAAGATTTTAAAAGAACTTAATCAAAAATTAAAACTTAACTATTAAACTTTTTTTAAGGTAATAACTTAAATATTACTTAATTTATCCAGTAATAAGTTAAAATCTTTAAATTTTTATTAAATTATTGATTTATTTTCCTTTTATCTTAATTTAAAGCTTTAATATTACATATCTATTTTCATGTCATAATATTTTGTGTAATTATTATCAATAAATTTTAAAACAATAAAATTTTTTTTAGATACATTACCATTTTTTAAACTTAATTTAATGATTTTTCCCCTTTATTTAATGTAATTAAACTATAAAACTCCTTTTTAGGTTTATTTATTAGTTAGAAACTTTTATATTATAATAACACTATAAATCTTAACCAATCTATTTTGGATGAACTATTAAAAAAAAATTCTAAGATGGATTGTTTTTATTTTAAAAAAATGTTATTACCGATTTTTTTACTTAGAAAATATAAAAATATTTTTCCCGTAAAAAAATATAAAGTGGTAATATTGTGAGGTGAAACAATTTCAATTGGGAGTAAAACTTTACTAGTCGTACTCTTAGTTTCATGCTTCGTTTCTATAAGTGGAGTATGTGCTACTGAATTAAACAATCAAACTAGTATTGAAAGTTCAGACAATGGAATTTCAAATAGCAATCAAATTACTATAGATAATAATAGTAGTCTAAGTACTGGTTCAAGCAATTCAAATATTTTAACCAGTAATGCTAATGGAAATGATGACAGCAATTATACAACAAATAATGATAATAATTTAAAATCATCTAATGCAGTCATTTCATTATCTAATTCAGATTCTAGTAATATAAACACTATATTAACTGGATATAATTTTACTGAAATTTATGGACAAGGATTAAATTACACAGTTTTATTAACACAAGCAGATGGAACTCCAGTTATTGGACAACACATTGCGTTAAATTTAACTAATCCTTCTAATGGTTTAAGTAAAATTTATTGGGCAACAACTGATTTACAAGGTAAAGCTTATCTTCAAATCAATTTATTTCCTAATGATTACACAGCAAAAGCAAGTTTTGGTGGATTCACTACAAGAAATAATGTAACTTATAATCCTAGTACTGCTTCAACAAACAGTATTACAGTATATTCCGCTACAACCAATTTAACATCAACAATTATTAATGTAAATCCTTATACGGCTGTTTTGGGTCAAAATGGATATTTTAATTTCACATTAGTTGATGTTAGTGGTAATCCTATCTCAGGACAAACTGTTTACTTAACTTTATCTAAAGGATCTGCAAGTAAAGTATATACAATTGTAACTGATTCTACTGGTAAAGGATCAATGTTAATAGGTTTAGGTGCTGGAACTTACACTGCTGAATTAAATTATAAAGGTAATAGTAAGTATTTAGCTTCTGCAGCTTCTACAAGTATAACTATAACTAATAATAATGTTAATATTAAAGATACGGTTATTAGTGGAACTACTGGTTCAATACAATATGGAAGTAATTATGAAGTTGTGTTATTAGATTCTAATGGAAATCCTGTATCTGGTCAAACAATATATTTCACTATTTCAAAAGGAACAACAAATGTAACTTATTCCAATGTAACCAATAGTAAAGGAATAGCTTACTTAAAACTTAATCTAGCTTCAGGAGCATATAATATGACTTACTCTTTTGAGGGTAGTAATACTTATGCACCTATATCTGGAACAAGTTCATTTTCTATATATGAAACTGTAACTTCCGTTTCAGGTAATGCTTTATGGCTATTTGGTAAGAATATGTACTCTGTTGATTTAGATAATTTAAAAAACAATGGAGTTAACGCTATATTTCTTAGTTATGGTGCATTTTCATTATATACTAAAAGTGCTATTGAATCTTGGATTTCAACAGCAAGTTCTAAAGGGATAGATGTTTATATTTGGATGCAAATATTACATGAAAATGGATCATTTTATAATCCAGTTATATCTTCAACTGGTGCTATAAATACTACATTACTTGATTCTAAAGTTAATGATGCAATCACTTACGCATCCACATCTGGAATTAAAGGAGTATTATTAGATTATATTCGTTATGAGGGTAATGCTTACCAATATAATGGTTCTACTGCAGCTATTAATACATTTGTATCAGAATTAACAAAAGCTATTAAAACTGTAAACAGTAACCTAATTGTTGCAGGAACTATCATGCCAGAAACTACTTCTGGAGCATATTATTATGGTCAAGATGTATCTCAACTAGGACAATACTTAGATGTATTAATGCCAATGTTATACAAAGGAAACTATGGTAAAACTAGTACTTGGATAACAAGTACTACTAAATGGTATGTTCAAAATGGTGCAGGGGCATTAGTTTGGGCAGCATTACAAGGATATAAATCTGATAATGATGTTACATTACTCAGTGCAACTGAACTTGCAAATGATGTTCAAGCAGCATATGATGGTGGAGCATGTGGAGTTTCTGTATTCCGTTATGGTTTAACAAATATAATAAATTTTACAAACTATGAATCCATTGTGAATAATAATGAAACTACTATAAGTATAGATTTAATTGGAAGTGCTGCAACATCACTTAAAGATTTAATTGAAAAAGATTATGAAGGGCAGATTCCTGAATATGTTGGAATTAATGGTGTTAAATATACTACACCACAATTCCTATACTTCTTATCTACAGCAATTGCAGAAATTAATAATGGTTCTACAGCTAATATTCCCATAATATCTATTAGTGGTCCATCTGGATCAAAAGGAACAAGTGTATTATCTAATATGAATAAAACTGATTATCTAAGTTTAGCAAATTCAATTAGTAATTATATGTCATCAACTAATTCTGCTAATCCTGGTATAAGCTCAAACATTGGAGTTATTCAATATAATACAATTGTTTATACATTTACAAAAGTTATGGCTTATTATTATAATCATAAAACACTCCCCGCTAGTGTAGTTGTTACTGATATTTCTGATAATTATTACATTAACGTAATAGCTAGACCAAGTGCAAGTAATTATACTGGATTTAAATATGCTTATTATAATACAACTTTCATTAACTATTGTCCAGATTGTGATTTATATGGAACATTATTAATTAATCCTAAAAATGTATCTGAAGTTGAATTAACATGTGCAATTTGTGATTCTGATTATTGTGCAGTAACTGGTAAAGAAAAAATCGTAGGATCTACAAAAGTTTTAACTAAAGTTGGAGTTAATGTTCTTGTAAATGCTACTTCTGATAATAGTACAGATAATGGTTCAGATATTGTTGGTTCTTTAAGTATTAATGATATTAAATCTATTGCAAATACAGTTAGTCAATCTGTTTTAAGTACTGGTTATTTACCAAGTTCTGTAACTTATAATGGTGTTGAATATACTATTGCTCAAGTATCATATTTAATGGGACAAGCTATTTTAAATATTAATAGTGGTAATAATAATGCTGTTGATTTTGTGGATGTTAATTCTCCAAATAATTCAACAGGTAGTGCTACAGGAACATTAACTTTAGCTGACACTATTTTATTGGTTAATCGGATTATTGCTTATGTGAATACTAATAACGCTTTACCAAATTTTGATAAAAGTTCTAGTATTGGTCAAATTAGTTTTGAATCATATACTTATGCTTTCTCAAAAATGTTAGTATTTGTTAATACTAATGCACGTTTACCTAACTCTGTATCTTTTGATTCTTCAACTGTTAAAGGTGTTTTAAGTTCTAATTCAACTAATTCAACTAATAAAGTTTATGTTTCAATAGCGGATGTTATTAGTGCTGCTGAAAGAGTTCAAGCATTTATTGTAAAAAATGGTAAATTGCCATTATATACAACATTAAATGGTGTTCAATATGAGGAATCTAGATTTGCATATTTAATGGCGACTGCATTGCTAAAAATTAGTGCAGGGCAAACTGATAATATTGCAGTTGCTGATGTATCTAGTGCACCAAACTCTGCAGGTGATAATTTAACTGGTCAATTATCAAGTACTCAATATTTAGCTTTAGCTTCAAGAATAATTGAATTTGTAAATGCAAATGGTTACACACCTAACTTTGATTCATCAAATGGTTTAGGTAAAATATCCTATGATAATTATGTTTACATATTTGCTAATATCTTAACAAGCTATGCAAGTACTAATACTTTACCTACAAGTATTAGTGTAAATACTAGTATTATTACTACAAGCTCATCTTCTAGTTCTAGCGATTCTGGATCTGGTTTAAATGAGAAAGGTGATGGTACTGATACTTCAAAATATCTTGTTGCAACTAATAATTGTGAAGTAAATAATGCACAAATTAAAGCTTTAGCTGCTAGTTTAACTAGTGGTTTAACATCTTCTCTTGCTAAGGCTACTGCAATATTTAATTATGTACGTGATGAAATCACTTACAGTTTTTATGCTAATACTAAATATGGTGCTGTTGGTACTCTTAATGCAGGTAAAGGTAATTGTGTAGATCATGCACACCTTGTAATTGCTTTATGTCGTGCTGCTGGAATTCCTGCTAGATACGTTCATGGTAAAAATTGTGTATTTAGTAGTGGACTTGTAACAGGTCATGTATGGGCACAAATATATGTTGATGGTGTTTGGAAAGTAGCAGATGCTACCAGTAAACGTAATAGTTTAGGGAATATTGTGAATTGGAATACTGGTAGTTTTACTTTAGCTGGTATTTATAGTTCATTAAGTTTTTAAACACAAAATTTATTTTAAGCAATTTTTAAGGAATGAATAATTATTCTTCCTTAAAACCTTTTTTTATATTATTTTTTTTATTGTTTTGATTTTCATACATTAATTAAAAGTTTAGGTTAACCAAAACTTTTATATACTTTATTTTATAATATATCTACTATTTAAAAAAATTTCAAGAGGGTATTAATCAATAAAATGTCAACAAAAGATATTAGTGAAAATATAGAAGAATACTTAGAAGTTTTATACAAAGAGGGGAAAAACAAAAACCATGTATCCACTACCACAATTTCCAAAAACCTAAATATAGCACCAGGTAGTGTAACTCAAATGCTAAAAAAGTTAGAACAATTAGGATACATTAAATATATACCATACAAAGGTGCAATATTAACCGATAAAGGATTAACAGTATCTCAAAAAATTACACGCAAACATAGAATACTTGAAAGATTCTTAAAAGATATTCTTAAAATAAAAGATGAAAATGTTCACTTAGAAGCATGTGCAATGGAACATGCATTATCAGATGAAGCAGAAAGAGCATTATGTCACATGTTAAAATATCCCGATGTATGTCCAGATAATCATTTAATCCCTCCGTGCCACTTCGACTTTGAAAACTGTGAAGAATGTATGCAAAACACAAAAGATATTGCAGAAGTAGGAATAAGAAATGAAAATCTTATAAGTATAATTGATCTCTTACCAAAACAAAAAGGCACAGTTTTATTCATAAGAGGAGATGAAGAAACATTAACAAAAATATTAAGTCAAGGCATAGCAATAGGAACAGAAATTTCATTCAATAAAAAAGATGAAACAAGCAATGTCATAAATATCCTGGTTAATTCTAAACAAAAAATATTAAAACCAGAAATCTCAAACAATATCTTTATAAAAATAGAAAACTAAATAATAATAGTTAAATAAAATTTTCACCATTTAATTTAACAACCATTTAAAAGTTTTTAAAGAAAAAATAATTATAAAACCACCCACTTATCTTTAAAAATTTTTATAAGTATAAAAGAATAAACAAATAAATTAATTAAAAAATTTTTTCTTAACTAATTCTTATAATAAAAAAATGATAATGAAATAATTTTTAACAATAATAAAAAAAGGTTGTACTTTAATATGCGTGCCGACTTATTTGATAAAACAGTAACAATAAAAATAGATAATGAAAGTAAAAGAGCCATAAGCTTCAATCAAAAAAGTGGATTTGGGAAATTAAGTGAAGATAAATTAGAATTATCTCTAATAGAAGCATTATACTTAATGGAAAATGGAAGAATAGACATTTATAAAAACAATCAAAAATGTACTCAAGACCAAATCTTAACTTTAATTAAAAACCAAGATTTATTTGGAAAATATATAGTATATAAAGATTTAAAAGATAGAGGATATATTATAAAAACCGGATTTAAATATGGATCTGAATTCAGATTATACGATCGGGGAAGACAACCAGGTGCAGGACATTCTGACTATTTAGTTAAAGTATTATATGAATCTTATGACATACACGCATTAGACTTTGCAAGCTATATAAGAGTAGCACATGGTGTTAATAAGAAATTATTACTTGCAGTAGTAGACGAAGACCACGATATAACATATTATAATGTAGAATGGACAAGACCATAAAAAAAGGAGGTAAAATTTTCATGTTAATAGACCCATGGGCATCATCACAAGTAGATTATGATAAACTTGTAAACCAATTCGGAATAAAAAAATTCCAAGATATTATAGGAAAAATAAATGAACCCTCAAGATTAATGAGAAGAGGAGTAATATTCGGACACAGAGACTATGATAAAATAATACCATTAGCAAACCAAAAAAAAGAATTTGCAGTAGTGACTGGAATGATGCCAAGTGGACAAATGCATATAGGACACAAAATGGTAGTGGACCAATTAAAATGGTATGCGGATAAAGGTGCAACATTATCATTACCTATTGCAGATATGGAATCATATGCAGCAAGAGGAATAAGTTTAGAAAAAGCAAAAGACATAGCAATAAACGAATACTTAACAAATTATATAGCATTAGGATTGGACTTAACTAATGAAAAAATAAATGTTTATTTACAATCACAAAATAACTTATTAAAAGATTTAACATTCAAAATCAGTAAAAGATCCAATTTCAATGAAATGAAAGCAATTTATGGATTCACACAATCCACAAATTTAGCACATTTATATGCACCACTAACACAAGTAGCAGACATATTACTCCCACAAATACCTGAAAATGGAGGGCCAAAACAAGTCGTTGTACCTGTAGGTGTTGATCAAGACCCTCATATTAGATTAACACGTGATATTGCGGATAAAATGAATGAAGAATACAAATTCAAACCACCAGCAAGCACATACCACAGATTCCTCACAGGATTAACTGGTGGAAAAATGTCAAGTAGTAAACCAAAAACTGCAATATATTTAAATGATACACCAAAACAGGCTGAAAAGAAAGTAAAAACAGCAAAAACAGGTGGAAGAGAAAGTTTACAAGAACAAAAAGAATTAGGTGGAAAACCAGATGAATGTGTAATTTATGAAATGTTAGTATACCACCTCATTGATTCTGATAAGGAATTAAATAAAATCCATGAAGATTGTAAAAATGGAACATTACTTTGTGGAGCTTGTAAAGCAAGAACCAGTCAATTAATGAAAGAATTCTTTGAAGACTTACATGAAAAACAACCAGAAGCAAAAGAAATAGCTAAAACACTATTCTAAAAATAATAAAGGTTTTTAATATAATGACAAATATAAAAAATTATCTAAAAATAATTGGAAGAGAAGTAAAAGCGGCATTCACTGAAAATAAATATATAATTTTAATAATAGCTGCAATATTTATAATCACAGCACTTATAGGGTTTTTCTTTGCAGCAAACTTACAAACATTGATGAATCCAGTAGTTCAAACTTTCCAACAAAGAATTAGTTCAGGACAAGTAACATTAACTACTCATAGTTTATACTACAATAATGTAATAGCTACATTAACAATATATGTGGGATCATTACTAATGGGTGTATTTGGAATATTAGCTATAATTGTAAATGCATTACTAATAGGATTTTATGCTGCAATATACAATGCACATAACCAAATAATATTATATTTATTACTTATACTCCCTCATGGAATATTTGAAATTCCTGCATTAGTTATAGCAAGTTCTGGTGGATTTGTAATGTTAGCATTTATTATAAAATTCTTAATTAATTTAATATCTCCAGATTATACTTATACTGAAATATTTGATCCAGTATACAACCAAGATAAAATTACATTAAAAGAAACACTTAAAATGTCTTGGAGAAAAAATGGTAAAATGCTTAAACAATCTATAATTTTACTTATTGTTGCAGTAGTGCTTTTAATGATTGCAGCATTTGTTGAAGCTAATATCACTAAACCTTTAGCTTTCACAATTTTTAAATATTTCTTTGGATCTGTATAAAAAATAAATCTCTAATAATTTATTTTTTTATTTTTCTTTTAATTTCAAATACTTATTTTCAACTTTTATTAAATCTTTAAGCTTAAAAATATCATAATAAAAAATTTTTTTTAAATTTTGAATAGTTTTTTATATTATGAAAAAATGAAATAACAAATGAAGTATTATTAATTTTATTTAATAAAATCTTACAAAAAAAATATTTTGAAAGTGATAAAAAATGATAAGATGTGTATCCTGTGGAGAAGAATATGATGATGATGAAATCATCTACAATTGTAAAAAATGTGGTTCAATCTTAGAAGTTGTAACAGAAGATTATGATATTCCAAAAGAAACATTTGAAGGTAGAAGAGATAATTTATGGAAATATAAAGAATTTTTACCTGTTGATGCTGATAAAAAAGTTTCTCTTGATGAAGGGGGAACACCTTTTGTCTCATGCCCTACTTTAGGTGAAGAATTAGGTATAGATTTATATGTTAAAGTTGAAGGTTCTAATCCTACTGGAAGTTTTAAAGATCGTGGAATGACTCTCGGTATGACTAAAGCAATGGAACTTGGTGTTGATACTGTTGGATGTGCAAGTACTGGTAATACCTCAGCATCTCTTTCAGCTTATGCTGCTCGTGCTGGAAAACGTTGTATTGTATTCTTACCTTCAGGTAAAGTTGCTCTTGGTAAATTAGCTCAAGCAATGTTCCATGGTGCAGAAGTAGTAAGTATAGATGGAAACTTTGATGAAGCATTAAAAGCTATGACACAATTAGCTGAAGAAAAATATTTATACTTATTAAATAGTATTAACCCATACAGATTAGAAGGACAAAAAACTATAGGTTATGAAGTTGTAGATCATCTTGGTTGGGAATCTCCTGATCGTATTGTTTTACCTGTTGGTAATGCAGGTAATATTTCAGCTATATGGAAAGGTGTATCAGAATTCCATGAAGCTGGTTTTATTGATGATTTACCTATGATGACAGGAATCCAAGCAGAAGGAGCATGTCCAATAGTTAATGCTTTCAATCAACATACTATGAAAATGACTCCAGTTGAAAATCCTGAAACTGTTGCTACTGCTATACGTATTGGTGCACCTGTAAGTAGTATTAAAGCTTTACATGCAATATATGATAGTAATGGATTTGCTCAAACTGTTTCTGATGATGAAATTTTAGCAGCTCAATTAGAACTGGCACGTAAAGAAGGGGTTGGTGTTGAACCTGCTAGTGCTGCAAGTATTGCTGGGGTTAAACGTTTAGTTAATGAAGGTGAAATTGATAAAGGTGAAAAAGTAGTATGTATTGTCACTGGACATTTACTTAAAGATCCTAATACTGCTATTAATGCTTGTACTAAACCTAAGGAAGTTAGTGCAGATTTAAATAAAATTAAAGAACTTTTACTTAATAAGTAATTTTCTATTTTCCTTTATTTTTTCTATTTTTTTTAATTAATTGTATCTTTATAATAATTTTAAATATTTTTTAGCTAGAATATTTACTCTTAAGCCCTATTTTTTCGATATATTTATATATAAGAAATTATTATATTTATTACTAAAAATGAGGTGAAAAATATGAGTGAATTACCAATTGCCCCAATAGGCAGAATTTTAAAAAAAGCTGGTGCTGAAAGAGTATCTGATGATGCAAAAATTGCATTAGCTGAAGTAATCGAAGAATGTGGAGAAGGTATCTCTCAAAAAGCTGTTGGATATGCTCGCCACGCTGGTAGAAAAACTGTAAAAGCTGAAGATATTAAATTAGCAACTAAAACTTGCTAAGTTTATTTAATATTTAGGATTAATGAAGATTTAATTATATTTTCATTTTTCCTTCCAACTTTTACTTTAAAATCTTTAATATTCTTTTTTTAATAAAAATTTTTAATCAAATTTATACTCTCTCTTTTTCATCATATAACCATAAAGTATATAATATCTGAAAACATAATTAATTATGTATATCATTTAGATTTATTTTAATTTCTAATAAATAATAGATCATTACCCTAATTTTTTATAATAAAAATTTAATATTTTATTTAAAATAATTTCTTTTAATTTTAATTTAATCATTATTAATTTTTATCATATTTAGGTAATAATGCTGTAAGATAATACAGATAATAATTGGAAAATATATGTTATGAGTATAAAAAATAGAATATGGAACCCTATGGCATTTTTCATAAGTTTATTTATGTCACTTTTAATGCCTCTTATAGTAGCAGTCCCTTTTGGTAATATGAGTTTATATACACTTTTCAGCCAATGGGTAATCAGATGGATAATAGCTTATTTTACAGTTAACTTAGTAGTTATTCCTGTAAGTTTAAGACTTGCGCAACACTTTTTCACATTCCCTCCACATGGTAAGTTATGGAATCCTGTGGCTTTCTTCATAAGTTTATGTGAATCATTTATAATGCCTTTTATATTAGCTTATGTATTTGGTGGAATGTCATTAAGTATACTAATTTTTGGATGGCCGTTTAGATGGGTTGTTGCATACTTATTAGTAACTGCATTAGTAATGCCTTTAAGCATTAAATTAGCAGAATACTTCTTTAATTTTGAATTTCCTGGAAGAGTTCAATCCCCAGAAAGTTCATAATTTCAAAATTTAATGAAAAAATTTAAATAATCCTATATAATACTTAATATAAGGATTATTAAAAAATTTATTCACTCTTTTTTTAAATATTTTATAATCCTTAAAGAGTTAAGTATATAAGGTATAACAACTAAATTTAATATTGTCTAGTTCTCTAGAATTTATTTCATAAATCCTAAATTTTAGAAAATATATTATTAGCTAATTTTTACTAATAATATTCATTGAAAATATATAAACAAAAAAATAAATTAATGGTTTATATTATTTAGTGATATGAATATAATTTCATGAGTTATAGATTAAAACTAAATATTTGTGACAATTTAATAAAATATTAAAAAAGTCACTGTTTTGATTATTATAACCACAGAAAAAATACTTATTTTAAAACTGTGCAGTTATAATAATTTGCCGATGGATGGCAAAAAATTCACGCCAGATGAAAAAGGAGGTAAATTAATATGGCAAACATTTATGTAAAATTTGACACCCCAGAAGAAATAGCTCAAAAAACCGAAGAAGCTTTAGAATCAGCAAAAAATACCGGAAAGGTAGCAAAAGGAACTAACGAAGTAACTAAATTTATTGAAAGAGGTGACGCAAAACTTGTCGTTATCGCTGAAGATGTAGATCCTGCTGAAATTGTAGCACATTTACCAGTACTCGCAGAAGAAAACGAAATTCCTTACGCATACTTACCAACTAAAGAAAAAGTCGGTGGAGCTGCAGGATTAAGCGTTGGAACCGCATCAGCTTGTATCGTAGATGCAGGTGAAGCAGAAGATTTAGTAAACGAAATTGTTGAAAAAGTCGCTGAACTCAAAGAATAATCACATTCTCTGTTTTCCAGTATAATATAAACAGGAGGATAAAAAAATGAATGACGAAGGAGTTCCAGCAGAAGTCATAGAAGTTTTACACAGAACTGGTATGACTGGAGAAATCATGCAAGTAAAATGCAGAATTCTCGATGGAAGAGACAAAGGAAGAATTTTAACAAGAAACATCATGGGCCCTGTACGTAAGGGAGATGTTTTGATGTTACTCGACACAATTAGAGAAGCTAAAGAAATTAGAACCCCATAAATTTAAATAAAATTTATTTAATTTTAAGGTTCAAAATATTAACTGCTTAATCTATAATATATTTAGAAGGTGTAAGAACATGAGAACTTGTTCATTCTGTAACAAAGAAATAGAAGAAGGTACTGGAAAAATGTACGTTAAAAAAGATGGAAGCATCTATTTCTTTTGTAGTAGTAAATGTGAAAAAAATATGATACAACTTGGAAGAGTTCCAAGAAAAGTTAAATGGGTTAAAGAATGATGGAAAAAAGCTTTGTAATGATGAAGCCTGATGCAGTCGCAAGACGCTTAATGGGTAAAATATTAACAAGATTTGAAGAAAAAGGTCTCCAATTAAAAGCAATAAAACTAATGACTATAAGTGAAGACTTAGCTAAAGAACATTATGGAGAACACAGTGAAAAACCATTCTTTAATGATTTAGTAGATTACATCATTAGTGGCCCTGTACTTGCAATGGTCATTGAAGGAGACGATGCAATAAGCTTAATCAGAAAAATGGTTGGCGCAACTAATCCTCAAGAAGCAGAACTCGGAACCATCAGAGGAGATTATGGAATCCAAACTGGAAGAAACATAATCCACGCTTCAGATGCACCGGAATCTGCTGAAAGAGAAATTGGTTTATTCTTTAATGAAGATGAAATAGTAGATTATGATATGGTAGATAACACTTGGATTTATGAAGAGTTATAATCTAATATTTTAATTATACAAACCCATACATCATTAAAAACTCAAAAAAATTTAATAAATCATATTAATTAATTTTTTAGAGAATAAAAAAAAATTTTACGGAAAAAAAGAAAAGACTTTTTTTTTGATGAGGAAACTATTAAAAAAATAACATTAAAGAGGAGTGGAGTAAAAATGAAGATAAGATCACCAATCATATCTGTATTAGGTCATGTAGATCATGGTAAAACCACACTACTAGACTATATCAGAGGAAGTACTGTGGCTGATAGAGAAGCTGGTGGAATTACACAGCATATAGGAGCAACAGAAATTCCTATAAGTACTATTAAAGATATTTGTGGAAACTTCATATCAAAACTCTCTATTAAAGATACAATTCCAGGTTTATTTTTCATAGACACTCCAGGACATGCAGCATTCACATCACTAAGAAAACGTGGAGGAGCTTTAGCAGATTTAGCAATACTTATAGTGGATATAAATGAAGGTTTTAAACCTCAAACTATTGAAGCAATAAATATCCTTAAAATGTATAAAACCCCTTTTGTCGTTGCAGCTAATAAAATTGATAAAATATTTGGTTGGGAATCCCATCCGGGAAATTCATTCACACAATCATTTCAAGAACAAGCACCTAGTGTGCAACAAGATCTTAATCAAAAACTGTATGAACTTGTTGGAGAACTACATAAATTAGGTTTTCAATCAGAAAGATTTGATAGAATAAGCTCCTATGCAAGTCAAATATCAATAATTCCAGTTAGTGCAAGCACTGGTGAAGGAATAATAGAATTAAATGCAATGCTTTTAGGTTTAGCTCAAGAATATTTAACACAACAGTTAGAAATACATGAAAATGCACCTGCTAAAGGTACAGTTCTTGAAGTTAAAGAAGAAACAGGATTAGGAATGACAATTGACACTATCATTTATGATGGGGTTTTAAGAACTAATGATGAAATAGTTTTAATGCTTAAAAATGAGATATTAACAACTAATGTTAGATCTATACTTAAACCAAATCCTTTAGAAGAAATGCGAGATTCTAAGAAAAGATTCCAAAAAGTTGATGAAATTGTCGCTGCAGCAGGAGTTAAAATAGCAGCACCTAACTTAGAAGATGTAGTGTCTGGTTCACCTTTACGTGTTATTAATGATGAAGAAGATGTTAAAAAAGAAATCCTAAAAGAAATTGAAGATATCACTATAGACACTGAAGAAAATGGTGTTTTAGTTAAAGCAGATACTTTAGGTTCACTTGAAGCAGTTGTTAATATACTTAATCAAGAAAAAATTCCAATTAGATCTGCAGATATTGGAGATGTTAATAAAAAGGATGTTATTAAAGCATCTATCTCACAAAAAGAAGATCCTGATCATGGGGTAATTATTGCTTTTAATGTTGATGTTCATCCAAAAGCAAGAAGAGAACTTGAAGAAACATCTCTTAAATTATTCCAAGGTAATGTAATTTATAAATTAACTGAAGATCATCATGATTGGTTAGAAGAAAGAAAGAGTGCTGTTAAAAAACATTTACTTGATTCTTTAATAAAACCAGCTAAAATTATGATTCTTCCTAAACTTATTTTCAGACAATCAAAACCTGCTATTTGCGGTATTGAAGTTTTAAATGGTACTGTAAAACCCGGTTATATTTTAATGGATGAAAATGGTAATAAAGTAGGTTCAATAACTAGTATGGAAGATAAAGGTGAAACTTTACCAAGTATGAGTCGTGGTCAACAAGTTGCAATGGCAATTAATGATGCTATTGCAGGTAAAGACTTTGAAGAGGGAGATAGCTTATACGTGGATATTCCTGAAAAACATTTTAAAGTTATTGAAAGAAAATTCAAGGATAAATTAAATGATGATGAATTAGCTTGTTTAGAAGAATTTGTACGTATTAAACGTAAAGATGATCCTGAATGGGGTAAATTCGGTTTATTTGAATAAATTTAACAATAATTTTTCTAATTTTATATTAGAAAAATCATTTTACTAAAATTATTAAACATTTTAAAAATTAAAAAAAATAATGGAGGAATTTATTTGGCATTCAAAATAGTTGTTTCAGATAAAGCAGAAACTTATCAAGTTGAAGCTGAAGATGCTAAACAAATTGTAGGCTTATCCCTTGGTGAAGAATTCGATGGTAATGTCATAGGATTAGAAGGATACACTCTTAAACTCACTGGTGGTAGTGATAAAAACGGTTTCCCTATGAGACGTGATATTTCTGGACCAAGAAGAGTTAGAAGTCTCTTATCTAATGGAGTAGGTTACAATCCAAAAAATAATGGTGTTAAAAGACGAAAAACTTTAAGAGGAAACGTCATATCTGATGATATAGTTCAAATTAACACTATTGTTACTAAAAATGGTAGCAAATCATTAGCTGAAATCTTAAATCCTGAAGAAGAAGCTGAAGAATAGTTATAATATTTTTTTAACTATTTTTCAATTAAATTTTTAATTTTATTTAATGAAAACTCTTAAAAAGAATTTAAATTAAATATAATAATTATAATTTATACAATAATATAAATTTAAAAAATAATAAATATATAAATAGAATTTTAACGATTATAAAAAAAGAGGGTAATAGTTTTTTTTAAAACAATTCCTTTTTTTATCACTTATATACGAAATAAAAAAATTAAATAAAAAAAATAATTAGCAGGTGTAATCTGTGACAGTACAATCTGATGTAAACATAGGCTTAGTGGGTCATGTCGACCATGGTAAAACAACTCTTACCAAAGCATTATCTGGAGTATGGACAGACACTCATAGTGAAGAAACTAAAAGAGGAATATCTATCCGATTAGGATATGCAGATATAGAATTTAGAAAATGTCCAAAATGTGACGAGCCTTTATGTTATACTACTAAAAAAACTTGTGAGCATTGTGGAAGTGAAACTGAACTTTTAAGACAAGTATCTTTTGTTGATGCTCCAGGACACGAAACTCTTATGGCTACCATGTTATCTGGTGCAGCTATAATGGATGGTGCAGTATTAGTAATCGCTGCAAATGAAAAATGTCCTCAACCACAAACAAAAGAACACTTAATGGCTCTAGATGTAATTGGAGTAAAAGATGTAGTTGTTGTTCAAAACAAGATAGACATTGTCCCAAAAAAGAGAGCAATTGAAAGTTATAAAGAAATACAAGAATTTGTAAAAGGTACCTGTGCAGAAAACGCACCAATCATCCCAGTTTCAGCTCAACAAGGAGCAAATATGGATATATTAATTGAAGCTATGGGTGAAGTTATAAAAACTCCAGAACATGATATTGAAAAACCTGCACGTATGTATGTAGCAAGATCATTTGATATAAACAAACCAGGTTCACCTCCTAAAAAACTTCGTGGAGGAGTTATAGGTGGAAGTCTCATTCAAGGAAAACTTAAAGTTGGAGACACTATTGAAATCCGCCCAGGAATCAATATCGGTGAAGGTAAACATTCTAAATGGATTAATCTTAAAAGTGAAATTGTTGGTTTAGAAGTAGGTGGACAACATGTTGAAGAAGTAGGTCCTGGAGGATTAATAGGAGTAGCTACAAAACTTGATCCATCATTAACAAAAGCTGATACTTTATCCGGTTCTGTTGCAGGTAAAGAAGGTTCCTTACCAGATGTATTACATAACTTCAATTTGAAAGCAAACTTATTAGATCGTGTAGTTGGTACTAAAGAAGAAAGAGAAGTTTCCCCAATTAAATTACATGAACCATTAATGATAAATTGTGGAACAACTACTACAATTGGAGTAGTAGATGAAGTTTCCGGTGATGATTTCCACGTAAACTTAAAACTCCCTGTATGTGCAGATAGTGGTGACAGATTAGCACTAAGTCGTAGAGTTGGAGCACGTTGGAGATTAATAGGTTTCGGTATTATCCAATAAAAAAATTTTTAATACAATATATAAATATAAGAGGTATTAAATATCATGGAAAATCAAAAAGAAATAATATTAGATACGAATTTTTCATGATTCCCTTTCAGTTCAATATAGATATAATTGATGAACTTGAAAAAGCCTTTCCCTCTTATAAATTAACAACCCCTCAATTCGTTATCAATGAATTAAAAGGTTTAAAAAGAAATCAAAAAGGCAAAACTAGGGTAGAAGCAGGATTAGCTTTAAAATATGCACAATCATCTAAAATAAAAATAAAAAACATATCATTACAAGAAAAAGAAACTGTAGACGATGCTTTGATTAGAGTAAGTAAAGTTTTAGCCACAAACGATAAAGAATTAAAACAAAGGGCTAAAAATCAAGGAAGAACGATCGTTTACTTAAGACAAAAAAGATATGTAGCAGTAGATGGTTATATTTAAATAAAATATTTCATACTAATATTAAATAAAATATTTATTGACAAAAAAGATAATGGTGGCAAAAAAATGAATTTATGGAAAGATTTAAAACCAGGAGAAAACATACCAGACGAATTCAATGCAATAATTGAAGTTCCTAAAGGCTCTCGTAACAAATATGAATATAATAAAGAAGCTGAAGCATTTGAATTAGATAGAGTATTATATTCTCCCGTACATTACCCAGCAGATTATGGTTTCATACCACAAACAACTTATGATGATGGCGATCCAATGGATGTATTAGTAATGATGCAACAACCAACATTCCCAGGATGCTTATTAAAAGTAAGACCTGTAGGTATAATGGGTATGATTGATACTGGAGAAAAAGATTATAAAATACTTGCAGTACCTGTAGATGATCCAAGATTTGCAGAAATACAAAATATTGATGATGTGCCTGAAGCATTTAAAAAAGAAGTACAACATTTCTTCAGTGTATATAAAAATTTACAAGGTAAAAAAGTAGATGTTTTAGATTGGGAAGATATTGATGCTGCAAAAACAGAATTAGTACGTTCTATCGATATGTATAAAGAAAAATACTAAAACAGAGAAATTATAAATAATAAAAGAGAAAAGAAGGGATAAATTTGTATTATATGAGTAAAATTCAAGACACAGTAAGAATCCCACCTTATAAATTTGAAGACCCTCTTGATGATGTTGCTATTCAAACATTAAACGATGAATATAATGGTGTTTTAGATAAAAAATTAGGTTTAATGGTAGCAGTAACAAGTATCGATGAAATCGATGATGGTGTACTCATAATGGGTGATGGAGCAGCTTACCATCATGTAACATTCAATGCTATCTTTTACAAACCAGAACAACAAGAAATTGTTGAAGGTGAAGTAATAGAAATAGCAGAATTTGGAGCATTTGTAAGAATTGGACCAATGGATGGTCTTGTTCATGTTTCTCAAGTAACTGATGATTATATTAATTATGATTTCAAAAGAGGAGCACTTCTTGGTAAAGAATCTAATAAATCTTTAGAAGAAACTAATCGTGTAAGAGCTAGAATAGTTGCTCTTAGTTTAAAAGGAAAATCTGTTAATGATACCCGTATAGGATTAACCATGAGACAAACTGGTTTAGGTAGATTTGAATGGATTGAAGAAGAAAAAAACAAGAATAAAAAAGGTAAGAAGGCTAAAAAATGAGTGAAAAAGCATGTACCTCTTGTAAAATGTTAACTTCCAAAGAAAGATGTCCTGTTTGTAAAAATCCTACAAGCTCAAATTGGAGTGGATTAGTAATCATAACTGATCCTGATAATTCTGATGTTGCTAAAGAATTAAATATAACTCTTAAAGGCGAATATGCACTAAGAGTCAGATAATTAATTAAAACTTTTCATAAATAATTTTGTCAAATTAATAAAAGAATATATTTTTCTAAATTATTCTTTTTAAATATAAATATTAAATTAAAACATAATTAGAGGTTAAAATCTTGTTTGTATTAAATAATAATATGATATCAGAATTCAAAAAACCACTTGGAAAATTATATCCTAATTTTGAGGATGCAATTCCTGATATAAAAAAAGCAGATTTTTTAATCTCAGTAGGAGATCAAACTACTAAAAATTTAAAAGATAACGATTTAACACCCCATCTTGGAATAATTGATAATCGTATACAAAGAAAAGATCATTCTCATGATTTAATACAAAATAACATACTTGAAGCAAATAATCCCGCAGGAACAATTACCGATGATCTATGGGAAACCATAGAATCTGCTATTAAAGCTATAAATGCTGATGGAATCAAACGTCAAATTGTAGTTAAAGGGGAAGAAGATCTTGCAGTTCTTCCTTGCATCTTAATTGCACCTGAAGATACTATAATATTATATGGACAACCAAATGAAGGTTTAGTTTATGTAAAAGCTTCAGATGTTAAATCTAAAGCAAAAGAATTAATGTCCTATAGTACACATTAATATGCTTTTTATTAAATAAATAAAACCCCAAAAAAATAATAATTGGATAATCTAAATATAAAAAATAAATATATAATGAGGTTTAATAATGGAATACACTATCATAGAAAAAAAAGAAAACAAAGTTTTAGAAAGAACTGAAGTTAAATTTGAAATTGATTATGAAGGAGAAGCTACTCCTAACACAATGACTGTAAAAAGTAAACTTATTGCACTTTTAGATACTAAAAAAGATTTAATTGTAATAGATAGTATTAAACCCTCCTATGGTGAACCTATTGCAGTAGGATATGCAAAAGTATACGATAATGAAGCAGCTTTAAAGAAAGTTGAAACCACTAGTGTTATTGAAAAAAATACTGAACCAGAAGCTCCAGAAGAATCTGAAGAAGCAGAAGAATAAAATTAGTATAATATTTTAATAAAATAAATTTAAGGGAGAAAATTAACATGAAAGTAAGTAGTCTTTACAAAGTCGATGGCGATAAAATAGAACGTAAAAATCCAATCTGCCCACGTTGTGGAAATGGAGTATTTATGGCAGACCACGGTGACAGATACGCATGTGGTAAATGTGGATACACTGAAATGAAAAATAAAGATTAAGTTTATAAAAAATTATAATATTTTTTATTACTTAACCATCTATTTTTTTTTAAATACAAAATAAATATACTCATTTTTTTTAAATTCAAATATTTACATACTTAATACTATTTTTTCTACATTTTAATATTAGAAAATTATATAAACTAATTAATATAAAATTTTTTTTAAGGTGAAGTCATGAAACTTAGAAGTGGAAGATTAGAAAAAGAGATGACAGATGAAGCAGCTGAATACACTTCATCTCTTGAATTTGATAAAATCATTTTCAATGCCGATGTAAAATGTAACATGGCACATACATTAATGTTAAAACAAGAGAACATAATAGATTCTGAAATAGCTGATCATATTATTGATGCATTAATTTCACTTAAAGATGAAGGATATGATGTATTAGAATTTGATCCATCTGTAGAAGATGTGCATATGGCTGTTGAAAATTATGTAACCAATAAAATAGGTCCAGAAGCAGGTTTCATGCACACTGCTAAATCTAGAAATGATCAAGTAGCAACTGATATTCGTCTTGTTTTACGTGAAAAAATAAGAGAAATGCAATATGATATTTTAGATTTCATTACTGGTATAGTTGATCTTGCTGGAGAATATAAAGAATCTGTTTTCATAGGTTTCACTCACTTACAACATGCTCAACCTATTACTGTAGCACATCATTTAATGGCTTATGCTCAAAGTTTAAAAAGAGATTATCAACGTTTAGATGATACTTATAAAAGAGTTAATATAAATCCATTAGGCTCAGCTGCTATGACTACTACAAGTTTTCCAATTAATCGAGAATTAACAACTCAACTTTTAGGTTTTGATTCATATATGGAAAATAGTATGGATGGAGTTGCTGCACGAGATTTTATTGCTGAGACTGTATTTGATTTAACTCAATTATGCACTACATTATCTAAAATTTGTGAAGAGTTAGTTCTTTGGAGTACTTATGAATTTGGAGTTATTACAATGGCAGATGAATATTGTAGTACAAGTAGTATTATGCCTCAGAAGAAAAATCCTGATGTTGCAGAAGTTGCAAGAAGTAAAGCTACAATTGCTAATGGGGAATTAGTAACAATTTTAACTATGCTTAAAGCTTTACCTTATACTTACAATAGAGATTTACAAGAACTCACTCCTCATCTTTGGAATGCTATTCAAAACAGTTATGATACTTTGGAAATAGTTAAACATATGTTATTGTCTGTTAAATTTAATACAGATAGATGTTTAGATTTAGCTAGTAAGAATTTTGCTACTGCTACTGATCTTGCAGATATTATGGTCCGTGAACGTAAAATTCCTTTCCGTACTGCACATAAAATTGTTGGTCGGATAGTTAATGAAGCTATTAGTAATGGTTTAAATGCTGAAGATATTACTTCTGATTATGTTGATAATGTTGCTGTTGAATTAGGTTTTAATAAACTTAATTTAGGTGATGATTTGGTTCATACTGCTCTTAATCCACTAGAAAATGTTAAGATGAGAAATGTTCCTGGTGGTCCTTCTCCTGAAATGGTTGAGCTAGCTAGAAATAATATGATTTCTTTTGTTAATACTGAAATTTCTTTAAAAAAATCTTTAAAAGATTAAAATTTTTTACTATTTTTACATTTTATATTTTTTTCGCCCTAATTTTTATATATTATAACAAAAATATACTAACATATGATAGTTCAATTTTGAACTATTTTCTTTTAATTAAATAAACTAAAGGATTAAAAAATAATGTCATTTTTAAAATTAATACTTAAAAACCCATTTAGAAGTAAATCCCGAGCAATCCTTGCAATAATAGGAATTGGGATAGGAATAGCAACAATTGTAGCACTGGGGGCAATGACTGAAGGAATGGTATCAGGTGTTGACGATACATTACATGCTGGAGGATCAGACTTTACAGTTGCAGGAAATGAAAACAATACAGACTCAGGAATGTCACAACAAAATATGGCCTCATTTGGAGCCACACCATTAAACCAATCATGGGTTGGGAAAATATTAAATGTAACAGGAGTAAATTCTTCAGTAGGTATATATAGTACAATGGTACAACCTCAAGGATTAAATGGTTACCTAGTTGTTATAGGATTAGATCCAAGTCAATCAAAATTTGCAGAATTAACTATAACCAATGGAACATCATACCATAAAAATACTTCAGAAATGATAATGGGAAAACTATCAGCTGAACAATTAAACAAAACAGTAGGTGACAATTTAACTCTTAAAGATAAAACATACCATATTGTTGGAACATATGAAACTGGAGATAGTAACCAAGATCAAGGAGTATACACCAGCCTAGAAAATGCACAAAACATAGATGATGCAAAAGGAAATGTTTCCATGATATATGTTAAAGTAGATAAAGGAGCAGATGTCGATCAAGTTACACAAAGAATAGATAACTTATATAGTGATAATGTAACTACTATAAGTTCAGTATCAGATATTTCATCAATGCAAAGTGTAATAGATATGTTAAACAGTGCATCATGGGCAATAAGTTTACTTGCAATAATTATTGGAGGATTAGGAATAATCAATACCATGCTAATGAGTGTAATGGAAAGAACCAGAGAAATAGGTGTACTAAAAGCTGTTGGATGGAGTAGTAAAAAAATATTACTAATGATAATGGGAGAATCTGTAGTTATAACCGTAATATCTGCTATAGTAGGAACTATTATGGGAGTAATAGGTGTAGAACTAATAACTGCCATGGGAATAATGAATGGATTAACACCAATATTTACTATAACTACTATATCAGAAGCATTTGCAGTTGCAATAATAGTAGGGCTCTTAGGAGGATTATATCCTGCAATTAAAGCAACTAAATTACAACCAACAGAAGCTTTAAGATATGAATAAAAAAAGGAGGGAAAATTATTATGAGTGAAAATATTGTAGAAGTAAAAAACTTAGTGAAAACTTATGAAAATGGACAAGTAAAAGCATTAAATGATATAAGTTTCAACATAAAAGAAGGAGAATTTGTTTCAATCATAGGACCCTCTGGTAGTGGAAAATCAACACTTTTACATATGTTAGGAGCATTAGATATCCAGGATAGTGGTTCAATACGTGTGGGGAATATAAATCTAGAAAAAAGTAAAAAATTAAATGAATTCCGTGCAGAACAAATAGGATTCATTTTCCAATTACATAATCTTATACCTAATCTATCAGTTGTGGAAAATGTTGAAATACCTATGTATACACAAAAAATTTCTAGTAAAGATCAAAGAACTAAAGCATTAAGTTTATTGGAAGATGTAGGAATAAAAAATAAAGCTAAAATGAAACCTAATCAATTATCTGGTGGGGAACGTCAAAGAGTGGCTATTGCAAGATCTCTTGCAAATGATCCTTCAATCGTATTGGCAGATGAACCTACAGGATCCTTAGATTCTAAAACTAGTAATAAGATTCTTGAAAAATTAACTTTATTAAATAAACAAAAAAATGTTACTATAATCCTTGTTACTCATGATATGAATGTAGCAAAACTAGCAGACCGTGTTATTGAAGTTTTAGATGGAAAAATCCTTGAAAATTCAGAGGATTCATTACTTGATAATAAAATTTCTGTCTAATTCTAAAAAATAGGGAATTATTAAAAAAAGGCATTTTTATTAAAAAAATGATCCTTTTTTATTTATTTTCCTCAAATAATTGATCTAACTTTTTTTCCATTTCTTCATCAGTTAAATCATCATCTAATTTTTTATCAAATTCACTTTCATCATCAAATGTTTCCTCGAAACGTTCTTTTTCTTCACTTAAGATTTTTTCCTTATTTAAAGCCCAATTTTCTTGTATTTCTTTTTGTAATTTATCATCTGCTTCTATAACAGGTCCAGTATAATCACAATTATAACATAACCATCTAGACCAAACTTGAGGAATTATCCATTTAACATTATCAGATCCACATCTTGGACATATTTTCTTTTTCAATTTTACTCAACTTCTATATAAAAAATTTTTTTAAATTAGTAATTATTTATTAATTTATTTTATACATTATTAAAACTATTTTTTCATATTTTATAAAAACTCCAAATTAACTTTAAAGCTTCACCGGGTTCTAAAACTCCAGATCGTGTTTCACGTAAAATTCTTTGAATACTATATTTTTTCATAAAAGGATATTTTTTATGAACTTCATGTAAGAGTGGACAACCAAATCCTTCCATATTTTTAAGACTATAATTTTTATTCAATTTCTTATGCTCCATTTTAGTTGAAGATATGCAAGCTGGCAAATTCAATCTCAAAATTTCATTATTATCACTATACTGTTTTGTAATGCATTGACTACCAGTAGATAACATATCACCAAAAATAATTAAAGGAATATTTTTCTTAATAGAATATTTTAAAACTTCATTTTCAATAACATCAGAACATTTACCACAGGGATGAAAACGACCATTAAAACTTTCTTGAATAATTTCACTATAATCTACAGGAATATAAACTTGAGGGACACTTAAATCGTTTGTAATCTTTTCAATATTTTCTTTAAACTGTTTAGGTAATACAATTGTACCAGGATCAACACTAACAGCAATAGGATTAAAACCCAACATCTTAGCTAAAACAAGAGAAAAACAACTATCAGCACCACCAGATAAAGCAACAACAGCTAAATGTTCATCACTTTCTACAAAATCATGTTCATTAAAATATTTTTCTAAATCAAAACTATAAAGATTATTTAATTTATCCATAATTAATTTACTTAAATTAACTAATGAACTATTTAATTTAGGATAATCTTCACGAAACATTTTCAATGTTTTTAAAGATAAATTTAACCTATACTTTTTAGTTAAAAAATCACTATAACTTTCTACATGAATACTATTAATACTCAAATCTTCACGTAATTTACCTACTACCCATCCACCTTTACCAATCACAGCAGATTTATCAGGTCTATCAGTAGTAATAATCCATAATTCATCTTCTTCTTTATTATAAATAATATCATGAATATTAATAATTATAGGGTCATGACCAATATCTTTTCGAATTTCGTAGATTTTATCTAAAATATATTCCTTAGTAACTTTCAAAATTTTTCCCTCAGTTAATTTAAGACTTATAATAAACTTAATTTTATAATCATATTAAACTTTTTTACAAAATTTTTAAATACTTTGTAATTATATATCATTATCATATTAAAAAAATTATTATCTTTTGATATTTATTTTATTAATTTAATAATTTTTTTTAAAGTCAAAATTTACAATTAATAAAATTAATTTATTTAGGGGAGATTGAAGATAAAATGGCAAAATTCTTTGGAATATTAGGTGAAGAAGATACTACTAATGATAATCCGCAATTAAGTAGAAATAATATCCAATTAGGTGTTAACTATAAAAGATTTAGTAAAGAACCTGTCCTTGGGCAAAATATAGTTATACGATCTAATAGTATTATTTATAATGATGTTATAATTGGGGATGATTTCAAAACAGGTCATAATGTAGTAATACGTGAAAAAACTAACATTGGAAATGATGTTCTCATTGGTACAAATACTGTGATAGAAGGAGAATGTGTAATCGGAAATAATGTAAGTATTCAATCAAACGTGTATATTCCAAGAAACACTATAATTGAAGATAATGTATTCATAGGGCCATGTGCATGTTTTACTAATGATCGGTATCCTATAAGAGTAGATTACAAATTAAAAGGGCCACGAATAAGAAAAGGAGCTTCAATTGGAGCTAACACTACTTTCTTAAGTAATCTTGAAATAGGAGAAGGTGCTATGGTTGCAGCAGGTGCAGTTGTAACCAGAAGTGTTCCTCCATTTTATTTAGCTATAGGAACACCAGCTAAGATAAAACCATTAGCTGCATCATTAAGAGTTAAAAATATTATTTAAAAAAAATTCTTAAAATCTTCCCTTACCTTTTTTTAAATAATTTAATATTTAATTAATAATACTTTTTTTAGAAAAATATATATATTACATTAACTTAAATTTAAGATATTATAACTTTTATAATTACAAACCATAATAAAATTTTTTTTCATAACTAAATATTTAATTTTTAAAAAAAGAAAATGGTTTAATTAATTTAACAATTATAAATTTTTAATTAAAATAAAAGAATAAATATTTCTGGAGTAAAGAACCCTATGATGATAATAAAAGATTGGTGTTCATATTGCGGTGCATGTGCCGGAGTATGTCCTAAAAATTGTATTGAAGTAAAAGAAACTAGTTTAGTTTTTGATGAAGACGAATGTAGTGAAAAATGTGATATCTGTATAAAAACATGTCCTTTACATGCTTTAGAAAAACAATAAAATATTTAGGAGATAATGATACTTATGATTAAAACTGATGTATTAGTAGTAGGATCAGGTCCTGCAGGTTCCTCAGCAGCAAAACATGCAGCAATAGGCGGAGCAGATGTAATATTAATGGATAAAAAAGCAGAAATAGGTGCTCCAAAAAGATGTGCAGAAGGAGTCTCTAAAAATGGATTAAAAAGAGTTGGAGTAGAACCAAACCCAAGTTGGGTAACACGTGAATTAGATGGAGTAAGATTAGTAGCTCCAGATGGAACTGATGTATGGTTAACCAATGATAAAATTGAAATTCCAGAAGCAGGATACATCCTAGAAAGAAAAGTATTCGATAAATACATGGCTATGGATGCAGCAAGAGAAGGAGCAAAAATCTTCATTAAAACCCAAGCAAAAGGTGTAAGAAAAGATGGGGATGGATTTATAGTTACCTGTGAAAAAATGGGTGAACTATTCGAAATAAAATGTAAAATCTTAATAGCAGCAGATGGACCAGAATCACATATCGCAAGATGGGCAGGACTAAAAACAAGCACAAAAGCAAAAGATATGGAATCAGGTATACAATACGAAATGTGTAATGTAAAACTTAAAGATAGAAATGTTATAGAATTCTACTTTGGAAGTGTTGCTCCTGGAGGATATGTATGGATTTTCCCTAAAGAAGATGACATAGCAAACGTAGGATTAGCAGTATTACCAAATGTAGCAGAAAAACCTGCAATAGAATATTTAGATGATTTCGTCGCAAACTGTGATTCATTACAAGAAGCACAACCTGTAGAAATGAATGTTGGTGGAGACCCAGTTGGAGGAATCCATAAAAAAATATATGCAGACAATCTTTTAGTTGTTGGAGATGCAGCAGGACAAGTTAATCCATTAACTGGTGGAGGAATCATCAGTGGAATGACCGGTGGTTTACACGCAGGTAAAGTAGCTGCAAAAGCAATAGAAGAAAAAGATTACAGTGAAAAACGTCTCAAAGAATATGATACAAACTTAAGAGATGCAATCGGTGATGAAATGAAAAAATACTTGAAAGTAAAAGACTACTTACTCAGTTTAAATGATAAAGAATTAAACAGTGTAGCAAATGCTTTCCAAGATATTGAATTTGAAAAAGCAAACACAGAAGAGCTTGTTAAAAATTTAATTAAAGTATCACCAAAAGCTGTATTAAAATTAGGTAAATTATTTTAAACACAAGTAATTTACTTAAAAATATAATTAACCACCATCATTTTTTCTTTTTTTAAAATTTAACATAAAACCCCTCTTTTTTTAAAAATTTTCATGAATTAATTCTATTTGCAAAAATTTTTTATAAATATAATTATAAACATAATTAAATATTTAATTAATAATTAATTCTAAATATTTATAAGTACAATCTAAATTTTAATAAAAATTATAAATTAATGGGAGTAATAAAAAGTATGATTTTAATCACAGGTGGAGCAGGATATATTGGTTCACACATCAATAAATTATTGAACAAAGAAGGATATGATACAATTGTGCTTGATAATTTCTCAAGTGGTAATCAAAATACAGTAAAATGGGGTAAACTTGTAGAAGCAGAATTAAAAGATACTCAAGCACTAAATAAAATTTTCAATAAATATCAAATTGATGGAGTAATACATTGTGCTGCATTTACATCAGTACCTGAAAGTGTTGAATATCCTGCAATGTATTTAAAAAACAATTACCAAAATACTTTAAACTTAATTAAAGTAATGAAACAGAACAATGTTAAAGATTTCATTTTTTCATCAACCGCATCATTATATGGAAATCCTTTAGAAATTCCAATAACTGAAAATGCTCAAACAAAACCAATAAATCCTTATGGACAATCAAAGTTACTAGTTGAAAAAACATTAGAAAATGAATCTAAAAATGGAAACTTAAACTATATCTCATTAAGGTACTTTAATGCATCAGGAGCAGATCCAGAAAGTGAAATAGGTGAAATGCACAATCCCGAAACACACTTAATTCCATTAATCCTTAACACTGCAATGGGAAAACAAAGTTACATTTCAATTTATGGAGAAAATTATAACACTCCAGATGGAACATGTATCAGAGATTATGTACATGTAAACGATATATCCAAAGCACACATATTAGCATTAGAATATTTAAAAGATAAACAGAAATCAAAAATATTCAACCTAGGAAATGGGGAAGGTTTCTCTGTAAAAGAGGTAATTAACACTTGTCAAGAAGTTACAGGAACTACAATTCCAACAATAATTAAATCACCAAGAAAAGGAGATCCAGAAAAATTAGTAGCAGATTCTACTAAAATTAGAAAAGAACTAAATTGGAAACCGGAATATGATACATTAAATAAAATTGTGGAAACAGCATGGAATTGGCATAAAAAACAATAAGAAATGAAGGATTAATTAAAATGGAAGATGAAAACAATTTTAATATAAATGAAATTTCACAAGAATTAGAAAACCAAAATGATGAAGAAAAATATCAATATTCAGAAGAATCTCATGATTATGAAAAAAACATTTTAGATGTTAAAATTATTGTAAAAGATTTAGATGCTGCTGAAATTTTAATTAAAGCAGTAAATAATATGCACTTAATAGACAATTATAATATGTCTGTATCTTCAATAATACCAACCAAAGATATAAATTCAGTAAAAGAATCCATAATAGGTGCAGATTTAATATTAATCTCAATCGATTTAACATCTGAAGGAAAAGAACAATTCATTAATCAATACAAAGAATTAAAAACAAATTATAATTATGTGGAATATTTAATATTCTCAAATGCTAATGGAAATGAATTTATAGAACCCTCAAAAGTAGAACATGAAATTCATAATAGTATAATTAGAGCATCCCTAACTTCTATACTGAATAGAGAAGACATTAGTGAAATTCAAAAAGAATTATATGATTTAAAAATAGATTATGGAAAATTAATTAAAACTAATGAACAATTAAATTTAGAGAATGCTAATGCAATAAATTATTCAAAAGAATTAACTGATAATAATCAAAGTTTAAAAGAAGAAATACAAAGCTTAGAAAATACATTAGATGATATTAAATCTGAGTACAGTAATTTCAAATCAAAATTTGCAAATATATACACAAAAGATTTATTAGAAGTATTCAACCTTAAAGAATTATGGCAAGAATCATTTGATGAAATATTAACAAAAGAAGATAAAGTAATTTATGCAACAAACAATTTTAAACCATTAAATATAATTGTAGGTCAAGGTTTTATAGTTGCAAAAACTAAAGATGAAGCAATTGATTGGTTAAAAATAATTAGAACAACCTTAATATTTTTAGAAAATAATGAAAATTTACAAAACGATTTAAATCATAATATGGATACTAAAAATCAAAATATTGATAATTCAATCAGTGATGGAAATGAAAATAATAATGATGAATATGATATGTCAAATTTTCAAAACCTTTGGGATTAAGAAATAAATAAAATATTATATATTATGAATAACTAAAGATTTAATTAATTATAAATATTTTTTAATTTTTTTTATAACTACGGAGACTATAAATTGCGAGATAAATGTGGGATTATGGGGATACACTCAACAAATAAAGACTTTGATGTATCTTCATTAATTTATTATGGATTATATGCTTTACAACATAGAGGTCAAGAATCAGCAGGAATAGCTACTTTTAATCATGATTCTGGCTTAAATTATTACTGTGGAATGGGTTTATTAACTGATGTTTTTAAAGATGATCAAATCAAAAATTTAGTTGGAAATGTTGGTATTGGACATGTACGTTACTCAACAACAGGTAAATCAAAACTTGAAAACTCACAACCATTTGTAACAGACTTTGATGATGGATTCATTTCAATAGCTCATAATGGAGATATAGTTAATTCAGCTAGATTGAGAAAAGAATTAATCCAAGATGGTTATGAATTCCAATCAGATACTGATTCTGAAGTATTATGTTATCTTATTAAAAGAGAACATGAAAAAAATGATAACATTATAGAAGTATTAGAAACTATTTCAAAAGATATTGTAGGATCTTACTCATTAACAATACTTATAAACAATGACTTATATATAATTCGAGATCCAAGAGCAATAAAACCATTAGTTCTTGGTAAAAAAGATAATGTATATATAGCAGCTTCTGAAACTGTTGCATTAGATGTTATTAATGCAGAGTATATACGTGATTTAGAACCTGGTGAAATAGTATACTTTGATGGTGATGAAGTTAAAAGTCATATTTTAAAAATAGCAGGAAAATTCCCACTTGCAAGATGTATGTTTGAATATGTTTATTTTGCAAGACCTGATAGTATTATAGATGGTAAAACAGTTTATGAGGTTCGTAAAAAGATAGGTGAAAAACTTTATGAAGAATATCCTATTGATGATGCAGATGTTGTAATGCCAGTACCTGATTCATCTATACCTGCGGCTATTGGATATTCACGGGCTTCTGGAATACCTTATGCTGAAGGTTTAATTAAAAATCGTTATGTTGGACGAACATTTATCATGCCAACTCAAGAAGAACGAGAAATGGCAGTTAAATTAAAAGTAAACCCCTTAGCTTCAGAATTAAAAGATAAAAAAATAGTTTTAATTGATGATAGTATAGTTAGAGGAACAACTTCAGAATCATTAATTGATGTGTTAAAAGCTTCTGGGGCAAAAGAAGTTCATTTAATGATAGGTTGCCCGCCAGTTATAAGTCCTTGTTATTATGGTGTAGCAATGGCTACAAAAAAGGAATTAATTGCTGCAAATTTTTCTGTTGAAGAAATCCGACAAAAATTAGGGGCTGAAACTTTAGGATATATCACTATTGAAGATTTAATAGATGCTATAGGATTTGATAGGGAAGAATTATGCTTAGGTTGTATAACTGAAGAATATCCTACTTGTATTCCAGATACAGCTACTCCAGAATCTTATTATAAATTTTAAAATTTAAATGGAATTTTCAGATTCTATTTATTCACAATTTTTTTAAATATTTTTCTATTTAAATATTAATTTCTTTTTTCAAATAAATTTCTTTTTCAATAATTTAATATTCTTTTATAAGTTTACAAAAAAATAATTTAAGGTAAGTATTAAAAATGGTAGAATTATTAGCACCTGCAGGAAATTTCACAAGCTTATCTGCAGCATTAAAAAATGGGGCAGACTCAATTTACATTGGATTAGAAGGTGTAAATATGAGAGTAAATGCAAACAATTTCACAATTAAAGACATAAAAAAAGTTGCAGAAATTGTTAAAGAATATAATAGTAAATTATATGTTTGCACTAACATTATTATGAAAGACAAAGATATTAATTTAATGAAAAAACAATTGCCTATTATTAAAGAAGCTGGTGCTGATGGAGTAATTTTATCTGATTTAGGATTAATCCATTCTGTAGTAGAAAATGATTTAGAAGCTCATTTAAGTGTTCAAGAAAACACTACTAATTTAGAAACATTAAAAATTTTAAATGAATTAGGAGTCAAAAGGGCTATACTTTCAAGAGAACTAAATCTAAATGAAATTTCTCAATTAGCACATAAATCCCCTATAGAAACAGAGATATTTATTCATGGAGCTATGTGTATGGCTATTAGTGGTAGATGTTTTTTAAGTTATGGATTGTATAATAGAAGTGCAAACTGTGGGGATTGTCTTCAACCTTGTAGAAAAGAATGGAAATTAACTTATGAGGGAAATAATAATTTAAATGTTAAAAACACAACAGAATGTGAAGATGAATCTTTTATAATAACACAAGCATATGATAACTCATATCACACTAATTTTTTCTCACCTAAAGATATGGCATTAATTGAACATATACCTGAAATAATGAAAACAGGTGTTGATTCTTTTAAAATTGAAGGAAGAGCAAGATCTCCTGATTATGTTGCAACAGCTACAAAAGTTTATCGTGAAGCAATAGACTCCTATAACAGTGGAAGCTATGAATATAAACCTTTATGGGTGGAAGAATTGAATAAAGTATTTAATAGGGGATTTGACACAGGATTCTACTTTAAAATACCTTACACTCAAAGTCAAGATAATCAATCTAAATACATTAAAAAAGATATTGGTAAAGTCGTAAATTATTATAATAAAATACATGTTGTTGAGCTAAAAATTTGGGACGATTTACATTTGGGTGATGAAATAATGATTCAAGGACCAACAACAGGTTCAATAACTCATAAAATAAGTTCAATGCAAATAAATAAAAAACCTATACAAACTGCTTATAAAGGTCAAAATGTAGCAATATTAATACCTGAAAAATTACGAGAAAGTGATTATGTATATAAATTAATTAAAAGAGAATAATTAGGAGGTTTAAGTTTGAAAAAACAGAAAAAAATAGCAATATATGGAAAAGGTGGAATAGGAAAATCAACAACAGTAGCTAATATATCTGCCGCATACAGTCAACAAGGAAAAAATTTAATGGTTATTGGTTGTGATCCTAAAGCAGATACTACAAGAACATTATATGGTAAAAGAATACCTACTGTAGTTAGTACATTAAAAGATAATCATAAACCAAAAATTGATGATTTAGTTTTCACAGGTTATAATGGGATAAAATGTGTGGAAAGTGGAGGTCCTGAACCTGGAGTTGGATGTGCTGGACGGGGCGTTATTGTTGCAATGAAACGTTTAGAAAACGTTGGTGCATTCAATGAAGATTTAGATATTATATTTTATGATGTTCTTGGAGATGTAGTATGTGGAGGATTCTCAGTGCCTTTACGAGAAGATTATGCTGATGAAGTTTTCATAGTATCCTCAGGTGAATACATGTCATTATATGCTGCAAATAACATTTCTCGAGGAATTAAAAAATTACATGGTAATCTTGCAGGTATAATCTGTAATTGTAGAAATATACCTAATGAAGAGAATATTGTTAAATTATTTGCTGAAAAGATAGGTACTAAGATAATTGGAACAATCCATAGAAGTAATCTCATACAACAAAGTGAATTAGATGCTAAAACAGTTGTTGAAAAATATCCTGAATCCGAAGAAGCAGAAGAATACAATGATTTAGCTTTAAAAATATTAAATAATAATGATTATATAGTGCCTGAACCATTAAATGATGAAGAATTCGAAAACTTTTTTAAACAATTTATTTAATTATAAAATTTTACTTTTTTTAGAAAACTATTTTAATACTTACTAACAAAAAAATATTATAAGTATGCATAATAAATATTAGGAAAGTATAAAACATGTTAAACAAGTTATTAGATGATGATTATGATTATAAAACATTTATTAATTATCCTCTTGTTAATAAATTAAAAAAATATTCTATTTTAATAACAATTATAACCTTAATAATTTTTTTAGCCGTGATTTTCTTAAATATTTTGTTACATTTACCAAATAAAAATTTTTTAATATTTAACACTACATTTTTTTCACTATTCTGTATTGGGTTTTTATTAGTAGCTAATAAAGAAAATCATCATAAAAAGTATTTAAATAATTTTTCTAAACTATTTCTTGCTTTAATGATTTTAAATACAAGTATTTTTCTTTTATCTTTATTAAATTTAATTAATTTATCTTTTTATTTTCAATTTGGTAAATTAATGTTATTATTTATTATATTAAATTATATTGGGATTATCTTCCTTTTATATTCATTAATCTATAAAAAATATTATGCTTTTGCACAATTTTTGGCTTTACTTTTAATTGTTGGAAGATTTGTTGCTTTTGCAATAAATTATGTAAATATTAACCTTAATGGTATGGTTTTATTATTTACTTTATCCTCTTATTTAATAATTTCATTTTTATTCTTAGCTTATACTCCTGATAAAGGATTTATGAAACATTTAAATCTTAAAACTAAAAACAGTGTATTTGGAAGGAATATATTTATAATAGGTAATATTTTTGTTTTAGTACTTACAGTAATCTTAATCATTAAATCTGCATGGTTTACTTTTTTATCAAATGAATTATTCTTAATATTATCTTCAGTATTATTCTTAATATTTTTAGTTTTTTATTATATTAATCATATTACTTATGCTGAGTTTAACCATATTCAATCAGAAGAAGAAGCAGAAAAAAAAACAAGTATTATTTGAAGATATAATACAGTATACTATTGAAGGGGTCATGGTTTTAAATGAAGAAGATCAAATTGTTTATGCAAATGATATTTACTATGAATTTAGGGGTTTTGATGAAAATATTATTGGTTTAAATTATTTCACAGAATTTGATGGGCTTGTTAAAAATCATGCTTTAGAAGTAAAAAAATCTTTGAAACCTCATTTCTTTGAATTTAGTCATAAATCTCAAAATATTGATAGAAATTTTAATGGATGGGTAATACCTTTTATTAAAAATGATAAATTTGATGGTGTTGTTATAACAACTTTTGATATATCTGAATCTATTGAAAAACAATCAGCTCTTAAAAAAAGTATTAAAGAAAGGAATGCTCTTTTAACTGAGGTTCATCATCGTGTTAAGAATAATATGCAAATTATTATCAGTTTATTAAGTATTCAATCTCATAAAATCGATAATTTAGAAGCTAAAGAAGCTATTTTTCAGACTCAATCTCGTGTTCGTAGTATGGCTTTAGTTCATGAGAATTTATATAAAAATCTAAATTTTGAGGATATGGATATTTTTGATTATATAAATGATTTAGTTCGTGAGATTAAAGGAAGTTATATTACTTCTAAAAAGATTACCTTTAAAATGGATTTAGTTAAGACATATATAAATTTAGATATTGCTATTTCTCTTGGTTTAATTATTAATGAACTTTTAACCAATAGTATTAAGTATGCTTTTGAAGGTCGTGATGAAGGAACAGTTTGGGTTAAGTTAAGTGAGAATGATGGTTTATTTACTTTAATTATTGAAGATGATGGTATTGGCATTAATAATTCTGTAAGTAAAGGTACTGGTATAGGTTCTACTTTAATTAATAGTTTGGTTGCTCAAATTGAAGGAACATATGCGATTGAAAGTAAGAATGGAACTAAAGTTTCTATAACTTTTAAAAATAAAGTTTAATTAATTATAATTCTATTTTTTTCATTGTAGTTTTTTTTAAAATATTTTAAGTCATGGTAATTCATATTAAGATTATTAAATGTGTTTTTAACATTTTCATTTGCATCTTCATAATTTTTAAAATAGATTAAATGACTGTTGCATTTACAATCAGAGCATCCAAATTTTGGTATTCCCGCTCCTTTTTTGCTGATTCTTTGGGCTAGTTTGCATTCAATTTTATTGTTAGAAATATTGAATAAGACTTCTTCAATTTTAGTATTTTTATTTTGTAATAAGTAATCTATATGCCAATGTAATTTTTTTTCTTGAGATAAATGTCTTTTAATTCTAGGAATTAATGAATTCATTGCAGATCCTATATAAACATAATATCCTTTGTTGAATTTTAAATTAGAGTATAAATTACCTATTTTAATATTTTCCTCTTTTTTTAAATATATAATTAAACAATAAGAACCTTTTAATGGCATAGTTTTCCTCTTTTAAAAAATATTTATTAAAACTTTTGGCTTTTAAGAACTTTTTATTTTTTTCTATTTAATATTTTTTTATAGTAAAGTCTTTATTTTTATTTAGTAATCTATATATCCGATTAGTAAAATGTAATTTTAAGTTAATACTTCTATTTTAATACTATTTACCTTTCATATTTTTTTATTTAATCAATAAACTTATGATTTAATGAATTATAAAATTGAAATTAATGTTTAAATTTTTCTAGGGATATGTTAATGGTTTTGTCTTAGTTAAATATAAATAATATTCAAAGATAAAAATTAATATTATATTACAAAATTTTTTCCTAATAAATTGGAGATAAACAAGTTGTTTAAATATACTAAAGATGAGGAATATGAAAAATATTTGACAGGGTTAGTTGATCAAGTTTATGTTAATAATTTAAAAAAATTAAGTAAACTATTATTTTCACTAATTATTTTAATAATTGTAGTGGGCATGGTTTTTAACTCATATTTTATAACAGATATTAATTTTTTTCATCGGTTTATGATAGAAAGTTCCTTTTTTCTTTGTTTTTCTGTAACTGCATTTTTATCCATTTCAAAATTTAGGGAAAAATATGGAATGTTAATTAAAGGATTATTTTTCTTAACTATGCTTTTATTTATAATATTTTTTGCATATATCATTTTAATTAATCCAAGTTTTATTCTTAGAATTTCTAATATAATTTATGGCTTATGTTTATTTTCCTTATTGATTTTATTATATTTAACATTTAAACAGAAATATTTTAAGGGATCACAAGTCTTATCATTTATAGTGCTTGTAATCGGGATTATTGGATTTTTCTTTTACTCACAACCAGGTATGGATAACCATTATTATGCTTTACGTGCTTTAGTAACCTACTTTATGTTAGGTTTTGCTTTTTTATTAATACATCCAGATGAAGGTTTAATGAGAATATTTTGTTTAAATAACTTGAGCAGTCGTTTTGGAAGATACTTTTTAAGCATATTTTCTATAATAATGTTTTCAATATTACTATTTATTTACCCTATTGTTAACCATACCAATTATATGATACTTAATGAGATTCCATTTGAAGGATTAATAGCTTCTATTTTACTATTTGTATTCTATTTATTAATTTTCTTATTTGTAATTAGCATCAATAAAAAGGATATTAATAGATTAATTTTAAAGATGAAATCTGATAAAAGGGAAAAATTTTTTGAAAGATTAATAGATTATACAAATGATATGGTTTTAGTGACTGATTCAAATCATATTATGACTTATGCAAATTCTAAATTATTTGAAATATTAAAATTAGATAAAGATAATTTATTAGGTAAAAACTTTATTAATTTTTCTCCTGAATTGTTTATAAAAAAACATTTATATTTAAAATCTTGTAAAAATTTAACAACAGAATTTGTTGAATCTCATAAGGTTACAATTGATGGTAATGATTTATATTTAAGTGGTTATATAATACCAATTTTAAAAGATGGTAATTTCAATGGTACTATAAATGTTATTGTTAATATGACAGATATTGAAAAAGATGAAAGTAATCTCAGGTCTTCCTTAAAATTATTAAATGTATTGTTAACTGAGGTTCATCATCGTGTTAAGAATAATATGCAAATAATTATAAGTTTGCTTAACTTACAAAAGTATCAAATTAAAGATGAAAATGTGATAAATGTATTGAATGATAGTCAATCACGTATTAAAGCAATTTCATTAGTTCATGAAAACCTTTACATGTCAGGACAATTTTCAGAAATAAATATTAAAGATTATATTGACTTATTAATTGTTGAAGTTAAAAATCATTACAGTAATATTCCTAATTTGGCAATTAATAATAATGTTGAAGATAAATTTATTTGTTTAGATAATGCTGTGCCTTTAGGTTTAATAATTAATGAGCTATTAAATAATTCTATAATATGTGGATTTAATAATGGCGAGTATTTAAAAGAAAAAAATATTCAAGGAGTAATTGATGTAGATCTATTTCAGAATGATAATAATAAAATCATATTAAAAGTTAAAGATAATGGTAGAGGTTTTAATTTATCTAATAAAGATTTAAATATTAGTATAGAACTAATGAATGCTTTATCCAGTCAATTATCTGCAGAATATGAGATAGTGGAAAATAATGGTGTTGAATTTATTTTCATAATGCCCCAAATTTAAGCTGTGATCTTAATGAATGATTATAATTTTAAAATTCGTACAAAAGGCCATAAGAATGTGACTAGTAAACATAAATCTACTTTTGAAATAACAAAAGATTCAGAAATTGGTAAAACTGCTGATTGTATTATAGGAGTTAAAATGGATAAATCATTACTAGATTTTCCAGACGATTTTAAAGAAAAAATTAGAGATTCTAATACTCAAATTATTATGAAACTTAAAACAATTCATGGTTTTGATGAAATTCAAGGTTATGGAGATGAAAAACTTACATTAAATCATCCTACAGATATTGTATGTAGAAAAAGTAATTATACTTGTAATAGAACTTTAATGGTTAATGCAAATAAAGCATCTTGTGATTTAAATGCAGATCTTATTGATGATTTAAGTAATGGAGAGCTTATGGATGTTGAAATTATTTTAAAATAATTTTAAATATATAATGGTTAAGTTTAAATACTTTAATAGGTAAATAATTAATTACTGTATTATTTATTTTTAATAATGCGGGGGTGGTCGAGTGGTCAAAGGCGATAGGTTGAGGGCCTATTGGGTTAGTCCCTTCGCGGGTTCAAGTCCCGTCTCCCGCACTCATACTTTTTTAATTTAACTCAAAAAAAATCTATTTTTAATAAAAAAATTTCTAGTTTTTCTAAAAAATATTTCTTAATCTAATTTTTTCACAATTTAATTTATCAAATTTTATATATTTTAAAAAATAAAAATAACTTAAATTATAAACTAATAATATTTAATAAATAGTTTAATTTTGGAAAAAACTTTTAATTTGAAAAAAATAATTAATTTTCCCAATAAAAATAATTAGAATAATTTATTCAGGAGGTAATATATTTGAAAGCAGTTATACCAGCAGCAGGTTTAGGAACAAGATTTTTACCAGCTACTAAAGCTCAACCTAAAGAAATGTTACCAGTTTATGATAAACCAACAATACAATATGTTATAGAAGAAGCAGTTGCATCTGGAATAGATGATATAATTATCGTAACAGGTAAAGGTAAACGAACTATAGAAGATCATTTTGATAGGTCATTTGAACTTGAACATCACTTAAGAGAAAGAGGTAAAATAGATTATCTTGAACAAATTAAAGCAATTAGTGACTTAGCAGATATTTATTACGTTAGACAAAAAAAACAAAAAGGATTAGGTCATGCGATTTACTGTGCTGAAAAACATATAGGTGATGAACCTTTTGCTGTAATGTTAGGTGATACTATTACAAGAGGCAAAATTCCATGCACACAACAATTAATAAATGTTTATAGAAAATATAATTCTTCTGCAATATCCGTTGAAAAAGTGCCTCAAAATAAAATTGAAAGATATGGTATTATAGATGGAAACCAAGTGGAAAATAATGTATATGAAATTAATAATTTAGTTGAAAAACCATCAATCAACGAAGCACCAAGTAATCTAGCTATAATGGGTCGTTACTTATTAACCTCAAATATTTTTGAGGCAATAGAAGAAACTCAACCTGGTAAAGGCGGTGAAATACAATTAACTGATGCTTTATCAAAACTAAATAAAGTTTATGGTGCTGTCTATGATGGTAAATCTTATGATATCGGGAATCGTTTAGAATGGTTAGAAACATCATTGAAATTTGCAATGGATGATCCAGAAGCAAAAGACGATTTAACCAATTATATAAAAAATGACTTATTCAAAAATAAAGATTGATGGTAATAATTATGGCTAATGAATCAATGAGTTCACTAAAACAAGAATTGGACATTACAAAACGGAAACTTCAAAATACAAACCAATTATATCAGCAAGTAAAAGACAGAAACTCTTACATACAAAAAAGAATGTCCCAATTGGTTGAAGAGAAAAATAGCGTTCAAGAAGAACTCCTAAAATATCAAGCAATGGATTTAAAATTAAAAAGTAAAGAAGTTGTAAAATTTAGAATTGATTTCAATAAAATGAAACATAGAACAAAGGTTACAAAAAATTTATTAGATGAGCAAAGACAAGATAATATAAATTTTAACCTTAAATTAGCCAAATGTGATAAAAATATTAAAGAATTATTCCAAATTATAGATGAAATAAGTGAAAACATTGATTATTTAATTGATGAAAATTACTTATTAAAAGATTTAATCATAGATTACCAATATCAAAGTTTATGGGATTATTTAAGTAATAAAAAACCTGAAAACTTAACAAAATATGAAGAAACCGTTAGAGATAACAGTGAAATATCTAATATTTATAAAAAATAATTAAATTAATAAAAAAATTAGGGGAATTAAATAATGGAAACTCAAAGAATTTTAGTAACTGGTGGAAGTGGATTTATAGGAACTAATTTAGTAAATGAACTCCGAAGTAGAGGACATGAAGTATTAGCATGTGATTTATTACACCATGAAGGGGAAGCAGATTTATACAGTGACTCATATTCAGATTATGTACGTGGAGATGTTAGAAGTTATCGTCAAATGGAACGTATATTCGATGATAATGATGATTTTGATTATGTATACCATTTAGCTGCAGAATATGGAAGATGGAATGGTGAAGCATACTATGAAAACCTTTGGCAAACAAATGTAATGGGATTAAAAAATATGATCCGTTTACAAGAAAAATTAGGTTTCCGTATGATAAGTTTCTCTTCAGCAGAAGTTTACGGAGATTATGATGGAATTATGACTGAAGATGTAATGACCAATAATCCAATTGCAGATACTTACCAAATGAATGATTATGCAATCAGTAAATGGGCTGGAGAATTAATGGTAATGAATTCAGCAACAATGTTCAACACTGAAACCGTAAGAGTAAGACCAGTAAACTGTTATGGTCCTCATGAAGCTTATTCACCTTATAAAGGATTTATTCCAATATTTATCTATAAAGCATTACATGGTTTACCTTACAGTGTACATATGGGACATAAAAGAATAATAGATTATGTGGATGATACTGTAAATACTTTTGCTAATATAGTGGATAATTTTATTCCTGGAGAAGTATATAATGTGGGAAGTAAACAAGAATGGGAAAGAGATATTAAACAATACTCTGATATGGTTTTAGATGCATGTGGAGTGGATGATTCTCTTATAACTTACACCGAACCTGAAGCTTTCACTACTAAAGTTAAAACTATTGATTTCAGCAAAGCAATTCGTGATTTAAAACATAATCCTCAAATACCTCCCGAAGAAGGTATTAAAAGAACAGTTGATTGGATGAAATATTATTATAGAATTGAATAAAATCTTTTTAATTAAATAATTATTTTCAAATGGAGAATTGGTAAATTTGGTTAAATCAATAGCAATTATTCCAGCATTTAATGAAGAAATTGCAATAGGTTCAGTAATTTTAAGAACCCTTCAATATATTGATGATGTTTTGGTTATAGATGATGGTAGTGAAGATAAAACAAAACAAACAGCATTATTAGCTGGAGCTCATGTATTAACTCATCCTGTTAATTATGGTAAAGGCATAGCCTTAAAATCAGGTTTTGATTATGTTTCCGATTTAAGCTATGATGTTATAATCACTATTGATGCTGATGGTCAACACAACCCAGATGAAATTCCAGAATTAATAAAACCTGTAATTGAAGATGGAGTGGATTTAGTTAATGGTAGTAGATATTTAAATGGACATGAAGAAAACACTCCAGCTTATCGTAGGGTAGGTCAACAAGTATTAGATCATGCAACTAATATTTCAGCTGGAATTCATGTAACAGATTCACAAAGTGGATTCAGAGCATTCAGTAATAAGGCTTTGCCTTGTTTCAGATTCAATGATCCAGGATTTGGTATTGAAAGTGAAATGTTAGCAGATGCATCTGATAATGGATTAAAGATTAGTGAAGTACCTATAACTGTTAGATATGATGTTAATAGTTCAACAAAAAATCCAGTAACTCATGGAGTAGGTGTGCTCTTAAAAATTGGTAAAGATAAAGTTGAAAGAACATTAAAAAAATAAAATTTTTTGTTGATTTTTATGAAAAATGTTAAAGATGGTATAGTAGGTTTAGTTGTAGGGGATGCATTAGGGGTTCCATATGAATTTAAACCAAGAAAATATTTCGAGGATCATCCTGTAACAAATATGGATGGGTATGGTACTCATAATCAACCGGCTGGTACATGGTCTGATGATTCTAGTTTAACACTTGCAACAATAGATAGTTTAACAAGTTGTGGCCTAGATTATGAAGATATAATGAAAAAATTTTATGCATGGTTCATTGATTCTGATTATACTGCAACTGGTGAAATATTTGATATGGGTATAAGTACTAGAAATGCAATTATAAAATATGGTGAAGGTGAAAGTCCAATACTCTGTGGAGGTAATGGTGAAAGAGATAATGGTAATGGCTCCCTTATGAGAATATTACCTGCTGCTTATTATTTACATGGAAAATCTATGGAAACAGAAGATGCAATGGAAATTATTCATAATTTATCTTCATTAACTCATAACCATATTAGAAGTAAAATATCCTGTGGTATATATGTAAATATTGCATTAAAATTATTAAATAATGATATAGGTTTACCTCTTATTGAAGTAATAAAAAATGGGGTGGAAGATGCTGTAGATTATTATAATTCAAAAAAAGAGTATTCTGATGAATTAAATCATTATTTTAAAAGAATTATTAACGGTGAAATTTATAATTTATCCTGTGATAAAATACAGAGTAGTGGTTATGTAACTGCGACTTTAGAAGCTAGTATATGGTGTTTAGCTCAAACAGATAATTATAAAGATTCTATACTTAAAGCTGTGAATTTAGGTTATGATACTGATACAACTGCCTCTGTTTGTGGTGGTTTATCTGGAATATATTATGGTTATGATAATATTCCTAAAAATTGGCTTTCTGAAATAGAAAATATTAATCAAATCATTGATTTATGTGATAATTTTGAAGAAACTTTATAAAAAAAATTTTAAATTAATTAAATTATATACTTAATATTTAAGGGAGAAAAAAATAATGAAGCTTGAAGAAATGTTAGCAAAATGTCCAGAATGTGGTTCTACAGATAAAATAATTAAAAGAAGAATGATTGATAACCACCATGCACATGCTGAATTAAAAGAAATAGTATGTGAAAATTGTGGACATGTATTTAGTGATGGTTCTGAAGAAGAACCTGAAGAAATTAAAGAAAAAGAAAAAGTATTAAGAGAATTGACCCAAAACGGTTTATTCTAATTTTATATAAATTTTTATTATTTCATTTTTTCTAAGATTTGAAGGTTTAAAATATTATGACATTTCATGTAATGATTATACCAACATTAAAATGTCCATCTAACTGTAGTTACTGTTGGGGATCTGAAGATAAATCACCAATAATGAGTATAAGTGTGATAAAACAGATTAATGAATGGTTAAAAGATTTCAGAGATGATGATGTTCATTTCACATTCCATGGGGGAGAACCATTATTAGCGGGTTATGACTTTTATGAGGAAGCATTACCACTTTTAAATGATAGTGAAACTCATATTACAGAAGGATTTTCTTTACAAAGTAATTTATGGTTATTAACAGATGAAATGGCTAAATTATTCTCAAAATATAATATTAACATTAGTACAAGTATAGATGGTCCAAAAGATATAAACGATTATCAACGTGGAAAAGGATACTTTGACAAAACAATGAAAAAAGTACATCTTGCAGAAGAGAACGGTTTAAATATTAACTTTGTATGTACTTTTACAAGTTACTCTAAAGATTACAGTAATCAAATATATGATTTTTTCAAAGATAATGGTTATGTTCTTAAAATTCATGCAGCATTACCCTCATTAAGAGGGGAAAATGCAGATCCATGGGCATTACCTCAAAAAGAACATGGGAAAATATTAGTTGATTGGTTAGATAAATATTTATATGATTTAGATAAATTTGTTGTAATGGATTTAGATCATATAACTAAAAGTACATTGCGAAGAAGAGGAACATTATGCACATTTAATGATTGTATGGGTACTACTTTAGCAGTAGGTGCAGAAGGAAACATATACCCATGTTATCGTTTTGTAGGAATGACTGAGTACATAATGGGAAATGTTGCTGATAAACCAAGTATGGAAGATTTAAAACAATCACAAGCTTGGAATAAGTTAATGGAATTTGAAGAATATGTTGATGAAAATTGTGGAAAATGTAAATTTATAAAATATTGTCGTGGGGGATGTCCATATAATGCATTAGTATCAAATGGAACACCACAAGCAGTTGATCCTCAATGTGAAGCATATAGTATGATATTTGCTGAAGTTTCCAAATGTATAAATAAAGATTTCATGAAAGGTGCAATGGGGCAAATGTTAAATAATAATTCTGAAGAGGAAAACAATTCTAAAAAACAATTCAGTATTATGGATTTGGCAATGAAAAATTAAATTTTTTTATAATTTTTTACCATAATACATAACTCTTCTTGCTGAAAAATTCCAAAATAGAACCAATATTGAAGCTATAATCTTAGAAATCATATAATATATTCCACAGATATCTGTGAGTAAATAAAGTATTATTTCTGTAAAAACAAGACCTATTGTACTTATTAAGATGAATAAATTAAATTCTACCAATTTATTATTTATATTGTCTTGATTAAATACCCATTTAGTGCTCATCACATAATTAACAAGTACAGAAATTAAAAATGATAAAACGGCAGATATTAAATAATAAATATTTAAATAACTTGTGAATACGTAAAGTAATCCAAAATCGATTACAAAGGCGGTTCCTCCTACAAAAATATATCTAAAAAATTGTAGAAGAAGATTATCTGTTTTTTCTTTTAATAGTTTGTTAATTATTTGCAATTTAAATATTTCCTATTTTTTATTAATTTAATATATTTCTTTAATTTTTATTATATTTAATTTTATTTTTTTTTATCAATATTATCAGAATGTTTATAATAAAAAAAGAAATAAAGTTTTGTCAAAATAAGAGGAGTCCTATTTTTTAAGTTTTCATATCTATTTATTTTTGATTTAGAAATTAATAAGTCAATCTTTTTAATGCAAAAAAAGTTTTTTTTTGAATCATTTTTAATTTTTGTGGAAAATTATATCTTATTATACATTAAAAAAAAATGGTAAAAATTAATTGTACACTTAATAAATTAAACAATATATCTATAAAAATTTTCTTAATATTTATTAAACTGTTTATAATAATAGAAAATAAATTAATTATTAAATATAAATTTTAATAAAATTTATTAACATTAAAAATAAAATAAAATATAATTAATTAAGTTTTGATTAGTTAAATAAAAACATTTATATTATATCAAGTAAATAAATCTTAATTTATACATTTTTTGATAATTATATAAACGAGAATTTACTATGAAAACAGCAATATTGATTCCATGTTATAATGAAGCACTTACTATTGAAAAAGTCATCAAAGATTTTAAACATGAAATGCCTAATGCAGTAATTTATGTATATGATAATAACTCCTCAGATGGTAGTGATGAAATAGCTAAAGCTGCAGGAGCCATTGTAAAATATGAATTTAAACAGGGTAAAGGTAATGTTGTTAGATCAATGTTTAAAGATATTGATGCTGATTGTTATATATTAGTAGATGGAGATGATACTTACCCTGCAGAAGTTGCTCCTGAAATAGAAAAACTCATACTAAATAAAAAAGTAGATATGGTTATTGGGGATCGTCTTTCATCAAATTATTTTGAAGAAAATAAACGTCCTTTTCATAATATAGGTAATAAAACTGTACGTAATTTTATAAATTTCTTTTTTAAAAGTGATTTAAATGATATAATGTCTGGGATGAGAGGTTTTAGTTATGATTTTGTTAAATCATTTCCTATTTTATCTAAAGAATTTGAAATAGAAACAGAAATGACTATCTTTGCTTTAAATAATAATTTTAATATTGAAGAGATACCTATTACTTATAAAGATAGAATTGAAGGTAGTGTATCTAAACTTAACACTTATACTGATGGTTATAAAGTAATTGCTATGATATTTGCATTAATACGTGATAAAAGACCTTTTTTTTATTTTTCATCAATAACTTTAGTTCTTTTATCAATATCATTTTTATATTTCTTTCCCATATATTTGAACTTTCTGAAAACAGGGTATGTAGATAAAATTCCAACTTTATTACTAATTTGCACTATTTTAGTTTGTGCGATAATTATATTTTTTACAGGTGTGATTTTGCATGTTCTAAATAAACAGCATTCTCAGAATTTAGAACATCACTTAATACTATTAAAATATATTAAAAATAACAAGGAATAAGGTAAATATTTTAACAATAAAATTTTTTCATGAGGTATAAATAAAATGTATAATCTTAAAAATAATTTATTTAAAAATTCTTTAATTTTTACTTTTTCTTTGATTTTAACAATTTTAACTGAGATATATATCATTTTTGTTGAAAATCCTATCATATTTAATTCCACAAGTTTAGTTTCTATTTTAAATAAAATTATTTTATATTTTTCTTTTAAACATTTAATTTTGTTGTTTATAATAATATTCTCTTTAATTTATATTTTATCTTATGATAGTTTAAGGGTTAAATGTTCTAAATTTTTATATAAATTTCGTTATCCTTTAATCCTTGTTTTATTCTTAATTTGTGTAATATTTGAGATTCATGGATCATCTATAGCACAATTATCTTTATTCAATGTGGATTCTCATAATTCATTACTTGGTATTTCACGTGTGATTCGTTCAGATGAGTTTAATGTAAATACTGTAATGGCTTTTTCTCAATATCATAATGGATTTTCTTATTTCTCATCTATTCTTAGAGCTACGCCTACAGATATGTTTCTTCTTTATGGACAACCTGTTTGGAATTTAGTTGGCCTATTCCGTCCTTTTCATTGGGGATATTTATTTTTAACTCCTGGAAAAGGTTTATCCTTCTTTTGGGTAGGTAGATTATTAGGATTACTTTTAGTTTCGTTTGAAATGGGGATGTTTTTAACTAAAGAAAATAAAACATTATCTTTAGCTTATGCTTTATTATTAACATTTTCTCCACTTGTTCAATGGTGGTTTTCAGTAAATGGTTTAGTTGAAATGCTAATTTTTGGTCAATTAGCAATTCTTCTCATAAATTATTATATGAATACTATTTCTTATAAAAAACGTTTGTTATGTACTTTAGGTTTAATAATTTCGATTGGAGCATTTTTATTAGCTGTTTATCCTGCATGGGAGATACCTTTAGCTTATATTTTCTTAACTTTATCTATTGCAATATTTTTGCTTAATAAAAAATCTTTTAAATATTCTAAAAAAGATTTAATATTAAGTTTATTATTTGTCACTATTTTAGGGTTAAGTATGTTTTATATATTCTTAAAATCTCATCAAACTATAATTTCCCTTTTAAATACTTCTTATCCGGGTTTAAGAAATTATGTTGGTGGAGGGAACTTTTTATATGCGTTTGATTATATGGGTTCATTATTTTATTCTATTATTCCTCAACGTTTTAATGTTCAAGTTAATAATTTTTCTTTCATTATTTCATTCTTCCCATTAAGTATTATTCTTTATATCATTGTTACTTTTGTTCAAAAACAAAAAGATATAATTTTAAATAGTTTAATGGTTATTTATGTCTTTTTAGGATCTTACTATCTTTTTTCATGGCCTGCAATTATTGGAAAGGTCACATTATTAGGGAAATCCACTGATTTTCGTTTATTAGTAATTCTTTCTTTCCTTGATTTATTAATTCTTATACGTTCTATGGGTTTATTAAAACATATTAACTTTAATATTTTTAAATCTAAAATTTTTAGTAAGTTTAATGCTTTATTTAAAAATAGGTTCTCTTTTGTTTTGGGATTTTTAATGGCTGGAATAATTCTTTTTATTTCAATTTGGGCTTCTAATTTTCATTATAATATGTTTATGATAATGATATTAATGATTATATTTGGATTTTCATTTTTCTTTATTTTAAATAGTGGTGAAAATAAGAAAGCTCAAACTGGATTTTTAGTTTGTATATTAATTATTTCATTTACTGGAGGAGCTTTAGTAAATCCAATTGAATCTGGAGTAAATGTTTATTTTAATCAAGCTCCTATTCAAGAGGTTTCTCATATTGTTCAAAATGATCCTAATGCTACTTGGATTGTAGAAGGAAATGGTATATATATTGATGAATTAATTCCAGTTGGAGCACATACACTTAATTCAGTAAACACTTATCCTAATTTAAAAGCATGGTCTTCTTTAGATTCAAATAATAACAATCTTAGTATTTATAATAGATATGCTCATGTTCCTACATTTTTAACAAAGGATAATACAAGTTTTAATTTAATACAAGCTGATGTTTTCGCTTTATCCTTAAATATTAATGATTTAGAAAAACTTAATGTTAGTTATATATTTACAAAAAATGATTTAAGTGGTTTGAACTCGGATAAGGTGAATTTTAATAAAATTTATGATCATGATGGATATAAAATTTATAATATAATTTACTCTAAGAATTAACTTAAATCTTTTTAAATTTATTTAGAGTAAAAATTTAAGTTTATTTTGGCTCTGTAGAAATCC
>DAGJ01000012.1 GCA_002495685.1 Methanobrevibacter sp. UBA412
TCAAAAATTATTTTATTATATATTTTTCATCAACATTTAAATCTTTTACTCTTTCATTATAAAGAGAACCTAATGTCCTATCACAGAATAATGATAAGAAGGGAGTTATAAACAATCCCATGATTACTAAAGTGACTAAACTAGTTAAAATAACTTGAGAACTAATCATCATTACACCAAGCATAATGAATGAAATAATCATGCTCGCAGCGATTCCAATAATTACACAAATAATAACAAGCATAAATAATGCTCCAATATACCTAATCCAAGAAATTGAATTAATAATATTTAAAATATCTTTAACTTTAAATGCAAAAGTTATTTTTCCATCATTTGCAATCATGTGATTTATTGCCATTATTTGAATTAATACCATTAATATTGCACATATTATTCCAACACATGACAATATGGATCCAATTGTTAAAAATATGCCTCCATATGTCATGATATAAAACCCAGTTACTAAAAGTATAATAGGCAAAATATCATATGCAATTTCTACAACTGTTATTTTTAATCCTTCAATAAACATTAATAAAAAATTATTAAATTTAGGTAAAAAATTATTTTTATTTATAGCTTCTTTTATTACTCTATAGTCATATCCTGTTGCTAAAATTCCCAATAAAATCATTACGATTCCTAAAATTATAGATTCATATAAATTTGTAGTTGGAATTTGTGCAAAAATATGATTAATCTGTTGATAAAAAGTAGTTGCAGTTTCATTTATTAAAGTAGAACTACTTGAAGTCATAAGTGGTGTTGAAATAAGATATGATATCCCTAAATTAATTGCACTTATTAAAGCATAAAATATTCCTAAAATTATTATTTTTTCTTTTTCAATGAAAGGATAATGTAAACTTTCTTTTAAAACATCTGTTACACTCATTAGTCATCACCGTCTAAAGGTTCATAAATTAATCCAATAGCCCTACTTTCAAATATAGTTAAATATGGAGATATCAAGAATAAGTAAACTGAAATAGTTATTAATAAACCTATAATTAACCCTATATTCAAACCAAATGCACTTACAAATGCTCCAGATATACCTAATGTAATCCATATTAATGCTAAAATTATACCTACAATGATTGAAATTACTGTAATTATAATTATTAGTCCTAAATAGAATCCTATATATCTTAACCATCCTACATTAGATATTATTTTCCAAATACTTTTATAATCAAATGCATCTTTAATTGATCCATTATTTGCAACCATATTAGATACTGCCATTATTGATAAGAAATAGAATAATATAGCTAAAATAATTGATATAATTATTCCTACAAACATTACCCCTGATCCTACATTATTATTTAATCCGGATATTTGCCCACCTATAATTAAACTAGCTAAAAAAATTATACATGGAATTAAAAGGTAAATAAATTTAACTAAGAATACTTTTAATCCATCAACAAACATTGAGGTTAAATCATCAAATTTTGGTAATTTATCATCCCCATTTATCATTCCATGAGTTGCTGTATCTAGCACCCGGTAATAATACCCTAAAACCAAAAATATTGGAAGTATTAAGAAGCTGAAAAACATCATTACTCCTAATTTTAAAAGAGTTTTCCCTTCTTGTAAGGAATACTCTAATGAATCTTTATAAATATCTAGTATCATTTTTATCACATTTTTATTTATTTTTAATTAATTTTCATCATTCATATTGTCATTTTCAAGGATAAATACGTCTTCAATATACTCACAATTTAGTGCTTTGGTTATTTTATAAGCCAAAATAAGAGATGGATTATAACGTGAATTTTCTAAAGCATTAATTGTTTGTCGAGTAACTCCAACTTTATTTGCTAATTCTTGTTGGTTAATACCCTTTTCTTGGCGTATATATCTTATTTTTGTTTTCAATTAACCACCTTCAAAGGTTTTTTTCTAGAATTTTCAATATTGAGGTTGTTAAAAATACATTACAAATGTAAAATATACATTCCATATGTAAAATATAGATTACATAATATATAAACATTATGGAAAAAACTAGAAAATAGCTAATTATATTTAACAAAAAAAGAAATAATATAACAATAGAATAACTATTAAAAAAAAAAAAATAGAATCTATTAAAAAAATTAACAATGATAAATAATCTAAAAAGGAGTATGAAAATGGCAATACACCCTATTGAATTTAGATATGGAACCCCCGAAATGAAAAATATATGGGAATCAGAAAATAAATTACAAAAGAAATTAGATGTAGAATCCGCTTTAGCACAAGCAGAAGCAGAACTAAATATATTACCAAAAAATATAGCTGATGAAATTTCATCAAAAGCAAATACAAAATATGTCACCTTAGAAAGAGTTAATGAAATAGAATCTCAAACAAAACATGACATAGCAGCATTAACCAAAGGACTAGCAGAACAATGTGAAGGTGAAGCCGGAGAATATGTACACTTTGGAGCAACTTCCAACGACATAGTAGATAGCTCAAATTCTTTATTAATTAAAGATAGTATAGAAGTCTTAGAAAATAAACTAAAAAAATTAACAGAAATTTTATTAAAATTAACTGAAGAAAAAAGAGACTTAGTTACCATAGGACGAACACATGGACAACACGCTCTTCCAACAACATATGGGATGAAATTTGGAATATGGGCAGATGAAATGCATAGACAATATGATAGACTATTAAATGCTAAAAAAAATGTATGTGTTGGAATGATGGATGGTGCAGTGGGTACTACTGCAGCTCTTGGAGAAGACGGTTGGGAGATACATAAAAAAACTTCAAAAATATTAGGATTAACCCCTGCTACAATAACAAACCAAGTCGTTCAAAGAGATAACCATGTCGAATTCATAATGGTTTTAGCAAACATAGCAACAACTATGGATAAAATAGGTGTTGAAATTAGAAGTTTACAAAGAACCGAAATTATGGAAGTTGGAGAATTTTTTGACCCTAAAAAACAAGTAGGCAGTAGTACCATGCCACATAAAATGAATCCAATAACTGCAGAAAGAATTTGTGGTATTTCTAGAATAATTAGATCATACGTTGTAGCTGCGATGGAAAATAATCCCCTTTGGCATGAACGAGATTTGACAAACTCTTCTTGTGAAAGAATAATGTTTCCAGAAGCATGCATATTAACAGATTATATATTAAATCTTGGAATTAAACTTTTAAGTAATCTTGAATTCCATGAAGATAACATAGAAAAGAACTTAAATTTAACAAATGGTTTAATAATGGCTGAAAGATTAATGGCAGAACTTACTAGAAAAGGAATGGGTAAACTAACCGCATATGGTATTGTACGAAAATGTGCAATCCAAGCTAAAGAAGAAAATGAATTACTTTCAGATCTTATATTAGCAGACAAAGATGCATCTAAATATTTAAGCAAAAAAGATGTTAAAGAAATTATGAACCCTCATACTTATTTAGGTTCATCAACTATAATTATAAATGAACTATTAGAAAGTTCAAAAAATTGGTTTTAAAACTATTATACAGGAGATGACAATTAATGTCTGAATTTTTAAATCTTAAATCCATTGACTTATCATCTTTAACAATAATTGGAACAGGAATAAATGTAATTTATGCAATTATACTTACATTAATTCTTTTAATTGTTGGAGGAATAAGTGCAGGATTTAATACTATTGGCAGTCTTTTAATGATTGCACCAACAATAATTTTTGGTACAATGATAGTATCTATATTTGAACTATTTACTAGATCATATATTTATAATATCCTTGCTTCAAAATTAGAGAACATAAAAATTAAACTTTTCGAAAATAAGGAAATAAAAGAAATTTCTGTTATTCCTACAGCTGTTATGGTAACTATAATCAGTACAATAATGTTTATAATATTTTATTTAATTAATTTATTCGTTGCACAATTAGTATTCAGTGTTATTTATCAAGTTTTAATGGTTGCGGGTAATTTAACTTTAGTTTATATGCTTTATCAAATGATTTATTTAATGAGTGATCCAATTATAATCATTCTTGCAATAATTTTTGTAGTAATTGCTACTTTTATAATAACTACAATAAGCTGTTATGTTTATAATATGCTTACAAACAAAATGTATGGTGTAATGTTAGGATTAGAAAAAGAAGATGATATGACTATTATTAATTCAATAAACCCTGTTAACAGTGCCTTAATCCTAAGTATTATTGGGTTAGTTATTAGTATAATCTTAGGCATAATATTATTAATTACAACACATAATGTTTATAGTTTAATTAGTGCCATTTTAATTGGATTTATTGGAACATTTTTATGTGTATTAATAACTAGTTATTTATATAACATATTAGCTCCAAAACTTGGAAAAATTAAAATTAAATTAACTGAAAATGTAGAATAAAATTATTCCACATTTTTAATTTTTTTATAAAAATATGAATTTCAAAACATACATAAAACTTAAAATAATGATTGATTAAATAAACAAAAAACTAATTACTACTTCTTTTAATTGGCGGTACATACCTTTTAAGCATTAATGATAATGAAATTACTGTAACTGAACTAAATGCCATAGCTAAAGCAGCAAATTCTGGACGAAACATAATTCCAAATGTAGGATATAAAACACCTGCTGAAATAGGTATTAAAATTCCATTATATGCAAATGCCCAAAAAATATTCTCTTTAATTCTAGACATTACTTTATTAGAAAGTTGAATAGAAGTAACTACACTTTCAAGATCTCCTCCTACAACAACAATATCCCCACTTTCCATAGCAACATCAGTACCATTACCCATTGCTACCCCAATATCTGATTGTGAAAGAGCAGGAGCATCATTTATACCATCCCCAACAAAAAGAACTTTACCTTTTTCATCATTTTTTTGGATATTTTTAACAATTTTTAATTTATCTTCAGGAAGTACATCAGCTTCAACATTATCAATATTTACTTCATCTGCAACAATTGTTGCAGTTTTTTCATTATCCCCTGTAACCATATAAGTAGATATATCCATAGAGTGCAAAGCATTAATTGTTTCTTTAGAATTATATTTAATTTTATCAACTAATGTTAAAATTCCTTTAACTTCTTCATCAATAGCTAAAAATATTACGGTTTTATTTTGAGAAACTAAATCATGATATGTTTCTAAGACCGATGATTCAATTTTAATATTTTCACTTTCTAAAAGATTTAAATTACCCACTAAAATATTTTGACCATTAATCTTACAGTTAAGACCTTTACCAGTAATATTATTGAAATCATCAATATCAAATAAATTAATATTTAATTCATTAGATTTATTGATAATAGCTTTAGCTATAGGATGTTGAGAATTATTTTCAATACTTACAACATACTTTAAAACTAAATTTTCATTAATTCCATAAGAAATAATATCTTCAACTTCAGGTTTTCCTTCAGTTATAGTACCTGTTTTATCAAAAATAGCAACATCAACATCTCCTGCCGTTTCAAGAGTATCACTATTTTTAATAAGAATACCATATTCAGCAGATCGACCTATACCAACAGTAACTGCTGTTGGAGTAGCTAAACCTAATGCACATGGACATGCAACTACTAAAATAGAAATAAAAGTAGTTAATGCAAAAAGTAATGTAGATCCTAAAATATAATACCAAATAATAAAAACTGTAATAGCTATTGACAAAATAATTGGAATAAAATAAGTAACTGCAGAATCAGCAACCCTTTGAACCGGTGGCTTAGAACTTTGAGCTTTTTCAACCATAGTAATGATTTGAGATAAAATTGTTTCTTTACCTATTTTTTGAGCTTCAATTTTTAATATTCCATTTTGATTTATAGTCCCTGCAAATACATTTTCATTAAATTCTTTAATTTTTGGTATTGGTTCACCAGTTATCATAGATTCATCAACATAACTAGAACCTCCAACAACTTTAGCATCTGCAGGTATTTTATCACCTGGTTTAACTAATAAAATATCTCCTACTTTAATATTATCTATAGGTATCTCTTTTTGATTAATTATTTTATTATTATGAAGTTCTAATAAAATAGCTGTTTTAGGTTGTAACCCCATTAAATTTTTAATTGATGAAGAAGTTTTATTTTTTGCTTTTGATTCTAAATATCTACCAATTAAAAGAAAAGATGGAAGCATTAATGAAGTTTCATAAAACATAAAAGAGCTGTTAAGAATTATATTAAAAGTTCCAAGTATACTTGATATAAATGCAACTAAAATACCCATTGTATACATTACATCCATATTAAGGTTTCTATGGAATAAACCTTGAAATCCTGCTTTTAATATTGGTAAACTAACATATAAAAAAGGAATAATTGTTATAATTAATGATAATTCCCCCATTGTAATAAATGGAACATGTATAGGAAAATACATTAAAAATGTTAATATTGCTGAGAATATAAAACCAACAATGATTCTGTTCCTTTTATCATTTAAATCATTTTGGTAAATTTGTTTTTCATCAATATTTAATTGCCCATCAATTCCTAATAACTCAAAACCTAATGAGTCAATGACTTTTTCCATATCATTTTTATTTACCTTAGATTTATCATATTTGATTGAAACTTTTTGTGTAGTTAAATCAGCATGAACATCAAATATACCATTTAATTTATTTAAAAAATTTTCAACATTCATAACACAAGAAGCACAATGCATTCCATTTAATCGTAAAGTTATTTCATCTGAATGTGTTTTAAATCCTAATGTTTCAACTACATGATTAATTTCATTAAATGAAACTTTTTTAGGATTAATTTGAATGTGAAGTTTGTTATTTGTTAAATCTGCATTAACTTTATTAACTCCTTCAATTTTATTGAATGCATTATTAAGATTTAATACACAAGAAGCACAATGCATTCCTTCTATAGGAATATCCAATGTTTTTAACTTAACCATTACAATCTCCTTTCTATATTAGGTTAATAAAAGAATTTAATTAATATTTATTTTACTACTTTAAAACCTACTTCTTTAACTGCTTCATTTATATCTTCACTTGAAACATTATCAGAATCTAATTCTAATTTAACTATACCGGAATCTAAATCTGCATTAGCTTTCAAAATTCCTTCTACATCTTCAAGAGAATTTTGAACTGCTAATACACAAGAGTTACAATGCATACCGTCAACTTTGATATCTTTTTTAATCATATGTTCATCTCCATTAATTAACTATTGTTAATATATTATTATATGTACTATATAATTTTTAATAAAAATTATTATCCATTTTTTAAAAATTTTTATGTTTAAAACTTATCAATATATTAAATATAAATTTAAGCAAAAAAATTTATTTAAAATAAGCATACTTTTATGAAAAAATCATGAAAATAAATTAAAGTGTATTCTTTATAACATTACCATCTTGAACAACTAAAGAAATATTATTAGAATCACCTAAAGAACTAATATTTTCTAAAGGATTTTTATTAGACAAAATAACATCAGCACTTTTCATTGGCTCAATTGAACCAATTTTATCATCAATCCCTAAAAATTTAGCAGGTTCAATAGTTCCAGCTGCAATAGCTTCAGAAGAATTCATACCTAAATCAACTAAAAATTTAAGTTCTTCAAGATTATGACCATGAGGAATAACCCCAGAATCACTACCCATAAACATTTTAACCCCTTCTTCATAAGCAATGATTTTATTTTCCTTTTGAACTTTGTTTAATTCTTTAACTTTAGCTTTTTTTTCATCATCCAAATAATTACCATTTTTAAATAAAGTATCAATTACCATAATAGTTGGAATAATAGGAGTTCCTTTTTTGGCCATTAACTTTGCTAAAGATTTATCAATATAAGTACCATGTTCAATTGAATTAACACCTGCTTTAAAAGCATTTTTAATACCTTCTAAACCATGAGCATGAGCAGCCACTTTAGATTTTCTCATTTTAGCTTCTTTAACAATAGCAATTAACTCTTTTAAATTAAATTGAGGATATAATGATGAATCATTTTCACTTAAAGCCCCACCTGTTACCATTACTTTAATAAAATCTGCTCTAGCCCTAAATACTTCTCGAGTTTTACGAATAACATTTTCAACACCATCACATAAAGGATTAGGTAAACCCGGATATTTAATTCCCATATTAAAACCAGAATTAAAAGTTAAATCAAAATGACCTCCAGTAATTGAAAGAGGAGTTACACTCAATAACATTTTAGGTGATGGAAACAAACCTTTTTTTTGAGCCATTTTAGCACCAATATCTGCAAGACCACAATCACGAACTGTGGTAACTCCAGCATCAATGGTATCATGCATATTAATAATACCATTGAAAAAATGAGTTGATAATGGATTTTTCATATTATCTTCTTTTTTAAAGCCATTAGCAAAAAGATGAGTGTGCATATCAATGAATCCTGGAAGCATAAATTTGTTATCACCGTCAATAATTTGAGCTTCAACCCTATTTGAAACATCAATATTTTTATCAATATTAAAAATTTTTCCATTTTGAATATATACTGAAACATCAGATAATGGTTCAGATTCATTAGGATTTATTAAATTAACATTTTCAATTAATAATTCCTGCATAAGTTAACACCCAAAAAAATTTTAAATTTAAAATAAAATATGTATTAAGCCCTTATTACAATCTACTTCAACAGTAACTCCATTAATTAAATTATCTGTAGAAGAAGGAGAATCAACCATAGGTATGTCAGACATTATTGCACCAGTAGCTATTATAGGTTCTGCATTTAAACATATAATAGCTTTAGGAGCTGTCCCATTCTTCTTCATTTGAAATATAACATAAGAACCTACTGTAGAACCTTTTCCTCCAGGGATAAATAAAATTTTATTTTTAATACATTGACCACTTAGGTCATGATGAGGATCAATAACTACACCAGAATCTGGATTAACTCCCCCTAAAAAACTTAATGGTTTATTACTAACTATTAATTCACCAGTACTTTTCCCTCTTGAAATTTTTCTACATTTTATCATAAAATCAACCTAAAACCATAATTTGAATAAATAATATAATTTATTATTAAATTTTTTAAACTAAACAACATCCACTTTCATAACTTCCCTTAAAACAGCAGTTGCATAAGAACCTTTATTAATAGAAAATTCAACTAAAACACCCTCATCAGTGGATGAAGCCATAGTATCCCAAATTTGAAATCTCATTGATCTTCTCAAACCATGACTTCCAAGTTTTGGCATTTTAGGACACTCAAAATCTTCTCTTGTCAAATTATAACTATTCAAAATGGATTTTTCCATATCCCCAACTTCACCCTCAGCAAAAGGAACTTTAGTTCCAAATAATGGAGAAGTTTGATTAACTTCAAAATTAGAAACTAAATGTTGAAATTCCTCATGAGTTTTATCTCTAACAATCCTTTCTTCATTATCAATTACAATATCTCCATCAATATATTTATCTAATCCCATTTTCACTCTATGACTAACAACATTATTAAAAATAAATGATTGATATGCATTAACAAACATTCTTTGTAAAGGCTTTGGAAGTGCATGAATAGCACGTTTATAAGAATCATCATCTAAAATATCTTTTTTCTTAGATTCTTTTAAAAGTTCTTTAATCATCATCTTTTCATAACGCATTCCTTTAGGCATTAATTCAAAAGATTTTTCTAAATTCCCATCATCATAAGCTTGACGAGCTAATTGATTTTCATTTCGTTCTTCAGGAGAAGGATTACCAATATACAACCTTACTGCTTCTTTTAAATCATTGTGTATTAAAGCTTCACCAACAAGATGAGTATTTGTTCTAGGTTTTCCAAATCTTTGCCAACCAAAATAATTAGGAACACCTGTAAATTCTAACTCTTTTAATATTTTTGAAGCTCTTGAAGCAGCATCCGAAATAATTTCAGTATTATCTCCATCTGTTTCCATTCCATTTATATCTTTAATTAAAATTTTAAATTTATTACCTTTTAATTGGCCCATACGTAACTTTTTTCTTCCACGAATAATTTTTAAAAATTGGGTTTTATAAATATTTCCAGCTAAATCCTCAACTTGTTTCAATTGTTCTTCTGAATCCATATTTGCAACACAAAGCCACTGACGAGTTAAAGCTTTTTTATCTTTCATTCCAGCAAAACCCATCCGTTTACGGTCTATATGTAAATCTCTAGAAATATCTAACATAACATCTAAAGTTGTTCTTCCAATTTTCTCAATCCAAATCCATATATTTGGACCTTCACCTTCTGGAACTATTTCTGGAATTTCTTCCACATAAAAATCTTCATAACGATTTCTAATAGTTCCTCCAATCCCTTTATCTTTTGTAACATATACATTTGCATTAAGCATGAACAAAACCTCAAGAAAATAAATATTTGAAAAAAGTATAGTTTTCTATAAAAAATAATATTTGTAAGTTTAAAAATTATTTATAATGCCCTGACCGGGATTTGAACCCGGGGAATAGGATCCGCAATCCTACGTGTTATCCAAGCTACACCATCAGGGCAATGAATTATTAAAAATAATATTGTTTTTATAAACTTAAAATTTATAAGTTTATAATTTTATATTACTCTTTTTAGTATATAACTATTATTATTAAATTTTTAAAAAATAAAAAGGAAAAAAATTATTTTTGATTATTAATATAATCAATAACTTTTTCTTTCTTTTTAATTGAATTATTAGCTGCTTTTTGAACTTTCTCTTTCATTATTTCAAAATCTTCAGGAGTATTTTCACCACGAAGCTTTTTTATTTTAGTATAAGCAGCTTCCCTGAATAAAGGTTCAAGAATATCTACGTTTCCATCTTCTTTTATTAATCTAGGAGTCTTTTTATTATCTACTTTACCAATTTCAAAAATATTAACTCCTGCAGATTGAATTACATTAGTAACATCATATACAATTTCAGGAGGAACAATTAACATTAAGGAATCAGTTGAAACACCTAAAGGATCTATATTTAGAGTATCTAACATTTTGAGTACATTAGGAGCTACAGTTTTTCTTAATTTATCTTGATAAAATTCCAATCCTACCCCAGTTACAGATGAAATCTCATGAGCATCACCACGAAGACCCCCATTAGTTACATCAGTCATAGCATGTATGTCTTTAATTAAATCATTATTAAATAAAGCATTAGAAGCTTTAATGAAACTAATATCAAGAGTATCCCATACAACATCGAAAAAACCATTATATAATGCTGTAGTAGTTATAGTTCCTCCTCCAGAACCTTCAGTCATTAAAACAACATCCCCGGGTGTTGCTCCTTTCCGTGCAGTAGGAGGATATTTAGAGACACCAACACTCCCTACTGCTGAAACAAATCGATCTCCTAAAACCATATCTCCACCAACTCTTAGGGTGCTTCCAGCAACAATTGGAGTATCTATTAATTCTGAAACTGCAGCAACACCTGCAGTAAAATCAAATATTTTTCCAACATCTCCATCATCAGCCAAATGAACATCACTTAATATAGCTATAGGATCTGCTCCCATCACACATACATCTCTAAGTGTTGCTCGAGTTACATGAAACCCTCCTAAAAATGGATAATCACTTAAACGAGAATGTATACCATCTACTGCAGTTGTTACATAAACATCTTGATCAGTGTTTACTTTTACTACACCCCCATCATCTTGAGCTGAAGGATTTACTAATGAAGAGGTATTAGCACTGGACACAATTTCAGCAATTTTTCTATGTACAAAAAAGTCACCAGCACCTCTAGATCCAACACCCATTTTACCCATTGAAATATCCGCTTTTGGTATATTTATTATTTCTTTTAGAAATTCATCATTTGAGTTTTCAACTTTTAATGTGTTTTTAACTTCTTCAATTACACTTTTTGCCATTAATTTAGAATAATTTTCATCAACATTTTTATATTCTCTAATTCTATCTGCTAAAAGTGTTTCAAGTGTTTTTTCATCTGTTGTTTTAATTCTACGTCTAACAAAACCTTCAATATCCATTTTTACACCAAAATAATGAAATAAAAAAAAGTAATATATTTAAATTTTAATCAATAAATATCATGATTTTTTTTATTAAAATAATTAATTTAATATTATAATAGTTTGATTTTATTGTTTTATATAATTTATGTAAATCATGAAAACTTTTTAAAATAAATAAGAATATTTTAAATTTTAGAGACCTAAAAAATATTTAAAAAGAATAAAAAAGTATATGTTAAAACTTTATTTAATTTTAAAAAAATATGAAAACTAAAAATTTTGACTTAAAAACACGATTATAAAAATTATAACATGACATAATTAAAAAAACGTTCCAGAAATTGGAACAAATACATAAAAATATAATTTTTATAAGCTAAAATTTAAATAATATAAAAAAAATAAGTAAAATAGTGCTAACTTCATTTTTGTTAGCTTTTTTTAAAAAAAAATATAATAAAGAGAAAAAATAATATGAAAAAATTTAATAAAATTATTTTAATATTATTATTAATCACAGTAGTTACAACATCATTATCTGTAGTTTCTGCAGCGGATATTGATAATGGAACTGGAATCTCTAATGATAATAATATTAACTATGCTCAATTAAGTGTTGAATCTCAAAATAATACAAATGACGTGAATAATGCAGAAAGTATTAATTTATTAAGTGATGGAAGTAATAATACAAACAACAATACAAATATTACCCCTCAAACTAATAATACAAAAGAATTTAATGTAACAGTTGAAGACTTTGGACAAATATATAAAAATCCAAAAAATTTAACCATCAACTTAACCAATTTTACCAATGGAAAAGTTATAGTAGGACAACATATTGCATTAAACTTAACCCGTTTAAGTGATGGTGCAAGCAAAATCTACTGGGCAACCACTGATACAAATGGTCAAGCATTTTTAGATATAAACCTATTTCCAGGATATTATAGTGTAGATGCAAGTTGTGGCGATGGATCTAATTTTAAAAACTTTACAGTATATAAAATACCTAGTGGAGTAATTCAAAATAATTTTGAAGTAAACCATAAAGGTGAAAGTTTTAGAAGTATCTTATACAATTTATATTTCCAAGTTTTAGGAAATCAAAAAGTTTATTATACCATTAGTAATGGTAATTCTAATAAAACTTATACAACAACCACCGATAGTAATGGATATGCAAGATTACCTATTAATTTAGGTGCTGGAAAATATACTATTACTTTTTCATACAATGGTGATGGTATAACTTCAGGTTGTTCCGAAACTAATAATATTACAATTTATCCTTCTTCACATAAAATGCCAACTACTGTAGGTATCAGCGGAACACAAAATAACACATTTAATATTACTAAAGGAAAAAATCTTACAATAATTGTTCAAGAAAGTAATGGTTTATTATTCCCAAATACAAAAGTAACCGTTAAGATTATTAAAGGAAGTTTAAGTAAAACTTATACTGTAACTACAAACAGTAACGGAATTGGAACATTACCTATTAATTTAAGTGCAGGAGATTATACTGTTAAATGTTCTTATGCTGGAAGTTATTATTATGCAGCTTCAAGTTCAAGTACTGTATTAACAGTTAACAATGCTTAATAAAGTAAAATTAGAATATATCGGAAGAATAAATAATATTTTTTCTTCCATTTTTTTATTATAAAAATTTAAATACTATTTTTTTAAATTAACAAAATTTTTTAAAATTTTAAGTCCCGCAACACCACTTTTTTCTGGATGAAACTGTGTTGCAAAACAATTATTATTAGATAAAGAAGCTACTAGATTTACACCATAATCCGTGATCCCTGAAACAATTTCTTCATCTTCAGGATTTGCATGATAAGAATGAACAAAATAAAAATATTTACCATCCACTCCTTCTAAAATAGGGCAATTTTTTAGCACATTCAATTTATTCCATCCCATATGAGGAATTTTTCTACCGTAAGGTATTTTATTAACACTACCTTTAAATATATTAAGGCCTTTAATACCAACAGCTTCTTCACTAGAAGACAATAAAACTTGTAAACCTAAACATATCCCCAAAAATGGTTTATCATCATTAATATGTTCATATATTAAATCTTTAAATGGTTCAATATTTTTCATAACACTTCCAAAAGCACCTACTCCGGGAAGAACTAAAAATTCAGAATCAGCTATTTTTTCAGGATTACTGGTAATTTCTGCATTATAACCTATTTTAGTAAAACCATTATGAATACTTCTAAGATTTCCACTATTATAATTAATTATTGTTATCATTTATAATCCTTCTTTACTCATTTTCCCAATTAATTACTGATCTAATCATCATGCCAAAATCTGAATCAACAATTTTTTCTGTTCCTAATGTTTTTGAATGAGCATCTAACTCTGCTATTACATAATCATAACCTAAATCTTTTAAGGGTTGAACTAACCTTGGCCCATCAGTTATAGCTATAGATTTACAGCTAAAATTTTCTATATGTAAAGCATGAGGAACTCCAAATACAACTACCAAATCAAAATCATTAGCTTCTAAAAATTTTTCAGCAATTTTTGGAGCAATCGGATATTCATCTAAACCTCCAGTAATATAATCAATATTAACATTATTTTCTTTTAAATCATTTTTTACATTAATAGCATGATTTCTTATTCTAGGTAACCCAATATTTTCATCCAAATTGGCAAGAATCATAGGTTTATTATTAGGATTAATATCTTCATAATTAAAATTTATTATATCTGCAAATAGATAAGATGTCTCTTTTTTAGCATTTAAAATGAAACAAACTTTTTTGTTTTCAGCCAAATATTTAACAATGATTTTAGCTACTTTCTCTTTATTGTCTCCAAAATTTGGTTTAATATAATTACCTTTAGCCATACCTCTTGTTTTCTCAATTTCGGTAGCTAATTTAAGCATTTTAATTTGACGATTTGCTTCTTCTTGAGGAATTACATCATATTCAGCAGCAGACTTTAATACTGCAATAGCACCTTCTGTATTATCACCTTCACCGAAACCACCATGGGAGGCTACAGGCAAAATTATAGAATCTAAATTTAATTTTTCAATAGGTTCTTTTAAATCTTCCCCAATAATCATACTAGCACAGGTACCAACAATACCTATAAGTTTTGGTTTAAACACTTCATTAACTTCTTTAAGTGTTTGTTCTAACTTTTCTGAAGCACCTAAAATAAAATCATTTTCTGTCATTGCTGTAGTGACTACACGAACACCATCAGTTTCGAGAAGCCTACCAGTTCTAAAACAGCAGCCATGAGGACCATGCATAATAATAACATCAGCATTTAAATCTCTTAAAGTATATAATGAAGCCGCAATAGGGCTAGGACGTGGATGCATCAATTTTTTACTCACCTGATAAAATTTAATCTAATATACTTTATTGAATACAAAAGTTATATAAGTTTCTAAAAAAAGTTTAAAAAAAAAATAAATTTAACTTAAAGTTGATTTAATCCTATCTTCTTGAGTCATTGAGGCTAATTTTTCAACTTTATTAATGTTTAAGTTTAAACCATTTGCAATTCTAGTCCCATACTCAATATCTGCTTTATAAAATAAAGCAACTTGCCTATATTGAATGTTTTCATTAACTCCTGAAATACTATTAAGTATGTTAGAAATTAAATGTGATTTATCTTCCTTATTTAAAACTCTTCTATAAAATTCACCTACTTGTTCAAAATCAACATCTTCTACCTGTTGAGTGTGTCTATCAATTACTGCTTGGACATCAATAGTTGGAGCCTTAAAACATGCTTCAGGTTTAGGACCTTCTAAAGAATTTGGATAATAATTAGGATAATGACTTCCTTTATTTACATTCATCGGCCCATCCATTTGATAAGTAGAAACTTGATTTTTTGTTTGATTTATGGGTATTTGATGATGATTTGCACCTAATCTCCATCTTTGTGTATCTTCATATGCAAATAAACGTCCTTGTAATAATTTATCCGGAGATGGACCAATACCTGGCACAAAATTAGAAGGTGCAAATGCAGATTGCTCAACTTCATTAAAATAGTTATTAGGGTTTTTATTTAATACAAGTTTACCTAATGGTATTAAAGGATAATCAGAATGATACCATACTTTTGTAACATCAAATGGATCAAATTTATAATTTTTAGCTTCTTCATTTGTCATTATCTGAACAAAAACATTCCATTCCGGATAATTCCCATTTTCTATAGAATTGTATAAATCTTCTGTTGCATAATCCGGATTTTCACCAGCCATTTTAACAGAATCTTCATCTGTAAAATTTTTTATGCCCTGTTTTGTTAAAAAATGATATTTTACCCATACATATTCTTCATTCTCATTATACCACATATAAGCATGTGATGAAAACCCATGCATATGTCTAAAATCTCTCGGTGTTCCCCGATCAGTAAATAAAAATGTTAATTGATGTAATGATTCAGGAGTTAAAGAAAAAAAATCCCAAACCATATTTGCATCAGACAAATTTGAAGTTGGATGTCTTTTTTGAGTATGAATAAAATCTGGAAATTTAATTGCATCCCTTATAAAAAATATTGGAGTATTATTACCCACTAAATCATAATTCCCTTCTTCAGTATAAAATTTAACAGCAAACCCTCGTGGATCCCGTACAGAATCAGCAGACCCTCTTTCACCACCTACTGTAGACATTCTAACAAAAACATCTGTTTTTTTACCTACTTCAGATAAAAATTTAGCCCTAGTATATTCAGACAAATCATGAGTAACCTCAAAATAACCATGAGCTCCAGCACCTTTAGCATGCACCACTCTTTCAGGTATTCTTTCCCTATCAAAATGTGCTAATTTTTCAACAAGATATGTATCTTGTAATAAAGCATAACTAGATTTTTTACCTGTAGTAATAGATGATTGATCATTTGCTACAGGGGCACCTTTATTAGTTGTTAATATTTTTTTTACCATAATATTACCTTATAACAATTAATTACTAAAATATAGTATTAAATAGTAAAAAAAGTTTTCGTTTTATAATATTATGAAAAAATAAATATTTTTAATAAAAAAAGTTCAAAAAAAGAAAATAAAAAAAATTAATGTGTGGTAATACTAATTATATCTCCATCAATTAATTCATAATCACTAGCTATGCGCATATTTTTTCTAGCATCAACAGCAAACATGAATTTATCACCAATATCAGAGTGAATTATATATGCTAATTCATGTGGATTAGAACCTTTAGGAACTAAAATACCATCAGGAAGAACATTACCCTTTTGATCAGTAAATTTATGTTCATCTTGAACTGGATAAACAACAATCATATTAAGTAATTCGAATATTGCTTTATTTAAAGCTTCTTGAATACCGGTACTGCCATATTTTTCTAAAATGTTAGTTCTAATATATTCAAGTGCTTTTATTTGATTAGCATTTAATTTTTCTGGATTTAATATTTCAAAATCAGAATCTCCTGAAACATATTTAATTAAACCAGATTCAGCAGCTCTTACTAAAGCAAGTTCAGATTCCGCTGAAGCAGGAACTACATTAGAATATTTTTCTTTAATACGTTCAATATTTTTATCAGCACCAGGTAAATCCGCTTTATTAGCAACTATTAACATTGGTTTAGCAATATTTAAAATTTTTCTAGTTAATTCTATTAAATCTTTTTCTTCCCATTTTGTATAATCCGGTTCAAAACCTCTTAAAGCTTCAATAATATCTTCAAGCATTATACCAGTACCAGATAATTGATCATAAATCACTTTTGAAATATCTAAGTGTTCCGCACCAACTTTACGAATTAATCTTGTCCAATTTCTGTTAAGTATTCCATACATCCACATTACTATCTCATTTTCAAGAAATCCTATATCTTCTAAAGGATCATGTGAACCTAAATCCACGGGATTTCCTTCTTCATCAGTAGACCCTGAAGCATCAATAACATGAAGAAAAACTTTTGCTTGAGTTAAATCGTCCAAAAATTTATTACCTAAACCTTTACCTTCATGAGCTCCTGGAACTAATCCTGCAACATCAATAAGTTCTATTGGAATAAGTCTTGTTCCATCTATGCATATAGAATTTCTCGGATTACATGAAACATTTAATTCTTTACATGGGCATTTACATGTAACATGCGCAACTGCTTTGTTTGCATCTATAGTAGTGAATGGATAATTAGCCATTTCAACTTTTGATGCTGTTGCTGAATTAAAAAATGATGATTTACCTACATTTGGTTTTCCTGTAACTGCAATTTGAATCATTTAATCACCCCTATAATAATTTTTTTAATATGTGAAAAATTTTTTAAAAATAAAAAAAAATAGTTAAATCTTATTTTATATAAGATAATTACTTAAAAAAATTATAATAATTATTTATAAAAATTTAATGATAAATAAAAAAATCAACCTATATATCTGAGATCATCATCAGATTGACCCATGGATTTATTTACCATATCTTGTTCCATTTGTTGAGCTTGATTTAATAATTTTCGAGTTTCTTCAGCTCTTTCTTCTAATTCATCAGTATTAATATTAAATTTTAAAATTAAAGATAATTTTTGAAGAATAGCCTCAGCAGCTTCAGCATCAATAAAATAGCCTGGAGTTTCGCCCATTAAACAAGCCCCTGACATATTTCTTAATTTTCCTAATCCTAGAATAAGCCCAGAAGCCCCAACAATTCCACCATCAGCAGAACGTATTTCAATACCTGCTTCTTTAAGAAGTTCTATATTTTCGAGGTTTGTAGCTGCTCCAAAAACTTTTGTTTCTTCAACCGGTTTGCCTGTTGCTAAACCGCCTAATGTAAATAATTGTTTAACTCCATAACTTTCTATAAAATCTAATATTAAGCCACAAAGTTCATATTGACCTTCTGGTGATAATCCTTGAGTATTTCCCACTAATAGAATAAAATCTTGAGAATTTTCTCCTTGAGATTTTAAATAGTAAAGTTCATTTACCATACATTCAATAATTCCATCTTCCCCAACAAATACTTGAGGAGGAAAATGAGGAGAATATATTTCGGCAAATTTAGTGGCTCCTAATTCATCAATCATATGATCTGCAGCTAATTTACCTACATGACCAATTCCAGGAAGTGCTTCTATAAAAATAGGATTATCTAAATTAATCTCTTCAATCACATTAATTTGAGTATTTTTCATAATATTCCTCCTTAAAGGAATTTTTACTTATTATCCATTTCTTCTTTCAATTTTCGACGATATTTGCCATATTTATCTTCAATTGAATATTTAGGTGGATAAACAACTTTTAATTCTCCACCACAATTAGGACAAGTATCTTTTATAGTATAAATGTCACATAAGGGGCATTTACGCATTTTCATTTTCATGTTAAATCACTACTAAAAAAAAGTTAAAAAAAGTAAAAATTATAAAATTAAAAATAATTTTAATCTAATTCTCGTAAAAATTCGCCTTTACCATTAGAATCTTCAATGACTTTAATACAATTATCTGCAGCTTTTTTTAGTGTTTTTTCTGCTAAGATATAATCAGTTGATTTAACTGTGATTCTATAACGTGGAGCACCAACACATTGAACTTCTACATCTTCAATTTTTTCAGCAGATTCGAGAGCTTTTCTAACTATATCTACACCATTTGATTCATAAGTTTCTATATCAACATAACCAGTTATATGAACTTCTGGAGGAGTTATATTATTTTTAGCTACTTCTGTGATAGCTTCAGCCCATTCTTCATTGATACCTTCATCAGTAAGTGAAGATTTTCCTTCATCAGCAGCAATTTCAAACGCACCATAAACATCACCAAAAATATCCATGATTTCATAACCTACTTCCTTGTAAGCTGTGTTTAAATCTTTATTTAAAGATTTAGCTGCTAATTCTAAGAATTTTTCAGCTTTTTGTTCAACTTTCCATTGTTGAATCTTTTTTGTTCTTTGATCTTCTCTTATTCTTTTTAGTGATGCATCAACATGCCCTTTTTTTGGATTAACTCTTAATACTCGAGCAACAATCTTTTGATTTTCTCTTACATGATCTCGAATATTTTTAACCCAACCAGATGAAACTTCAGAAATATGAATAAAAGCTTCTTTTCCAGAATATTCCTCAAGTTTTGCGAATGCACCATAATTAAGAACTTTATAAACTGTACCAACAATTAGTTCTCCTTCTTCTGGCCATTCTTGACTTTTTCTTACCATTTAAACACCTGAATAGTTTTTAAGATTAAAATTAAAAATAAATTTTTAATTAAAATCTATATTTTATATAAAATTAAAAAAACTAAAAACCAATTTTTAAAATTTTAATGAAAAAAAATAAAAAAAGAATTTAGTTTAAAACTTCTTCAATATGAGCTATTATCTTTGCTTTAGAACCACGTGATTTTACAATAGTTTTACCGCAGATAATACATTTTACATCAGAAGCTGCACGATCAAAGATAATTTGTTCATTATCACAATCTAAACATTTAACCTTTAAAAAGTTTCCTCTACCTTTACTAGCCATTTTATCACCTATTTAGATACAAATTCAGGTTTTCCTGTTCTGAAAGAATTACCGATATGAGATTTACCACATTCTTTACATTTATATCTTAAATCTAATTTTTTAATCGGTTTGTTACCTGCAGGTAAAGGTCTTGGATAACCTCTGTAACCAGCGGTAACTCTTCTAAATTGTCTTTGACCCCATTTTAATTCACTTGCTTTTCGTTTTTTAGCTGTATGAACTTCATGAATTGTATGTTTTTTACAATTAGGACAATATCTTCTTTTTTCTTTTGGTATCTTCATTTAATCACCTTAATACAATCTGAATTTTTCAGATTTCCTTTTTTCATCTATTTTTTCTAAAAATACTATAAAGGAATCAATTAAATTTCCCAATAGCTGATGACATATCTATAAAAATAATTACAATAAACAACACCCAAGAATCTATTAAATTTCTTAGTAGCTGAATATTACATTACTAAACTAAAAAGATTTTATTAAATATCTTATTAATTTATAAATGTATTTTTTAAGAATTAACTTAATAGAGTTAATCTTAAATTATTTAACAATAAATAAAAATTAATTTATATAAAATTTTTATTACCATAAAATAGATACATATTGTATTTTATAATCAATTAATATTTAAATTTAATGTTTTTTTATTTAAAAAAGTATTAAAAATATTAAGGAATTTTAATTAATCTTGCTTTCCTATACTTTACAAAAATTTTTGCATTATCCCTTGGCATTACAACAATGTCTTGAGAAAAAAAAGGACCATAAACTTTTTCATCGACCCCAATTATTGGTTCTACATCTTTGAAAATGAGTAATGTGTCATTTATAGAGTTTTGATTAATATTTTTTGAATAATTATTATATTCCTCTTGAGTCTCTTCGTTAAAATCTACAAATTGATTATCAATTCTATTTAAAATATCAGATAAATTAGAATTTTCTTGCTGAGTAGATTTATTATTTTTTATTTCATTTTCTTTATTTAAATCAGAATTTTTGGATTGATTTTTTAATAAATTAGAATTACTTTTTCGTAATTGCTTTTCAATGGGTTCAAACTTTTCATCAGATAAAACTTTAGCATTTTTAATTTTTTGAAGTTCATCTAAAACTTCATCATTTTTAAAATTTTTGGAATTTTCTGAATTTTTAAAATCACTGCTTTGTTTATTATTTTCTTTTTCATTTAAAGTATTAATTTCTTTTAAAGATTCACCTGAAGCTTTTTTTACATTATTAGATTTAAATTCTATATTATCTTCTTTATCTTCTAATTCTTCAGTAAATTTATCCAAAGATATATTTCCCCTATGATCCCTTAAAGTATCAATTAATGAAAAATATAAAGTTTCTTCTTCTTTAGTTAAATTTAAAGGAGTTGTATCAAGAAAATCAAATTGGGGTTTTCCTTTTTTAAATAAATGATATGACCTATGAATATTCATTAATGCAGCTTCAGTTATTTTATGTTCTCTGCGTTCACATATTTCTGTAGCAATTCTTTGAGCATCTTTTAAAAGGTATTGTTTATCTGAAAAAGGATCCGGACCTACAGTGGTTTTAAGTTCATTAATATAATTATTAACATTTTTATAAAAATTATCTCCTACTCTAGCTAAAGAACTATTATTTCGCTCTTTTTTCTGAATTTGACGTAAAGTTTGAAAAAATTCTTCCACTATAATCCTCTCTAATTAATTTATTAAATAAAAAATAATTTTATGAAAATATGTAAAAAAATAAGTAAAAAAAGTTAAAAAATAGAAAACGAAATTAATCGTCCGCTTCTATTCTAGGAGCAAGTAAAAAACTAAGCTCTCCATCTTCTGAGACCATTTTAAGACTTAAATGTAAAGGCATATCATTTCCAAGTTTAATGGTTGCAACATCTGAAAATTTATCAGCTTTTAACATTTCTCTTATTTTTTCTAATGAAAAAATAGATTTTGCTTCTGTATCAATTTTTTCACCATGTAAATATTCTATGTTTGCATCCCCAAATTCACCTTCAGCTGATGCTCTAAATTTTTCAGAATCAACAATTAAAGCTATTTTATCAGAAAATATATCCATATCTTGAATAGAATCTTTTAGAAGAGCGAAAGGAATATCAAACTTAGTAGGGTGCTCTAATTCTGGAGGAGAAGGAGCTTCATACTCCATATCAATTAGTCTAATCTTAAAAGTTCTCTTAGCTTCGCCTTCAAAGGTAATAATAAAATTTCCTTCATCTAATGACATTATCACACGATCATTAGATTTAGAACGTTTTAATACCTTCATTAATTCATCAGTATCTATATTAATCTTTTCAGGTTCATCGCAAACATATTCATCAAATAAACTTGCCTTTAACTCTAAATGCACAAATGTGATATGACTACGATCTAAGGCATCCAAACGGATACCTTCACTATCAGTTTGTATTTGCACTTCATCAACAATGGAAGATATTGCATCAAAACTTGTTTTTAAAATGTTAGGATCACTTAATTCAGCTTTAAACATTCAAAATCATCTCTCAATTAAAATTCAACAAAAGACCAATTAACTAATTAATTAGTCAACAAATAAGTTAATATTAAAATATAATATTATGATACTATAATTTAGTTTTTCATCTTATATAAATTTTTAAAAAAATAAAAATATAAAATTTATTATTTTTCATCATCAAAAGATTCAGATTTCTTAACTAAATTATCCACAGAATCTAAAGCTTCCTCAAATGAAACTGAATTATTATTAACACTTGAATCTTTTTTATCAACACGTTTTTCAGTAAAAGAAACCTTATTTTCTTTTTTAGAAGAATTTGAGTTAAAATCTATATTTTTATTTATTTTTTCGAAATTAAAAATTGATTTAATATCATTTTTAATTTTTCCATTTTTAGAATTTATAGTATCGTTAGAATCAGAAGAATTAATATTAGATTTTGGATTAGTAGAAATATCAGATTTTTTAGAATCAGAAAAATCATCTGTCTCCTCAATATTTTTTATATTATCAAAAGTTTTGCCTAAAGAATTTTTAGACGAAAAATTTATAAAAAATGATATAGCTAAAATGATAAAACCTAAAATAATCAAAAATACAGAAGATGTAGCTGTTTCACCAGATAAAACATTATCCACTACTTTATCTGAACTAGTTCCAAAAAGGTAAACACCTAATACAACAAATAGAATACCAATTACTATTGTAATAAATGTTATTAAAAAAGATTTATTAATATATTTATTAAAAAATTTATTAGAACTTTTCAAGATAGGTATTTCTGTATCTGAATCTTTAAAATTTTCTTCAGATTTAGGATTCTCTCCTTCATTTAAGTTATTATTGGATTTTTCCTTAATAATATCCCAAGATTATAAATTTAATTAATAAAAATTTTAGTCGTATTCTCTCCAAGTATGCTTACACTTTAAACATTTGAAAAATCTTGTAGGAGCTTCATCAGCACTACGAGTTTGTTGTAACCACCATTCTGCTTTACCATGTCCACATTCAGGGCATATAACATTGGTGGTTGGACGAGTAGTGACATTTCCATCAGTCATGACAACAGTATCTTTAGTATTAATTTCTTCAGACACTTTTTCATATTCATTGCCTTTTTTTAAAGTTTTTGTTTCGCCACAAGTTTTACATTCAAGTTTATCGCCATTTGGAAGCATCATTCCTCCACATTTCGGACAAAAATCCATAATTTACCTCCAATATAATGATATTAATTAAAAATTTTTGATTTTTATTAAACCTTTAAAGTAAGATTTAATTATATTACTTATTTGTTATAATTACTAATATTTAAAGTTAATTTTATTTCATTTTAAAAAAATTAAGAAAAATAAAAAAATTAGTATGAAAAAATTAATTCAAATAATCAAATATATCATGTAAAATTTGTTTATGATCAAAAGCTAAGTCAATATTACGTAAATCTTCAAATGAAAATATTTTAATTTCCTTAGCATCATCATCTGCACATCGCATATTCATGTCCCCTTCAGCCAAATACACAACCGTGATTGTATGGCCCCTAGGATCTCTTAAAGGATCTGAATAAACTTTAAATTGTTTTTTCAAATTGACATCAATACTAGTTTCTTCTTTAGCTTCACGAATTGCAGCATTTTCAGTAGTTTCACCATAATCAACAAAACCACCTGGAAATGCCCAACAATCTTTAAAAGGATTATTTTTACGTTTAATAAGAATAAAATCTTTATTTTCATTATAAATAAAAATATCAACAGTTATTGATGGTTTTTTATGATAGGACATTAAACCATGCCTCAGATTAAATAGATTCTACTAATGCTTTAAAATCATTAGATTCATCTTTTAAATGATTAGCTGCTTTAACAAGAGAATTTCTAGGTCTTTTAGTTCTTTTAGTTTTAATAGTCATATGTGGTTCGCCTATTATTGGGTGATCTATTCCATAAACAGCATATTCCACATCATCATCTTCCATTAAATATTTTCTTAGTACATTACAAATAGTATGGTCTTCACCATGTATTATAATTTCAAGTTCTAGTGTTTTATCAGTTACAATTTCAATTTCCATATTATCATTCCATAAATAAAAATAATTATTATTCAACATAATTTGAAGATATTTTTCTTTTTTCTTTGTGATTACATCTTTCACAATAAAGTTCATTTCTTTTGGAAGGTTTCATATAATTTCTACAACGTGTACACATTGCTTTAATTACTCCACAATTATCTTCAATTGTGGTTAAATCCACATTATCTCCCATGACTTTAATTATTTCTGCTTCTATAATATCTCCTATTCTAAATGCTTCATTTAATCTATCTAAATAACCTTTGGTGACTTGAGATATATGAATAGCAGCTTTATAAGGTAAAGCAAATTCACGAGAACAGCCCTTTTTAGTTTGAATATCAACTAAAGCCCGTTGTCCTCGAAGATCTTTAATCTGTCCAAAAATAATATCTCCTTTTTTTAGTAAAACTGGACCTCCAGATTTAGAAATAACCTCAATTTCTTTAGATTTAATATTTATATATACATTTCCTGATGTAGTTGATTTTATAAATCCCTCATCATCATATGCTCCTTGACCAGGCAAAAATTGTTCACTAACAGCTAAAAAATCACCAGGCATAACTAAATCTCCAGATTCTATTTTCATAATACACCTCTAAAAAAGTAAGGATTAAATAATTTTTATATACAAAAATATATTTTTATAAATTATTTCGACAATTTTATCTTAATAAATATATTTATTAATTTAATCTTATATATTAATTTGTTTATTAAAATTTAATATTTATATTTTTCATGAAACAATATTTCATCTAACTGATAATTCTCCCAAGTTCTTTTATTTAAAACTATTTCTAGTTCTTTAGGAGTAATTAATGGTTTTTTATACATTTGAGAATCATCAATTGCAATTCTAGGACAAGCAGTTACAACAAAACCTTTCAAATCAGTATAAGGCAATAAAACATCAGGATTAATATTATCTAGAACAATAATATAACTTTCCATGCCTTCATCTTTTAACATCCCTTTAATTTTTTTAGCTAATTGCATTCGATATTGTCCTTCTTTAGAAGATACTAATATTCCCCATTTTTTTACTGATTGTGATTTAATAATTCTAGCAAACCTAATTCTAAGGATTTTATCTGCATATTCAGCCATGTTTCTAATAGTTCCACCATACGGATCAATAGCCAATACTGGTGATTTAGTAAACAAATAAATCCCTAATGGATGAAAATTTCCACTACCCACAAATAAATATACTTCAGCATCTAAATTTTTAATTGAAGAAAAATTACAACCTAAAACTTGTCCTTTTCTAGTGCTTTTAGATGATCCAATAACAACTTCTTTTCCATGATCTTCTAAATAATCTTTCATCTCATTAAGAACATTCAATTGCTGTGTTGTAGTTGCTAAAGCGATTTTAGAATAATTTTCTAATTGTGGAAGTGCTTCTTCTAAATATTTTTTAACATCCACATCTGCATACGCTTCAATAAACATAGTGGGAATTTTATAATTAATAGGTAAAGGAGTATGCCCATAATGAATAATTAAATCAACTATTCCAATCATTTTTTTATCAGAAACATCACATGCCCCAAAACAGGGATCTCCAGAAATTAAAACTGTAGCATCAGTTAAATCTTCGATTTGTTTAGCAATAGAGACAGCTTGTGTTTTTAATCCCTCAGGAAATTGAAGACCCACAGTTTTAGCATTAAAAGATTCAATTTTTTTAATTACTTTTTCCAAATCCATATTATAAATAGACATTTTTATCAAACAAACTTAATTTTTTAATCATTCACAGATTCTATTACAACGTGACCATTAACAACATCTAATTTAATTAAAGTGAGAATAGACATCCCAATTTCATCTTCAACTATTTTTTTCCCTTTGCCTTTTTCAATTACAGCCACAGCAGTATCAACTGTAACTCCCATATCAGTTAAAGCATTAATAACTGCAATTAAAGTTCCTCCAGTACTTACAACATCATCAATTAATAAAATATTATCGTTTTTATTTAAATCATTGATATAAAGAATTGACTCACCATAACCTGTTTTTTTATGTACTTGATGTTCATTTGGTAAACCATAATGTCTTTTCCTTATAACCACAAAGGGAATATTAGTTTTAAGGGATAAAGCTGTAGCTAAATGAATACCCATTGCTTCAATAGCAACTATCTTATCAATATTCTCAAAATTAATTTTTTGGGTTAATGTATCCGCAATTTCTCTTAATAATTCTGGTTTTACAGCAGGTATACCATCAGTAACGGGATGGATAAAATAATTATAATTCCCTTTTTTAACAATCGGAGCTTCTTCTAATGTTTTTTTTAATTCTTCTAGCATCTTTAACACACACATTAAAACTATAAAAATAAACTTTAATATAAATTATTTTTAGCAATTTTTTTTTAACAAAATTTTATTAATAATTAAAAAATCAGTTTTTTAACATATTCTAATTATATAATATTATTTATAATAAATATGATTGTTAAATATAATTATATAATAAAAGATATCTTAATAGTTATATAATATATTAAAAAATTTAACATTAAATTATTATTTCATTTATTAAAATTTTATCAAAAAAAATAACACAGTGATAAAAATGTTAGGAAATTTAGGAGAAAATCTAACAAATACTATGAAAAAATTAGCAGGAATGACTGTTATTGATAAGAAAACTATCAAAGAAGTAGTTAGAGAAATACAAAGAGCATTAATACAGTCCGATGTTAATATAAAATTAGTTCAATCATTATCAAAAAAAATTGAAGAAAGAGCAATTGAAGAAAAACCTCCAAAAGGAATAACCCCTAGAGAACATGTTATAACAATTATTTACGAAGAAATGGTACAATTACTTGGTTCTGAGGCTGTAGATTTAAATATTGACCAAAAACCATTTAAAATATTGTTTTTAGGTTTGCAAGGAAGTGGTAAAACAACCACCATAGGTAAATTATGTAAATATTTACAAAAAAAAGGATTTTCACCAGCTATTGTATGTACTGATACATGGAGACCTGCAGCATACGAACAATTAAAACAATTAACAGAAGAAATGCAAATCTCATTATATGGAGATCCCAACAATAAAGATGCATTAGATTTAGCTAAAAAAGGACTTAAAGAATTTAAAAATCAAAAGGTAATAATTTTTGATACAGCTGGAAGACATAAAGAGGAATCTGATTTATTAAAAGAAATGAAAGAATTAGATGAAGTTATAAATCCAACTGAATCCATATTAGTTATTGATGGAACAATAGGCCAACAGGCAGGAGCTCAAGCAAAAGCATTCTCAGAAGCAACAGAAATTGGATCTATAATCATTTCAAAATTAGATGGTACTGCTAAAGGTGGAGGTGCTTTATCTGCAGTTGCAGAAACTGGAGCTCCTATTAAATTTATTGGTACCGGTGAAAGAATTGATGACTTTGAAGCTTTTAACCCTGAAAGATTTATTTCCAGATTATTAGGTATGGGGGATATAAAAAGTTTAGTTGAAAAAGCTGAAGAAGTTGTAGATGAAGATGTTGCAACAGAAACTATGAATGCAATGTTAAGTGGAAAATTCACCTTGAAAGATATGAAAAATCAATTTGATATGATGAATAAAATGGGACCAATGCAACAAATAATGAACATGATCCCCGGAATGGGTGCTAAAATACCTAAAGAAGCTTCAAAAATGACTGAAGACAAAATTGTAATCTATAAAATAATGATGTCTTCCATGACAAATAAAGAAATGGAAAATCCTAAAATAATTAAACATTCTAGAATAGCTAGAATAGCAAGAGGTGCAGGAGTAGAAGAATCAGAAGTTAAAGATCTTCTAAAATATTACAATAACACTAAAAAAGCTATGAAAGGAATTGGAAGAAGAGGAATGGGTGGAGGAGCTATGAATCGTTTAATGGGACAATTCATGAAATAAATATAAGATTTTTAAATTAAAAAAAAGAAGATACAATGGATGAAGAAACTAAAACAAAAATATTAGAACTTATGGAACTTACTGAGGGTAAAATCTGTAATCATTGCTTAGGTCGTAAATTTTCAGATGTGATTGAGGGTGATGGAAATTTTGAGCGCGGTAAAAAAATCCGTGAAGAATTAAAATTAAACGACTTAGAAGAAAATGATGAATGTGATATATGTAAAAATTTATTTAAATACTTAGATGAAACAATACTTAAAAAAGTTGAAGCTAAAGTAAAATATTTAAATTTAGAATATGAAACTTTTGTAGTTGGTTCAAAATTAGAACCTGCGATTACAGAGAAGGATGAATATTTAAATAAAAGATTAGATCTTGATGTAGAACCTATAAAAAAGGAAGTTAATAGAACTATTGGGAAACTTTTAGAAAAAAATTTAAATAAAGAAGTCGATTTTATTACTCAAGATATAGTAATTATGGTTGATTTAAAAAATGTATTCAATAAAGAACCTAAAGTATTAAAAGATGGTACTTTAGATAATATTAAAGTTAGAATACAAATAAATCCAATATTTATTGAAGGCAGATATAATAAATACATTCGAGGTATTCCACAAACTAAATGGCCATGCCGAAATTGTAAAGGTAAAGGCTGCGAAAAGTGTAATGGAACAGGTAAACAATACCCAGAATCTGTAGAAGAATTATTGTCTGAAACTGTATTAAAAGAAAGTAAAGGATATGAAGCTAAATTTCACGGTGCTGGAAGAGAAGACATTGATGTTAGAATGTTAGGAACTGGAAGACCATTTGTACTAGAAATTAAAGAACCAAAAATAAGAAATTTAGATTTAAAAAAAATAGAAAAAGAAGTAAATATTCTTAATACTAATAAAACTAAATACAATGATTTAAAATTTGTTAAACGAAATAGAAAAGCTGAGATAAAAGTTTCATCCTCTGATAATTACAAAGTTTATAGGGCTTTAGTAAAATGTGATGAAGAAATTAATAAAAATGATTTAGAAAAATTAAATAAATTACATATAATTGAACAAAGAACTCCTATTAGAGTAGCTCATAGAAGAGCAGACAAAATTAGAATCAAGGAAGTTAAAAATATTAAAACTAATTACATTGATTTTCATAGCTTTGAAATTATAATAAAAACTCAAGGTGGACTTTATATCAAAGAACTCATTTCAGGAGATGAAGGTAGAAGCCAACCCAATATAAGTGAATTATTAAATAATAAATCTATTTGCGAAGAATTAGATGTAATTGAAGTAGGAATGGAATGAAATAATTTTAAATATTTTCTTAAAAATGAAAAAGTTTTTATATAATTTGAACTAAATAAGAAATTGTTAAAATAGTAAACTATATTAACATGTTAATAACAATAATTTATTATTATCAATTTACTAAAATTTCATTTATTTTAATAATTTTTTTATTCTGAAATATTTTTGAAATTTATCTATTTACTTTATAATTTTAGAACTAAATTAATTAACTAAATATATTAGTCTTTTTAATATAAATTAAAATCTGCTGATAATTAATTAAATACTGAAATTATTTAAATTTATAAAAAAGTGATAATTTAGCTATAAACCCAATAAAGGGAATTAATATTATCGAGGTATGAAAAATGAAAAGATCAAGAGGATTTAAAAGTAGAAGTAGAAATAAATTAACAAAAACTGCTAGACCAGGACGTTCTAATCCTATTACAAAAAAAATTCAACAATTTGAAGAAGGAGAAATAGTTCATATTATTATTGATCCAAGTATACAAAAAGGACAACCACATTCCAGATTTCACGGGAAAACTGCTAAAGTAGTTGGACAAAAAGGTGAAGCTTATATACTTTCTTTAAATGATGGAAATAAAGCTAAAGAATTAATAGTTAGACCAGACCACTTAAAAGCTCAAGAGTGATCTCAATGATTGGGAAAAAAACTTTGGATGTGAATCCAATTCCTGCTGCTGAAGTGAAAGAAATTTTAGAAGAGTTTAGTGAAAAAAATGAACTTAGCTATGAACAAAATTTAACTTTAGCACATGTAACAAACTTCCAAAAACTTCCTTTAGAAGATACAGAAAAATTAATCAAAGAATTAGAATCTATTGTAAAAACAAAATATGCAATACGAATAGCTGATTTAATGCCAAAAGACCTAGCTGATTTAAGATTAATATTTGCTAAAGAAAAATTTCCAATGAAAAAAGATGAAATGGAAGATGTTCTCAAAATTTTAAATAAATATCAAGTAGAAGAGTAAAATCTCTACTTAATATTACTATTTTTAAATTTTTTTAAAAAAATATTACTATTTTTAAAAATCCAAATTTTTAATAATTTGGTAGTTTTAACCTGCTTTAATAAAAGGACTATTTTTAAAAGTTTTAGAATTAAATCTTAATCTTCAAGTTTTAAGATTATAATTTAATAAAAAAATCTTAATATAAACAAAAAATAATAAAAGTAAATACAAAAATTATTATATTAGGTTAAATAAAAAGTAAATTAATTAAGATTAAAAATAAAGATAAAATATTACACGATGGTGATTAAATGGATATTAATAACCCTAAAAAAGAAGATGAGGCAATAATACTGGATTATTTGAGTTTAGGTTATGTTAAACCAGATATGACATCTTTCAGAGGAAATGCAGTTGCTCAAGCCATTGGTACACAAAGATTCAATTTATTAGAGTTAAGTCCTAAAAAAGGTGAAGACTTAGAAATTTTAGAAAAAGTTTACATTGGAGCAGGCAAAAGAGAAAAAATTAGCACAGTGAAAAGAAAATTAAACTTAGATGACTTAACCGCAACAAGTAGAATTGAAATAGATTTTGCAATTAAAGAAATAATAGAATCACAAGAAGAGAAATATGTAAAATTTTTCAATGAAGCAGGACCAATAAGCACAAGATTGCATAAATTAGAATTAATACCAGGAATTGGAAAAAAACATAGAGAGGAATTATTAAAAGCAAGAAATGATAGACCATTTGAAAGTTTTGAAGATATAAAAACTAGAGTTCCATTACTAACTGATCCAGTTGGAATGTTAGTAAATAGGGTGAAATTGGAATTAGATAATACTAAAGTTAAAAGAGGTAAAAATAAGTATTATTTATTCACTCAAATTCCGTCTAAAAATCATGGAAAAAAAAGACACCCAAACAATAGAAACAGAAAATATAAACAAAGATAAACTTTAATGAAAAAAGAGTACAACCTTTTTTCAACCCCTTTTTCTAATTTTAAATAAAATTTTTCCTTAAAAATAAAAATGATGTGATTAATTGAAAATTGAAGAAAACAAATCATCATTAGCTAAAGAAACTAAAAAAATTCTTCAAAAAAATAAAATTCACTTAAATAATAATTTAGGACAGAATTATTTAATAGATGAATTCAAAAGAAATCAAATTATATCATTTGCAAACCTAAAAAATGATGACAATATCCTAGAAATCGGTCCGGGTATTGGAACTTTAACTATTGAACTAGCTAAAAAAGTTAATAAAGTAACAGCTATTGAACAAGATACTAATATTTTTAAGATTTTAAAAAAAAGATTAAAAAATGAGAATATTAATAATGTTGAATTAATTAACGAGGATGCATTAAAAGTCAAATTTCCAGATTTTAATAAAATTGTTTCAAACTTACCTTACCAAATTTCATCTCCAATAACATTTAAACTTTTAGATTATTCATTTGACTTAGGTATTTTAATGTACCAAAAAGAATTTGGAGAACGCATGGTTGCTAAATCTGGAAACAGAAATTATTCTCGACTTTCAGCAATGTTATATTTTAAAAGTTTGATTGAAATCTTAGATAATGTATCTCCAGAATCATTTATTCCAAAACCAAAAGTTGAATCAGTTATATTAAAATTAACTCCTAAAAAAAATATAAATTTAAAAATTAGTGATGAAGAATTTAAAAATTATGAAATTGTTTGTAAAACTTTATTTCAACACAAAAATAAAAAATGTAAGAATGCTTTAATCGATTCTCGTCAAATATTAGGATATAAAGACAAAAAATTATTGAAATCTAAACTAAATGAAATTGATGTTAATGAATTATTTCTAAAACGTGCCGTAAATATGAGTCCGGAAGAAATATTATTATTATCTAAAAAATTAGAAACTGTAATCAAAAAATAATTATTTTTTAGAGGAATAAACATGAAAATTGGAGAATTTGAATTGGAAACAGAAGATTTAGTATATATACCGTCAGATGATACTTTTCTTTTAGCTGAAAATCTTGATATAAATTATGGTGATACTGTACTCGAAATTGGAACGGGAACAGGATTAGTAGCTATGTATGCGTCCCAATTAACAAATAAAATAACTGTTACGGATATTAATTTTAATGCATTGCAATTAGCTGAAAAAAATTTTAAAAAAAATAATATTGATAATATTGAAATAATTTTTGGAAATCTATTTGAACCATTGAAAAATAGAAAGTTTGATGTAATTTTATTCAACACTCCATATTTACCTACTTCTAATGATGAAATTTTAGACAATGATTTAAATTATGCTTTTGATGGTGGACCAGATGGAAGAAAAGTCATAGACATATTCTTAAATCAGGTCAAAAATTATTTAAATGAAAATGGAAAATTACAGATGATTCAGTCATCTTTATCTGATATTGATAAAACATTGCAAAAATTAGACCATAAAGGATTTATATCTGAAGTAGGTGCTAGTGAAAAATTCTTTTTTGAAGAAATAGTTTTAATAAATGGATACTTAATTTAAAAAAAAAATAAAAAAATAATATTTATTGAATTTCACCATTAAATACTAATTTTGCTGGACCTTCCATGAAAACACCAATTTCATTATCTTCTTCATAAATCTTAAATTTAAGATCCCCTCCAGGCAAATGAAGGAGAATATTCTCATTAAAAAAGCCTAATTTATAACCTGCAATAGCTGTAGAAGTTGCACCAGTACCACAAGCTAAAGTTACTCCTGCTCCTCTTTCCCAAGTTTTCATTTCTCCTTCATTAGGAGAAAAAACTTTAACAAAGTGAACATTTATTTTTTCAGGAAATACTTTATGACATTCTATAGCTGGACCGAACCTATTGATATCAACATTATTTAAGTCATCAACAAAGATGATTGCATGAGGATTTCCAACATTAATTGCAGTAACATTAAAATGTTCCCCATCAACAAGCAAATCTTGATTTAAAAATTCTTCCTGATTTGAAATCATTGGAATTTCATTTGTTTTAAATGTTGATAAGCCCATATTAACTTTAAATGATACAGGCTCATTATTTTCAACTTGAACCTCTAAAGTTAATATATTACACATAGTTTCTATTGTCATGGATTTTTTGTTGATTATATTATTTCGGTATACATAATCTCCGAAACAACGAATTCCATTTCCACACATTTCTGCCTCAGAACCATCGGGATTAAACATCCGATATCTTAAATCTGCCTTTTCAGAGTTTGAAATAAATAGTAACCCATCAGATCCTACACCAAAATGTCTATCACAAAGAAATTTACATGCTTCGGGTTTATTTTGTTCTGAAATAATTTCTTCTTTTGTTTCATCAATGATTATAAAATCATTACCAATACCATGCATCTTTGAAAATTTTAATCCTTTTAAATCCATTGTTAACCTCAAATTTTAATTTTTTAAATGATCTGGAATAATCTGTTTATTAAATAAATCATCAAATTTTTCTTCTTCACGAACTAAGATAGGTTTTCCGTTACTTATAAGAACTTCTGCAGGTAAAGGTCTAGAATTATAGTTAGATGCCATTGTAAAACCGTAAGCTCCTGCATTTAATATTCCTAATATATCTCCTTCTTGAATTTTTGGTAAAAATCTATCTCTTGCAAATAAATCTCCAGATTCACATACATTTCCAGCAACATCTACTTTTTCAACTGGGTCTTCATTCATTTTATTAGCTAAAACTATATGGTGGTATGAACCGTACATAGTAGGTCTTAATAATGTGTTAAATCCTGCATCAGTTCCAATAAATTTCCTATAACTTTGTTTAACACTGTTAACAGATACTAATAAAACAGAAGCGTCTCCTACAATATATCTTCCAGGCTCTAAATATAATGTTGGTTCTTTCATATCATATTCTTGGAGTTTTTGTTTAAATAACTCTACATTTTCTTTTGCAAAATTATCAATATCTAATAATTTTTCATCAGGTGTATATGGTATTCCTATGCCTCCACCAAAATCTATGAATTCGAAATCAATATCTGCTTCTTTATGTACTTTACCTGCAATATCCATTGTAGATTTAATTGCTAGTTTAAATGGTTCTGGATCTAAAATTCCAGACCCTATATGAGAATGCATACCTACAGGATTAAATCCTAATTTTTTAGCTAATTTATATGCTTCAACTGCTTCAGTTTCCATTATACCAAATTTAGCCATTACTCCACCAGTAATACAATGTTTATGATGTCCTGCTTCAACCATTGGATTAACTCTAAAAGATATTTTAGTACCATTAGGATTTATAACTTCAGCTAATCTTTTAAGAGCAGACATAGAATCTATATTTAACACAACATCTTCATCTGCAACAAATTTCATTTCTTCATTTTTGATATTGTTTCCAGTGAAAAGAATTTTATCAGAAGAAAATCCTAATTTTTTACATGTATAAACTTCACCTGGAGATACAGTATCTATGCAGCAACCTTCATCTTTTAAAATAGACATTACCGCGAGGTTAGTATTCGCTTTACATGCATAAAATACCTTGAAATCTTTATAATATTTTGAAAATGCATTATAAAATCTTTGATAATTTTCTCTTATTCTGTTTTCATCAATAACATATAAAGGAGTGCCAAATTCTTTTACTATATCGCAAACATCTGCACCACCAATAGTTAAATGGTTTTTTTCATTAGTTTTAATATTTAAATCCATGATTTAACTCCAAAGTGTATTTAAATTAATTATTATTTTTTGAATATTTAACTAGATTCAATATAATATTCATTATTAAAAAAATTTATTGTTATTATTATATATAATTAATCTCGGAATAAATTAATAAAATTTATAAAAATTCAATTAACTTTTTCAATACGGTATGTTCTTAAATTTAATTTAAGTCATATTAAATTTCATATTAGAAATTTATTTCTTTATAATGGTTTAAATATAAATTTAACAAAAAAATATATTTTAGAACATCACGTATAAACTAAATTTTTAATTAATAATAAGTAAAAATAAAATATTCTAAAAATTAAAGATAATTTATCTATTTAACGAACAATAAATAAATCAATGAAGAGAATTTTAAAAATAAAATATGTGAATTTTTTTGAAAAAAAATGAATTATATAGTGTGATAAATTATGGTAAAACCTTACGGATTAACAATGAGAGGAATTGTAAAAAAAGACGATGAAATTTTACTCATAAAAAGACATTCTAAATCTAAAACTGGAGCATGTCAATGGGAACTTCCTGGAGGAAAAGTTGAAAAATGTGAATTCTTTGATGAAGCACTAATTAGAGAATTTAAAGAAGAAACAAATTTAAATGTAAGATTAGGAGATTTTTATGAGGCTATACAACAAGATTTTATCAATAGACGAACTGTACAAATAATTATTTATGTAATTCCTGAAAATTGGGAAGTTAAAATAAGTAATGAACATGAAGATTATACTTGGGCAGATATAAAAAAAATAAAAACATTAAATATTACAGAAGGATTAAAAAAGTTATTAGAAAAAAAGAATTGGGTAATTTAAAACATTTATATTTTTTTAATGTTTAATTAATATTTGAAAATACCTCATCTAATAATGGAATCATTTTATCAACATCAGATTTAGAAATTAAAAGTGGTGGAGCAAATCTTAAAACATTACCGGCAGTACAATTAATTAATACTCTTCTTTTTCTCATTTCATCAACAATTTCTCCACCAGGCATATTTAATTCAATACCTATTAATAATCCTAATCCTCGTACTTCAGTTATAAAATCATATTTAGATTTTAATTCTAAAAATTTATTTTTTAAGTATTTTCCAACTTCCTCTGCATTTTCAGATAATTTTTTTTCAATAATTTCATCAACTGCAGCATTAGCTGCAGCACAAGATAATGGATTTCCTCCAAAGGTAGATCCATGATCCCCTGGAACAAAACCTTCAGACACTTTATTTGAGGTTAAAGTTGCACCTATAGGAACTCCTCCACCTAAACCCTTAGCAAGAGAAATTATATCTGGTTTAATATCAAAGTATTGTGAAGCTAATATTTTTCCAGTTCTTCCTAAACCAGTTTGAACCTCATCAATAATTAATAAAACATCTTTTTCTTTACAATAAGCATCCAATTCTTCAAAATATCCTTCAGGAGCCATGTTTAACCCGCCTTCACCTTGAATTATTTCAATCAATACAGCTGCAGTATTATCATCTATAGCTCCTTTCATCGCATTCATATCACCAAAATTTACATGTTTAAAACCAGGAGGTAATGGTTTAAATGGTAATTTATATTGATCTTGACCAGTCGCAGTAACTGTTAACATTGTTCTTCCATGAAAAGAATTATAAGTTGCAACAATATCCCCTTTTCCGGTGTATTTTCTTGCTAATTTAATAGCAGCCTCATTTGCTTCAGCACCACTATTTGAAAAGAATACTTTATCTAATCCTGAAAATTCTGCAATTTTTTTAGATAAAATAGCTGCAGGTTCATTATAGTATATATTAGAACAATGAATCATTTTTTCAGCTTGAGTTTTAATAGCATTTACCACTTTATCATCAGTTTGTCCAACATTATTAACTGCTATACCTGCAAAAAAATCTAAATATTCATTCCCGTCTATATCATAAACAAATTGTCCATGACCATGATCTAAGGCTATAGGTTGTCTCCCATAAGTATGCATTATATGTTTATCATATGTATCAATAATTTCATCAGTATTCATATTATTCCTCTTAAAATATTTTTTTTAATATTATTAGTAAATCATAAAATTAGTTTATTATAATAAAATGTGATTATAAATTATGTTTTTTAAAGTATAAATAAGTACAATTATAAATTTAAATTATGTATGAGTTGATTTTATGGTGAATGTAAGATTAGGTAAATCTGAAATAGTAGTAAATAAAAATGGGTTTGGAGCATTACCAATTCAAAGAGTTCCAATGAAAGAAAGTATTAAAATAATTCAAAAAGCTTACGAAGGAGGTATAAATTATTATGATACTGCCCGTGCTTATACTGACAGTGAAAAAAAGTTAGGTATAGCTCTTAATAATGTCAGAGATAAAGTTGTAATTGCTTCTAAAACAAGGGCTTTAAATGTCGAAGATTTTTGGAAAGATTTAAATCAAAGCCTTAAAGAATTACAAACTGATTATATAGATTTATATCAGTTCCATAATCCCCCATTTGTCCCAAAACTTAATGATAATACTGGTCTTTATGAAGCAATGATTGAAGCTAAAGAAAAAGGATTCATAAAACATATAGGAATTACATTTCATAAGTTGAATTTGGCAGATGAAGCTATAAATAGTGGTTTATATGAAACATTACAATTCCCTTTTTCTTATTTAAGTGGAAAAGAAGATTTAAATATAATTAAATCATGCAAAAAAGAAGATGTAGGATTCATTGCAATGAAAGCTTTTTCAGGTGGATTAATTACCAATGGATATGCTAGTTTTGGATTTATGGAAAAATATGATAATGTTTTACCAATTTGGGGAATACAAAAGGAAAAAGAATTAGATGAAGCCCTTAATAATTTAAAATCTCCTGTTAAATTAAATAAAAAATTAATCGAAGATATAAATAATGATAAAAAAGATTTAATTGGGGAATTTTGTAGAGGATGTGGATATTGTTCTCCTTGTTCTGTTGATATCAAAATATTTATGTGTGCAAGAATGTCATTATTTTTAAGACGTTTCCCCCCGGAGTTATATTTAACTGAAGATAATCAGAAGATGATGAAACAAATCGAGGAATGTACACATTGTAATAAATGTAAAGAAAGATGTCCATATGAATTGGATATCCCTACTCTCCTAAAAGAAAATTATGAAGATTACAAAAACATAATAGATGGAAAAACAAAAGTTAGTTATGTAAAAGAATAAAATTAGATTAATTTATATAGATTAATTTAATATATAAAAAATATAATTAAAAAATATTTAAAGAGTTAAAAAAATGAAAACTGCAACTATAGAAACAGAAAAAGGAAATATTATATTAGAATTATTTCCCAATGAAGCACCAGGAACCGTAGCAAATTTTGAAAAACTTGCAAATTCAGAATTTTATGATGGCTTAACTTTTCATAGAGTTATTCCAGATTTTGTAATACAAGGTGGAGATCCAAATGGTAATGGAACAGGTGGACCTGGATACACAATTAAATGTGAAACTGAAGGAAATCCTCATAAACATGGCGTAGGAGCATTATCTATGGCTCATGCAGGTAAAGATACTGGAGGAAGCCAATTTTTCATAACTCATTCTCCTCAACCTCATCTTGATGGTGTACACACTGTATTTGGAAAAGTTATTGAAGGTATGGATGTAGTAAATGCTATAGAACAAGGAGATGTCATGAATAAAGTAAGAGTTAAAGGATAAAATCCTTTACAAAACTCTTTTTTATTATAAGATATTTTAAAAAAATATTTTTATAAAAAATCTTTTAAATCCATATTAATTAATTTATAATAAGTTTTATGTGATCGAACAACATCTTCCATAGTTATATTTTTATCTTCTCTTTTTACTGCACTAGAAGCAGCTAAAAATATTAATAAATAATTTTCTGTTAAATTAAATCTAGTATTGTACATATCCATATTCTTAGAATTAACATTTGTAATATTATTTCTAATATTTTGAATTTTACTAAAAAGTTTTTTACTTTTTTTATCCCATTTTATAGTCTTTAATTTGTCATAAAAATTTTGAGTAGGTGGAGTATAATCTAAATCTTGATTAAATTCATCAAATAAAACCATTACTTTATCCATTAAGTTAAATATTCTTTCAACACGAACTAAGTGAGATGATTTAACATTACAAATAGTAGATAATAATGTAAATGTACTAATAAACATAGTATATATTATTAAGTCCCCATGTAATGAGGGCAAATAAATTAAAGGCTTACTTAAAACAGAAGCATAAGTTAATTGAGGATATTTGTTAGAAAATGATTCATTATTAGATGAATTTTTATCAACGGAAATATTTAGTCTCTCATAATCTTTTTCTGCAGTATTTTTAGCTTCTTTAAAAATTTTTAAGTAAATCTCACAACCAAATAAGTTTTTAGTATGTTCTAAAATATTGGATAATCCTTGAATATTGCCAAATTCCTGTTTAATTTTTTTAATTTGGTTGATAGTATAATTTTTTTCATCTGAAATGGAGTAATTAATATCTTTCATATAATTTCCTACTTAATTAAATTTTAGTTAATTTATCCATTAAACCAGATTTACGAGCATAATGAAAAAGGTATAATTGTGCATATCCTGCATAATCTCCAAATTTATCCATTCCAAAATCACGAACTTTATTGGCAGAGATATCTTCACCATTAAAGTAAAGATTAGATATTATTCTTTTTATCCATACATCAGAAGGAAAAGCTTCTTTAAAACCAAAACCATATAATAAAATACAATCCGCAACTTTAGGGCCAACACCTGGAATTTTTATAATAGTTTGAAATGCTTCATCATATTCCATTTTAAATATATCATTATAATTTAGTTGATTTGTAAATATATCTGAAGTTTTTTTCATATATTTAGCCCTATAACCCACACCACATGATTTAAGATTATTAACACAACATTCAATCTCTGTATGATGGTTTAATGCTTCATATTCTTCTAAATCATCTTCATAAACTTTAGATAAAGTTGAGGGAGTAGGAAATGTGAAAAAATTTCCAGAAGGAAATAAGATTTCTTTACCCCATTTGTAATTGATTTGAGAAATAGATTTAGTCCAACGATTAATTGAATTATTAGCACTGCAAATAGATGAAATAATACATTCAAAAGGATTTTTAGCTAAAAATAGGCGTAACCCATTACAAAATTTTATAGAATCAATTAATTTAGAATCCATCATTAAAAACTTGTAAAATTTATCTAAATCAAAATCTAAATTATATATTTTAACAATTTCAGAACATATTTCTTTTTCTAACGATTTTTTATTAATGGATGAATCTAAATTTAATGGTAATTCATAATTTAAATTGAATGATTTAAAATTCTTTTGGGATAATTTTATAAGCACAGGAGATTCTTTTAAAATTAATAAACTTTGATACTCACCTTCCTCATTTATAACCCATGGAGGTTGTGAAGTTTGACCAGATGATTGAGTTAATTCCAAATTTATTAATTTATTAAATTTCATCATTTTAACATCCTATTACATACGAACATTAACACCATGTTCTTTTAAATATTTTTTTACAACTGGAACAGGATATTCATTAAAATGGAATATACTTGCAGCTAAAGCAGCACTTGCATTAGCAATTGTAAATGCTTCTTTAATATGTTCAGGTGTTCCAACTCCTCCAGAAGCTATTACAGGAATATCCACATTATCATTTATAGCTTTTGTAAGATCTAAATCGTAACCATCTTTAGTTCCATCACCATCCATAGAAGTCAATAATATTTCACCTGCCCCTTTCTCTTGACATTTTTGAGCCCAAGAAATTGCATCAATACCAGTAAATTCTCTACCTCCATATATACTACAATCAAACCAACAAAGACCTTTATCTGTTTCTATTACATTCTTATCAAGTGCTTGAGTTTCATCATCAATATATCTTCTTTTAGCATCTATACCTATGACTACTGCTTGGGAACCCACAACTTCAGCAGCTTCGGTTAAAAGATTAGGATTATGAATAGCTGCAGTATTTGTAGAACATTTATCCGCTCCAGCTTTAAGCATATTTACATAATCTTCTACTTTACGTATTCCTCCACCTACACATATAGGGATGAAAACATTCTCAGTTAATCTTTCAATAACTTCTTTCATGGTCCCTCTTCTTTCATGAGAAGCTGTTATATCCAGTATAACTATTTCATCAGCACCATCTTCATAATAGCGAGTAGCTAATTCTACAGGATTACCTGCATAACGAATTTGTTTAAATTCAACCCCTTTAACAACTCTACCTTCTGGAATCTGTAAATCACAATCTAAACATGGAATAATTCTTTTAGTTAACATTAAATACTCCCTTAATAATATCTTTTTATACATTTAATTTTAAAAAATTACAATCTTTATAAAAATTACAGTATTATATAATATGTTTTGATATTTAAAAAATACTAAGGATTTATTAATAATAAAAATTAAATTATTTAATAGTATTATATTTTTAATATAATATTAAATAATGGTCCTATGGTCTAGCCTGGAATGACGCGGGACTTCGGATCCCGAGATCGGGGGTTCAAATCCCCCTAGGTCCGTCTTTTTTTATTAAATATTCAAAAATTATCATCAATGATTATTGCATCTTTAAAAAAGTCAGGAATTAAAGATTTATATAATGGACTTTTAAGTAACATTTTTATATCACTATCAAGGATATAAGTTACACAAGAATCATCTTCAGCTCTCATTCCCCTACCATATGCTTGCATTAATGTCATGACTGTTTTATATGCATACCAACGTTGATCTCTTTTTCTTCTCATATTAACTTGTTTATCTCCCAAATAAGGAAATGGTATTTTGTATATAACTTGGAATCTACATTTATCATATGGTAAATCCACACCCTCACTCATTGATGGAGAAACTAAAACTAATGGCTCCTGATTTTTTTCAAAATATTTTAAAATTCTTTCTCGATTAGTGGAATTATGAGAAATCAAACGTGAATTTGGTAAATTACGAGTTATATAATTTTGACATTTATAACTGTTTGTGTGTATTAATCCTTTATCGTTCTCATGTAGTTTAAGGATTTTATTAAGTATTGGGAGAGTTTTTGGAGCAGTGTGTTTTACTCTATTAGCAGACATTTTTCCAGCTAATTTAAGTTCAATTGGCCTTTTTTCAGGAGGAAATGGACTATCTGCTTTAATATGGTAAACTTCTTTTGGATTAAGTCCTAACCATTTAGAGAACATTTTATGAGATAAGATAGTAGCACTTAAAAAGATTACAACATCCCCATATTTAAATAAATAATCTTCAGCATAGTGATGAATTCTAAGTGGTTTAAAAGAAACTCCTTCATCGGTAGGGTCTATAACCCAATTTCGAGGTTCTTTTTGAAGATTTTCTTTCAATTTCTTCAATCTAAATGTAGTAGAATTAATTCTTTCTATTTTATTTTTTGGAAGATCTTTAATATCTATATCTTTATATGCATCATAAATTGCATCTATTTCATTGATCCAATCCTCAATTCCTCCATTATAAAGAGTTTTAGGACTTATAACTTTATGAATATCTTTTTCTAAACGTTTATTATAAAGATTTAATTCTAAAATTCTCATTAATTTATTTTCTATATTATGGGCTTCATCAAGGATTAATAAACTACGTTGACCGAAATGTTTGACATAATTTAATTCTAAAATAGCATAATCGTAATTCATTAAAGTTATTGGAGAATTTATAGCATTTGCTTTTTGTTGCCAATAATTACAATGATTTTCAGATTGATAAAATAAAACACCTCCATTAGAATCTTCAAAAGCTTCTGTAGCATCAAGAGTTGGATTTTTTACTACTCCAAATGGGCAGGTAAATTTAGAGGAAGAAGGTGATGTTTTACATGTTCCCATATCACAAGTTGTGTCTAAATTTTCATTCAAACAACCAAAATTGGATCTCCCTTTAACAAGAGGAAAATGAAATTCATTCATATATTGAGATTGTAATTGTTTAGTCATTGTTAATATATATGCAGATTCATACATTCTAGCTAATGTTGTGGCAATAGCTGATTTACCTGTTCCGGTACCTGCTTCTAAAATTATATATTTATAACCCTTAGAAATAGCATCTTCTATATCTTCGATTATTTCAAGTTGACCTGGTCTAGGGTTATTAAATGGAAAATTTTCTATAATATTTTCATTAATATTGGGATATTTATTTTTTAAAAAATCAATTTGAATTTTAGGTAAAGAATTATCTTCAAATGAATAAGATTGAGGTATTTTTACTTCTTCTAATTTTTTTTTAGTTTTAGATTTTTTAAAATTATCTAATTTTATATATTCTGTTTCGGAACTCATATTATTACTCATATATGTATTTTTAAAATGTTTAGCTATTTTAATATCTTTTGTTGATTAATTTTGCAACAAATTAACTTTTTTAACATCCACTTAAGACAAAAAATAGAATTACTCTTTTACTAAAATATTGAATCTGATAATATAAATAAATAAACCTAGAGTATGTGAAAAGTAATATAAAATTTAATTTAAAATAAAAGATATTTATTAAATGAAATGTATAATAAAAATTTAATAAGATGAGTAATTTAAAATAATTATTAAAGTGATAAATTTGGTAAAAAAAGGAAAACTAATTGGAATTGGAGTTGGGCCTGGAGACACAGAATTATTAACTATAAAAGCAGCAAATATTCTATCAAAAATTCCTGTGATATGTTCCCCAAAATCCTCAAAAGAAAAAGATAGTATAGCTTTATCAATAATTAAACCTATTATTGAAGATAGAGAAGATAAGGATACATTAAAAATTTTAGATCCTATTTTTCCAATGACTGAAGATAAAAATATTCTAGAAAAACATTGGGATGATGCTTCAAGAATAATATCCAATTTTTTAGATAAAGGACTGGACGTAGCATTTATAACATTAGGGGATCCTGCTATTTTTTCAACATTTTCTTATGTGCAAAAAAGATTATTCACAGATTACACTGTTGAAATGGTTCCAGGAATTACTGCATGTACTGCATGTGCATCAAGTATTGGTAAGCCATTAGTTGAAAAAAATGAAGTTCTTAGTATAGTCCCTAAAATTGATAATAGAATAGAATCAATATTAACAGAAGGTGATTCTATTGTTTTAATGAAACCTTCAAGAAATACTGATGAACTTGAAAATATTATTAATTTTAAATCTGAAGAAAAAGAAGTATTTTCTGTTGAAAAATGTAGTATGAAAGATGAGAAAATTATAAAAGGATTTTCTAAAGATAAACCTTATTTAACTACTACTTTAATCAAATTTAATAAAAAAAGTAATTAAATAACTAAAATTTTTAGTTATTTTAAAATTTATTCTGATTCAACTAAAGGAATGAATTCTTCATCAGTAGGTTCGACTAAGAAAGTACAGCAATTATCTCCCATAGTATAACATTTAATTTCTGTCACTTCAACTACTTGTTTTAAATAAGATGCTAATAAAGATTCAATTATTCCTGCGTCTAAAAAACATGCAGGTTTTCCGGTTTTTGGAAGTAAACCACATTCAAAACAATCAACTGAAGTAATTTCAATTGTATCACCTAATTTAATACTTAATTCTCCAAGACCATTATCTTTCCAGAAATTTATAATATTTTCAGCAAATACATTAACATCATCATCTTTTAGTTCTTCATATATTGTTTCACCAATATGTCTTCCAGTATCCAATAATATAGGGTCAATATTTATTCCTTCTTGAATTAAAGTAGATCTTAAAGTATGGAATAATAAAAAAGAAAATTGAAAATTAGTTTCATTAAGAATGTTATCAATCAAGAAATCTATTTTTCGTTCTTCCAATTCTACAGGTTCAGCAGCTTCAATTTCCCCTAAACATCTGGATTTAATATAAAATATTTTTTTTCTATGATCATTTGGATCAAATTTGTAAGATACAATACCATCTTCTCTTAATGATTTTAAATGAACGGAAATGGTGGATTTAGATTTTCCTGTGTTTTTAACTATTTCATCAAATTCCATTTCATTATTTTTAAGCATTGATAATATTGTAAGTTTTACAGGACTTTTTACAACATTGACTCCAATTTTTCCATCAATTTTTGAAAAAATTTGGATAGGAGGTTCTTTCTCTTCTAATTCTAAATTATTATTATCCATTATTAGCCTCTATTTAACGACTTTTATTAATTAATAAAAAAAATTTTAATTTTATAATTATAAGCTTATAATTAATTTTAATATTTATAATATTTATACTTGTTCCTATAATTACTAATAGTTTTAGCATATTTTTAATATCAATGAAATCTTATTAAATAGATAGACTTAACTTGAAATAATAATTATTTTATTTAATAATATTTTTAATTTTTTTTGGATATTTTTTACTTAATTTTATATTTCATTGAAAAATAATGATATCAAATATTTTATTAAAACAATACCTTTATATATTATAAATTAATAAAATAAAACTAATGTTCTAGTAAATACGAACATGTTTTTAATAATTTCTAAAAAAATATTAGAGGGAAAAAATGAAAGCAAAAGCTCAAAAAATCGCTGAAGGAGTATACTGGATAGGTGTACTTGACTGGGACTTAAGATCTTATCATGGATACACATTAGATGGTACTACTTACAATGCATACTTAGTATTTGGAAAAGATAAAACTGCATTAATTGATAATGCATATCCAGGAAAAACCGAAGAAATTATGGCACGTATAGATGATGCATTCGAACAAGAAGGAAAAGATGTAAACATAGATTATATCATACAAAACCATGTTGAAAAAGATCACAGTGGAGTATTAGTAGATCTCCATAAAAGATTCCCTGAAGCTCCAATATACTGTAGTGAAATAGCTGTAAAAGGATTAGAAAAACATTACCCCGCACTTCAAGGATTAGATTTCCAAACTGTAGGTACTGGAGATTCATTAGATTTAGGTGGAAGAACCTTTGCATTTTTAGATGCATTTTTACTTCATTGGCCAGACAGTATGTTCACTCTCTTAGTAGAAGATGGAATTTTATTCCCAAATGATGCATTTGGACAACATTTATGTTTCACCAAAAGATTTGATAAAGATATTCCTGATGAAATACTTATGGATGGGGCAAAAAAATTTTATGCAAATTTAATTACTCCTCTTTCTAAAAAAGTTCTAAAAAAATTTGATGAAATTATAGAATTAGATTTATTAGATAAAATTAAAATGATTGCACCATCACACGGTCAAATATGGACAGACCCTATGAAAGTTATTAATGCTTACAGTGGATGGGCTACTGGAAAATTAGCAGAAGATAAAATTACTATAGTATATGATACAATGCATTACTCAACTCAAACAATGGCACATGAAATTGCAGAAGGTGCAATTGCCGAAGGATATGATGTTGAAATGTTTTATTTACATGAAGATGAAAGAAGTGAAATTGTTAAAAGTATTTTAACTAGTAAAGCAGTAGCATTCGGTGATCCAACAATAAATGATTACCCATTCCCAAGTATGGGAGATATTTTATTCTATTTAAAAGGTCTTCATTTCAACAGAACAGGATTTAAAAGACCTGCTGTAACATTTGGATCCATGGGAGGAAAAGGTGGATCACCAGATATATTAGCAGAATATTTAAATGATTCTGGATTTGATGTAATAGAAAAAGATGAAATTTATTATGTACCTAATGAAGACGAAAAAATAGCAGCATATAAATTAGGTCAAGACTTAGTAGCAGCTGCAAAAAAATTAGAATTATAAACATACCCAAAAATTAATATTAATGTAAAATATATATTAAAATGAAAATTTAAATTATTGGAGGAAAAAATATGGCAGAATATGAACGTAAAATAGGAACTACAGTTAATACTGATGTAGAAAAAGAAGTAGCAGGAAATTTCAAAGGAGAAACTGCTGAAGTAGGTATTTATATGGCTATGGCTAGACAAGCATCAAGTGAAGGTTATGGAGAATTAGCTGAAGTATTTAAAAGATTAGCATTTGAAGAAGCTGAACATGCAGCAAGATTTGCTGAAATGAATGGTGTTATTAAGCCTACTTTAAGTGAAAATATTGATATGATGCTTGATGGTGAATTAAAAGCTAATGTTGAAAAAAGAGAAGCTTCTGATAAAGCAAAAGAAGCTGGTCTTGAAGATGCAAGCGATTTCTTCCGAGAAAGTTCTAAAGATGAAGGACGCCATTCAAGAATTTTAGAAGGAATTAAAGAAAGATATAATTTATAAATTTCTTTAACCTTTTTTTATTTTTAATAAAAAACTTAAAAATCAATAATCTATTTTTTGAATATAAAATAAAGTCCTTTAAAATAAAAAAACAATACATTAAAATAAATGATTACAATAATCATATATAAATAATTAATCATTTAACCTTAAATATAAAAGTTACTAATTTTAAATCATGATTTCAAACGAATCATGTACATGTAAATTATATTTTATAGAAAAATAAAAAAATTAAAAAATTTTTTTATAATAATGCTGCACTAAAACCATAAATTAAACTTATTATAATTATCATTAGCATTAAATAAGATGAAAATTTTGTCAACAATTGAACTGTTTTTTCAGACAATTTATAACTTAATAATGTTTCAAACATCAAACCCCCATCTAAAGGTTTCATAGGCAATAAATTAAATGAACCTATTGCAAAATTTAGGAAAAAAATCCAATTAAATAATTGAATCATTGGAAATATTACCCAAAGAACAGGACTTAATTGATTACTCCCTAAATCATTATTAAAACTATAATGTTTAACTGTTTGAACACCCATATAACCTAAAGTTTTATTATTTGGATTTTCTCCTAACTTAAAACTATAAATTCCTTGATCCGTCGATACATGAACCGTTTGATATGGTCTAAATGTTTTTATTGTATTTATGTAACCTTGAGAATTATCAAAACTTTGATTATTTATTGACTCTACAACCATTCCAGATTTTAAAATCCCATCTGCAGGAGCATCAGAAACAACCCTATCAATGCTTACCCCATCTTCATGAAAATACATTGGAACAACAGCAGAAGATAAAACCAAAACAATGATTAAAGAAATAACTGCAAGAACCATATTACCCATTGATCCTGCAGCATAAATTCTTAACTTACCAGATTTGGACAAATGTTTAATTTCATCTTCATCAGGTTCAACAAAAGCCCCAGGGATTATCGCAAACAATAATAAACCAATAGAATTAATTTTTACATTTTCTACTCTAGCTAATATTCCATGAGAAAATTCATGAATAATAATCACTGTGATTAAACCAATAATACCATAAAGAAATGGTATAAAAATTGGTGATCCTGGGATATCAACTCCAGGAATAACTAGTCCAACTGCAGGAGTTTGAGATATATTGGCAAATGAGTAAATTAAACTTACTGCCATGAAAATCATTAAACCAAATGAAATAATGATTCCTATATTCATATACCATTTCCAAAACTTTTTAGATTTATTAGCTATTCTGTCTATAAATCCCCTAAGTCTTTTTGTCTTCCATAATAATACTGGAAATTCAACTTCCACATCATGTTTGACTAAATAATCTTTAAAAATTAGAGCGAATAACCAAATAATAATAAAAGCTATAACATAATACCAAATTCCATTCATGTTTTCACTTACAAAAATTAAATTAATAAATATTAAAAATAGGAATTAATATTTATCCCATATCATTGAATTAAAAAATACTAAATTTACAAGGTCCCCTTTTTCTATTCCTTCATTATTTTCATCAATGATTATATAACTATTTGCTTCAACCATTGATCTAATAATTCCTGAACCTCTATTTAATATATGTTTTGCATATTTTTCATCAGCATAAGTTCTAATAAAATCAGTTCTACCTAAATTTGATGGAATTTTTAGTAAGGATTCTCTTTCAACAATTTTAAAATCAAAATTAAGCCCTTGCATTTGAATTAAATATTTTCTTGCAAAAATATCAAATTGGGCCATAGCTGCAACTGGTTGACCAGATAATGTGAAAACAATAGTATCATTAATTATACCAGACCCTACAGGTTTTCCAGGTCTTATAGAAACACCATGAAATAATAATTCTCCAGAATCTTCTACAGCATCCACAACAACATCCCCTTTACTAATTGCAGTTCCACCTGTAGTTATGATAACATCAAACTCTTTTGAATTTTCAATAAGAATAGATTTAACTTCCTCAAAATTATCATGAGCATGTTCTACTTCAACAGTAGCGCCTGTACTTTGGATTAAAGAAGAAATTGTATATTTATTTGAATTAATTATTTTAGCTTTATCTAAAGTAGAAGAAGGTTCAACTAATTCATTACCTGTAACAATTAGTTTTACTTTAGGTTTTTTATAAACTTTTATTTCTTTAAAACCAGCTGAAGCTATCAAACCTAACTCTTGAGATCTAATAAATGTATTTGAATCTAAAATTTTATCTCCCTTTTTTAAATCCTCACCTAAAGGTGAAATATTATCTTTAGGACTAACTTGAGAATGAATATCTAAATCATTACCCTCATGTGAGGTGTACTCTTCCATTAAGACCGCATTAGCCCCTTTTGGAATTGGAGCTCCTGTAGCTATCCTAATTGCTTCACCCGATTTTATTGTTTTTTCAGAAAAGTCCCCCGCACCTATAAAATCTATTAATTTAAGATGTTTATGATTATTATTAGATGCTCCAAATGTATCTTCCGCCAAAACAGCATAACCATCCATAGCAGATTTATCAAATGGTGGAGAATCATGAAAAGAATATATATTTTCAGCCAAAACTCTATTATGAGCATCTTTAATATCTATTTTTTCTATATCCATAATTTTTTGAAAATTATCTACTTTTTCTAAAGCATCATCTAATGGCATTAATTTTGAAAAAAAACCTTTCATATAATTTCTCCATCTCATCACATATTTATTATGACATATATTGTTCTATTACTCCATTGTAAGAATCATTTAATTTTTTAATTGAGATATTTATATCAGCTAATATTAATGATTTTCCTTTAACTTCCCCAATACAACTACAAGGAACATTAATTTTTGATAAAATATCATTTAATGCATCTGGTTTTACAGTGATAATATATCTTCCATGAGATTCAGAATAAATTAAATTATTAATAGTTAGTTCATCCTCTTTCGGAATTTTTGATACATCAATTTCACAACCATATTCTCCAGAAATTGCCATTTCAGATAAAGCTACTGCAATTCCTCCTTGAGAACAGTCATGCACTGCAGTGATAAATTCATTTGAATCCTCTTTAATTAAATTTAAAACAGCATTTGCATTATCAAATTCTTCATCAATTCTAACTTTTGGTGCTTTTCCTTGTTCTATGTTATGAACAGATCTATAATATTCAGAACCTCCAACTTCATCATAAGTTTTTCCAATTATGATTATTTTATCATTTTCATTTTTGAAATTCATAGTTCGAATATTCTTTAAGTTTTCAACACCAATAACTCCCACAGCAGGTGTTGGATTAATTTTTACACCTTCCATTTCATTATAAAAACTAACATTTCCACTAATAACTGGAGATTTAAATTTAGAAGCCATATCAGACATTCCCTTAATACATTCTTGGAATTGCCATAAAATTTCAGGATTTTCAGGATTTCCAAAGTTTAAACAATCAACAATAGCATAAGGAGTGGCACCCATAGAAACTACATTACGTATTGCTTCAGCAACTGAACCTGCCCCACCATCATAAGGTGATAATTTTGTGTAAATAGGATTTGAATCTGCAGTTAATGTTACAGCTGTATTTTCATCTACTTTAAGAACTGCTGCATCATCTCCAGGTTTAACAACTGTTCTTATTTGTACCTCATGGTCATATTGTTTATAAACCCATTTTTTACTTGCAATATTTGGAGAAGATAAAATTTTTATTAAAGACTCAGATAATTTTGGATCATTAACTTTAACGCAAACATCATTTTTAATTGGTTCTTTAATCTCACGATTAAGAGAAGGAGGATCTGCTAACAATAAAGTAGGTAAATTTGCAATTTCTTGATTTTCATCAAAAATAATCATATTATCTCCATCAGTAACTTCTCCAATTACTTCTGAAATAATTTCATGTTTATCACAAATAGATTTAGCTTTAGCCACATCATCAGGATTCAATACAAAAACCATTCTTTCCTGTGATTCTGATAACATTATTTCATATGGAGTCATTCCAGTTTCACGTAGAGGTATAGAATTTAAATCCACTATAGCTCCATTGTTAGAAGAATCAGCTAATTCTGAAATACAGCAAGTTAATCCTCCTCCACCTAAATCTTTTACTCCTGAAACATTAATTTTTTCAATTATTTCATAAGAAGCTTCCATTACTCTTTTTTTTGTAAAAGGATCACCTACTTGTACAGCAGGTCTATCCTCTGTTTCTGAATCAGAAGTTAATTCTTCAGAAGCAAAAGTAACACCATGAATTCCATCTCTACCTGTGCTGCCCCCCATCAAAAAGAAGACATCTCCAGGATTAGGTGCAATTCCATAAACTAGTTTATCTTTATCCACTAAACCTGCACAAAGAACATTGACTAATGGATTAGTTCTAAATGATTCATCAAATTCAACTTCTCCTGCAACAGTAGGTACTCCAACTCTATTACCATAATCAGAAATCCCTTTTACAACATGTTCAAAAAGATATCTAGATTTTTGATCTTTATCTATTGGACCAAAACGAATAGAATCTAATAAAGCAATCGGTTTTGCACCCATAGATATTATATCTCTAAGAATTCCACCAATTCCAGTACCTGCACCCCCATACGGTTCAATAGCAGAAGGATGATTATGACTCTCCATTCCAACAGCTAGAGCTAATTTATCAGTTATTGAAACTATACCCGCATCATCTCCTGGACCTAAAATTATGTTTTCACCTTCAGTCGGAAATGTTTTCAAAATAGGTCTACTACTTTTGTAAGAACAATGCTCTGAAAACATAACATCTAACATACCCTCTTCTAAGGGATTCATTTTTCTCCCAAGAATTCCCTTAATATATTCCATTTCAGAATTTTCCAAAGTCATTTAAACACCTACTAACAATAGTTTTCTTATTTTTTAACTATAGAAATCATGATTTCTTCATCTTCTATTTTCCATTTCTTTGTATATTCATCTTCAATAGCTTCAGATTCAGGCACACAAACAGATGTATTCCCTTCTACTAATGTAAAAGTAATTGCTCTAACTTCGTTTTTAATTAAATCTGACTGTTTTTGTACTAATTCTTTGAATTTTGAACTTGAATAAACTAAAACTCCAATCATAGATTCTACATCCAAATCCATATCTTTTCTCATATCTTGAATTCTTCTAATAAGTTCACGAGACATAGCTTCAGATAATATTTCCTGAGTAATTTCTGTATTTACAAAAACATTTCCACCATCAAATTCAGAACTAACTACATTATCAGGGAGTTCAGTATCATATAAAACTTCTTCAGAAGAAAGTTCTATTTCTTTTAAATTTCCTTCTCTATCTTCAGTCTTTACAATATATTTACCATTAGATTCTAATTCTTTTTTAATAATATTACCATCAGCATTAGCAAAGTGTTTTTTTACTAATCCTAAATCTCCTTTAAGTTTAGGGCCTAATATCTTTAAATTTGGTTTAGCTACAAATGATAAATCTTTAAACTCTTTTGCTGTTAAAACATTTTTTGTATTAGATTGGTCTTTAATAATATCTTCAAAATAGTTAACTGCATTTATAATTTTTTCATCTTGTGAAACAATTGTGATATCATTTACTGGCCATCTTAATTTGTATCTAACTATATCTCTTGCCCTAGCAGATGCTTCAATGATATTTCTTACTGAATCCATCATTTCTTCAAGATTAGTATCTATAAGATTTTCATCAAATTGCCATTTTTCCATGTGTATACTTTCTTTAGATGTTTGTTTAACATTAACAACTAAATTATGATAAATTTCTTCACTTAAATGTGGTGTTATAGGAGCCATTACTTTAATTAATATTTCAAGAGCTGTGTAAAGACTGTAATAAGCACCTAATTTATCAGGATCATTACTTTCAACCCAAGTTCTTCCTCTTATTAATCTTACATACCATCTACTTAAATCTTCTAATATAAAATGGTTGATTTTTCGAGTTGCTAAATGGAAATATAAATTATTTAAATCTTCACCTACTTCTTTAGACAAAGTATTAGCTTTAGATATAATCCATTTATCTTCTTTTCTTAAGTTTATATTGTCTTTAGTACAATTTTCAGGATTAAAATTATCTAATGACATATAAGTAGTTGAAAATACATACACATTCCACAGAATATTAAACATTTTTTTAACATTGTTTAATTCATCCCACACAAATTTAAGATCATCCCAAGGTTTACATGCCCAAAGAAGATAAAATCTTAATATATCCGCACCATACTTTTCAATAACTTCTTCAGGTCTAACAACATTACCTAAAGATTTACTCATTTTTTTACCATCTTCATCTAATACAAAACCATGCATTAAAACTTTCTTATAGGGTACTTCATCTAAAGATATAACACCTGCACCTAATTGAGAATAAAACCATCCTCTAGTTTGATCATGACCTTCTGTTATAAAATCATAAGGATACCATTTTTTAAAGCCTTCTTCTTTTTGAGGATAATATAAAGATGCCCATCCAGCAACTCCTGAATCAATCCAAACATCTAAAACATCAGGTATTCTAGTCATCTCATGTCCACAATCACATTTAAATTTTATTTCATCAACATAAGGTCTGTGGACTAATTCATCATCATTAGCTTGAATTTCATATATAGATTTATTCTTTAATTCATTTACTGAACCAATTACTTCAATTTTGCCACAATTTGGGCATTCCCATATAGGAATAGGTATTCCCCAATATCTTTGTCTTGAAATTGTCCAATCTTTAGCATTTTCAACCCAATCTTTAAATCTTTGTTGTCCTGCCCATTCAGGAATCCAATTAACACGATTTAATTGATTAAGCATTTCTTGTTTTATTTCAGTAACTTTTAAAAACCATTGTTCAGTAGCTAAATAGATTATCGGAGTTTTACATCTCCAACAAGTTCCATATCTATGGATTATTGTTTCATTTCTTAATAAAGATCCATTATTTTCCAAATCATTTAATATATTTTCATTGAACTTTTTAACAAATCCACCAACATATATTCCTGCATCTTCAGTAAATTTTCCTTCTTCATTTACTGGACAAAATATTGGTAAATCAAATTCTTTACCAATTTCAAAATCATCAGGCCCATGACCTGGTGCGGTATGTACACAACCTGTCCCTTCTCCTAATTCTACATGATCACCAGGTAATATTTTATGAACATTTTCTATTTTATCCATTTCCAATTGTTTTGGGATTTCATTAAATAAGGGATAAACATAATCTAATCCTTCAAGATCTGTACCTTTAACTATTTTGATAATTTGATAGTTTATAGTTTCTATAACTTCTTTTTCATATTCAATATCTTCGTTTTCAGCATAATCTTTTTCAATTTTGTGTTTTAAAACTTTTTTAGTTATAGGTTCTCCAAAAATAGGTTCAACTAAATCTTCAGCTAAAATTAATATTTCATTATTAATTTTCACAAATGCATAATTAAAATCAGAATTAACACAAATAGCTAAGTTTGCTGGAAGAGTCCAAGGAGTTGTTGTCCATACTAATACATATTCTTTAAGATTTTCATTATTTTCTTCTTTAGATAAAATGTTATCTTTTAAAGGGAATTTAACATATATGGAAGGATCTTCTTTTTCTTCATAATCTATTTCAGCTGCTGCTAAAGCTGTTTCACAATGAGGACACCAGCTTATTACTCGTAAATCTTTAGTGAGTAAATTTTTTTCATTAGATCTTTTAAGAGTCCACCATGCAGATTCCATATACTTAGGATCCAAAGTCATGTAAGGATTTTTCCAATCCATCCATACACCTAAACTTTGAAATTGTTTAGTCATAGCTTCTTTATTTTCCATTGCAAATTCTTTACATTTATTTACAAAACTAGCTATTCCAATTTTATTTTCAATTTCTTTTTTACTTTTTATACCCATTAATTCTTCTACTTTATGTTCAATTGGAAGACCATGAGTATCCCATCCTGCTTGTCTTCTTAAAGAATACCCATTCATAGATTTATATCTTAAATGAGTATCCTTTAAAACTTTATTCCATGCAGTACCTAAATGGATTTTACCACTACAATATGGAGGTCCATCTAAAAATGAATATTGTGGACCATTTGCATTTAATTTATTAACTTTAGAAAAAATTTGATTTTGTGACCAAAAATTTTGGACTTTATCCTCAATTTTTGAATACTGATATGATTTTTCTGCCTCTTTTAATGGCATGTATTATCTCCTGTAAATGTTATGATAATGTTTTTCTATGATTAAATAAGTGTATTATTTGAAATATTAAATAAAAATAATTTATATTCCATCTTTAAATCATGAATAATTATTTTAAAAATAAAAAAATGAAAAAATTAATTAGTGTTTAGAAAGTTCTAGCTTTACCTTTTACAACATCTTCAGTTATAGAAGAAATATTTTCGAGCCAGTCATTCATAATATTTTCAACTTTTTTATCAACATCTTCTAATTTATAACCTTTATCTAATATAACTTGAGAAGTTGCTGCTTTAGGTTGATCTATAGGTTTACCAATTTGACTTAAAATCATCAAATTAATTTCTTTAATTCCTTCTACATTTTCTACAACATCTTCTGCAATTCTATTAGATAATATATTGTAAATTTTTCCAACATGATTTATTGGATTTTTTCCAGAAGTAGCTTCCATAGACATTGGTCTGCATGGAGTAATTAAACCATTTGCACGGTTACCTCTTCCAACAGAACCATCATCTCCCATTTCAGCAGAAGTACCAGTAACAGTTAAGTAATAACCAGATTCATCAGTAGCTTCATCATTATCTGCAGTGTTCACAAAAACGTTAATTTCTCTATTAGTGAATTTAGTTGCATAATCTGCAACAATATCTTTTAATTCTTCACGAATAGATTTGTATTCATCTACATCAGAAATATATTTAGAAACCATTGCACAAGCAATAGTTAAGGTTATTTTTTCTCCTTCTCTTAATCCCATTACTTTTATATCTTCACCAATAGCAGGGTGTTGTTTTTTAAATGCTTTTGAATTTAATAATTTTTCAACATTTAAAACAATAGTTTCAGTTTCAGAAAATGGAGCATAACCTACACCGAAAGAAGTATCATTAGAAGATGGAGCACCAGCTCTTCCGAAAACATCAACTAAATCTCCAGACCCATGCCCAATTTTACATTCAACAACAGCATCGGATTCTACATTAAGATTAATAATAGCATCATCAATGAAATCTTTAGCAGATTCAATTGCCACACGATCTAATGGGAGTTTTTCACCATCATATTCAGATACACCTCTTCCTGTTAAAAGTATATCTATAGGTTTTAAGATTTCCCCACCACCAAATTGAGGGTCTGATTCTCCAGCAGTAATTTGAACTTCATCAGTGTTATGGTGAAGAACACCACCGAATCTATCTAAATATAATTCACAAAGAGCTTCACTAACAGATTCCCCTATACCATCACTGATACTATCTGGATGACCAATACCTTTTCTTTCTACAATTTCAATATCAATATTTTCTATATATGTTTGATTTAATTCTTTTACAATTATATTTCTCATAATTACACTCACATAAATGATTAGTAAATATTAATTAAATTAGGAAATTTATAATAATTTTCCATTTATTAATCTATCAAAAAATTGAGATTAAAGACAAGATTAATATTATTTAACATTTTATAATTTATTTATTATTAATTTAGATAAATAAATGTTCTTATTAAAATTTTAAAAAAAACATTTTTCATGAAAAAATAGTTAAAAAAAGGTAAAAAAAGGTAAAATTAAGAAATAATATCTTCAATATAAATTAAGACATTTTTTGGTTCTTCTAAAACTGTTATATTATCCATTGTGACTAATTTTTGAGTGTTTTCTATATCTATTGGTCTCATATGAATAGTAATTATTTTTCCGGATTTTATTGCATTAAATGGACATGCATTTTCACAAGTTCCGCAACCAGTACATTTTAAAAGATCAATTTCTTGTTTTGGTATTATTGCTTTATTAGGACAAGCTTTATAAGCTTGACATTCATCACAATCTTCACAGGTATTAAGTTCTAATTTAGCAGGTAGTACTGTTTCCACATCACCCTTTTTAATATCTACAGGAACAATAATCGTTTTTACTCCACCTTTTCCCGCTTGAGAAACAGTGTTAGTAACTAATGTATCAGATATACCATGAACAATTTTAGCTACAGTATTGGAAGTTGTTGGAGAAACAATTAGCATATCATATTTACCTAAAGAAAATCTTCCAGAAATAGGGAAACTATATTTTTGATCTGATTCTTTAGTTAATTCTTTATAACGTCCTCCAGTTATAGCTGAAACCCTTTCAAAAAGGCCATACATTTTTAATACTTCTTCCCCTGCATTAGATAAAAATACGGTAATATCATTAGTTTTAGCTAATTCTTCTAAAACTTCAACACTTTCACTTAATAAATGTCCTGCTCCAGTAAATGCCCATCCAATTTTCATAAAAAAATCTCAACTTTTTTTTTAATTTATTAAATAAAAATAAAAAATTTAAAATTGGATATATTGATATCCATCATCTTCTTTAAAAGCATAATGAACATTAGTAAAATCTTTCATGAATTCAGTAACATCGTCTTTGATTTCTTCATTATCTATAGCTACTCTTTTAATAAATTCTGCTACTTCATCCATTTCAGATTCTTTCATACCTCTTCTTGTTAATTCTTGAGTTCCCATTCTTATACCAGATGGATCATCACTATGATTTACATCATCCCCAGGTATTAAATTTTTGTTTAATATGACATTGTTAGATTCTAATTCTTTAGCTAAAATAGTAGCTTTTTTTATATTAGAAACATTCATTGCAACTTGGTGAGATTCTGTAAAACCTAAGTCTTCACACATGACATTAAATCCTCTTTCATATAATGCTTGAGCTAATGCTTGAGCATTTTTAATGGTTTGTTTAGCATAGTCTTCTCCAAATTCCATCATTTCTGCAGTTGCTATTCCTAAACCTGCTAAGTGGTGTAAATGATGATTACTTACTATACCTGGGAAAACTGCATTATTAATATCATTAGAATATTCTTTTTTAGAAAAAATAATACCTCCTTGAGGTCCAGGGAAAGTTTTATGGGTACTTCCCATTAATGCATCAACTCCATCACCTATAGGATCTTGAAATTGACCTCCAGCAATTAAACCAAGTACATGAGCTCCATCATATAAAACTTTTGCTCCAACTTCTTGTGCGGCTTCAACAGCTTCTTTAACAGGGTGAGGGAAAAGGAATAAACTTCCACCTAATAAAACTACATTTGGTTTTTCTTCTCTAATTTGTTTTTGCATTTTATCTGCATCAATATTCATGACTTCTGGGTTAAATGGATAAAATACATTTTTTAATCCACGTATTCCTGCTGCACTAACGTTTTCATGACTAATATGTCCTCCCATTGGAACTGACATTGTCATGATTTTATCTCCAGGTTTAGTAAATGCAAAAAATGTTGCTAAATTTGCTGTTACTCCAGAAATTGGTTGAACATTAACAAAATCTGCATTAAATAATTTTTTTGAAAGATCAATTGTTTTTTCTTCAATTTCATCAATATATTTACATCCTTCATATAATCTTTGACCTGCTAAACCTTCAGCATATCTATGAGATAAATCTGACGCTAATGCGGTTTTCACTTGAGAACTGGTTATATTTTCACTTGCTATAAGATTTATACTATTTTTCATCCAGTTTGTATGGTCTTTTATTAAATTTTCAAAAGTTTTAACATCCTCTTCATATTGAGACATATAATTACACCTAATTTATATTTTATATTAATTTTTAATTAAAATTGAAATTTTATTAAAATAGTTGATTATAAAAAATTTCTTAATTATATATTATTAGTTTTATTTTTTATTAATTTATAGTTTAATATAATTTAATAAAAATAATAATTTTTATAAAAATAGTATGAATAAATATTTAAAAAAAATAAAAATTTGGAGAAAAATCTCCAAAATTATTTACCAATATCTTCAAGAGCTGCATCAATTTGTGCCATAATTTGTGAAGTTTTAAAGTGATTTTGATCCATAGCTCCGGAAGGACATGCACCTACACAAGTACCGCAACCTTTACATAAAGCTACATTAATTACAGCATGAGCTTCTCCTTCTTCACCTTCAATACTAATTGCACCGAATGGACATAATTCAACACATACTTCACAAGCACCACAAACTGTATCATCTGTACTTGCAATAATTGGTTCAATTTCAACTTCACCTTTAGCCATAGGAATAGCTGCTCTAGCAGCTGCAGCTGATCCTTGAGCAACAGAATCAGGTATATCTTTAGGTCCTTGTGCTACACCAGCAATAAAGACACCATCAGTTAAAGTATCAACAGGTCTTAATTTAGGGTGTGCTTCAAGATAGAATCCATCAGCGGATTTAGATATTCCTAAAGTTTGTCTTAATTCAGTTGAACCTTCAGGTGCTTCTAAACCTACACTTAAAACAACTAAATCATAAGTGAATTCTGTAATTTTTCCAAGTAAAGTATCTTCTGCTCTAACAGTTAATGTTTTATCATCATTTTCAAATATTTGTGCAGGTCTACCTCTTAAGAATTCAATTCCATATTTTTCTTGTGAATTTTTATAAAATTCTTCATATCCTTTACCAAATGCACGAATATCCATATAATAACAAGTTACATCAGTATCAGGTTCGTGATCAATACATAATTGAGCATTCTTCATAGAATACATACAACATACTCTAGAACAGTATGGTTTACCGATTTGTTCATCTCTTGAACCTACACAATGGATAAATGCAACACGTTTAGGAGCTTCACCATCAGAAGGTTTAACTACATGTCCTTGAGTTGGTCCGGATGCATTAATCATTCTTTCAATTTCCATACCAGTGATAACATTATCAAATCTACCATAACCATATTGGTATATTCCAGATGGGTCGAAAGGATCATAACCAGTAGCTGCAATAATAGTACCTACATTAAGTTCAATTTCTTCAGGTTTTTGATCATGATTTATTGCTCCACGTTCACAGACTTTATCACAGAGATGACAATCAATACAATAATTTTTATCAATTGTTGCACATAAAGGAACTGCTTGAGGGAATGGAATATATGCTGCTTTTACCATACCTATACCCATATCGTAGTAGTTAGGTATTTCAATTGGACATACTTCAGAACAAGATCCACAACCAGTACATAAATCTTCTTCTACATATCTAGGTCTCTTTTCTACTTTAACCTTAAAGTTTCCAATATAACCATCGACTTCTTTTACTTCAGCATAAGTAATTAAATCAATATTTGCGTGTTTATGAGTATCTACCATTTTTGGTGCAAGAATACACATTGAACAATCTAATGTTGGGAAAGTTTTATCTAATTGTCCCATTCTTCCCCCAATGGTAGGGTTTCTTTCAACTAAATAAGTGTGGTAACCCATATCTCCTAAATCTAAAGCAGATTGAATACCAGTTACTCCTCCACCAATAACTAAAGCAGTTTTTTCAACACTTACTTTATTAGCTTCTAAAGGTTCAAGTAATCTTGCTTTAGCAACTGCCATACGGACTAAATCATTAGCTTTACTAGTAGCTGCTTCAGGTTCATTCATATGTACCCAAGAATCTTGTTCTCTTAAGTTAGCAAATTCAAATAAAAATTTATTTAATCCTGCTTCTTCAACACATCTTCTAAATGTTGGTTCGTGAAGTCTAGGGGAACATGCTGCGACAACAACTCTATTTAATCCATATTCTTTAATATCATTTTGGATTAATTGTTGACCTGGATCAGAACACATATATTTATAATCTTTTGCAATAACTACATTAGGTAAAGTACCCGCATATTCTGCAACGGCTTCAACATCGACAACACCTGCAATGTTTACACCACAGTGGCAAACATAAACTCCCACTTTTAATTCTTCGTTTTTTATATCTTTTTCTTCTGCCATTAAATCACCTTGTACAAGTTGATGAAATATAATCTAAAATTTATTATAAATGTTAGATATGATTTTATGTTTATGATATAAATTAATAAAGGTTTCTATTAATGATATGGAGTAAAGTTTATATATGATAAAAAAAATTTATCTTAAAAAAGATTATTATAGAAAAAATATGATTAAAATCAACAAAAAACAAAAATTAAATTATTAATTGGAAATAAAACCCCCCATTTATAGTAATGACACTAAAATGGGTATACTAATAAGACTAAGTAAAGTATTTGTAAAAATACAATCTGAAGTTAGTTTGTAATCTAAACCATAAGAGATAGCTAATACCAATGCAAACATTCCTGAGGGCATAGCTGCCTGAATTAATGAAACATTAAATTCTAAACCATGTAATCCTAATACAGTTAATATAATAAATGTTACAAATGGATAAAAAATTAATTTAATAATTGAAGTAAGAGTTACAATACTTTTATGGGTCTTAATACCTTCAAATTTTAATGAAAGACCTAATGCCAACATTATTAAAGGAATAGTGACTGCTGAAAATGATGATATAATATTAGTTGCTACTTCTCCAATTGGAATATTCATCAAATTAAATAGTATACCTAAAATTAAAGCCCATAAAGGAGGTAAAAATATTGCTTTTTTAACAGCTTGCTTAAAAGTTCCACCAAACACTAATATTAAAACGATATTCATTATTAAGAAAGTTAAAGTTGTATTAATATCAAAAAATATTGCTCTTACAAATCCAGGATTACCAAATGCCCCCAATATTATAGGATAACCCATAAAACCAGTATTACCAATAATTACTGTTAAAAGAATACTCCATAATTTTTTTTCCTCAAATTTTTTAATTTTAAGAATAATATAAACAACAGCACCTATAATAAAAGAAGATAATAATCCAACAATTGGTAAAATACTTAGTGTAGGTAAAAGGTCCATATTAGCAGCATATAAAGCTTTAAAAATCATACAAGGTAAAGCAATATTCATCACGATTTTATTTAAAGTACCTACATCAGTTGATTTAAGAAAATCTATTCTTTTAAGGAAATAACCTAAAAAAATCATGAAAATAATTGTTATCAGTGTGACAAAAAAGGGATCCATTATTAAACCTAAAAATTATTAAATAAAAAAAATTTTAAAAAAATCAAACCTAAAAATTATAAGAATAAATATCGAATAAATAGCCAAAATAATATAATAAATTGATTTTTAATTAAACTATTATAATAAGATAATAATATTATGTTATTCCAATTATTTAAATATTATCAATAAAAAAAAAAAGAAAAAAAGTAGATTATTTAATCTATAATACCATCATTAGTAATTTTAAATACACATTCTCCTTCTGGAAGATGCGGACTATCTACTAATCTTGCAATTCTTTTACCTGCTAAACCTTTTTTAAGCCAAACTCTGTAAGTTGAAGCATGCCCTAAAACATGCCCACCTATAGCTTTAGTTGGACTACCAAAGAAAGCATCAGGTCTTGCTTGAACTTGATTAGTAATGAAAACAGCAACATTATATGTATTTGCTATAGTTTGTAAAACATGCAAATGTTGATTAAGTTTTTGTTGTCTTACAGCTAATGATTCTCGTCCAACATATTCTGCTCTGAAATGTGCCATTAAAGAATCAACAATAACTAACTTAATATTAACTCCACTTTGTATTAATTCATTAATTTTATCAGCCATTAATATTTGATGAGAAGAATTAAAAGCTCTAGCAATATGAATTTTTTGTAATGTTTCTTCAGGATCTAAATCAAAAGCATTAGCTATTTGTTCAATTCTTTCAGGTCTAAAAGTGTTTTCAGTATCAATAAATACACATTCACCATCTAAACCACCTTTATCTTCAGGCAATTGAACTGTTACAGCTAATTCATGAGATATTTGACTTTTACCTGAACCAAATTCACCAAACACTTCTGTTAATGATTGAGTTTCAATACCCCCACCGATAAGTTCATCAAAACCTGAACTTCCAGTAGTAATACGACCCACATCTTTTCTTCTTTCCATTACTTCAAATGCAGTTTCAAAATCAATATCTTCAGCTTTACGTGCAGCTTCTATAACTTTTTCTGCAACACCCTCACCAATTTCTGCTTTTACAGATAATTCCTTTGGAGTAGCAGTTGCTAATCTCATCATATCTGCAAAACCTGCATCCTGTAATTTTTCAGCTGTTTTTTCACCTACACCAGGTAAGTCCTTAAGTTCTATATCTTCCATAATTACCATTCCTAATTAATATTTTTATTATTTTAAACTCATAATCTAAAGTGATTTAGATAAAATTTTTTTAGGATTTAATCTAATTGATTCATTATATTCATCGAAATTAGCATCTGCAATAATTTCTATTGATATTCCATTTAAATCTTCAATTTTGCTTTCTAAAACACTTAAATCTTCACTATTTTCAAAAATTTGAACAATTTCAGATTTTGTCATTTCTAATAATTCCTCAACTAATTCACCAAAGAAAGTTACGGATATTTCACCAGTATCATCTGCAATTCTTGCAGGAATCATTAAAAGATATTTTGGTTTTTCTACTTCTTCACCGCAATAATCACATACATATCCTTTATCTTCATTATTTTCTAAAGTATTATTACAGCTAGGACATTTTAAAAGTACTAATTTATCACCGTAAGGATCTTTTAATGTTCCATTAATTCTTATATTTATATCATCATCTTCTAATGATTCTATACTTTTTTCTTGATAAATAATATCTTTTAATTCATCAAATGTAGGTAAATTATCTAATTCTTCCTCATTTGGGGATATTAAATTTGTATTATTTCCAATACTTAATATTATTCTATCATCTCTAAAAGATACACGAGGGTTTTCTATTTTAACTGCACTTCCAACATCAAATTCTTGTAAATTTGTTTTAGCATCCCATAAACTAGCTTTAATTGAACCAGTATCATCAGCTAAATCTATACTTCTAACCATTCCCGGTGTTCCATCTGTTTTTTGAAATTCATGAATATCTTGTATATCTAAAATTCTTGCTACAACACGAATATTTTTATCATCTTCATTTAATTCATCGATTTTCTTTTTTTCATATAATGTTTCTTCTAATTCTGCAAATGAAGGTAAATCTGTGACTTCATCTTCTTTAAGTTCAATTACTCTTGCAGTTTTTCCTATATTGAGTTCTATTTCACTCATTCCAAGTTTAGTTCTAGCATTCTCAAGTTGAAAAGGTTTACCTAATTGAAGATTAGAATTTATTGCTTTATCATCCCAAAAAGAAACACGAACACTACCAGTTCGATCCGCAAAATCTGCAGATCTAACAGTGCCTACACTTCCATCATCTCTTTGAAATTCTCTAGAATCATTTAATGATATAACTCTTCCTAAAATATCAACTTCTTCACCATCATCATCATCAAAACTTTGAACTTGTTCAATTGGTAAAGGTCCAAGTTTTGATTGTGATTCTTTCAAAGTACTAACCAAATCATCATATCCCTTAGGATCTATAACAAATCGTGTGTTCCAATTTGTATTAATTCTATAACCAGATTTAGCATAATCATCATATTCAATATTTCCACCAATAATTTCTACAATATCCCCTTTGTTAAATTCTAAATTAGTATCATCATTCCATAAAGTCACTCTAATAGAACCTGTATCATCAGCTATTTCTATTGATTTAACATGACCCTCACTACTATCTTTTCTTTGAAAAGAAATTGTATCTTGTATTTTAGTAATTATCCCTAATATTGTAACATCTTTTTGCTCATGAGCTTCCCCTAACTTGAATAATGTTTCTTCAAATTCTGGAACATCAAAATCGCCTTTAATTGTTCGACCATCCCAATGAGACAATGATACTTCCCCATTTCTTTCTTTAACATGAGCACCTAATATTTTTATAGTATCATTCTCATTTAAATCAAGAGTTTCTATTAATTTAACATCTTTATTCCATAAGGTATAAGATATTTTACCAGTAGAATCTTGAATTTCAATGGAAGTAACTTCCCCTTTTTTACCATTACTATTATATTTTCTAATTTGAGGTATTCTTATTATTCTACCTATTATATTAACTGTTTCATTAGGAACTATATCCTTAATCATAGTTATAGGTTCTTCATATCTTGGAAAATCTGGGAAATCATCTGAATTTAAAACTTTCATATTGGATCGAGGTTTTAAATGTACTTCTAAACCTCTATAACCATCTTTAGATTCAACATTAGTTATTTGTACAACATCCCCTTCCTTAATGTTTTTAAGATGTTTGATATTTTCTGTCCATAAAACAACTCGTATATTTCCAGTATCATCAGCAAGTTTCAAGTTACATAATTTACCATCATTTCCTTGTCGAGAGGTAAATTGTTTAACATCAGATATTCCCATGATTCTACCAGTAAGTGTTAAATCATTAATATTTGCTTCTAATTCATTAATTTTATACTTTGCATGTTTTTCATTAGAAATTGGATCATTATTTTCATCAATAAATGTTCCTACAACCATTCGTGCCATATCAATGTCTTTAACAAAACTAACATCTTCATATTCTTTTTTTAGTGAGTCCATTTTCTCTAAAAATTCTTTTTCAGAGACTTGGTCTTTAACTTTTTCATATTCATCTAATATTTCTTGATCCATACCAAACCCTCAATTGTAATTAAACAATAATTTAAAGTTTTTATATAATATGTTTTTTCTAAGAGCATTTGAAAAATAATATATTAAATTAATTTTCAATACCTAAAAAAAATATATTCCTATTACAAAATCAATAAAATTACTGTTCCCTTTTTTTATTAATCTAAAATGAAAACATTTTATAATTAATAAAAAAATTTAATATAAAATATTTAATATTAATTATATTTTTTATATATTTTAATTTTATTTATTATTAAAAGTAATCTAAATAAAAAAACTATCCTAAAAAATAGAAGAAAAAAGAAAATTAATAAGCATTTTTATTACTTTTAAAAACTGTTTTGAAAAGTATAATTACATCCAAACCAAAATGCCAATTTTCTACATATTCAATATCATATTGTATACGTTTGTTAATAGATGTATTGCCTCTACATCCATGTATTTGAGCCCAACCTGTTAATCCAGGGCGAACTTGATGTTTAACCATATATTTAGGTATTTCTTTTCTAAATTTATCCACAAAATATGGTCTTTCTGGTCTTGGACCCACAACACTCATATCCCCTTTTAATACATTGAAAAACTGTGGAAGTTCATCAATGCTTGTTTTTCTAATAAAATCGCCAACTTTAGTTTTTCTGGAATCATTAGGAGTAGTCCATCCAGTTTCTTCATCTTTTTCACTTTGAACTTTCATGCTTCGAAACTTATACATTATAAAAGGTTTTCTTTTATAACCTATTCTTTCCTGTTTAAAAATAATGGGTCCTGGAGATTCAATTTTAATTGCAATAGCAGTTAATAGCATTATTGGAGAAGTGATAATGATTGCTATTATAGAAATCAAAATATCTTCAACAACTTTTAAAAACTTATTAAATGTATCATCTAAAGGAACATAGCGAATATTTATAATTGGTAAATCATCAATCATATCCACAGAAGGTTTAGCTGGAAGATATTTATAATAATCTGGGAGAATTTCCGCTTTGATTCCAGCATTTTCACATATATCAACTAATTCAGTTAATTTAGGAAAATATTCTAAAGATATAGCTATAACAACCCTATCAAAATTATGTTTTGTTAATATAGGTTCTAAATCATTGAAAGTTCCAACAAATCTGGTTCCTTCAATTTCTTGACCCAAATGTTCTTTTCGACCTAATAATCCTCTAACAGAATATCCTAAATATTTTTTTGCCTTGATTTTTTTAATAAAAGTAAAAGCCAAATCATTATCGCCAACAACTAGAATATGTTTCAAATTATGATCTTTTGACCTAATCAATCTTAACATTGCACGAATTAATGCTCTTTCAATAATACCATAAATTATACCAAATATACCTAAAAGAAATAAGAGTATTCTTGAAAAATCAGGTTGATTAATAAGAAATAAGAAAGCTACTAAGACCATAAAAGACATTAAATTTGCTTTAATAATAGATGTTGCTTCTGAAAAAATTGATTTTTGATTTCTAAATGGTTTATATAATCCAAAAAAGTAGAAAAATAAGAGATAAACTGGTATTACTGCAAATAAAGTAAATATGAAATAAGATCCAAAACCAAGATATCCTCCAATAGGTCCAAATATGGTTGTTTTAAATCTAATATAAAATGCAGTAAGTAATGCAAATAAAATTATTACAACATCTGTTAAAACTAATATCGCATTTAAAAATTGTTGATTTTGTTTAATCATTGAATAATTCCACTTTTTTTATAATTTAAATTAAATCAATATAAAAGAATTTATTATTTAATTCTATATAAAAACCTTTATTTTAATATATTTATTTATAAAAACCTAAAAATTTTAATTAAAAAAATAGATTAAATAGCGCCTGTGAATTTTTTGAAAAATGGAATCTTACTAAGCACTAACATTGCTACCCAAGCTACTAAGAATAAAACTAATGACAATATTGGAATTGAAATTAGTGCATTCATAGAAGCAAAATCTACATTCATTACCCATAACAATTTAAATAGCAATAAATGACTTAAATAAATACCAAAAGAGAAAATACTAATAGATAATATAATATTTGCTGATTTTCCTTCACTGAAATAAGTTGTAATATTGTTTTTAGTTATTGAATTAAAATTAATATTTTTAAATATTAAAAATAAACTAATAGCTTGAAAAACGGTTGTTAAATCATAATAATCTATTCCTTGGAATGAACCTGCAATAAGTGAATTATTATATATCATGAAAACTTTAAGAATTGTTGAAATAATTAATACACCAACCCATAAATAATTATTTTGGGAAAGTTTAGTTTTTGTATTGTGTAAATAATATCCTAAAATAAAATATCCTAAAGGTCCGGCAAAATATCTTAAATCTATATTAACATAAGGTAACTTGAATGTTGTAAAAACACATGTTACAAGCCAGATAATTAAAAAGTATTTCACTTCATCAAATGATGAATTTTTAATCCATTTATTAATAATTGGAGTTATAAGATAAACGCTTAAAATCATCCATACAAACCAAAAGTGATTTAAATAACCAGGTTGTCCTAAAAACATGTTAATTATAAATGATATAATTGAAATAATTGAATTATAATCTGGTACTTTACCTTCAGTAAAACCAAAGACGAAACTAAAGATTACATAAACACTTCCCCAAAATAAAAATGGAATTAATATACGGGAAAATCTTTTTTCAATGAATCCCTTAAAATTATAGTCCCGATTAAGTAGTAATGTTCCAGAAATCATTATAAATATAGGTATTGATATTTTTGCAAAAGTACTGTAAAAATCTGCAAATAACCAATTAATATTTACAGGAGAGTGTATTAATGTTTCAGCAGAAACATGACCCACAACAACTAAAAATATTGCAAAAGCTTTTAAAAAATCTAAATAAAAAATTCTTTTTGAGCTAACTTTACCTGGTATTAATATATTTTTCAATTGCATGGAAATCGGTTTATTAAAAATTTTAAAAAATTAATTATTCTAATATAACTATTAAATAAGGTATAATATAAACATATCGAATTTATAGCTTGTTAAAAATTAGTTAATTACTTATTTATTATTCATTGAAAAAAAATTTAAGGATAAGTAAACATTCCAAATTAATTCGTTTTAAATAAATTTAAAATTAATTTTACAATAAATTGAAAAAAAATTCCAAAATATACAATAAAATTTACAATAACAGAATACTTTTTTGTATAATGTTTTTTATAAAATATATACATTGATTTATGAAATTCATATACCAATTTAAAACTTTTTTTACTACTAGAACCTTTATAATGTATAATTTCGCTTTTACCAAAATAAATTATTTTCCACCCAGATTCTTTAATTCTGTAACACCAATCAATATCTTCACCATACATAAAATAATCTTCATCAAGAAGACCAACTTGATTTATTACTTCCATTTTAACTAACATGAAAGCGCCGACTAAACAATCGATTTCATAAACTCCATTGTTATCTAAATCATCTAAGTTATAATTATTTATATCTGAATTTTTATTAGGAATGTGAAATAATTTATAAAATGAGTTTATTGGATTTGGAAAACTACGTTTACATGCTTTATCCAACTCTCCATTTGGAAGAGAAACTTTACATCCTAAAGCCCCAACATCAGGATAGCTTTTAATATAATTTAAACATTGATTTAAAACATCACCCTTAATTATAGTATCAGAATTTAAAAGCAAGACATATTTAGAGCTTGATTTTTTAATAGCTAAATTATTTGCATATGCAAATCCCATATTAGAATTATTTTTTATAAAAATTATTTTATGATTTTTTACTTCTTTAAAGAAAGTTTTCTCTAATTTTTCTAAACTACCATCATCAGATTTATTATCTACTATTATAATATTATAAGTAAAATTGGGATTACTAAGCAATATTGAATTTATTGAATTTTTTGTTAATTCATATGTCCTAAAATTAACTATTATTATTGATAAATCCATTTTTTCCCCATCCTTATAATATTTTTAAAGAAAATTTATTTTTTAAATAATTTAATAGTGTTAACTATTAATTTCCACTCAATTTTAAAATAATTTTTAAAATTTTTATTTTGATAATGAACTTTTCTTATTTTACTTTTATCATTTAATCCTTCTTTAATACCAGTTAAATAGACCTTCCCAAAACCTTTTTTAACAAAAAATAAATATTTTATTAAAAAACCTAAAAAAATAAATGCTATGTTAATTATTTTTTGAGGAATTGGAAGATTTTTATAAATTACTAAAACATTATTTCGAGCAGATAAACGAATTTTAAATTCATTATATTTAGATCCACTACTTCCACTCCCAATATGATAAACTATTGATTCAGGACAATATACATTTTTATATCCATTAATTTGTGCTCTGTAAGCTAAATCAACATCTTCCATGTAAGCAAAAAAATTTTCATCAAAACAGCCTAATTTTATTACTAAGGATCTTTTATATAAAGCTGCACCTGCACAACTACTAAATGTCTCTCTTTCTTTAGTATATTTATTTATATTTTGACCATTACCTACTTTTTTTGTATAAGCTAATAAAGTATATTCATCTCCAGCATCATCTATTAAATTCCTATTATTAAATTGAATCATTTTTGATGCTGATGAAAATATGAAATCATCTTTTGTAATACAATTTATCAAAGGAGATATAGAGTTATTATTTAATTCAACATCATTATTTAAGAATAATAATAATTCAGATTGTGCTATTTTTATTCCCTGATTTGTTGCCTTTGCAAAACCTAAATTTTCTTTATTTTGGATTAAAATAATTTGTAAGGGATAATCTAAATTCTTTTGATAGTCTTTTATAATGTTCACACTATTATCTGTTGAACCATTATCAACAATGATAACTTCTCTTATATGTTTATTTTGACTGATTAAAGATTCAAAATATATATTTAAAAAATTTTCACCATTATAATTTGGGGTTATAATTGAAACTTTCATTTAATTAACCTAATACTTAAATTTTAGATGCTGTTTTTAAATGTTTTCCATAAAATATAATAAATTTTAGGACTTATTAAAAATATTTCTGTTTTAAATAAAAACAATAAGTCAGTTTTTTCATAAGGCTTAAAACCTCTAAGTTTTCTAACATAATCTATTTCTTTCATTTTATCCATTACTTTATTAAACGGATAATTTTTATAAAATAAATACATTAAATTTCCAAATATAGCTTTGGGTATCCTATAATTAGTGATTAAATCTATTAACTCTTCAACATAAGGATAATTAATTAATTCTTCTTTTGGCATATTATAATCATGATAATATATTGCTAAATTTTCTAATATTTTTATAAAATTAAATCTTTCAAGAAAACTTTGAGATGTTGAAGATGAACTATTTTGTAAATAGAAATAACTTGGTTTAGCAGTATAACCTACTTTTTTAACATGAATTAATGATTTTAATGCAAATTCAGTGTCTTCACCATAGGATACATTAGCAGTGAATCTTAAACCATTTTCATCTAAAATTTGTTTATCATACATTATCTGACAAAATCTAAATGGGATTTTCATCATTAATTCTTGTTTTATTAAATCATAATTCCCTATAATAGATTTACCCTTAATAGAATCATATGCTGTTGGTTTGGTTAGTACTACTCCATCTTGACTAATTATTAACATTTGAGTAAAAGAAAAATCGCAATCTTTTTCTATTATTGATTCATATAACCATTTAATATGATTTTTACCAATATAATCATCCCCATCCAAAAAAACTATATATTTTCCTTTAGCCAAATCTAAACCTTTGTTTCTAGCTGTACTAACTCCTTTATTTTCTTGATAAAAAATTTGAAAAGGAATATTAGATTGAGATAGTAAATTATCAACTTTTTCTATACTATCATCATATGATCCATCATTAATAATAATAACTTCAAAATCATTGAAAGTTTGGTTTATAAGAGATAATAATGTATTTTCTATGTAATTAGAATTGTTAAAAACTGGTATTATAACACTAACTTTTGGATTCATTAAATATCTCCTTTTATTTCATGATTTTTATTTATTCCAAACTAAAACAGTTTTACCAAAATTTGAATTAAAATCTTTATCAAATGCTTTAGTAATATCATTTAAATTATTTATCTCAATTGTTTCATTGATAATATTTTCTAAGTATTCTAATATTTTTGGATTTTCTTTAAATAAATTAATAGCCCCTAAGAAATCTTTTCTACCACTACGTGTTGTTCCAAACAATATTAATCCTTTCTCTAAAATCATTCTAGTGTTAATTTGAATAGGATATTCAGATACTCCAAGTATAGAAATAGTGCCTTCCGGATTTATTAAATCTATAATTTGGGATATTGCGGACTGAGAATTTAATCCCCCTACAGCTTCAAATGCATGATCAATAGTTAAATCCTTTGGTATTTCATTGATTTTATAAGTTTTATCAACAAATGAAAACATTTCCAATTTTTCATCATTAACCCCAAAAACTATTATCTTTGAATTGGGAAATATAATTTTTAAGAGAAGAGAAGTGATATAACCTAAATTACCATCACCCCAAATACCTATAATATTTTTATTTTTATTAGAATGTTTTTTAAATCTCAATATTGCTTGATAACTAACTGTAACAAGTTCAGTGAATGCTAAAACATTAAGATTACAATTATTAGGTATTTTAATTAATCTATCTGGTTTTAATGATACATAATCTTCCATGAATCCATCATAACCACTAGATCTAAATTTACTAGAAGTTAAATAATTTTCAGCAATAACTTTATCATTTTCTATGGGAATATTAGGAATCATAACCACATTATCACCAACATTAAAATGACCAGTCCCATCTTTAATTACTTTACCTACACCTTCATGTATTAAAGCCATTGGAAGTTTATTATTTAATACTTCTGGAACCCTACTACCTTGATAATATCTTTGATCTGCATTACAAATTGACAAGTGAGTTGGACGAACTATAACCTCATTTTCCAAATCATTTATTTCTCCGTAAACCTCTTCAAATAACTTTGGAGAAACAAGTCTATATATAATATTAATCATCAAATACCACCAATATTTTATATTATTCTTCATTAAGAATTGAATTAGCTACTTTTAAATCATATGGATATGTAATTTTAATATTAGTTACTTCCCCATTAACTAAAAAAACATCCTCATTATTCATGATAAAAATCTTTGCAGCATCAGTTAAAATTGATTTTTCATTATTAGATAATTTATTGTAAAGTTCTTTCAATTTGAGAATTTTAAAAGATTGGGGTGTTTGACCTTGATACATATTTATTCTATTTGGAATATCACTAACAAATTGACCGTTTAAACTTTGAACAATTGTATCAGATGCAGGAATTATAGTATCACACGCACCATACTTAATTACAGCATTAATATTATCTTCAATGATCCTATGTGTAACAAATGGTCTTACTGAATCATGAGTAACAATGATATCTTCAGAATTAATTGAAAAATTAGATTCAATGTAATTAATAGCTTTCATAATAGTTTCATTTCTTACATTTCCTGCTTCAATAACTATTATATTTTGATTATCCTTTATGTATTTATTAATAAGATCTTTAGTATAATTAATCCATTGCTTTGGACATAAAACAATGATTTTATTAAAATTAGGATTAATATAAAATTTTTCTATAGTGTGAATTATTATAGGTTTATTTCCTAAGAAAAGAAATTGTTTAGGTTTATCTACATTTCCCATTCTAATTCCAGTTCCACCTGCTAAAATAGCCGCAAATATCATGTTTTTCACCATTAAATAAAAAGTTCTTTAAACTCAAAATAACAAAGTTTATAGAATATATTATCTTAATTATGTTTTTCATTATAAATAATATTTATATTTATTATATTGAATCCTTAAAAATAGGGTTTTAAAATTTTGTAATTAATTTTTTAATACATAATCAAGAATTCGTTTAGAAGACATATCATCAAAATAATCAAATTGATAGTTTGCAAAACTACCAATTTTATCAAAATCAAAATTTAAAGATTTAATTGTATCAATTAATTCTTGTGAATCATAAACGATAGGTCCCGGAACATTTTTTTTATAATTATAATAAAACCCTCGTTCTTTAGTTTCATAATCTTCTAAATCAAAACTAAAGAAAATAGATGGCTTTTTCAAGAAACTAAACTCAATCATAATAGAAGAATAATCGGTAATTAATATATCTGACAATAACAATAACTCTTGCTCATTTTCATAATGAGTGCAATCTATAACTTCATTTGATTTTAAAATTTTAAATATATTAGAATTTTCACTAACAACTTCTCTTATTTTTGGATGTAATCTTACAATTAAAGCATAATCTTTACCTAATTGATTATTAAATTTTTTAACATCGAAAAAATTAAAAATATTAGCATATTTCTCATTTTCCCTAAATGTAGGGGCATAAAGTATAATTTTCTTATTTTTAATTTCTGGATGTTCTTTTTCAAAATTAATTCGTATTTTATTTAAATTTTTTTCAGACAAATTTTCCTTTGAATAAAAATCAGTTTTAGGAATTCCAAGAGGTAAAATTTTATTTTTATTAATATTAAAAGCATTTTTGTAAAAATCAATTATATTATGAGAAGTAACTATAAGATATGTTGTTTTTCTAGATATTTCACTTAATAATTCTTTTCTAGATTCATCTTTTAGTATAGAATAACCAAATTTCTTAAAAGCCCCTGGTGCATGCCATAATTGGATTATTTTAACATCCCTATTAAAATTCATAAATGCCATTGGAAAAAAGTTATCATTTAAAAAAATATATTTAGAAGTTGCTAAATTATAAAAATTTAATAATGAAATTTTATCTTTTTTAAAAAAAGTATAATCATAATCAGATTCTTCTTTATTTAATTCCTTGATAATATATTTAAAATTATCTTCAAATGACTTATTTTTATCTGTTATGAAAGTTATTTTATTTGATTTTAATGGAAAAATTCTACAAATATTAAAAAAAAATCCCATTAGCTTGTGTTTAAAGTACATACAATGACCTAAAAGTTTTAACAAAAATTTTTAATTAATATAATTCAATATTATGTAACTCCTCTGCTGATGCTTCTTTAGCTGTTTCAATATAAGCATCACAAACTTCATCAACATCCCCGTCCATAACAAGATTACCGTGATCCAACCATAAAACTCTTTTACATAATTGTCTAATTTGATCAACAGAATGTGAAACTAAAAATACGGTTACTCCAGAACCCATCATAGATTTAAGTTTATCTCCACTTTTTTTCTTAAATTTTACATCCCCAACAGATAAGACTTCATCTAAAATTAAAATATCTGGTTCAACTATAGTTGCAACTGAAAAACCTAATTTAGATAGCATACCTGAAGAATAATTTTTAATTGGAACTTGAATAAATTCACCTAACTCGGAAAAATCAACTATTTCATCATATTTTGATTGTAAAAAATCTTTTTGATATCCTAAAATTGCACCATTTAAAAAAATATTTTCTTCACCAGTATAATTATAATCAAAACCTGCACCTAATTCAAGTAAAGGTGCAATTCTACCATGAGACTCAACATTACCTTTAGTTGGTTTCATAACCCCTGCTAAAATTTTCAATAATGTACTTTTTCCAGCTCCATTAAATCCTATTATACCTACTCTTTCACCTTTATGAACTGTGAAAGAAAGATTATTTAATGCTAAAAAATGTGTTTTAGGTTTAATCTCGTGTTTAATCCTTTTTATAACATATTCTTTTAGATTATCTACTTTTTCTTGATTTAAATTAAATTCCATTGTTAAATTTTCTACTTTTATGGCTATTTCATTAGAAATATTATAAGGAAGTGATTGAAATTCATTATCTTCTTCTTTAGTGTTTATATCATTAATTGTGCTTCCTAAACCTTGTTCATCTAAAAAATTATCAGAATGATTTTTATCCCTTTCTATTAATTGACCAGAGGTTTTAGAGAGACTATAATTTTTATTTACTTTAATAAGATTTTTATCTTTCTCAGCTTTTTTCTTTGCATCTTCAATAGATTTTTCTATGATCTCATTATTTGATTCAATATCAGCACCCATTATTTAACCTCCTCTTTAATTTTGTCATTTTTTTATAAATATAATATGAATTTATCTTGGTATTTGTAAAAAATATACATTCCTATAAATAATAATACAAATGCAACTATTCCCAATACAATCATGTATTTTATATTAGGAAATATTCCTCCTAGAATAGCATCCCGTGCTCCAGCAATAGCTAAATAAACAGGATTTAATTCGAATAAAAATTGATATTGTTGAGGTAATACTTCAACAGGATAAAATATTGCTGATGCATACATTAAAGTCATAGTGAAAACACCATACAAATATCTAATATCTGTGAAAAATGTTGTTAAAGTAGCTAAGATTAAACCTACACCAATCGCCATTATAACTAATAAGAATACTGGAATTATTGTAAATATTATAGTAGGATGGAATGGTGCATTTGTAACAAGCATTACTAAAACTAGTACTACTAAAGATATTAAAAAATTAACTAATTCCGAACAGGTTGTCCCAAGTGCAAACATATACTTTGGAAGGTAAATTTTTTTAATTATGCCAGCATTCCCTTTAATTGATTCCATTGCACCATTAGTAGCAGCATTAAATAAGTTAAATATTAAAAATCCTGTTAAAAAATAAACTGGGAAATTATCAATTGACATTTTAAAGACATAAGAAAAAATAAAGGTTAATACAACCATAGTTAATAATGGATTTAAAAAACTCCATAATAAACCTAAAACAGAATCCTTATATTTACCTTTTATATCTCTTTTCACAAGTTCTACTAACAAAAATTTATATTTAGTAAAATTTGAAATAAAACGTTTATCAAACATTGCAATACCTAATTAGTTTTTAATATTCTTTCTTAAGATTTTAAAATTAGATTAAATAAAATTAGTAATCTAAATATTAAATTATTAATTTTATTATTTATTTCTTCTTTTATAAAAATTACCATTTAAAATAAAAAAAATATGAAATATTATAAAGTATAAAATTAAATTTTAAGTTTATGAATAAAATTCTTAATTTTCATTCTTCTTTTTCTGGATTTTTTGATATTATTAGAAGCTTTTACAAATTCATCAAAATTTTTATTTTTAAGGGGTTTAACTAATGGAATATAAATTGTTTCACCAAAATCCGGAGTATATTTTAATTGTTCGGTTAATATAGGCCCCATTCTTTTTGCAAGATCTTTTTTATCCATATTTGAAATATCACTAGCAATGAAACTTGTTAACCAAAATACTAAATGAGCCCTAAATACATTTGAAAAATATTTCTCTTGATTTAAATTTATTAGCATGTCCCATGTTTCATAATAGCCTGAAATCATAGCATCTAAATATTTTTTATTTCTAACATGAATAGTTGATTTATCTTCATCGGTATCACGTATCTTATAATTATAACCAAAGTAATTATCCAAATAAACAATAGAATTAGATTGTAATAATACATTTATGAAAAAATTTAAATCTTCAGCTAACATTCCTTCTAAGAATCGTATATTATGTTCATTAAGAAAAGATTTTCTAAACAATTTTATCCATATGGCAGGACCTATGTCAAAAAATCTTAAATCTTCATCTATTGAACTAATCTTTATTTTATCAAAATCAGGACCGAAAATATATGTATGTTTTTCTTTTATGTTCTTATATTCTTCAAAATAATTTGAAGATACCATATCTGCATTTTCTTTAGTTATGGT
>DAGJ01000025.1 GCA_002495685.1 Methanobrevibacter sp. UBA412
AAATAGGGTTTCTACAAAGCCATAATATTTTTAAAACAAAATTTTTATATGAATTTCTAATTTTTATTATACTTTATTATATTTTTAAAAAATTTTTCTTTAATTTCTTAATAATATTTTTTTTAAAAAACAAAAACATTTATATATGTACATATGAATAGATATTCATATGACTGAAGAGAATATTTGTGAAATCAAAAGTATAAGAGAAGATTTACTCGAAACAGTAAATAAAAAAATGAAAACAGAAGAAACATACAACGAAATAGCAAAATTATTCAAACTATTAGGGGACTACAACAGATTAAGAATAATTTCCGCATTAGAACATGAAGAATTATGTGTATGTGAACTATCATTACTTTTAGATATGAGTCAATCAAGCATATCCCATCAATTAAGATTATTAAGAAGTAATGACATGGTAAAATTCAGAAAAAAAAATAAAAGAGTATTTTATTCATTAAACAACGAGCAAATAACCAAGTTAATAAAAGAAGCTGAAGAATATGAGAAATAACCATCATGAACATGAAAACAGTGAACACACTCATAGCAAATCATGTACACACAAACATGAACACGAAGAATGCTCATGTGAAAAAGGAATACTAGAAAATATAGAAGAAGAACCTGAAAGTTACAAAAAATCAATTTATACAATAATTATAGGATTAATAATCTTTATAATAGGAATATATATCAATAAATTTACAACATTCCAAATAGGATCACTATCCTCAAACTTAATATCACAAATAATATTATTAATAGAAGTCATAATAGTTGGAAAAGAAATCATAACACATGGAATAAAATCATTACTAAACAAAGAAATAAAAATAGAATTACTAGTAACAATAGCAACAATAGGAGCATTTTTATTAGGAGATGGATTAGAAGGATCCATATTAATATTATTATTTTACATAGCCGAATTCATAGAAGATTTATCAATAGATAAATCAAAAAAATCAATAAGCAACTTAATAAAATTAAGTCCAGATAAAGCAACCATTAAAAAAAATGGAAAGGAAATAGAAATAAACATTGACCAAGTAGAAAAAGATGACATAGTAATTGTAAAACCTGGAGACAAAATCCCAGTTGATGGTATAATAATAAATGGAAACACAACTGTAAATCAAGCATCAATCACAGGAGAAAGTTTAGCAATAAATAAAGAAATAGGAGACGAAGTATACGCCTCCACAATAAATGAAGAAGGATACATTGAAATAAAAGTAACTAAATCCTCAAACAATACAATATTCGCTAAAATAATAGATTTAATCAAAGAATCAGAAGAAAAAAAAGCACATATAGATTTATTTATTGATAAATTCGCAAAATATTATACACCTACCGTAGTATTATTAGCCATAATTATAGCAATTATCCCCCCATTAATTTTACAACAAACATTTAATACATGGATATATAGAGCATTAGTTTTATTAGTGATCTCTTGCCCATGTGCATTAGTAATTTCAACACCCCTATCAATGGTTTCAGCTTTAACTGCAGGAACCAAAAATGGAATTATAATAAAAGGTGGAGAATATATCGAAGAGCTAAATAATATAAAAGCAATATTATTCGATAAAACAGGAACATTAACAGAAGGGAAACTAGAAATAAGATCCATAATCACTACACCACAATTTAAAAAAGACGAAATAATAAAAATAGCATGCAGTTTAGAAAATAAATCTAAACACCCTATTGCTAAAGCATTTAATGAATATAAATCAAAAAATAATATAAATTTAGGAAATGTAGAAAACTTTAAATCAATATCTGGACAAGGATTAGAAGGTACAATAAATAATACAAAATATTATATAGGTAAAAAAGAATTATTCCAATTCAACCCAGAATTTGACAAAAAAATTCAAAGCTTACAAAATAAAAATTCAAACAATAACAAAACAAGCATAATATTAAGTAATGAAAAAGAAATCCTTGGAATTATAAGTTTAGCAGATAAAATCAGAGAAAAAACCCCAAATACAATTAAACAACTACAAAATAAAAACATTAAAACAATAATGCTAACAGGAGATAATAATGAAATTGCAGCAAATGTAGCATCTTTAACTGGATTAGATAAATATTACAGTAATCTCCTACCAGAAGATAAAGTGAATATTACAGAAGAAATGATAAAAGAATACAGTAATGTTGCAATGGTAGGAGATGGAGTAAATGATACACCATCACTTGCAAGAGCAAATGTAGGAATCGCAATGGGAATGGAAGGAGCAGATGCAGCAATAGAAACAGGAGATATTATTCTTATAAATGATGATATAAGTAAAATAGATTATATTATAAATTTAGCTAAAAAAACCATGAACATTGTTAAAGAAAACATCATATTAACATTAACAGTTAAAGGATTATTAATCATTTTAGGAATTTGTGGTTATGTTGAATTATGGGAAGCTGTATTAATCGGTGATATGGGATTAACATTAATTGCAGTAGGAAATGCATTAAGAGCTTCTAAATTCAAACAAAAAAATATCACAATAAATTAAAAAAAAGGAATTAAAAATTATCTAGAGTAAGTCTTTTATCTATAGATTCAGTTTCTCTAGGTATTAATTCTTTATCAAAAGAAATTTCACCATATTTACCTCCACCTCCAGGAATAACATTAACAGTTCCATTCCTAAAAGCTTCAATAGCTTTAGAAGTTTCTAAATCAATTTTTTCAATCTCTTCAATAGGTGTATTAATTAAAATTGTAATCTCTGGACCAAAAGCATTTACTAATTTTTGCCATTTACCTTGAACAAATTTAGTAGTAACTCCTTTATCATAAATTGTACTAATAATTTCAGCCATAGGCATTAAATGAACATAATCCGGACGATGTTTTGGATGATGAGGTTCTTTCCAAGATGAAATCTCATTTATCCTATAATCAACACCTTTTTTAATTTTACCTCCACAGGTACATTTCATCTTATCTTCTTTAGCTAATTTTGGATCAATTAACTTATGACATTTAGTACATGCAGTCATATGGTACTTTCCTAAATTAGGATATAAACCATAATTTTTAGTAACTTTTTTATTTTTAATAGATTTTTTAAGAGAAGAATATGATATATCATCCATTTCAATTTGATTAAATTCTCTACCTAAACGATGAGGCCATGGAGAATGAGCATCAGAATTTGAAAGAAATACAAAATCTTGAAGTTCACTTACTGTATCCGCCATATTAGTATCAGCAGATAAACCTAATTCTATAAAATCAGGTTTTTTATCATAACAATCATAAATACTATCAAAAGATTTATACATTCCAGTCCAAGGAGTGAAAGCATGAGCAGGACCAATCATACAATCATACTCTTTAACCATTTCTAATATTTCAGCACCACCCATTTTGGTTCTTGGCCTACCATCTGAATTTTTATTTTTTGAAACTAATTTATCAGACAATTCACGAGCAATTTCTATTGTAGGTAGGAAAATTAAATGATGAATTCGACTTTTACCCTCAACTTCAGTAGTTAAAATAAAGTCACATTCATCTTTTGAATAAACCCCATCACCTTTATACTCAGTACTTTCTTCAATTATATTTAACCATCCAGGATGAAAAGCATCCCCAGTACCAACAAGATTCAAACCTTTTTCTTTACTTTTAGGAGCAATATTATTAATTAACATATCTTTAGATGTTGCCATAGAAAAACAACTATGAATATGTAAATCCGCATTAACTAACATGAGTATTCTATTTGAATTTTTTAATATATGAAATTATAGAAAATCAAAAACTAGAAAAAAGTATAAATTATTTCAAAACAATAAAAGTAATTACAAGTAACTAATACATAGTGATTTTATTGAGTGAAAAAAAACCAGCAGCTTTTGAAGCTAAACAAACTATTCAAGAAGTTATGACTGCTACAAGGGAAAAAGTGAAAAACATTACATTTAATCCTGAAGATTTTGAAGTTATAAACATTGATATAGAAATAAAAAATTTAAATCCTATTTTCCATAATTATAAAATAATTAACTTGTGTGATATTCACCTTGGGCAATGGATGACACCAGAATATTTGAATGGTGTAGTTGATATTGTAAATTCCCATAAACCAGATATGGTAACTTTAACTGGAGACTATGTATCCTATAATATAGATGATGTTAAAGACGATTTAGAAGATTCCTTAAAAAAGTTAAAACCTAAGGATGTTTCATTAGCCGTACTTGGAAATCATGACCATTGGTTAAATCCTGAAACAATCAAAAAAGTATTAAAAAATGCAAATATTCATAATGTTAGTAATGATGTTTTTGTGTTAAATAAAGAAGGCCATGAATTATATGTTGCAGGTGTGGATAGTATGATGGTTGGTGAAGATAATCTTGGAAAAGTTTTAACTAAAATTCCTGACGAAAGTGCTGCTATTTTACTTGCCCATGAACCTGATTTTGCAGATTTAAGTTCACTTAGTAGAAAATTTAGCCTACAAATATCTGGACATTCCCATGGAGGACAATTTATTATACCTGGAATAAATACTACACTTTTTAGAGGTTCTTACTCCAGAAAATATCCTGTAGGAAAATATAAAGTAGGTAATATGATTCAATACACAAGTCGTGGCTTAGGTACTAATATTTTTTGGTTTAGACTTAATTGTCCACCTGAAATAACTATTTTCCATTTAAAAAGTCCAATTGTTCAGGAAAAACTACGTGAAAAAGAATCATTAGAAGAAGATGAAAATAAAGGACAAACAAATGAAAATATTCTTGCATTAAGTTTAGAGAATATAGAATCAATGTATAAAAATTCAGAAACCTATGAAAAATTTGAAAAAGGTTTAAATAAATTATTAAAGCGTGAATAATTTTAATTAAAAGGAAATGTAAAATTGATTAAAATGGATCCTAAAGATATTAGACCAAAAATAAAAGAAACAACTAATTACATAACAAACGAACCAGTAGAACCTGAAAAAGTAAGTAGTAAAGCAAAAATCGGAAGGTCAATTGTAGTTTTAATTGGAGAAATTATAGGGTTCTTATTAATAGCACATGCAAATGTAGGATTGGTTGTAACAAGTTGGGAAACTGCAGTAGTTGCAGTAATAGCATTAGCAATTATCAATGCATTAATTTGGCCATTACTAACAAGACTTTTCCTACCTTTCCTAGTATATACAATTGGAATAGGAACCTTAATAATGGATGGATTATTAATTTATCTTTTAAGTTTATTTACTCCAGGACTAACTATTGAGGGACCTGCACTTATTTTAGCACCTTTAGGAATGGCATTAATAACAACAATTCTCTCAGCAGTACTTACATTAGATAGTGAAAGTTCATATTATAGAACTGTAACTAGAGATTTAATTAAAAAACGACATCCTACAACAAAAACATACCCAGGAATAATAATTTTAGAAATTGATGGATTAGCAAAAGAAATTTTTGAAGAAGCAATGAAAAAAGGATATATGCCAACATTATCTAAGTGGGTAAAAAGAGGAAGTCATACAGTCACAGAATGGGAAACTGATCTTTCAAGCCAAACAGGTGCTAGTCAAGCAGGTATCTTACACGGAAACAATGAAAATATTACAGCATTTAGATGGGTTGAAAAAGAACATAATAATCAAATTGTAACATCTACAGGATTTTCAGATGCTCCAATGATAGAAAAAAGAATATCCGATGGGAATGGTTTACTAGTAGATGATGGTGCAAGCCGTTCCAACTTATTTTCAGGAGATACTGATGATGTAGTATTAACCTTTAGTAAAATAAAAAATCTTAAAAAATTTTACAACACAACTTGGTATTACCTCTTCGCAAATCCTAACAGATTTCCAAGTATAATTATATTATTCTTTTGGGAAATGATATTAGAAATTATCTCACAAATAACTCACTGGTTAAGAAATGTTCAACCTCGTATTAGAAGAGGTTTAGCATTTATACCTACAAGAGCAGGTGCTAATGTTCTTATGAGAGAAATAACCACTGAATCAATTATGGGAGACATGTTAGTAGGAGATATTGACATTACTTATGCAACATATTTAGGGTATGATGAAATAGCACATCATACAGGAATAAGGGATAATGATTCATTTAAATGTTTAAAACAATTAGATAAACAGTTTAACCGTTTAGAAAAAGCAAGCGAATATGCTGATAGACCATATAAATTTGTAATACAATCTGATCATGGACAAGGAAATGGTGCTACATTTAAACAAAGATATGGAATTAGTTTTGAAAACTATGTAAGAAGTTTATTACCTGAAGATATGACTTTATATAGTAATATGGATTCTAATGAGAACTATTCAAAAATGTTTTCACCATTTAAAGGTGCAAGAGATTCTATTAAAAATGGTATAGATAACATTACAGATAGAACTGAAGATGTTTTAGAGTATGTTACTAATGAAAAAGTTTTCCGAACTGAAAATAAAAAACCAGAAGAATCTGAAGTTATAGTATTAGCCTCAGGAAATTTAGCAATGGTTTATTTAACACAATTTAAAGAAAGATTATCCTATGAAAAAATTAAAAATTTATTCCCAAATCTTATACCTGGACTTGTTAAACAAGAAGGTATTGGTTTTATAATGGTAGATTCTGAAGAATTCGGTCCAATGGCTATTGGTGCTAACGGTGTTTACTATTTAAATGAAGATGAAATTGAAGGAGAAAATCCATTGGAAGTATTTGGTGAAAATGCTCCACAACATTTACGTAGAAGTAATAGTTTTAAATATACTCCTGATATTTTAGTAAACAGTTTCTATGATCCTGAAACTGAAGAAATTTGTGCATTTGAAGAATTAGTTGGAAGTCATGGAGGAATAGGTGGAACACAAAGTAAACCATTTATGTTACATCCAGTAGAATGGGATGTTCCAACCCCATTGATTAGTGCTGAAAATGTTTATAAAGTACTTAAAAGTGAAATATTGAAATATAGGAATTCTGAAAATATTACTAAAAATTTAAATCATGGAAAATAAAAAAATTTTACCAACTAAAGTAAAATTTTTTTCCACTTTTTTAAAAAAAATAATTTTTGAAAATTTATTATTTTAATTATAAATCATATTTTTTAGGAGGTTCTCCTGAAAAATCTCTTATAACAGCTTTTCCATCTTTAATATAAAATGCTTCAAAAATTGGGTTATCTGGTGTTTGATAAAGTGTTTTTACCAATTCATTAGAATCTATAATTTTTTGTTTTATATCAATATCATCTACAAATTCGGCTCTACCACTTATTCTACACCATTTAAATTCAGAATTTGCAACTACAAGTTCAAAATTTGGGTTTTCTTTTAATTCATTATATACTGGTTTTTGATTATTTGTACAAAAAAATAATTTCCCATTAGATTCAAGATAGAACATTAAAGGTCTTACTTTTGCATTTCCATCTAATCCCACATTTGCTACATATTGAATTGGATTTTCTTTTAAAAAATTTATTACATCATTCATGATAATTTTTCTCCTTAATAATTAAATTCTTCTTTTTTATGTAATATTATAAAATATTTTAAAAAATTCTTAATAACTTATTATATTGAAATTAACTAATTAACTTCATATTAAAATATTAACAAAGAGGTTTATAAAGATTTTATAACTTTTTAGTAACTAAGTTACCTTTAAGTAACCAATAAATTATAATTATTATATTATATCCAGTATAATCTATTATTTAAAAAAATTGTAACTGAAAAGTTACTTAGTAACTATTCAGTAACCAAAAAATTAAAAAATATAAATTTTTTATATATTCAAAATTATAATTAATTATAACTGATTCATTAAAAATTTTTAAATATTTAGGAGAAAAAGTTTCATGACAAAAACTAAAAATTGTGGAATAAATTGTCCTGTGGATAAAGCTTTAGAATTAATTAATAAAAAATGGACAATCCAAATAATTAGAGACCTGTTTTTTGGGAAAAAACACTTTAAAGAATTTTTAGAAAATAAACCAGGACTAAGTAATAAAGTACTATCAAATTGCTTAAAAAATATGGAAGAGAATAATCTTATAGAAAAAAAAGTCTTAAGCACAAGCCCAGTGACAACAGAATATTATTTAACTGAACGTGGAAAAAGTATGAATAAAATAATATATGAATTAGCTATGTTCACTTTAGATAAATGTGATTATGAAGAATATGAAAATGTAGAAGTTAATAAAACTATAAAAAATAACTTCAAAAAAGCTTTAAATATTGAAGAATAAAATAAAAAAAACTGATTAATATGGGAAAACTAAATATAGTAGGTGTAGGACCTGGATCTAAAGAATATTTAACACAAAATGCAATAGAAACTGTTGAAAATTCAGATATAACTATAGGCAGCCAAAGAGCACTTGATTTGTTTGAAAACAAAAAGGAGTATATAGTATTTAATGTTAAAGATTTGACAAAAAAATTGGAAGAATCAGTTGAAATGGCCAAAGAAGGTAAAAATATCACTATATTATCAACTGGAGATCCAGGATTTTCAGGTGTTCTTAAACCTATAAAACGAATAAGTAACGAAAAAGGATTCAATATAGATAATATAAATGTTATTCCTGGAATAAGTTCCCTACAGTTAGCTGCATCTAAAAATCATATTAATTGGGATGAAGCAAATATTATAACATTTCATGGTAGGGAAAATATTGAAGATATTTTACAATATATAAATAATGGTAAAACAACAATTGCATTACCTTCACGTAAAGTTAAGGATATGGCAAAATTTCTTTTAGATAATGATGTTAATCCTAATAGAGAAGTAATTGTATGTGAAAGACTCAGTTATCCTGAAGAACGAATAGTTAAATCTAATTTAAAAGAAATAGCAAATAGTGAATTTACTTATATGTGTGTTATGATTATATAAAGCTTGGTTTAATGGATTTAATTAGAATATTTTTGTATTTGTAAAAAAAATATTTATGTGAAAGATAAATTTTCACTTTGTAAGTATTGTATTTGTAAAAAAAAATATTTATGTGAAAGATGAATTTTCACTTTGTAAGGATTGTAGTTGTAAAAAAAAAGTAAATTATAAAAATTTTAATTATTTTTATAATTGTATAGTATCTCTTTTTACTTCATCGTTGATTTTACCTTCATATAATATTTCAGCTAAATTATTAAGTTTATCAATTCCTTTAACTTCATCTTTAAATAAAGGAATTTGTGTAACTTCTTGTTCTTTGAATTTTTGATTTATTAATGCTAAACGTTTTTGTTGTAATGTGTGTCTTGAATGACAAAAATCACAATCTGTAATATCTGGCATTACTTGATTAACAACTATTCCATCAACTGTTATATCAAATTTTTCAAGTGCTTCAATAGCTCTTTCTGATTCATAAATACTCATTTCTTCAGGAATTACTACCATTTTAAATGTTGTTCTTTCAGGATCAGATAATACTTTTTTTGCTTCATTTATTTGTCTTTTTGTTGCTTCTAATTCTGCAGTTGATGCTACATCATCATTTGGATCCATGAAGGGAATTATTCCTTTTAATTTTGATGAAGCTTCACCTAATTTTGTTTTAGCTTTATATAATTTACCTACCCATGAATCCATAACTTCTGGGAAGGATAATAATCTTAATGTATGGCCGGTTGGTGCTGTATCAAATACTACTATATCATATTCATTATTTGTTAAAAGTCCCATGAAAACTTCAAATGCTGCTGCTTCATCAGCTCCAGGAGATGAAGATGCTAAATCCATTTGATCCCCTAAAAAATCTAGGCCTGCCATTTTATCTGCTGTGGCTCTAGCTTTTTGACTATTGATTTGTTGTTGTTTTTGTTCCATAGCCATGTCGGGGTCTATTTCAATTGCATGTAAATTTTCTGTAACTTCTACAGGATATGGTCCTATATTAACTTCTAAAGAATCAGATAATGAGTGTGCTGGATCTGTTGAAACTAATAATGTATTTTTACCTTTTTTAGCTAACCATAAAGCTGTTGAACATGAAACACTTGTTTTTCCAACTCCTCCTTTTCCACCTACAAACATGAAAGTTGTTTGACCATTTTTAAATTTAAATAAATCTTTAAATGCCATTTTTAAATGCACTCTCCATTATATACTTTTTTTATTTTTTTTTAGTTTATAATATAAATTATCATTATTTTTTTTAAACTTAAAATATTAATTGATTTTTTTTAGTTAATAAAAGTTTTTAAAATTTTTGGTTTAATTAGATAATTATTAAATAAATTAAATATAAAATATTATTATTATAATTTTTTTATTAATAATAATAATCTAGTGATATTATGTTAGAATTACCTGAAATCAATAGTGAAAAAGCTAAAAATGAAATTATCGATTTTATAAAAGAAACTGTTTCTAATGCACATGCTAAAGGTATTGTTGTTGGATTAAGTGGTGGAATCGATTCAAGTGTAAGTGGATTATTATCAGTTGAAGCTGTCGGTAAAGAAAATGTTTTTGGAATTCATATGTACAGTTCAACAACTCCTGATGAAGATAGAAAACATGCTCGTTTAATGGCAAACATATTAGATATTAGATATATTGAGGTTTCTATCGATACAATTTCAAATGAATTTTTTAATATTACAGATACTGAGAATATAAAAAAATTAGATTATATTAATGAGGATATTTTCAAAGTTGCAAGTGGTAATCTGAAAGCAAGAATAAGAATGTCTTTATTATATTATTATGCTAATTTAAAAAATTATATTGTTATTGGTACAGGTAATAGAAGTGAATTACTTATTGGATATTTCACTAAATATGGTGATGGTGGTTGTGATATTGAACCAATTGGGGATATTTATAAAACTCAACTTAGAATTTTAGCTAAAGATTGGGGTATTCCTGAAGATATAATTTCTAAGCCTCCTAGAGCAGGTTTATGGCCTGGTCAAAAAGATGAAGATGAAATTGGTTTAAGTTATGATAAATTAGACTCTTTATTATATATGATTATTGACAAGAATATGGATAATGATGAGATAATAAAAAATATTGATTTAAGCATTGAGGAAATTAATAGGATTAGATCTAAGATAGTAAATAGTAGACATAAAGTTGAATCTCCTCAAAGTCCAAGAACTAGTGGAAAATTAATTTAAATAACATTTTACTTTAAAAAAAAATTATAAAAATATTAAACGGTGAATTCAGTGACAAATGATATAGAAAAGAAATGGCAAAAAAAATGGGAAGATGCTAAGCTATTTCAATCAGACCCAGATGAAAGAAAAAAATTATACTTAACAGTTGCATTCCCATACCCAAGTGGAGCAATGCATATTGGACATGGAAGAACATACACAGTTCCTGATGTATATGCAAGATTTAAAAGAATGGAAGGATATAATGTACTCTTCCCAATGGCATGGCATGTAACCGGTGCACCAGTAATAGGAATAGCAAGTAGAATAAAAAGAAAAGATCCATGGACAATGGAATTATATGAAAAGGTTCACAGAGTACCAAAAGAAACATTACCCCAATTAGAAGACCCTGAATTCATAGTAAAATATTTTAGTAATGAATACCATGAAGTAATGGACGATATGGGATTTTCCATAGACTGGAGAAGAGAGTTCAGAACAATAGACCCTACATACCAAAAATTTGTAACATGGCAAATAACAAAATTATATGATAAAGGTTTAATAACAAAAGGAAAACACCCAGTAAAATACTGTCCAAGAGACAAAAATCCTGTAGGAGACCATGACTTACTTGAAGGAGAAGGAGTAAGTATAAATGAACTAACACTACTTAAATTTGAAATAGACGGTAAAATATTAGTACCTGCTACATTCAGACCAGAAACAATATATGGTGCAACAAACCTATGGATAAACCCCGATGTAGAATACATTGAAGTTAAAAATGAAAATGAAACTTGGATAATAAGCAGAACAGCATACGATAACTTATCAAATCAAATTAATGGTTTAGAAATATTAGGTCAAATAGACATGACCCCATACATAGGAAAATATGTTACAAATCCAATAACAAATGAAAAACTACCATTATTACCAGCTAGTTTTGTAGATGCCGAATATGGTAGCGGAACCGTATTCTCCGTACCAGCCCATGCACCAGCAGATTATATTGCATTAAAAGATTTAAAGGAAAACAAAGCACTACTAAAAAATTATGGATTAGAAGAAACAGTAGCAAAAATAGAACCTATACCAGTAATAAAACTCAAAAAATATGGGGACATACCTGCTAAAGATGTTATAGAAAAATTAGGAATCAAAAACCAAGAAGATCCTAAACTTCAAGAAGCAACCAATGAATTATACAAAACAGAACATAACAAAGGCCGTATAAGAGAAGACATCCCAGAATTTGCTGGAGAAAGTGTAGTCACTGCAAGAAATGAAATAAGAGACCAAATGCTTGAAAACAATCAAGCAGGAAAAATGTATGACTTTTCAGAAAGACCAGTGATATGTAGATGTGGAGAACGTTGTGTAGTTAAAGTAATGGATAACCAATGGTTTTTAAGATATTCTGATGAAGAATGGACAAACACAGCAAGAGAAGTATTAGAAGGAGAAACCATAATACCTGGAGAAGTTAAATCAAATTTTGAATATTATTTAGGATGGTTAGAAGATTGGGCTTGTTCCAGAAGATTAGGATTAGGTACACACTTACCATGGGACAAACAATGGTTAATTGAACCATTATCAGATTCTACAATATACATGTCTTATTATACTATAGCAAAATATCTAAAAAATATGGATCCTGAAATATTAACACCTGCATTTTTTGATAAAGTATTTTTAAATAAAGAACCAGAAAATAATGAAGAAATAAAATTAGAACCTGAAAAAGTAAAAGAAATTCAAGACGAATTTAACTACTGGTACCCATTAGATTGGAGACTATCTGCAAAAGATTTAGTAGGAAACCATTTAAGCTTTTTAATGTTCCACCACGGAGCTATTTTCCCTAAAGAAAAATGGCCACAAGGAACAGTTGTCTTCGGAATGGGATTACTTGAAGGAAATAAAATGTCTTCATCAAAAGGTAATATTATATTACTAAAAGATGCAATAAAAGATTACTCTGCAGATGTTGTAAGATTATTCTTAATGTCATCTGCTGAACCATGGCAAGATTTCGATTGGAGAGAAAAAGAGGTTTTAGGAACAAAAAGAAAATTAAATTGGTTTAAAGAATTTGCAACAAAAATTGAAGAAATTAAAAACGAACCAATTGATTTAAATAAGATTGACAAAGTGGAATTAACTAGAACAATTGATTTATGGATGATAAACCAACTAAACCTCAGAATTAAAAATGCTACTGAAGCATTAGAAGTATTCCAAACAAGAAAAGCATTACAAGAATCATTTTTCCTTCTTAAAAAAGATTTAGATCATTATATGTATAGAACAAAACATTTAATCAATACTAAAGATCCTGGTATGATATATGTATTATCAACTGTTTTAGAATCCTGGTTAAGATTATTATCCCCATTCACACCACATACTTGTGAAGAAATATGGAGTAAACATGGAGGAAAAGGATTTATATCTGAAGCTGAATGGCCAAAATATGATGAATCTTTAATAAATCCAAAAATAGAAAGATCAGAACTTATTATACAAAACCTTGTTAAAGACATAACTGAAATCAAAAACATGGTTGGAAACAATATAGAAAAAGTTCACTTATATTTATCTCCAGAATGGAAATGGGATTTATATAAAATAGCTGATGAAGTAGGAAAACCAGATATTGGAAAAATAATGGGAAAAGCTATTGCGGAAAATATCCATGACAACAAAAAGGAAATCGCAACTACAGCTAAAAAATTAGGTAGAGAAGTTACAAAAACTAAATATATTGGTAAAATTGATGAATTAAAAATAATTACTGATGCTACAGATTATATAGAAGAAGAATGTAACTCTAAAATAATTATCCATACAGATGATAGTTATGATCCTAAAAATAAGGCTAAAAATGCAATTCCTTATAAACCAGCTATATATATGGAATAAAAAAAAGGGATTTGGTAATATTTTACCAACCCTAAAACTTTACTTTTTTTTTATTATAATTTACGTGCAAAAATTAAATACCCACTATGTCCAACCATTCTTGTTTTTGGACGAGTCCCTTGAGGTCTAACTTCCATTTCACGTTCTAAAGTTTCAAGAATCTTTATATCAGAGAAACCTACTTTTTTAGATATTTTATAACTAATCTCAGCTTGTTGAATATATGGAGCATAAACTGCTAACCATCCTCCTAACCTTAAATTTTTATAAACATCCTCAAAGATTTCAAAAGGTTTTGGAAGATCTAAAAATACTAAATCTATTTCTTCTTCATCTATCCCTTGTTTAATATCCTTATTTTTAATTTCAATATTTGTTATTCCAAAATCATCTATATTTTTTTTAGCTACTTGAGCAAAATCTTCTCGAATTTCATATGAAAACACTTTACCCTTTTCTCCAACAACATTACCAAAATTTAAAGCTATAGCTCCTGCACCTGTTCCAGCATCAATTACTCTATCACCAGCACCTAGACCAGTATGTGCTAAAACAACCCCAATATCCTTTTGAATAAGTATAGAACATCTTCTATCCATTAAATCAATGAAATCATTAACAGTAGGTTTAATAATTTTATATTTTTTCCCTAAATGTGTAACTACCTCATCACCTATAGTTGCTCTTTCCATCTGCTCTTTTTTTATTATACCTAAATCTGTTTGGAATTCTCTATCTTCTTTAAGTAAATATTTTTTACCTCTTTCGTCCATTAAAATCTTCAAAAAATCACCATTTTAATTATTAACTTAATTTTATTATTCTATTGTATACTATTTTTTTTAATAAAAAATTCTATTGTATACATTTCTATCTTTTACATTAACTTTTGATCTTTAATTTCTTTTTTAAAATTTAAATATTGCTCATTTAAAACTTTTCTAATTTCTTTAGCAATTTTTTTACCTATACCCTCAACTTCTTGTAATTCATCTTCAGATGCATTTATAACATTTTCAACTGATCCAAAATGTTCTAATAAATTTTTAGCACTTACAGGACCAATATGAGGTAAAGATTCAACAATAAATAATTGTTGTTCCCATAAATTTACAGGTTTTCTCTCAGTTCTTAACTGAATATTAGGTCTTTCCCCTTTCTGTTCACGAGCAGCAATTCTTTTAATCATTGCAGCAGTATCTTCTGAACTTCTTGTAGGAATAATACTTATTCCAAAATCTAAAGCTATAGACGCAATGGATCCTCGAATAGCATTTGGATTAATAAATCCAGTATAAAAATCATCACCTTCTAAAATCATTATAGGTTTTTTAAATTCTTCCATCATCATTCTTGCCTGTTTAAAAAGACGTTTATCTACAATAGAATCTACAAAGTCTTTTGCAGTTTTACGTTCAATAGCTACATCATCACTAATTTGATAGTCCGCAACAGTTAAAGCTTTAATTTTAACATCAACATCAATTAAATCTAAATCACGAATAACATTAGAATTTCCTTCTCTGGAATCAACATACACAAGTAAGTTTTTATTTTTAGGACTAAGATCTAAGTTTCCCTCAATGCTAATTTCTTTATTATCATCACCTACAAGTTCTTCATCTAATTTATCATCTTCAATTTTAGGTTTACCAGATTTTTCTGATTTAACACTTTCAATAAGTTCCTTAGCATTTAAATCCAAACCATCTATTGCGTCCTTAGTTAATAATTGTTTTTTCATCTTCTTTTCTTTATTAACAGCAGCCCAATAATAACCTTCATCCCTAGTTCCTTTTGTTATTAAAACCTTCATTTTACCAGTATTTTTACGTCCAGTACGTCCTCTTCTTTGTATCATACGAACTTCAGATGGGACAGGTTCATATAAAATAACTAAATCAACTGCAGGAATATCAATACCTTCTTCAGCAACACTTGTTGAAAGTAAAACATCATAAGAACCAGTCTTAAAAGATTTAATGATATTTTTTTGTTCTTTTTGAGTTAAACCTTTTTCACCATCTCGTGTACCTTGACCAAAAAATTTTACACTTTTAATACCCTCTTTTTCACATCTTTGATGTAACATTTCAAGTGTATCCCTAAACTGAGTAAAAACTATAATCTTAGGAATTTTTACATTATCTTGAGTATCCCGCATAGATTTTAATCTAGTTTGATTATCATCTACACCTAACTCTTTTTTAAGAATTTCTACTAATTTTTGCAACTTTGGATGTTCAATTCCTTTTTCTTCTGCTTCATGTGCTAATCTTATTGCTTTAGTAAAATTAGGATCTAATAATAAATTTTTTGCAGCTTTAGTATTCTTCTTTCTCAACCTTTTAACATATTGATTAAAAGTATTAACCCCTTGTGTTTCTAAAAGAACTAATGAATGTTGAACATTAATCACAGCACTTAAAATAGACATAGCCTGATAACATTGCTTAGGAGGGTTAGTAGAACGAGCAATTCTATTTTGGACACGACCTCTAGCTTGTAAAACATCCCTTTTATTAACAGATATAGTATTTATTACACCTAAAGATTTTAAACCTTTCAAACGGAGTTTTAAAGCTTTATTAAGAAGTTCTTTAATTCTTTCCAATTCTTTACCTAATTTAATCTGAACCCAATCTATTTCAATAGGATTAAAATAAGGTTTAACATCAGGATCATCTTCAGTTTTAATTTTAACTTTTTGAATAAAAAGATTTTGACAAACCTCATTGATTTTAGATTTATCATAACCTGGTGATGCAGTTAATCCTAAAATTAAATGATTCTTAGCTTCTTTAACATACCTAGAAGCTAAATAAACATAAGAATAAGAACCTACGGCATGATGACATTCATCAAAAACTACTAATGAAACATTTTCTAAAGAATAACGATTATTTAATAAATCAGACTCAACAGTTTGTGGAGTTGCACATATAATTTGAGATTCATCCCATCTTTTAGATCTTTCTTCAGTTTTAACAGAACCAGTAATAGATGTACATTTAGGTATTAGAAACTTTTTAAAATTTTCTTCATGTTGTATCGCTAATGGTTTACTAGGTGCCAAAATTAGAACTTTAGATGATTTTAATTTATCTAACCTCTCTGCAGCAACAAGAACAGCCACTAAAGTTTTCCCTAATGCAGTTGGAGCAACAATCATTGTATTACCCTCTGTTAATACATCAGCAGCTAATATTTGTTGATAAGTTCTAGCTTCAGCAGTTTTAGGTCGTATCAATTTATGCTCGATAAAATTTACCATAAATATAATATAATGCTTAATACTTTAAATAATTAATCAAAACTTTTTAAAATAGTTACAAAACACCAATTTTTTTAAAAAAAAGTACCAATAAGTAGAATAATAGAATAATTTAAGTAAAATATTTACTTATAAAAAAATAGTATTTTGAAAAAAAATATTTATTAAAAATAAATTTTTTCTACTTAAAATCATTTATTAAAGATTTAAATTTAATAGCAGCTTCACCAATTGCTACTACAGTATTAACATTAGTTTTTAATCCTGTTTTAATACCTTCAAAAACTTCTTCTTTAGTAGCACCTAATGTTTTTTTTCTAAATTTTTCAGGTACTATATCAGTAAAAATAATTTGATCAATAATATCAGGATTTTGTTTAATGAATTCATCAGCAACAACCCGAGCAGAATAAGATGCAGGAACCACATTTTTAGCATAAGTTAAAGCATATTTAAGGATTTCAACATCCCCACCATGACCTGATTCAGAAGATACAGTAATAACAACTGTGAAATCACCATAAAGCTTTTTCAATTCTCTTAAAACAGTTTCAACCCCAGCAGGATTATGAGCATAATCAACCATTAATGTTTTTCCATTAACATCACCCATAATTTCCATTCTACCAGGAACACCATTAAATGTAGATATTGCTTCTTGAATAACATCATAAGGTAAATTTAAAAATTCACGAGCAGCAACAATAACACCTAAACAATTATAAACATTATGTAAACCTTCAATACTCATTTGAATCGGATAATCACCATCAGGAGTGGAAACTATAAATTTTTTATCTTTTAAAGAGATTTCTTTAGCAATATAATCCGGTTTTTCATATTTAATACCACAACTACAATTATATTTACCTACTCCAGATATAATTTCTTGAATTTCAATATTTTTACCACACCAACAAGGTTTATATCCTACTTTAGCAGGTTCTTCATCTAAACCAAAAGTTATTAAATCACCTTGATAATTTAAATTTTTTATCAAGCCCATGACAGTTGGATCATCAGAATTTATAATTAATTGTTTATTCATTAAACCTTCAACTAATTCACCTTTAACTTTAGCATAATCAATTAAACTTGCATCATTAGATAAATGATCTGGAGTGATATTAGTTAAAATACCAGAAGATGGTTGAGTAAGTGTTACAATAGAATTTAATCCCCCAGGAGTCCCATCTGTTCCTGTTTCTAAAATTGCAACATCACCATTAAGACGGCTCTGTAAACTAGGTATGAACTCATTATTACCTTGCATACCCTTCAAATTATGTTCCACTGGTTTTAAACCTGCATAGTAAGCAATATGTTTTAAAAGGGTGGTAGTTGTTGTTTTCCCATTAGTACCAGTAATACAAATTACATCTTTATCTGGAGCGAATAATTTAAAAATATCTCCTAAACTTAAAATAGGAATATTTTTTTCTTGAATAATATCAAAAATTTTAGCTTTTTTTGGTAAACTTGGAGGTGGAATTATATAATCAACTTTTTTAAAGAATTCTTCAGGATGGCCTCCATAAAAAATTTCTATATCATAACCCTCAAAAGAACTTTTAAATGTACAATCTTTTTCATTTGCCATGTCTGTTCCTATAACATTAAATCCTCTATCCATTAAAATTCTAGCAACTAAATTTCCAACAACACCACAAACACCAATGACACCAAAAACTTTAGAATCTAAATTTAGTGAAGATAATTCCTCATCAGATAAACTTGTTAATTCAATATTATTCATATTTTTTACAACCCTCTTCTAAACCTTTAACAATTTTATTTCGTACGCTTTCATAATTTTGCATTAATTGAGGACCTAAATGTAAAATATTATCTCCAGGACGTGAATATTTAATACACATTTCAGCTCCATCTACCATTGTTTCAGCTAGTATTTTTTCTGCATTTGAATCAGAAGCAGCATTTAATAATTCTTTAGCAGGTTCCATGAAAACTTTTTGATAAGGTTCATTAAAACCTGTAGCAACCATTACATCAGCATATTTACCTATTAATTTTCCTGTTTCTTTTTTATCCCTTTTTGTTGTGGTATCAAAGTTATCCAATAGAACTACCAATCTTTTATCTTCAAAAAATTCTAATGTAGATTTCATACCTTCAATTAAGTAAGATGCATCAATAAATACTTCACGACCATTATAATTTCCCATATACTCCATATGAACAGCTAATCCTTTAAAGTTTTTTAAACCTTGTTTAATATATTTTAAATCTAATCCATAAGCCATAGCAATAGCTGTAGCAGCTAGTGCATTTTCAAAATAGTAACTCATCATATGAAATTCGGATTCAAAGCAATCATTTTTATCTTCAAAATTATATCCTATTTTAATGGAATTTTGACCACTTTCACCTATAAAATTACAGACTTGATTTTCACTTATTAAAATTTTATCTGTATTTAATTTTTTGAATAAATCCGTATTTTCATTATCAGGTAAATTATTAATCATTCCATAATATAATGTATCTGGTCTAATATCTTTTAAAATATCTTTACATTGAGTACTGGAGATTAATTTTTCACTGTGTTTAGTGATGAACATTTTTCTTTGGATATATCGTTCCATTGATCCACCAAATTCGGATAAATGTTCTGCGTAAATATTTAATAAGGCTCCGACTTTAAGATTTAATTCACCCATTAATCCTGCAGTTCCATGTGGAAGTTCCAATATAGCTATATCTGCTTTATCCGGTAATCCCTTTATAATTCCATCAACTATTACTTCACTTACTAAATTTTGATTCATTGAGGAGCATTTCCATATTTTATAACCTGCAGATCTAAACATTGAATCCACTATGTGTGTTGTACTTGTTTTCCCAACACTTCCAGTTATTCCAATAATATCAGGTTTAATTAATTTATTTACTATTCTTCCAAAATCATCATTTGAAATTACTTTTATATTAGAATTTTTAATAGCTATAGCTGCTGGTGAATTATCAGGTAATGTTGGTGCAGCATATACATAATCAAACTTACTTAAATCAGGTGTTAAATTACCTAAATCTAAAGTTACTCCTTCATTTTCCATTGTTAATAAATTTCCTTGAAAATCTTCATGAAAATTTTCTAATTTTTTAGGATCAGTAATTGTCACGTCATGCCCTATATGATTTAATAATCTTGCAACAGGACGTCCAGCATTTCCAGCTCCAATAACGATACAATTCATTTTTATTAATCTCCATTTATTTAATGTATTGAAATTTTATATTAAACTAATATTAATTATAAATATATTAGCCATAACTATTATTTAATAATAATTTTTTTGAATTAGACATAAAATTAAATAATTTATTTTAAATGGGATAATATAATAATTTAATAAAAAAAAGAATTTTATATATTGATGATTTAATTATAAAAAATTAAAGAAAAATAGTTTTATAAAAAAAATATTATTTTTTCCATCTTTTTAATTGAGGAAACATTTGATTTAACATTTTACGTGCAGATTCTTCATCCATATCAGTATTTTCTACTGTTTTTGGAACACAAAAATCTATCATTTCTTCCATTGTCATATCGCCTGTAAATTCACCATTTTCATAACAATATTTACAATATTCTTCATTTTTACTACCATCTTTATTTGAACCGTAAAGTTCTTCGGTTATTGGCATTGCACAAGATTGGCAAAATTTCATATTTTCATAATCCATTTTTTCACCTCCCCTTAATCAAATTATATAATATGTGATTTATTAAATTAATCGAATTTTATCAAATTTTCAAAGTCATTGTAAATTACTTTTAGACCACACATAGATGGAACATAATTAGCTGCCTTTGCAGAATTAACACCAACACTTTCATATCCCATGTCTTCTATTGGAGCAACTACCATACAAGTATCTTGAACTATATGTCCTCCAGCATTTTCAATCATTTTATTATAACCCATCCGATCTGCAGCAGCCTTAACATTAATTGAAGTACAAATCCAAAGTTCATTAGAAATACTTTTACCACAAACAAAATTAGCAACATCTTTAATTTCTTCTAAAGAAGCATGAGGACAACCTAAACACACAAGATCAGCATAACCTGAAGCAGTAGACAATTTATCACGAGTTTCTTTAATATCTTCTGTAGAAACAGTCATATTATCATTAACTTCATTACTTAATGCAATTGTATCAAATTCAGGAGTGACATTTTCAACATAATATAATGCAACAGCACCAGAAGAAGCTAAAGCCGCACCTAAAGATTTTAAATCATTATTTGTAGGAACATTATTTAACTTAAAATAAGGAACACCATCACCAACAACTTGACCAACAGCATATCCTAATGCACCAAAATCAGCACCATTCAAATCTGCACCAACATCAACAATCAAAGTAGAAGCCCTATTCAGATCTAAATGAAACCCATACAAAGGAGTCTTACCAACAATAGCAGCAGCTAATGCTCCAGGACCACCTTCACGATTAGTTCTAGCACCAATAACAGAATTAACATAAGCAACAGCAGAAGACTCAGACCAAGAAATATGATCCCTAAATCTAGGAACATTACCTATAAGATAAGGAGTACAAGTACAAGTTTTTGAAATACCTAATTGACCATAAGCATCCACAATATCAGTTTGTTTAGAAGCAAAATCAGCCGGAAAACCTAATTCACTCCAATTATCTAAATCAGTACCTGCAGGATTAAGAGTAGAAGGAATTTTAGCATAACCACTTTTATCTGAAGCTAAATCTTCAAGATACTCTAAACCAGCTTGACCTATTGTTTTATAAGAAACACCTGAAACCTGTGCAGAACTTATATCCACAAACTTTTCAGCACCATAAATATCACCTAATGCAACTAAAATATCCATACTTTTACGAACAGTATCTCCATATTCACCATTACACATCTTTTCTTCATCACGAGTTAAAAACATCTAAAAATTACTCCTAAAAATTTTTTAAATTAAAAAAGTATAATCATCTAAATATATTATAATCTTTAAAAAGTATAAAATTATTCCAAAAAAAATGAAACTTTAAAAAATAGTATTAAAAAAAAGTATAAAAAATAAATTAATTATTATTTAGTTGATGCTCAATAATATCATTTACCAAAAGTAAAAAATTATCTTTAGCAGTGAAAGGAATCATAGCTCCAGCAGCTATATCATGACCTCCACCTTGACCACCAAAGTTTGCTGATGCATCCTGTAAAGCCTTACCTAAATCAACACCCTTATTAACCATAGGACGAATAGTTCTACCAGAAATTTTAATATCATTATGAAGTCTAGCTAAAGCCAAAATAGGCTTATCCTCAGGCAAAATCTTTGCAGACATTCCCACACTAGCTATAGTCCCCATAACACTTTTCAAAACTTTATCATCACTATAAATATATTGAATATAATCCATAGGAACACTACCCTCACGAGTAATCCATTCCATTCCTTTCATCAATTCAGAACGATAATTATTTTGAAGGTTAAGAGCAGCTTTCAATGCTTTATCTCTTTCCCCTAAAGCAATTGAAATACCTAAACCAAATTTTTTGTTTTTCCCACAAGAATCCAATAAAATAGAATATTCTTCTAAATTTCTTAAAACAGGATTTTCTTTAGGAACAGTATATACATCACCAAAAATTTCAGGATTTAATTTAATAAGTTCATCTTTAAGAACATCACGTTCTTCATCACTTAATTGATCAAATTTAATCCCATAAGAAATTCCTCGTTTTTCTAAAAATCCCATAGCACCCTCTAAATTTCCAGTTAAACCTGGAAGGGCAGGATTTAAAGTATAAGCTAATGATTTATAAATAGGTTCCTGAGTTTTAGAAACAATTTTCAAATCCTCATGAATTTCTAAATTACCTGAATCTAAACCATCAGATAAAATCATTTGATTTACACCAGAAAAACCATCAGGACATTGCATATCACCAAAAGCTCCAACTAATGCAAGATAAGCTAAATGTTTTTTATCCATATCTCTAACAACTAAATAACTAGCACCTGCACCACTCAAATCTTTACTCCCATCAATTCCAAATAAATGTGGATTTATATGGACAACATTATCATTAGCTTCAACATCACTTGGTTGATGATGATCAGCTATAATAACATCAGATTTGATAGATTGATTAATTTGTTCTAAACAAGCACTACCCATATCAGAAAATACAAATAATTCATATTTTTCTTTAGCTAAATCCTTAACAGTATCTGATTTAAGACGAGGAACAATTGTTGTATGAAATTGTCCCCCTTCTTCATGAATAGCATTAGCTATAACACCAGCAGCTGAAATTCCATCAGCATCGTTATGAGATATTAATCTTATAACGTCCCCATTTTCGATATGCTTCTTCAGCATATCACAAGCGTTACCTGACTTATTTAACAAGGAGTGCTGCTTCTGTTGGATCGTATCTCCATCCTTCTTGTAAATCGCCTTCACTTACATAGTAAGCACCTAAACGGCGAATTCTAGATTCAATAATAGTTAAACCTCTTTTAGAATGAATATCTTTAGGATTTTCTTTTAAATGATCTCTTATATTTACAGCTCTTTTAATTAAATTCATAATATCTTCAGGATATTCAGTTCCTTGACCATTCTTTTTAAGAATTTGAGTGATTTTTTCACCAGTCACTTCTTTAACACTAGGAATACCATATTGATCTCTTAATGTAACACCAATTTCACTTGGAGATTTACCTTCCTTAGTAAATTTTAAAATAAGTTCTTCGATTTCTTCATTTGAATAAGTTACCCAGTCTACGGACATATTTAATTACCTCATTAATTTTTTTATTTGAAAAAACGGTCTTAATAGATTAAATAGATTATAATTAATATTAATTCTCATTAAAGTTGATTAACATACCAATCAATAAATTGTTGTAAAGAATTCTTTCTATGTGAAAACTGATTTTTCTCTTCAGTTGTAAGTTCTCCAAAAGTTTTACCTTCCTCTTCTACATAAAATAGAGGATCAAATGCAAAACCAAGATTACCTTTTTCTTCGAGAGCTATCTGACCTTTAACACGCCCTAAAAAGACCTTGGGCTCAGACTTGGGAGCGCAATACCCAATGACTGACCTGAATTCAGCGTATCGGTCATCGATACCATTCATTAACTTTAAAATACCTTTATTTCCTAAAGTATCCTGCACATAAGAGGAATAAACTCCAGGAAATCCATTTAAAGACTTAATAAATAAACCAGCATCTTCAACAATAACAGATTTATTCAATTTTCGACAAGCATACTTTGCACCGAATTTAGCTACATCCTCAAGAGTCCCTTGAGGTTCACAGTATCCTAAATCAATATGCTCTAATTCAATATCGAAATTTTTAAAAATATTCTCTGCTTCTATTACTTTATGTTCGTTTCCAGTTATAAATGTTATCATATTACTAACCCTACAAAATTATTTAAAAAAATTAAATTAATGAGTATATCTTCCTCTAGATTCAATTTCTTTAATCTTATTTAAAATCATATTTTTATTTAAATCATCTTCATAACTACCAATATAACCATCTAAAATCCAGTCAAAAGTTTCATTAGCAATTTCATAATCTATACTTTGAAAAGACTTTTTAAGAACTAAAAGATCAGTTGCTTTATCCTCAACTAAATCAGAATAACTACCTAAACCAAAATCGAGGAAAACAAAATTACCTTCATCATCAACCATCATATTAGAACTTGTAATATCCCCATGAATAATATCTTTATTATGCATCAAACCAATATTATATCCAATCTTTTTAGCTAAATTAAATCTATCATCAGAACTTAAAGAATCCATAATATCTTTAACCAAATTTCCATGAATTTTTTCCATCAAAATAGATTCATCTTCCAAATTAACATCAAAAAGAACAGGAGATTTAACACCACAAGTTTTAATATCACTAATTAACTTAGATTCACTTTTAGTACGCATCTTTCTAATTTTATTATCAATTTCTTTTACACGGTAAGATTTAGACACTCTCTTTTTCAAAATAGCATCTTCACCTAAATAAGATTTTTCTAAAATATCTGATTCAGCACCTTTAGCTAAAATATTACTTGGTAAGTTTATTTTATTTTTATAATCTTTAACCCACGGAACATCAACTTCATCAGTACGATACCTTTGAATGATATGAGTATCTTTAATATCAACAGTCCCAAAATATTTATTGGTTAACTGCCCAAGCCATGCAATCATAGCCCCATTATCCCCACAATACTTCATATTAGGCATATAAAAATTAGCATAATGTTCATCAGCCATTATTTTTAGCATTTCCCGAAGCCTAGAATTTGCTGAAACTCCACCACAAAGCAAAACTTCATTTTTATCAGTATGTGCTAAAGCTCGTTCAGTCACTTCTACAAGCATTCCAAAAGCAGTTTCTTGAAGACTAAAACATATATCTTCAATAGGAACCCCTCTTTTAAAAGCTCTTAAAGCAGCACTTAATAAACCAGAAAATGAAAAATCCATACCTTTAACACTATAAGGTAAATCAACATAACTACCATTTAATGCTAATTTTTCAATAACTGGACCTCCAGGATGACCTAAACCAGTTTCTCTCCCAAAATGATCAAAACAATTCCCTACTGCTATATCTAAAGTTTCTCCAAAAATTCGATATCTTCCTGATTCAAATGCTATTACTTGACTATTACCACCACTAACATAAAGGGAAACTGGATTAATAGCACCAGTATCTAATTTACCTATTTCAACATGACCTATACAATGATTAACACCAACTATAGGAATTTTTAAAGATAAAGATAATGTTCTAGCAGCAGTAGCTACAGTTCTAAGAGCAGGACCTAAACCTGGACCTTGAGAAAATGAAATAAAATCAACATCAGTTAAATCAATTCCAGCTTCTTCAACAGCCTGAGGAATTAATTTAGGAATCCAATAAGCATGATGTTCAGCAGCTTCCCTTGGATGAATACCTCCTTCCTTTGGGAATAATTGATTTCCAACTGAAGACAATATATTACCTTCATCATCAACAATTCCTACACCTGTTTTCTCTGCAGTTCCCTCAATTCCTAAAGATATCAAAATAATAAACTCCTTTAAAAAAATAAAATTAATTGAAAGTAAAAAATTTTTTTAATAAACTTATATAAAGTTAAATTAATTAATATATGTATGAATTTCATAAGTAATAAAATTATAAAAACATGCTTAATATTTTAATAAAAAGGAGTGTAAAAAAATTGACTGAAGGATTAAAAATTTATGGCTCAGATAATTTAATTAAAAAAATAGAAAATAAAAGAAATTGTGTATTCGTCTGCACTATAGGAACAACAGAAACATCTAAAATTGAAGGAATAAGTGGTGCAGGTGCAAGTCCAGAAAAAACCAAATACACACCTGCTGCAGATGCAGAATTAATAACAATTGGAGAAGTAAAATGTACAAATGATATGGCTGAAACCGTAGTAGATGGAAATTCAGCACCTACTCCAGCAATCATAACAAAAGCTTCTTTAAATTTAAGTAAAATACCCTTAATAATAATTAATGCTGGTTGTGAAATAAAACCTGTTATTCAAACAACAGAAGTTGGAGAAGAAGGAGGTAAAGACATAAGAACCGGCCATGCAGTAGAAAATGCAGAAGAAATTTACTATAACTCTATAGAATTAGGAATGGATTTTGCTGAACTTCATGATTATATAACAATTGGAGAAAGTATACCTGGAGGAACAACAACTGCCTTAGGAGTTTTAAAAGCATTAGGATATGATGCAAACTTTAAAGTAAGTGGAAGCACACCAACAAATCCACATAATCTAAAAATAGAAACTGTCAACGAAGGACTTAAAAATGCTGGAATTGATCCAGAAAGTGATGATCCAGAAACCGATATACTATCCCCATTTGATGCAATAAAAGCAGTTGGAGACCCAACAATACCAGCAATGGCAGGAATGGTAATGGGAAGCAATAAACCTGTTATTTTAGCAGGGGGAACCCAAATGTGTGCTGTGTGTGCATTAATTAAAACAATAGATCCGGACTTTGATTTTTCAAGAATTGCACTTGCAACTACTGTTTATGTTGCAGAAGATGAAACAGCAGACTTATTTAACATTTTAAAACAAATCGATGAAAATATTCCAGTTTATGTAGTGGACCCAGGATTTGAAAAAACCAATCATGGTGGATTAAAAAATTATTTAAAAGGATTTGTTAAAGAAGGTGCTGGTGCTGGAGGTTCAATGTTTTTAGCACTTACCCATGGACATGATGTTGAAGAATTAAGAAATGCTATAGTAAAAGAATGTGAAAATTAATTAAAATTAAAAATTAAATTTAATTCATCAAAATAATGATGAATTTAAATTAATTATTTTTTTACAGATATAAAAGCTATTTTTCCACCTTTGATTACATTTAAATTTCCTTCAGATTCTAAAACAGTATTTAAAAAGTTATCAATACTGATTATTTTACCTTCTATTTCTTCCCAATTTTTTAAACCAATTAAAACATTTTTACCTTTAAAATCAGAAAATTGTTTACTTACTTGAAAACTATCATCATTCATTTATTTTATTCTCCTAAAATTAAAATAGTATTTTTTATAATATTATTAAGCTTATTATATAAATTTATTTACATTTTACTAATTAAAAAAATTAATGTTAGTAATAACACCAACCAATTAATATATAAGATAGTTTTTTTAAATATATAAATAATAAAAAATAGGAGGAAAATAATGCCAGTTAATCAATTAGAAACAACATTACAAGCAATAACAACTACATTAGCTAAGTTAGAAAAAGATGGATGTACTGATGAAGCTAGATTAGAAGGTTTAAAAAAAGAAAGAGATAAAATTTTAAAAGAATTAAATATTAAATAATAAAATCTTATATTTTATTTTAAAAAATTTATTCAATTTTTATTATTAAATTTAAAGTTTCACCAATCTTCTAAAGATTTTAAATCAGCTGTACAGTCTATTTTTAAAGGAGTTAATGTAGGAGCATTTAAAATCTTTAAAGTATAACCATCAGTCCCTTCTTCTTCACCTTGATAAGGTAATCCATCAATCCAATAATAAGGTTTTCCTCTAGGATCAGATCTAACATCAATTTGAGGTATATACATCCTTTCACCTAAACGGGTTAAAATTATTTCTTCACTAGAAGGTTTTGAGGGAACATTTAAATTCAATAAATCAATACCTTTAGGCAAACCTTTTTTTAAAACTTTTTCAGAAATTTCATATAAAAGTTTTTCAGTTATTGAATAATCTAATTCTACATTACGTTCAAATTTCATAGTCCCGGATAAAACTTCCTGTGAAACAGCAATAGATGGAACACCTAAAGCAGCAGCTTCCATAGCAGCACCAATAGTTCCAGAAGTAGTAAGTTCTCCTTTACCAGTATTATGTCCAACATTTATTCCAGAAATAACCAAATCAGGTTTTTCATTTAATAATTCAAAAATACCTAATGTTATAGCATCAGTAGGAGTTCCTGAAACTGAATAAGCTGGAGTACCATCACTTAAATTTAAAGAGTTAATTCTTAAGGGTTCAAAAAGAGTTAAAGCACGACCTATCCCACTTTGTTGATTAGACGGAGCTACAATTGTAACATCACCTAAATCTTCAACAGCGTGTTTTGCAGCTAAAATCCCTGATGCATAAACACCATCATCATTACTAATTAAAATATTTGTCATAATATAAAGTTATACTCTTACTAATAAGTATTTTTGTAATATTAAAAATTGAAAAAAATATATTTTATATATCAAAAAAGGCAAAGTAATAATTAAATATTTATTATTTTAAAAATTATTTTTTAAAGATAATATTTTTTTTAAAAATTTAAATAGAGCTAGGTGAAATCGTGGAAAAGCCACAATTGATAAATTTTATTGCTAAAGTTATGGAAGACTCCGGTTTTAAAGTATATAAAAATTTTAAAACCACTAAACAAATTGTTGATATATATGCTGTACTTCCAAGTTCCATGGGTGACATTGGAGTAGTTGTAGCTTGTAAAAACTATGAAAAGGAATTTGAAGTAGGGACAGATATTTTAAGACAAATGGAAGAAGTTAGTGATATACTTAAAGCATCAAAAATTACAGTAGTAACAAGCAGTAGTTTTTCAAAACAAGCAATAAATTATGCCAAAAATAGAAATATTAAACTTGTTGACAGAAATAAATTAACAGCTTTAGCTCAAAAATATTCAGAAAAAGACCATACTGAAAACCCAAATAATTTGATTACTAAACAGACAAATGAAGATGAAATTTTTGATAATCCAACAACTTATGATAATGGTGAACCTTTATTAGATACAGATTATGATAATTCTACTATAGAAACTGTTAAAGATGACAGTACCCCCTTATCTTATGAAGATGAAGCAACAGTGAATGAATTTTTAAATAATGATAATTTTGGTCAAGACGACAATGTAACTCCAAAACATAGTTTGTTTAAAGGAAATACAAATAGGAATGATTCTCCAAATTTTAAATCATTATTTAGTAATGCAAAATCTAGTAGAAGATCTAGTGGAAAATCTAGTAATAGATTTAATTTTAATTCAGATAAACCTAAAAAAGAGGGTCCTTCTACAATAGATAAATTAAAACCTATATGGAGTAACACACTCTTCTTAATTGTTGTAGTTGTATTATTATCTTATATAATATCATATGCTTTAATAAGTTTAACCAACATACCTGGAGGTATAGCTGGAGTTGTAGAATTATTAGTAGCATTAGCCTTATCTTATGGCCTTATACTATTTGTAGATAGAGATGGAGCTCAAATATTAGTTAAAGGAACTGTTATATTCTTTATTTCATTAATTATTTTAATGTTACTCGTAATATTATAAATAAAAAATTAAATATAATCCTTTTTTTTCAAAATTAAATTTTTTTTCTTTTAAATTTTTAAAAAATATCAAAAAATAAGCTTATTTTATAAAAAAATTTTGTTACAACTAACAATGATTTAAAAATATAATAAAAATAGTAATAAAAGTATAAAAGTGGTTCCGACGAGATTTGAACTCGTGATCCCCTCCTTGTAAGGGAGGTATCATACCCCTAGACCACGGAACCATACAACACCAATACTTTATCTAACATACTATATAAAGGTTACTATTATGGAGTAAAAAATCATGAAAAAACAGAGAAAAAACAAAACCCACCAAAAAAAATTTAGAAAAAAACAGAGAAAAAACAAATAATAAAATAAATGAATAGTAATCTATTTAATAATTGAATAATATAAATCATAATGATAATTCTTAAAATTACAAAATAATAAATTAAAGGTGAAAAAATGGCATGGGACGATAAAAATTTAAAAATATGGATGGACGGCGAATTAGTAGATTGGAAAGATGCAAAAATTCACGTATTATCACATGTTGTTCACTACGGATCTGCAGTATTTGAAGGAATAAGATGTTATAATAATAAAAAAGGATCAGCAGTTTTCAGATTAAACGATCATGTGAAAAGATTATTTAATTCAGCAAAAATTTACAAAATGCCAATCCCATACACTCAAGAAGAAATTGCAAATGCAATCAAAGATACAATAAAAATAAACAATTTAAAATCTTGTTATGTTCGACCTATAACATATAGAGGATATGGAGAACTAGGAGTATCACCTTTAAACTGCCCAGTTAACACCACAATAGCAGTTTGGGAATGGGGATCTTACTTAGGTGAAGAAGGTATGAAAAATGGAGTAAATGTTGGCGTATCTTCATGGAGAAAACCAGCACCTGACACATTACCAACATTAGCTAAAGCAGCAGCAAATTATATGAACTCCCAACTAGCTAAAATAGAAGCTACAGAAAATGGCTTTGATGAATGTATACAACTTGATTATGCTGGACATATCGGAGAAGGTAGTGGGGAAAATATTTTCTTAGTAAAAGATAACACATTATACACTCCAACATTATCATCCTCAGTATTAGATGGAATCACAAGAGCTAGTATAATGCAAATATCCAAAGATTTAGGTTATGATGTTATAGAAAGACCATTACCAAGAGAAGATTTATACTTAGCAGACGAAGTATTCTTCACAGGATCAGCTGCAGAAGTCACACCTATACGATCCATAGATGGAAGACAAGTTGGAATCGGAAGTAGAGGACCTGTAACTGAAGAAATCCAAAGTAAATTCTTTGAAATAGTTGAAGGAAAAACAGAAGATAAATACAACTGGTTAAATTATATATAATAAAATAATTTTTGA
>DAGJ01000002.1:0-11812 GCA_002495685.1 Methanobrevibacter sp. UBA412
GGAACTTTTATTTTTTTATTAATCATATAAATATATTAGCTCCACTTAATATATTAAATTTACTATTTCTAAATCATAATTAAAGCCATAAGAAAGCTTAAAAAAATTATGAGACAAAATATTTCAAAAAATAAAATCAACTAAGTTTTTGACAGAACCTGATATTATAATTGAGGATTATGAAAAATTTTAGTATTTTGGTATAAATTTATAAATAAAGGAAAAATCATAGATACTTATAATATAAAAAAAATTTTTTTATATAATAATTATTTAATTAATAAAAATTTTAAGGATTAAAGTAAAAATGAATATGTTATGGTTCTGGATTCCAGTAGTATTAGCTATTAGTGATGAAATCCATGGAAGAATTGTGTGGAAAATAGGTAATGATTTCTACATAGTTCTTGGAGGAATAATTAAAAAAACACTTACTTCAGCAGTGCAAACCTGGTTAGTTCATGAAGTCTTAGAATCAATATTCCATTTTCTTGTACTTACTATTGTGTTCCAATCATTCCAAATTGGAATTTTAGGAGGATTAATACATTTAACCTTAGATATAGCTCATAGTGCAGTGCCTTTCCATATACCTCCACTTGCACATAGAGCATTACACTTTGTCATTGAAGCCTTATTCTTCATGGCAATATACGGATTATAAAAACCCTAATTTAAATGTGGGGTTTATTTACTTTTTTATTAGAAATTTTATGGAGAAAACAATAAAATGCCAGTAATAACATTTGAATATGATGATTTAAAAGAATTCGGAATCGATATTGAAAAAGATAAATTAATAAACATAATACCTATGATGGGAAGTGACATAGAAGATCATAATGATGATGAAATTAAAGTAGAATTCTTCCCAAACCGACCAGATAATTTAAGCGTTCCTGGAGTTGCAAGATCACTTAAAGGATTCTTAAACATTGAAACAGGCCTTCCTGAATATGAGGTTACAGCTTCTGATGAGAAGGTATATGTAAGTGAAGAAGTAAGTGAAATTCGACCATTTATAGCATTTGCTAAAATTGAAGGTGTGAATTTTAAGGGTAATAGATTAAAACAAGTAATGGACTTTCAAGAAAACCTTCACTGGGTAATAGGCCGGGATCGTAAAAAAGTAGCAATTGGTATTCATAATGCAGATGTAATTAATTCTCCATATAATTATATTGCAACAGAAAAAAATGAACACAAATTCATACCACTTGAAGAAAACTGTGCAATGAGTCCTGCGGAAATACTTGAAAATATTGAAAAAGGAAGTAAATATGCTCATTTAATTGATAAATTCAGTAAGTATCCTTTAATCCTTGATAAGGATGATCAAATTTTAAGTATGCCTCCAATAATTAATGGTGAATTAACTAAGTTAACTGAAGATACTTGTAATATTCTTGTTGATGTGACAGGTACAGATGAGAAAGCTGTAAATCAAAGTTTAAACATTATTTGCAGTAGTTTTGCAGAAGAAGGAGGGGAAGTTAAAAGTGTTGAAGTAATCTATAAAGATAAAACAATCACTACTCCTGATTTAAGTCCAAAAACTAAGGAAGTTCATATTTCAACTGCAAATGATTTAATAGGAATAAACATCACCATTGATGAGGCTGAAAAATTATTAGCACAAGCTAGAATGGATTCAGAGAAAATTGATGAAGATACTTTACTTGTAAAAATACCTTCTTATCGTACTGATATTCTTCATGAATATGATATAGTGGAAAATATTGCAATACAATACCGTATAAATGAGGTGAAACCTGCATTACCTGAACTTTCAACTGTAGCATATGAACATGATTGGTTTAAATCTGATAAAACTTTAAGAGAAATAATGATTGGACTTGGATATCAAGAAATAATGAGTTTAATGTTAACAAGTGAAACCAGTCACTATGAAAAGATGAATCGTAGTGAGGATAGTCATGTGGAAGTTTCTAAACCTATTACTATTGATGGAACTATGATTAGAAAAAGTTTAATTAATACTTTAATGGAATTTTTAGAAGATAATAAACATCAAGATTTACCTCAAAAAATATTTGAAATAGGGGACATCTTATACTTAGATGAATCAGAACCATTAAAAGTTAGACCAAGTAAAAAACTTTCAGCTTTAAGTTGCCATACAAGTGCTAATTTTACAGAAGCTAAATCCCTAACTTTAAGTGTGCTTGGTAATCTTGGATATAAGGTAGAAATTGGTGAATCAGAGGATCCAAGTTTCATTCCTGGAAGAGTAGCTAGTGTTAAAGGTACTAGTAATAATGGTGAAATCAAAGGAGTGTTTGGTGAATTATCTCCTGAGGTTATTACTAATTTTGAACTTGAATACCCAGTTGTGGGATTTGAAATAGAATTCCTCTAAAAACTTTTTTTACTTTACTTTTTTAATTCTTTTTTTAAATATTTAACTGTAAATGGACAGACTATTATACATTTACCACAATAGTAATGGTCTATGCCAGTTTTAAGGATAGATAATTCTAAAGCTTTATCCCCACACTTCTTTTGATTGTATAATTCATTCCGGTCTACTCCTTCATGCCAATCCACTCCAGTACAAGCATCCCCTGGACATGCTTTTACACAAGCATCACATTCCCCACAATATGATTGTTTTACTGGTTTTCCAAAATCTAATGGTGCATCAGTATAAATACTTGCTATACGTACAGCTGAACCATAATGCGGATTAACAAGTAAGGCACATTTACCTATCCAACCTAAACCTGCACGAGTTGCAGCAGTTTTATAAGGAATTTTACTTCTCTTATCATCCTCAACTACTGTTCGAGGTTTAGTTTGACCATAAGCATTATACCCCTCTTTTTTCAGGAAATCCTCACCAGCCAATAAGATATCATCAAGGATATCATTGATTTCTAATAATTTATCTATATAAATTTTAGTTGGATATTCTTGTATAGTGTTTATAATTTCTGCTGGAAACTTAATTAGGATACTTACAGCATTTGGCATAGTGTCCGGTACATTTTCTAAGCCTTTAAGATTTGCAAACCCTACCTCAGTTGCACCTTTTGATACTAATAATTCTTTTAAATCTGTTGATAAACTCATAAATTTATTTACTCCTCATAATCTTTTTTTTAATAATTATTTTTCTACATATCTTTGAGTATTAGGACATACAGAAATACATTTACTGCAAACTTTAACATTTGGATTATGGAATTCATTTTCTGCAAGTTCCCCTAAAACATTTAAACATTTTTTATATTCAAATAAATCATTACGTTCCAATTTAGGATTCCATGTTAAACCTGTTATTGCATCAGCTGGACAATTATCTTGACATATTCTACACATACCACATAAAGAAGTAGTTATTGGTTTATTAAAATCTAAGGGTGCATTAGTTAAGATTGTTATTAATCTTACTGCTGAACCATATTTAGGTGTTATGAATAGTGAGGATTTACCAATCCAACCAAGACCTGATCGTGTAGCAACCGTTTTAAATGGAATTAAAGTTATTTTATTATCAGGTACGGATACTCTTTCTTTAGTTAAAGCATAAGCTTTATAACCCTTATTTTTTAAGAATTCTTCCCCTTTAAGGGCAAGTTCATCTAATATTGGATATGAATTATCATATTCTTTTAAATATTCTTTTTTACCTTTAACCTCTATTGATTTAATTGCTTCTTTAGATAATTTAATAAGTATTGATATTCCATTAGGCATGTCACTTGGCACATTTTCTATTTCTTTAAGGTTTGCAAATCCTACCTCTGTTGCGCCTTTAGATATTAGTAATTCTTTTAAATTTGTTGATAAACTCATAAAACTTGTATGCCTCCATTTTAATTTTTTTTATTTTATATAGTTTTGTGTTTTTGGACAAACATACACACATTGGCTGCATAACTCAAAACCCTCATCTTGTGATTGTTTTTTACTTAATTTTTTTAAATGTTTTAAACATTTTTTATGATTAAATAAAGTATCAGGATTTGTATTAGTATTCCATAATATTCCATTTATTGCACCGGGTTTACAGGAATCACGGCATTCTGTACACATTCCACATAAACTTGCTTTAACTGGTTTAGCGTAAGTTAATGGTGCATTTGTTAGGATTGTTATTAATTTAATTGCTGGACCATAATCTGGAGTTATTAGTAGACAGGATTTTCCAATCCACCCTAAACCTGCACGAGTTGCAACCTCTTCAAAGGATATTTGACTTGTATTATCCTCAGTTATAAGTAATTTATCACTTGTTAAGGCTTCTGCTTTATAACCTTTAGATTTTAAATATTCTTCACCTTTAAGTGCTATTTTATCTAATTTCTCATCTAAACCTTTATATTCTTCCTGGTATAATGTGTTGTTTTTAGTGTTAATTGATTTAATTGCATCTTTAGATAATTTAACAAATATAGAAACACCAGAAATGTATCCTTGTGGTGTATTTTTTAATCCTTTAAGGTTTGCAAATCCAACACCTGTTGCACCTTCACTTTTTAATAAACTTTCTAAATCCTTTGATAATGACATGACATTAATAATCCTTTTAAAAGTAATTTTATATTATTTAAAAAAAAATAGTTAATGAAATAATAAAAAATAATTAATTTTATTTTTTATAGTTCATTATATAATTGTGCGAATTTTTCACCAACAAATGCACAACATGGATCACAAATAGTTTTATCTTCACCATTATGAGTTAATTTTCCACATTGAAGTGTAGTGAATTCGTCTTGGAAGAATTTAAGTAATTGTTTACTTAATGCAACATTAATTTTTTGATCATCTGGATATATTAATCCTAATGCCATTATTGCACCAGTTAATGCTCCACAGGTACCTTCATCAAAGGTTCCTCCGATTCCACCAGAAAATCCTTTTCCTAAACTTAATAATTCTTCTTCACTTAATTTACAGTCAACTGTTGTGCATATTCCAGTTAAAACTGATTGTGAACAACTTTTACCATTATCTCAGTAGTTTTGTATTTTATCAGTTAATTGTTTTGAATCTATTTTACCCATACTTAATCACCATATCACATATTATAATTGATTGATTATATTTTATGTTCTTTTTATTAATTAAAAATTTGCAAAAATTTTTAGTTTATTATGGTTAAGATTATTTCACGATTAATTCTTGGTCCATCTAATTCTATAAAGAAGATTGATTGCCAAGTTCCAAGTAAGAGTTTATTATCTTTAAATGGTATTGTTTGTGAGGATGATAAAAATAAGCTTTGTAGGTGTGAACGGGCATTATTATCTATACTGTTATGGTTGTAATCCTTATTTTCTGGTATTAAATTGTTTAGTGTGTTTTTAAAATCTTTTAATAAGCCCTTTTCGTTTTCATTAACAATTATTGCAGATGTAGTGTGTTTTGTATAAATATTTATTAAACCATCACTAGTTTTTAGTTTTTTTAAGTATTCATTTACAGGTTTTGTTATGTCAATGATTTCAAATTGTTTTTTAGTGTTTATTTTAATAATTTCCATTATTGTCATAATAATGTTTTATTATTTTTTATAGGTTTTAAAAATTACTCTTATTAAAATGGTTTTTAGGGTTAATATTTTATTATGTTTAAATTAAAGTTAAGCCTAATAATTAAACAAGTTAATGTGTAAAACTAGTGTTTTAAGAAAGAGTATATTGTTTATTTAGAAAGAGCCTATAGAAGTTATTATTTTAAATAAGTTAAGATAGATGAATATAAATAAAAAAATAGAAAAAAGGAAAAAAGTATAGGAAATAAGATTTTTTTATAATGCTTTTCCTATTTCAAATGCTTCTTTCATTTTATCCTCAGATTCTTTTATGGAACCTGGTTCTTGAATTCCACCAGCATCTAAAGTGTTTACTACATCCCAACCAGTATGACCGAATGGTGATGCTTTAGTAGCTTCAATATAAGCATCATATATTCCACTTGGTGCTCCATGAGTGAATACAAATACTGCTTTTCCATTGAATTCTTTTTGTGGGTTTCTACTTACACTATAGAATCTGTCAGTTATGAGTTTTCCTTGAGCTGACATTTGACCATAGTAAATTGGTGTTGTGAAAATTAATACATCAGTATCTAAAAGATCATCAATGATTTTTGCCCCATCATCCTCGACTTTACAGTCTATACCGTCACCACAGTGACCACATGCATGACATGGTTCAACATCTAATTCATCAATATAATATTTAGTGACTTCTGCACCGTTTTCTTCTGTTCCTTTAATTATTTCATCTACAAGAACATCCCCGTTTCCACCTTTACGTGGACTTGCAATTATTGCTGTTACTTTCATAACTATTAATACCTCCAAAAATATTTTTAAATGTTTTCTTTTTATAATCCGAAGGATTTTTTAAGTAAATCTGCGTTTACATATCCTTCTTTATATAATTTTCCAGTAGTTAAATCGTTCATAACTACTTCTGCAGGTGCGAACATTCCTTTATCTATTTTATAGAAATCAAATCCTGCTTCTTTAAATACATCGAAAAATGGTTTTCCATATCCATCTGCTGCAGATGATGGTAATTGTGCTGCAACTGAAGCTATATCATCACCTTCTTCGGATTCAACATAGTAATATGTTCTTCCACCGAAGAGTACTGCATCATTAGTTTTTCCCATAGCTTTTAATCCATCTGGGTCAACTGGAGCGATAGGTGCGATTCCTGCTGCATGTTTGATTTTTTTAACATCAAAATTGATGAACTCCATCATTTTATATGTACCATTTTCAACTACTCTTCCTGCAATTTGAATAGATCCAACAAGACTACTAGTTGGTGCAACAAGTAAGTATACATTAGAAGCATCCACATCACATTCTTTAGCTATAACATCAGCTACATCTTCACCAGGTAATACATCAGATTCTAATGCAAGAATAGCTATATCTGCATCGTCTTTGTAATCTATTGCTTCATAGGTTTCTCCAGGTTTTAATGCTAATGCTCTTGCAGGTCCGGATCCTAATGCGAAGAAGTCACCAACACTTACACTCCATCCAGCTTTTTGAGATCCAAGAGTTGAAATTGATGGGAAATCTGTTTTTATTTTAACACTAGGAAGAGCGAATTTTTCAGATAAATCTCCAGGGATGCTTATTCCAACATCAGCTAATCCTCCAAGACATACCTTAGTATATAATTCTCCAGCTTTAAAACTTCCATCAACATTAACTCCACAATCAAGAATGGTTGCCCCATTTGAGAGTTTGGATATTTGTATGTTTATTTCATCAGCTTTTTCAATCATTACATCTACAGTTTTTTTAGCTTCTAAGTTTACACTTACCATTTTTTCTAAACCTCATTTCAATATTCATTTATTTAATTTTTTGTATTTATTTTATATTAATTTTTTAATTTATATATAAATTATTATTATTATTATTATTATTATTATTATTATTATTATTTTATTTTGGTGGATTTTTTATTTTAACCTTCTCTGCTGAAGGTAAATCGTATTCATAAATATGAGCACTTATGGAATGGATTGTTACAGAACCCATTTTCACATCTCCACCTAATTCTTCAGAAACATAATGTGCAAGGTAAGATAATCCTACAGCATTAGGGAACCATGCACCATAAATATCATGACTTCTCCATAAACCAGTAGTGTATAAAATATTATCACGTAATTTGAAATCTACAAGAATCATACAAGGTACTTCTTCACGTTTAGTATCTTGGGTTGGATCCCATGTAACACTTATAGCACGACGAGACTCATTACAATTTTTTAACCTGTCAATTGCCACACGTATTTGATCTATACCTTCAAAGTGTGCTCTTAAACGATTACCATAAGTGTAGACGAAACCTGGATTTTCACTACTTGTGAATTGTTCACTATATGTTCTGAGTTTATCCCCTTCCCAGAAATAATTATCAGGTATTCGTATTTTCTCAATTCTAGCTAGTTTATCACCAAAACCGAAAAAGTCCCCACCTAATTGGAAAGGATCATTAATTGTTGTTACAACATTTAAAATTTCCTTGGTTAATGAACCACGTTCATCATTAACAAAATGTCCCTCTTTAACTATTTGGGTGACTATTTGCTCCCATCCATCTGCTATTTGCTCAGCATCAAACTTATAAGACATATCCCTTTAAACTCCCCATTATTATTTTTTTGTTGATAATTCATTATTTAATTTAATCATTAATTTTAATTTATTTTTCGCTGTTTCCAATTTCATCTTCTTTAAACCACAATCAGGGTCCAATAAAATGTTATCCTCACCCATCACATCAATACCAGTTTGGATAATTTCACGAACCCTACTTTCTTCATCCAAGTCTTTAGATGCAGAATCCAAGCACCCTAATCCTAACTTTTTACCTTTTAAAAGATTTTTATGCTCCTTTAAAAGTTTAATATTATCATTATTTCCAGCAAACTCAAAATCCAATATATCAACAGGAAAACTAGTTAACTGTTTAAAAACACCTTTAAGATTACCACAAGCATGCATCCCCACAGGAATATTAACCGTATCAACGATTATACTAATAGCTTCCTTAGCAACTTTCAAATCAACCATACCAGTAGAAAGGAAAGGTTCATCAATTTGAATATACTTACAACCAGCACCCTCCAAAGCAGAAGCTTCCTTACTTATAGCATGAGCATAATCAATGATAGCATGACCCTTCTCCTTATAAAAAGATTCAATCCGTGAACTATGAACAATAGTAGAAGGACCAGTAATAATACCCTTAACACCTTTACGCTCAGCCTCCACACTTGATAAATTAGAATTCTTAATTAACTCATCAAGTTTATGCTCTGCAATCCGAACATCACCTACAGTAATATTATGATTTGAAGGTAAGATTTTACCAGTAATAACAGAAGAATTATGCACATATGTGAAACCTGGAATATGCTTTACAAAAATTCCAACCATATCATCCCGAACTTGACCCTCAGTAACAATATCCAAACCTAAATTAAATTGTAACTCAACAACCTCTTCAATAAGACGTTTATACGGATCATAAGCACCAAAAATGTTTAAAAACTTATCCCTACCAGATTCAGGGCTTTTAACTTCTAATGGAAAACTTCCAACAACAGTAGTAATCATGAAAAAAATATACTCTCCCTTAAAAATTTAATTTATTTTTTATCAATACTTAAAGAACGAATCTTCTGGATATCCTCATCAGAAACAGGTAACTCAATAGCACCAGTACCATTACAAGGTTTAGTGTAAGTTAAAAGAACAGTACCCTCATCAGGATTCAAACCAATAGGAATCGGAGGCACCCCAATAATCCGAACACCTAAAACCTTCTCACCCGGCTTCACATGAATAACTTCCTTAGAATTCTTAGTAATAACATCCCGAGCCAACTTAAAAGTAGATTGAGCTAAAAGAATCTTATAATCATCAGACTGCTGCAAATATGTTTCCAAACAAAAAGACACTCCTAATCCTCCCCTTCAAAATAATCCTTAAAAGCCTTATCAACCTGAACACGCAAAGGAGTAGGATTATGATAAGCACGAGCACTAACAATACCCGCATCAGTATTCTCCCGGACCTCCTCAGTGAAGTTATCTAATTCACCTTGATCACGTTGGAAAATAATAGCCAAAGAATCAATATTTAACAATTGATAATAAGTAACAAAATAAGAAACCGCAGCATCCTTATGAATAATACCAACAAGCAAATCAAAAGAACCCTCTTCCAAATGATCAATTTCAGAATCAATATTAACCAAATCCTGAAGATAATATCTTTCAGGATCAGAAACCTTCAACAACTTAGAAGCAGCAGGATTACTAGAAACAGTCACATCAAAACCAGCCTTTCTAAGCTTATCCAAAACATACAAAGTAATAGGAGTCTGAGCAGGAGCCTCAGGACAACCAATCAAAATCAACGCTTTTTTCATAATAAATTAATACCTCACAAAAAAATAATTATATTAATTTATGATATCTGACTAATAAAATAAAAAGGTTTTTAAAATATGAAAAATTTTTCTAAAAGAAATATTTATTAATATATAAAACATACAAAAACAAGCAATATTTTTTTTCAATAACAAAAATAAATCTAACTTACCAACTTCACATCATTATTAAACAAATTTTCATACAATTAAGTCTATTTTAAAGTAAAAGAAAGTGTTATAATTGAAATTAAAAGTGTTAAATTTCTATACTATTAAGTCTATTTTAAAGGGTGATTATGTTAGTATTTGTGAATGTTCACAAAACAATTTCTATACTATTAAGTCTATTTTAAAGGTGGATTTGAAGCTTGTACTAGTGAAACAAAAACAAATTTCTATACTATTAAGTCTATTTTAAAGCATTGTATGCGATTAATAATGCGGAGAATCTTGGATATTTCTATACTATTAAGTCTATTTTAAAGTCATCATTTGCCATAATGTTATTTGATACCTCACTTTATTTCTATACTATTAAGTCTATTTTAAAGAAAAAGGAACAGGAAGGAGAATATTATGATTTTTACATATTTCTATACTATTAAGTCTATTTTAAAGGTAATTTATAATAATGGAGTATTAAGCATGAATAATTGATTTCTATACTATTAAGTCTATTTTAAAGTATTATGATGCGAAAACCGTGATAACTCCTGTTGTATTTCTATACTATTAAGTCTATTTTAAAGTTGCGATGTTTCATACCCAAAGAAGTAACAAAATTCTATTTCTATACTATTAAGTCTATTTTAAAGTAGACATTGACAAATCCACCTACAATGACCTTGAAAGATTTCTATACTATTAAGTCTATTTTAAAGTTAAACTTACAATTAATATTATATTTTTTCCTATATAATTTCTATACTATTAAGTCTATTTTAAAGGGAAAAGCATTGTGTTGAAGTGGGTTTTGTTGTTAAATTTCTATACTATTAAGTCTATTTTAAAGTTTGCGTAAACTTGATTCTCCGAATTCACGTTCTCCTTATTTCTATACTATTAAGTCTATTTTAAAGCTGTTACTATTACTGTTGATGAAAATTTATGGGCTATTGCATTTCTATACTATTAAGTCTATTTTAAAGGAAGCCTATTTTACCAATAAGCTTAAATATAAACTACATTTCTATACTATTAAGTCTATTTTAAAGCGGTGCAAAATTAATAAATCTAGTATATCAACTACAATTTCTATACTATTAAGTCTATTTTAAAGAATAAATTTATTTGTGCAGTTGATATACTAGCTTTATATTTCTATACTATTAAGTCTATTTTAAAGCAAACTACGACAGCGACAACGACGGAGTAGAATTTAATTTCTATACTATTAAGTCTATTTTAAAGGTATTAGTATCAGAACCATTTGTTCCATCCACATAAATTTCTATACTATTAAGTCTATTTTAAAGAAATGATAGCTTATTAGGATTCATTACCGATAGTAGTAATTTCTATACTATTAAGTCTATTTTAAAGCTTCTTCACCTTTACCTAGTAAGCTTCCAATATCATTATTTCTATACTATTAAGTCTATTTTAAAGTTTAAGCTACGCCTACGAAAACGGGGCAATAATAGGACCATTTCTATACTATTAAGTCTATTTTAAAGTATATATGGTTGTCTGTTTGTTTATTGTGGTTTATAATTTCTATACTATTAAGTCTATTTTAAAGAAAAAACCAGGGGGATCCATACCCCCCCCAATACAATAATTTCTATACTATTAAGTCTATTTTAAAGACAAAAAGCGATTACTATTTAAACCGAATTTACATAAATTTCTATACTATTAAGTCT
>DAGJ01000002.1:12054-12271 GCA_002495685.1 Methanobrevibacter sp. UBA412
TATTAAGTCTATTTTAAAGATACTCAAAAAAGGAACAGTAATAACAAAAGACGAATATTTCTATACTATTAAGTCTATTTTAAAGAATAGTTGTGCAGGAGTAAGATTGAATTCTTTCCGAAATTTCTATACTATTAAGTCTATTTTAAAGTTGAATATTTGAATAAACATAAACATGGGAATTAACAAATTTCTATACTATTAAGTCTATTTTAAA
>DAGJ01000002.1:12441-113759 GCA_002495685.1 Methanobrevibacter sp. UBA412
TACTATTAAGTCTATTTTAAAGAGAAGCAGTTGCATTATATACAATAGAAAATATAGTAGGAATTTCTATACTATTAAGTCTATTTTAAAGTATCAACTTCAAGACAATATATATACTCACTTAATGTATTTCTATACTATTAAGTCTATTTTAAAGATATTCATCATTATGATTTGTTTGTTTCAAAAAGTTATTTCTATACTATTAAGTCTATTTTAAAGTTATCCGTTGCACCTTTTGGGGGTGTTTACGACATGGTATTTCTATACTATTAAGTCTATTTTAAAGTTTTTTTCAATATTCATTTTTTAATCTCCTAAAGCTATATTTCTATACTATTAAGTCTATTTTAAAGTAAAACAAATAAATAATGGAGAAATAAGTATTTTAATATTTCTATACTATTAAGTCTATTTTAAAGATTACTTCAAAGAGGTATATGAAGAAAACCCAATTACATTTCTATACTATTAAGTCTATTTTAAAGAAAAGAGGTTGAAGAGTTAATTAAAGAATATGTTGAAAATTTCTATACTATTAAGTCTATTTTAAAGATTTCATATCGAACACCAAATAGGAACAATATTACACATTTCTATACTATTAAGTCTATTTTAAAGGTAACCAGTCTAACTGTTCCAAGTCTGCATCATAACACATTTCTATACTATTAAGTCTATTTTAAAGTTTTATTGCTACTAGAAATAAAATAACAAGTCTAGTAATTTCTATACTATTAAGTCTATTTTAAAGGAAAACCTGATGCTGTGTCTTCAATTTCGCCTTTATGGATTTCTATACTATTAAGTCTATTTTAAAGCCAACAAGTTGTGAATGCTGTATTATTTATCCAGGAATCATTTCTATACTATTAAGTCTATTTTAAAGCTGAGGATAATAATATTATTGATGAATTCCCTTTAAGTAATTTCTATACTATTAAGTCTATTTTAAAGGATAAAAAAGCTGACCAACTGGGGTAATAATCGAAGTATTTCTATACTATTAAGTCTATTTTAAAGTTCTAAATTTTTTAGCTAAGTTTATAAATTTTTTAGCATTTCTATACTATTAAGTCTATTTTAAAGGTTTAACCAATCCCAAGGTAAATTTTCAGATTCAACATTTCTATACTATTAAGTCTATTTTAAAGGAAACTGGTATTGACTTTAGTAATTGTATGATACCTGATTTCTATACTATTAAGTCTATTTTAAAGATTGTGCTTTGAATGTTTTTGTTTCATTTTCAGGAATATTTCTATACTATTAAGTCTATTTTAAAGTAGTTTCTATTTTTTCGCTTTTGTTGTTTTCTCTATATTTCTATACTATTAAGTCTATTTTAAAGGAAATCACTAATCCAAGTACAGATTATATTTACTTCCATTTCTATACTATTAAGTCTATTTTAAAGTCTCCCATATCGTGTCATAAAACATTCTACTGATGAATTTCTATACTATTAAGTCTATTTTAAAGGTACTTGCTTAATAGTACTTTAGTACCCACTACTATAATTTCTATACTATTAAGTCTATTTTAAAGACAGAAAGTTGAAAATAATTATATAACTTTAACTTATTTCTATACTATTAAGTCTATTTTAAAGCAAAATTCTAAAGAACCATCTGTACTGCAGTCATCAAATTTCTATACTATTAAGTCTATTTTAAAGTGTTCCTGCTGTAACACCCATCATTTCCATTATTCCAAATTTCTATACTATTAAGTCTATTTTAAAGTTGATAATATTAGTAGTTATGATCCTGAATATGCTGAATTTCTATACTATTAAGTCTATTTTAAAGGGGGGTAGTAGTGGGGAATAATTTTTGAACAATAACTATTTCTATACTATTAAGTCTATTTTAAAGTATTTGTACCGCTGCAACATTCAAGGAAGCTGTTGAATTTCTATACTATTAAGTCTATTTTAAAGCCAGCAACAAAATTTTTCAAAACAAATACAATCAAATTTCTATACTATTAAGTCTATTTTAAAGTCCAAATAAACAATATTATTGACACCTATAGCTATATTTCTATACTATTAAGTCTATTTTAAAGTTATAAAGAAAAAAATGTAGTAGAAACAATAATATATTTCTATACTATTAAGTCTATTTTAAAGTTTCTTTCCATACTTAAAGATTGCACTGCAGAGTATAATTTCTATACTATTAAGTCTATTTTAAAGCATGCTTATTATAAGCATTTGTTGTTAGCACTTCTTTATTTCTATACTATTAAGTCTATTTTAAAGAATTTGAAGAAAGCAAGAATGATAAAGATTTAGACATATTTCTATACTATTAAGTCTATTTTAAAGAAAGATATTTGAAGCTTCAAAAGTCCCTAAATCTCTATTTCTATACTATTAAGTCTATTTTAAAGTTAATAGTATCTGTTCTTGTAGTGACTGTTTTACTTGATTTCTATACTATTAAGTCTATTTTAAAGTCAGATACCCTGCTATTTGTAGGGCTGAATGGCTAATTTCTATACTATTAAGTCTATTTTAAAGTGGACTTGTGGATATTGTAAAATATACAATCTTAAATATTTCTATACTATTAAGTCTATTTTAAAGACAGATAGCAATGGGAACTTAACAATATTAATAGAATATTTCTATACTATTAAGTCTATTTTAAAGAAGAATTCAGCAACATCGTAACAAGTGAACATGAATATTTCTATACTATTAAGTCTATTTTAAAGATACATCTTCGCTACTTGCCATCGTGTTTATTTTCCCTATTTCTATACTATTAAGTCTATTTTAAAGAACTCGCGAATTTGTGTTATATAGATATAGATTTTTCATTTCTATACTATTAAGTCTATTTTAAAGTTTCCTGCTTCTAATTCAAATAGGAATTGTAGAAGGTATTTCTATACTATTAAGTCTATTTTAAAGGGAATTGTAGAAGGTTAAAACCTTCTAAAGCTTCCCATTTCTATACTATTAAGTCTATTTTAAAGCCAAATATAGAAAAGGTTGTAAGCTGCAAAACTAAAACATTTCTATACTATTAAGTCTATTTTAAAGCTAAATTTAGGTTTTTAAAACCTATTTTATTATTTGATTATTTCTATACTATTAAGTCTATTTTAAAGGTTTGTGTGTTTGTGTGTAATGTATTACTATTATGTCATTTCTATACTATTAAGTCTATTTTAAAGGTAGTAACTGCAACATCACCAAGATAATATAACACTATTTCTATACTATTAAGTCTATTTTAAAGAAAACCTATAGGAGCTAAATATGGTTCCCTGTTCCCATTTCTATACTATTAAGTCTATTTTAAAGCCTTTTTTATGGAAAACTTTAGTTCTTGAATTTCCAAATTTCTATACTATTAAGTCTATTTTAAAGATTTTGAAGAAGAAAACGAAAATATATATTTTTTTGAATTTCTATACTATTAAGTCTATTTTAAAGTTGTTATACAAAAAGAACAGATTTAAAACCGGAATTACATTTCTATACTATTAAGTCTATTTTAAAGTAATAATCTTCAAAAAAGTATTACCTAAAAAAATTTAATTTCTATACTATTAAGTCTATTTTAAAGCAAAACCTTTATATACTGGTGGGTACTAAAGTACTATATTTCTATACTATTAAGTCTATTTTAAAGATTCTTTGCATAGTACAACGTTTCCGGCGCCGTGGTCATTTCTATACTATTAAGTCTATTTTAAAGTCGGCGGATTTTTGCCTTATTTTGTTATTTTATGGTTTATTTTACTTAAAATTTGTGGTGTGAAAAGTCGGGTGGTAATGATGTATGTCCTTTATAAAGGTGGACTAAAAAATAAAATTTATTGGATTTTTTTCGATTCCTAGTATATGTTTTTTTAAATATTTTTCTGGTATTTCATATATGAATATGGAATCTGTTTCTTCATTTATTAATTCTTTTAATTTATCCATTATTTTTGTGTATTGTGATTGGGTTACTTCTCCTTCAAATACTGAGTTTTGTTGCCAATGCAAATGTGTTCTTAGGAATTTATGTACTTTGTTTACTCTGTCTACATTTACATCATATACTATTATTAAGTATATTTTTACCACCACATTTTAAAGCTTTCATATTTTTTATCATTCAAGACGTGTTTGATTAGTTTGTATCCTTCGAGTCTAATTAAGTAGCGGTAGGATACTTTTTTATTGAGATTGGGGTGTTTTATTGTTGTGTCCATCTTTTTTTGGTATTCTTGTATGAATTTTTGTTTGCCTTTTTGGTTTAATAGGACTCCTATGTTTGTTGTGAAATCTTTTTTTGTGATTTGATTTGTGTTTATTAGTTTGAATATGATTCTGCTCACTATTATGGGTTTGAATATGTCTGCTAGGTCTAATGCTAATGAGAATCTTCGTTCGGAGGGTTCGTGGAGGTAACTTATGGAGGGGTGTAGGTAGGTGTGGTATATTTCGGATAGTGTTGTTGTGTATAGTAGGGAGTTTCCGAATGATATTAATGCGTTTAGTTCTGTTGTTGGTGGTCTTATTTCTCTTTTTCCCATTTCGAAGTTTTTTACTATGGTGTTGAAGCTTTGGTAGTAGTTTTGCCATATTCGGCCTTCGCTGCTCATTATTTGATTTATATCTCCTTTTATGTTTTCTTTTTCAATGTTATTGATGTAAAGGTTTAAATCTTTCCCTTTTTTGGAGTAATATTTTAATGTGGTTAGAATGTTGAATCTGATACCTTCTACTATTTCTTTTGCTAGGTATTGTCTTTTTTGTTTGTCTATGTAATGTGCTGATTGGTTTACTACTACTAGTCCTGAGTTGAATTGAATTCTGGGGTATAGTGATCCTTCGTAGTAGCCGTATTTGTTGAAGAAGTTTATTATTATTCCTTCTTTCATTAGGTATGATGCTGCTCCTGATTTTATTGTTACTTTGGCTTCACAGTTTATTTCATTTATGGAGTGGATTGGTATTGCTTGTTTGATTTCTTTGTTTATGAAGAAAATTGTGTTGTCTTTTCTTTGGATTATTCCGTTGCTTGTTAAATATAATGGTTTTTTAATTTTACTCACCTTATTTTGAAGTTTTTTTTATATCATGCATAATTCATAAAATGAACAATTCTTGCAATAGGGTCTTTTTTCTGCTTTGGGAGGTGTTTTTAAATTAATGATATGTGGTATATCTTCTATTATTTTAAATATTTCTTCTTCTATTTCATTTGTTAATATTATTTCATCTTTTTTCTTTTCTTTAGGATATACTAAATATCCTTTAACTTCTTGATTCATACTTTTCTTAGTATTATACATATAAAAATATAATTGGTACTTAGCTCCAATTGTTAATTTACTTGATTTTTTAATTTCAAAAATATTAATACCTTCATTAGTTTTTACATAATCAAATACCATATTATCAAATTGGATTTCCTTATTCTCCCTAGAATAAGATTTTTCATGAATATACTTACCAATACTTATATCTTCATTATTATAATTCATGTTAATTTGATTTGCAAAAAACCATAATTCTCTTTTACAGGTAACATAATACTGGACCATAACCCCAGTTATTGGAATATTATTCATAGTCATAATTATCAAATAATAAAAGCTTCTTCATCATCTTCAAAAATAAAACCAGTTTCAATATCATATTTACGAGCAATATCTTCAGGGGCAATGAATCCTAACCAATCATTACAAATATTAGTAGAACCAAATTTTTTAGAACTTATAGAAATTATATAATTATAAAATTCAGCTTTGATTTTTAAAAACAATTCTTTTTTCTTAAAATTATTTTCACATTTTTCCATGTCATTAAATTTTTCCCACAATAATTGGCTTTCTTCGTCGAAGTTTACAAACACATCAATCTTTTCAACTGTTTCTTCTATTAATTTAAAATCTGATGAGATTTTACCTAAATTTAACTCCTTAATAATTTTTAATAAATTTTTATCTTGACTTCCATTCTTTAATAAGATTTTATTATATTCTTGTGAAGTGATTAAGTTGAATTCTTTCTCAGAACAAGATTCTTGTTTCTTAAGTAAATCAATAGTACTACTTAATAATATGGAATCATAAACCATTCGACTAAATTTTCGACCTTTATCATTTATTAAGGATATAACATTCACTTCCCCTTTAATTTTTTCATTATTACGATTACATCGTCCAGCAGTTTGAATTATAGAATCTATAGGGGCTAAATCCCGATAAATAATATCAACACTAATATCAACACCTGCTTCAATTAATTGAGTAGTGATAATAATTTTCCTTTTTCCCTCTTTTTTCAATTCATTTATCCTTGATAATCTATGCTTTGGTATTATGTTAGTAGATAAATAAACCAAATTAATAGTATCTGAAATATTAACAATACCATTAACTGTATCAACAATAATATTTTCATACTGATCTTCAAATCTTTCTTTAATATAAGTATAAACATCTTTTGAAGATTGTATTGTGTTTAAAACAATCATAATATCCTTTTCAGGATTATTCACTATTTCATCAATAATAAAGTCTTTAAAATCATTTAAATTCATATCTTCTAAATTAAAATTATAATTTACACGATTAAAAACTGTGAAATATTCATCCTTAGAAATTAAAGGTAAAATTTCACCGTTTTCCTCACTGAAAATTAAAGGTTGTGTTGCAGTCATTAAAATAATCCAACAATTAAATTCATTGGCTAATTTTTTAAGACAAATATTAAGAATATTCCAATATTTATAGGGAACTGCTTGAATCTCATCTAAAATTATAATTGAATTCACCATATTATGAAACTTACGAAGAGATCTATTCTTATTACTAATTAAACTATAAAAAAATTGTATAAAAGTAGTTACAATGATTTCACTATTCCAACCTTCAATTAAAATACGAACATTGTTTAAATTTAATTCTTTATTATGATTTGATTCTGTTGTGTATTTCATATCAGATAAATAATTATGTTTAAGTAGAGCATTAGTATCTTTAATACCATCAGTATGAAGAACATCACGAATAACTTTCTCATTTTGATCTATTATACTTAAAAATGGTAAGGAATAAATTATACGGGGATTGAAATTTTTTTCTTCTTGAATTCTTTTTTTAAGTTTTAATGCAAAATTAAAAGCAGCTAAAGTCTTACCTGAACCAGTTGGTAAATCAATACTATAAATATGTTTATTTAAATCTAAAATTGGAACTTTTTGATTAATTTCATGATACGCTTTCTCACGAATACAATTTATACCCTCTGATTTTAAACCAAACTTTTTCATTTTGTATAAATCCACAATATCCGAAGGAATATTTGGCCTATTAAATAATTCTGTTTGTGAAGCATCAATTTTATCTGAATCAATTAACATAGAATATAATAATATTAAAGTAAAATAATTTTCAATATTTTCATCAAAAATAATATCATCTAGTGATTCTTCAATTTCATCTAAAATATCATTATAACTATTTATAAAATCGTTTAGATTTATATCATAAGTTTCATAAAATTTTCTTAAATCATATCCATTATTATTTTTAATATTATTTTTAATATTTTCTACTTGTTTTTCTCCAAGGTCATGATTTAAGCTAACTTTGTTAAGTTCTCCAGAGGTTCCTGAAATATTTTTAAAATCCCCATGATGTCTTAGAATAACTAAATAAGTTAAACTACTTAAATCTAAATCAAAACTAATATTATTTTTACTTAAATAATTCTTAACAACATAATAACCAAAAACTGCAGATAAAAATCCATGATTTTTAAGCTGACTTTTCTTACCATCATTTAAATATTCTTGAAAAAAAGTAGTGGATTTAGCAAAATCATGACATAAACCAATAAAAAAAGAAATTTGAGTATAAAGATTCTTATCATTTATACTTAAATTTTTACAAAAACTTTCACAATTACAAGCCACATTCAACAAATGCTCTTCTAAACTTTTACTAGGATGAGATTTTAGTTTAGAATAAGATAACATTATCCCCACCAATCTTATAATAATCAGCAGACTCTAACTGAATACTTTTAGTATTCTCTTCAAAATAAAACTCTTTAAAACTTGTAACAACCCTATTTGAATCCATAAAACAAGGAGTTTTAATCAAACCATACTTCCGATCAGATTCAATAACCAAATTATGACCCTCTTTAGGTATTACAGAATCAACACAAACATTATCACCATTAACTTGCTTCAATTCAATAAAATCATCACCAACCATACTAAAATTAGCAATACACTCACTAATACCAAGATATGGAGTGTAAATTGATTTATGATTCCACAGTAAATCATATAACTTACCCATTAATTCCTGATCTTCTAATCCTACATAAATCCGATACTTTGGATTCTTTAAAAATTCAGCTTCAACTTGGGAACGCTTACCCGGACCACGAATATCATGTAAAAAGAAACCTTCCTTAGTGTTAATATAATTTAAATTAAAATGAACCTTTTTTATAGGATTTAAAATATTTACCCCAATTTTACTATTTTCCTCATCAAAAATATCATAATATGAATCCCTAGGCAAACCAAGCATAGCAGATATTAAACCTGCAACAGTAGTCCTACTAGGGAAAGGATAAGAGATAGTGGAAGTAGTAGTATATCCTCTACGAAAATAACCATAATCCGCCCATACATCAAAGGCTAAAACTTTACTTATCATTTTCCCATAAAACCTCCCCAATAAAAAAGAAAAATTCTTTTATAATTCTTCAACACTAATACCTAAACCTTTAATAGCATCTAATAACTTATCAGATGATTCATAATTAAAGAATTTAACATCACTATCAAACTTATAATAAACCTTACTAATCTTATCTTTTTCTTCTTCTAAATTACTTAATAACTTATTTAAGTTAATTTCAACTTGGTTAATATTACGAATCAATTTACTATCATCTAAATCATAATTTATACTTACTTTATTGTTTAAATCCCCAATAAAATAATTTTCCTTATATTCTATTTGAAGTAATAAACGTGGTACTTGACCAAATTTAGAACGTGTAATTAAATTCTTAGTACCATCCCAAATACCTTCAAGTAATAATCCAACATCATTATCACTCATACCAGTATCCTTTGCAGCAATCTCATTAACCACACCATAAAAACCAATCAAACTATAAGGTAAAATATACTCTTCACGAAATGTTTTCTGATCTTTACCTGCACCAGATGCAAAACCACCAGTACCTTTAATATGATTAATTTCAACCTGATTAAGAGAACGACCCATACGGAACTGAACAGGACCAGTTAAAGTAACACTACTCTTCTCCTTCTTAGTCTTAACCTTTGGTTCTATTGGAATAGTTGCACCAAATAATCTAACATCAACACAATCTTGTATTACATTTGCTTTAATATCTTCTCTTGCCTCAGTTAAAGATTCATATTTTTCTTTAGTTAAAAATTTATCTGCTCTTTGCTTAGCATCATTTAATTTACCCTCATTATCAAAAGTATCAGTAATGAAAATTTTCTCATCCTTATAATCTCTTAAATAATCACGTATAGTTCTTTTTAAACGAACATCAGTTACAAGGTTAGTTTCTGTTTCTTCATCTAATCTTGGCTTATTACTATCTAATGGATCACCATTAGGATTTGCATCATTTATATCATATAAAAATAAAATCTCAGATCTATTCATACTTATTCACCTTCACCATTTTCTTTATCTTTTTCTTTTTTATCATTCACTGCATAAGCAAGTGTATAACCTAAAACAAAATAATAACTTATTTCATCACGACTTAACTTCCAATTATTCTCCGCATGCATTAAATTAGCACTAATATTCTCCTCTAAAACAGGATAAGCACTATCATATTCCCGTAACTTACTAAAAACCATAGGATACAATTTAATTATCTTATTCTTATCTAATGATAATCCCCATAATTTATTAATAAATGGAGAAGATCCCAATTCTTTATATTGTTTATATGTTAATTTACGAGTTAAATCACCTAATAAGAAAACTGCTTTCTTATCAGGAGCATCCAAGAAATCATCAATAATTGATGAATCAGACTTCAATTCTTCACTATCTTCTAAATTTATCTTCATAATTTTTTCTCCTTTTAATAAATCTAAATTATTAAAAAATAATATTAAAGCAAAAGACTTCAAAACAGGCACACTAATACCATAACCTTGTCTCCAATTCTCACGAATCTTATTCATAAAATGAGTTAATAAAAAACCATAATCCAATTTCTTCTCACTCATAACATCAGTTACAATACCTAAATAATATGTTCGAGAATAACTACTGAAAAAATCACGTAAAAAACTCAAATACCAATTATAATTAGTAACCGTTGCAAACTTATTACTAAGATTACTGATTGTTACGAAATCTCCCTCTTTATCCTTTCCTAATACTTTCTTCATATTCTCTTCATTAAAAAATTCTAACCTACTAATACTTAATTGATTATCATAAATTTCACGCATCCAAGAAGGCAATACACTTTCAACATAAGCTAAAATATCAAAAGCATTATTACTAGATTGATAAAATAAAAACTTAAATTCTAATATATTCCCTAATTTATCAACAATACCAGCTAATTTATCTTCACGAGAAACAAGATCAGCACGATAAGTTAAATACTCATCCTCACGACTCAAATACTTATATATTTCATCAAAACCTTGACGAGGATTCACCAAAAAGTTAGGTATCACATAATAAGTTAACCCAAACTCGGAAAAAGACAAATACTTCTCAACAAACTTCTTACCTGCTTCTAAATATAAAGCACAATCACCACAAATAGGTAACTGCTTCCATTGATCCTTAACTAATAAACCAGGAACATTACCTGGCTTATCAGGAGTAGAAAATGAAAAACCTATACTATTTGACACTAAACCATAAACTTCCTTCTGTTCATCACATAAAAAACAAACACCATCACCTTTAACCTTATTACTGCCTTTTTTATAATATTTAATAGTAGCACTAGAAATCAAAACATTCCTAAAAGCTTCATAATCACCAATAAACTTCAAATCACCACCAAGACTTATAAAACCAATAGTCAAAAGAACATTAACTTTTTCAGATAATAATTCAAACTTTTCCCCAATATCCTTAGTAATTATATCCTGATTTTCAATTAAACAAGTATTAATTTGTTTAAAAAAATCATCCTCACTTTCATGATTAATAAACCATTTAAAAAACTTATTAGGCAAAGTCTTACCCAAATCCGTAATCAAACAAGAAGGAGTAATATCAGTACCACGAGAAGAACCACCACGATACAGATACTTAGGATTATCATCACTATCATAATCACGTTCAACTACACCAGCATACTCCAAATTACCCTTATCTTCTTTTAACTCAACAACTAAAACTGACTTAGTTCTCTTTGCAAGTTTACTCGCATCCAATAAAACATTAATCTTATCCAAATCTTCTTTCTCAATCCATAACTTACCAATTTCATATAATGCATTTAACAAAACACTCACCTTTTATTATTAAGCATCCCAAAACCAAGACTATTCTTCTCACCTAAACCAACATCAAAAAGGAACTGATAAAAACCCTTATTACCCTGATTTAAATCAAACTCTAAACTATTCCATAAACTACCAATAATCAAAAAGGAATTACCCTTCTTACTAACTTTAACTGCAACCTCCTTCTTAAAACTAAAACTATTAAACAATTCACCATCCAAAACAAAATCATCATCAGTAAAAGCATTAAACTTCTTTAAAGCATTATCCAACAAACGATTGAAGAAAAAATCAAAATCAGGACCAGACTTAAAACTATAATACCTATTAACCGTATTATCTTCAAACAATACAATAGGAGTACTAGTAATCAAACAAGACCCCACCCTAGTCCTTAAAAATCTAACACTTACAAGAGTAAAATAAAACTTATTCAAACGAAACCCATCTAAACCATCTAAAGAATCATTCAAAACCTGAATAAACAAATCATTAGGAGAAGAAACAATCAAACTTCGAACATCACCCACCTTAAAATCCGCAACAGGAAAAATATTACTAAAATTAAAAAACTTAAAACCCCGAACATTATGATAAACTGACAAATCAGTACCCTTCAACAAAGAATACAAAAAACCCTGAACATCATACTTACCAATACAAGAATACTCCAAATCAGCACAAGATTTAAATTTAATAATCAAACGACTAATAATATCACCCACTTTAAAAAAGTTAATTAAATATTATAAATTTTAAATAATTAAAGTTTACTATTTTAATTAAAATAAAATTTTTGATAAATTTTTAACATTATCAAATAATTTAATTAAATACTCAATATCCATATCTAAAATGGGTTCATACATAAAGGAATTTAAATGAATATTCTCAGGAGTCATAATACAAACTTGTTTTAATATTTCCCTATTTTTTTCATCATTTTCCGTGCTGAATTCTTCCTTAAAAATTTCATATAATGTTCTTGTTTGATTTCTTTTAATTTCATTTGTATTATTCAAACTATCCAACATAAACTTTTCAGCATGTAATCTTATAGCCATTGAAAGAACAATTTTATTTTCTAAAAGAATACCATTCATATCATTATCCGTTTTAATTTGTATTGCTTCATTATAAATTAAATTATAAATTGTGTCTTCAGAATTAATAACTGGCATGTCCCATTTTTCATAAATTGGTTCAAGATCTTTAACTTTTAATTTTTCCCCATCTTCTTTAAAATGTAAAATTGAAGTTAATAAATTTTTATCATCCTTATTTCCAGCTAATTCAGATAAATTACGTAAAAATGGAATAATAGATAAAAATGCTTTTTTTGCATTGTGTTCTGTTTCTATATCAGATTTTAATTTAAATAGTATATTGTCTTTATTTTCTAAATTAGGTTTAATTAATTTAATATCAAATTCATTTTTAACTGCAAAAAATGAACTTTTAGATAAACTTAATCTTGATTTAACTGTTCTGAAAAAATCATAATTATGAGTTAGAATAATTGATTTGAAATTAGAACTATGTGATAAATCATACAAATATTCTATAATTGCATATTTATTTTCATAATCAAATGAGTCCGCGATATCATCAAAAATTAAAAGAACATCTCTTCCGGTTTTTTTCAATAATTCAATTTTGTATAGAATATTCAGAAGATATAATGCTCTTTTTTGACCCGCACTATAAAAAGTTTTTAATGTTTCAAAATTTACAGAGCTAACCTCTTCATTATTCAAATATTCTTTATCAGGTTTTAGATTAAAAACTATATTAGGTAATTCGTCATTTAAAATTATATCTTTTTTATTTTCAATTTCCAAAAGAAATGGAATTTTAAATCTTTGATTAAAAAGATCTACAACTTCTTCCCAATCAGTTCTTTCTTTTTCCACAGAAGTTTTAATTTTATTAATTTTGTTTTTATTATTTTTATACAATACAATTAAATCATTATACAAATCTCTTTCATTATTTAAAATAGAAAGCCAAAACTCTTTTCTTAAATTAAATCTATTTTCCTTTTTTAGTCTTACTGCAAAGAGAGGATTATCAAGTAAATAACTTCTAAGATTTTTTATATCATTATTTCCAGTTAATTGCTTATTGATTAAATCAAATTTAGTTTTTATATTTTCATCAGACATTATATCTTCAATTTGTTTATCTAATAAACTTTTTAATTCATCAATACTTTTTACTTCTTCATTAACACCTCCAAATTTAATGGAATGCCCTGCTTTAAATAGATTATTAGTTTTAATATTTTTATATAAATTTTCAGCATTTACATTATCAAAATTATCTTTATCATAAATTTTTGAGCTTTTTAATAAAGCATTTAAAGCATTAACATACCCATTAATGTTTTGTACCAACTCTTCATTATCTAAAATTTTTATAACTTTTTCACTAAATAAATTATTATATTTCAATTTTAAAACATCAACATTGTTATTCTTACTTAAATTTTTTTCAACATCAATCATTAATTCTAAAAAAGACTTATTTTCACAAGAGAAATCTTGTAAAATTTTTTTTTCTATAAAATCTTCTTGATTTTGATTTTTAGGTACTGATATTTTAGAAATCTTTTTAATTTTTTTAAATAATTCCTTTCGTTTTAACAAAATTTCACTAATAAGAGTTTCATATTCTTTTTTACTTTTATCATTAACCATTAATGAAGAAATATTATCAAAATTATATTCATCATCAAATGATTGAATTACTAAAATATTATTTTTAAAATCTTCTGATTTTAATAAATCAAACTCATTATTTTCATTATAAATTTTTACATTATGTTCTGGATCTTTTTTAGTGAATTCATTAATAGGTTCTTTACCCTCACTCAAAAATAAAAAAGTCTTAGCGAATGAAGTTTTCATAGTGCCATTAGATGCATAAATAAGTGTTGAATTATTATTATTAAAATTAAAAGTGTGTTTTAACTTATTTATTCCATTACAATTTTTAAATTTAACATCAATTTTATTCATAAAAATCACCTCTAAATATTAATTATTCTTTTTACTATATAAAGTTTATTATGTATTATATTACTAAATAAAAATTTATTGAAAATATTATTAATAAATATAAATTCAAAATTGGATTTTTTCAAAAAAACAATTATCACTATTAAATTATTTAACATAGTATATAAATATACAATATTACTAAATAAAAAAAAATAAAAAAATAAAAAATTTTACTATAAAATATACAATAAAAATTAAAAAACGATTTTTCCAATATATTTAACAAAATCAATAAGTATAAATACCATTATAGCATATTATAGTTTTTAAAATACACTTAATAGTATAGAAATTTTAGTAATATCATACAAAATTTTACTTTAAAATAGACTCAATAGTATAAAAAAATAAAAAAATAAAAACTCTTTAAACATCATTTTAAATAAAACTAAAAATCTAAAATCTTCAAGCATAATTTTAACTAAAAAAATTAATAAAATTTACAAAACCTAAAAAATTAGTTTAAAAAAAGGAATTGATATAAATATTACAAATAAGTAATTAGAATTTTAAAAAAAATAGCATTATTATTTAATTATAATTAAAGTAAATCATAATTTTTTAAAGAATGTTTTGATTATAAATTTAAGGACTTTTAGCCCAACCCTCAAATACTAAAAAAAATAGTAGGATAAAAAAATTTAGAAATAAATAGAATTATTAATGTTTAAACTTTAACTGCATCCGTTTTCACAAGATTAAACATTTCTTGAACATTATCAGAAATGTTTTCTTCAGTTACAGGTATATTTAATAATTTTTTTCGTGAACCATATTCTTGAGCAAATGATCTACTCATAAACTTAACATTTTTAAAATCCATTACAATTTTTTCATACTCTTTATTTTCTAATTGTTTAAATAAATTTTCAGCATTTAATCTTATACCTAAATTAGAGGTAAATAAATCTGCTAAGTATATTTTTTTAATATTCAATTTTTTCATACCTCCCCAATACACATTTTTTTTAATGAACTTTAATTAAATTAAATTTAATAAATTGATAAAATAATTTTATTTATTCATATAATTATAATTCTATTTTCATAAAAGTTTTTGAATATAAATAAAAATAATCATTAACTTTTTTTAAACTAATTTAATTATTCTAAATATTATAGATAATGTTTTACTTTTTACTTAATTTTAATGACTTTCTTCTAAATGTTACATTTTTATAGAAAAACACTTTTTTTTAATGTTCAAAATGTTACATATATAACTATGAATTTATCATACTATTTATTGAATAATATATTAATATTAAATAAATTTTAATATTTTATATTAATTTGTATAAATGTTACATTGTTACCTTTTTCTGGAGAGGGTGCCCCCTTATATAATAATATAATATAATTTATATTTTTTTTATATGAATTACAAAAAATTCTCACTATAAGGGGGGCTCTTATTTAAAATTTAAGTAACTTTTAAAAAAATATTAATATAAAGGTTCCGTTTTAAAATCTAAGAATTTTAAGGTTAGATAAGCGTTACTTTTTTTAAGGTAACTTTCAGGTAACAGTATTAAAAATGTAACAGTTTTTAAAATATTTTTAAAATATTTAAGAAATCTTTAAACCTTATAATATAATCTTAAAATTATTAGATTAGAAAAAACATAGTTTTTAAAAATGAATTTGGATAACATAAGCCTAAAAATTATAGAAAACTTTAAAAACTCATCATTAGTGTAATTGTTTCCCCCCATAGTTTTAAAAGTTTTATCTAAAACTTCCACTTCTTTTCAGTATTTGGTTTCCTGTATCAAAATCTAGATTTGTAATAAATAAGACTTTTTTTTAATTTTTCTAATTAGATTAAGTTTTTTTTGATGATGGATTTATGCAAAAATCATGATTTGGTACAGTAGTAAACCGTTCTGTATAATTTATTTGATCCGTGTTTTTACTTTTCATTTGGTATTTATTAATACTTATACAATCATTTTTTTCTCCTATGATTTTTTTGATAAGAGAATATTAAATGTGAGATTTAATTAAAAATAAACTTTCCAGAATTAATAATTTTATAAACCTTTGAATTATCTATTAAAACTTCAGAATTATCAATAAAACCTTTATTTGCTGAAACAAAACATAAATTTTTAATAGGTTTATTTAATGCTAAATCATGAGCTTCTAAAAATATTGTTAAATCTAGTTCATGAAGTAAATTACGAATATTCTTCTCTAATTCCTCATCCCTTTTTTCCATTGTATGAATTATTAATTTTTCATTACAATATGTTTTAGATTTATAGAAAATTTGGAGGAAATAATTTTTAACTTCCTGAACATTATTTATAATTTTATCAATATTAATTTTATTTTCATAATATTCATTAGATTTCTCCCAAATCAAATCTATTATCTGATTTTCATTAAAATCAAATTTTTTAAAATTAGTTAATAAAGATTTAAAACTGGATTTATTCATTAATTCATAATTTTTAGAAGTTTTCTTAGACTTTCTTAATTCATTTAATAATAAATTGATAAAATCTGAAAAATTTTTCTGAATTTCTGATGATTTTTTTTCACTTTCACCTTTAACGGTTTGTGAGTAATATTTTGGATTGTTTGATTCAATAAAACGTTTTACATTTTCGTGTTGAGGTTCCCATAAAAAATAGTAAGAAATTATAACATTAGTGTCAAAAAAGTAAGATTCCACTTTACATATCTCCAAAGTATGTATCTTTTAAAACATTAGCTACTTTTACACATGTTTTTTTATAATCTGGATCAATACCAACATAATTAGTGTAATAGTTTTCTTGAAAATCTAAAAATTTAGATTCAAAATTAGCGTAAATATTTTTAAAGTTTTCTAGGTTATTATCTTTAAAATATTCTTTTTGAGCAATTAAAACATCTTTCAAATCTTCTAAAATATTATCAACTAAATTTAAAGCTTTAAAATTAACATTATTAACATCTTTTAGAATATAATTTAAAATATTATGAATTTCTAAATAGTTACTAACTTCATCTTCAAGCACATGATTTTTTTCAATATCATTTAATAAAGATTCAGAATTCATTAACATTCTTTGAACTAAAAATTCCTTATAATCTAAAGCTTGATATTTCTTATCAAGAATAGTAAAAGATGAAGCAGTATCTAAATTATCTTCTGTTGAAGGTTTTTGGAAAAAATTACTAAACTTATTGGAATCATTTATAAGATTATTTAATAAATTACTTTCTCGAATTTCTTGAGTGCCCACACTACTCATCATTACACTTCCATAAAAAAATAGAACTCTTTTTTTAATATTATATTATTAACTAAAAACATATATAATTTTTGGATTTAATAAAATTTTTCTGTCAAAAAAATTACTTTTATTTACTTTTATCATAAAAATGTTTTAATACCTTGGGGTATTCTTGTAATAACTTTTCAAAATTAATTTTTAAGAATGATTGATCTTCAGCATTATAAGAATCAAAAAAATTACCAATTTTCAATAAATGAAACTCTTTTAAAAACAAAGAATATTTTACAAAAACTGTAAATATATTATAAATTTTGTCAATATTATATTCATTTTTTAATATTTCTAAATTTTCGTCAATAGTTTTAAGAATTAGATTATATTCTTTTGAAAAAACGTTTGTATTAAACTCTTTATCAATTTTTTTACCAATACTTATTAAAAAATCAGTTTCAGAATATTTTATCCCTTGAATATTGCTTAAAAATCCATAAGGTATTTTGTTCTCCATAAATATTGGAAAAATTAGTGAGTTATTATGTTTATATTTCATAAAAGCCATACCTGCTTCTTGATCACACCATTCAGAATTACTATAATTTTGATTAAGTAATAATAAAAAAATATTACTTTTTTCAATTTCAGAGTATATTCTTTCAAAAAAATTATCAGATACTTCTAAATTAAGCCCAGAAATAAAACAATCCAATCCCAATATTTTAAAAAAATTAGCAATTTTTTCTCCTTCTTCTTTATTTTTATTAGAATAACTTATAAAGATTTTAATTAAATTTAATTCATATTCATCTAATAATTTTTTTATACTACTTCTAATATAATTTTGAATCAAATGAGAATTTACCATATCATTTAACATTTGCAAAAACTGAGTTTCGTTACCCTCAAAAACATTACGTAAAATTTTTTCTAAAGAATCATTCAATACAAAAACTTTTTTTTCATTTACAGTGTAAGTATAACTACCAAATGCATTTATAAATTTGTATTTCTTTAAAAAATTTTCCCAATCAATATCATTGCAATTATCCTGAAATATTAAAGAAATTTGTTTAATGAACTTTTGATTATCCATAATTACACCATAAAAGATTCTTCAAATTTTCTTTTATTTTCTAAATCGATTTGATAATTAATTGAATTAATCTGTTCATCCACATATTTAATATGGTAATCATAAGTTTCAGATTTAAAAGAATTTATTATATCTTTTATTTTGTTTAAAAATATTTTTTTATCAATCAATGGTGAAATTTTATCATTACCTATTGTTTCTATCTTAAATAATGAAATTTTTTTCATGATTTTTATATTTTGATTTAAACTTAAAAATTCCTTTAAAAAATTTAAGAATTCATTATTAAAACAATAAAGTACCACATTCATTATAGCAATAACATAATTTTCATCATTGTAATGTTGTTTAAGAGTTTTATGTAAATAATTTAACATTTTTTCTTTCTGAAATTCATTAGAACAGTCAAATAAAATACATAATGGATGTTCAATAGGAGATAAATAAGATTGTTTACTAATTAACAAATCAACTGATTTATCAATACACATTTCCATATCCGTTAATTCCCAAATAAATGATAAATTAATTCTTGAGGATTTATAATAAAATCTTTCTCCCAAAACAATTTTTTCTAAAAAAGTAATTAAAAATTTTTTATCTTTTTTAATAATCTCTTTTAAATCATTAGAAATATCAAAACTAGAATATTGTTTAATTAAAATACAAAATATGTTTTCTAATAAATCAATATCTTCATTAAAATATTCTCCATAATTTTTGATAAAAAATAAATCAAAAATAGGATATTCCTCAAAAGATTTCTCTTGGAGACTATTTAAAATAATGTCAGTTATATAAGTAATAATATTGGAATGGCTCAATGACTTATTAAATTTAGTTATGTTTTTTTTAAAAATTTTATTGAATTTATAAAATTCATTTAAAGATTTAATTTGATAAGATTTATTAACATTTTTAAAAAAATTAATTAAATTAATCAACATTGAAAAATTTAAATTTTCTTTATTTAAAATTACAAAAAAATTGAATAAAAATTCTGTTTTTAAATCATAATTTGTACAATTTAAAAATTCATAAAATTTTTCAATATCTTCTAATTTATTTTTAATAATACAATTTATTAATTTTTTTATTCCTCTTTCTTGAATATTTATATTTAAATTTTTTTCAATACAAAATTTGGTTAAACTTAATAAATAATTTGGATTTTTTTCAAATAAACATTGAAAAAGTAAACAAACTGTTGAAGGACTAATATTCCCCTCTAACTTATTCAATTTATCAATTTGTAAAAAAATATTTTTTATATCTTTTAAAAGTTTACCTTCAATACTATTTTTAATAAGATTTAATTTTTCATTTTTAATATCTTCATTGGATAAATCAATATTATAATCCGCAGAGTAAATTTTTATAATCTCCATAACTTCTGACTTTAAAAAGTTATCTACATTTGATATTTGAATATTTTTCTTTGAAAAAGTTTCTACATATTTTTTTACTATCAAACAATCATAAAAGTTTTTAGAATCTAATTTTTCTTTAAAAAAATCAATGCACAAGGATTTTTCTTCTTCATATGCCGATAAATTATTTTCTTTACAATTATAAATAGAATTGATATAAATTTCAAAACATTCGAAAAATTCATTTCGATAATTTTCATATAATTTAAAAAGATGTTGAAGAATTTTTTGTCGAATATCCATTAATGAATCTGTTTTATTTAATTGAATAGTATACAAATTCATTTTCAATTTACCTGCATATTCTGATTGAAAATGTTCCCAATTAAAAAATAAAGGTGCTTTTGCTAAAAATATTTTATCTAAAATAAATCTTTTTTCAATATTATAATCATCAGTTCTAATTATAAAGTTTATAAAATTATTTTGAAAGTAATAATCTTCAGTATAATCGAAACGTTTAAATATAAATTTTTCATATAATAAATCAGATATTTCTACCAAAAAAGTGTGATTTTTTAAAACAATATCTAAACTTAAATCAATTGATTTATTAGAAGACTGTTCTAATCTAAATAGTTGGGATAATAATATTAATTCTTTAGTTTGATGAATATTACTCTCATTTGAAGAAAGTTTAATATCTTCAAAGGGTGTTTTATCCATTTTTAAAGAGTCTTTCCATTTTCTTAAAAATATTAATGTTAAATTTTCAAAAAAGTAATAAAAAATTTCAAAAAAAGTTAAATTTTCTTGATTATAAACTTCAGATTTTTTACTTGCAATATCATATAAATCTTGAATTTTTTCATTTAAATAATTAAAACCAAAAGAACGAGACAATTCAACTAATATATCATAAATCCTATTATTATAACCTTTAATAAAAACAGTTACCCACTGTTTAAAAGAAATAATCTTCTTTTCAAAAAAAGTTTCATATAATAAAAAATTCATAAAAGCTTGATCTGAAATTTTAACTATTTCATAATCAAAAATTTCAACTAATTCTAATCTAGATAAATTTAAATATATTTCCCATAATTCATCAAAATTTATTTCAAAATTTTCTTTTAATAAAATTTTAATTGTATTATCATTTTTATTTATTGATTCAAAAAAAGATAATATTCCTAATGCTCTCAAATAATTAAAATTTTCTAAAACAGAAATATCTTTATTAATATTATCAAAATAATTTTTATAAATATGTGAAATATCTAAATTTGAATCTTTTTTACTTAATGAGTCTATTGCCATTATTGCCAAACGAGGATTCCCTTTTGAAAAGTTAACTATCCATTCAATTCCTTGAGGAGTAAGTGCAAAATCTTTTTTAAAAATTATTTCTTCCAATATTAAATAAATAACATCAGAGGATAATTCGTCTAAATTATAAACATTTTCTTTAAACAAATAATTTTGTAATTCTAATCTTAAACTTGTTAAAAAATAATCTCTAGTTGTGATAATGATTTTTATTTCATGACTTTTATCATTTAATAATCCTTGAATTATGTTTTCAAAATTTGTAAAATCTCCATTTAAATCATCAAATATAATGCAATATTTGGAATCTTTATTAATATAACTATTTAATGAATTGATTAAGTCCTTGGATAAAAATTTTACTACAATTATTTGATAATCCTCATTCTTAAGTTTCAAAGCAATTTGTATAGATAATTTTGATTTTCCTACTCCAGATTTACCAGATAATACTAATATACTCTTTTTTTCAAGAAATTTTTTGCTTTGTTTTAAATCTTCTTCTCTACCAAAAAATTTATTGCATAAAGAAGGTTGAACACCTTTTTCACTATTTTTTAAAAAATTATTTAAAGTTGTAATATTAGATGGAATATTTAAATTATGGAAATTACCATTTAATACAGGATAACGAATTGCTAAATTTGCGATTCTTTGAATATTATACAAATCTAAATCAATACAGAGATTATTCAATTTGAAATTGTCATAAATACCCTTTTCTTCACCTTTCTTCAATTTACTATTAAATACTAAGATAATTTTAGAAACATTATCTTTATTCACATTATTGCAGCCTAAACAATGTTGGATATCATTTTGCAATTTATTAAAAAGATTAGTTTGTTGGGTAGTAATTTCACATAACACCAATTTGTCTTCGTCAGATATAAAAATGGTATCGGGACAACCAATAGTAGTTTTAGAATTTCCCACCACAGTTCCAGGTGAACTGTAAAAATTATACCCTTCTAGGTTTAATAATTCATTAACTAATTCTTGAAATGATGCTTGATCCATTTCTTTTAAATTATTCTCAATTTTATCAATTAACATGGAAAACGCTCCAATTTTTTATTTTTTTCTTTAAACATGCATTTTTTCTTGTTTTTAAAAAGTGTAATATACATAAACAAATTTTACATCAGCAATATTTTCGATTCAATAAATCCCTCTGTTTAGTTATTGTTTTTAAAATACAAAAAATTTAAGATAGTAATTATTACTATCTAAAAGTATAACTCTATATTCTTGACTTTTTCTTAGAATAATTTATTTATATTTAATATATTTTCAAGCAATAGTTTAACTATATAAACGGATTAATCTCAAAAGGAGTGTAATTTTATGGATTGTTTAAATATCCTTTTGGGATAGTTTTTATTAGTTATATTTATTTAATCCACTACTAAACTTTTTTTAAACTCCCCAATTTATTATACATTAGAGAGCTATATTATAATTTTATAAAATTTTACAAATTCTTCAAATTTTTTTTGTTTTATTTTTTTAATAAATTACTATGATAAAATTTTTATACAGATTTAATTAGCCAAATTTTCATTTTTTTAAATTCAATGAACAAAAACTTTAATCATTATTATATATTCTCAATTATATAAATTTATTAATTAACCTTATGCAAAAATATAAGGATAAACTTAAAATATGCGTTTTATTAAAGCAAAAAGTTAATAAACAATTTGTCAATGAAAAATGAGTAAAAACCTACAAACTTAAGTGTGAAGTAACCTAAAATTCAAACAATAGAAAAATTAATTTCAAAAATATATTTTATTTAATTATTACATTAAATATTAAATAATAAAAAATTCGTTTTTGATGAGGTTAAATATGAAAGATAATAAAGAATTGGGTTTAAATGAAATTAAATTACAATTTGAAAGAGAAGACGACCGAAAACAAAGTTTAGAGTCTAAAGCTTCTTATATTCTAGGAATTATTTCTTTGATGGCCACTATTATCTTAACTATTGTTGTTGATGTTGTTTTTAAATCTCATTTTTTATTTAATTTTATTTATCATATTATAATTATTGCTTTAATTTGCCTGATTTTATTTTTCATATTTTTTAGTGCATTTTTTTGTATTAAAATACTAAGAATTCAAAACATTTATTATCCTTATAATTCTTTAAAGCCTAATGAATTTAAATGTTATTTTTCTAAAAATGATATTGATTTAAAAGAACATTTATTTGATAGTTACTTATCTAGTACTTTCTTAAATAATTTAAGAAATAATAAAAAAGCCGAGTATATTAATAAAAGTTTTTGTTTTTTGATTTTTGGAATTGTGTTTTTAATAGTTTTAATATTAATAATTTTAATGGTGAGTGTATGGTAAATAAATGTGAATGTTGTAATAAAAGATTTGTAGAAGGCCAATTATTATGGTATTGTAATAATTGTGAGAAGTATTTAGATGATGATTGTGTTGTTAATCATATTGAGCATGATATAATTCCGTTAAAATATGTGAATAATAATTTTGAAGTAGTGATGATGACTCCTTATGGCGGAGGATCAACATCATGTGAATGGTTTTGTTTTCATAAAGATGTATTTTTAAAAGATAAAAAAATTAAGTGCAAACATGTCATAAAAGAATTTTATGAACAAAAACCTATTATTGAAGTTAATTCTATGGAATTATTCTGCTGTGATTGTTTTAATAAAAATTATGAAAATTTAAAAGAACATGACAGATTTGGAGATTTTTATGTATTATTAAATGATAATTCAAGTGTTAGACATTTGAATTATGATGCTTATAAATCAAGACATTTGAATTACTTAATTGATTTTCCTAAAAACTCCAAAAAAGGAGAACATGTCAAAATTAGTTTAATTATTAAAAATTTAGGTAAAACAAATATTAAAAATGTTAATATATCCATAATTGGTTTTTCAAAACATCAAATTACTGAAAATGATACTATTAATTATGAATTAGAAATGAATGATGATAAAAAAATAATTCAAGAAGAAGAGTATATTTCCGAAATTGAATCAAAAAGTAATAAAAAAATAATTTTTGATATTTATATTCCTAAAGATTATGAAATAAAATCTTGGGAATTAATTCCCTGCATAATAGAAAATAATATAAAATCAGAACCATTAGTTGTTTTTAATCCATTAATATTATATTTTACCATGAGCTTTGCAAATGAATTTGGTGTGACTTTTAATGAATATATTGGAAGTAAATGTATTAAATTAAACTAAAAGAAAATTTAAAAAAATTTAATTAAAATTATGGTTATGCCAAGAAAACTAAATTTTTATACAAATTACTGAATATATAATAATCATTAATTTTTTTTATTTAACAAATCCCAAAAGAATTTTTTTTAATAAAATAAAGAGGTGTATTTATGGAAATTGAACCCCTCCTAAGAAAAATGTTTGATGAAGCTTATGAAAAAATTGATAATAATGATTTAGAGGGAGCTATGCAAATTACTGAAGAAATAAAAAATTTGAATAGTGAGTATGGTACAAAAAATGCAATTAGTGGGCTTTTAATAGACATTGGTCAATTAAAAAAAGATGAAGATAAAATTATTGAAGGAATTAGTATAATACAAGACTTAATAAAAAATTATTTAAAAAGATTATCAAATGGTGAAATTGAAAATTTATATTATAATTTAGCAAATGGTTATTCTGCTTTATTTAAAATTAAAGCCTTAAAAAATAGGTATTATAGTTATTATAAAAAAGATACTGAATTAAATCAGGCTATTAAATATTACAAAAAAGCATTAAGTTTTAATTCACCTCATAATCCTAATGAATACATTAATTTAGGTAATAGTTTAGATTATGAGGGTCGTAAAATCGAAGCACTAGATTATTATGAAGAAGCATTGAAATTTAATCTTAATTATGGTTTAGCTTTAATAAATAAAGGTATTGCATTATTTTTTTATTATCGTTTTTCAGAAAAATCGAGTTATTTAAAAGAGTCTTATGATTGTTTTAATAAAGCTTTAGAAGATAAATTATCTATAAATAATATACAGTTAACTCAAGAATATATTAATCATATAAATAACATGACCTCCGATAAAGATTTACTTAAAAAACCTTTTAATCCTAAAAAAATTGAAATTAAAACAAATAACTCTTTTGAAAAGTTTTTAATAAATTTTTGTTTAGAAAATAAATTATATTTAAATACATGTAATTTTTGCCAAAAATGTGAAAATGCAATTGGAGATCCTATATTTATAAATAAAATGATAATTAGTGCAGATAATGAGTTTATTAAATTAGATTCAAAAAATAATTCATTTTTAAGACTTTCATCATATTTAAATCAAATCAAAGAGGATTATATAACTGCTAGATATTTGTTAATACTTTCTAGATACAAAAAATTAGATTTAAGTTTTATAAATAAAAATGTAATTTTAATTGAAACTTTAGAATACAAACCGTATAATATTAAACTTCAACTTTTAATGTTTTCATTAAAAAGTATGTATGATATTTTAGATAAAATTGCTTTTTTCTTAAATGATTACTTAAATTTAGGATTTAAAGAGTATGAAGTAAATTTTAAAAAGATATGGTATAAAAATGGAGATTTTAGGAAAGGTAATGTTAATGAAAATATTGAAAAAATTAAAGATTCTAGTTTAAATGCATTATTCAAACTTAGTGTAGAATTAAATAGTAGTGAACCAAGAAATATTTTTAATCAACTGAGAAATAAGATTACTCATAGATTTTTAGATATTTCATTGATGAATACTGAAAATGAAATAATGACTGAAAAAAAATTAGAAGAATACACTATATCACTATCCAAAATTGTAAGAAGTGCAATAATTTATTTGATTACATTTGTAAATGAGAAAGAAAAAAAGAATGAAATTAAAGATAAAATTCCAACTTTTGAATTAAAAACCCCATAAAAAGTTTAAAAGAACTTAAATATGAAATAAATCTATTTAATTCTTATAAAGTTTACATTATCTTAATAGTTTTAGATAAAAAAATACTTTATTTCATACTTTTTATTGATATTTGAGGGTTTATCAAAAGTCCAAAATTAATAATCGAAACCATCACAAAATGCTTAGATTACAAATTAAAGAAATATTTCATTGAAAAAAAATTATTTATAAAACTTTAAACCATAAAATAGGATTATATAAGCAAAAAATATATTTAAATTTTAATAAAAAAGGGAATGATCTTTTTTATGACACACATTATAAAAGAATTATTAAGAAAATTTAAAGACACTTTAGACTTATCTGAAGAACTTTTAAATTTTAAATTAAATGATGAATTAAAAGATTTTACTAAATATTATTCGGTTAAAGAAGATGGAGAATTTCCAGATCCAAATTATGAAGAATTCTTATATGAACAAAACATTTATTTATAGTTTTGAAGCTAAAACTTCCGAAGTTAATCTCACTCCATTTAATAAAAGGGGAAACATTAAAATATTTTCAATGCATTGGATAAACCAAAAGTTTTTGGTAAAGGTTATAATTATAAAAGTAGAATGTATGATTCTTTATAATTAAATTCTTTTTTTAATTTTAACAACTGTATAAATGTATTAAGACATTCAAAATATTATTATTCAATTTTTTTAACCAATTTAATAAGTTGATTATGTTAAATAACATTTTAAAATTCTAATTCCTCATATTATTCCATTTTTAATTAATTTTAAGGGACTTTTTTTAGATGTTACATTTTTTTAGAAAAATCACTTTTTTTAGTGTTTAAAATGTTACATATATTACTATGAACTTATCATACTATTTATTGAATAGTATATTAATATTAAATAGATTTTAATATTTCATATTTGTTTGTATAAATGTTACATTTTTCTGAAGAGGGTACCCTCTATATGTTAAGAAATAATTATATTTTATATAATGAGGCTTGGCCAAAAATATATTTTTTAATGAAAAAATTTCTTGAATCTGTAATCTAAGCATTTTTTGAAGGTTTTGATTAGAAATTTTGGACTTTTGGCCAACTCTCATAATTTAAAAAAAAATTTTCCATATAAGAGGGGCTCTTATTAAAATTTATGTAACTTTTAAAAAAATATAATATAAAGGCTTTGTTTTAAAATTTAAGGATTTTATGCTTAGCAGGTGTCACTTTTTTTTATGTAACATTTGTGAAAAAAATGTAACATTAAGAAAAAAATGTAACACTTCACATATTTTTTTAAATATTTAATAAAATCTTTAAACCTTATATTATAATCTTAAAATCATTAAATCTAAAAAAATAGATTATCCTTATATAACCTAATTAATTTAAGCAAAAAGCAAATGAAAACTAAAAAAAATAAGAAAAAAATTTTATAATTTATTATTAAAATCATCCACTTCTTTATTTAGATTACTAATATTTTCCTGTAAAACTTGCATATGAAAATCTTTCATAAAACTTGTTTGCTGCTTATTAGCCTTCTCAGGAACACTGAAACTTAAAACTTTCTCTTCTTCATCAAGAATAGTGGTGGTGCTTGAATAAATCATATCACCGGGCCGATACTTTAAAACCTCTACATCACCAATGATTGGTATAGTATAAGTTCTAGTCTTATCCTTTACCTCTTCTAATATTTCACCATATTTAATATGAGGCTTCTCTAATCTAGTATCCACAGTTTTTAAGTAATCTTTTAATAATTTAGTGTTTTGTGTTAAAATCTCAACCATAAAATCCTCCCCTTTTTTTATTTTATTTTTTTTAGTCTTTGAAGTAGTGATGATTTTTAAAATTTAATTTTAAATGCCAACGCCAAGCAGTATTAACAATATTAGTCAAACTACTATTAACAGGCCTCCAACCCAACTTTTCCCTAATCTTACTACTATCAGCTACAAGAATAGAAGGATCACCAGCCCTACGCTCACCAACTTCAACTTCAAACTTAATACCAGTAACACTCATACACTCCTCAATAACCTGCTTCACACTAAAACCAGTACCATGACCCAAGTTAAAAACATCACTACAACCCCCATCTTCAAGGTACTCATAAGCAAGTAAGTGTGCTTGTGCTAAATCCTCAACATGCACATAATCACGGATACAAGTCCCATCAGGTGTTGGGTAATCATCACCAAAAATAGTACAATCACGTTTACCAATAGCAGCATCCAAAATCAAAGGTATCAAGTGAGTTTCAGGATCATGCTCCTCACCAATCTCCTTATCCACATCATCACCAGCAGCATTAAAATAACGTAGAGAAACATAACGTAAATCATACTCCTGTGAACGCTTACTTAACTCCTCCTCAACACGTACCTTAGACTCACCATACGGATTAATAGGATTAAGTGGATGAGACTCCTTAATAGGAATACTTAAAGGTGCACCATAAACCGCCGCAGTAGAAGAAAAAATAAACTTACCAACACCAAATTCCCTCATCACATCTAACAAGTTAACAGTATTCCAATAATTATTCCGCATATACTTATCCGGATGCTTAACAGAATCAGCAACCTCAGTAAACGCTGCAAAATGCATAACCGCACCAATATCATAAGTTTCAAAAATTTCCCTTAACCTATCCTTATCCTCCAAGTCACACTCAACAAAATCCCCCCACTTACAAGCAGCCCTACTACCAGACACAAGATTATCCAACACTAAAGTAGAATAACCCCGACTACTTAATAATTTGTTAACATGAGACCCAATATAACCAAGCCCACCAGTAATTAAAATCATAATAATTCATAATCCCATAAAAATTTTATTACTTAATAGTTTTATTCCTTGTTTTATAAATTATTTCCTATCGAATAAAAATAAAATATTGTTTTTTTTAAATGTAATTTTTATAGTATTCTATTGTTTTATCTAAACCTTCACTTAATAAGATTTCAGGTTCCCAATTTAATTCTTTTTTAGCTAGACTTATATCTGGTCTGCGACGTGTAGGATCATCACTAGGTAAGGAGTGATATTCAATTTCAGATTGGGTATTTATTTTGTTTAAAATTTTTTCTGCTAATTCTAGTATTGTGAATTCTCCAGGATTTCCAATATTTACAGGACCTGTAAAATCATCTGGGGATTTCATCATTTTTATTAATCCTTTTACAGTATCATCTACGAAACAGAAACTACGTGTTTGACTTCCATCACCATAAACTGCTAAGTTTTCACCTTTTAATGCTTGAAGTATGAAATTAGAAACAACTCTTCCATCTAATGGATCCATATTCGGACCATAGGTATTGAATAATCTTGTAACTTTTACTTTAACATTATATTGACGGTTATAATCAAAGCATAATGTTTCAGAGCATCTTTTTCCTTCATCATAGCAGGCTCTTATACCATCAGGGTTAACATTACCTCGGTAGGTTTCTTTTTGCGGATGTTCTAATGGTTCACCATAAACTTCACTAGTACTAGTTTGTAAAATCTTAGCATCTTTAACCTTAGCTAGGTCTAACATGTTTATCATACCAATAACATTAGTTTTTAAGGTATCTACTGGGTCTTTTTGGTAATGTGGAGGACTAGCAGGTGATGCTAAATTATAAATCTCATCAATTGGTTCATTGATTTTTAAGGGTTTTTGAATATCATGATGGATAATGGTGAAGTTTTCCCCTTTTAAACTTGTAAGGTTTTCCATTCTACCTGTGAAAAAGTTATCTACACAAATAACCTTATTACCTTCACTTAATAAGGTTTTACAAAGGTTACTTCCTACAAATCCTGCCCCACCTGTTACTATTACTGTTTTCATTTTTAATCTTTAACTCCTATTTGATAATAAGTAAATCCTTTATCTTTCAAACTATCTTTATTATATTGGTTACGTCCATCAAATATTATTGGATTCTTCATTAAATCTTTAATTTCATCAAAGTCAGGGTTACGGAATTCTTTCCATTCTGTAATAAGAATCATAGCATCAACATCAGTTAATGCTTCATATTTATGATTAACATATAGGACGTTCTTGGTATCTTTTAAGTAAATGTTTTTAGCTTCACTTATTGCCTTAAAATCATAAGCTTTAACTTTAGCTCCACGCTTTGTTAACTCATTAATAACAGTAATACTTGTCGCTTCACGCATATCATCAGTATCAGGTTTAAAAGCTAAACCCCAAATACCAAAGCTTAAACCAGTTAAATCATCACCAAAATGTTTACAAACCTTATCTACAAGTACGTGTTTTTGTTCATGATTTACTTCTTCTACTGCATTTAAAATTTTAGGGTAATAATTAAAATTAGAACTAGTTTTGATTAAAGCTTGAATATCCTTTGGGAAACAACTTCCACCATAACCGCAACCGGGATAAATGAAATTATAACCTATACGATGATCACTACCAATACCACGACGAACATTATTCACATCAGCACCAGTACACTCACAAATATTAGCCATCTCATTCATAAAACTAATCTTAGTCGCCAACATACTATTAGCCACGTATTTGGTCATTTCAGCACTTAAAACATCCATCATTATAAAGTTTTCAGTGTTCCGGATAAATGGTGTGTATAATTCTTTCATAATTTTTAAAGCTTTATCATTTTCTGTGCCTATTATAACACGGTCTGGTCGCATACAATCATTTACTGCTGAACCTTCCTTTAAAAATTCAGGATTAGAAACAATGTTAAATTTAAAATTAACACCACGTTTATTTAATTCTTTTTGAATTATTTCTTTTACCTTAAAACCTGTTCCTACTGGTACTGTTGATTTAGTTACAATAGTACAATCTTTATCCATTAATTCACCAATTTGACTTGCAACAGTAAAAACACTACTTAAATCAGCACTACCATCCTTACTCATAGGAGTTCCAACAGCTATAAAGTAAATATTAGTATTTTTTAGTGCTTCAGTTAAATTTGTAGTGAAAATAATATCTCCATTTTCCTGATTTCTAAGAACCATTTCCTGTAATTGCGGTTCATAAATAGGCATTACACCTTTTTTTAGTTTTTTAAGTTTATCCTCACTACGATTCACACAGTAGACTTTATTTCCCATTTCAGAAAAACAAGTTCCAGTAACAAGTCCAACATATCCTACACCAATAACTGTAATATTCATAAAATTCAAACTCTCTCTATTATTTCTTATTTTTTTATTCCTATTTGATAATAATTAAAACCTTCATCCTTTAAATTTTCTTGATTATACTGATTTCTACCATCAAAAATTATTGGATTCTTCATTAACTTCTTCATTTCAATAAAATCAGGATTACGAAACTCTTTCCACTCAGTAATAAGAATCATAGCATCAACATCAATTAAAGCATCATACTTACGCTCAACATACTCCACATTAAGGTTATCTTTTAAATAAAACTCTTTAGCTTCATTTATTGCTTTTGGATCATATGCTTTAACTTTTGCTCCACGTTTTGTTAATTCATTAATAACCGTGATACTTGTCGCTTCACGCATATCATCAGTATCAGGTTTAAAAGCTAAACCCCAAACACCAAAACATAAACCAGATAAATCCTCACCAAAATGTTTACAAACCTTATTTACTAAAACCATTTTCTGATTCTTATTAACCCGTTCTACAGAATTTAAAATATATGCATCATAACCATTCTCTTCACTAGTTTTAATTAAAGCCTGAACATCCTTAGGGAAACAACTTCCACCATAACCACAACCAGGATAAATGAAATTATAACCAATACGATGATCACTACCAATACCACGACGAACATTATTCACATCAGCACCAGTACACTCACAAATATTAGCCATCTCATTCATAAAACTAATCTTAGTCGCCAACATACTATTAGCAGCATACTTAGTCATCTCAGCACTCTTCAAATCCATAGTAATAAAATTATCAGTGTTCAAAACAAAATGATGATACAAATCCTTCATAACCTTAAAACTTCCTGTATCATCAGAACCAATAATAACACGATCAGGACGCATACAATCACTAACAGCAGTACCTTCCTTTAAAAATTCAGGATTAGAAACAATACCAAAACTAAAATCCACACCCCGCTTATCTAATTCCGTTTGAATAATATTTTTAACCTTATCACCAGTACCTACAGGAACAGTAGATTTAACAACAACAGTACAATCCTTATCCATAAACTCCCCAATCTCACGAGCAACCTCAAAAACAAAATCAAGATTAGCACCACCATCACTACTCATAGGAGTACCAACAGCAATAAAATAAATCTCAGAGCGAGAAACAGCATCTCTTAAATTTAAAGTGAAAAAAAGATTACCTTTCTCCTGATTATTAACAACCATATCTTTTAACTGAGGTTCATAAATAGGAATAATACCCTTCTTCAAATTATTAATCTTATCCTCAATCACATCTACACAATAAACATTATTCCCCATCTCAGAAAAACAAGCACCAGTAACAAGTCCAACATAACCAGTACCAATAACAGTAATATTCACAATAGAACCTTCCTAAAACTTTTTATATGTAACAAATATAACTCCTCAATAATTTCATATACTCAATAAACTAATTAAAATTTTTCTAATGTATCATATAATATAGAATTTAAATAATTATCATCAATAATTGACACAACACTTGATTTAGCCTCTTCTTTTTTTACATAACACTCCTTAACTTTTAAGTGATTATGTATTATCCAAATATTAAAAAGTCTTTCAGATAGAAAAGCAAAAACTCTTCTTTGATAATCATTTTCATAAGTATCTAAATTTATATTCAATTTAAAATCATCAAAGATAGAAAACAACCATTCACAATATTTATCCATTAACCCTTTTTTAGCTATAAACATATTATAAGGATAAAGACCATTACTATTAAAAAACTTATTAAAACTAGGTATATAACTAGGATACAACTTTTCAACAGATTTTTTTACTAAACTTATATCCGCTTCAACATGATGTTTACTATATTGTTCATATGTTGAATAAGTAAACTTTAACTTTTTAGCAACTACAATATCATAATCATCTAAAAAATTAAAGATATCTTTCTTAGATAAATAACCCCCCCAAACATGTTTAATAAAACTTCTCCTATAATGACAAAGCCCAATAATTTTAGAACTAGAATTTTTCCAAATCCAATATAAACCAGTTAATTCAGAATAAAAAGGATTTAACTCTGAAATATTATCCCCAGTATCATCTTTAATATAACCAAAATCATCACCTTTATCAATTGCACCACAAAGAATAGGCTTAAAAAAATCACATTTTTTTTCAAATTTTTTATGTGTGCATACATATATACTCATATCTTCCATTTTTCAAAAAACTCCTACAAATTAATCAATTTCACATCTTTAAACAATAATTAAATTCTTTAAAATAAAAATCTTTGTTTTAATTTATGTATTAACTAAAAGCTTATTTATTAAAAATTATATTTTATAAATTAGATTATTTAAAAAACCAAAATTAAAATTCTTTATAAATCTAAATTATCTTTAAGTATTTTTATATTACTAATTAAATTAGAAGTTAAAATTGTTAAATATTCACTAATTCCAAATATTTTAAAACAAATATTTATGATAATATTAAACCAAAATGAAACAGAATAAATTCTACTAAAGATATTATATCCCTTATAATATGGCTTAACTTTTTTTAATAAACTTTTTTGACAATCACTTTCATTTTTTAAATTTGTGAATAAAAACCATTTAGTCCAACCTAATAACATTACATTAACTGTAGAAGAATAATCTTCATTTTCCTTATGTAATAGTTGAAAAATATTTAAAAGTCCCTTAGTATTTTGTATTAAATGTTTTTTATTAAATGTTATTGACATTGATTCTCCTTCGGGTCTTAAACAATAAGCATAACCCCAATAATCAGGCATTAATATAATACCTTCAGCACATAAATTAGTTTTTACAGAAAAATAAATATCATCATTTCGCATATCATTTAAAAAACAGATATTATTATCCCAAATAATACTTTTACGATATATTTTATTCCATAATCCTAAAGAGATAGATAAACTCAATAAATCTGGAAAATTTTTAATATAATCTATTTCAAAAATGTCTCCCACAGTTTCAGAATAATATTCTTTAATTAAATTATCTTCAAAAAGAATTTCTCCTTCACAAGCAACAATATCAACATCTTTCTTTGTAATAACATCAAATAATGTTTGACACATATTAGGATAGTAATAATCATCACTGTCAATAAACATTATATATTCTGCAGAAGCTTTTTTAATACCAATATTCCTTGGAATTCCTGGAGCTCCATTATTTTTTTTTAAAAATATTGGAATTATATTATTATATTTACTTGAAAAATCTTTAATAATTTCTTTAGTATTATCAGTAAAACAATCATCAATTATAATAAGTTCAATATTCTCAAATCCAAAGGTTTGGTTTATAACTGAGTTAATAGAACGACTTATATAATTTTCAACATTATAAGAAGGCATTATAACAGAAATTTTAGAATTCAAAATCATTTCTCCAATTAATTTATCTATTGTAATAATCTTTTATACGTGTTGTATCATTTAAATGAGGAGTTGAAACTTCATGTAAAACCGTGTTTTCAGTTGCAACAATAGTATGAACAGTACCAGGTTTTATACGAATAGTATCATTTTTATTGAAATACTCTTTATAATCTTCAAATTTAATATAACCTGCACCTGAGATAATATACATTGTTTCATCCTTCTTTTTATGATAATGGAAACTAGTCTGATAACCTTCCTTAATGTACAATTCCTTAGTTAAATACTTATCAGTATAAATTAAAACCTTCTCATAACCCCAAGGCTTATCAGTACGAGATTCATACTCCTTTTTAACAGTTTCTAATTCTTTAGAAGTATCTATTGCCATCCAAAATAATCCATCTTCTTTATAATACCCAAGTTTATTTTCTTTAGCAACTACGGGGAATAAAGTTTTTTCTATATCCCCAGTTTTAAACTCGCCAAAATCAAGGCAACCCTTAGTAAAATACATTCCACCATTAATATAAGCATCCAATAAAGGTTTTTCCTTAAATGAAACCAATTTATCCCCATTAATTTCAACAATACCATAAGGAGATCTCATCTGAGTAATAAACATAGTAATAGGGAAAGTAGACTTTTCACCCTCTTCAATCATTTTTCGAATATTCAAATCAGAAACAATATCACCATTACGAATAACACATTGTTTTTCCTCATCTAATGCTTCCATACCCAAACGAATAGCATTAAGAGTACCTAACGGTTCATCCTCAATAACATAACGAATCTTAACACCTAAATATTCATCACCAAAACGTTCCTCAATCTTCTCATGCAAAAATCCACAAAGTAAATAAACTTCATTCACACCAGCATTACGAAAATCAAAAATCTGCTTATCAAGTATAGTATAATCATCCTTAATTTCTACCAAAGGTTTAGGAATCTTCTCAGTAACAGGTCTTAACCTTTTCCCAAAACCTCCACAAAGTATCATTCCAACAGTTTCCATAAAAAAATATCTCCTATTCTTGTTAATAAATTAATATTATATTTTATAAATTATAAACTTTCATAAACTTTCAAGATTTTATTACTTATTTTATTAAGTGAATGTTGTTTATAAAATTCAATATTATCTTTTTTATTGAAATCAAAATTTTGAGACTCCAAAATATTACTTAAATCATTTTTATTGCAAACGATAGTACGATTCTTAACATCAGATGGAATGATACTATCATTTAAAGTAATAACTGGTTTACCACAAGCCATAGCTTCAACTATAGGCATTCCATAACCTTCAATAAGAGTCGGAAAAACAAAAACATCTAAACTGTTATAAAAATCATTCATTTCTTCATCAGGAACAAACCCTAAAAATTTAATTCGCTCATCATTATTAGCTAATTTTTTAAGATAATTTAATTCACTACCTTTACCCCCAATTAAAAGCTGTGAATTTTTGATATTTGCATCTAAAAAAGATTTAATTAATATATCAACTCTTTTACGCTTCATTAAATTAGCAATAGTACCTATAGTAAAAATATTATGTTTCAAATTCTTAGGATAAAATTTACCACTAATTGGTGGACATATAACATTAATAGAACTTTCATTAACCCCATAATTTTCAATCAACTTAATTTTTATATCAGAATTATTTGCAATAATCATTTCACATTTACTTGCCTCTTTAATAGAACTTTCAAAATAATTAGCGAAACAAAAAGAAAAAAAACTTGTTTTCTCCATTAAGGGGATAAAATCTAGAACAGAAACAACTCCTTTACGTTTATCAATATAATTGGATTCTAATGGAGTTAATGCATGAAAAATATCAGAATTTTTAAATTTCTCTTTATTTAATAATCGTTTTAAATCATAAGCTGTAAAAAAAAGATAGGATAACTGATTATATGAAGAAATTAAACTATCTTTCTGAGATAAAGTATTAACATTTAATTGTTTACAATTTTTCAACCCTTCAAAAATTAATTTAGAATGACTACCCGCACCACCATTTTTTGTATTAAAATATCTTGAAATTAAAGTTACATCCATAATTAACACACAATTTTTTCATTAAATCTTTTTATAAAACTGAACAATAAATAACTCAAAACGAATGCTTAAAGCAAAAAATTTCATGAAAACATTTATCATAATATTAAAATATAGGGGTATGTTATTAATTAATCTTGTTTTTACACTATATTTTTTATAATACGGATTCATTTTTTTTAATAATTTAATCTGATCAGATTTAGAAAAATTATTTCTTAAAAAAAATCTTGTCCATAAAACTAAGTATTCTGCAATAGCATTATTGAAACTAAAATTATAGTTATTTGCTTGATAAATACTTTCAAAATCATTTAAAAATATGAAACAATCATTTAAATATTTTTTTTTAGGAGAAAATGTATAATTATCATTTGACTCATTGAACATATAATTATATCCGGAGTAATGAGTTAAGATAATAAATTTATTGGATTTAAGAAATAAATTGCTACAAAAATAACTATCTTCATAAAAAGTACCTTCATAAAAAAATATATTGTTTGATAAAATAAAATCCTTTTTAAATATTTTAGTCCAAATTGTTAAATTAGCATTAGTAAAAATAATTTCTGGAAACTCATTGATTGAAGTTAATTTAATACATTGACAATCATAATTATCTAAAAAAGAATTATTTAACTTGATTCCATTATCAGTGATTAAATTATATCTAGAACTTACAAAATCAACATTATATTTTGTAATTACTTCAAACATTTTTTTACAATAATCTTTAGAGTAAGTATCATCATTATCTGAAAACATAATATAATTTGCAGATGCATTTTGAATTCCAATATTTCTAGGTCTACCTGGAGCTCCAGTATTTTTTTCCAAATAAAAACCTTTAATATTTTCATATTCCTTAACATAACTTTTAATAATATTTTGAGTATTATCTGTAGAACAATCATCAACAAGAATTATTTCTAAATTTTTAAAACCAATATCCTGTTGAATAATAGAATTAATAGTATTTGGTAATTTACTTTCAGCATTATAAGTTGGTATAATAACTGTTATTTTTGGTTTCATAATAATCATTTTAAATTAATTATTTAAATTGGGTAAAAAAGACGTTTAAAAATTTGTATAAAATTACATAAGTACAAATGTGTAATAAACTTTTCTTTAAAAAATAACATTAATTTACAATATTCAAAAAACATTTAAAAAATTAAATAAATTGTTATTTAAAAATAATATTTATTCTACTGTTACACATTTTGCTAAATTTTTTGGTTTATCCGGATCTAAACCTCGTTCAATAGCTATATAATAAGATAATAATTGTAAAGGTATAATATAAACTAATGGAGCTATAATATCATCTACCTCATTATTTATTAAAAATAAATCATTTGCTTTTGATATTAATTTTTCATCCTCAAAAGATCCTACCGCTATTACATCCGCTCCACGAGATTTAACCTCTTCTAAGTTACTCATTGTTTTCCTATGATTTTCACCAGGAGGTAAAACAACTACTACAGGTACTCCTTGATCTATTAAAGCAAGGGGACCATGTTTTAATTCCCCTGCCGCATATCCTTCACCATGAATATAAGTGATTTCTTTTAATTTTAATGCTCCTTCCAAAGCTGTTGGATAAGCATAACCCCTACCTATAAAGAAAAAATCTTGTGCATACTTGTATTTTGATGCCATTTTTTCAATAATTTCACTATCTTTTAAAATATCATCTAAATATTCAGGTACTTTCTGTAATCTTTCAAGTAAATTATCATCATGTGCTAAAAGAGCTGCAAATAAATAAATACTTGTTAATTGACTTACATATGTTTTTGTTGCTGCAACACCAATTTCAGGACCTGCTTGAGTATGTATAACATATTTTGCACGGCGTGTTGCTGAACTTCCAGCAACATTTACTATTGCTAATGTTTTTGAGGTTTCATTTGCAATATTCAATGCTTTAAGAGTATCTGCTGTTTCACCAGATTGAGAAATGAAAATTACTAAAGTTTTATCATTTAAAGTATTCTCAGAATATTTAAATTCAGATGCAAGCAGTACATCTGTTGGTATTCCTGCAAGTGATTCTAATAAATATTTACCCGTTAAACTTGCATGGTAAGATGTTCCACATGCAACAAACACAATACGATTAATATCTGATAAATCATCAGTAATTTTTTTAATATTATCTTTTTCAGTTAATGTGTTTTTTATAGCTGTTCCTTCTTCATTGATTTCTTTAATCATGAAGTAATCATAACCTTCTTTTTCAGCCATTTCAGGAGTCCAATCAATAGTTTCCACAACTTTTTCTATTACTTGATCATGTTCATCTTTAATTGTCACTCCTTCAGTTGCAAGTGTGATTAACTCTCCTTGTTCTGGGAAAATGATATTATTTGCATATTTAAGTATTGCCGGTGAATCTGATGCTACAAAATAAGCATCTTCACCCATACCAACAATTAAAGGACTGTCTTTTCTTGTTGCTACAACTTTATTTGGTTCATTTTTACTTATAGCTGCAATTGCATAAGCACCATGAATAATATTTATTACTTCTCTCATTGCAGATTCAAGATTTAAACCTTTTTTCATATATTTTTCAAGTAAATGTGGAATTACTTCTGTATCAGTATCTGATTTAAACACATGCCCCTCTTTTTCTAAATCTTCTTTAATATCTAAATAGTTTTCTATAATTCCATTATGAACTACTGCTACTGTTTGATTTTCATCAGTATGTGGATGTGAGTTAATTTGATTAGGATCACCATGTGTTGCCCAACGTACATGTGCAATACCACAATCACCTTCCATATCTGCAAGATTTAATTTTTTATCCACATCAATGATTTTTCCTGCATCTTTTTTAATGTAAATTTCATTGTTTTCTGTAGCTATTCCTACTGAATCATATCCCCGATACTCTAATTTACTTATACAATCAAGAAGTATAGGTGCTGCTTTTTTGTTTTTAAGTACACATCCAACAATTCCACACATTTTATCAATTAGTCCCTTAACTTTTTTAATTAATATGTTTTTTATATTTAAAAGAAAATTTTGATTAATTCTAAAATATTTTCCATTATTTTTATAATAGTGATTAAAATAATTAATTATATAAATCTTTAATATATAATTATATCTTAAGTTTTATACTTATTATATATTATATCAAAAAGTTAGTATATAATTCTTATTATTTGAAACCTTTAAAAAGGATTAATAAAGGTTTATTTTTGATAAAAAAAATTATTTAAATAAAAAAAATGTGTTGTTGATTAAATTATGGTAGATTCTAAAAATTTATTATATAAAGGTAAAGCTAAAAGTGTTTATGGAACTCGAAATCCTGATGAAGTTATTATGGAATTTCGTGACGATATGACTGCAGATGATGGAGCACGTCATGAAACTATGGGTAAAAAAGGATATTATAATAGTATTATTACTAGTAAAATTTTTGAAATTTTAGAAGAAAATGAGATTAAAACTCAATTTTTAGAATTGATTAAACCTGGAACTTTAAAAACTTTAAAATTAGATATGATTCCTATTGAAGTTATTGTTCGTAATCGAGCTACTGGTAGTCTTGTTAGAACTTATCCTTTTGAAGATGGAACTATTTTAAATCCTCCTATTGTTCAAATGGATTATAAAGATGATGATTTCCATGACCCTATGTTAAATGAAACTATTGCAGAAGCCTTAAATCTTGCAACAAAAGAGGAATTAGAAACCTTAAAAAGTTTAGCATTAAAAATTAATCAAATATTAAGTAAAATGTTTGAAGCTATTGGTATTATTCTTGTTGATTTTAAAGTTGAATTTGGAAAAGATTCACAAGGGGATATTATTCTTGGTGATGAAATTAGTCCAGATAGTTGTAGATTATGGGATAGTAAAACCCTTGATATGTTAGATAAGGAATTATTCCGTCAAGGTCATGATGATAAAGTTATGAATGCTTATGAAGAAATTTATAGTCGTTTATTAACTGATTATGATAAAAAGAAATGGAATTTATAAATTAAAAAGAAAAATTCGAGTTGGTTATATTATGATATTTGATGTAGAAGTTAAAATAACATTGAAAGATGGTATGTTGAATCCTGAAGCAAGTACTATTGAAAGATCTCTTGCTTTACTTGGTTATACTGTTAATAATACTAAAACTAGTGATATGATTAAGTTTAGTATGGATGAAGAAGACCGTGAAAAAGTTAGAAGTGAAGTTGAAGATATGTGTGAAAGATTACTTTGTAATCCTGTAATTCATAATTATAAAATTACTGTTATTCCGCAAGAAACAAGTTGTGGATGTAGTAATTAATTTTTGAGGATTAATATTATGAGTGTTGGTGTAATAAGATTTCCTGGATCTAATTGTGACCGTGATGTTTATCATGCATTAGAATTAGCTGGTGGAAATCCTGAATATATTTGGTGGAATAAAGAAAATATTAGTGATTTGGATGCTGTTGTGATTCCTGGAGGTTTTTCTTATGGGGATTACTTACGTGCTGGTGCTATAGCTTCTAATACTCCTGTTGCTGAAGGTATTAAAGCACTTGTTAAAGAAGAAAAACCTGTTCTTGGTATTTGTAATGGTGCGCAAATATTAGGTGAATTAAACTTGGTTCCTGGAATCTTTATTACTAATGAAGTTCCTCGTTTTAATTGTGAATGGGTAGATTTAAAAGTTGGAACAAATCGCACACCATTTACAAGTAGCTTTAAAAAAGGACAGACTGTTAAAATTCCAATTGCACATGCAGAAGGTAGATTTTATAGTGAAAATATTGACCAATTACATGACAATGATCAAATAGTCTTACAATTTAAGGATAAAAATCCTAATGGTAGTATTGAAAATATTACTGGTGTTTGTGATGAATCAGGATTAGTATGTGCTATGATGCCTCATCCAGAACGTGCCACAGAAGAAATTTTAGGATCTATTGATGGTTTAGAATTCTTTAAAGGAATGCTTAAAAAAATATAAAAAAAGGTATATAATTATGGTAGTTACTTTAATAGGTGCAGGTCCAGGAGACCCCGACCTCATAACATTAAAAGCAATTAAAGCTTTAAAAAAAGCCGATGTTATAATTTATGATCGTTTAGCTAATGAACAAATATTAGAACATGCACCCAATGGTGTTAAGTTAATTTATGTGGGTAAAAAAGCTGGAGAACATTATAAAAAACAACCGGAAATTAACAAGATTATTGTTGATAATGCTAAAAAGTATGATAATGTTATTCGTTTAAAAGGTGGAGATCCTTTTGTCTTTGGTCGCGGAGGAGAAGAAATATTAGAATTAATTAAGAATCAAATTGATTTTAATGTTATTCCAGGTGTTACTTCTGCTATTGGAGCACCTACTAGTTTAAATTTACCAGTAACACATCGTGCAGTTGCAACAAGTTTTACAGTAGTTACAGGCCATGAAGATCCAACAAAAAAAGACAAACAAGTTCATTGGGATTACACTGCAGATACATTAATTATTTTAATGGGCATAGGTAATATTAAATCCAATACTGAAGAAATAATGAAATACCGTGACCCCAAAACTCCTGCTTGTGTTATTGAAAGTGGAACATTACCTGAAGAGAATGTAATTTTTGGAAATTTAGGAAATATTGCAGAAAAAGAGATTCATACACCTGCAATACTTGTTATTGGTGATGTTATTAATGTTTATAAAAAAATTTATGAATTTAAAAATCAAAAATTAAGTGAATAAAACTTTTTTTATTCTTTTTCTGATTTTATTGCTTTTTTTAGGCGAAAACTTATGTATTGTGTTCCTCCTCTCACTACTCTTTTAAATTCTGTCCAATCAAGATTGGCTAAGAATGTTTTTCCAATATATGCAAATGAGAAATAGTATTTACTCATTAAATTATCTCTCAATTTTTCTATTTCTTTATGATCTGCATAAGGATAGTCTACTAAGCAGTTTAAATATCCATCTTCATTTAACCATTTGCTGTAATCTTCAGTGATTAAGTACCCATTTTCTTTTGCCCATTTGTAAAATCCTGTTCCAGGGAAGGGTACTGCTTGTTGGAAGAAACACATGTCAGGGTATAATTTTTTTGCAAATTCATATGTTTCATTAATAGTATTTAGGTTATCTCCTGTTAAGCCTATCATAAAACATCCAAATACTTTTAAGTCTAGTTTTCTTGCATTGTTTGCAAAGTCTTGTGATTGTTTTAGTGTTATTCCTTTATGTGTTTCATCTAATACTTTTTGGTTTCCTGATTCATATCCACATACAAGCAGTCTGCATCCTGCTTCTTTCATTTTTTTCATTGTTTCATAAGTTAAGTCTACTCTTGTGTTACATGACCATACAGGTTTGATGTTTCTTTTTATGATTTCATCACAAAAGTTTTGTACTCTTTCTTGATTTACAGTGAATGTGTCATCTTCTATGAATATTTCTTTGATTTCTGGCATTTCTTTTAATATGTACTCGAATTCATCTGCTAAATCTTTTATGCTTCGTGTTCGGTAGTTTCGTCCTCCCATTGTTGAGGGGTATGAGCAGAAGTTACAATGGTTTGGGCAGCCTCTTGAGGATACTATTTGTATCATTGGTTTTTGTGCAAATGCATATGCATAATCGTTTACATCCAAAAATTGTTGATATACTTTACTTACATAAGGTAATTTATCAAGGTTTTCTAATTGTGGACGATTTGATGTGTGTTTAATTTCACCATTTTCACGATAAGATACTCCTAAAACTTTGGATATATCTTCAGTTTGTATTATTTCAGGCACAGTATAATCATATTCTTGTCTTACAACATAATCTATTCCTTCACATTCGTTTAATACTTGTTCAGGTAGTATTGTTGCATGTGTTCCTCCAACAATAATTTTCACATTTGGATTTTCTTTTTTGATTTTATTTATTGTTTGATAATCATATTCACATGTAGCAGTGGTAATTTCTGTCATTATATAATCAGGATTATAATTTTGGACTTCCTGTATTGTGTCTTCTTGAGTATATTTTCGTGTTATACAATCAATTAATTTACAGTTTAATCCTTCTTTTTGACAGACCCCTACACAATATGCTAGCCAGTAAGGGTAGTATAATGTTCCTGATTTTGTTTTTTCTGGCCATCTGCTTGCTCTACTTATATCAAATTTATAGGGTAAATTTAAAAATAAAATTTTGCTCATGATAAATAAATTCCTTAATATTATTTAATTAATTTTTTGATTATGAAAAACATTAACTTATTATAATAATATTAATATATCTATTAAAGTATTATAAAGTTTTTTAAGGAAATTATTATATGAGTGAAGTGAAGAATCTTTTTAAAAATTCTAGTTGGATGATGGTATCTCAAGTTATTACTAGTATTTTTGCTTTTGTTTGGACTATATTAATTGCTAGATACCTTGGAGCTAGTGATTTTGGAATATTATCCTTTGCAATATCATTTTCTACAATAATTAATATTTTTTTAGATTTGGGAGTTACTACTTATGCTACTAGAGATATTTCACGTGACACTAATTTAGTTAGTGAGTATTTAGGTAAATTAATTCCTCTTAAAATTATTTTTTCAATCATTGTATTGTTTGTAAGTTTAATAATATTAATTTTAATGGGTAAAAGTTATTTAAGTACAACAGTTACGTTAATTTTTGTTCTAGAAGTTGCTTTTATGTCTATGGGAGTATTTCTTCAAGGTGCATTTCAAGCTTTTGGAAAAATGAAATATCCTGCTATTGGAAACATAATTTATAGTTCAATGTTACTAATTCTTGTTTTAATAACATTTATTTTTAAATTAGGATTAATATTTATTGCATGTTCTTATGCTTTAAGTTTTTTAATACTACTTTGTTATTCTTACAAAAATATATTAAAACATATTACAGTCCCTAAATTTAAAATAGATTATAATTTTAGTAAAAAATCCGTTAAATTAGCTATACCTTTTGCTTTGACTGGATTTTTTTACACTATTTATTTTTCTATAGATACTGTTATGTTATCTTATTTAAGTGGTGATTATGCAACTGGTATTTATAATGCTTCTTACAAGATAATTACTGTTTTAACTACTTTTTTCCCTGTATATCAAGCTGTAGTTTTTCCTTTAATGAGTAAATTGTTTGAAGGATCTAATGATTTGCTTAAATTAAGTTATACGAAGTCTGTGAAATATTTGTTACTTATTATTATGCCTATTACTTTAGGAATTAGTTTGTATGCTACTCCTTTAGTTACTTTGATTTATGGTAGTGATTATATAATGTCTGGTCCTGTTATGCAGGTGCTTGTTTGGACTGTTGGTTTCTTGTTTGTTAATGGTGCTGCTAGTACTTTATTGAATGCTTCTAATAAGGAAGTTTCTGTTACAAAGATTTACTGTGTTGCTGCACTTTTCAATGTTGGCTTAAACCTAATACTAATTCCATCATTTTCTTATCATGGTGCTGCTTTAGCTACTGTTATAAGTGAGATTCTTATTTGTGTTTTAATGGTTTATGTTGTTAGGAATACTCCTTATTGTCCTGATAAAAGTATTTTTAAGGATATTTTTAAGATTATTTTAGCTAGTGTTGTGATGTTTGTTGTTTTAGATTTTACTGGTTTAAATATGTGGTTTGGAATTATTGTTGGAATTATTATTTATAATGTTTGTATTTTAGGTTTTAAGACTTTAGATGATGAGGATAAAGCTTTGGTTCATGACATTATTAAATAAATATTATGAAAAATAGAAAATATTAATAATTAAAAAATTTGTGTGAGGTTTTAGTTTTATGGATAAAAATGATTCAAAGAAAGTTGTTGCTATTACTCGACCGTTGAATCGTGTGAGTGAAGCTGTTAATATTGTTGAGGGTAATGGTGCGATTGCTTTAGTTGTTCCTACTCTTGAGCTTTGTTTATTAAATACTTCTTCTTTAAAAAAGTTAATGATTGATGCAAGTGATTTGGATTGGTTGATTTTTACTTCTGCAACTAGTATTGATAGTATTTTTAATTTTTATCCTGATTTTTTAGATAATTTAAATAGTAAGTGTAAGATTGCAGTTATTGGTCATAAGACTGCTGAGGTTGCTATTGAAAATCAGTTACCTGTTGATATTATTCCTGAGGATTATACTGCTGAGGGTTTACTTGAATGTTTTAGTACTATGGATTTGAATGGTTTGAATGTTGGTATTCCTAGGACTTTTAGTGCTCGTAAGATTTTACCTAATGAATTAAAGAATATGGGTGCTAATGTATTGCTTGCAGAAAGTTATAAAAGTATTATTCCAGAGGATACACATAAAATTGAGGTTTTAATTAGTAAGATTTTAAATGATGAAGTTGATGCTATTACTTTTACTAGTCCTTTAACTGTTAAGAATTTATTTAGTGTTGCATCTGATGTTGAGAAAGTTGAACTTGCTTCTAAGATGAGTAGTAGTGTTTTAACTGTTTGTATTGGCCCTATTACTTATAAGATTCTTGATGATTTTAATGTGGATTGTATTTATCCTGATACTTATACTGTTAAGGATATGATGGAATTATTATTCCAAAAATTATAAAAAAAAGGTTATTTTGTAATGAGTTTTAATTATAAGATTAGTATTGTGATGCCTGTTTTTAATGCTAGTAAAGATTTGAGTTTTGCATTGGATTCTATTATAAAACAAACCATGAATTTAAGTGATATTGAAGTTATTATGGTTGATGATTGTAGTACGGATAATAGTTTAAGTATTATCAATGAATACTGTAGAGTGTATTCTAATTTTAAGGTTATTGAACTTAAAGAGAATATTGGTGCTGCTTATGGTCCCCGTAATGTTGGTTTAAAACATGTTACTGGAGAATATGTAATGTTTTTAGATTCTGATGATAAATTCCATGAAAAGGCATGTGAAACATTATATAATGCTGTTAGTAATAAGGATATTGATATTGCTTTTGCAAGATATCGTAGAATTTATCCAGAAGAAAAACTTATTTTAAAATCATACTCCCCATACACTGACCATATTAATGAGTATGAGGATGATTTAGTTGATGGTGTTAATTTAACTGGGATTATTGGTTTTTTTTGGAGACATTTTTTTAGTCGTTTAATTTATGGTAAATTAAAGAATTTAAATAGTGATAAAATTTTTATTAAAAACATCAAGGATCATCCTGAACTTTTTAAGATTTTACCTAGTATTTGGACTAAAATTTATAGGACTAGTTTTATTAGAAAAAATAATTTAGAGTTTCCCTCATTTATTTCTGGTGAAGATTTGAATTTTGTTGTTAAAAGTTTCTTTTTAACTGATAGTATTGTTTTTTTAAATGAAACAATTATTCATGATTATTACATGAGAAACACGGATAATGATAAGTCTATTACTAAGAATATTAATTATTCTCTTGTTTATGATTCTCTTGATAGTTATTATCATTGTAATGAGATTTGTAGAGATTTTAAATTTAAAGAAAGTAATGTTATTCTTAATCCTTTCTTACTTAATTGGATAAGTTTGTATAAACAATCAGATTTAAGTAAAAGTGAAAAAGGGGAATTGTATAAAATCGTTAATAGTATGAGTGGAATTTATAAGAATGGTTTTATTTCTCGTTGTTTAATCTTTTTTATTAAAGTTTTATTAAAAACTTAAATATTTTAGTTTAAATAAAGTATAATTAATATTTATTATAAGGTGGATTGATTTTTTTATGTCAACAATGATTTGGCCAATTTATATAGATCGTAATAAAAGTCGTGGTGAAGGTCGTAAGGTTTCACTGGATAATGGTGTAGCTGGTCCTAAGCTTAAAGAGGTTTATCAGGCGGCTAAGAATTTGAAGTTTAATCCTGAGATGGAAGCAGATGCTTCTTATCCTGGTGAGTGGTATAATAATAGTGGTAGGGTTTTTGTTGAAACTCCTATTCCTAAGAAGAATATTCTTATTGCTATTAGTGAAGAGATTAAGGTTTTACGTAATCATAAACAAAACAAAAAAAGATAAAATTTATTATTTTTGAAAGATTTTTATGGATAATATGAGTTTACCTGCAGGGATGCAGGAGAAGTATGAGAAAGCTAAAAGGTTAATTCTTGAATCTGATAGTATTCAGGTTTATAGTCATATTGATTGTGATGGTATGTGTGCTGGTGCTATTATCAGTACCGTGCTTGATAGGTTAGGTAAGAAACATGACTTGGATTTTGTTAACTTAGATAAATTAGAGGATTTAAGTATTAATCATGATTTAACTATTTTTAGTGATCTTGGTAGTGGTCAACCAGTTGATAAAAATGCAAAAGATGATTCTAAGATTCTTATTTTAGATCATCACCCCCCACTTAGGGATATAGATTATAATGATGGTGTGGATTATACTTATTTAGAAGTTAATCCTATGTTTTATGGTATTGATGGTTCTGATAATGTTTCAGGTGGAGGTTTATCTTATTTTCTAGCTAGAACCTTTGGTTATAAGGATTTGAGTTGGATTGGGGTTTTAAGTGCTGTTGGTGATATGCAGAATAGTAAAACTGGTAAGCTTGTAGGGTTAAATAGGATTATACTTAAGGATAGTGTTGATTCAGGTTATGTGAAGTGTAATAGTGATTTGTGTTTGTATGGTCGTGAAACTCGTCCTTTATTTGTAGCTATGGCTTATTTTAGTGATGTGAATTTACCTATTACTAATAATCGTAATGAAGCTATTGCTGTTTTAGATGAATTAGGTATTCCTCATAAAACTGATGATGGCAGACAACGTACTCTATGTGATTTAAGTAATATGGAGAAGGGTGAGTTGTTTAGTGAGTTGGTTCGTATGATGAGTAAGGTGGTTCCTGAGCGTTATGTGAAGTATATTCCTAAACTTGTTTCTGCTGATAGTTATGATTTCTTGTATGAGGATAATCATACTTTCCTTCGGGATGCTAGTGAGTTTTCTACTGCTATGAATGCTTGTGGTCGTAATCAGGAGTATGGTGTTGCATGTGAAATCTTGAAAGGTAATCGTAGTGATGCACTTGATGCACTTGAAGTTGTATCAAAAACTCATAAAATGAACTTACGTCAAAGTATTGAAAAAGTCACCAAAGAAAATAAGATAGTTGAAATGGAAAACCTACAATACTTTAACGGTTCGGGTATTAAAAGTGAGATAGTAGGTACAGTTGCTGGGATGATTTTAAGTTATGGTAACTGGAGAAAACCAATGATAGGATTTACACAAATTAGCAAGGATAATCAAGATTGGAAAGTAAGTCTTAGATGTTCTAGGTTACTTGCTTATGATGGAATACACTTTGGAAACATTATTCGTGAAGTGTCTCAAAGTCTTGGTGGAAATGGTGGAGGACACAGTGTAGCTTGTGGAGCATACATCCCATATGATAAGAAAGATGAATTCTTAAATTTATTTAATCAAAAACTTGAAGGAAAATTAGATGTATAAAAAAAATAATATTTTATTTCATTACGGAGGTTAATGTTTTATGAAGATTTTTAAAAAAAGAGGAGAAATGACTCATTTTCAAATTTTAAGTGAAATAAGTAAAAATGAACCTAACCTTAAACAAAAAGATTTAGCAGAACGCTTAGGAATAACTATTCAAGCAGTATCAGAAAATCTTAAAACATTAATCGAAGAAGGTTATGTATCCTCAGAGGATGGTCGTTCCCCATATACTATAACACAAAAAGGTATATCTAAAGTTAAAAAAGATGCAATAGCCCTACGTAAATATAGTGATGAAACATTAGAAATAATGAATTATTATAAGTCCATATGGCCTGCAATAGCAACAGAACCTATAAAAAAAGGAGATAAAGTAGGATTATATATGGATAATGGTTTATTATATGCAAATCATGAAAAACATGATGCTCAAGCTGAAGCAATAAGTGATGCAGAATCAGGTTTTGATGTAGCGTTAAACCAGTTAACTGGTCTTATAAATGTAGAATTAGGTCAAGTTTTAATTATTGCACTTCCCACTATTAAACAAGGCGGATCCAAGAAGGCTAATTTTAAATTAATTGATGAAATTTATAATGAGACTTATACTGAGTGGGGTCTTAAAAGTTTAGATAAAATTGCTGTAGTTGGAACTATCAGCCATGTAGTAGCTAAACAATTAGGTATTCCTGTTGATATTGAATTTGCAGCTTCTCAATCTTGTGTAAGTTGCAGTAGAAAAGGTTTAAACACTCTACTTTTAACTGTTGGTAATATGAGTAAAAATATTGTTAAAACATTAGAAGATAATGATGTTAAATACAATATTGTTGATGCTAAATTATAAAAAAAGAGTATGTTATAAAAAGGTTTAAAAAAAAAAAAATTTTAATTATAAACCTTTAAAATTATTTTTATTTTCTAAATATTTATAAGCAAAAGAAAATTATTTTTTATTCTTTTGCGAATTTAAGTAATGCTGCTGCAATGTCTATTGAATTATAGTCTTCTTCGATTAATTCTTCAATAGTGTGAATATATTTATCTAAGTTTTCTTCTTCTATTGTTTCTTTGATTTGATCTATTAAAAGATTGGTTTTCATTATTTCCATATCTTTATAGGATGGAGCTTTTTGTTGTTTTATCTTGGTTTTAGTGTATCTTTGAATATCTCTTAATTTATAAATTTCTTTTCCAGCAACAAATGTAAATGCATATCCTGCTTTTCCTGCTCTTCCTGTTCTTCCTATACGGTGTACGTAGTATTCATTATCGTTTGGTACATCATAGTTGAATACTGCTTCTACGTTAGGTACATCTATTCCTCTTGCTGCTACATCTGTTGCTACAAGTATTTCGATTTTACCATTACGGAATTGACCCATTACTCTGTCACGATGGGATTGTTTCATGTCCCCGTGTATTCCTTCAACACTGTATCCTCTACTTTTTAAGTCTCTGACTAATCTGTCTACTCTTTTTTTAGTGTTACAGAATATTAAGGATAAGTCAAGGTCATATACATCTAATAATCTTGATAATGTTTCGAGTTTGTTTTTTTCTCTTACTTCAAAGTAGAATTGATCTATTTCTGGTACGGTTAATTCGTGTTGTGCTACTTTTAAGTGTTCTGGGTTTCGTTGGTATTTTTTAGTTAATTTTTTTATTGCCTTTGGGAAGGTTGCACTGAAAAGAAGTGTTTGTCTTTTTTTAGGAGTGTATCGAAGGATTGTTTCTATATCTTCACGGAACCCCATATCTAACATTTCATCTGCTTCATCTAATACTACAGTTTCTATTCCTGAGAGATCTAATGTTTTTCTTCTTATATGATCCATTATTCTTCCAGGTGTACCTATAATTATATGCACTCCTTTTTTAAGTACTCTTATTTGTCTTCCTATTGGTTGTCCACCATATACTGGTAATATGTGTAATTTTTCCATACATTGAGATAATTTTCCAAGTTCTGTTGCTACTTGTATGCTTAATTCCCTAGTAGGGCAAATTATTATTGCTTGTGGTGATTTATCTGGTATGTAAATTTTTTCAAGTACTGGTATTCCAAATGCTACAGTTTTACCTGTACCTGTTTGGGATTGTCCCACTACATCTCTACCATTTAATGCTTCTGGTATTGCTAAAGATTGTATTGGACTTGGTTCTTCAAATCCCATCTTTTTTACCGCTCTTTTCAAATTGTCATTCATTTCGAAATCGTTAAAATCTTTTATTGTCATAAAAATCTGTTTTCCTTATATTATTTAAGTTTGTTCTTTAAAAAAATTATGTTTTAAATTAAAAAATAGTTTAAATTATTATCTTGTAAAAATAAGTTTTTTAATAATAAAATTTTTATAAATAATAAAAAATAAGTTTTAATAAAATTCTCATCATTTTTTATATAATAATATTATATTGTTTTATATTATATTTAAATTAGTTGGAAAAATTTAGAATTAATAATGAAAAAATATTAAATATTTTTATTTATTGCTCTAATAATTCCAACCTGATTAATTGAAAATATTTCTCCAGGACATGGAAAAATTTCATCAATAATAAAACCTTGTTTTTCTAAATTTTCTAACAAAACATGATAATCAATACCTGTAATGAATTGATGATATTCAATAATAATTTCTTTAAACATAGATAAATTAGAATTTGGAATAATGTCATATTCTGATCCTTCACAATCCATTTGAAGCAAATCAACATTAGGACATAAATTGGATAAAATATCTTTTAGAGTAATTGTATTCACTTTATAAACTTTCCCTTTTTTTGAATAAGTTGAAGAACCGGCACTAGTTCCTTCACCACCATAAGCTATATCTATTTCACCTTTTTTATTAGAAATTGCATAGTTATAAAAATGTATTTTATCTTTTAAATCAGGATTTAAATCTATATTTTTTAATGCAATATCATAAATAGGGGGGACTGGTTCAAATGAGTATACTTCGGCTCCTTGTTTTGCAAATTGTAAAGCAGTATCCCCTATATTTCCACCTATATCTACAATGATTTTATCTTTTAAATCAGAAGAAAATGGGGAGTTACCTTCACCCAAAAAAGATTCTTTTAAAATAGATATTTCTTTATTATTCAAATAATTTATTCCATTTAAATTAATAGAATTTTCATTTTTAAATAAAGCATTGAAAAATTTTATTAAATTTTATTAAATTTTCTTTATTTTCATTTAATTTTTCTGATTTTTGAAGATCTAAAAAAAGTCCGATTGAAGTTATTTTATTTTCATTATCCATTAATTGAAAATTTCCTAATTTTTTAGATTTAAGCAATATTTCATTTTTAAATCCCAAACGAAATAATAATAAATCAATTGGATTTTTAACAAACTCAAAATCCAATTTTAACCATTTAAATAAATCTGACATACAAACCACCACTTACAAAAAAATATTATATTAAATATATGTTTTAAAATTATTTATAGTTTTTTAAAAATTCTTTAAATTATTGTTGGAAGTATGTATACTATTATTATTGTTCCTTTTTCTGTTTTGATTTCTCTTATATTAGTTGTTACTTCTAATTGGTCTTCTTGTAATAATTTGTTTGTTTCTTTTTCCACTAATTTTAAGTGTTGGGGGTTGTAGTTTTGTGTTAGTTTGATGTGTCCGTTTTTTTCTATTCCGTATATTATTGCATATTTTAGTAGTTTGTCTTTTTTTATGGATTTTTTAACATGTTTTTTTATGGTTTTTGCAAATTCTTGTGGTTTTGTGTTTATTGCATCTTGGGATTCATATTTAACATACTTGTTTTTTTCTAATTTTTTATTTTCAAATTCTTTTTCTAAATTTGTTTTAGTAATTTGTGTTTGTAAACTTGTAAATAGTGTTTCTAGGTTATGATTTTTTAAGTTTTCATTTAAGTATGTTAAGTAGTAATCTTTTAGGATTGTTTGGTTTTCTGGATTGATTTTTTGTATTAATTTTATTAAGTATTTGGTTGTGTCCTTAAATTCTGGATCTATTTTTATTTGATTGTAAATTTTTAGGTTTCCAATTTCAAGGGGTGTTGAGGATTTAGCTTCTCCTACATGGATTAAGTTTAAATTTTTTTCAGTAAATATGGATTCATAAATTTGTTTTAAGAATGCAGGATTTGGTTTGATTCCTGGATATTTGCTTGTTGTAAATGTTAGAGTGTATTTGTTATGATTTTTTGTGTGTATACGGTTTTCTTTACTAATTTTGTTTTTGTAAATATATTTTTCATCCTCAATATAGGTTTTACTGGTTTTATTATGGGTGTAATTGTCTAGTGTTGGTGTTATAGGTATTAAAGTGTTGTAAAATTCTGTGTGTTTGTTTAGTTCTTGTGTTTCATCAATGTAGTATTGGTAGAATTCATTGAATGTTAAGTTTTTACCGTAGAGGTTGATTTTGTTTATTATCCCTGTTTGTGTTCCTATTTGGATGGTTGCATCGGATTTTATGTTTTCTTCTAGGATCATGTTTTTGATTTCATTATTTTCAAGGGGTAAGTGTAGTGGGTATTGGAAGTTTTCAAGTTTTATTTGAAGTATTATGTCACTTATGTTGGACCATTTGAGGTTTTCTAAGTGTATTCCCCAGAATTTGGCATGTCCTTTACTCCATTTTCTGTTTTTTTCATATGAGGAGAATAGTATTCGGTTGTTTATGGTTTTTATTATTCCTGCACGAAAGATGGAATCATAATCTAGGAGGTTTTCTGTTTGTTTAGTATGGTATAGGATTATTAAGTCTTTATATAGGATTAAGCATACGTTGTATTTGGATTGTTTGCTGCTGGAGTTTAAGGATTCACGGAATGTGTTTAGTAAGTCGTTTACATCACGAGGGTATGGTTGTGGGTATGTGTTTTTTAGGTTACTTATCCATGTTTTTATTGAGGTATTGTTTGGTGTGATGTTTATAAATGGTATGTTTTCTCCAAGTGTGTGTTCTGATAATTTTTTTAGGAAATCTTTCAATTCACTATCAAGTTTTAAAACTGTTTTTTTAGGGTTGTCTTCTTGTGTTTCCTCATATTTTGCAGGTTTACTGTATAATAAGACTTGTTCTACGTTGTTGTTTTCTTTTTCTATTAGTGTATTCATTATACTTTTTCTCCCTTTGATGAGTATTGACATTGTGTGTTGAATCTGCAGCTTTTGCATTTGTTTGGATTTTTTGTGTGCATGAATGGTTTTTCACCTTTTAGTAGGCTGTGCATTCTTTTTATGGTTTGTTCTATATTGTATTGGTTGGTTTCATCGAAGTTTTCTTTGTAGAATATGTTTGGTGTTCCTCTTTGTCTTAGTGCTCCTATGATGGGTCTTGAATCTTTTGTTGTGTCTTTGAATGCTAGGCAGTATGCTCGTATTTGATCTATTTGTGATTTGTATGCACGTTTTCCTGGTTTATCATCGATTATGACTATGTTTTCTGGTGTCATCCATATTTCATCTATGAATCCTCTTATTCCATATTTTTTACTTATTATGAACATTTCACGGGTGATGGTTTTTTCTTCATGACTTATTTCTATTGTTTCTTCTAGTGTTGCTGGTGTTGCGTGTGCTTTGAAGTTGTCTTCTAATTTTTGATGTTCTTGTGTTCCTTTTTTCATGGATTTTGTGTCTGGAGCTGTGACTCCTTTTAGGTGTTCTAGGTATAATTGGTATTCGCAGTATCCTAGTTTGTTTAACCAGCTTATTGAGAAGTTGTTTATTCCATCGTATACTTTTAAACCTTTGACTTTGGGATGTTTTGTAAGGTTTATGTTTGAATTGTAATTGTTTATTGATTTGTTTTTCATGAAAATTTTTGTCCTATAATGTCTTAACAATTATGGTTTTAGATAATTATATTTATTAAAAAGTTACATATAATTTTTTATAAAGAACCCTAATATTTTTTTTGGAAAAAAATTTATAAATTGAAAATATTGTAAGTTTATAAAAATCTTTTTTTTAAAGGGTTGTGAAATTTTTTTTTAGTGAGATAAAAAAAACAGGATATAAATCTTTTAATAAAGTAGTAGGAGCTTGTGGGATAAGATAATGGTTATTAAAGAAGATGAGGAAGTGGAGTTTAATTTATTTCAACAATTTTATTTAGAGGATAAATTGGATGATGAGATTAAGCAATTTACTATTACCTCAGAGGATATATTGGATAAGTATAAGAGTGGTAGTTTAAGTGAGGGTGATGTGTTAAGTGTTCCTTTTAGTTTTGATAAGGTGGATGAGTCTAGTTTTATTAAAATTAATAGTATTAGTGAGGATAAGATTCATTTATCTTATTGTCATGTTAATCATATGCTTGAGCGGGAACGTAAACATGAGAGTGAAATTGAACAGTTTAAAAGGTTAGGGTATCCTAATGAGTTACATAAAGGTTATATCTTAATTGTGTGAAATGATGAAATTATATTTTATAAAATATTTTATTTATTATAGTGAAATGGTAATATGAGAAAATTAGTAGGGCCTATAATTGTTATTTGTATTGTGATTGCTATATCTGCATTGTTTTTAAGTGTAGTTATACCTCACGAAGAAGCAGAGACAACTGACACCAGTAGTGTTAATAATAATCCGGATTTACCTCATGATATGACGGTTACTCCATCTAGTGAAGTTGGTAATGGTATCCATGTAATTAAGGAGAATAATAATGGTGTTTATATTGCTAGTTTGAATAGTAATGATGGGCAAACTTATTATTTTACTAGTAGGGAAACTGTTTATAAGTTATATAAAGTTAATAAGGGTAATTGGACTGAACCATTTAATTGTACTGTTAAAAATGGTACTGTAAATGGTGTTGAAAGTGCTCATATTGTAACGGATATTAATTAAAATTTAAAGGAAAATGAAACATTTTCCCCCTTAACTACTATTTTTTTTATGAATAATTTTTAATATAATGAGAATCTAATAATATAAATAATTATAATTTTAAAAAAATATTTTAGGTAATGATATATTAATTAAATAGGATTTAACTTTTTTAGGGAGAATGTTTTATTTATGAATAAGCTAGATAGTGATGCTGAATCTAAACTTAAGGAGTATATTAATCAGAAATATGATTATATTAGAAGATTTGGTTATGAATTTTATGGTGATAATAATATTTTTTTATACTCTGAGCATGATATAAAGGATATTGAAGTTAATGATGAAGATGTGGATTTTATTGAAAACTTATTAAATGCAAATTTTATTGGTTTAATTAGTCTTAAAGGGAAACATGGCTTCTTATATCAATTAAAATAAAACATTTATTTTTATAATCTTATTTTTTCCCTTTATTTTTTTTTAACTTTTTTTTAAATCCTACTTTTTTAGAAAACAAATTTTAGTGTAGTAATTTTTTATGTTATATGAGAAGAATTTTTTTGAAAAAAATCCAATGCAAGTGGATGTAAGGGTTGCTCTTACTTATCCTAATGATTATAAGACTGCTATGAGTAATCTTGGGTATCAAATTGTTTATGGAATGTTAAATGATCGTATTGATATGTATTGTGAACGTGTGGTGATGCCTTTTACACGTAGTATTGAGACTGGTAGTCCTTTACATGATTTTGATGTTATAGCTTTCAGCCTGCAGTATGAGGAGGATTATTTTAATGTTCTTAAAATGTTGGATGATGCTGGTATACCTTTAAGACGTGAGGATCGTGGGGATAATTTTCCAATTATTATGGCTGGTGGTCCTTGTGCTAGTAGTAATCCTAGTGTTTTAAGTGATTATATTGATATTTTCATTATTGGTGAAGGTGAAGAAATCTTAGATAAGGTTTTTAATCGTTTTGCATTTATGGTTAATCCTCATAGTCAATTAGAGAGTTTAAGTAAAATTAGTGGTGTTTATCTTCCAGGAATTAGTGAGGGTAGTGTGGATTTAGAGATTGTTGATAATATGAATCAGGCTTATTATTCCCGGAATCCTATTATTACTGAGACTGATAATCCTGATTTTAGTCCTGTTTTTGGTGAGGCTATACTTTTAAATATTAGTCGTGGTTGTAGTCGTGGTTGTAGGTTTTGTATGAGTAGTTACTTGTATAGGCCTCAAAGGGAGCGTAGTGTTAAGAGTCTTGTTGAGTATTGTGAAAATGTTAAGAATCAGTATGGTTTAAATCGGGTTGCTTTTATTGGTGCAGCTGTTAGTGATTATTCTCATATTGAAGATTTAATAGGAGAGTTAGAAAGTAGGGGTTTTGAGATTAGTGTTCCTAGTATGCGTATTGAATCTATTACTCATAATATTCTTGTTAGTTTGAAGCGTAGTGGTTTAAAGACTTTGACTATTGCGCCTGAGAGTATTTATCGACTGAGAGTCAGGATGAATAAGGATATTAGTGATGAGGAGATTTTTAATCTTGTTAGTGATGCTCTTAGTTTAGGTTTTAACTTAAAATTCTATTTTTTAATAGGTTTACCTACAGAAACTGATGAAGATATTGAAGAGTTAATAGGATACATTAAAAAAATCAATAACTTGCCTAAGAAAATTAAAAATAAAACAGTAAGTAGTGATAATATCACATCTGGAAGTGATAATTCTACAGGTAGGATGAGTTTCAGTATTAACCCTGTAATTCCAAAACCTCACACACCACTTCAATGGTATCCTTATGATATGAAATCCAATAAGAAAAAAATAAAACACTTAAAAAAAGAGTTAGGACACCTTAATATTAAATTTAGCAGTGCACGAATGGGTTTAATCCAATACATCTTAGCATGCGGAGACCATAACACAGGCAAACTCCTAGAACAATCATTAATCGTGAAACTCAGTACCCAAGATTGGTTAAACAATATACCATCCTATGAATTAAATGATAACTTACCATGGGATAATATAAATGTACGTGCAAATAAAGAATTCTTAAAAGAGGAATATAATAAAATATTAAATAATGAATTAACACCATGGTGTGAACAAGACGGTTGCTATAATTGTGGACCATGCAAACCAGAATTAAGGAAAATTAAAAAAACTAAAGGAGTGTATTAAATTTATGGTTAAACCTGCAAAAAGAGTAGAATCAATAGAATTAAGTCAAATACGTAAAATGTTTGAAGCAACAAATCCAGATGCAATAAATCTTGGAATAGGTGAACCTGACTTTCCAGTACCAAGAAATATTAAAGAATCAATGAAACAAGCCATAAATAAGGATTATACACATTACACTCCAAATAAAGGTTTTGAGGATTTACGTTTAAAGATTTGTGAAAAATTCCAAAAAGACAATAAAATCACCACTACACCTGATAATGTTATAGTAACTAGTGGAGCTAGTGAAGCATTATATGATTGTGCACAAGCATTATTTGAAAAAGGTGACAATGTATTAATACAAGACCCTGGATTCTTATCTTACGATGCAATTATAAGACTTGCTGAGGCAAATCCCATACCCGTAAGCACACCATTAGAGGATGATTTTAAATTAAAAGCAGACAGTGTAAATGAATTAATAAGTCCAAATACTAAGGCTATAATAATTAATAGTCCATGTAATCCAACAGGAGCAGTTATAGATAAAAAAGATATTAAAGGTATTTGTGAACTTGCAGAAGATCATGATTTCATGATTATAAGTGATGAAATTTATGAAAAAATCATTTACGGAGACAATAAACATTATTCTCCAGGAGCTTACACTGATAATGTTATAACACTTAATGGTTTTAGTAAAACTTATGCAATGACAGGTTTAAGAATTGGATACATGAGCTCACCCTCAGATATTACTGAGGAATTATTAAAAGTTCATCAATATAATATTGCATGTGCTAGTAGTATTGCACAGAAAGGTGCATATGAAGCTTTAACTGGACCACAAAACTCTGTTAAAAGTATGGTTAAGGAGTTTGAAAGACGTAAAAATCTTATTGTTAAACGTTTAAATGATATGGGTTATGAAACACCTGATTGTGAAGGAGCATTTTATGCTTTCCCAAGAATTAATAAGCCAGAAGAGTTTGTTAAAACTGCAATGGATAAAGGAGTAATCTGTGTATTAGGTAAAGCATTTGGACCAACTGGCAAAAAACATGTTCGGATGAGTTATGCTAATAGTTATGAGAATATTGAAAAAGCAATGGACATATTAGAAACAATATAAAAAAAATTGGTTATGGGTTGGTGTTTTTTAGAAAATGGCAAATATATTAAGACATAAAGAAGGAAGAAAAGCTGTATTTATAGCTATAATAGGGAATGTTTTCTTAACTATATTCAATATACTTGTAGGGGTAAATAGTGGAAGTTTTGCTTTAATAACTGAAGGAGCACATACATTATCTGATGTTGCAACTAGTATAATAGCTTTTCTCGGATTTGAGGTAGGTCAAAAACCTGCAGATGCAGAGCATCCTCTTGGTCATGGTCGAGCTGAAGCTATTAGTGGACTTGTAATTGTTATATTCCTTTGTTTGGTTTCATTTGAAATATTACGATCTGCAATTATTAAATTATTCTTTGGAGGGGAAATTACAACCCCTACACTTTTAGCTGCAGGAATGGCAATAGTTGGTTTAATTATTAATCTTCTTATTAGTCATCAAATAATTAAGATTGGTACAAGTATTAATAGTCCAGCTATAGTTGCAGATGGTCATCATCAAAGAACTGATCTTTTTAACAGTCTTGCAATATTAATTGGTGTTATTGTTGCTAATTTAGGTTACCCTATTATTGATCCAGTGGTTGGTTTAATTATTGGTGTTATAATTCTTTACACTGCATTTAAAGTAGGTAGGGATAATATTAATAATATTATGGGTAAAGTTCCTTCAGAAGAGTTAATTCAAGAGATTCATGATACTGCTGAAAGTGTTCCTGGTGTTTATGGTGTTCATGATATTCGTGTGAATTATTTAGGTGCTTATGCAACTGCTACTTTACATGTTTCACTTGATCCTGATTTAAGTTTAAATGAGGCTCATAAGATTGCGCATCTTGTTCAAAATAAAGTAGATGATAAGGTGGATCTTATTGAAGGTGTTACTTGTCATACTTGTCCTTTAGGTTTAGAATATGATCATGAGCAACCTATTGATGAATAAAAAAAATTAAATCTTTCCTTATTTTTTTTCTCATTTTTTGTTTAATTAATTTTTAAGAAAAATTTAGTTAGAATTAGTGTTTATTTTGTATTAAGTTATAATTTTAGAATAAGTAAAGAAACGCCGGGAACGGGATTTGAACCCGTGTGATCCATGGGATCATCGGATTAGCAGTCCGACGCCGTACCAAGCTGGGCCATCCCGACATTTGTATTTTAAAAAAAGTTAATCTTTTTATTTAATAAAAACATGTTTTATTAAATTAGATATTCATACAATTTGTATTTTGTATTTGAATATATATAAAGTTTTACATTTTTACTATTTTTTTATAAAAAAATGGCATGTTCAAAAGTGGACATAATTCAACGATGTTGGTTATCTTAAAAGCTAACTCCACCTCGCGGTTCTACAAGCATCAGATGTCAACAGTAGAGCTGCTCCTTTCCAGGCCTGACACATTCCCACAATAAATATGATTAACTTATGCCCTCCAGCATAAATCCCATAACCACTGATCCTGCAGGACGAGACTTCTATATTAGCTTCTAAGGCCAGCATAGCATCCAAATGCCGCCTTTTGAACTTCGACCGCACCCAAGGGGATTTGTGCTTACAAAGGACCCCTAACCCTCCAGTCTAGCCAATACTAATTTAAGTCTTTAATCATATATAAATGTTAGTAAAAAAAGGAAATATTAATTGAAAATAAAATTAAAAAAAATTTAAACCATTTAAACAAATGATTTTATATTATAAATCTTCTTTAATTGCTTTAATTATATCACCATCAGATATAATACCAACAATTTTCTCATTTTCCATAACAGGTAACTGATTAATAATATCACTATGAGGGGCTTTATCATTCATTAAACAAATTGCCTCTACTAAATCATCATCAGGTGAGACAAAAGCAACATCAGTTACCATAACCTCATTAACAAGGGTTCCTAATTGATAGTTATCTAAAATAAGATTGTGTCCTAAATCAGTTGCAGATACAATTCCTACCATTTTATCATCTTCAACTACAGGCATTGCACTGATCTTCATTTTCATCAGTTTTTCAAATGCAAATACAACCTCCTCATCAGGTGTGGTTGTAAACACATCCCTTGTCATTAAATCCTTAACTTTCTTGTTTTCCAACATTTTTTTCTCCTCCATATGTTTTAGTAATATACTTTATTATTGAATCAATTGTTGTGATTACATCAATGTTCTCAATTACAGGAACATCATAGGTTTTAGCTTGTGATACAATATAATTTTGAGTTTTACGAATTGCATTGAAATGTTCTAAATATCTTTGTAATGGTCTTCTAGCCCATGTTTGCCTACATCTAGAGTAGAATCTTCCTTTGTGCATTTTTTCATTACTTAAGGATAATGTGAACATTACAACATTATCTTTTTCCATTAAGTCTTCTCGTATGAAACCTGGAACAATATGTACTCCTTCTATAATTATACTAATTCCTTCTTTAAGTGCTCGCTCTATTACAGCTTCTACTCCTACACTTACGGTTTCCACGTGACTTTTATATCCTACGATTATTGCATCATATTCTGGTGGTGGGGGTACACGTAGCACATTACATGCTGTGTAACTAGATTCATGTATTACAGGACTTAATTCTTTGGAGACTATTTTACGCATTACTTCACGTATCATATCTGTACTAACCATATTTTTTATCCCTAAACGGTTTGCTATTTCAAATGCTATTGATGATGTCCCTACACCTGATGCTCCACCAATTAGGATTATTAATGGTTCTTGGCTTTGTCTTATTCGTCTCCAGTTTATATATTTCTCTGCTATTAAAGGATTTTCTTTCTTTAATTCTGTAACTATATATTCAACTAATTCATCAACAGATATTTTAGTTATATTATTTTCTTTTAACTTGGATTCTATTATTGCAGCCATAGCATATGCTCGGTTAGGCCCTACTTCTGCACGAGTTAATGAACGGGATAATACTCCTTTTGAGAAGGGTTCTGTATATTTTTTCCCATTAACGGTTCCTTCAACTAAAATCATAGTTTAATCAAATCCTTTTATATTAAATATAGTTTATTAATCCTTTTTTTAAAGGCTTCTAATGTTTTTAAATTTAAAAAATCCAATTTATTATAATTGTTTTAATACTTAAGAACATTAAATAACAGTTTTTCATATTATTATAATTTAGTATCTAAAAAAAAATATTAATAAGTTTTTCTATTTAATCTTAACAGAAAAAATTAGTAAAAAAGGATTAAAATAATAATTTTATTTATCAATTCTTTTAGAATCTGTAAATAATTTATCCCCAGATTTATAACCTATTAAACACATTAATACACATAAAATACTTATTATTGTAGTAATTAGTAAGGTTATTTGGGAACTAAAGATTAAACCTGGAAAATTTGATGGTTTTATAATAACATTACCCATAATTAATGCAAATATTGTTGTTAAAATACCTACACTTGCAGTTTGCCCTATTATTCTCATTGTTGCTACAGCTGATGATGCCATAGGCGTATCTTTTGGAGGCACACTACTCATTATTGTGTTAACATTAGGTGATGCGAATAATCCATAACCTATCCCTTGTAAAAACATTGAAATTATAATAACATATAATGGGGTTGTTTTATTTAATGGTATTATTAATAATAATCCTATTGTAACTATTCCCATTCCAATTGCTGATATTTTTTGTGGATCAAATTTATCTGAGAGTTTTCCAGAGAATGGTGATACAATTGCCATCATTAATGGTGTTACTATTAATAATAATCCAGTTATTTCTGTGTTGAATCCTCTAATGTATTGTAAGTTATAGTTAAGTATAGTTGATACTACAAATGTTGCAATATAACTTAGTATACTAGCTAGATTTGATGATAAGAATTTCTTGTTTTTGTATAAATTAATATCAAATGCTGGTTGATTGGTGTTTATTTCCATTTTAGCAAATAGTATTAAGAGTATTATACCAATTAGTGTAATTATTAATCCTTGGATTGTGTTAAGTGTTGAGAATCCATAAATTAAGAGTAGTATTCCTACTGCAAATATTGTTGATCCTTTCCAGTCAAATTTTTCATTTGCTCCTTTAATCCATTCGTCTTTAATAAATAGTAATAGTATTATGTTTATAATCATTACAGGTACCATTATCCAAAAAATACTTGCCCATCCATAGTGGTAGGTTAATATTCCTCCTATTACTGGTGCTAATGCTATTCCAATATAAACACAACTAACATTTATTCCTAATGCTTGTCCCCTATTTGTTGTTGTTATTGCTTCAGTTATCATAAGTATTGTGTCTACACATAATCCCGCCCCACCTATTCCTTGAATTATTCTAAATAAAAATAATAAGGGTATAGTATTTGATAGTGGTGTTCCTATTGTTCCGATTAGCATTAAGATTAATGACCATAGGAATGTTTTTTTAATTCCATATTTTCCACATAGTTTTCCAAATGGTATGGCGAAAATTGCCATTGTTAAAAGGAATATGTTTGTTACCCAATTTTGCATTATATTACTTAAACCAAATACAGTTGCCATTTGAGGTAATGCTATAGGTGTTACATTTCCAATGTATGCTCCGTGTAGTGCAGCAAGTGATGCTGCTGCTATTATTATTATATCTTGTTTTAATTGATTTTCCATAATATTTTTCCATTTTTAAAAAGAAAATTTGTTTCATTTATATAAACAAAAGTATAAAGCCTTAAAAGTTTATGATTGTATTAATTTATCTTTAGATTTAACACCAATATAAGAAGCATAAGCAGCTAGTATACTAATAATTGTAACAATTATAAATGTGATTTTGATAGAGAAAATTAATTCTGGGAAATTAGCAACTGCAATAACAACATCTCCCATAATAATTGCGCAAATAACAGTGAAAACTGTCATACTAATAGTTTCACCCATAACACACATTGTAGCAAGGGAAGATGAAGCCATAGGAGTATCTTCTGCTGGAACACTGCTCATTATAGTATTATTATTAGGTGATGCAAAGATTCCATAACCTATACCTTGGAAACATAATGATAATACTAAAACTGGTACTGGAATATTTTTATTTAAGAATATTAAAATAAATAATCCAATTGTAACAAGTCCCATACCTAAAGTTGTTAATTTTTGAGGATCCACTTTATCTGACAAGTAACCTGCAAGTGGTGATGAGACCGCCATAAGTACTGGTGAGATTGCAACAAGCAAACCAGTTTGTGCTGTATTCCAACCCATAATATATTGAAGATAATAAGATAAAATTGTTGTAACAGCAAAAGTTGCTACATAACTTAATAGGGAAGCTAGATTACTTGATAGGAATCTTTTATTCTTGTATAAACTCATTTTAAGGATAGGATCAGGTACTTTTAATTCAGTTTTTATAAACAAAATTAGTAAAACTACACCTATAATTGCTAGTATTAAACCTATTGGTGAAGTGATATTTGAAAATCCATATATAAACATTATTATTCCCATGGCGAAGACTATGGATCCTTTCCAATCAAATATATCATTTACTCCTTCATACCAATCATTTGGAATTAATAAGAGGACTATGATATTGAGTAATACAAATGGTACCATTACCCAGAAAATGCTTTGCCAACCAAAATCATAAATTAAAACCCCACCTAAAAATGGTGCTAAGGCAATTCCTAAATATACACATGCAAGATTAATACCGAAAGCTTTACCCCTGTTTTCAGGTGATACTACCTCTGCAATTATTAATGGTGTGTCAACTGATAAGCCTGCAGCACCAATTCCTGATAGTATCCGAAAAGCAAATAAGAGTATTGCTGAATTAGATAATGCTGTTCCTATTGTACCAACAAGGAAGAGTATGCAGGAGTAGATGAATGTTTTTTTAACACCATATTTTCCACAAATTTTTCCTAATGGTACTGTAAATACTGCCATTGTTAAGATAAATGATAAAGATACCCAATTTTGGAGGATGTTATTTAATCCGAAAGCTAATGCCATTTTAGGTAATGCTACACTTGCAACATTAGCACTGTATGATCCATAAAACACACCTAAACAAGAAGCTAAAAGTGCATATATTCCTATTTTTTTATCTTTTTCCATTTTAATAAACATCCCATAAAAGATTAATTTTAACTTATACTTTTTTTAGTATTTTAATTTATCATTAGATTTCATACCTACTAATGATATTAAAACACTTATACCTGCTAAGATACATGCAATTACTAGTGCATAATGACAGCTTAACCCTAAACCAGAATAGACTTTTGGACTTATTACAACATCCCCAATTACAAATGCAAATATTACAGTTAATAATCCCATAGCCATTGTTTGACCTATAACACGCATTGTAGAAACACTTGCAGAAGCCATACCAGTACTTTCAATTGGTACACTACTCATTATAGTATTAGTATTTGGTGAGCTGAATATTCCGAAACCTGCCCCTTGTAATAGCATTGCAATTATAACAATCCATAATGGAGTATTTTTATTGAGGAAAGTTAATATGAATAATGCTAATGTTACAAGTCCCATACCAAATGCTGCAAGTTTTTGAGGATTAACCTTATCTGATAGTTTACCTGATTGTGGAGTTATAATTGATTGAGTTAAAGGTGTGGCTACTAATATTATACCTGTCATTTGACTTGTATATCCACATATATATTGAAAATGATAATTAAGAATTGTAGTAACCCCATAAATTGCAACATAACTTATAAGAGAGGCAATATTTGAGGATAAAAATTTATGATTTTTAAATAATTTAACATCAAAAATTGGGTATTCCACTTTTAATTCATACAAAGCAAAACACAAGAGAAATATTATACCCATAATGGTTATAAACAATCCATTTAATTCGTTAAGTATGGTAAAACCATACATAAAACAAATTATACCTATAGTGTAAAATATTGAGCCTTTATAATCTATTGGATCATTTTCCCCTTCCCTCCATTCGTTTGGAACTTTAACTAAGATTATGGCAATTATTAATAAAACAATTGGTATTGTGATTAGGAATATACTTTGCCAACCTAAATTATAGGTTAAACTACCTCCAAGAAATGGTGAAAGTGATAATCCAATATAAACAGCACCAATATTTATACCTAAAGCTTTACCACGATGTTCTTCTGGTATGGCTTTAACAAGCATAGCAACAGCAGTTACAAAAATAGCTGAAGAAGCGGTTGCTTGAAAAACCCTGAAAAAGAATAAGATTGCTGCATTGATTGATAATATTGTACCGATTGCTCCTACTGCAAACATGGCCTCTGAGATTAAAAATGATTTTTTCAAACCCCATTTACTGCAAAGTTTACCGAAGGGTATACTTAAAACTGCAATTGTTAAAAGGAAAATATTTACAACCCAATTCTGTAAGATAATGCTTAAATTGAAATAATTCGCAATTTGAGGTAAAGCTATAACTGATACATTAGATGTGTATGCTGTTATAAAAGATGCTAATGATACTGCAATTATTAAATAAAAATTCATTGATTTATCATTTTTAGACAAAAAATTAAACTCCTTGAATAATTAATATTTTTCTTTTGATTTTTAGAAATTAAATTATAAATTAGTGTATGAAAATTAAAATAAAATAAAAAAGTGGAGGGGGTTTTATTATTAAAAACTCCTCCTAAAAAATGAATAAAATAAAAAAATTTTTTTTAGTTTTTAAACTGTTAAATCTTCTTCAGTATTGTATTTGTCTTTAGAGTGTATACCTACAAGACAGGTTAATACAGCTATTACACATAATATTACACTTATTATACAAGCAATTTTACTACTGTACATTAATAATCCATAATATTTAGGTATTATTGGAACACTGCCCATAATAATTGCAAATAGTACTGTTAGCATACCACTACTTAATGTTTGACCTATAACACGCATTGTAGCAACTGCTGATGATGCTGAAGGTGTTTGTTTTCGTGGCACACTACTCATTATACTATTAGTATTAGGTGAACTGAATAAACCATAACCTACCCCTTGTAAGAACATTGCAAATCCAATTACATACAATGGTGTAGTGTCTGTTATGAATACAAGTATAAATATTGCTATTGCTACAAGACCCATACCTATTGCTGCAAGTTTTTGTGGATTTATTTTATCTGAAAGTTTACCTGCAAATGGTGCAAGTACTGCCATCATTACAGGTGTTATGATTAATATAAACCCGGCACTTTGTGAATTCATACCCATTATGTATTGTAAGTGGTAATTGATTACGAATGTTATGACAAATGTTGCAAGATAACTTATAAGTGATGCAATATTTGAGGATAAGAATTTATGATTTTTAAATAGTCTCAGTTCAAATATTGGATACTTTTGACGTAATTCAAATGCAGTAAAACCGATTAAACCTATTAAACCAATCACAGTTAGGATTAATCCAAGAGTAGTGTTGATTATAGTGAAACCATAAACAGCACATATTATAGCAATACTGTAAATTACAGAACCTGGAATGTCTATTGGATCATTTTCTCCAACTTTCCATTCTGATTTGATTTTTTTAGGTATTAAATATAATAGTAAGATTAAGAATGGTATTACAATATAGAATATACTTCTCCATCCAAGGTTATAGTTTAATATTCCTCCAATAATTGGGGCAAGTGATAATCCGATGTATACTCCGGTTACTGTGATTCCTATTCCTTTTCCACGTTCTTGTGGTGGTAGTGCTGATACTACTAATGCTGTTCCACAAACATTTAATAATGCTCCACCGATACCTTGTAATGCTCTAAATCCTAGTATTGTTGCTGTGTTAAATGATAATGCACAGCCTATTGATGCTAATAGGAATATGAACACTCCAATGATTAATGATTTTTTCAATCCTTTTTTACCAACTAGTTTACCTGCAGGTATACTAGCTGCTGCTATTATTAAAAAGAAGATTGTTGCTATCCAGTTTTGTTGAATATTACTCATCCCAAATTCTAGGGCTATTGTTGGTGATGCAATTACAGTTGCATTACTTAGGAATGCTGTTAGAAATGATCCTAAGGCACATGCAAATATTACATATTTTTGCATTGATTTATCAACATTCATAATTTATCGTTATTTTAAACCTCCAAATTTTTATATTTTTTAAAATATAATTTTTATGGAAAATTTTCTTATTCAGTTAAGTCTATTATATTTGCAGTGAAGTCCATGTTATCATCCACATCAATGAGGATTGCATGGTTTTCTTCTAATGTTCCTGGATTAAAAATGATAGTGTCTCCAATTTTATCTTCACCTATTGCTTCATGTACATGACCACAAAGATTTATGTCAGGTTGGAATTCTTCAATGATTTTACGTAAACTAATACTTCCAACATGATTACCATCAGGAATTTTATCTACCTCTGTATCAAATGGGGGAGCATGAGTAAGTAAAATTTTAATTACTTTAGCATCATCTTTATAAACAAAGTCAAATTCTGCAAATAATTCTTTTAAAGCATCATATAAATCAGGATCTTGGAATTCACCTGGAGTGTCAAATGGTGTTGGATTACTACCACCAAAACCAAATAATATAACATCTTCATATGCTACTAAATTATTATGGATACAAACTGATTCAGTATCATTTATAGCATTACATATTCCTTCAGGATCACAATTTCCTGGAATACATATAACATCTACATCTTTACTTGCTATGTTATCTATAAATTCTGGGACGAAATCTAATGGTCCGAAATCAGTTAAATCTCCACTGACTAAAACTAAATCAATATCATTATTTTCTAAGTATTTATCTAAATTAGGATTAGATTTTCCATGAATATCACTTATTGTTAAAATTTTCATAAACTATCACTCAGTATTATACAAATTTTTTTATTACTATATTAAAGTGTATAAGAACTATAATAAAAAAGTTTATACTTGAAAATTTTAAAAAAAATAAGGTATACCTTGTAAAAAAATGTTTTATTTAAAAAAAGTTGTATTTTATGAAATTTTATATGAAAAGAGAGGATTAAAGAAAATATTAAGTTTATTTAATAGTCTCTTTTTTATTCTTCATTGAAGAATGGGGCCATTTCACGAAGGCCTTTTTGAACGTTTTCTTTATCACCATAAAATGATAATGTTACGTCGTCTTCAAATTCAATTATTAAATTAAAATATTCAGCTATGTCTTGGACTCTTTCTTCTGATATGGGTTTGGTGAGAGTGATTCTTCCACTTGAAAATCCGGGAGGTGTGTTTATTACGAAATGTGAACCTAATTGTGGAACTTCAACTACTTTTTCACCTTTATTTGCTTTTTTAAGTGCGATTTCCCATTTTTCCACATATGTGGGTCCTACTTTTTTAGCTAAACTTATTAGAGATTCTTGGATTCGAGTTAGGCTCATTTCAGCATTCATGTATTCTTTCATCATTTCTGGTGCTGTTTTGTCTCTTTTGTAAAATCCTATTTGGGATCTTACTAGTCCTAATTCTGTGTTAATAGTGTGTGGTATTTCATATCCTTTTTTTTGTAAGTCGGATAGTAAATCCACAGTTATCATCCAAGATTGTTCTATTGGTAATGGGTTCATAAGTGTCCTTCTAATATTTTAATAGTTGAATTGTTTATTTTTGCATCTTCTTCTTTTAATTCTTCTTTGATTTGTTCAATATTATCATAATTTTCTAAGAAGAGAACATGGTGACTTGTTGTTCCTGTAATATCTAATATTGCGATTTCTGTTTCTGGTACGAGTTCTTTTCCTTCGATTGTTGATTTGAATTGTACGTATGGTGCCATGTCTTCTGGTACATCTTTGTATCTAAATATTCCGCCTAGTGTTGCTATAAACATTGTTTTTAAACTCCTTTAAAATTTTTTTTTAAATTTTTTTTCTTTGTTTAAGATTTTAATCATTTTCTATATTTACTATTTTATGTTAAATATATTTTATTGTTATTATTTATAAAGAACTATAAAAATGTTTGTATAATATAAAACTAAATTTTTTTTGAATAAAAAAAAGGGAAAAGATAAAAAAAACTTTTTATCCAAAATCCCTTTAATTAATTAAAGAAACTATTAAAAATTTTATTCTCCGAGTTTTGCGAGAACTTTATCAGCAGAAATTACTTGAGCATCAAAAGTTAATTCTTCAGCACTTAAACCCATAGCTAAACCGTAAAGTTGAGCTAAATGGAAAACAGGTATATCAAAGTTAGTACCGTATTTTTCATTTACTTCTTTTTGACCTACATCAAATTGTAAATGACAGAATGGGCAAATATCAATAATACAGTCTACTCCAGCTGCATCCATGTTTTGGAGTTTTTCATAAGTGTAACTAGTTGTTACATCTTTATCACGGGATCTTAAACCTCCACCTGAACCACAGCACATCATTTTTTCAGCATAAGGGACAGATTTAGCACCAGTTACTTCAACTAATTCATCAAGAATAGTTGGGTTTTCTGCGCTTTCTTCAATATGAAGTTCAGCTGTTGGTTTAAGGAAGTGGCAACCGTAGTGTACAGCAACGTTTAAGTTTAAAGATTTGGTAAACATAGATTGAAGTTTATCTAAACCTATATCATTGTATAAGAATTCAGCTAAATGTCTAACATTAGTTGTTCCTTCAAATTGTTTATCAGTAGTTTCAGCTAAAATACCATTAATTTCTTCTTTTTTAGCAGCGTTATCTTTTAATAATCTGTTACAATCAGATAAGGAACCGAAACAACCATTACATTCGGTTAAAACATCATCACCCATACCTTCTGCAATAGAAAGGTTACGTGCTGCAATACTTGCCCAAGTGTTTTCATCGAAAGAACCGAATACTCCAGGAGCAGGACAACAGGAAGCTCCTTCCATATCTTTAAGTTCTACGCCTAATTTATCAAATAATAATCTTGTTGATTTTTCTATACCAGGATAACGATTTTCCATGATACATCCTAAAAAATATGCAATTTCCATTTTATTAACTCCGTATAATCATTATAAATTTTAATTTTTTATTCTTTTAATCCGCCAGTACTTTCATCATATCCGATTAATTCATCGAAATCACATTTTTTACAAATGTTTTGTACTTCTTTTAAAGATTCAGGGAATGAATGAGTTGTAGGTGGTAATTCTGGAAGACCAATTCGTTTTCTCATTGCTTTAGTTGCATCATTAATTGGTACTCCGTGACCAGTGTTCATTACGAATACTCCAGTCATTTTGTGTGCTTTTGCCATGTATCCTGCATGAGAAGCTTCTCTACGTGCTTGTTTTACAACATCTACAATTTTTACTCCTCTAGGACATCTTTCTTGGCAAGTGTAACAAGTAGTACACATCCATAATGCGTCATCGGTTATAACTGTTTCTTTTAATCCAAGTAAACAGTTTCTAACTAATTTTCTTACTCTGTATGGGGTTTTTCTTCCTGATGGGCATGTTCCTCCACATGTACCACATTGGAAACAAAGATCCACACTTTCTACACCTGCATCGATGAATTTTTGATGGAATTCTTCATCCATTGCATCCATACCATATACTTCGTTATCGTCTAATAAAGTCATTTTATCGCTCTTTTTATCTTTTTTAGTTTCTTCTTTAGAAGGTTTTTCTTCAATAATTTCTTCTTCAGAAATGTTGTTTTTAACAACTTCTTTATCAAGTTCTTCTTCTTGGCTGATTACTTCATCAAGATCTAATTCATCAATTTCTTCTTTTGGAGTTTCTTCTTCGTCAGGAATTTCAATTTTTACAGATTCTGGTTCTTTTGGAGTTGGTTTTTCAATTTCAACTTTTCCTTCATCTTCAGGAGTTACTACATTAACTTCTGGTGCTTCAGGAGATTCTGGTTCTGGAGTTATTACATTAACTTCATCTTCAGGTTCTTTAGAAACTTCGGGTTTTGTTGAAACTTCAATTTTAACTTCTTTTTGAACTTTTGGTTTTTCTGCATTTTTTGAACTTGTGACTTTAGTTTTTGAAACTTTTAAAGTTTTTGTTTCTGTTGAATTTGATTTGACAGAGTTTTCGTTAGAAGCAGATTTTCGATATTGTTTTATTTTTTCAACTTTGTCTTCAGAAGATGTCTGTTCTGGTTGGGAAGGTTGTTCGATGTCTTGACTTTGATGTTGAGCCTCATATTCTGCTTGGCTTCTTTCAATATCATCTTTAGCTTCTTTAACCATATCTTTTAATTTTTTTAATACAGACATTTATAAACACACCTTGGATAATCACTGGTCATTACCTCAAATCCTTAATTATAATTACTTAAATTTGATATATAAAGCTTACTAAAAAAATTTAAAGTGTCACCTTAAAGGTGACAATTATTATCTTATACATAAAAAATAATGATTTAAGAAAACCTATAAAAAATAGTTAAAACAAAATAAGAAAACATGACAAAAAAATTCGAAATAAAAAGCCACGACGGACCTGGAAGACTAACCAAAAAAAACAATAAACTAACACCAAACTTAATAGACTTAAAAAAACACCATATAACAAAAGACACCGAAACAGCATACAATGTTGAAAAAGAAATAGCCGAATATGGGGTTAGAAAAACATTAGAACAAGCACAAAAAGAAACCAACGTCAAGATAGCAGTAATTCAAGGAAGTAAATATATCGACTTAAGATGTAAATGTGCAGAAGAATTAGAAAACTTAGGCTTTGATAATTTAATAATTGCAAACTCTGATGATTTACTCCTACACCCACAAGACTTAATAAACTTAATCATAAAACTACGAGAAACCTTAAAACCAACAACTTATTTAATATTCCCATTTGCAGAAGCATCATTCATACCTTTACTCTCATACTTAGGAATAGATGCATTTAACATTGAAACTGCAGAATATTATGCAGCTTTAAATGTTTTAATAAGTCCAACAAAAAATTATGACTTAGAAACTTATCCAATCTACAATTTCACACCTCAAGGATTAATCAATTATAATAAAAAAACATTAGACCTTGTATTACGTGAAGTACGTGAACATATGCATAATAATTCACTTAGAAACTTAGTAGAGGAACGTACAAATACCAGCCCACAAAATACTGCAGCATTACGTATCTTAGATAAGGACCATTCAGATTACTTACAAAAATATACACAATTATACTAAAAAAAAGTAAAAAAAAGTAAAAAATTTAAGATTTATATGGATTAGATGCACTATAAGCTACACCATTAACATATAAAGTATAAGAACCATAATTAATAGTTCCAAGATTAGTTAAACTAGACACATAACTGTTTCCAGTTAAAGTCCAAGTAGATCCAGATCCAATAGTTACACTAGTAGTTCCATAAGAACCTGATGGATTAATAGCACCAGTATATGTACTTGAACTTAAAGTATAACTAAGACTACTAATTGAATCAACTATAATATTACCAGTTAAATCTTCACTAAGAGCATTGAATGTTAAGGTTCCACCATTAGAACCACTAGTTCCCCATTCACTTTGACTACTAACTTTTAATATGCATTTAATGTAGAAGTACCTACAGCAGCATCTCCACTCATACTTTGATAAATGAAGAATCCACATGAATCCACATATCCACTACTATTTGCACGATTACCTTTAGCATAACCTGTTAAATTACAATTATTTAATATTATACTGTTTTTACCTTCAATACATCCGATTTCTGCAACATAAGAAGTACCTGTACAATTAGTAGCACTTATAGAACCTGTTGAATATATACATGGAGAACCTGATCCACTAGTTTGTCCAACACCAGTATTTAAAACACAATTAGTTGCATTTACTGTACCTTCACCACGATCAGTAGCAAGAGCAGCACAGCTTCCACCACGAGTATTAATAATAACATTATCTGCTATGATTGTTCCACCATAAGTTGCATCTAAACCACGAGATTTATCTTTATATGTTGAAATATTCACATTATTAACATAAGCTATAGCTCCAAAATTAGAACTAGCACTATTAGTTACAAATATAGCATTTGCACCAGTAGCATTAGTAATAATAGAACAATCACTAATATTTAAAGTACTTTTAGCTAATACTAGTACTGCTGCATTGGTTCCATAGAAATCAGAATTTTCAGAGTTAGAACTTGATACATCACCAGTTTTTGTAATAGTTGAATCTGTTAAATTTAAGTTTCCACCATTCTTTACAAGAATTACATTTGTATCAGAAGAACTTGTTGAATAAGCACCATTAGATGCAGTGACTGTTTCTCCATTCACAACAAGTTTACCTTTACTAGTAGTATTATTACTTGTACCATTACTAGTTACAGTTATAGTTGTTGCTGCAGAAGAATTAGTGTAATTATCCTCACCTGAGAAACTTGCACTTACAGTATAAGATCCTGGATATAAGTTTATTTGTAGGTCTGCTATACCATTTGTATCTGTTGTTGCCCAATAAACTTTACTTGCACCATCACTTAAACGAGTAAGATTTAATGCTATATGATTTCCTATTATAGCAGTTCCGTTAGCATTTTTAAGAGTTGCTGTGAAGTTTTCACCAGCACCATAAACTTCTGTAAATGGTTGTACGATTAATACAGTACTTGATTTATTTGTTGTTGAATTTGTTACAACGATTATTGTATTAAAACAACTACTGGAAGTGTAATTTAATGTATCGTTTCCTTCATAACTTGATGAGGAAGTATAATAACCTGAGTATAAATTGATTTCTAGTTCTGCTATACCTTTTGTATCTGTTGTTGCCCAATAAACTTTACTTGCACCATCACTTAAACGAGTAAGATTTAATGCAATATGTTGTCCGCTGATAGGTGTTCCGTTAATTGTTGTTAATGTTACTGTGTAATTTTCACCAGCACCATAAGTTACTGTAATATTATTTCCAGTTAATGTGGTTGTTGGACCTGTTATATTTTCTATAGGACTTGGTCCGGTACCATTAGGACTAGTACCATTAGGCATATCAGGCGGAGTACCATTACCAGTACCATTAGGTATCTCAGGTGGAGTGGTATTTCCATTATCAGTTAAAATATTTCCAGTATTTGCCTAATCTGAAATGTTTGTTGATTCAGATGTTACGGGTGTTGTATTCGTATCTGAGGCAAATGCTAGAGGTAGGGAAATTAAAGCAATTATGGAAACAAATAATAAAGAGAATATTAATGCTTTTTTAGCTTTCATATTAATTTTTCCTCCTTTTAATCTAATTTTATTTTCCTTTTTTTTAGAATTAAATGATTGAGGAATAAAACCCTTTTAAATTATTTTTTTTGTTTTTTGAAATTTTATTATTAGAAGATTTTATTTCTAAAAAAAAACTTTTCATTTTATTTATTTAAAAACTGTAAAAAAAATTTTTTAAATGGTGTTTTTTACAGTTTCTGTGCTTAATAATAACTGGTAAGTCTTATTTAAAGTTTTCCTTTATTTTTCTATTTATTGTTAAACTGTTTTTATATTAACAAATGTGTTTTTTGTAAGATTTTTTTATAAATAAGAACAAAGTTTAGGCATACCTAAACATTTATATAGTTCTTTTGAACTAAAATAAAAACAGATTTAGGTAAACCTAAATTTATAATTTTTTTAAAAACAAAAAAATAGAAAAAACATAAATAAAGAGGTTAAAAAAAAGGATGAAAAATAAAAACCAAAAAAGAAAGGAGAAAAACATAAATTAAACAACCTCCACGACGGAGAATACGGCAAAATAGTTTCCTACAAACATATTGAAAACCAAAACCAACAAAAACAAGAACAAAAAGAACTCAGAAGACATTTAATGAGTATGGGATTCGTGGAAGGTGCAGAAATAAAATTTATTAAAAAAGCACCACTAGGCGACCCTTGCAAAGTAAGGATTAAAGGATACGACTTAGCACTCAGAAAAGAAGAAGCAAAAAACATTGAAGTAAAAATAAACTAAAAAAAAATATTAATAAACCGGTAAAATGACCAATGACTCCCCCCACTATATAAAGAAAGGTTTTTCCTTTATTAAATTTTTAAAAAGGACCACAAACGGAGAGTTCATCAATGATAAAAACGGAGAATACCCAAGATGAAAACAATTAAAATAGGTTTTGCTGGAAACCCAAATGTTGGTAAAAGTACTCTTTTTAATTACCTAACAGGTATGCACCAACACGTAGGAAACTGGCCAGGAAAAACCGTTGAAAAAATGGAAGGAACTTATAAATTCCAAAAAAATAATAACAAATTTGAATTTAACATAATTGATCTTCCAGGAAATTATAATTTAAGTGCAAAAACAATAGAAGAACAAGTATCCATTGACTTCATTGTAGATAAAGAGAATGATGTAATCCTAAACATTATAGATGCTGCTAATATTGAAAGAAACATGTACCTAACAGTACAATTAATGGAATTAAAGGCAAATATGGTAATAGCTTTAAATATGAATAAATTAGCTGAAAAAGAAGGATACAAGATAAATGAGAAAAAAATATCCGAGCTACTTGGAATTCCAGTGATAAAAATAGAAGCAAGTAATGGACAAGGAGTAAATCAGTTAGTTGAAGAAATAATAAAAGCTAAAGAAAACCCTAAAGATTCCAGTGAAAAATTAGTTTATGGATATGAATTAAAAGAGCACTTAAAAGAAATAAGTAAAGAAATAACTAAAGATCCAGAATTATTAGATGTTCCAGATTCTTGGACTTCAATTAAATTATTAGAAAATGATGAAATCATAACACAAAAAGTTAAAAACTCAAGAGATGGAAAGCAAATAATAAAAAAAACAGAGAAAGTAAAAAAACATTTACAAGAAGTTTTTAACGAAGACACAGAAGAAATTCTAGCTAATGCAAGATACGGTTTTATTGATGGACTTATAAAAGAAGCTGTCCTAAAACCACAAATAGATAAGGAAACAACTACTGATAAAATTGATAAAATTGTAACTAATCGTATACTTGGAATACCAATATTTTTAATTATAATGTATTTAACTTTTCAAGTAACATTTGCAATTGGAACACCAATACAAGATTTAATAGATACTGGTTTTGGAATGCTTGGAAATCTTATACTTGGAGTTCTTGGAGAATCATTTTTAAGTAGTTTTCTTGTTGATGGAATAATAGGAGGAGTAGGTGGAGTACTTACTTTTTTACCAATAATTTTCTTACTATTCTTTGTATTAAGTATATTAGAAGATTCAGGATACTTAGCTCGTGCAGCATTTGTAATGGATAAAGTAATGCATAAACTAGTAGGCCTACATGGGAAATCTTTCATCCCAATGGTTTTAGGATTTGGATGTTGTGTTCCTGGTGTAATGGCAACACGGACATTAGACAGTAATCAAGATCGTTTAACAACAATGTTAGTTGTGCCTTTTATGAGTTGTAGTGCAAGATTACCAGTATATGCATTATTTACAGCAGCATTATTTACAGCATACCAAGGAGAAATAATATTCAGTTTATATCTTTTAGGTATTATTGTGGCTATTATTGTAGCATTAATATTTAAGAAAACATTATTTAAAGGATTATCAACCCCATTTGTTATGGAATTACCCACATATAAAGTTCCAACATTAAAAGGTGTACTTATACATACTTGGGAAAGAGGAGCAGTTTTCCTTAAAAAAGCAGGAACTATAATACTTGCATTATCTATCATTGTATGGATATTAAGTAGTTTACCTGTTGGTGTAAGTTATGGATCTGAGTTTAGTTTGACTGGACAAATTGGATCATTTATAGCGCCAATATTCAGTCCTTTAGGTTGGGGCCAATGGCAACCATCTGTAGCTATATTATTTGGAGTACTAGCTAAAGAAGTAGTTGTATCAACATTCAGTTCACTTTTCGGAGTTGCTGAAGCAGGTGCAGGTATAACATTAGCATTACAAGGAATGTTCACTCCACTTGCAGCATATTCATTCTTAGCATTTGTATTATTATATATGCCATGTTTTGCAACTGTAGCAACAATAAAACGTGAAACTAATAGTTGGAAATGGCCAATAGTTTCCATGGTGTTATGTTGTAGTGTAGCATACATTGTATCATTCATAATTTATCAAGGTGGTATGCTTTTAGGATTAGGATAAAATTTAAAAGATTAAATCTTTATCCTTTATTTTTATATAAATAAAATTTTTTAAAAAAATATAAAAACAAAAAGGAGGTGAATAATATGTTAAGTAGAAGTGGAATATTTGGAGTTAAAAAATTAGAACCTAAAAAAGAAAAAGAAAATAAAGATGATAAAAAAGATAGTGAAAAAGAATAAATTTTGGAGGATTTTATAAAAATGCAATGCAGATTATGTGGATATGAATTTACAGAAAAGGAAGCTAAAAGTAGTTGTCAGAAAACACAAGGTTGTAGTAAATGTAATTGTAACTTACTTATATGCCCCAAGTGTGGATATGGAAATGATCCATCATTTGAAACCGAGTTTGGTTTCATTGAAAAATTAAAAGAAAAAATTAAAAGAGAATAAAAAAAATATTGGAGGGATGATTTTATTTACCCTAACTTAAAATAAATCATGAAATATGAAAATTAATTCTAAAAAATATCTAAAAAAAGTTTTTAATTTCTTTTTTGGATGTTGTAACTAAAAAAAAATTAATAAATAAATATATAATACTTTTTTTAATTAACAAATACTATATTTTAGCAGGCCCCATTAGTTTTACAATGTCTTGCACCTGAAAAACTTAAACCAATGAAACTCATAAAGAATGTGAATCCTTTTTCAAATAATTCATCTTCACTGTACATATTATAACTAGATATAGTTCCATTATTAAATTTTTATTCTATTAATTCTTCTAGTTTCTTTTTTTAATTAATTATTTTTTTCAATGTCTAGTATTAATTAATTCAGCAGCAGTTTCTCCAGTAATGGCAAAATGAAGTTTATTTTGAACAGTAGCATAAAAAGTTCTAGCGATTTCAGAATCTTTTTCATAGTCATAACTACATTCTGCAAAGAGGTCCGTTACTTTTTGATAAAATCTTCTTTCACTTGCTCTTATTCTTTGTATACGTTCTAATAATTCATCAAAATAGTCTTTATCTATTCTAGTACCATTTATTAATAATTCATCATCTATTACAAAACCTTTAATCATATATTCTTTTAAAACACTATCAGCCCATTGTCTGAATTGGGTTGCTTTTTTACTATTCACTCTGTATCCTACAGCAATTATTCCATCTAAATTATACCATTTAGAAGGTCTTCCGCCCTTCATAGGGTTTATTAAGGAATCCTTAATAAATTCTGTTTGGTCTTTAAATAACTTTTTAGAAGTAATACATACTTTATTCTCATTTAATTCGCCTTCTTGAAAGATATTTTGCATATGCATACTAATATTTGAAGGAGTTGTTTCAAAAATATCTGCTACTGCTTTTTGACTTGCCCAAAAAGTTTGATTATTTTTATCTACTAAGAATTCAGAACTTACAGCCCCCTCATTACTTTTATATAATATTGATTCAATAATCTCAAATTTATCACCCATTATAATGTTCCTCCTTTCAGCTTTTGTAATTAATACTGTGTTATTTATAATATTTAAGTTGTCAACCAGAGAGGAAAGTAAGATTTCAAGTAAAAAAGGAGTGATTAATTCTGGATCAAGAAAAATATTAAAAAAATAAGGTAAAATTTTGAATCAATAAAAAAATATTGGAGATAAAGATTTTATTTACCCTCACTTAAAAGAAAATATGAAAATTAATTCTAAAAAATATCTAAAAAAAGTTTTTAATTTCTTTTTTGGATGTTGTAACTAAAAAAAATTAATAAATAAATATATAATACTTTTTTTAATTAACAAATACTATATTTTAGCAGGCCCCATTAGTTTTACAAGGTCTTGCACCTGAAAAACTTAAACCAATGAAACTCATAAAGAATGTGAATCCTTTTTCAAATAATTCATCTTCACTGTACATATTATAACCAGATATGGTTCCATCACTAATATGTTTACTGATTTCTTTAAATTTTCCATCTTCAAAAATATTTTCATAGTATTCTTCAGGTATGTCAAATAATAAATCAACAATTGGATTATTATATGAATTAGTGTTTTCTGTTAGTTCTAATTTAACATTGTCTGCATCTATTATGGTGATTATTAAAATTTCATTAGAACTTATTCCATTGATTATTCCTATTTTTCCATTAGGTTTTATTTTACCTAATATTCGGGTGTTATTTTCTGCCCATTGTTTCCATTTATCTAAATTGTAAACACTTGTCATTATATTCACGTTCCCTTATTATTTTATTAAAGTTTCATATAAAACATTTAATATAATTAATTACTATTATTAAATTCATGGTATTTAAGTATTATATAGTTGAATTTAATCTGTGAAGTGTATATTAAAAATAGTAAAAAGGCTTTAGAAATAAAAAGTATAAGAATTTCTTTTAAAAATAGTTAAAAAATGAGTGTTCATCTTTTTTTAGGGAAAAAATGGAAAAAATTAAGATTAAAAAAAAATGTTTTTTTATCCGTTATATACTCTTAAATGTGTTTTTTATTTTTTTTTAATACTTTTTTTTATGGAGAAAAAAAATGTTATTTTTATATTATGTATAAAAAAATTTTTTTTATATGAATTCTTTAAAAATGGAGTGGAGAATATAAATTTTTATCCTCCAACATCAAATCTTTTTTTAAATAATCAGTGGTTTATTTTAATTATTTTTTTAGATAAGATGGAAAAGAATAAAAACAATTCTCCTTAATTTTTTTTTAAGAAATTTTTTTATTTTTTAATCTAAATTTTTTCCTTTTTAGACATATACCTCTTTTTTATTAGAGATAATATATTTTCTATTATAAATTATTCCTTTTATAAAATATTTTTTATGGGGGGTGATAAAGGATTGTTTTTATAATAAATTTTGGGGTGGAATTTTTAAAAATATTTAATTGTTTTTTTAGAGAATATGTTTTACCATACCTCCTATATTTTTTTTATTTAATATTTCCTCAAATTCTTTGTTTTAAACCGTTTTTTCTCTTTATTTATTTTTTTTATTTTTTTGGGATTTTTTTAAAAGATCAAAAAAAATTTGTAAATAATTTTTTTTTAATCTTTAAAATATTTTAGTTTAACATGACTTAATTCATGTCGAACCGTGTTTATAGTTAAAGTTGATTAAGTATATAAAGGTTTGTCTTTTTTATTATAAAAATGATAAAAAATTTATGAAAATTTTATAATAATATACAAGTAAATTAATAAAAAACTGAATATAAAAATATGTTTTTTAAAATAAAATATATTTAAATACATAAAAAATGATAAAAAACTAAAGGAAATAATAAGTTAAAACCTAAAAATAGGCATAAAAACGGCTTTAAACATTTAAAAACACGAAAAAATCTTAATAAATCTTATCAAAAACTATTAATCAATCGATTAAATTAATAATAAGAAGAAAACCATAATATAACATCTTATAACATAACCACTACTAAAACCTAAAAACCAAAATATAAGAGGTAATACAGTAAAAAACATGTTAAATAAGTTAATTATACTAAAAATAAGACATACATTAATTTTTAAGGAAAAAATAAGACAAATAATAAGAATTTAAAGAAAAACAAGATTCTAAGAACTTTTAAAAACAAAAATAAATAAAAACTAAGCAATCAAACAAATAAAGAAAGAACATAGAGTAATAATGATTAGATTAATAAAAAAACCATTAAACATGAAAAAAATAAAAGAAAACAAAGCAATTATAATAAAAAACACAAACATAAACACAAAACCAATAAAAAAGAAAACCAAAAATTAACTCTTTAAAAAGCTAAAAGAGAGTAAAACAAGGAAATCAAACAAAAACAAAGCAAAAATCAAGAAAAACAAGACAAGAAAACATTTTTATATGAAAAACCCAAAAACCTTATAAAATCTATTAAAAGTCCAAAAATGATATAATAAAACAGTAAAAAGGAAAACTACCAATCAATAAAGATTTTTTAAATCCATGAAAAATTTATAAAAAAATATAAACAAAAATACTAATACAAGAAAAAGAATCTAAAATTTTAATAAGAGGTGAAATAAAAACATGAAAATTGAAGATAAAAAACAAAAATTAAGATTAGAAATATGGGACGAACTATACCAAAAAAAATTAAGTCACAGACCCCAAGGGGATTATAATAAAATACCAGATTTTAAAGGAAAAGAAAAAGCAGCAAATATTTTAAGAAAAACATCTGAGTATCAAGATGCAAAAACCATATTCGTATCCCCTGATTCAGCACAAATCCCTGTAAGATACAATTGCATAATCGACAATAAAACCCTCATTATGGCCACCCCTAAATTAGAAAATGGTTATTTAAAATTAAATAAAGAAGCAAAAAATCATCCACAAGAAGCAAGCACTAAAGAAGGAGCATTCAAATACGGTGCAAAAATAGATAAATTAAGTAAAGTTGATTTAGTTATAGAAGGATGTGTAGGTGTAGATCTTAAAGGAAACCGGCTTGGAAAAGGTGGAGGCTACGGTGATAGAGAAATAAGTGATTTATATAATAAAAAAGTTATAAACAATAAAACTCCAATTGCAACAACAATCCATCCATTACAAATTAAAAATAAAATTCCTATGTTAAAACATGATTGTAAAATTAATATGATTGTAAGTTCCCAATCAAAAATCTATATAAAAAGTTAAAAAAAAATTAAAAAAATGGTTTAAAAATTTAAATTAAACCAAAACTACCTTATTTTTTTATACGTGGCGAATATTTGTATAATCACTAATTTCAGAGTTAAATGTTGCAAGATTTTCCACACTTAAACCATGAACATCATTATTACCAGTTATTCTTGCAAATGTTTTAATTTCTTCACATGAAACATTTAAGAAATTTGCAACACGTTTAACTGCTGCATCTTCCTGAAATCTTGCGCGTAACTCAGGATCCTGAGTAGCTACACCTACAGGACAGTTCCCAGTTCCACAAATATGGTACTGTTGACAAGCAGCAGCAATAAGAGCAGCTGAGGCAACAGCCACAGCATCAGCACCTAAGGATAAAGCCTTAGCAAAATCACCAGAAACTCTTAAACCTCCAGTAATTACAAGACTAACATCACTATGATGTTCATCTAAGTATTTACGAGCACGATAGAGAGCATAAATTGTAGGAACACTAGTAGAGTCACGAATCAATTTAGGACTTGCACCAGTAGCACCACCCCGACCATCAATAGTTATAAAATCAGGTTCAGAATATAAACAATACTCTAAATCTTCTTCAATTCGACCAGCAGCAATTTTAACACCAATAGGACGACCTTCAGATTTTTCACGAAGCATACAAACCATAGTTTTTAAATCTTCCTTACCCTCAATTTCAGGGAAATTAGAAGGACTTATAATATCTTCATTAGGATTCTTACCCCGTATTTCAGCTATCTCAGATGTGACTTTAGCACCAGGTAAATGCCCACCCATTCCAGGTTTAGTTCCCTGACCAATCTTAATCTCAATAGCATCACTAGTTTTAAGATTTTCACTAGTTACACTGTACTTATTCGGAACATATTCAAAAATGTATTTATAAGCTGAACTTTTTTCTTCAGGAAGTATTCCACCTTCACCACTACACATTGCAGTTTTTGCAAGAGCACTTCCCTTAGATAAAGAAACCTTAGTCTCTCTAGATAATGCACCAAAAGACATGTGTGAAATATAAACTGGACTTTCAAGAACCATTGGTTTTTTAGCATTCTTACCAATTATTGTAGTTGAATTTACCTCCGCATCCTCATCTAAAGGTGCAGGGTTTAATTGATTAGCTATAACAAGAATATCATCCCATGAAGGCATTGGTAATTGTGTTCCCATACCATCAATTATACTTTCACCATGAACAGCCATACGATGTATATCAGTCATTTTTGGCATCTTTGCATCTGTTCGGATAGTTTCAGGAGGATAATCTAATGGAGTTTCCTCTTCCTCAATTTGTTCCTCTTCTTCTTCTAATATTTCTTCAAACTTATAAGATGGTTGTTTACAGAATGGACAGACATCAATTTCAGTTATTTTTTTACCTGCTTCCTCTTCATCATAAATAAATCCACATACACTACATTTAAATCTCGCCATTTTTTCTCAAAATCTCCTTAATATATTTTTTTTAGATAATTTTTGATCCTTTTAACACTAATAAAATTATTAAAAATAGTAATAAAATAAGAACCAATATACCTTCTTTGGTGTTTATAGGTATAGGTGCACATGTGCCTTTAGAACATGTTTTTTTGTCTTCTTCTTTCATAATAAACTTCTAAAAAAAAATTAAATAAATTTTAAAGGGGAAAAGTGAAATAAAAGTAAAAAAGTAAAAATTAAAAAAAATGAATTATTTTTCCCCTTTTTTATTTATAATAAATCAAATTTTTTTAAATAAAATTAAAATATTTTTTTTATTCATAATTTTTTGGTCTTACTTGGAAGTAAGATCTTGGATGGTCACATACTGGGCATACAGTTGGAGCTTCTTTTCCAACAAATATATGGCCACAGTTACTGCATTGCCATTCTACTTCTTCATCTTTTGCAAATACTTTTTCTTCTTTAACATTATTTAAAAGAGTTCTGTATCTTTCTTCATGTTCTTTTTCTATGTCAGCTACTGCACTGAATTTGTATGCAAGTTCATCAAAGCCTTCTTTTTCTGCAGTTTCTGCCATTCCTTTATACATTTCAGTCCATTCGTAATGTTCACCATCAGCTGCATCTTCAAGGTTAGTTGCAGTATCAGGTACTTGGCCTTCATGCAAATATTTAAACCATAATTCAGCATGTTCTTTTTCATTACCTGCAGTTTCTTCAAATATGTTTTTAATTTGAACATAACCGTCTTTTTTTGCTTTGCTAGCATAATAAGTATATTTATTTCTAGCTTGAGATTCTCCAGCAAATGCAATTTCTAAATTTTTTTCAGTTTCTGTTCCTTTAAGTTTTTTATAGTCCATATTCTTTTTGCCTCCATAAAAAGTTTAAAAAATTTTTATATAATAAATTGTTTTATTATACTTAATAATATATCTTTCTAAAAAAAAATTTCATAAAATAAAAAAAAGAATTCTAATTTTCTTTTATTGTAAGAAAATTATTGTATTAATTATCCTATTATAATCTTCTATTTCTTCTGCTGAATCGGGACAACTAGTTAATTCAAAAACATACATAGATTCCTTATGAAAAATAAATGTTGTATGTAATTGTAACATTCGATCATCCATTTTAGCATTAGCTACTATTTCAATTGAATTTGCACCATCAATTGACCCAATATCTGAATGTATAATGTTCCAACCCTGATTAATAAAACTATTATTTAATTCTTTTAAAAGTTCATTTGTAGATTTATCAGTTTTTTCTGGATAATTGTAAATTGTTATAATGCTTGGTATTTTATTAACTACTTTAACTAATGCTTTAACACATGAGGGACCTCTTGTTTTAGGATCTTGTTCTTTCCACATATCAGAATAATTAAATGAAATGTTTTCATTTTGATATATTTTACCTAATCTTGCCATTAATAATCAACTCCAACATAATCTTTCATATAATCCTCATTACATACCAAAATTTAATATTAATACATTAAATGATATATTTAAGTGTAAAAAAAAGGTAGTATAGAATAAAAAAAAAGATTATTATATTTTTTTCTACTTTTAAATGAAGTATTGATAAATTTCTATTCCTATGCCCCTATATCCACAATCTGGACAATATTTTTCAACAATCTTTTCATCTTCTACTGCTAGTACTATTGTATTGCTTCCACATTGAGGACAAAGCCCTTCAACATTCTTTATCATAAATTTATTACTTCCATATACAAAATTTTTTATTTTATTAAAGAAAAATTATTCTTAATTTAATAATTGTTAAAAATATCTTTTTTTATCTTTTATAAAACTTGTTAATTTATAACCTGTTTTATTTAAAAGTTAAACTTTTAATAATTTCATCAAGATCACTATCTTCAGGATTATTTAATCCAAAAGTGAAATAATCAAAAAGGTATGCATCTTTATTATGGATTAAACCAATAGAACGAGTTTTAAGTGGTGGTTCATGTGTCATGTCTATTGCTTGAAATTTATGAACATCAAAATCTTTAATACTGGTTAAACGTGAATCTATAATTTTTAAAGTTTCACTTCTTGGTATTGTTTCTACAGCAGACTTAAGATAATTTAAGTTTATACCATCTTCAGGATATTTTAAAAGCATTATCCGACTTTTTTTATGTTCATGATCTAATATTAGTATACAATTATCAATATCATGTTCTTTTAATTCCCAAAATGAAGGGTAAGTTAATTTTAATTCATTATTTTCAAATTCCATTTTTTCCTATTTTCTCCATCTTTTTTTTAAGAATCTATTTTTTTAAACTGAGTAAATATTCATATCATTATCTCTTTTTTTATGAATATATTGAATATAATAATAGTAAATAATGTAAAAATTAGAAATAGGGGAAAGGCTCCTTTTTATTTAATTAAAAAATTATTTTAAATTATGAAAAAATTTTAAAGGGAAAATAATATTCCATTATAATTTTTTTCCTTTCTTTTTCTTGGGTGAGAATGTATAAAAAATATTTTTTTTATAAAAAAAGAAATAATTTATAGATATATTAAAATCTATTAAAATTCATTTTTTTAATAAAAATATTTTCTTAATGTTTTAAAAAAACCTTTCCCCTGTTTGATTATATTTATTCATTGTACTTAAATAATATACATACCATTTTTTTTATGAAAATTTATTATTTTTCAATTGCTCTCGGACTTTTTTTATAAAATAGGTAATATGAAAAAATAATAGTATATAGATAAATTAATTTTTTTAAATATGAAAAAAGGGAGGGTGTAAGTATAAAAATGCAAATGCAAAAAACATTATTTGACATAATAGAAGAAGAAAGCACCATATTTCGCGACCGGGAAGTTTTTCAAAATAATTATATGCCTGAAATATTGAAGTATAGAACACAACAAATAGAAACTATGGTATTTTATTCAAGAAAGATTAAAAGAGGATATGCTCCAAGTAATATGGAAATAAAAGGACTCAATGCAACTGGAAAAACAAGCACAGTTACTAAATATATACAATTAATAGAAGAAGCATGCCCTAATGTTATATCTTTAATAATAAATTGTCAAATGCATAGAACAGAATACACTATACTTAGTGAAATTTATAAAAAAATTTTCAAGAAAAAAACACAAACCAACACTTTAAACACAATTAATATTTACGATGAAATAATGACTTACCTCACCAAGCATAAAAAAGTGCTAATTGTAGCTTTAGATGATTATGACGCTATAAAAAATAATAATGAACTTAATAAAGTATTATACACGTTACTTAGAGCCCATGAAACATATCATGAAGTTAAAATAAGCATTATAACAATAACAAAACCTCAAAAACATATCATACTTAATTTAAATATTAGTACAATATTTTTACCAATGAATATTTACTTCCCCACATATACCAGATCTCAAATAAAGGATATATTAAAACAGAGAATTGAATTAGGATTCTATCCTGGAGTAGTAAGTGAAGATTACCTGGAAAAATTAACAGATTCCACTTATAATTCTGGAAATATCCGTGAAGGTATAAAAAAATTATTAGATGATGGTGAAAAAGCAGAATATTATGGTGAAACAAAAATATAATTTTTCCTGCTTTAAAAAAAATTATATTTTATTAATGGTTAAAATATTAATTATTAATTTTTATGTTAAATTTATAGAATTTATACTACTCAAATCCTATTTTTTTTATATAATAATTTTTATCTTTTATATAATTTCTTCATTAACCCCTTCAATGAAATATGATTTCTTTAAGGATCTGATTAGTATTTAATAATGAAATTTTTTTCTTAAATCCTAATTTAAGTTTTATAAAATTTCATTCCCGCTTCAATACTTTTTTTAACACATATCTTTTAAATCCAAAAAAAGGTTTTAATATAAATTGAAAATCCTTCCATCCCCTTCATTAAATAAAAGCATTCTCAATTATCATATTCTTAATTTATTAAACCTTTCTTTTTTTTTGAATTAAAAGTTTATAGTTCCCTTATTTTTTTTTAATGGACATATATTTTTATCTATTTAAAATCTGAATCATTTTTTTCTGTGATTAAATTTTTAATAAAAAATTAAGAGGGAATAAATACAAGTTACCCCTTTTATCTTTTTTTTAATATAATTTTTAGGATTCTCTTAAATTTTAATGTGAAAACATTTCTCTTAAAAGATTAAACCTTCTAAAAATATATCATTCCCTGTTTTTATACATATTTTAATAAAAAATCAATACTTAATTTTTTTTTAACCCCTTTTATTAATTTTATGAAAAGTTTAAATTCGTTTTTTTTTAGTGAGATGATAAAAAAATATTTTCCTATATTTGTGTTAAATAAAAAAAACTTCTCATATTTTCTAAATTAAATTGATTTAATATTTTCTTTTATACATATGTGGGGACATTGAATATTTTAGCTTAAATGAAAAAAATTTTCAACCCATATTAAATTATTTTTTTTATAAAATATTTACCTTAAAATTTTGTTTAAAAAAAAGATTAACTATGCTTATTCCTAAATTTTTCTTTAATAGATTAATTTGTTTAAAAAAATCTTTTTAGCACAGTATAATAATTAACCTCCTATATATAATAATATATAAGACACCCATTAATTCATCACTCATATTATAAAAATAATAATATTTAAATTTTACTAAAAGATTCAAATAGAAAAAGTGTTAAATTAAATTTGGAATTTGGGAAAACTTCCTAATTTCATATAAACTTCAACATCAGAACATAAAAGTTTAGCATAATTAACAGAGTAATCATATAATTTTATAGCATTAATCTTGTTAATTGGACGTAAACCATGGGCTAAAACACTATTGTTACGTTTTTCAAGTTCACGTTGGACTTTATTATCTTTAATATAATAATTTCCTATTTCATCATTTAAGTATCTTAACATGTTAAAATCATTATACATTGCAAGGGTAAAAGTAGATTTAGAACTTGTGAAATTTTTAATATTTAACTTAGTTAAAATATCTTGATAATTTTCACTTGCATAATTTTTAAATGAATTTTTATTAATATCAAATTTAAAATTTCTAATTGAATCATTATCAACAATACCTAATTTGTTAAGTTTTAATTGAGCAACTAACTCCATAACACGATATAATCTTGCAACTGCATCATCATATTTACCTTCCTTAATACGACGATAAGCATTATTCAATAAATCTGGAAGATAAAAATAAATATTATCATTATTAAGATTGTTTTTTTGGGAAATTTTACGTTCTAAAAACATTTGATTGTTTTTCAACTGACTTAAAAATCCATTATGATCCTTTTCAAAACTAGTAACAACTGCTTTATCCTCATAGATTAAGTTTAATAAATCCTTCAAACATTTATCAAGGTTTATTTGTGAATTATCACAAGTTAATTTTATATTGAATTTATCCCAGGAATCATAAATATCAATAATTTTAATATATAAACTGGATAGTTTCTTTAAAAAAGGTTCTGTGAGTTTAGATTCTGCGGTTTTTAAATTTCTTCTTGCAGCTTGAAATTGATAATTATTAAAAAATTCTTTACCTCTTTCAAATTCATTTACTGCATATAAATCTAGGGGATTTTTTTGTTTTTTAATTTTTTCAAAACCATTTTTAACTATTCCTAAACCATTTTTATCTCGTCCATTTTCAGAAAAAGTTCCTACATAAGAATATTCAATGTTTTCTCCTACTGCTGCTAAGACTAAACCTGAAACCATAGGTTTAGTTCCTCCAGTAAAATCCATAACTACTTCAAAATTATTATGTTTTAATTCTTTTATAGCATGATGTGCTTTAAAATAAGATTCTTCTAAACTTTCGGGATTAACAATTTCTTTATATAATACTTCTCCATTAAATTTTGTTTTTTTAAGAACTTCTTTAGCAATTTTTAGTGTACCTTTAGAATGTAGGAAGTATACACAATCAGGTTTTAATTCTTTTATACAAGTTATTAGAGGTTCACTTGTTCCTCCAACACTTAAAATTAAAGCATTTAATCTATTATTTGTTTTCATTACCTTAAACACAACCCCATAATATGTTATTTTTTTTATATTAAATTAAAAAAAAGAGAGAGTATGATACCTATTTTTAATTATTTTATATTTATTATTTTTTTATTTAATAAAATATTTTATTTAAAAAAAGAGTTTTTTATATATTTAGATAATTGGTATTTAAAAAAAGATTTATAAAAAAGGAGATATATGAAAAATATTTAATTTATCTCCTTTTATTTATGTTTAAAAAAAAATTTTTTATGTTTTATCCTTCTTCATCAGGAGGAACGCTTTCACCAGGGTTAGAACCTGAACCTGAAGATGAACCTCCAGAACTGGATCCACCAGAACTAGAACCTGAACCTGAAGATGAACCTCCAGAACTGGATCCACCAGAACTAGAACCTCCAGATGAACTTGTTCCACTAGAATCAGAACTAGAATGGTGAGTAGTTCCAGATGAGCTAGAACCAGAACTAGATCCACTAGAACTTGATCCACTAGAACCACTATCTGCGGTGGTTGTATTATTTGTAGCATTAGTAATATTAGTGGTATTATTAGTAGCTGTGACATTTTGGTCTATTGATCCACTGAACATCATTGCAGCAGCACCTACACCTACTATTAATATTATAATCGCTAATACTAATATAATTAAATTTTCGGTTTTCATTAATATCTTAAATCCTATTTATTTTTATATAGTATTTATTTTTACAAAAAAAATATTTTAAAATTTTTTTGCTAGTGATAAAGTATTAGTTGTTTTTTTTATAAAAGTGTATTGGATGTTTGGTTTGTTTAAGTGGGAAGGTTTATATATGAGTTTTTTTAAATAATAAAAACGATGTAAATTAAACTTCATGTCTATTGGTAAATTTTAAAAAACAACCATTTTATAATCTCCAAAATTAGAATGGAAACCAATATTTTATTAAATCACGGGTATAATTATTAAATTAATTTATTTACATAATAAATCCTATAAACAATTACCTAAATATAAAAATAATAACAAAAATAAATTAAAAAGTTTAATTACTCCTAAAATAGTTATAAAAAATAAAAATAGTTATACCCTGCCTTCTTTTAAATTATTTTTTCTTACCTTATTATGGATTTTTTTAAGATAATGTGATAATTTTCTAATTTTAAAAATTTATCTATTGAACAAAAATTATTTTTTTAAAAATTACATTATAAGTATAAAGCAAAAATTTTATAAATGATAAGATTAATAATAAAAAACGATGTGAATTAAACTTCATGTCTTGGGTTAATAAAAATAAAACAACCATTTTATAATCTCCAAATAATATAAAAAATGGAAAAAAACATTTATTAAACCCTAAAAAAACAAAATTATCAAAAAAATAAATTTTTAGATAAAAAAATATTAAGGGATCACAAAAGATGAACTTAAATTACCTCAAACAATAAGAACAAAAACTTTTTACCCGTCCTTTAACTATTAAAAGATTATCTAAAAATTTAAATTGATAATTTATTAAGCTTAAAAAAAAATTATCCTTATTCTTAACATACTATTTTAAAAGAGAAAAATTGTATACAGCAAAAATTTTCTAAATTTTTAGGATAATAATAATAAAATATATAAATAATAACAAGAGTAATATTAATCATGGATTAAAATCCATTTGATGATTTAATGAAATAAAACCATTGAGTAATCTATAGGATTAAGCAAACTGTTTACTAAATTTCATTACAAAAAAAGAAAGAATAATATAAATTTTAAAAGAAAAATATATTTTAACTTTACTTATTAATGAAATGAGTAATAATTAGAAAATTTTTTTAAAAGAAATTTTTTGATTATAACTATAAAAAATTATTAGGAACTAACCACTGTTAAAATAAATTATTTAAAAAAAAATAATATTGTTCTTTCTTTTTTAATTTTTTTTAAAAAAAAACTTACTTTTTCTTAAACATTATCTAAGACTTCAGATGGTGCATCTGCTATTTCAACAAGATATTCTGCTTCTACTATATGTAATTTTGAAGGGATAACAATACAATGTAAAGGTCCACCAAAATCATAATCTATTAAGTTTTTAATATAATCAGCTTTAACTATATTATCTTCAGATCCTACACGTGCTATACCAATAGCTAAAGTATCAGGATTTATTAAGCCCTCACCTTGCTCATTATAAATTTCCATTAAATATTCTAATCCTTGATTAACTGTCATGTATCTATCTTTGTGTGCTTGAATATCTAATAATACTAAGGTGTGGAAATCCATTTTAAGATTATTTTCAATTGCTTTGTATGGTGATTTAGGGAAGAAGTTTTCATCAGGGAATGGGATTGTTGTTACTTTTCCGAATTTATATGCTTGAAGACCACTAATTCCTGGAGCACTTGAAAGAATTGAAGATCCATGTATCACAGTATAAGGTATTTTCTTTTTATGAACTTCTACTAAGAAGTCAGAGTGGGTTGTTGCAATTAAAGGATCTCCTCCTGTTATTAATGCTACATTTAATGTTTCAGCTTCTTTTAAGAAAATGTTTTCTTCTTCTACTTGGTTACGGTTAAGTATTATTATTTTTTTACCTATGATTTTTTCAATATCTTTAAGATTGGAACCTATTAATTTACTGGTGAAAAATTCTGCATATATTTTATCTACTTTTTTCAGTGCATTTAATCCTTTAAGACTGATGTCTTCTACATTGAATAATCCTAATCCTATTAAATAAAACATTATTTCTTATTCTCCCAATTATTATTATTTTTTTATGATTTTTTTTAAGTAATTATTATGAAAATAAAATTAGTTAAATTAACTTACTATTAATAATATAAGTATTGTTTATATTTAATATTTATATAATGGATTTATATTATTAGATTTATTTTTATAGTAATTTTCTAATAGAAATTCAAATACAAATAAACATTAGAATGAATGTTTAAATCTATGTTTTTTAATATAATACCTTGTTTAATTAATGCTTGTAATTAAATTATTAAGTGATATGATGAAAAGTTTAAAAGTAGAGTTACATCATCTAAATGATGTGCGTAAAATTATTGCAGAAAAAGAATTAATGAATATGAACTATAAAATCAAAACAGATAAAGATTACGGTTACATACCTATAAAAGAAATAGCCACCCCAACATTAATAGAAGAAATAAAAAACACTTTACAACTACCAGAATTAAACATCAGCAATTATGAAACCGAATTAGTAGCTACAAAACATTACCCTAAAAGTATAACTGAAGCATTAAAAGGAAAACTAAACCCAACAGAAATTGAAGAACTAAAAAAAAGTTTCGACACTATAGGAAACATTGTAATACTAGAAATACCCAAAGAATTGGAAAAATATAAAAAAACCATTGGAGAAGCAACATTAAACTTCACAAAAAGAACAAGTGTATATATGAAAAAAAGTCCAATAGAAGGAGTAACCCGAACAAGACAATTAGAACTTATTGCCGGAGAAAATAATCCTATAACCATACATAAAGAACATGGTACTAGATTAAAATTAGATGTTACTAATGTATACTTTTCACCAAGACTAGCAACAGAACGTAAAAGAGTATCCGATAACGTGAAAGAAGATGAAAAAATATTAGACATGTTCTGTGGAATTGGACCATTCCCCATAGTTATAGCTCATAATAAAAAATGCCAAATAACAGCTGTAGATATAAATGAATATGCTATAAAATATTTAAAAGAAAATATTAAGTTAAACAAATTAAAAGGAAGTATAAACCCTATATGTGGAGACATTATTGAAGTATCCGAAAATAATTTAACAAACCAAAAATTTGATCGTATAATAATGAATTTACCTGGATTAGCATATCAATTCTTAGATTTAGCAATAAAACATGTTGAAAATGAAGGAATAATAAATTATTATGAATTTAGTGACAATTTTGGACAAGGAATAGAACGTATACAAAAAGCAGCACATAAACAAAATAAAAATGTTGAAATATTAGAAAATCGGAAAGTGAAAAGTAGTAGTCCTGGAATGTGGCATGTTGGTATTGATGCTAAAATAACTGAAAAAGAATAAAAAAAAGGTTTATAATGGTTTAATTATTCCTTCTTCAGTTATAATTCCTGTAATTAAATCTGATGGAATAATATCAAAAGCAGGATTAATTACTTCTGTTCCTTTCGGACATATTCTACATTTACCATAGTAACGTACTTCATCACCATCACGTTCTTCTATAGTAGTATCAAAAATATTTGATTCTTTATCAAAGGTACTTAAAGGAGCTGCAACATAAAATGGAACATTGAAACGTTTAGCTGCAAGAGCAACCATAAGAGAACCAATTTTATTTATAACTCCACCATTAGCTATACGGTCTGCACCTATAACAACTTTATCAATCATTTTTTGACTCATTAAGTAACCAGATGCCACATCAGGAATTAATTTAACTGGAATGTTTTCTTCTTGCATTTCCCATACACTTAATCTTGCTCCTTGACCTCGTGGACGTGTTTCATCACATATAACATCTATTTTTTTACCTTGATTATGAGCAGATCTAATAACTCCTAAAGCGGTCCCATAATCTACACATGCTAATGCTCCAGCATTACAATGAGTTAAAATTGTATCTCCCTCATCAATGATTTCTGAACCATATTTCCCAATACTTAAATTGGTTTCTATATCTTCATCATACATTTGTATTGCTTCTGTTAAAGGATTATCTGATTTAAGAACACGATTTACTGCCCAAAATAAGTTAATTGCAGTTGGTCTTGAAGCTTTAATTTCTTTTGCAGCAAGATTAAGATCAACACCTTCTTTATCTGCAAGTACCATACCAAATGCTGCTGCAACACCAATAGCTGGTGCTCCTCTAACTGTCATGTTTTTTATTGCTTGTATAACATCTTGGTAAGTATTACAATAAACATAAGTTAATTCATCAGGTAATTTAGTTTGATCTATAAGTTTTAATTTATTATTTTCCCATTCTAATGTTTTCATATTAATCACAGTTTAAGTTAAAAAAAAATTATTGTAAATTAAGTATTTTAAAAAAAGATTAAAAAAAAATTTTAATTATTTAGTAATGACTTTGTGGTGTTCTTCCAAGGTATCTATCTGAGCCATGTTTTCCAGGAATTCCATAGGCATCAGCACGACATTGAGTACATGCACGGAATACTGGCATTATTTCTTCTACTTCATCTCTTACTTTTTCCATCATTTCGCATCCAGGTCTTTCATAATCTTTCATTTTGTTTAATGGAATTAAAGGTAAGATATTCATTATAGATGCTCCTCGTGCTTTAACTTCTTTTGCTATGTCTACTATGTGTTCATCGTTTAATCCAGGTATTAGTACTGTGTTTACTTTAACAACTACTCCATCATTGGTGACTTTTTCTATACCTTCTAATTGGTTTTTGAGTAATATTTCTGCTGCTTCTTTTCCTTTGTATACTTGTCCTTCATATACTACAAAGGAGTAAATATCTTTTCCTATTTCCGGATCAACTGCATTAACTGTTACTGTTACTGAGTTTACTCCTAATTCTGCTATTCTATCTGCATATTTTGGTAGTAGTAATCCATTTGTACTCATACATTTGATTAGGTCCGGTTTTTCTTTTCCTATTTTTTCAAAGAATTCGAATGTTTCATCGTTTGCTAGTGCATCTCCTGGACCTGCTACTCCTACAACTGCTATTGGTCCTTCTTTTGTAACTTCTTTTACATGTTCTAATGCTTCATCAGGTTTCATTACACATGATGCTACTCCGGGTCTGTTTTCTTCTGTGTTGAGTGATCTTGTACAGAAGTTACATGCTATATTACATTTTGGTGCTATTGGTACATGTGCTCTTCCTACTTTATCATGTATTTTTTCATTAAAACAAGGGTGTGCTCTAGTTAGATGTGCAAATTTTGATCCATTGTGTTTTCCTTCTTCTATTTTTTTTCCTTGGTTTGGTTTTTTTGTTTCCATAAGTATCATTATCCCCATTTTTTTATTAATTTTAATTTTTTTTCTTTTACTTTTGTTTATTTTTTTATTTTTTATGTATTTAAGTTTATGATTTTAATTTTTTTAACTTAATTATAGTTAGTATAAGAGCAAACTATTATATAAACTTAACTATTGTTATAATTTATTTTAATAAAAATATTGAAAAAAGTATTAAAAATATTTTAAAAAAAAGAAAAAGAAAAAGAAGAAAATAATTTAAACAAAAATTAAGGACAAAAAATCCTTAACTTTCATCATCATCATTAATATCTTCTAAATCTCCATTTTTATTTGTTTCATATTCTTCCTCATATCTTCTTCTTCTCATAACAGAAGTAGAAGTAGTGGTTGCTTGAACATTAGATGTATTTGGAGTGTTGCTAGTAGATTCAGAATTTGCACTAGAAGATTCTGCATTACTAGATGCAACATTATTTGTTTGAGCATTAGCAGTAGCAGCGTTAGCAGCATTTTGAGCAACAGTTAAACCATTACGATCTAAACCATTTGCATCATAACCTGCTGCATTATATCCAGCAGCATTGAATCCATTTGCATCATAACCATTACTATCAAATCCATTACTATCTAAAACATTATTGGTACTATCGGTATTTACAGTAGAATCAGTAACACCATCATTATTAACAGTATCACTTACTCCAGAATCAATAACAACATCACTATCATCAGTAGGTGTATTATCATCCACATCAGTAGTAGTATCATCACTTGCATCTGAAGCTGGTGTTTCTATAATAGGAACACTATCATCATCTACAGGAGTATTAGTATTATCATCACCAATAACATTATCAGAACCATCATCTACAGGTACATCAGGTGTAACTGGAGTTTCAGGAACTACAGGTTCAGTAGGAGTAACAGGAGTTTCAGGTTCAGTAGGAGTTGTAGGTTCACTAGGAGTTGTAGAATCATCCTTATCACCCTCACTTTCACCAGGTTCAGTAGGAATTGTAGGTCCAGTAGGAGTTTCAGGTTCATCAGGATCAGGTACTTCTTCAGCTTCATTTACAATTAAACTAGAAACATAAGAATCTAACATAAAGTAAATATTACCGAAAGGTAAACTTGCTTTAGGCATACCATTAGAAACATTTCCTTGAGTACTATTACCAGATTCATTATCTGTAGCATTCATACCAAAGTCAAGGGAGAAATCAGGAGTTACAGTATCATTTCCTAAACTAAATACAACAGTAAATACACCAGATTCATTAACAACTTCAACAGTAAGATAATTGTTTATAGTTATACCAGTAACATCACTATCAGTTACTGAATTATTACCCCACCAGTTAGAATCTGCATTATTATCAGATCCACCGTTAACGAATAATCCACCTTTTACATTATTGTAAATTCTATTATTATTAATAGTAATATTGTTGGAACCATCTAATTCAATTCCATAATATCCATTATTAGTAATTGTATTACCAATTATGTTAACATTATTAGAACCAAATGAGTTAATACCAGTACCTTTATTATTACTAATATTATTATATTTAATGTTTCCATCTTTACAATTTGCAAGGTAAATAGCATTAGATGAAACTAATTTACCATTATTTGTTATAATAGAGTTAAGTATATTGAAGTCATTTACATTCTTTAAGTATATTGCATAGTAAGGTACTTTATTAATTTCCACATTTTCAATATTTAAATTGTTAATGTTTCCACTATTATCTGCAATTGCATATATTCCACTGTCACCAGTAGATGCAAGTTTTAAATTAGATAAGGTTACATCACTTATTTTATCATTACCTTTTGCTTCTAATCTAACAGCAGAGTAAGTAGCACTTATATTACAATTATCAACTTTAATGTTAGAACTAGTAGATATAGTTTTACTACTTTCATCATTAGAGTAAATGTATATTCCATAATTAGAAGCTTTAAGGTTACTGTTTGTAATACTTGAATCTTTAACATTAGCTAAGTAAATAGCATTACCTTTAGTAACATCAATATCTACATTATCAATATTAGCTGATCCTCCAATAATTTCAAGTCCATTTTTGAACATTCCATTAATGATTACATTATTAAACTTGGAATTTATAACATTATCAGCATATACTGCTTGGTTAAGAATTTTTTTACTTGATTTGAAGTTAGAATTTGATATGTATAATTGTTCTGTACCAATTGCATATACAAACCCATTAGTGTATTTGGTATTGTCAAAATTACTGTTACTTATAGTGACACTGTCACCATTATTACAGAATATTGCACTACCCATACCAGTAGAGGTTTCGTATAATCCATTGTTAGTAAAATTACAGTTATCAACAACTACAGTACCATTAGTACGTATAGCAGCTCCTGCATCACCAGCCATATTATTTTCAAAATTACTGTTATATATAAGTAAAGTTGCATCTGCACTATTTATAGCTCCACCACGAGAAAGACCATCACTTGCTCCAATATTATTAGCATTAGATAAAGTGTTTCCGAAGAAATCAGAATCTGAAATGGTTAAGTCTGAATTGTAAGCTCTTATAGCACCACCATAGGAATAAGCACTATTATATTTAAATTTTGAATTTGTAATACTACTCATACCTTTAGCATTTGAAAGATAGATTGCTCCACCTTGTGCTTGTTTATTAGTATTAGTTACACTGTTTTTGTAGAATGTAGTAGAATCAATAGTTACAGGATTAATAGAGTATATAGCTCCTCCACCAACTTTAGCAGTGTTGGTATTAAATTCAGAACCTGTAATAGTTAAACTACCAGCATTATAAATTGCACCACCATTATTTGCAGTGTTACCTGTAAAAGTTGAATCTGTAATGGTTAACTCATTATTATTATAGATTGCTCCACCATTACTGTTTACTTTATTATTAGTAAAAGTTGAACTTTCAATAGTTGCTTTACCAGTGTTGTAAACTGCTTCTCCATTATTATTAGTAAAAGTTGAATCAATGATACTTAATACACCATTATTATTGATTGCTCCACCATTAATAGTATTTTTAAAAGTTGAACCAGTGATAGTTGCATCTGCATCTTTTTGATTATTGATCACACCACCATTGTTTCCATTGTTACTATCAAATGTAGAATCAGTAATAGTTAAACTACCTAAATTGTAAATTACACCACCATTATTAGCTTTATTATTGGTGAATGTAGAACCAGATATAGTTAATACACCAGTTTTACTATTATATATTACTCCACCATAATTACCTGCATTAATGTTAGTAAAAGTACAATTAATTATATTAAGTAATCCATTGTTCCATGCTAATCCACCTTTATCTCTTCCATTAAAATTAGTAAATTGAAGATTTTCAAGGGTTAAACTAATATCTTCACTAATACTGAAATATCCACCATTACTTTGACTAATAGTTACAGTAGCATCAGGTGCTGCTGTTAAAGTTAAATCTTTATCAATGGTAGTTTTTCCATTAAGAACATAATTTCCACTAGAAATTATTATAGTAGAACCAGATTGAGCATTTTTAATTGCATCATTAATATTATTATATGGATTATCTGAGGTACCATTACCATCTTGGGTATTGGATCCATCAACATAAACATTATTGGATTAATCATCACCTATACTAGATAATACTTCATTAGAATAAGCATTATTTGTATTATCTGTAGCTAAGACATTTCCACTTTGAGAATTAGAGTTATCACTAAGATTATCATTTACAGTACTTGATGTATTCCCTACATCGCTAATTTGAGTACTAGTAGATAAAACAGTGTTTGAGTCCCCTAAATCCCCATTAGTGGTATTAGGAGCATCCGCAGCAAAAGCAGATCCCATTGCCACAGCACACACCATACTAAATATAAGCACAACACATATAGGAATCCATTTGTCTACTTTAGAGTTTTCACTTTTCACGATTTTCACCTCCTTCATGCCAAATTAAGATAAAAATTATTTTTGTAATTTGTGGAAAATTTTTTCCACTCCTTATAATGATAGATAATATGACATTACTATTATATAAATATATTCTATTAATAGCAAACAATTATAGAAAAACTAAAAAAAATAAAATTTAATATATGCATTAAATAGTCTTATTTTCCAAATAAAAACTTAAAACATGATTAAATAACTAAGAAATAGTTATTTAAATTTTTAAGTAAAATAGATTTTACTATTTAAAATAAAAATATTTTGAAAATCTTAAAGAAATTAAAAAAAGGATATTTTAAATAAAAAGGGCTTTGTAGAAACCCTATTTTT
>DAGJ01000013.1:0-39554 GCA_002495685.1 Methanobrevibacter sp. UBA412
AATAGGGTTTCTACAGAGCCAATTTTTTTAACTTAATTTAAAAATTAATCAAAACCAATAATCGTTCGTGATTATTAAAACCATGAGTAATAACTAACAAAAAAACAAATTTAAACATCCCCAAAACAGTTTTAATAATTGTAAAATAATCCAAACATGAAAAATAAGAATAATAAAAAGATTTATAATGTATAACTAACAATGTATCAACAAATAAAGAAAACCATTAATTTAAAACATGTAAAAAAAATGATTTATAATCTTTTAAACTAAAAATAAAATAATCAAATTGAAAAAATAAGGAAAAAACATAACCAAAAACCTTACACCCCCCCCCCGATGTGGAAAAAATTCAAAAAACGAAAATAACTAATAAGATAGGAGAAAAGGAAATGTACTTTGATGAAAAAATTAACAAAAACTTAAAAGAAATTTTAAAAAATAAATTCCAAAAATTATACCCTGAAAAAGAATTAAACGAATTAAAATTTCAATTATCCAAAGATAATTCTAAAGAATTACAAATTAGTTCACCTAACTTGCGAATAGAACAAATAACTAATGAAAACATATCAGAAATAGAAAAAGCAATAAATGGAAGATTTAACAATATTGTAATTATTAACAATAAAGTTCAAATATCTTATTTATTAAATTAATTTTTAAAAAATTTTTTAATAATCTCCACCTAAATTTAAAAAATCATCTTCCATTTCATCTAATTCCTCAGTTTTAGACTTAAGATTTTGACTCCAAATTTTACAGATATCCAAATCTCCACCTACATTTTTACCTTTAAAACTATTAATTTTAACTAAAGTAGGGATTTTAGTCATCATACCCAAAACTAAAGCTTCACCAACATTCAAACTAGGCAATTGACCAACCAAATCATCAGACAAAGACTCAGAAGAACTTTGCACATGTTGTTGATCTTTAGGTTCAACAAGTCTTAAAATAATCATATTATTAGCTTGAGACAATGTTTCACTATCAACTGACTTTGGAGATTGACTAACCATACATAAACCTAAACCAAACTTACGACCCTCACGAGCAATCCGTGTAATCCAATATTTACATTTAGTACTACGATTTTGAGGAGCAAGAATATGAGCTTCTTCCAATACAAAAAATACGGGAATATTTAAAGCATTCACATCATTTTCATGAATAAAATTCTTTCTACTTTTTAAAGCATTCCGTAAAACATGACTTACAATAACTTCAGCAGTATTTTCATCAACTTGACCCAAATCAAGAACATTACAACTGTTCGGTTTTAATTGTGTTAAAATATTACCTGTATTTGTATCTAATAATTTTCCATAAGTACTTTGTAAATCTTCAATCTTATTAATTACATCAATGATATTATTTCTTTCTTTAGATGGACGATCATCATCTAATTCCCATTTATTTAAAATAATTAATAATTGTTCTAAGAAATCTGGAGTTTTAGCTTCACCATTTTGTAATTGTTCTTTTGCTTCTTTAAAAGCTTTTCTAATGTACCTTTCTTGGTTTACAGCATTAGATCCAATATTAGCTAATTTTTTAATTTCATCAAATTCCATGTATTTAGGATTAATGATTGGTTTAATAGGATTTACTTCACCATTTTTGAATTTTGCATTAATATACTCACTATGCATATCAAAAATAAATATACAACCATTATTTTTTAATAATTCATCAACTAATACTGAAACTGTATTAGATTTTCCTGCACCAGTCATTGCAAGAATTGCTAAATGACGAGAAACCATTTTATTTAAATCTACACCTACTTCTACTTCTTCTTGACTTATTAAATGACCTAATGTTAAACTATTTTCTTGATCAAAAACATCTTTTAATATGTCTGTTGAAGCTTTCTCAACTTCAGTACCAGGAGGTGCAGGAGTTCTTGGAAGTTTAAGATTATCATTCACATCTCCAAGAATTCTAACATTTCCTTTAATATAATAATCATTTCCTTCTATTTCCTTAATTTTATCTATAGTGTCAGGATCATAAATCTCATTATTAAGTGAAACTGAACCTCTAACCATAGATTCAATCATGCCTAAGACAGTTTTACCATCATAATTTAATGTAACATATTCCCCCACACTTGGCATTTTTTTACTAATAAAACTTAAATTTACAAGAGTAGTTTCCCCTATACTTCTACCAATAATCATAACATTTCCCTTCCTTGTCTTTCAATTATATTTACAATAGAACTGATACTATTCATATCATTATTCTGAATTACCACATCATGATGTGCTTTATAAAGTAAATAAGGATAACCTCCAACAGAATCCTTTTTCAAATCACTTAAAACTTGTAAACATTCTTCCTCAGATGCATGATAAGGTAATTCAAATTTTAAAACATTAGTATTTGGAGATAATCTAGCATAAAAAATAGTGAAATCTATATTTTTAAAAAACTCATCCCCAATTAAGAAATTTGTCCGAATATCTTCACTTGCATTACGATATCTTAAAGTACTATAACCTTCATTTGTTGAATAATAATTTAATAATGCAATATCTGGAACATTACTATTAAAAAAATCTTTACTACTACTGGTTTTACTAATTGCAACTATTTTTTCTTTATGTTTTAATAATTCTATATACAATAAAGATTTTTCAATATTTTCAAGAAAAATGCTTATTTCATAATCTTTAAATTTATTATCTAAATCAAGTGTATTTATTAAATCATTAGATTTAATGTTTTCCTCTTTATTTTTTATAGATTCTTTAAATTGAGAATTTACTTGTTTAATTATATCAATTCGTGTTTTTTTTGGAATATCATGGGGTGATGGGAATAAAGGAATTATATTACCATAAATACTTCCATCTAGTAGGTAATAATCTAAGTCCTTGTTATCTTCTATAGTTTTTATTGCATTTTTTAATTCAAAAATGTTCATGAAATTACTTAAACGTTCATCAAGAAATTTTTGATGAGATAAAGTATCAATATTTGTTAATTCATATTTTTTTAATTTTTGATCTTTATTTGGATTATAAATTAAGCTTTCAGCAGCTACAGCGTAAAGATAAAAGCTTATGAATCTTTTTTTGTTTAAACTCCCATCACCTGCAGCTATTACTTTATCTTTTAAAGGTAATGGAATTGTTTTTTCAATCCAATTTTTTGATAAATCCAAATCTTTATGTTGATATTCCACTATTTGTTCTTGGATTGTACCTTTTTTATTTATTGCTTCTTCATATAATGATTCTAACATATAAATCTCTGAATAAATATAATTTTAATTTTTAGATGCTTTATTGATTGCAGTTGTAATTTCATTTATTTTTGATTCAACATCTTCTGTTTCTTCAACTATTGTACCTGTAACTATTAAATCTGCACCTGCTTTTGCTGCTTTATATGCTGTTTCACCATCCCGGATTCCTCCCCCTACTATGATTACCATGTCTGTTGTAGCTTTTTTAGTATATGCTACCATTTTTGGAGGTATAGGTTTTTCTGCTCCTGATCCTGCTTCTAAGTAAAAGAACCTCATTCCCATAAATTCACTACTCATAGCATATACTGCAGGTAATTTAGGTTTATTCCTTGGGACAAGTTGTGCTTGCCCTACAAATCCAACAGTCCCTCCAGGTTCACATACCATGTATGCCATAGGTAATGTTTCGATTCCAGAAGCTTTTACTGCTGGTGCTGCAAGTGCTTGTGCCCCAACTAACCAGTATGGGTTGGTACTATTTATGAAACTCATATATAACATTGCATCAGCATATTTACTTACACTACTAGTGTTTCCTGGGAAAATTATTATAGGTTTTTGAATATTTTCTTTCAATATTTTACATGTAAAATCTACTTGGTTTTGACTTACAGTTGATCCTCCAACTAAAATAATATCAGTTCCGCCTCTTATAGCTGCTTCAGCAATTTTTAATGCCTCTTCCGGTGTTTGTTCATCTGGATCTATTAGTGTTAAATGCATTTTTCGATTTTTTAAAGTTTCTTTTATTTCACTTTCTACAGACATGTTTTGCTTCCTTTATTTTTTTATTGTGACTATATTTTTTGTTTAAAATTAATTTTTTATAATTTTTATTTAATCTTATATTATTGTTCACTATATTATTATTATTTTTGGATTTAATAGTATTTAATTTTATTTAAAAAAATAAGATATATTATTAATTGAATAAACAAAAAAGTATTAAAAAAATAGAAAAAAGTATTAAAAAGGTTTTAAAAAAAATAAAAACAATAAAGGATAAAATTATCCTCTTGCTTCTTTAGCTTTAAGTCTTAAACCCTTGTAACCACATTTTCTACAAGTTTTAGCATCAGCAGGGTTACGAGCATTACATTTTAAGCAAATTTTAACATTGAAAATTCTGTTTTCAGCTTCATCAAATCGTGCCATTAAGATATCCTCCCAAATAATCATATATGATAAAATAAATTTCGATTATAATTAAAAAAACAATTAATCTAATCTTATAATTTTTTATTTAAAATTATGAAACAAAAAATAGTTATGTATTCATAAATCTTATAAAAATATATACTCTTCTTAATATATAAACCTAATGGTTATAAACAAGAATCGAACAAAAAAATAAGAATAAAAACTAATCTTTATTATACTGACTTAAAAAATCATTCTGTATATTGACAACACCCTCACCATCATGAGCATTACTATAAGCTTCGAGTAACTCCCCATTCAATTCTAAGAAAGTATGACCCCACTTAAAAGTACTCATAATATCATGAGCTTGATCTTTAAAACCTGTAATATATAAAGTAGCAGCAATAGCTTCACTAGTAGATAAAGTACAAGGTTTACCATAGTTAACAGGATTAGTAGCAATTAAAAAAGGTAAAGCACGATGATACTTACTTAAATTAAAAAAACTCTTAGAATCACTAACTTTATTCCAACTACAATCTAAACCAACAACACCACGTCTAGAAACATAACGATGATCCTCCGGAGAAACACTATAATCACTATAAGGATTTAAAACAATGGCTCCATGAGGAATTTGATTAATACGATAAACCAAACGAGCTTTATCTGTTTTCCACATTTTAATTGCAGTACATTTCTTTTTATCACATTCATTAGCATGAAAAATTGTAACTTTTACCATAATAAAACATATCCATAAAAAATATTAAAAGGAGAAAATTAATTAGCCCCTTTAGCATTCTTAATTTGATCTAATAATTGATTATAAGTAGCATTATCTATACCTAAGACATCTGGACCTGTAGGGGCACTAGGATTAGTCTTCAAAGTAGTACTAGTAAGTAAAGGTTCAACATAATCTTTATACATAGGACAATATAAACTACCATCACATTCTACCTTAGAAGAATTACTAATGACATAAATAAGAAAAGTTTGATTATCTTTATCCGCTTGACAAATATACACATTATAAACACTAGAATTATCAGTAGTAGTATTATTACTTACTTGAGTATTAGGAACAGCTTGAGAATAAAATATATTCCAATTATTCTCACCTAACTGACGATGCTCAGGAGATTGTAAACCTTGTAATTGCATCAAATCAATTAAAAAATCACCATCTTTAAGTGTACTCATATTATAAGTAATACCATTATTTGAATCAATATAACTAGCTTGAAATTGATGATTAGGAACAGAATCATTTATAACATTCCCAGAAACATTCCCAGTGAAAGACCCACTAATAAATGCTGCATTAAAATTTGTAGTATCACCTTTATTAAAGAACATCATATAACTTGCACCAAGTGCAATAACTAATATAACTAAAACAAAGACAATAATTAAAATATTCTTTCTTTCCAAAACTCACTCACTCCAAAAAATTATTAAATAAAGTCTTATATTATTTTAGATTTTACTCAATAATAAAATTTATTAAAAAAAAGAAAATAAAATATTTAATTTATTAACTATAAGAATAAACTTTAATAGTCCATGAATCAAGATCTTGAGTATCCACATCAATACTTAAAGAACCAGAACCAGAGAAAATAACACTATCCTCTTTACCCTTAACAGCACTAGTAGTACCCCAATCAACTGCAGTACTTCCAACACTAGCCCCATTTAAATAAGAATTAGTATATAAATGATTATATCCCCCATGGTTATTAATAGGCATCCCATAAGCATAAACTTTAATCTTACTACCTGTTAAACCAGTTACAGACAATTGATCATTACCTACTCCATTAAAAGTTTGAACTAAATGCCAACTACCACTAGTACTAGAACTAGAACCAGACTGACTACTTTGAACATTAGAAGAACTAGAACCAGACTGACTACTTTGAACATTAGAAGAACTAGAACCAGACTGAGAACTAGGAATTAAACCACTACTAAAAGTAGAACCAGTACCTGAAGAACTAACTAATAAAAATGTACAACAAACAATTACAACCAAAATAATAATAGTTGCACCAATGATTAGATACTTCTTATTTTCATCTTTCTTAGAATCAGGAGTTATTTTAGTCACATTAGACTGATTAAAAGAAGGAGTAGCAGATTGAATTAAATTAGTTCCACATTTACGACAAAACTTAGCATCAGAAGAATTTTTAAATCCACATTTAGGACAAATATTATGATTCTCCACCATACTTTAATCACCACCTTTTAAAAAAATAATTTATTAATACTATATAATATTTAAGAACTAATTATTTTTAAATTATTCTATTTAATTTTAATAGATAAAAAATAATTAATCAACAAAAAAAATAAATACTTCAAAAAAAATATAATAATACAATAAAAGAATAAAAAGGTGATATTAATGTGTAGTGGTGGAGGCCCAATGGCTGAAATAGATATGAAAAAATTAAAAACAAAAAGATATCGATGCTTAGATTGTGGAAATGAATTTAAAGGAATTGGAAAACATGTTGTATGTCCTTCCTGCCAAAGTGATAATGTAGAATCAAATGAATAATATTACTTCATTAAATATTTTAAAATAAAACCTTTTTTTTTACATTTTTAAAAATATAATAAACAAACTAATTTTTTTAAATAAACAAATATTTAAGGACCACATAAACTTATGAACACTAAAGAAACAAATATAAAATTAAAACCTGAGGAAATATTATTTTTAAAAGGAAATACTGGTACTGTAGGCATAGTTAAACTATCTGATAAAAAAATGATTTTTCTTGGAACACCAGAAAATGATGAAATTGTTCAATTTTTAGAACCTGGAGACTTAATTGCTGTTAGCGCATTCGGAACAGGAGAAAAATTTGAAAAAGGAATAAAATCCTTAATTTACCTTACACGAGACATGGATTCACCAATAATAGTTTTACCTAAAAATCACCCCTCAAGCAAAAGATTAAAAATGGTAATAAGTGTAGGTGAAAATATCCGTTTAGATTGTAATATAATACCCGGCACACATCCAGAACAAGACATATTATGTAGTTGTGATAGTTTAACTGGTTTAGAAATTTTTAAATCTGCAAATGGAGTAAATATTAAAGGAAATTTAAAAGATTATGAAATTAAAAAGTTTTAATAATATCCATTTAAAAACCCCTTTTTTTTATAGTATAAAAATAAAACTTTGAAATATATATTGATTAAATTTAAAATTTAAATAATGATTTATATAATAAAAATTAAAATATTAATAACTAATTTATAGGATTTAAAATTAAAATGATTACAGAATCAATATTTATATTTTTAGGAGAACTAATAACAATAGGCATTATATTACTATTATTAATTTTAATTATAACATTAGTATTAGGTAAAATATTAATTAAAAAAAATCTTTTAATATTTCCAAAAGTTATGTTATTAGGATTAGATGCTTTTTATTCTCCATTGAAAAAATTTTCAAAAAGTTTAGGACTTGATAAGACATTAGTAGATCATATTGGTGTTGAATTACGAAACAAGGTAAATGAAAAAAAATTCAATAAAATTCCAAATGATGAAAAATTAATATTTTTACCTCACTGTCTTCGAGCAGCAGACTGTGAAGCAAAGCTTACAAAAACTGGTGTAGAATGTACTGAATGTGGTAGATGTAGTATTGGTATTATTAAATCAGAAGCAGAACCCATGGGTTATACTGTATTTATCGTTCCTGGAAGTAGTTTCATTGAAAGGATTATAAAAGAACAACACTTTAAAGCAGTAGTAGGAATAGCATGTTATGAAGATTTAAACTTAATGATGATGAACTTATCAGATTTTGCACCTCAAGGAGTATTATTAACACAAGATGGATGTTTTTTAACAAAAGTAAATGTAAAAGAAGTTTTAGATAAAATCGGATATGAAAAACAAGATCAAACTAAACAAACAACATTAACTTAATAAAAAAATATAATTATTATGATACCTAATCCTTTAGAAATTCCAATTACAGATACCCATATACATGTAGATCCTATTAATGGGAAAGGACCCTTAAAAATAGCAAAAATATTCTACAATAATGGAGGTCGAGTAATGATAATACCAAACAAACCTGCATGGAATTTTGGCCAACCCACAAATTATGAAAAAGGAATGGACTTAAATAATGAATATGTAGACCTAATAAACAAAGAAACACCTGTTCATGCATACAGTTTCCTTGGAGTTCACCCAGCAGAATATTCAAACTTAATAAGAGCAGGAAAAACATACCAAGAAGCATACAAAAGAATAATAAAAGCAATAAATTATGGCAGCAAAGAAATAGAAAAAGGTAATGCATTAGGAATAGGTGAAATAGGAAGACCCCATTACCCTGTTGAAGAAGAGGAATTAAAGTACCATAATAAAATCTTAGAATACTGTTTAAAATTAGGTAAAGATTTAAACTGTCCTGTGATGTTACATACAGAAGATTTCACACCTCAAAAATATGAAGAAATAGCAAAAATTGCAGATAAAATTGGGTTTAATAAAAATAAACTTATAAAACACCACGCAGAGGCTCATGTTTTGAAAGAAGAAAATTTTGGAATTGTTCCAAGCATAACCACTAATAAAACTAATATTATTGAAGCTTTAAAAAAAGGTACACGATTTTTTATGGAAACAGATTTTTTTGATGAAGATGAACATCCTGGAATGGTATTAGGTCCTAAAACTGTACCAAAAAGAACATTGAATTTTATTCAAAACGAAATAATGACTGTTGAAGAAGCTTTTCAAATACATAAAAATAATGTTGAAAAAGTTTTTGACATAGATCAATAAAAAAAATAGAAAAATATAATTTTTATAAATCATAATAATTAATGAAATCATCAGATTCTGGAGTATTAGCAAACTGATCTATAAATTTATGTAAATCTTTAATAAATTCTTTTTTACGTTCAGATTTATCTTTAATTTTACTATAATCTTTTTTTATACTTAAATTCATTAATATATTATCTGTTTCTAATTCTAATTCCGGAAATTCAGAATCATCCATTAAGCCTAAAGATTCTAAATCTTCAAAGTCTAAATCCAAATCATCAAAATTAACATTATCTTTTTTATTCATCTTAAAAATAATCCTTTAATTATACTTAAAAAAAAGTTTTTTAGGGAAATAATAAATTTTTAATTATCTTCCTAATTGTTCATGAGCACGTGCTAAATGTCCTGCTGCTAAAGCACCTATAAGAGATAATTCTCCAGCCATAACTGTTGAAACTACTACTTCAGCAAAGTCACGAACTGATCCGGAACCATTTAATCCTAAAATTTTTAACCCTTCATTAGCGGTTTCTAATCTTGTTCCCCCACCAACTGTTGCTAATGGTAAATCAGGCATATTTACACTGAAATATAAATCTCCATTACGATTTTCAGCATGAGTTATGCCTAATGATCCTTCAACAACATGTGCTAAATCTTGTCCTGTTGCTAAAAATATTGCTGCGACCATATTTGCATATTGAGCATTAAATGCCATTGTCCCTGAAACTGCACTTCCAAGTAAATTTTTAGCAATATTTACTTCAACTATTGATTCTGCAGTAGTTTTTAATTTTTTTTCAACAATTTCTTCTGGAATTAAAATATCTGCCACAACAGTTTTTCCTCGCCCTTCTATTAAATTCATATGAGAAGGTTTTTTATCAACACAAGCATTACCACTTAAAGCAATATGTTTAGCATTAGTTTCTTCAGATAATAATTTTAAAACTTTATCAGTAGCGATTGTAACCATATTCATTCCCATACTATCACCAGTACTGTAAACAAATCTAGGATAAACATATGCTCCCACAATTAATATTGGATCTATTTTTATTAATTTACCATGAGAAGTTGTTGACTCTGCTACTTCTTTAATTTTAGAGAAATTATCTTCAAACCATGTTTTAACTTTTATAGCTTCTACACTATTTTCTACTTTAATTACAGGAGCCCGAGTCATCTTATCACTAATAACCCTAGCATTACATCCACCAGAAGCTGTTATAGTACTTGCCCCACGATTAATACTAGCTAGTAATGCTCCTTCAGATGTAGCTAAAGGTACATAGTATTCTTTAGTACATGATTCTCCGTTTATTTTTAATGGCCCTATAACACCTAATGGAATTTGCACTGTACCTATAGGATTTTCAATATTTTTTTTCATTGCAGTATTCATATCAATATTATATGAACCAATATAACTTAAATCAGTGTTAGTTTTTTGAGCAATGAATTCTCGACGAATTTCTAAAGCTTCAGTAGCATCTTTTGTGAATTTATCTATTTGATAAAGTTTCATTTCACCATTAAATAATTTTTGGATGATTTCTTCTTTATTCATTATTATCAATACCTTTAAAAGAAAATTTTAAAGAAAAATATATTTTTAAAATTAGTTTTCATATTTTTTAAAAAATTAGAAAAAAATAAGAGTTTATTTAAACTTTGTTTAATAAGTTTACTATCTCAGATGGTCTTTTTGCAACTTCTACTCCAACATCATTAAATGCTTTAATTTTAGATAATGCAGTTCCACTATCTTCTTCAATAATTGCTCCTGCATGACCCATACGTTTTCCTGGAGGTGCTGTTAATCCTGCAATAAACCCTACTACTGGTTTAGTGATGTTTTCTTCTATATATTTTGCAGCTTTTTCTTCTGCATTTCCTCCAATTTCACCGATTAATACAATTTTATCAGTATCTGGATCATCCTCAAATTTTTGTAAAATCTCAGTGTATTTTGTACCTATTACTGGATCTCCTCCAATCCCTAAACAAGTACTTTGTCCGATTCCTGCATTAGTTAATTGTGATGCTATTTCATAGGTTAAAGTTCCACTACGACTTATTACTCCAACATTTCCAGGTTCGAAAATATGAGTTGGCATTATTCCAAGTTTACCTATACCTGGAGATATAATTCCTGGAGTGTTTGGACCTATAACTGTTTTTCCTTTACGATTAGCATATTCCATGATTTGCATACTGTCATGGACTGGAATGTGTTCTGTAATGATAATTACAAGATCCATATGTTTAATTGATTCAAAAGCTGCATCTTTAGCAAATGGTGCAGGTACAAATATTATACTAGTGTTTAAATCCTCGTTACTTGCAGCTTGTTCTATACTATCATAAACAGGAACCCCATATAACTCTTGACCACCTTTACCTGGTGTAACTCCAGCAACAATATTTGTATTGTAATCTAACATTTGTTTTGTATGGAAAGAACCTTGTTTACCTGTAATTCCTTGAACTAAGGCTCTTGTATCCTTATCTAATAATATCATAAACATTAACCTCTTATTTTATAATTTTTATAATAAATCTTTTAATCATAATTGTTAATCTAATATTTATCATTAGTAATATTAAAAGTTTTTTAAGATTTAAATGAATTAAATTAAATAAATGAAAAAAATATAAAAGTATTTTATTTAAGGATTCTAGTTTTATTCTCAAATGGTACAGCTAAATCTATAATATTACCATTTGTAAATGCAGTTGCGGAAACAAGCACACTACCAGGTATAACATTACATGGAGTATGACGCTTTACAAGATAAGTGTTTTTACAACCTAAACTTGCACCTATCATTGCTCCACTAATCACACCTATTTGTTCTAAATCTTCCACAGTAGCAACTATTACAGGATCATCGGTTTCATTACCCACATAACCAACACCAGGTATCTCATTAATATCTTCACTATTTAAAATGGAAACATCAGTGCAAGAACTTATTCCTTTAGCAGCTTGTATTGCACTTTCTGCAACATGTGCAACAAATGATTCCCCTCCATAAGTATCAAAATGTAATATTACGGCATCAGGAAATCTATCCTCTCGAATATTCGCAGTTGCATAACTAATCCCTTCACCTGCTTCCTCAGATGTTTTCCCAACACCTCCAATATCACCAATATCTTCAGCATTATCTCTTAATATATTAACTATTTCCTTATTGATTAATGGTAAATCTTCATCATTTACAATAGCAGAAATTACTACATCATCACCAGTAATATTAGTTAATCCTGCTTTAATAGCTCCTTTTTTTAATAGTTTGGGAATATCAGATTTTAAATTAGATATTAAATTTTCACTACATGATACATCATTATTTGATATATCCGCACCTATACATGTTATTTTCATAAAAATCCATCACAAAAAATAATTTGAGTATTATAAGTTATATACTTCATCAGCTGGAACAATTATTACATCATTTTCTTTTAAAATATTGGTAAGATTTTCAAGATTTGAAGTACATAATAAAAGAATAGCTTTTTCTGATTTTTCATGAGTAAAAGCATATAAATAATCAAGATTCATATTATTATCTTGTACTATTTTTAAAATTTTACTTAAACCACCAGGAGTATCATCTAATTGAACACCAACTACTAAAGTAACCTTAACTGTAAAGTTATGTTTTTCTAATTCCTCTTTACATTTAATTGGGTCTTGAACAACTAAACGTAATATACCAAAATCACTAGTATCTGCTAAAGATAAAGCTCTAATATTAATATTTGCATTAGCTAAAACATCTAATGCTTTATATAACCGTCCTTTTTTATTTTCTAAAAATATACTTAATTGTTTAATCATTTCGTTATCATTTGACATAATAAAAAAACACCTGAAAAGTTTTTTTTAATTAAAATTTCTTTTATCTAAAACACGTTTTGCTTTTCCTTCAAAACGTGGAAGAGTATGAGGTTCTACTAAGGTAATTTTTGCACGTAAACCTATTTCGTTTTGCACATAGTCCCCAATTGTTTTTTGTAAATTCACCATTTTAGTTACATCATCACTAAATAAATCAGGAGATGTTTCTACTTTTATTTCCATTTGATCCATTATATCTGGACGAGTAACAATTATTTGATAATGAGGTTCAACTTCACTTACGTGTAGTAATGCTTTTTCAATTTGTGAAGGAAAAACACTAACTCCTTTTACTTTAATCATATCATCATATCTTCCTTTGATACGTTCCATTCTTGTAAAAGTACGACCACATTCACATGTTTCATAATGTAGGGTTGTGATATCTTTAGTACGGAATCTTAAAATTGGCATTCCTTCCCGTTCAAGATTTGTTAAAACTAATTCTCCTTCAGTTCCCCCTGGAAGTTGTTTACCTGTTTTACTATCAACAATTTCAGGGTAGAAATAATCTTCTGCAATATGTAAACCATTTTGTGCTTCACATTCTACACCTATTCCGGGACCCATAATTTCAGTTAAACCGTAAATATTATAAGCTTCAGTATTATATTCTTTTTCTATACGTTTTCTCATTTCTTCAGTCCACATTTCAGCCCCAAAACCAATAGCTTTTATCCCTAATTGTTTTGGATTAATTCCTTCTTCTTTTGCAACTTCTGCCATATGTAAACCGTAAGATGGTGTAAATATTAACCCAGTAATATCAAAATCATTCATTATTTCAATTTGACGTTTTGTTTGACCAGTACTTATAGGTATTACAGTAATTCCGATTTTTTCCGCCCCATAATGTACTCCAAATCCTCCAGTGAATAATCCATAACCATGTGTATTTTGAAGAATATCTTCATCCCCAAGACCCATACCTGTTAATCCACGTGCCATTATTGTTGCCCAAGTATCCAAATCTTTTCGTGTATAACCTGAAACAACTGGTTTTCCTGTTGTACCAGAAGATGAATGAATTTCTATAATTTCCTTTTTAGGAACTGCAAACATACCAAAAGGATAACTTTCACGTAAATCATCTTTAGTAGTGAATGGTATTTTAGTAATATCTTCTAATGTTTCAATATCCTCTGGGTATAATCCAATTTCATTAAATTTTTTATGATAATAAGGTACACGTTCATAAGCTTGATGAACAGTGTCTTGTAATTTTTTCAATTGCAACTCTTCTAAGTCATCTCTTTGTATGGTTTCTTTTTCTTCATCCCACATTATCATTTAACAATTCTCCTAAAAAATACTAATTTCATATTAATTTATAAATATTATATTTAATTATTCTTTTAATTATACTAATAACTTATAGTTTTTATTTTATAAAAAAGTTTTTTAAGAATTGTTAAAAATTAAAAAAAATGAGAAATAGAAAAAAATAATAAAAAATGAAAAAATAAATAATTATAAAAAAATAGTATTAGAATACTTCATTAAGTACAGATAAGGATTTATTAAATGGTGGCATTCCAGAAGTTAATAAAACCACTTTTAATACATCTAAAATTTCATCACGAGTGATGCCTAATTCCTTTTTAGCACTTTCCATTTGTTTTTTGATAGCTCTAGTATCTGAATTTGATGCTGCTATTCCAATAGCTATTAATTTTTGTGTTTTATAATCTAATGCTTTTCCATCCCATACTGCATTATTTATATCTACAATAGCTTGGTATAATTCTTCATTATCATCTTTAACACGTTGCATGCTTTTACCATAGAATACTTCATCTTTCATTTAATGACCTCCAATTAATATTAATTATATACTACTTTTAGTAATATAAAGTTTTTTATATTAATTCATTTAATGCATTTTCAAATTCATTAACTTTAATCTCCCAATCACTACTTTTAACAAATTCTCTACCATTTTTAGCTATTTCATCATATTCCCCTTTATTTAATATATTTTGTACAGTATCAAGAACTTCACATGCATTATCCACATAAACAATACCATGATTCTCACCAAATTCATTATAAATTCCAGGTAGTTTAGTTGCAATAACGACTTTTTGCATTGCTAAATATTCATATAACTTAATTGGTACAATATCTTGCATTATTTCTTCATCTTTATATGCAGGAAGCAAACAAAATGTTGATGATGCTAAAAATTCAGGTATTTTAATATAAGGTTGACGTCCTGTGAGAATAAGTTGATCTTTAAGATTATATTCTTCTTTTATTTTTAGTAAGTCTTCATAGGCATCCCCATCACCTACAATTAAAATTTTCATTTTAGAATATTTTTCCTTATTTTCCCCTAATTTTTTAGCTAATTCTTTCATTCCAGCAAAATTATAAATAAATCCCATAAAAAAGAGAACTATATCATCTGATTGGATATTATATTCATCATAGATTTTTGAAGCATCTAATTTAGGATTATACTTTTTTAAATCTATACCTGCATCAATTAATATTGTTTTATCTGGATTAGATCCTAGGGATATTGCTAATTCTGATAGTTTTTGATTAATTGTTATTACTAAATCAGAATTTTTTAATGATTTAGTGAAAACTTGTTTTCCTATGCCTTGAAAGATTTTTTCAGGAATTAATGCATATAAATTATCTATTAAATAGTATACAAATGGTATATTGTATTTCTTTGCTAGTTTACTTCCAGTATAAGAATTAAGTAATCCTAATCCTAAAATAATGTCTGGTTTAAATTCTAATATTTGTTTTTTAATCTCTTTTTGGTGAGTGAAATACATACTTACATAATTTAATCCTTTAATTTTTATGAAACTTGGACGTATTACAGTAATATTTGTTTTTGGGTTGACTTTACAAACATTATTATGTTCTTCGCGGTTATAGATTAATCCATTACTCTCTTTATCATTAGACCAATCGATTGGATAATCAATAACTCTTATTTGATGTCCTCTCCCATCCATTCGATCCATAAGATGATGTTGTTGATGAGGGTTTCTTTTTAACCAGTCAGATTCTTGTAATACTAAAATTTTCATATGCAGTTAAGTCCTTTTTAATTTTTTTATTAATTAAATTAATTTTTGGTTTTTTCTAGTAATTATAATTTTTTATTAAAATTAAATGTGAAATTAATTAAATTTTAGAAAGAATAATTATTTTATATATGCAAAACAAAAAGGATTAACATATAATATAAGAGGTCTTAAATTTGAAAAAAAAATCATAATTTCTAATTTAATGAAAATTTTAATTATTATAATTGGATTATGGGGTATTTATGAATCTATTACTAAATTTCCAAATAGTACAGTTAAATTATATTTTTACACTACTTTAACAAATATTGCTTGTATAATCTTTTCAATATTTTATTTATATAAAAACATAAATAAAAAAACATATAATGTAAATAAAGAAAGAATAATAAATATTATTTATTATATCATAACTGTCTCCATTTTTATAGTGTCATTAACTTATAATTTAATTATATTTCCTAATTATCATACAAGTCTTATTAATTATGGAATGGAAAATTTCATATTTCATTTAATTGTGCCAATATTATTTGTATGTGATTGGTTAATATTTGCTAAAAAGGATTCTTTAAATATTAAAAGTATTTATTATTGTTTAATACCATTTATAGCATATTTAATAGGTATTTATTTTAGAGCATTCTTTATTGGGACAAAAATTTTTAGTGGACCAAATAGTGGAAATTCTTTGTACCCTTATTTCTTTTTAGATATTGATAAATTAGGTTTAAGTAATGTAATCATCTATATTTTTATCATATTAATTTTAATATTAATATTAGGATATATATTAGAAAAATTTGGAAAAAAGATTAAATTAAACTAAAAAGTAAAAGGTTTTGAAAATTTATGAAAATGCCTGAAATTATAAAAAATGAATATTTTGCTCCTTGTGGTTTTAACTGCCTATTATGTGAAAAACATTTAAAAAATGATAATGCTTGTCCAGGTTGTAGAATTAGTGATTCTGGTAAAAGTAAAAGTAGTTTAAAATGTAAGATTAAAAATTGTTTTGATAAAAAGAATTTTAAATATTGTCAACGATGCAGTGAATTCCCCTGTAAATTAATTAAGAAACATGATAAAAATTCAAAGAAAAGATATGGATTAAGCACAGTTGATAATTGTAAAAAATTAGAAAATTCAGGTATTGGTAAAATTTTAAAAATGGATTTAGATAAGTACACTTGTGAAAATTGTGGTGGTGTAATCTGTTTCAATGATGAAACTTGTAGTGAATGTGGATTTGAATATATTGATATAAATAAAAAATAGTTATAAAAGAGGGAAAATTCCCCTTTTTTAAAAAAATTTCCCTTTTTCTATGTTTAATCAAATTCTGCTGATTTTTGAATGTCTTCCCAATTGTTTTCAAACCATTCATGTACTTTTATGAGTCCATCATCAAAGCTTACAGTTGGTTTGTATCCAAGAATATCATGTGCTTTATCTATACAACTTAAAAGTTTAGTTTTTGCATCCCAATTACGGCGTTCTGCATATGCTATTCCTTCTGTATTTCCAGTTAATTCATTTACTCTATTAGCCATATCTATTACTCGATGATCTTGTCCAGACCCTAAGTTAATAGCTTCTCCTATTGCTTCTTCTTCTATACCCATTGCAAGTAATCCACTTACTATATCTTCTACAAATGTCCAGTCACGAGTTTCTGTTCCATTTCCTGTAATTGGTAAAGCGAGATTATTCATACTCCAATAAAAAAAGTTAGGTATTACATTTCTATATTTTCCTGGTACTTCTCCGGGACCAAATACATTGAAGAATCTTGCATTTACTATTGGTAAATCATAAAGGTTATGGAAGTAATTAGTATATAGTTCACCAAGTAATTTTGTTACTTGGTATGGGGTGTGTAAGGAGATTGAAATGTCATCTTCTTTAAATGGCATTTTACTGTCTAAACCATATACTCCACATCCACTACTTGAGAATATGAATCTATCTACATTAGTGAGTTGGGAGTATTGTAAAACTTTTAACATTCCTAAACCATTTACCATTAAATCTGTTTCAGGCATATCTACACTATTTTGATTTGCAAAGTGAGCAGCTAAATGGAAAACAATGTCTGGACTTTGTTTAAATACTCTTTTTAAGACTTCATCATCACGAATATCCCCTTCAATAAGTTCTATTTGATCATAATCAGGAACATTCCATTCATAAGCAGAAGACATATTATCTAAAATAATTACTTTTTCAGCATTTAATTCTGATAAAGCTTTTGTTAAGTTACTACCAACACATCCTGCTCCACCTGTCACAAGGACAGTTTTTCCTTCATATTCGTTATAAGTTCTCATAAAAATCAATTTTTAATTTATATTATTTATTATATATTGTCATAATTATTTATAAAATTTAATATTACTAATTAAATAAAATATTTTAAATTTAATAATTTTTTTATAAATTTTTTTAAAAAACCAAAAAGTTCATTATAAATTTTATTTTTTCAAAAATAGATTAGATTAAACAATACACTCCTCTAAATTTTCTATTTTTTTAAAAAAAATTTATTAAATTAAAATTCTTTTTGTTAATAATGAAAGCACTAAAAAAATTTATTTATCCTAAAAAAACTATTAAATGAAAATATGATAAATTTATTTTCGTGCTCTTCCAATTTTACGTGCTATAACTAGTTCACCTACACTAATTAAACCTGCAAAGAAATTTTCTAAACCACGTGTAGCCCAAATTGCTTCACCGAAAGTAGCTTTTTTAATGTTTTCTTCATACTCTTCAGGAGTTATTTTTATACCTGTTTGTTTAGTGGATACAACTGCTGAAGCTTCCATTAAATCTTGCCAATTTACGCCTTTTAAACTTTTTAACATTGCTTCATATAATTTATAAACTTTAATATCATATAAGTCACTGAAAGTTTTAATCATATCAAAAGATCTAATGATTCCTATTACTTGGTCCTCTTTATTTAAAACTGGAATACTTACAAGTTTACGATTAGTAGTTTCAATTACAGCTAAACGTGCTTGTTCTCCTTCATATATTGTCCATACTTCTTCAAATGAGTGCATTACTTCAGATACAATATCTTTATTTTCTCTTAAACCTCTTGTAATATCTAAACTTGTTACCCATCCTACTAATTTCATATCAGAATCAAGAATAGGGTAAGTGAATACTTTATGATCTTCCATGATTTTACTTACATCATTTATGGAATCATTAACAGTTCCATATATGAAATTTTTATCCATCATTTGTTTTGCTTTCATTATTAATTACCTCAAAAAATTTTTAAATTTAATTATTTATAAATTTTATACATCTACTCTATTGGTTTCATTTCTAATGCTCTTACAGGACACCGTATAGTGCACTCTTGACATCTAATACATTTATTATCTTGTAAAACCGCTTTACCATCAATTACTTTTATTGCTCCTGTAGGACAATTTTCTTCACATAAAAAGCATCCTACACATAAATCATCATCAACATGTATTTTATTATAAATTTGTACAGGTCCCACATAACGTTTTAAATTAATTACTTCTTGTGTACATAAATTAGCACAAGATCCACAACCTACACATAAATCTTCATTAATAAATGGATATTTATGTTCATCATCCATTTCAGGATATATTTTACCTGTTTTTTCTTCTATGTAAAGTTTAGATCTCATTTGTATAGCATCAGTAGGACAATATTTAGTACAAGTTCCACACATTATACAATTTTCCCTATTAAAACCTATTTCTTCCATTCTAACTATTCTATGAGGAACTTTAACTTCAGTTATATCATAAATTACATTTTCATTATTTATAACTTTAGTATTACCTTCTAATACATATATTGCTGAAATTGGACATGATTGGGCGCATATTTCACATTTCACACAATTATCTAAAATTTTTGCACGTATACCTGCATTCGATGAACGTATTGCATCTACAGGACATTCTTCAACACACAGATTACATCTAACACAACGTGGAGAAATATTAATATATTTATCAATATTATGATAATCATCAATATTGACTTTTAATTCTTTATTCTCATCCAAATCCACAGATTTAAGGACTATTTCCCGTTTTAATTCTTCAATGTCCTTTTTAAATCTAATTTCCATGTCCTTTACCTTCATTATATTTTATTAATTTATTTTAATAAAGCTTCAAATTCTTCTAAATCTTTTTTATTTGGAAGATTATTTAGACCTTTACCACTTATAGATAAAGATGCGACCCAATTACCTAATTTACATGAATTTTCTAAAGAATATTTATTTAAATAACCATATAAAAATCCTGCATTAAAACAATCTCCTGCAGCAGTAGTATCAACTACATCCACTTCATATGCAGGGATTTTTACTTCTTGTAAACTATTTATAGCATAAACACCTTTACTTCCGTTTTTAACAACTACTGTGTCTATACCTTCATCTAATAAATGAACACTAATATCTCTAAAAGTTAAATTATCTTCTTCTTTTAAATTAAATTTTTCACAAAAATAATCTTTAAATAATAACATTAACTCATTTTTATTTATTAAAAGTATATTGGTCCTTTGAAGTATTTTACGTAAACCATTAACTCCTTTTTTAACATATAACATTCCTGGATCAAAACTTAATATTACTGAATCATTTAATTTATCTAATAACTCATTTTGAGCATGAAAACTTTCACCTACAAAACTAGTATAATGTAAAATTTTTGTTTGATTTATAAAATAATGATTTAATTCACTAATAACTATATCATCGTTTACTCCAGGATCAACATATAAAGATCTAACACCATTTTTATCAACAAATCCTAAAACTTTCCCAGAATGACCTTCTTCAGCATAGATTAAATGGTTTAAGAATACTCCACTTTTTGCTAAATTCATTTCTAACATATCACCATCATCATCTGTTGCAATTTTACCAATATAAGATGTTGGTAATCCCAGTTTGGATAAAGCAATCATAGTATTAGCTGCTGATCCTCCTGGTGATGATGTTTCAGATTTAATAAATGTTTCTTCATCGGGACCTACGATTTCATCTACATAAAATAGTTTATCTAAATTTAAAGCTCCAAATCCTATGACTTTTACTTTTAAATCATCATCCATCACAACATCAGGTTTGGGCATATTTGTATCAGATCTTAAATATTGATTTTTATCTTCATTATTAGTCATGTGAATTTTACCTTTGTGTTATTTTTTTATTTTAAGATGTCTAACAAGTTAGTTGTATTATCGCCAAGTTTTCCTCCAAAATTACCTGCAGATATACGTAAAACTCCAGGTACTTCGAGTATTGCATCTACACTATTTTTTATTGCTAAATTTAATTGTTTTTGATTCACAGAATTTAAAACTATTTCAGGAATATAATTAACTCCATTAGGGACTTTAGATTCTTCACCTAATTTATTTTTTAATGAAGGACAGTAAGGATGATTTGAAGTTGGACCTATCCAAGGATAATTAGTTTCAGGTTTACTAGCAGCTGAACAAACTCCAAAAGGAGCAATTACTCCAGGAACATCCATAATTTCATCCATGATTAATTTTCCTGCTTCTAAAACAGCTTCTTTAGTTTCACAGAAATACCAATAATTTCCACCCATTATACCATCAGCATAACCAAATTTAGATTCGATTTGGAAGTCAGGTACTGCTATAGGAACATTAATCATTTCTCGATTATATTCATTTATTTCCCATTCAAAACCATCACCACAATGTCCTACATTTCTCATCATTTCAATGTAACCTTCAGGATTATTTGTTACATTAAACATTTTAGTGAAAGGTTTAACAAGTATATCTTGTCTAATTCTGTAAGATAATTCTACCTCAAATTTTTCGAGGTTATCTAAACCAAACCAGTATTGACAAATAGCACCTGGTCTTCCATCAGGTGTTGCACTTGGATCTACAAAAGATTCAACTCCTGCTTCAACTCTACCTATAACTGCACTTGGTGTTGAGGTAGAATCATAAGCAGCATTTCGAACTGTATCCCAATCTTCTGCAGTTATTAATGCTCTAATATATTTACCATTCATTGATTCAAAAAATGTATCTTCTACTTTATCTGTATAATCCATAAATATTTTACCTTCTATTAAATCTTTTTTAACCTAATCCACCAATATCTGTTCCTCGAATAGATTGTCTCATTTTCATACTTTCTTGGATTAAGTATTCTCTATTTTCATCGGTTATAATTTCTATTAAAGGTAGTGTTTTTCTTTGATATTCCTTATCAAATTTAACAACTAATTCCTCATCATTTAACATGATAAAAAATGCTTCTGCATGGCCTTTTTCAGAGTATCTTTGGACAAATTCACGAACATAATCATTATCGTAACGAGCATGTAAATCTACAAGTAAAGAAGTTACAATAGTATTATCACTAATAATTGCTATATCTGCTGCTTCAATAGCATAAGAATTACCATTAAATGCAATAGCAAGACCACCATTTTTTTTAGCAAATTCTAATGGCTCAACATCTGTTATACTGTCTCCCATATACATTAAATTGTTTGCAGGTAAATCTTCACGTTTAAGTATTCTTTTTACGGCTTGTCTTTTTCCTTCACCACCAACAGTATCAACAGTTTTTACTAAATCATAAATATCCATTTTTGGTAATTTGTCAAAGAAAATTTGATCTAATTTATGAAATTGATCTATATCTTGAGGATTTAATTTTAGTATATCATCATGAAATATTTTTAATTCTTGTTTATCCTTTTCATTAATAGGTATATTATCTAAATCTAAATGAGTATGAACAGTGTTATCATAAGGGAAATGAGTATTATCACATAAAGCTTGTATATATTGACCATAACTTGTACTTACAATAAATGAATGAACTTTATCCTTCACATAATTTAAAGTATTATCCGCACCATAAACTAAATTAACATTTTTTCTAGAATAATTTATTAAATCTTGATTATTTACATCATATGCTTTAAAAAATGGTGCTATTAATTTAAGTGTATCACCAGCATGATATCCAGGATGATTAGCTTCTACAAGACAATCATCATACTTACTTAAAATTTTGAAAAATTTTCCACCTTCAGGTATGAATTTTTCTGCAACTTCAAATGCATTATCATTTAAAGTTAATGGTCCCTCACAATCTGTTATAAATGATTTTCTAGAAATTTTTCTCAACTCCCCATTTTAGGTTTTAACATATTTAATAAAATATTTTTATTGGGTTACATGAATTTTTATTGCATTAACTGGACAAATGGATTCACATTCTCTACAATTAATACACTTACTCAAATCACATTCAATATTATCATTTATTAATTTTAAAGCATCTACAGGACATTTATTAACACATACCCCACATGCTTGACAATTATTTGATTCTATAGTGAATTTTCCATCACGTAAACCTTCAATATTTCGTCTACAGAAATATAATTTATCTTTATCTCCATCATAATAATCTTCAATTAAATTTATTGCATCGAAATTACAAACTTTCACACATTGACCACAATATACACAATTTTCTCCAATAATTATTGGATTAGGTAAATTATCCTCAATTGCATTTACAGGACATACTTCTAAACATAACCCACAACCAATACAATTGTTTTCATTAACTTTAATATTCCTATTAGGTGGATAGAATTGCACTAAATCACATACTCTATCAACAGTAATGTCTTCATTAGTATAAGAATTTAAATTATTTTTAAATGTATCAGTAACATTAATTCTTAGGAATTCTGAATCTGAAGCGGTTTCAACTTCATTACCTTTTAAATCCTCAAATTTCATACTCATTTCTTCAAGAACTGTGTCAACTTCTATAACATCTTCAGATAAAGCTAAAGAGTCCCTATCCAAAATTTCTTTACATAAATCTAATGATTTTAATCTATTATATATTTCAAAAGCATCATCTCTATTAGTGTAACTTATAGAACTAGAAGGACAAACACTCATACATTCTTCACAACGTGCACAATAAGAAGGATTTATATAAGGAAGATTATTAGTACCTACATTCATTGCTCCTTTTGAAGGACATATTCTAACACAAGTCATACATCCAATACAAGAATCTTGATGAACAATTATGGCATTTCCACCTTCTATAGCTTTAGGCAATATTTCACCATATTTTATTGCATCAGCCGGACATGATCTGAAACAAAAACCACAACCTATACATTTATCAGTATCAATTTCACTATGAAATTCACCATCACCTTCAGTAGTTAAATGAATTGCTCCAGTTTTACAAGCTTGTACACATGCCCCACAAGCTCTACATAATTTAGTATTTATATTTGGTGCATTTTCACGGATAGGGTCAGCTAATTTCTTATTTATTTTAATTGCATCATAAGGACAAATATTAGTACATAAGACACAACCAAAACAAGAATCTGATATTGTAACATTTTTAGTTTTTTTATCAATTGAAATTGCTTCAATAGGACAAACATTTAAACATGGTTTATCTTCACAGTACATACATTTACTGTAATCAATTTCCCAATCTACAGCAAAATCTCTTAAAGGTCTTGGTGTTTTTGTTAAAGATTCCATTTAATTGTCCTCCTCTTGAATTTCATTGTTTTGAATTGGTTTAAAATCATTACCTAAATCTGAAGGTTTGCATGTTATATTAATAATTTTTTCTTCTTTATCTAAATGATTTTTAGCTACGAAATATTTTATAACTCCAAATGGACAAGATTGATAACATATACTGCATCTTAAACATTTATTTTTATCCCTTACTATTGTGTCTTTTTCTTTATCAAATGTTATTGCTTCTGTTGGACAATCTGGAATGCACATTTGACATTTTTTACATTCATCAGATTCCCATGTTATAATTCGAATTGTTAAACGATCTACAGCATTTTCAACAGTATAGAAACATTCATCTTCATCATTTAAGTAGGATAATGCTTCATCCCAAAAATTAGATATAGGGAGTTTCAATTTTAAAAGTTTACCTTGTGGTAATTTGAGTAAATCAGCTTTATGATCATCTACATAGTTTTCTATGGTTTTAACCACTAAATTTATAACTTTTTTCTGTTCTTCAAGGTCATGAATATAAATTCCTTTCATGGCCCCTTTAACTGGACATACATCATGACATTTCCCACATTTAATACATTTAAGTTGATTTACTTTATAATAATCATTTTGAATGTTAATTGCATCAACTGGACATACATCATGACATTTCCCACAACTTATACATAAAAAATCATCAATCATGTACATTTTTTCTCTAGGTATGATTATGAATTCATCATGAATATTATGGTTTTCTCCGCAGTGTATTGTTTTAGGTTCACTTGGACATACTTCTGCACAGAATCCACAACGAATACATGCAGATTTATTGAATATTGGATATGTTAATCCTTCACCAGTTTTTGAATCAGTATCCCTTATAAGTTTTATTGCTGTAGGTGATGGGCATGATGCTGTGCATGATCCACAACCTATACAATTTTCTTTTATTATTGTTGGGAAATCTCTAAATCTGTCTGGTTTTTTTGCAATATCTTCATCAGATTTTGCATTTGCAAAACCTTCTATCCATGCTTTTTTTGCAAATTCATATAAATACCATATTACAGAAGTCATTTTATTATACCTTAATACTTATTTTTTTAATTAAATTCTTTTTAAAACAAATCATTAACTGTTGTTTTTCCAGTGTTAACATCAACTACTACTCGTTCAGCACAAGCTAAACAAGGATCGACTGAAGCATATGTGGTTACTGCATCTGCAACAGTTGCTACTCTTTTTAACATGAAATTTTCACATGAATCAATATTCATTATACTTGGAGTTCTTATACTTATATGTTTTATAAGATTTCCATTGGTTTCTATCATATAAGCTACTTCTCCACGAGGAGCTTCATTTCTCCAATCTTTATAACCTGAAACTACTTCTACAGGGATTCTTACATCTCCCTCAGGAATATTATCTATTGCTTGGTGTATAAGATCTAATGATTGAGTTACTTCATCGTAACGATTCATTGTTCTTGCGAAATTATCTCCTTCTTTTCGCCATATAGGTTTAAAATCAAAATAATCATGATATGTTGGATGTGGTTCACGGTAATCATGTTTTAATCCACTTGCTCTACCAATAGGACCTACTGCTCTGCCTTTTATCGCTTCTTCTCTAGTCATTACTCCAACATCTTTACAACGTAAACCAACTAGTGGTCCTTCTTCAAATAATCTTTTATGTATTTCAAAGTCTTCTTCAATATGGGACAATCTCTCGAGGATTGCATCTAAGTGTTCTTGTTTAGCATCCATTCTAACTCCACCTATTACATTCCAACCCATATTAACACGGTTACCTGTTAATAATTCTATTGCATCCATTGCATATTCTCTTAATCTTAAAACATCCATATATAATGTTTCATGATCCATTGTTTTGAAGAATGTTGAATTAGCTAATAAATGTGATTGTACACGATCTAATTCATTAGTAATAACACGTAAATATTGTGCTCTTAAAGGTGCTTGAACTCCACAAATCTTTTCTATTGTTTCTGCAAATGTTTGAGTATGTTCATATGAACAAATTCCACAGACTCGTTCAGCTAAGTAAATAGCTTTTTGCCAAGTTTTTCCTTCCATTATTTTTTCTATTCCACGATGAACATAACCATAATCAATTTCAGCATCAACTACTCTTTCCCCTTCAGTTTTTAGTTTTAATCTTAATGGTTCTTTTAATCCTGGATGTATTGGACCAATTGGTAATATCATGAGAAAATTCCCTCCCTTTTAAACTTTTATTTTATTCATCATCTTTTTCATTCGCCCGAGCTTCCATTGCACCAGGTGCAACAGCTAATATAGCTTCTAATATTTCATTAGGTCTTGGAGGACAACCTGGTACTTCAGCAGCTATAGGTATGAAATCTGAAGCTGGTGCATTAACTGTTCCTCCTTCTTGGTTAAAAACATCCCCTGATTGAGGACAATTACCTATTGCAACTACAAGTTTTGGTTCAGGCATTTTAGTATATATTCTTCTTAAATTATCTTTCCAATGATCTGTAACTGCACCAGTTAATAAGATTATATCCGCTTCACGAGGATTATTTTGAAGATATATTCCATATTGTTCTAAATCATATCTAGGAGAAGTCACGGCAACTAATTCCACATCACAACCGTTACACCCACCACAATTAACTATACAAACATGAATTGAAGTTTTCCTAAAAATGTTCTTCAGCTTATTAAGCATTATACTTTCACTACCTTTATAAAATAAAATTCATTATATTACTCAATATTATTATTTAAAATTGCAAATAACTGGTTCCTACCTTCTTGCAATACTTCACCATAATCTTCCCCTTCAACTATTCTTTTAGATAAAGGAACTCTAATTTTATCCCCTTGTTCAACTGTAATCATTTCTAAAACTTCTATAAACCATTTAAGATGTAAATCAGAATATAATTTTAGTAAAATTTCTTCATGATTAGCAGATTGAAAGGTCGCATGTAAATTATTAATATTACTCATATCTAAACTATTTACGAATAAATCATTCACTTCATCAATGGATACTTGGAATTCTTCACTTAAAGGACCAATTACATCTTTTTGCCATTGATAAGATTCTATTTCTCTCATTTTCAATTGACGCAATAACTTATCATCATTTACCATAATCCTTAATCAACTCCTACATCCCTTTATTTTAATGAATTTATTATTAATTTTATATTATGAATATGTAATTTGTAATTATCCAGATTATCCCTGCAACGATTATTCCTATTACAGTTTCTTTCCTACCATAACCTGGTCTCATTCCCATAACAAAACCTATTAAAAGTAATGATATGGCTATTATTAATACAGATAATGTTTTTGAAAATAATGCAAAATTAAATAATAATACCCAACCTATAATTGCTGCAATTAATGCTACAATATCTATTTTTTGGATAATATATATTTCTCCATGCTTCTTATAACTTACAAGTAATCCTAAAACAGATCCTACAATGAAAGTTAATAAGTATAATAATAAAAATGTTATATCCATTTTTCTTTAACCTCTACATTACCTTATACATGTATAAAAATGATATTGCAACAATTATAATAGTTACAAAGAACATTATTTTCTCTAAATTCTCATTAAAGTGAGAAACTTTATCAGTATTACTCTTATACATTAATGGGAAAAAGAGACAACCTATGAATACTAAAGGCACACCTGATATTATACCATATTGTCCTTGGAAGATACATATTAAAGCTGAGCATAATGTAATCCCTAAGGCTACAATTGATGCTAGTAATAAAAAATCTTGTTCTTCTTTCATCTTTACCCTATCCCTTTTTTACCAATTATTATATATTTTCTTTTTTTAATTAAATTATTAACATTAAAACTGTACCTAAAGTACAAACGATTGCAATTGAAATTTGAGTCATAACTGAATGATTTGGATTTAACATTGGTGTTACTGCACTTATAAAACCCATTATAACAGTAATAATTATCATTCCAATAATTAAACCTAATAAACCTATAGGTCCACAGAACACAACAAGGAATACCCATAAAAGCATATACCATGCAACAGAATCTGTAAACATTATAAGCCCTCTTAACACACCAAAATGTTCAGTTTCAAAACCTGTAACTAAATCCTTAGCTTTAGTAATACAAAAAGGATTATACGGAGCTTTACTTAAAATTAAAGTTAAAAACATTATAGCTGCAAGAGGCAATGAAAATATTAAAGGCCCATGAACTGATTGATAACTAATTAAACTAGAAATATTTAAAGTCCCAGTTTTTAAGAAAATCAATGCAAGAACCGCGAATAAAGGTAATTCTGCTGCTGCAGAGAAAACTGCTCGCACACAACTAAGTTTACCATATGGAGAACCACTACTACTTCCCGCATTATGCTCAACAATTTTATGAACTGCATAAATACCAAATATTATTAAAAGTGATCCTTCAAGAACAGGCCCTTCAATTACACCAGTCGCCCACACTGCAGAAAATATTACAACAATCCCCACATACAATGGATAAGTAGCAGTTCTTGGAAAACTAGTTTCCTTAAAGAAAAATTTGATACTATGGATTAAATCTTGTACAATTGGAGGACCTGGCCTAAGCTGAACACGTGCCATAACCTTCCTATGTAATCCTAAAAGTAAACTTCCAAAGAGAAAAGCCACTAAGATATTCACTATAATATTTAGCATTAAATTCATTATCATTCACCCTAAAAATTTAGAAAACCATTTAAATTAATACCCTGTAAATGGTTCTTCTACTCTTTCCTCCACTTCGTCTTTTTTAGGTTTAGCCATATTAATTAAACCAAATGAAAATATGAATAATGGTATGCAAATAATTGCTAAAGCAATTGTAAGATATTCAGATGTGAAAAATCCAATAATTATACCTAATAAAGATGCTACACAAATTATATAACCCAATATTCTAACTTTATCCATAATTTCCACCTTAAATAACTTTAATCACTATTAATAATATTTCTATTGCTCTAATCATTATAAATAAACTACTTAAATGTATTATAAGTATAAATGGTGATCCTGGAGTCCTAAACATTTCAGCTTTAGTAGCGAAAAATGGTGCAATACCCGTTTCACCACAAACCCCTATAAACATTAACAATGCACCAAATATCATCATCGGAGTAGTATAAGTCATTTGAGATATTACTAATAAACTTAATGTACCTGTACTTGCAAGAATTAAACAAGCCCCACCAAATAAAGGTAAACTACATAAAGTAGCTATAATCCCATATTGATAAGCAGCATCCAATACACTTACTTGTTTTACAGCAGACACAATACCAATATTAACAATACCCACTAATGCCATGAATAAAGTAAAATTATACAAATCACCTGTAATCATAGCACCTGCAGTAGCAATACCACAAATAATTGCTAAGAACCTTCGTTGCTTAAATTCAGATAAACCAACACCAACACGAGTATCTTCTAACTTACCAAAACTAGCCTCAACTTGTGTTTCAGGACGACTAAAAGCAATTAAAACTGTGAATAATATTATAACTACAAACATAAATAAATGAAATGGATTGATATAAAAGACAATATCCCCTAAAGGTATTGTTCCTAAAATATTTCCACCTAAACTTTCAATAATCATATCCTTTTCATCTCACTTATTTCCTATTATACTCTTCTCGCATAAGAGTACCTATTAATCCCATCTTACTTGCAACTTTTAAGAGTAAACCAAATGCAGATAATAATAATGCTAATAACCATAATTTAGGTAATGCGAAGAAAATACAGAAACCTATAATCCATAAAGTCCAAGCAACACCACTAATACCACTAAGACCATTAATCACCCGAATCGGTAAACCTCTAGCTTTTCTACAGAAAATATAAAATACAATTCCAGCACCAGCTATAACCCCACCAGTAAATCCACTTAACCATACACCATAACCAATTAAAATTAATGAAATAAAGTTAGGGGCTGTAGTCATAATCTCAAAATCAGCAGTTAACGGTAAAGGTAAAAATGATGCTTTCTTATCCATCTTATGCATTTCACGAGAAAGAAGAATTTCACTAATAGCTAAAGTTTCAGCTAACTCAACAGTAAATCCAGGAAGGACCAATGCTTCAGCTAAATCTGTACCTAAAGCACCAACAACTAAAAGCATAGCTAATCCAACAATATCTGTTAAAATTAAAACTTGAATATCCCGTTTTTCAATAGCTATTCCAGTTAACCCAATAAAAGCTATAATAAGTGCAGTGTAAACTGCAGGTAAATACATATTAATAACTATTGGAGAGACTGTAGTAGGAATATAAACCATTTAATTATCCCTCCAATTTTGTTCTTCATGAGCTTTTCGATTATTTTCATTAACCTGAGAAGATAAATTATCCCCAAAATTAATAGCCTTTTTCACATCTTCTTTAATAACTTCTTCATCATTTTTATGATTCATAGTGAAATTTAAAGCTAACCATGAAGCTATAATAAAAGCCATCATTAGAATACTGGATTCTAATATTGTATCAAAACCACGAGTATAATACAAGATTTCATCTATTAAACCACCAGGAGATGAATATATAGATGTACCAAAGTATTTACTAATAGTACTTACATACTGACTTATTGGAGTCATATAAGCCGTTATCATACCAATTTCCGGACTATTAGCTGGGTATTGAGCATGAACAATTCCAGGTTCTCCAAGTACTTGTCCTCCACGATCATAAGGAGCTAAAGGTAATCCTGCATCTACTTGAACTTGTGGTGCTGGACGAGTATATAATTGATTCTCATTTAAAGCCATTGGTACAAAAAATCCTATAAGTAAAAATAATGCCATGATTATAGCAAATAATCTAGGAATATTTTTCGGCTTAGCAAGTTGATTCCAAAGATTTCCTATCCTCATACATCAGCCCCCAATTCTTCTAAACGAGTAATAGCTCTAAATAATACAAGTGTAATTATCATAGTTGTAGCTATAAAAGTTATTATTGCAATTGTATGATTATAACTTAAAAATATTAAACTAACACCAATACTAGGAACTTCAGTATTAATTGTTCTTATAATAGGATCTTTAACTCCCGGACCCCAAACTACAGCTAAACTACCAACAATACATAAAACAATTCCTAAATAAAACCAAATTTGAAGATCAAACATTATGATCCCTCCAAATTTCGATGTCTAATCTCATCAACTTTAATTATAGATAATAAAAATACTATAATAGATAATGGACTTAATAATGCAACTAAGAAAGCAATATCTAAGTATTGGAATGCAACCATTGCAAGGAAAAATCCTGCATCTAATAAAGATAACATGATTAATTTATCTAATGGTTTTTTTAATAGTATAACTCCAATCGTTCCAACTAATAATAATATTACAGCTATACTTGTTATATCAATAAAGTTTAAAGGATTCATTATTTATTCCTCTTATCCATCTTCATTATCTAAGATTATTTCATTATCTAATTTTTTAAGTGAATATGCTATTGCATTACTACTTAATGTACTTGTAATAAAGAATGTTGCAGCAACAATAAAACCAAACATTGATTGAGCATACAATGCAATTATTGCAGTTATACCGAAATCTACAACATTTAAGTATAATAATTTTTCAACTCGATTATTTGTAACAAGTGAGCGTAATGCCATTAATATAATTATTATACCTATAATTGAAATGTATAATTCATTTGCCATTATCTTCTACAACCACATATTCTTTATTATAATTCATTTGTATATCTATTCATTTTTTTAGCTATTTTACCAAGGAATTTACTAGAGTATTTATGATATATTCCTTGAATAAGCAGTATAGCTATCACTGCTCCACATATAAACATTTCTGGTGTTATTCCAATAAATGTTGAAAATATGAAAATTAAAACAGTCATTGTTAATGTACCAGTTGTTCCAGCATAACCCGGATCTGCACATAATCTGTTTCCTATAAAGACTATTAATGCTGCAATTAATCCTCCTTGAAATCCACAAACCATTATCGCTATAGAACTTATTAATGTTCCTGCAGATGCATCTGGAGAACATAATATATTTCCTTGGAAAAATCCACCAGATAAATCGCCTTTACGTTTTTCAATATCATGACCTACTATATCTGCTCCTTTTACTCCTGGTTGTTCAGGTAATCCGAAATAAGTATCTACGATTATAAAATTAATTAAAGATATTATTGTTGCGAGTATTATTCCTACGAATATATTCATTATTCTACAACCTCCTGTGTTTCTGGAGGTTTAGGGAATAAGTAAAAGAAAAAATATTTTGTAAATACTGCAGAAATCACGCCAATTAGAACTGCTAAAACGATTCCATGATAAATCCATATGTATCCAAGTCTATAAAATATTGCTAAAAGACCTATAGCTATTATTGGTGTTGGAAAGATTGCACTCATGTTAAATGAGTATCTAATTGGTTTATCCGGTAACCAAGACAACCCTAATCCCTTAGCAATGATTACTGACACTATTATTGTGATTAAGTAACCAGAAAATAAATATATTTCATTACCTTGAATAAACATGATTCCTATTATATAATTTAGTATATAAATAAATTATGTCTTATATTAAAGCCAAAAATTATTTAAATAATAAAGAAAATTTTTTAACAAAAATTTAAATTATTTAATATTATAAAAATAAATTTTCATAAAATATTTTTCTGATTTTTTATAAAATAAAATTCTTAATAATTATATTGTGGAAAGGTACTATTTTTTTTACATTAATTCTTTACAAATTCAATATGATTTTAAGCCCCCCCCCCAATAGTGTTAAATAATTTAAAAAAATAGGCTATTAATAAATTTTTTAAAGTTAAACTAAATTTCCATCCCCCTAAAAAAAGAATATTATCCATTAATTTAATTTAAAAATTTATTAATTAAATATTTAGCTTAAAATCAAATATAAAAATTTATTAATTAAGTTTTATAGATTGATTTTTATCTCTTAAAAATTTATTTTAAAAATTTTTTTAGAGTTAAATAGGGTGTCAATTTAATTAAAAAAAAGGTTTGATAAAAAAATGAGAATAAAATATAAATTTTCATTACTGCTAATTTTTTGTATTATAATTTTTATGGGTTCAGTTTCTGCTGAATCAAATTTAACAGACAATTGTTCTGATTTAAATAATTATAATACTATTAATGAAGTTAATGTTAATAATAATCAAATTTTAAGTGAAAATGAATCTTCCATTAGTGAAGATTCAAATAATGTTGAAAATAATGATTTAATTCAGTGCACAAATAAGAATATTGGATTAAGTCAAAAAGATTCTTTAAATAATCTATTAAATACCAATAATTACCCTAATTTATCTAGTTCCAGTGGTAATTTTGCTAATTTGTATAATACAATTTATGGTAAAAGTTATATTAATTTATACCAAGACTACAAGTATGATAAATATTTCTTAGATGATTATAATTTTGAAGGAGAATATCAAAAAGGTATTCCTATAAGTTGGAGTATAACTATTGATGGAAATGGACATACTATTGATGCTAGTAATTCTGCAAGTATTTTTAAAATTGGAACTTTTTATGGTACTATGAAACATATTACAGTTACTTTTAAGAATATAAACTTTATTAATAGTGGTGTTAACGAATATGGATCTATTCTTATAAGTTTAGATAGTACTGTTAATTTCATTAATTGTTATTTTAATAATAATAATGCAGGAGATTATGGAGGGGCTTTAACAATCATAAATAACGATTATGATGAATATGATTACACTAATGCCGATAAAAGTTATAATTATTATCCTACAGTAAATATTAATGATTGTACTTTTGAAGATAATTATGCAGATGTTAATGGGGGAGCTATTTATAATACTGGAAGTTTAAATATCGTTTCTACTAATTTTAATAGTAATTCTGCTCGAGTTTTTGGTGGGGCAATTTATAATTTTGGTAAAGGAATGGGAGTAGAATCTTCTAGATTTTATGAAAATTCAGCACCAGGTAGTTCATCAATCAATAATATTAATAACTACAATATTGGTTCAAGTATAAATAATTGTGAATTTACTTATAATAATGATTATGTTGATGGACATTACTATAATACAATAAATAATGTTGCAGGTTTAATGGTTATTAGTAATTCAAAAATTTTTAATAATAAAGCCGGTGGTATAAGTAATTATGGTAATGGTTTTGGTAATAGTAAAATTACAGTTTCAAATTGTGAAATAACAGATAATGCAGGTGAAGCAATTTCTAATGGAAATACTTATACAGGTATTACATCAATTGCAAATATTGAACAATGTATTATTACTGATAATAATGGTGGAATTTCAAATTCTGAAGGTTCTTATAGTGAGAATATTTTAACTAATACTGTTAATCTCCATTTTAATGTAATTTATGGGAATAAAATTAATATAGATAATAGTGAAACAATGAGTAAAACTAGCCGTGTTTATGCCCAATATAATTGGTGGGGAAATAATAAAGGTGCAACTGGAATTAAGGGATCTACTGTTAATACTAATTATCCAGTTATTTTAACTTTATCCCCTAGTGCTGGTTCCACTATCCCAAATGAATATTCAATTATAACTGCTTATCTTAATAAGTATTCTGTAAATGGTAATCTTGTTACTTTAGCTAAAAGTATTCCTTCACGTACTGCATTTTTCTCTTCAACTAATAATATTGGAAGTTTCAGTAGTGATACTACTAGTTTACTTGATAGTGCTACTGTTAGTTACACCGGAGTTAAAAATCATCCTACTACTATTAATGTTAAAGTTGATAATCAAGTTTTAAATTTAAATGTTGATATTAAAACTGTCAAAGTGCTAAATACTTTATCTAATTTATCTTTATCTAATTCTAATCTCATTTATCCTGGAAATCTTACTACTCTAATAAATACTGTAAGTACTAATTCTTACAATACTGTTTATAATGGATCTGTAAGTTTTTATGTGAATAACAATTATTTAGGTAGTAGTAATGTTAATAATGGTGTTTCTGAATATAGTTGGACTCCAAATTATCCTGGAACTTACACTATTCTAGCTAAATATACAGGTAATAATTTTTATAATCCCTCTGAGGATACAATGACTGTTACTGTAAATGATTATATTATTAGTGATAAAAATAGTACCAATTTAATTGGAGATGATTTTATTGGAACATATGGTAATAGTGGGAATTTTACTGTTAGATTAATTGATAATGAGAGCAAACCAATTGTTGGCCAACACATTGCTTTAAAACTTTCAAATACTAATGGTCAAAGTAAAACTTATTGGTCTTCAACTGATATTAAGGGTTATGCAAATCTTGAAATTAATTTATATCCCGGCCATTATACCGTAGAATCTTCATATTCTGGTTCAAAAGTTTATACTTCTAGTAAGGATACAAATAGTATAACTGTGCAAAAGGAATCAAGTAACCTTAATAGCACAATTTTAAGTGCTAATACATTCAAAGAACCTTATAGTGCAGGAGATAATTTCACAGGATGTTTAAAAGATTATAATAATAATCCTCTTATCGGTCAACATATTGCTTTAAAACTTTCAAATATTAATGGTCAAAGTAAAACTTATTGGGTTACTACTGATGTAAATGGTGAATATCAATTAGCTATTAACTTATTTAAAGGAGAATACACTGTTCATTGTAGTTATGAAGGTAATAATAAGTATCAGTCATCAACTGCATTTAACACCATATCCGTTTTATAATTAAAATTTTAATTTTTTTTCTTATTTTACATTTTTTTATAAACTCTTTTTCAGTAAACTGCAATATAATTATTCATTTTTATTATAATGTAAAATTAGGTATAAGTAAATCATTATGTTAATGAGATGCAAGAATTTATATAATCTTTAATCATATTTTATCATCTTCTGTTTTCTAAAATTTTTATAAATTAATCAATAATATTAATAAAAGATTAAAAACAATATAGTTTATTATATTAAAGATTAATTTTTATAATATTTATTTTTGTAATTTATAATAAATTTTATTTGATAAGGTAATAAGAATGGAAAATAAAAATGTAATCGTGACAGGTGGTTTAGGATTTATCGGATCACACATAGTCGAAGAATTAATAAAAAATAATAAAGTAACTGTTATAGATAATTTATCAACTGGGAAAATGGAAAATTTAAATAATCCTAATCATCCTAATTTAGATATTATTAAAGGAGATTTAAATGATTTAGATTTAAAACCCATATTTAAAGGTAAAGATTATATATTTCATTTAGCTGCAGCTGCTAGTGTACCCGGTAGTGTTGAAAATCCAAGTTATACTCATGTTAATAATGTTGATACTACTGCTAAACTTTTAATTGCTGCAAAAGATAGTGAAATTAAAAAGATTGTTTTCTCTTCAAGTAGTGCAGTTTATGGTGAAAACCCAAATATGCCTCTTAAGGAAACTGAACCATACATGCCAACTAGTCCTTATGCTGCATCTAAAGCTATTGGAGAAATTTATCTTAAATCTTTTACTGAATGTTATGGTTTAAATAGTACAGCCCTCAGATATTTCAATGTATTTGGTCCTAAACAGGATGTTAATTCTCAATATGCAGCAGTTATTCCTAATTTTATTCATAGCATTATCCATGGAGAACAACCTGTAATTTATGGTGACGGTGAACAAACCCGTGATTTTATCTTTATTAAAGATATTGTTAAAGCTAATATTTTTGCTGCTGAATCTGATTATAATGGTATTGTTAATGTTGCTGCTGGTGAAGCTTTAACTATTAATGAGTTATATTTAATTATTGCTGAAGTTTTAAATACAGATATTAAACCTGAATATCTTCCAGAACGTCCAGGAGATATTAAACATTCATTTGCTAATGTTGATAATATGAAGAATATTAATTTTAGTGTAGATAAATCTAAATTTAAACAACAGTTAGGTGAAACTGTTAAATGGTTTGAATCTCAATTATAAGTTTTTTTTACTTTTATTACTTTACTTTTTTTATTTACTAATTTTCAATATTTTTACTAAAATAAAAAAAACGAAGATTTTTTATATATTCCCCCTTAATTCTCCAAAAAAAGTTACAAAAAATGAACAAAACACTAAAAAAAATAATAAAAAAAGAGAAAAAAATAAATCCATAAAAAAAGGGTGAAAATGATTCCAATGGAAAAAACAATTTAATAATAATATGTGTAAGTATAATAATCATCACAAGCATAATGTGCATGACTGCTTATTTTTTAACAATCCCAATACAAACACAAATACAGTAGGTATAGTAAATAATAGTACAAATGTAACTAGTATAAGTACAGAGGATAATACAAATTCAAACGATAACAGCTATTTAAACAATCCTTTATATACAGATTTCAACAAAGATGATCTTAATGGTGATGGAAGAATAAGTTTTGAAGAAGAACTAAGCAACATAGCACACACACCAAGAGATGCAGCATATGAAATGTTCACCCAAGCAGACTCAAACGGTGACAAAATCCTAAAAGGACAAGAATACATAAACTGCAGAGAAGCCCTACAAAACAGGCAATACACAGAAAGTCACCGGATAAAATTAATAAAAATCTTCTAGAAAACTTAAATATTTAATTTTTAAACAAAAAAGAGAAAAAGGATTAAATTGGATTTTCACCATTATCAACTTGCTCCTGACTATACCACTTACCAGAAAACCAATAATGATTCTCACCATTATCATCAGTATACTTAGAAGTATCCCCAGAATGATCCACTGGATGACCATCCACATAATCTTCATCACCAGAATCATAAGAACCAGATGAAGAATCACTACTAGAACTTACCTGACTAGAATCAGAAGAACTAGAACCACTAAGACCACTACTATTATTAGTAGAATTAACAGTAGTATTATTAACAACTACAGCAGAATTCCCACCATTAACAATAATAAAATATGCTGCACAAGACAATACAACACAACAAACAATAACAGTAATAGAAACTATAATTAAACTCTTCTCATCCAAAATAAATATTTACCCCTTTTAAATAATATTTATAATTAAATATAAAATTTATAAAAAGAAGTATAAAAAACTTTATAAAAAAAATAATTTTAATACTATAAAAATTCAATATTTCTATATGTTTTTTGAAAAATATAAAATTAAAAATGTTAGTGAAATAAATATAGATAACTACTCGAAAAAAGAAAATTGGAGTTTTATAAACTATTTAGACACTAAAAATATTACAAATAATAAAATTATTGAAATAAAATTTTTAAATCCACTTACAGATAAAATTCCAAGTAGAGCCAAAAGAAAAATAAAAGAAAATGACATAATAATTTCAACTGTGCGACCTAACCAAAAACATTATGGGATAATTGAAGATAAACCAACAAATTTATTAGTATCAACAGGATTCACAACTTTAAGAGCAAAAGAAAATTATGTCTTAAGTAAATATTTATATTATTTAATAACTCAAGATAAAGTAACCAAAAAATTACAAACAATTGCAGAACAAAGTACAACATCATATCCCTCAATAAAAACTTCAGATATAGAAAATATTAACATAGAATTACCCTCAATAAAAATTCAAAAACAAATTATATCAATAATAAATTCAATTGAAAAACAGGTAATCAAATTAAGAAAAATAAATCAAAATTTA
>DAGJ01000013.1:39742-40501 GCA_002495685.1 Methanobrevibacter sp. UBA412
AAATCAAAATTTAGAAGACCAAATTACAACAATATTTAAAAATTGGTTTGTTAATTTTAATTTCTTAAATAATTTAAATGAACTATATAGTAATTCTGGTGTTTTTAAAGATTCTGAATTAGGAAAAATTCCAGTTGATTGGAGCATTGATTTTTTAGGGAGTAAAAAGGTTTCATCAATTATAAATTCAGGAATTAAAGATTTTGAAGGATCTAAAATTTATTTAGCTACTGCGGATGTAGAAAATTCTAGTATTGTTGATAATAATAATTTAATAACTATTGATAAAAAGCCAAGTAGAGCAAATATGCAACCAATACCTAAAAGTATATGGTTTGCTAAAATGAAGGATTCTAGAAAATTAATTAAAGTTGATGAATATTCTAAAGATTTAATAAACAATTATATTTTTTCTACTGGTTTTTGTGGTTTAAGTTGTAATGACAATGCATTCTATTATTTATGGTCTTTTATTTTATCTAAAGCCTTTGATGAAATGAAAAATGTTTATTGTAATGGAACTACAATGCAAGCAATTAATAATACTAATGTAAAAAATATAAAATTTATTTTACCTGATGAAAAAACATTATTAAAGTTTAATCAAATTGTATTTCCATTATTCAAACAAATTGATATAAATAATAAAGAAATAGAGAAATTAACAGCCATAAGGGATATTTTATTGCCTAAATTGATGTCTGGTGAAATTGATGTTTCTCAAATTGAGGTTGAATGATTGATAAATAATGATTTACT
>DAGJ01000013.1:40655-41749 GCA_002495685.1 Methanobrevibacter sp. UBA412
GATAAATAATGATTTACTAAAAAAAGGTTAGAGAAAATATATTTTTTTTAACTTATATATTTTCTATGGGATATTTTTACGTTGTTTTGGTTTACCATTGCGTATTGCATTGTTGTGTCGATTTGAACATGTCCTAAGAGTTTTTGTACTTGTTCTATTGGCATTCCTTTGTCTATTGCTTTGGTGGCCATTGTTCTTCTAAATTTGTGTGGGTGTACATTTGTTATATTTGCGTCTAGTCCTAGTTTTTTTAGGCGTGTTTCTACTCCATTTATTCCTAATCTTTTGTAAGGTTTTTTAAGTGATACGAATAATGCTGGATTTCTGTCTTTTCTTTGTTTTAAATATTTTTTTAAATGTATTTTTGTTCTTGCATCAAAGTATACTTCTCGTTCACTTTCTCCTTTCCCGAAAACTACACAGGACCTTTCTTCAAAGTTAATATCAATTGTATTTAAATTCACTAATTCTCCTACTCTCATTCCTGTTGAGATTAATAATTCAATTAATGATAAGTCTCTTATTTCTATGCAGGTATCTCTAAGTATTTCTAATTTTTCATCTGTTAAGACTTCTTTAACTGTTCTTCCTCTTTTTACTTTGTGTATTCGTCTAACAGGGTTTTTTATAATATAATCTTCATCTTCTAACCAACTAAAAAAACTAGATAAAATTCTTCTAATATTATCTATAGTAGTTTTACTAGATCCACGTTTTTTCTTATGATAAGATAAATAAGTTCTTATGTCCTCTGTAGTAATATTCTCAACTTTTTTATTGACTGAATTAAAAACATATTCAATAGTAGATTTATAATATTTTAAAGTTTTTCTAGAACATCCCTCTATTTCCTTAGATGATAAAAATTTATCTAAAACCACACTATTATCTAATGAATTTGTATAAGTACTATTTTTATCAATCTTAACAACTTCAATATCCTTAAAAACATAATTTAAAATATCATTCAATTTATTACATTGATTAATATCCAAATAAGGACTCATTTCTTTTAAAACATTATTCAAAATTTTAGATTTCATAATAATATTATATAAAATCAACTTAAAATTATGAGTAAATCATTATTTATC
>DAGJ01000013.1:41900-85115 GCA_002495685.1 Methanobrevibacter sp. UBA412
AGTAAATCATTATTTATCTAGCTAAAATTAATTATCAGTAATGCTCAAAAAAATAGAAAAAATGAACTCATTATTCCTCAAACGTAGCTAAATTTTTGAATTCAGAATGTTTTTCTATAAAACTATATAAAAGTCTAGCATCTTGTTCATGCTGTGATTCACCAGGTTTATCATAAAAACCTAAACGCATTTTCATATAAAAATCTTTTTGATTTTTACGTAGCAATCTTTGACAACACATTCTATAATCATTAAACAACCATAAATCAATAAGATTAGGAGGAATTACAACATCTTTAATTTCACAAATTTCTAAACAATGCTCATTTAAAAATTTTTCATTTACACAATACCTCATTTTAATAACTCCCTACAAGAAATGCTTTATCAAATATAATTTGAATTAAATCTCTATTTTTGAAACATCTATTTCACCAGACATCAACCTTGGAAGTAAGGTGTCCCTAATTTTAGATAGAACCTCATTCTCTGCATTGTTTCTAATGATTTTTAATCTAATGGTTTTAAATATATGGGATATTTCTGAAATATCTTCAGGCATTGGACATTTTAAATTTAATACTAATCCTTTATCTGTATGGGGAATTGCAGTACCTGTAGTATTGTCACCAATGTATTTTTCATAATATTTTAAATATTGATAAACAATTTCTCGATATTTTTCGTTAACTATTATTTTAGATAATGTAGAACCTAATAAACCATCTTTACCGTAAAAGAGTTTACCAGAGCTAGCTCCATCCATTACCATCAAAATATCTAATTCATTAATTAAAACTCCTTTTTCATCCTTGGCATATAAATAATCTTGTCCAGATAAAACATCAATAGTTAAATAATTTGAAAATCCCTTTTCAAATTGATCTGTTGAAATTTTAGGTTTTTTACCTTTTTTAAATTTACATATGTCCTTTAATTGAATTAAATTGTAGTTTTTAGGAATTTTTCCATTTTCAGAAATTATTAAATCTTCATTCTTTATATTATTAAAATTAATAAAAATTGATTTAAAAAGTTCCATAGCTTGACTTTCTAAATTTTGATTTAACTGATTATTGTTTTTTAAAATATTGTCTATATTTGATAACAATTTTAAAACCTGTTTTTGATACAAAATTGGAGGCACATTTATTTTTAAATGATTTAAAGTATCTGATCTCAAACTAGGAATTGTTGTTCCTTCATTATATTTATTTAAATCAATCCTAGATATATAATAATATAAATATTTGGGAATAATTAAATTTTCATTAATTTCTGTGTAAAAAAGAGTATCAACAGTCCAAAAAGGAGTTTGTTGATAATATACATTAGATATACTCCCTTTTCGTGGAATTAAAACAGAAGGTTTATCATATAAAAAATCAGTAGCATACCCCATTAATCCTCCAGTACCAAAAATAGGAAATTTTCCATTTTTATCCTCAACTTTTTTCTGATTTTTCCCATACTTTAGCTTAATTAATGAACTTAAATCAAATTCTTTAAAATTCAAATCCAATCACCTTTAAGTTTTCTCTGATTTCTTTTTCTAGTTTATTGGATTCTTTAAATAAACTGTCTAGTTCTTTTGTGAGTGTTTCCATTTTTTCTTCGAATGGTATTCCATCGTCTTCTTCTGGTTTAAATCCTACATATCGGCCAGGTGTTAAGATGTAATCGTTTTCTTTTATTTTATCGTAGTCTGCTATTGCGGTGAATCCTTTTTCTTCTTCGAGTGTTCCGTTATCGAAGGCTTCAAATGCTTCACTGATTTTGTTTATGTCTTCTGTTTTTAGTTCTCGTAGTTTACGAGATACCATTGTTCCCATTTCTCGTGCATCGATGAATAATGTTTTTCCTTTTTGTTTTTTGTCACGATTTATAAACCATAGGCATACTGGTATTCCTGTGGTGTAGAAGAGTTGTGTTGGTAGTGCTACTATTCCTTCTATTAAGTCGTCTTCTAGTATTCCTTTTCTTATTTTTTCTTCTGCTTTATTTGTTGTGGAAAGTGATCCGTTTGCTAAGACGATTCCCATTTTTCCTTGTGGTGATAGGTGATGTATCATGTGTTGGATCCATGCGTAGTTTGCATTTCCTTTTGGAGGTATTCCATACTTCCATCGTACATCATCTTCTAATTTTTCTTGCCCCCAACTTTTTAAGTTAAATGGTGGATTTGCCATTATATAATCTGCTTTAAGGGTAGAGTGTAAGTCGTTTAGGAATGTGTCCTCATATGTTTTTCCAAGGTTAGCTTCTATTCCACGGATTGCAAGATTCATTCTTGCCATTTTCCAAGTAGTAGGATTGGATTCTTGCCCAAATACACTTATATTTTTAATATTTCCACTATGATTTTCTATGAAATTTTTGGATTGTACAAACATTCCACCAGATCCACAACATGGATCGTAGACTCTGCCGTTGTAAGGTTGTAGTACTGATACTAAGGTTTTTACTACACATGTTGGTGTGAAGAATTCTCCTGCTTTCTTTCCTTCGTTTTCTGCAAATTTTGATAAGCAGTATTCATAGGTTCGACCGAGTAGGTCCTGTTTGTCTCCATGGGTTGACATTGTTATATTTGTAAATAGGTCTATTACATCACCTAATTTTTGTTTATCTAGTTCGGGTCTTGCAAAATTACTTGGCAATACTCCTTTAAGTGATGAGTTATTCTTTTCTATTGCACGCATAGCTTCATCTATAATTATACCATTATCTTTTTCATGTGCATGTGTGCTTATTATGTTCCATCTAGCTTCTGGTGGTACAAAGAAAATATTTTCTGCAGTGTATTCATCTTTATCCTCCTGGTAACCTTTACCACTTTCAAGGAGTTTGTTGTATTTTTCTTCAAATTTATCTGATAAGTATTTTAAAAATATTAATCCAAGGATTACATGTTTATATTCTGATGCATCCATACTTCCACGAAGCTTATCTGCAGCTTGCCAAATCTTTTCTTCAAAACCAATTTCACTGGTATTGTCTTTTTTAGTCATAAATATTCACTTTTTAATTTTTTTTATTTAATGGAAAAAGTTTATTTTCATTAGATTTCTTATTTTAATAATCTATTTTTATTAATTACATTTCTATTGCGTCTGCCCATTGTTCACATTGTTCTATTACTGTATTTATTGCGGTTTCTAGTCCGTCTGGTGGGTAGTCATGTTCTCGGAGTAAGTGTTTTACAGTTACTCTCATTAGTGCTCTTGCACTTTCTTTTTTATTCCAGTCTATGGTACGGTTTCGGTTTAATTTTTCTGTTAATTCTCGTGTGATGGCTATTAGTTCATCGTTTTCATAGAAGTCTTTTATGTTTTCTGGTTGTGTGATTGCATCGTAAAATGCTAGTTCTTCATTTGTTAGTCCTAATTTCTCCCCCGCATTATTATCTTCTTTTATTTCTTGTGCAAGGTTGATTAGTTCATCTATTACTTCTTGATTGGTGATGTGTCCGTTTACGTATTTGTTCATGATTTTTGTTAGCATTTCACTGAATTTTTCAGATTTAACAACATTTTGATTATATTTTTTCCCTTTTATTTCATCTTTTAAAAGTTTTTGTAATAGTTCAATTGCTAGGTTTCGCTCTTGCATTTTATTTATTCTAGCTAGAAATGTTTCATCAAATAAAGAGGTTTCTTCTTGCACATCAGAGAACAGGTTTATTACTCCTTCACTTTTAATACTATGTTCTAATAATTCTGAGATTTGTTTGTTAATTTCTGCTGGTGATAATTTACCTGGACGTGTGATACGTGTTAGTAATGTTCTTACTGCTTCAAAATAGGCTGCTTCTAATCTTTCTGTTTCAGTTGCTTTACTTCTACATAATGATAGTGCTTGTTTTAATCTTAAAGCATAGGTTAAGAATTCTTCTTTTTCCTCTTCATTGTCTGGTTTTAATAGGAAATTAACCCCTTTTTTAATAGTTTTTGCCCGAATTAAAGGATCATCAGTAAAGAACTGTGTGTAATCTAATCCATGGAATAAGTCATCACAAATTTCTAGTATTTCCTGAAATTTTGGGTATGCTACTTTAATTATATCCATATCCCCATAATTATTCCGATCACGTTTAGTATAATCACTCATTGCTTGGCGTAATGCTGCACTTATACCAATGTAATCTACTATTAATCCCCCAGTTTTATCCGGATATACTCGGTTTACTCTTGCAATGGCTTGCATTAAAGTATGATCTTTCATAGGTTTATAAATATACATTGTATCCAAACTAGGAACATCGAACCCGGTTAACCACATGTCTACGACTATTGCTATTTTGAATTCATCATTAGGGTCTTTAAATTTAGAGTCTAATTCTTTTTTATATGATTTAGTTCCAATTATATCATGCCAATCTTCAGGATCATTATTATTACTAGTCATAACTATTTTTACTTTATCCTGCCAATCTGGATGCAATTCAAGTATACGATTATAAATCTTCATTGCTATACCACGGGAGTATGCAACAATCATTGCTTTTCCTTTTAACTCATACATCCGATTATCCATATAATGATTACTCATATCTTCACATAATGAGTTAATTGTTTCAGAAGCACCTAATAATTCTTCCATTTGACTTAATTTATGTTTACTTGCTTCAATTGCATAAGGTTCAGCTTCAAGTGATAATTCTTCATATTTATCATCAATTTCTTGTAAAGTTTCTGAATCTAATTCTAAGTTAATTACCCGGCTTTCATAATGTATTGGACAAGTTGCACCATCCTCCACTGATTGTGTCATATCGTAAATATCAATATAATCACCAAATACTTCACGAGTACTTTTATCCCTTGTAGCTATTGGTGTTCCAGTAAAACCGATAAATGTAGCATTTGGAAGATTATCATGAACTTTACGTGCTGCACCAATTATCTTCTCACCAGTTTCAGGATTAAACTTCTCCTCTAAACCGTATTGACTACGATGCGCTTCATCACTAATTACAATAACATCCTCACGAAGAGTTAATGGTTCATCTGATAGTTCAAACTTTTGCATAGTAGAAAAAAATATTCCATTAGCAACACGATCATTTAATAATTCTTTAAGATTCTCACGATTAACAGCCTGTTTAGGACTTTGACTAATAAAACCAGAACACTTATTAAACTGATTATAAAGTTGATTATCTAAATCATTACGATCAGTTATAACAACAAAAGTTGGACTATTCATAATATGTTGCAACTTATTAACATAAAAAACCATAGATAAACTTTTACCACTACCCTGAGTATGCCAAAACACTCCCGCTTTACCATCACTAGAAACAGCCTCCTGAGTAGTAGTTAAAGCTTTATTAACAGCAAAATATTGATGATAAGCACCTAAAATTTTAATATACTTACTTGAATCAACAGAGTATAAAATAAAATTTTCTAGTATATCTAAGAATCTGTGCTTCTCAAACATTCCCTCAAATAAGACATCAAAACTTGCAAAACTAGTATCCTTATAATTCCCATCAACTGTTTTCCATTCCATAAAACGATCTTCATTTGAAGTGATTGTTCCAGCTTTACTTGTTGCCATATCACTCATAACAACAAAAGCATTATAAGTAAAAAGAGATGGGACCTCTTTCATATAATTTTTCAATTGCCGATAAGCATTACTAACATCAACTTCTTCACGACTAGGAGATTTCAACTCAACAACAACTAAAGGCAACCCATTAACAAAAACAACAACATCCGCCCTTTTAACACTCAAATCATCAACAGTCCACTGATTAATCACATGAAAAGTATTCTTATCAACATTATCATAATCTATTAATTTAACTAAAGCAGCCCTTTTCTCATTACCATCTAAATAATTAACAGACATTCCCTTCTGTAAAAATTCAGTAAAATTATAATTAGATTCTATAAGATTACTACTTGAAACTAAACCTTTTAACTGATTTACAGCACTATCAATAACACTAAATTTTAAATTAGGATTAATCCGACTTAAACTTTCCCTTAAGTGATCCTCATACAAAGGATTATTATAATCCCTATCAATATTAGGACCATAAAAATGAGTATAACCTAAACCCTCAAACAAACTTATAATAGATTGCTCAAATTCATCCTCAGTAAAAACCATACCATATCACCATTAAAAAAATAAAATTTTATAATTAATATATTATATTATCATTCAAGATATTAATATTAACTTAAAATAAGGTAAAAGTCAAAAAATAAAAAAAGGATTAGTTCATAATTTTCTTTGCACCATAATGAATAATAATACAAAGAATAATAGCACCAATTAAACCAATAGGACCAAGCAATAAACCCAAGAATAAAAGTATACAGTACCCTATTACTTTTAAGAATGCTAAACCAGAACTACCATAACTAGTACCAACACTATCAAAAATAGGCCTATTTACAGAATCAAAAACTCGTCCACACTTTGGACATTGCGTAACTGCCCCATTAGTCCAGAATGATTTACCACAATATGGACATATATACTTATTACTCATAAATATCTTCCCCTTAAAGTTTTTTATGTTAAAATTATTAATATATTATGTTATTCATATTATTTAAAAATTAATCATATTATATTCAACTGAGAAAAAAGTGAATAGTAAAATTTAAAATATAATCAAACATACTATAAATCAATGATAAAATTTAATTAAAAATAATAGGGGGGATATGTTTTATGAGGAATAAGAATTATTTAATATATTATACAATAATTTTAATAATATTTGCAATAGTAAGTTCTTTAATTAATAATTTAATGTTATGGGTTTTATTTGCTATTTATATCCCAGTTGGTTTTTTAACTTCTTTAGCAATAGGATCAGAAAGTAATGATTTTAAAATTGAAACATCTACTCCAAATTACTCAAATAAAACTCAAATAAATAAAGAAAAAGAAATTAATGATCCAAAAAAACAAAAGGACATTGAATCAATTAAAATTAAAAAACCAAATATCCATGATTCTAATGCAATTAATGATGTAACAATATTTCAAAGCCAAAACCTAAAAAAAGTAGAAGAAGCTAAAAAAGAACAGGAATGTTTGAAAAAAATTAAGGAAAAAAATTATTCTTTAAATATATTAAATGCATATGTAAATGATTCTGATTATTGTAAAATGTTATTATTTGAATATGATTTAAGTGATGATGACCTGAAGGAAATTATTAATATAATGAAATCTCAAATTGAATCTGGTGATTCATTAAAATATGGTGTAATGGAAGAGTTGGCGAATCGATCCAGATTCAAACAACAAGAAAATTTTCAAAGATTATTTGATGAGCAAAATGAGAGTAGTAAAATCACCTTATTAGAAGAGGAACCTGACATTAAAGATTTTTATATTGAATTTACCTATTTTGATCATGACAAAATTTACTACGAGGATCCTGAAAATAAGTATTTTCGTTTTGATTTGAGTAAAAATATTGAAAGTATTTGTGATGCAAATAGAATTAAAAAAAATCTAAAAGTAAAAAATAAATATTATAATATGAATGAATGGGATTGCACTCCTTTAGAAAAATTAGAACCTTTTTCAAAAGAAGAAATGAACCTTCTTTTTTAGCACTTATATAAAAAAATATTAAATAAGAATTTAAAATATAGGGAAGATGCTTGTTCTCATTTAGATTCTTTAACTGGTCTTAGCTATAAAAGAACTGATTATTTTAAAACATTATTAAAATAGAATAATTTAAACGAAAAAGAAGGAAATATTATCATTGATACATTAAAAAATTTGTTTAATGAACATTATCCAAAATATGTAATAAGAAACATACCCCCACGGAAAAATACATCTAATAACCCTCCAAAGGTATCCATAAAACGAAATGTTTCCTTAAGTACTAGAACAAAAGTATTAGAAAGAGATAAGTATACCTGTCAAATGTGTGGTAGAAATAGGCATGAGGGTGTTAAATTAGAAGTGGATCATATTATTCCAGTATCAAAGGGAGGATCTAATAATATGAGTAATCTCCAAACATTATGCTTTGATTGTAATAGAGGTAAATCTGCTAAAATATTACCAAATCAAATGAATAAATAAAGGGATTTAAGGAATATGGCATATGATGAAAAAAAAGAAACTATGAAAAAATTGTATGTAATAGTGGGTCCTTATCCCCCTAGGAAATCTTATTTTAATAAGTTATTATCTGACTATGAGTTATCTTATGAAGATGGAGAAGAAGTTATTGGGTATGTTAAAAAATTGATTAATAACAGCATTATAGATGAACTAGATATAAAGCATGAATTAGAAAAAGAAGTAAAAGATAGAAGTTCTATTAATAAACCACATGAAAATCGTTCTGTAGATAAGATTAGATTGAACGCTATGTTTGAATTAAAAATAATAGTAGGTTTACATGAACCGAGAAAACCTTATTTTTATGAATTATTAAATAAATACGAGTTATACCCTTAGATGGAGAGTATATTATTGAGGCTATTGTAGAAAAGATTCATAATTATCAATTATGGGATTATCAAGTAAGGGACGAATTGATATGGCATGTAAAAAATTATTCACAACCAAATTATTCACGAACCGGATATCATTACGAGAGTATTATCAGTGAAAGCATTATTAGAAAACGAGATATTACTTTAACTAAAAGAACATTAGTATTAGAACGAGACAATTACACTTGTCAAATGTGTGGTAGGGATAGATATGATGGTGTTAAATTAGAAGTAGATCATATAATACCAGTATTAAAAGGCGGAAGTGATGATATAAGCAACCTCCAAACTTTATGCTTTGATTGTAATCGTGGGGAATCTGATAAAATATTACATAATCAAATGAATAAATAACTTTTTTATATTAAATTGAAGATTTTTTTATTAGTGAGATGAAAGTATAAAATTTTATATATTTTTATTTTAAATAATTAAATAAAAAAAGGGAGTTTGATATGAGTGGTTAAATATTGCCCAGAATGTGGAGCCGAACTAGAGGATACTCATAAGTTTTGTCCAGAATGTGGACATAAGTTTGATAAAAAAGTAACTAATAAAGAAACAGAAGATATTAAATCTAAAATAACTAATACTAAAATAGATAAATCTACCATATTGAATAAAAAGGTAATTGTTGGAGTAATAGCAGCAATAATAGTAATTTTTGGTATAATTTTTGTAGCAGATTACTTAACCCCAACAGAATCCCCAGATACTAATTTACAATTTCAAATAGTGGATATAAATCAAAACATATATAAATTTAATGATGGCGGTTATGGATTTTATATTAATGGTGAAATAACTAATTTACCAAGCAATACTGATCCTTATACTATTAAAGCAGAATTCTTTGATTTTTGGGGTAATGCACTAGGTGTAGATACTCGTAATGTAACTCAAAGTGGTCCAACTAATGGACAATTCTCTTTAGCTTCATATGGTACAGATAGTGGTATTAAACCACACCATGTAGTGATAGAAATAAAAAATGGTCAAACTGTTTGTGGAAAAACTACTTATAAAATAAATACAAATAATATGCCAACTTTTTAATAGGGATTTTTAACACTTACCCCTTTTTTAACTTTTTCTAAAATTACATAATCAACAAAAATAGTTATTAAAAAAAGAATTTAAAGTAATTCTTTCTTTTTAGCTTCAAATTCTTCTTTAGTTAATAATCCTTTTTCGTATAGTTCAGCATATTTTAATAATTCATCAGCATTACTACTTTGGGGTTCTTCTTTTTGTAGTGGACTTGGAGTTGGAGTATCTTTATTTTTCTGGTAACTATCCCATTTTTCATGTAAATATGTATAAATAGTTTCACATACTTTGGCTGTTGCACCTAAGCTAATTACTTCTCCATCACGCATACGTACATTAACATTACTCATAGCATGTTTAACTTAAGATAATTACAAACGCTGAAAATTTAAAAAGAAAATTTTAAACTATTAATTTAACATACTATAAATCAATCATAAAAAAACTTTAATAAGTGAATGGGGATGTGATATGTTTTATGGATAATAAAGATTATTTAATAATTGGTTTAATAATAGTTATAGTTGGGGTTGTTGCATTATTTGCAGGATTTGCCCTTGCAGGTAATAATAATCCTACAATAACTAGCAATGTAACAGTTAATAATACTACTAACAGTACTAATGATTCTGTAAGCACTAACACTAAGGATTCTAGTGATTCTAAAAATGTGGCAGTTAGTAGTAATTCTCATACAAATTCTAAACAAGTTTCTAATAATGGTAATTTAGATGAAGAGGATGATGAAAAAAAGAGTGTTGAACTTCAAATTAAAGAGTGGGATGATTGGCATCAATCAAATATAACCCCTGATTGGGATAAAATTGGTGGAAATGATGGAATTATAATTTGATTTTTAATTATACGAACAAGACTTTTATATAAAATTAATTATAAAACATTTTCTTGAGAGATAATATGTGTTAAGTTTAACATATTACACCCCCTTTTAAACTTTTTTTATAAAATTTTATTAACTTGTTTTTTCAAATATTTTATTTGATAATGTATGGAATTTACTAATCTTATATGTCATCACAAGCTTGAGAGAAGTTTTCATTTTAAAGGTCATCAGTTTCCAGTCTGTGCTAGGCGTACTGGTGTTTATTTAGGAGTTTTTACCTATATTGTTTATGCTTATTTTTATTTTATAGATTATACTCCTTCACTACTTTTATTTAGTGTTTTAATTTTATTGCCATTGGTGGTTGATGGTGTTACACAAAGTTTAGGTTTTCATGAAAGTAATAATACTTTAAGATTTATTACAGTATTGCTTAGAGGACTAAGTATTGGTATTCTTATTTAAGCTTTGAAATATTATATTTTTTTAGGTTGAGAAGATACAATTTTTAATAGTTACCTAATAAATTCGATGTATACATAATTTTATATCGATTAAAATTTTATATAATAATTATTATAACTCCCAAAAAAGGAGGTGAAAAAAAATGAACTATAAAAAAAAGATTTTATTAATTAACCTATTCTTACTATTTTTAATAATTACAATACCAAGTGTAATAGCAGATGAAAACATAAGCACAGAACCTTCCGGAATTATTGCTAACTCACAAAATAATATTACTTTATATAATGAAGTTCAAAATAATGTAATTTCCTCAAATGATTCAATTCAAAGTAGTATAGATTCATCAAGTGAAGGATCCACAATTATTTTAGAACCTGGAACTTATAATCAAAGTGGAATTTTAGTAAATAAAAGTTTAACATTTGTAGGTAATGGAAAATCTAATTTAATAATCTTAAATGGTAATAATGACAATTCTTCTATTTTCACTATTACTGGTGGTGTTAATGTTAATTTTATTAATATGACATTTATTAATGGTAATAGTTCTGATGGTGGTGCGATTTCCAGTTTTGATAGCCCAATTACAATATCAAATTGTATCTTTGAAAACAATCATGCAAGCACTAATGGTGGAGCAGTTTGTCTTAAAAATTCTTCCCTACAAATAAGTGATTCCCAATTTTATAACAACCAAGCAGATTATGATGGTGGAGCTGTAGCTACTAGTAGTTCAATTAATTGTAAAATTACTAATACTGTTTTTAATAATAATTCTGCACTTGGATGGGGTGGAACTATTTATTCATGGTATACAAGTATGAATTTAAATAATATTAGTATTAGTAATGGGTTTGCAGAAATTGGTGGTGCTATCTTTAATAGTGGAAATATAGTTGCTACTAATAGTGTTTTTACTGAGAATAAGGCTTCTTCCGAAGGTGGATGTTTTTATAATTATGCTAACAGTTTAATAGTTAATAATTGTATTATTTTAAATAATTCAGGTATTCTTGGAAGTGATATTTATTTATATAGAACAAATTCTTTAAGTAATTTTAATAATAATTGGTGGGGTGTAAATAACCTATTAAATAGTACAGTTTATCCGATTAACTGGACTGGAAGATTTGTTCTTGATTATGATAAAACTATTAATTATCCTTCTACTTGGTTAAATTTGAAAACTAGTATAATTGAAAATAATACTACTGGAATTTTAACCATCTTTTTAGAATCAAATAATGGTATGAAAATTAGTAACATGCCTCTTAATGTAACTGTAAGTGTAGATGGTTCAAATTATTATAATAACTTAATTAATGGTAGTGTAACTTATAAGTTAAGCAAAACAAATTCTAATCAAACTATAATTACAACTTGTGATTATCAAGTATTGGTTAATAATTTAAATGCTTTAAACAATACTAATAGCAGCACTAATACAACAAACAATACTTCAAATAATACTAATTCAACAAATAATAGAAATAGTAATCAAAATACATCTACTTTTACTAATTCTACAAATAAACTTGATACAAACAGTTCAAATAAAATTAGTAATGAAGTAAATATGAAGGTAACGGGAAATGAATTCGGCTTACTACTATTAACATTAATAGGTTTAATAGTGTGTAAATTTAAAAAATAGTTAAAAATGAAAAAAATGTTTAAAAAATTTTAATAAATTTATTCTGCTAATTTATTGCGAAATTTTGAACTTTTTTTCATATTTTTATATTCTTCTTTTTTTGGACATTTAAATTCTTCAACTAGTAAAACTAAGTAATCATAATATTCAGGTATATTATTATCTTTACCTTTGATTAATCCACGATAATTAACACCAATATAACCTGTATCACCAATATCCATTTTTAATCTTTCAATAGTACTGAAATTATCGAAAAATCTTTCCATTTCAACAGTATCATTTAAAGGCGCTTTATAATGAATAGCCATAGTTTTATCTTGTCTAGATTTAATCCCTACAAATTCCTGTTTAATTTTAAGTATTTCACCAGATCTCTTCTTAAAAGTTATATAATCACTTATATCTGAATTTACCATTTTATACTCCATGAACCTTATTTTTTAATCAATATGATGGAAAGGACAAGTTCCACAAGTAGGATCATAATAAGAATCTTTAGGTACATTTTTAACAGGATCTAAAAGTAAAGACATGGAAAATATTACATCTCTATCAGGACTAGGTTCACGCACTACAGGTGATAAGCCTCTAAAGTTAACAGGAACAAATCCAGTGTTACTTATATTATATGCTAAATTTCCAACATCCCCAACATCATCAAAGAAGTCTATAATTTCTTTTAAAAATTTAGGTAATGTGTGAAAGTTCATACTTAATAAATGGTCTTGTCTTTGTTTTATTCCAACATACTTAATGTTTACAGCTAAACTTTCACCATTTTCTTTTTGAAAAGTGATATAATTTTCTAAATCCACGTCTTCATCTTTAATTTTGTTTTCTTCATCCATTTTTTTTATCCTCCATTAAAAAATTTTTTAATGTAATTTTTTTTATAAAAAAATATAAAGATTATTGTGATGAATTTTCAAAGTGTAAACCACAACCTGTACACTCATGACATAAATCAATTTCTTCAGGAGTTTTCACAGATTCTTGAACAGTTAATGCCATAAATGAATATTTATTCCCTATTTCATTTTTTTCAAGAACTGGAGATATTCCCCTAAAATAAATAGGTATGTCCCCTGTACTACATATATCCATTTTAAAAGGTTCTATCATGTCAAAACTTTGGAAAAATCTTTGTATAACTTCCATATCCTCTTTAGGTACTCTGAAGTTTATACTCATAAATGCATCTTCTCTAGATTTTATACCTACATATTTTTGATTTACTTCTAATACTTCTCCAGACTGTTTTTTAAATATTAAATTTTCACCAAGATCAGATTCTGACATATTAATTTTTCTCCGATTTTATTCTTTTAGTAAATTTTATAAAAATGATTTACTTTAATTTTTATTATTTCTTTTTTTATTCTTAATTAGAAATAAACTTTAATTTTTATTAATTTAAAATTTATGGTTTCTTATTATATAATAAAATTTATGGTTTCTTATTATATAATAATATATAGCATTTTTTTAATTACAAATAAAAATAATTTGTCATTAATTATCATGAAAATTAATAAAGTATATATTAATAAAAGACTGATATTATTATATGTTAAAATATTTAACTAATACTTTTTTAATATTTTAACTCGAAAAAAAATCTTATTTAATTAAAATTATTAATTTTTTATTACTAATTTTTTTAAAAACTAGAATCTGAAAAATAAAAAATTAGATAACATTATATTTAACTTAAAAATAAATTTTACAAAATTAATTAAAAAAAAATAATATGGTAGGTAGAAAAATATGAATGAATTCGCAAAAGAAATTGGACTTCGTATTAATGACTTAAGAGAATTGTCTGAAATTTCAACAAAAGACTTCGCTGAACAATTAAAAATTGATGAAGATACTTATATTTTATATGAAAAAGGAGAAAAAGATATTCCAGCAAGTTTACTTAATGAAATTGCAAATATTTTCGATGTAGACCTATCCTTATTACTTACTGGTGAAGAAACCAGAATGAACATTTTTGATGTTACTAAAAAAGGAAAAGGAACTAGTGTTGATAGAAGTAAAGAATATGAATATGAAAACCTTTGTAAAAGATTTGCAAATAAAAAATCTGAATTTTTTATAGTAACAGTAGATCCTAAAGAGGATAAAACACCTTCATTAAATAATCATCCAGGACAAGAATTTAATTATATTCTTGAAGGAAGCTTAAAACTATTCATACACAATAATGAAATTGAATTAAACCCTGGAGATTCAGTAATATTTGACAGTACCCATAAACATGCAATGGTTGCTTTAAATAATAAACCAGCAAAATTTTTAGCTGTTTTAATGTAAAAAATGTGAGATTTAACTAATAATAAATATTATTTTTTAGAGGAATAATAAAATGACATCACTATTAAAAAAATTTCTTAAAAGAGTAGATTTCGACTCTTACGAAGACTTTGAAGAAAACTTCGAATTAAAAATCCCAAAAAACTTTAACTTTGGATTTGATGTTGTAGATGAATATGCACGAATAGATCCAAATAAATTAGCACTTGTTTGGTGTGATGATAATGAAGAAAAAACATTCACATTTGAACAAATTAGTAAATTAAGTAACCAAGCAGCAAACTTCTATAAAAAATTAGGAATTAAAAAAGGAGATACTGTAATGTTAACCCTTAAAAACCGTTATGAATGGTGGATTAACATGGTAGCATTACATAAATTAGGAGCTATAGCTGTACCTGCAACCCATATGTTAAAACTTCACGATATTGATTATCGTATCAGTAAAGCAGAAATAAAAATGGTTGTAACAGTAGAAGAAGATTATTTAATCAGAGATTATAATAAAACTCATGAAAAGTATGATTTCGAACGAGTAATAGTAGGAAATAAAGAAATTCCTGGTTGGTATAATTTCAACAGCGAAATCATGAAAATGAGTGATGAATTCGAAAAACCAACAGGAAAAGATATTGTTACTAATGATGATACAATGTTAATTTACTTCACTAGTGGAACTAGTGGAGAACCAAAAATGGTAGCACACACTCCTATCTATGCTTTAGCTCATATTGTAACTGCAAAATATTGGCAAGATGTTGTTGAAGAAGGACTTCATCATACTGCAGCAGATACTGGTTGGGGTAAAGCTGTATGGGGAAACCTTTATGGTCAATGGATAGCTGGAACAGCTATATTTATTTATGACTATGTTAGATTTAATGGATTAAGTTTAATAAAAAAGGTTTTAGATCATCATGTAACAACTTTTTGTGGACCTCCAACTATTTACAGATTCTTAATTAAAGAAGACTTAAGTAAATATGATTTTAGTGATATAACACATGTTACAACAGCTGGTGAACCTTTACCTCCTGAAGTTTTCAAAGTATTTAAAAAACAAACTGGATTAAGTATTAAAGAAGGTTTTGGGCAAACTGAAACCACTTTAGGACTTGGTACATTTATATGGTTAGAACCTAAACTTGGTTCTGTTGGTAAACCAAGCCCATTATATAATCTTGATATACTTGGTAATGATGGTCAAGTTGTAGATATTGGAAGTCGTGGAGAATTAACTTTTTGTATTGATCAAGGTCGCCCTGCAGGATTATTTAAAGAATACTTTAAGAACCCTGAACAAATGAAAAAGAAAAATTTTGATGGTCATTATCATAGTGGAGATACTGTATGGGTTGATGAAGACGGATACTATCACTTTGAAGGCCGTAATGATGATATAATTAAAAGTAGTGGGTATCGTATTGGACCATATGAAGTTGAAAGTGCTGTAATATCCCATCCTAGTGTTCTTGAATGTGCAATTACTGGTGTTCCTCATGAAGTTAGAGGACAAGTAGTTAAAGCAACTATTGTTTTAACTCGAGGATATACTCCAAGTGATGAATTAGCTAAAGAAATTCAAAATCATGTTAAAAAGGTAACTGCACCGTATAAATATCCTAGAGTAATTGAATTTGTTGATGAATTACCAAAAACCATTAGTGGAAAAATCAAAAGAAACACTATACGTGGAGAAGACATAAATAAATCAGATAAAGAATAATTATTACAATAAAATAATGGAAATAAATAAAATATTTTAAGATTTGATAAAAATGAATGAAAATAAACCAAAAGCATATCCTATTATTAATAAAAATAATTGTAAAGCATGTGGGAGATGTATACTTTACTGTAAAAAGAATTGTTTAGTTTTAAGTAAAGGTATTAATAATAAAGGATATCAATATGCAGAATATACTGGAGAAGGTTGTATAGGTTGTGGAGATTGTTATTATACTTGTCCAGAACCTTTAGCAATTGAAGTACGTATTCCAGTGCAAAAAAGAAATTATAAAGGTGAATAAAATATGAGTAGTCAAATGGTTAAAGGAAACACTGCAGTTATAGTTGGAGCATTATATGCTGGTTGTGATTGTTATTTTGGTTATCCAATTACCCCTGCAAGTGAAGTACTCCATGAAGCAAGTAAATATTTCCCAAAAGTTGGACGTACTTTTATACAAGCTGAAAGTGAAGAAGCAAGTATCAATATGATTTATGGAGGAGCATCTGCAGGACATAGAGTTATGACTGCATCTTCCGGACCTGGAGTAAGTCTTATGCAAGAAGGATTCACTTATCTTGCTGGAGCAGAATTACCAGCTGTGATTGTTGATGTTATGCGGGCAGGACCAGGATTAGGTAATATTGGACCTGAACAAGGAGATTATAATCAAGTTGTTAAAGGTGGAGGTCATGGGAATTATAAAAACATTGTTTTAGCACCAAATAGTGTTCAAGAAATGTGTGATTTAACAATGAAAGCATTTGAATTAGCAGATAAATACCGGAACCCCGTAGTTGTTCTTGCAGATGCAGTATTAGGACAAATGGCAGAACCATTACAATTCCCAGAAAGAGCTTATCATAAAAAACCTGATAATTCTTGGGCTGTGAGAGGAAACAAAGAAACAAAAGATAATCTTGTTACAAGTATTTTCTTAGACTTCGACCAATTAGAAGATTTTAATTATTACATACAAGATAAGTATGCAGACATTGAAAAAAATGAAGTTCAATATGAAGGATACAAATTAGATGATGCAAAAATAGTACTTGTTTCATATGGAACAAGTAGTCGTGTAGCAAGAACAGCTGTAGATATTGCAAGAAAAAAGGGTGTTAAAGTTGGATTATTACGTTTAATAACATTATTCCCTTTCCCTAAAGATAAAATTGCTGAACTTTCCGAAAAAGGATGCGACTTCATTAGTGTTGAAATGAGTAATGGTCAATTACGTGAAGATGTTAAAAGTGCAGCATATTGTAAAGATGTGAGTCTTGTGAATCGTATGGGTGGAAATCTTATAGAATTACAAGATATTTTAAATAGAATTTATGTTAACGCAGGTATTGATGAAGAATATAAATTACATTCTAAAGAAAGAAAATATTATATCGATTACACTCACGATGAAACATACAAAGATGAATTAGATAACGATGACATTCTAAGACATAGGGTAATAGATTAAAAAAAAAATAATTTAATGGAGTGTGTAAAAAGAATGAAAACTCAAGAGGAATATGAAGATATACCAGGTTACCCAGATTACCAAATGAAAGTTATAAAAAAACCTAAAAGTCTTAACGATGAATTCACACATAAAGGAAGCGACATAACAAACACTCATTATTGTGCAGGATGTGGACATGGAATACTTCATAAATTAATAGGTGAAGTAATGGATGAACTTGAAATTCAAGATCGCAGTGTGATGATTTCACCTGTAGGATGTGCAGTATTCGCTTATTATTATTTTAATTGTGGAAATGTGCAAACAGCACATGGACGAGCTCCAGAAGTAGGAACTGGAATAAGTCGTGCTGAAGAAAATAGTATTGTTATGAGTTATCAAGGTGATGGTGACCTAGCTAGTATTGGTTTAAATGAAACAATCCAAGCTGCAAATCGTGGAGAAAAAATTTCAGTATTTTTCGTAAACAATACTGTTTACGGAATGACTGGTGGACAAATGGCACCAACAACACTTATTGGTGAAAAAACTAAAACCTGTCAAGAAGGAAGAGATGCAAATTATACAGGTTATCCTATGCATATGTGCGAATTATTAGATAATTTAAAAGCACCTGTATTTATAGAAAGAGTATCACTTGCAACTCCATCTTTAATTAGAAAAGCAAAAATAGCTATACGTAAAGCATTACTTATTCAAAAAGAAGGAAAAGGATATGCCTTCGTAGAAGTATTATCACCTTGCCCTACTAATTTACGTCGTGATGCACAAGGAACAGAAGATTTCCTTATAAATGAAATGGCTAAAGAATTCCCAGTAAAAAGATTCCGGGATAATTATCATGATGTTGAACCTATTGAACGTAGAACTCCAGATTACAGTATTAAAAAATTAGATGAAGTTTTTGAAATTGATCGTTCTAATATGATAACATTAAAAGACGATGAAAACTTTGAAGATGTAACTATTAAATGTGCTGGTTTCGGTGGTCAAGGTGTTTTAAGTACTGGTTTGACTTTAGCTCAAGCTGCATGTGCTGAAGGTAATCATGTTAGTTGGTATCCAAGTTATGGTCCTGAACAAAGAGGAGGAACTAGTAATTGTAGTGTAACTATCAGTCCTCATACTATTGGAACACCTGTTGTTGAGGCTTGTGATTATCTTATTGCCTTAAATAAATCTGCTTTAATGAAATTTGCAGTTGATGTTAAAGATGATGGATATATTTTATATGATTCTCGTGCAGGGAATTATACTCATGAAGATTTGAATGCTAAAGAAAGTGTTCATTTAATTAGAATTCCTGCAAGAGAAATAGCTACTAAAATTGGTAATCCTAAAGCTATGAATACTGCTATTCTTGGAGCCATTATGGAAATTGGTGGTGAAGGAGAATTAATAGCACCTGAAGCTTATGAGAAAGGTATTGAAGAAAGTTTTGCTTCTAAACCTAAATTAATTGACATTAATGTTAAAGTTTTACATGCTGGTGCTAAATGGATGAGAGAAAATCCCAGTAGCAAATAAATAAAAGGAGAATATATTACTTTTATTTCTATTTTTTTATATTTTTTTATAATAATTTTTTTTATATTTTAATTGAGGTATTTTTTTATGACTTATAAAGAATTAAGTGAAAAATTCATTGATGATGCAGGTATTTCTATTGGAGATACTGTTTTTATTGAAAAAGATGATGTTTCATATGAAGGTATTATTTTAGATAGATCTAATGATGCTCTTGATGAATTTATTGTTATTAAATTAGATAGTGGATATAATATTGGAATTAATATTAAGGATGCGAAAATTAAACTAGTTGAAAAAGGGGAAAAACCTAAGATTGGATACGATGATGTTAAAATTGAACATGACCCTGAGAAGATGGATATTAGTATTATATCTACTGGTGGTACTGTTAGTAGTATAATTGATTATAAAACTGGTGCTGTTCATCCTGCTTTTACTGCAGGAGATTTACTTCGTGCAAACCCTGAATTATTAGATATTGCTAATTATGATGTGAAAGCTTTATATAATATTCTTAGTGAAAATATGCGTCCTGAGTATTGGGTGGAAGCTGCTGAATCTATTGCTGATGATATTAATAATGGTTGTGATGGTGTAGTTGTAGCTCATGGTACTGACACTATGCATTATACTAGTGCTGCTCTTAGTTTTATGATGGAAACTCCTGTTCCTATTGTAGTTACTGGTGCTCAAAGAAGTAGTGATCGTCCTAGTACTGATGCTTTTATTAATTTATTTAATAGTGTAGGTGCTGCAAAATCTGATATTGCTGAAGTCACTGTTTGTATGCATGATAGTTTAAATGATAATACTTGCAGTTTACATAAAGGTACAAAAGTTCGTAAGATGCATACTAGTCGTAGGGATACATTTAGAAGTATTGATTGTGAACCAATTGCAGAATTACAACATGGAAATATTATAAGTACTAATTTACCTTACACTAAACGTAACGAAAAGGAATTAAAACTTAACACTAATTTAGAACCTAAAACTGCACTTATTAAAAGTTTTCCTGGTATAACTAATGAATTAATTGATTATCATATTGATAAAGGTTTCAAAGGTTTACTTATTGAAGGTACTGGTTTAGGTCATGTTCCTGAAAATTTAATCCCATCTCTTAATCGTGCTTATGATGAAAACATTGCAATTGTTATGACTAGTCAATGTCTTTATGGTAGAGTTAATATGAATGTTTACAGTACTGGTCGTGAACTTATTAATGCTCACGTTATAAGTGGACAGGATATGACTCCTGAAACTGCTTATGTTAAATTATCATGGGCCCTTGGTCAGAGCGAGAATTTAAATGATGTTGAAAATATTATGACTACTAATATTGCAGGTGAATTAAGTCATAGTAGTTCTGTTAAATATTTTTTAAACTAAAAAAAAATAATGATTTAGGTGATTATTTATGAGTAGAGATTGGAAAAAATTAGGTCTTAAAATGGGATTAGAAGTTCATCAACAATTAGATACTGAAAGTAAACTTTTTTGCCCATGCCCAACAGAATTACGTGATGATAATTATGATGCAGAAATTAAAAGAATATTAAGACCAACTCAAAGTGAATTAGGACAAATTGATAGAGCAGCATATCAAGAATCAATGCAAAAACAAAGATTCAATTATGAATCATATAACACTCATACTTGTCTTGTGGAAACTGATGATGAACCTCCACATGATTTAAATAAAGAAGCATTAGATATTTCATTAACTATAGCTTCACTTTTAAACATGAAAGTTGTAGATGAATTTCATACTATGAGAAAACAAGTAATTGATGGAAGTAATACTAGTGGATTTCAAAGAACAGGATTACTTGCAACTGATGGATATCTTGACACTCCTTATGGTGAAGTTAAAATAGAAACTTTAGGTTTAGAAGAAGATGCTGCTAGAAGAGTTGACAGTGAAGGACCATATACTGAATTCCGTCTTGATAGGTTAGGAATTCCACTTGCAGAAATTACAACAGATCCTAGTGTTCATAATCCTGATGCAATGCAACATGTAGCTTATATGATCGGACAAGTTCTAAGAAGTACTAAAGTTAAAAGAGGACTTGGAACAATCAGACAGGATGTAAATATTAGTATTGCTGAAGGTGCACGTGTAGAAATTAAAGGTGTTCAAGACTTAGAATTAATGCCTGAAATAGTTGAACGAGAAGTAACACGCCAATTAAAGTTAATTGAAATACGTAATCAGTTAAAAGAAAGAAATGCTAAGGTAATTGATGAAATTTATGACATTGATGAAGTATTTAAGGATACTGGAAGTAAGATTTTAAAGAGTGCTAAAAGTATTAAAGCAATTATTCTTAAAGGATTTGATGGTCTTATTGGATTAGAAGTTCAACCAGGTAGAAGATTTGGAACTGAATTATCAGGTTATGCTAAAAAACGTGGTGTTCATGGATTATTCCATACTGATGAATTACCTGCTTATGGTATAAGTCAAGAAGAAGTGGATAAACTTAAAAGATACTTAAAAGTTGAACCTGAAGATGCGATTATTATTGTTGCCGAAAAACCTGAAGTAGCAACTAGTGCTCTAAAAGAAGTTATACGTAGAAGTAAAATGGCATTTGATGGTGTTGTTGAAGAAACACGTAAATGTTTAGAAGATGGAAACACTGAATATATGAGACCTCTTGCAACAGCTAATCGGATGTATTTAGAAACTGATATTCCATTATTCCAAATTAGTAAAGAACACATAAATAAAATTGCTAATAACTTACCTGAATTACCAGATGAGAAAAAGGTTAGAATCATTAAAGAATATAGTTTAAGTGAAGATTTAGCTAATCAATTAGTACGTACTCAAGAAGCTGATATGTTTGAAGAAATCTTAAAACAAGTGAAAGTTGAAAGTACTCCTGTAGCTAGTGTTCTTGCATATGATTTAAAAGAGTTACGTAGGGATAATCATAATATTAACAATATTACTTTTGATAAACTCGTTGACATGTTTAAATTATTAAAAGATAATAAAATTAGTAAAGATGCATTAAATAAACTTTTAATTAGTATTAGTGATAATCCAAGTAAAAATGTTGAAAAATTAGCTGAAGAGAATAACTTAACTTTATTAAGTGAAGATGATGTTCAAAAAATTATAGAAAATATTGTATCTGAAAATGAAACTATGATTAGTGAACGTCAAATGGGTGCTATGGGTCCTTTAATGGGTATGAGTATGAAACAGTTAAAGGGTAAAGCTGATGGAAGTATTGTGAATAAAATTGTCCGAGAAGAAATACAAAAAAGATTATAAAATTATATTATTAAGGAGATTTTGTTAGTATGGAAGAATATGAAATTATCATTATTGGAGCAGGTCCTGCTGGTTTAAGTGCTGGGATTTATGCTGGAAGACAGAATAGTAAAACTTTACTAATAGATAAAGGTTTAACTGGTGGATTAGGATTAGAGGTTCCTGCTATGGAAAATTATCCTGGTTATGAGCATATAAATGGTATGAAACTTATTGAACATACAAAGAATCAATGTGAACAATATTGTCAAATTAATGAAATGGAAAATATTGAAAGTATTAGTAAAGAAGAAGATGGAAGTTTCATTATTAATACTGATAAAGATTCTTACCATACACAAAATATTATTTTAGCTACTGGAAGTAAACATCGCCAATTAAATGTTCCAGGTGAAGAGGAATTTAAAGGTAGAGGTGTTTCTTATTGTGCTACTTGTGATGGAATGTTTTTTAAAAATCGTAAAGTTCTTGTTATAGGTGGAGGTAATAGTGCAGCTCAAGAGAGTATATTTTTAACTAATCTTGGATGTGATGTTCAGATAGTGCATCGGCGGGATGAATTAAGAGCTGAAAAATATTTAACAGATGTTTTAGATAAAAAAGGAATTAATGTAATCTGGAATGCAGTTGTTAAAGAAATTAAAGGCAGTCAAACTGTAGAAAGTGTGATTCTTGAAAAAACTGATGGTAGTATAATTGATGTTGAAACTGATGCATTATTTGTTGCTATTGGAGATCTTCCTCAAAATGAGTTAGCTATTAGTTTAGGTGTTAAATTAGATGATGCTGGTTATATTATAACAGATAAACAACAAAAAACTAATGTGGATCATATTTATGCTGCTGGTGATATTACTGGTGGTATTAAACAATGGGTTGTTGCTTGTGGTGAAGGTGCAGTTGCTAGTAGTATTGCCTTTAATGAAAGAGATTTATAAAAAAAAGGGTTTGGATGGGAGTTTTAGTTAATACTCATCTGTGAAGTATACATAGATAAAATATGCTATTAATAATATAACTATTATTGGTAGTAACCACATGAATACTTTAAATATTATTACTGCAATTAAGATTGCAATTATTATTAATATTAATTGTTCTAATTCCATAAGCTAATTTAACATATTTATAGTATATAAATTTAATTAAGTATAAAAATTATAAATAATTATTATATTAAAAAATTTTTTTTTTACAGGTTATTTAAATGAAACAAATTATTATTATTAACAATAAAGGCCAATATAATCATAGAATTCAAAGAAGTTTATCTTATCTCGATATTCCTTCAGAATTAGTTCCAAATTCATTAAGTATTGATGAAATTTTAGAAAAAGAACCAATGGGTTTAATTATTGGGGGCGGTCCTTCTGCAGAAGGTGCTGGTAATACTGTAGAGTATATTAAGAATATTGATGTTCCTATATTAGGTATTTGTTTAGGTCATCAATTAATAGCTAAGGCTTTTAATGGTGAAGTTACTAGTAGTGAAACTGAAAGTTATGCTCAAGTTACTATTGATATTCTTAATGATGATGATCTTTTTAAAGGTTTAGCTCCAAATATGGATGTTTGGAGTAGTCATAAAGATGAAATTTTGAAATTACCTGAAGATTTTAAAATTATAGCTAATAGTGATTTGTGTGATATTGAAGCTATTAAACATGAAAATAAAGATATTTATGGTATTCAGTTCCATCCAGAAGTTCACACTACACCATTAGGTGATGAAATTTTTATGAATTTTTATAAAATTTGTAAGGATAAATTATAAAAACGATTTATTTTTATATTTTATCCATATTAACTATTTTTTTTTAATTTATTTTTTTTAAGGTAATGAGAAAATTTTAAAAAGAACTTAATTTATTTTTTTTTAGTCTTTGTATCCACAGCAGTTTTTCTTGTCGTGGGGGGTATTAGGGTTTGCATGGTCTGGTGCTGGTTTTCCACAGGTTAATGGTCCTTGTCCTCGTGCAGATCCACAGCATCCTCCTCTCATTTTATTATGATTTAAGATTGCTTCTACATCTAAGTCTTTTACTTCTTCTATTAATTGAATTTCTTCACTGTGACATTTTGGGCAAACTTTATGTTCTCCGTTTAGGGTTATCCAAGTAAATCCGCAATTTTTACATGTGTATTTTAAATTTTTTTCCATTTTAATGAATCTCCAAATTTTTTTTTATAGTAGATTTTGATTTTTTATTTTTTTTTACTACTAAGTATTATGAATATATATTCATAACCCTTTATAAAGATATTGGAAAAAATAATCTTAATAAAAAAAAATTACAAGCAAAAAAAGATAATCAAAAAAACTAATACTACTCCTAAAAAATAAAATTAATAAAATATAATTTAATTTTAAATCTTAGAAAACTATAATTAAAATAAATAATATAAATAAAAACCATATTTATAGATTTATAAAAAAAATTTTAGGAGATAAAAAATGATAGATAATTCTGAAGATTTAAAAAATAAAGCATTAGACAATAAAGTTGGAATCCGTAAAGAATACGTTAATATCATAGTTGGAGATGAAGAACAAAGTTTCAAAATCGCAGGTATCGGACAAAAAGCTGTAAAACTTGAAAAATACATTAAATATGATGATATCATGGAAGCTGTTGAAAGTGGACATGAAGACGGATTAGAAGCAATAATTAAAAAAATCATTGAAGATTATGAACCACCAGCTGAAGAAGAATAAAAAATTCAGGTTAAAATCATGTTTAAACCAGAAAAATTTATCCCAAATGCAATAAAACAAGTAAAAGATGAAATAGGTGATGAAAAAGCTATAATTGCATTATCTGGTGGAGTAGATAGTAGTGTTTGCTCAGTACTTGTTAAAGAAGCAATTGGGGATAATTTAACAGCTGTTTTTGTAGATCATGGATTATTACGTGAAGGTGAAGCAGAACAAGTTTGTAATATTTTTGAAGACCGATTAAACTTCAAATATGTTGATGCCTCAGAAGAATACCTTAAAGAATTAGAAGGTGTAAATGATCCTGAAGAAAAACGTAAAATTATTGGAAGAGTTTTTATAGAAATATTTGAACGAGAAGCTAAAAAGATTGATGCAAAATTTTTAGTACAAGGCACAATTGCACCTGACTGGATTGAATCAGAAGGTAAAATTAAATCCCATCATAACTTAGCATTACCTAGTGGAATGGTTTTAAAAGTTGTTGAACCAATCCGAGAATTATATAAAGATGAAGTTCGATTAATAGGTGATGAACTAGGTTTACCTGAAGAATTAGTTCAAAGACAACCCTTCCCAGGTCCAGGTCTCGCAGTTAGAGTCATCGGACCCTTAACTAAAGAAAATTTAAGAATTTGTAGAAAAGCTGACGCTATTGTTCGTGAAGAAATTAAAGCTTCAGGTGTAGATAAAGATTTATGGCAATACTTTGCAGTTTTAACAGATACTAAAGTTACAGGTGTGAAAGGAGATCAAAGAGATTTCGGTTATTTAGTAGTTTTAAGATTAATTAGCAGTATTGATGCTATGACTGCATATGTTCCAGAATTACCATGGAGTGTTATACGGAAAATTAGTCAAAGAATCACATCAGAAGTGCCTGAAGTCACACATGTTGCTTTAAGTATTAGTGATAAACCTCCAAGCACTATTGAATTTGAATAAAAATTTAATTAGAATATGTCAAATGAAGAAACAAAAAAATGTGAATATTGTGGGAGAGAAATACCCATAAAAGCCCAAAAATGTAGATACTGTTATAATTGGGTTAGTGATGAAGCTATATCAAGAAACCATATTCCAAATAGTTACAACACTAAAGAAAACATCCATCCCATAAATCACATTAATAATGAAAATTTTATGTATAAAAATAGGGAAAATTTCTTAAATTCTAATAAACAAGAGTTTAAGGAAAAAGGTCATATTACGTACAATCATGCTTTTCCTATTAGACGTTTATTCCTTTTAATGATTACTACATTTGGATTATATTCTATTTATTGGTTTTATAATAATAGTAAAATCTTAAAAGAAAATTATGGTAAAAATATTAGTGTAGGTGTACGTACCTTTATTTTTACTTTTATTCCTATTGGTAATTGGATAGTATTTTACTATTTACTTAATGATTGGGAAGATTTAATAGAATCTAGAGGAATTGAATCATTTTCTTCACCTGCTAATTTGTTAATTTATATTTGTATACCCTTTTTAGGTTTATGGAGTATTATTAACATTCAAGAATCTATGAATGATTTTTGGAGAATAGAAGATTTAAATCTTAGAACAAAAAGAAGTTTTACAAACACTGAAATAATTGTTATGATAATTTTTAGTATAATTTGGATTTTACTAATCTTTTTTATCTTAACACTAATAGTATTCATTTAAAAAAAAAAATTTATTTTATTTAATTTGATTTTTATGTCAAAAACAACAAAAAATGCTTACCTTGAAAAGTTAACTAAAGATCTTCAGATGAAATCTGTTAAGGTAGGTAAAGATCTTGAAGGTAGTACTCCTCCTAGTGTTTTTATTGGTAGATGGAGTTATCCTAAAGTATATGCTGGACCAATGATGGTTAATGAAAAAGGAGATACTAGTATTGTGGATTCTCCAGAATCATGGTTACCTGAACATAAAACTCAAGATGAAATTATCAATTACCGTCTTAATTTAGTAAGAGGTAAGCAATTAATCAGTATTAAGGATTTAGATAATCCTTTTGTTGAGAAGTTGCAGGATATTTCTTTAGCTAGTAAATCTATTGATAGTGAAGCTACTTTTGGTAAAATTCCTCATGGTAGTGTTTTAAGTGAGGATAGTACCCCTCATGGTCCTAGTGCTGTGATTGAAAAGTTTGATATTGATGCTGTTAAATGGGATCATCAATTAGAGAAATCTTATTATGATACTGATTTAAAAGCTGCTGAAGCTGTTATGGGTTTGCATGATAAAGATGTTCCGTTTAGTAATATGCAAAAAGCTTTTAGTGTTGGTGCTTTTGGTATTGGTAAAAGTCGTAAGTTAGTTCCTACTCGTTGGAGTATTACTGCTTGTGATACTACTTTAGCAGATGGTTTACTTAAATCTGTTAGGAATTATCCTATTATTGATTCTTATCGTGTTTATGAATATTATAGTTTAAAGAATAAGTATATTATTATTTTATTACCTGTTGAATGGCAGTATGAATGGACTGAAGCTTTTATTAAAATTCTTGGTCAAGAGGAAATGATTTTTAGTGATTATGAATTAAATGGTGGTAAAAAGGAATATTCTTCTGTTGGTGGTTGTTATTATACTGCTAAATATGCTGTACTTGATGAATTAGCTCGTGAAAAGAAACAAGCTGGTTTAATTATTTTACGTGAAGCTTATAATGGTTATGTTCCTTTAGGTGTTTTTAATGTTAGAGAAAATATTAAATTTGCTATGCAAGAACCTTATAAAGAGTTTGAAGATTTAAAATCTTGCCTACATTATGCTAGTACTCAACTTAAAATTCCTATTAGTAAGTATGTTAAGGTTAGTACTTTATTAAATGAGTTACTTCATTCTCATCAAACTACTTTGGATAATTTTTTTAAGAAAAGTCCAAAATATCAATGAAAATAATTATTAAATGGATAAATGTTATTATGAAATTAAAGTTAGCATATAAAAAACCAAGTAAAATTACTCAAATAAATATGTCTTCTTCTTGTATTGGGTTAAATAATGGGGAAGATTATAATCAAAAAGCATGTGATAAAATTAAAAAGTTTACTAAACATGATAGTTGTAAACTTGTTAATAGTGGGAATAGTGCTATTTTTATTGCTATGAATAATGTTAAAGGTGACATTATCATTCCAGATCAAGGGGCTTGGCATGGTTTTAAACAAATTGCTAAGTTTTTAGGTAAAAATTTAGTTACTGTTAAAACCTATTATGGTTTGGTTAAAACTGATTTTTTAGATGAAATTCTTGATGATATTAGTGAGGGTTCTGCTTTATTTTTAACTAGTTTGGCTGCTTATACTGCTGAGCAAGATATGAAGAGTATTAGTAAATATTGTAGGGATAATGGTATTTTACTTGTTGAGGATGTATCTGGAAGTATTGGTGATACTCATGAACATTTATGTAATGGTTTTTATTCAGATGTAATTGTTGGTTCTACTGGTGAGCCTAAAATTGTTAATGTAGGTAATGGTGGATTTATAAGTACTAGTATTCCTAATTTTTTTAAGGATTCTAATATTCTTTTAAAAAGTTTTAAATGTGATAAGATTACTTGTGTTGGTATTTATAATGAGTTAAATTTTGCTAAGTCTAATTTTGTTAATACTGTTAATGCATGTAATATTTTAAAAAAAGGTATTAATAATGTAATGCATCCGGATAAAAGAGGTATTAATGTTATTTTCCGGAATGATAATGCTAAGGAACTTAGTTGGAAACTTAGAGATTCATTTGATGTTGAAGGTAGAGGCATTATTACTCGTTGCCCTAATTATAATCGTTTAAAAATTAAGGGAATTGCTTTGGAAGTTAAAAATTTAGATGTTAAATGTTTAACTAAAAATAATCTTAAGAGTATTATAGATATTATTAATAATATTAATGAATAAAATTTTTTTTATTGATCTACAACTAATTTTGAAGATCTGTCAATTAATATGCTTGTGATGTCCATGATCTTTAATTCTTTTTCTGAAATATCATAAATCTTTAATAATTTATCAATTTCTGGTGATAAAACATTATCATCTCGTGTGAACATATCATTTAATTGATCAATGAAATAATCTGGACAGTTTATTAAAATGATGCATATATTCATTTTTCCTTCATGTAAACCTAACATTTTAAAAGCTTTACTAATCTGTCTTTGACCACTAGTACGTAGGAGAATTTCAACACCTAAATCCTTAGCCAAATTCTCATCACGATTAAAAGCATTGAAAGATTGAATAATACCATGTTCAATATGCTTTAAACCAGCAATACCATCCGCATTTAAAAGTTGAACAATAGTACCATCACAACAATTATCACGTAAACTATCAACATTATCTAAAGTTTCACTAACACTACTAACATTAGCAGTATAACCTAAAATTTCAATATTTTTATCATTAAACATTTTTATTCATCTTGTTTCTTCTTAATTTCTAATAAACGATTAACTCCAATAATATAAGCTTCCACACTAGCATTAATAATATCAGGTTGAGTACTACGTGCAGATATTACATTATTACCTAAACGTAATTTAACAATTACATCAATTAAAGCATCAGCTCCACCAGTGATAGCATCTACATGATACTCTTCTAATTCAACATCAGCAAACTCTTTAACACCCTTATTCACAGCATTAATTGCAGCATCAACTGGTCCAACACCAATACCTGCTTCAAGTATCATTTGATTTTCTAAACCTAATTTAACAGAAGCTGTAGGAGTAACCCTATTACCACTTACAATGGTTACTTCTTGTAAATCAACTTTAGTATCTTCAGCAATATCCATAACATAATCTGAAATAGCTTGAATATCTGCATCAGTTACAATTTTACCTTTATCTGCTAAATTTTTAACTAAATCAAAAATTTTAGATAACTCTTTATTAGTAGTGTATATTCCTAATTGTTCTAAACGATTTTGTAAACCTTTACTTCCCACATGTTTACCAAGAACAAATCTTCTATGATTACCCACTAATTCAGGATTAAAAGGTTCATAAGTATGAGAATTTTTCAACATACCATCAGAATGTATACCTGACTCGTGTGAAAAAGCATTCTCACCAACTATAGCTTTATTAGGTTCCAAATAAGCTCCAGTTAACCGTGACACCATTTTACTTGCAGAATATAATTGATTTAAATTAATATTAGTTGAATAATTATCATATAACTGATTTAAAGAAACTACAACTTCTTCAAGTGAAGCATTACCTGCTCGCTCACCAATACCATTTACAGTTACATGAAATTCACTTGCACCTCCACGTATTCCAGCTAAAGTATTAGCAGTAGATAATCCAAAATCATTATGACAATGAACATCAACAGGGACTCCTAAGCTTGATAATTCTTTATAAAAATTTAGTGATTTTTCAGGAGTTAACATACTAACAGTATCACAAGGACAAATACGACAAGCACCAGCACTTATAGTTTGTTTAAAAACCTCCTTTAAAAAATTCATATCACTACGAGTTGAATCCTCAGCAGATAATAATATTTTTAAACCATGACTTTTAGCATATTCAGTTACATTCACTGCTTGATTTAAAACTTCTCCAGGTGATTTTTTTAATTTATATTCCATATGAATAGGACTAGTAGGAACAACTAAATTAACCATACTAACATCACAATCAAGACAATAATCTACATCCTCTTTTAAAATTCTTGCAAAACTTGCAATTTCTGCATTTAAATTTTCATGAGCAATATCTTGTATAGCTTCTCTTTCCCCTTTACTAGTGATAGCTGAACCCGCTTCAATAATATCTACACCTAATTCATCTAATCTTAAAGCAATAGCTAACTTTTCTGTTGGTGTTAATGAAATCCCAGGAGTTTGTTCACCATCTCTTAAAGTTGTATCATATACTTTGAGTTTCATTATTTAATATCTCCTTTAATATTTGATTTATATTTTTATTATTACAGATATTATTCTTGTTAAACTTCTATGCATTTTAATTTCATAATGTTCTAAAATTTTAAATCCTTTTTCATTCATTATTGGATTAATATCAATATAATGAGGTGTTGCTAAAACAATTAAACCATCTTTTTTAAGATTACCTTCTAGTGAATCTAAAAATTCTTCTAATATTATAGTTGTACTTACACCACCTGTAGTTGTACTTATACCATAAGGTGGATCTGTCACTACCACATCAGCAGGTTCTAACATTTTTAATTGTTTAAAATCTATTTTATAAGTTTTATAATCTTTAATACCTACAAAGTCCAAGTTTAAAGCTGATCCATTTTTCATCTTCCAATTTATATCAGAACCTACAAGTTTAGCACCAATTAAACCTGCTTCAATTAACATGCCCCCAGTTCCACAAAAAGGATCCAATAATAATTCACCCTCTTTAATTCGACTTAAATTAACCATACACCGTGCAAGTTTAGGACTCATACCTCCAGGGTGAAAAAATGGTCTTTTATGAGGTTTAGAATCTTCAAAATGTTTCTTATTTAATTTATATTTTTCCACACATAAAAAAACAGTATCTTCAAAAACCACAACACGAATATAAGAATCAGAACCTACTAATTTAACTTTAATATTAGGAGTATTATCTAAAATATAGCCTCCAATATTTCGTTCGTATTTGACTGTATCTATATCACTATTAAATCTTTTAACTCGTACAACAAAATTATTCTTAATAAATTCACTCCAATCAATGTTTAAAACTGATTTTTCTAAATTTTCAAGAGTAGTTGTTTCAATTAATTGGTGCACTTCATGAGTATAAGCTAAACGATCTGTTAATCTTTTATAACTATGATTAAAAGTTTCTAAATCTAAATTTTCTAGTAAAGTTAAACCAGGTGTTAACTGATTTATATTTGCTTCTATATTTTCTGCATCCATTACAGCTTTTAATTCTGCAAGTGGTAATTTTTCATGTTCTTGAGATTGGATTAAAAGTAGATTCATCAAAAATTTCACATTCCTTAAATATTATTATAATTTTTATTTATTCTATTATATTATAGTATCACTTCTTAATTACTAATTAAATGAAAAAATTTTAAATTTAACATTAAACATATTATATATTATGATTGAAAGTTCAATTTATGATAATTATAAAATAGATTTTAGTGATAACTTTGAAACTAATGATGAATCTTATTATTTCATCTATAATACTAACCGTGAATTATATTTAAACGAAAATCTAAATGTTCCCCAATATAAAGATGAATTAAGTGATTTTTGTATTAATTTTTTATTATATATTGGTACTTTTAAAGACAAACCCTGTTTCGTTGTTAATGTAGATAATAATACTAATACAAATTTTTATTCTCTTTTAGAAATTTATAATATGAATCCCATTTTATATCAGATGGCTGGAAGAGGAGTATTAATAAATGATTGGTACAATTCTTACAAGTATTGTGGCCATTGTGGATGTAAAACTGTACTTGATGAAAAAGATATGATGATGAAATGTCCTTCATGTGGGCAAGTTCATTATACTAGAATTGCTCCAGCTATAATAGTTGCTATAAATAATAATGGGAAACTTTTAATGGCTAAACACAGTTACCATAAAAATATTAATTATGCATTGATTGCAGGTTTTGTAGAAGCTGGTGAATCCATCGAAGAAGCTGTGCATAGAGAAGTTTTAGAAGAAGTTGGTATTAAAATTAAAAATTTAAAATATATGAGAAGCCAATCTTGGCCATTTCCTAATTCATTAATGTTAGGTTTTACAGCTGATTATGAATCTGGTGAAATTAAAGTTGATCACGATGAAATTTTAAAAGCTAAATGGTTTAATGTTAAAGATATTGAATTACCACCATATGATATTAGTATTTCTTCATGGTTAATGGAAGATTTTATTAAAAAAAGTGAAAATTAATATTTTATTTTAATCCCATATTTTTTTAATATTATGACTTATAATTGAAGGAAACATTGTAAATAAATATCCTTTTTTAATAAATTCCTTAACTAAAATAGATTGCTCATCCATATCCCCATATGTACTAATAAGTTCTTCTCCACCTTTTAATTTTAATTGTTTAAAGAAATAATCTAAGTTATCATCAGATAATAAGTTTAAAGTTTTTTGTACTTTTAATTGATAATTTAATTCCTTATTATAATTTTTTTTAAAGGTTTTCTCATAATCTCTTAAATATTTGATATTATCCTCTTTAATTGCATGATTTATTGCTTTTTCTGCAATTTCAGTAGATTGAAAACCTAATATTAATCCCCCACCAGAGGTAGGTTTGACCTGTGATGCTGCATCCCCAATTAAGAGTACTCTGTCTTTAACTAATACTTTGTTTTTATCATATATTGGTATTTTACCATAATATTTCTCTATAATTTCCATATTTTTATACTTTGGATGGTTTTTAATGAAGTTTTCTAAGATACCAATTTCTTCTCCACAAGTATGGTTACTGAATAATCCAATACGATAAATATTTTCATATGTTGGAATTGCCCAAATGAATCCTGGAAATATTTGGTTTTTAACATATAATTCAACAAAATCTTTTTCCGGAATCTTATCTTCAGATTTTAATAAGAACTGTGATCCATTAAAATATTTTTGCTTATTTTTTAATTCTTTTGATATTATTGAATTAGAACCATCTGCCCCAATAATAATTTTACTTTTTATTTGACCCTTCTCTGAGGTGATTACTCCATCTTTTGTGTTAACCCCTATTACTTTAAATGGGTTAATTACTTTTACACCATTTTCTTTAGCCCTATTTAATAAGTATTGATCATAGGCAACTCGATCAATTATATATGCTTCATTTTCTTTTTTAGAAACTGATAAATCATAATTTGGACTGTGTAAGTGTGCTCCTTTAACTTGATTTAAAATTAATTCTTCAGGCAAATTGTTAAATTTTAATATTTTTTTACTTACAATTCCTGCACATTGTAAAGGTAATCCTATATTTTTCTTTTTATCTACAATAGCTATTTGTAAATCTTTATTTTTAGCTAATTTATATGCTAAAGTAGAACCTATAGGCCCTCCACCTACTATTGTTACATCATAATCAAAGGTCATAGTTTTTTTAAACTTCCATTTATATTTATTTTTAGAATTAGTATAGAATTAAAAGAATAAATTATATAATTAATATATTATTTATTATATATTAATTTTTAAGTTTTAAGAAAAAAAGTTAAGTTTCAATGTATCTATTTAATTTTAATATTCTCTTAAAAGTAAATATTTATTTATTAAATTTATAATTAAAGTATTGAACATTTTGTAATATTACTATTTGCTGGAATTTAGCATCCAGTATTTTTTCAATGTGTGCTGTAGCTTTATGATGATTTTCAGGTATATTTTCACTAAAAGTTGTTATAATTGATATGTTTTCCCCATCAGGTAATATTTCATAATCAAATGAAAGGATTTCAGGAAAATTTTTTAAATAATTTATTAATTCATCTTCCTTTTCTTTTGGTAATTTTTTCATTTAAACCCCTTTTTTAAATCCATAAAATAGTTTTTAATAGTATATAGGTTTGTTATAATATAAAAATTTTATGTAAAAAATAGATTAATAAAGCTTTTATGTTAAATTAAAAGATAGTGTATAAACGAATGATTTTAATAAATTTTAAAAAATTAGATTTTTTAATTTTAAACCATTTAAATAGATTTTTTAGAGGAAAAAATTTGTTTTATTTTTTTCTATCCTCTAAAAAAATATTACTTAAATGACTTATTGTTAAATTTTAATAAATAATTTAACAATGAATTTTTTTTTATATAAAATTCATTGAACTTATTCTTTTCCTACAATTACTTCTGTAGATTTAATAATTGCAGCTAAGTCATCGCCTTCTTTTATGTTTAATTTTTCTGCAGATTCTTTTGTGATAACTGCAGTTATTGTTGTAGGGTCTGTAACGTTAATTTTAATACTTGCCATTACTTGACCTTTTTCAACAGATTCGACTTTACCTTTTAAAATATTTCTTGCGCTTATTTCCATTTGATTCATCTCCAAATAACTAGATATAAATTTATGAACTTTAAATGTTCTATAATAACTAATTATAAACAATAGTATTTAAATGTATCCTTTTATCGATAATAAAGAGTTTCACAACGATTTAATTTTATACTTCATAACGATTTTTTATTTATAAGCACTTAAAAATTAAAAGCATCAAATATAAGAACAAATAAAAACAAAAAAACATTTATGAGTAACATAGAATTTGAAAGCATAGGAGAAATACATACACCCTTTAAAAAACTTGAAGGAATGCCAATCCAACCCATAGGAGCACAAGGAGTAAAAGGAGAAATACATATAAAACAAAAGTATCTAGATGGCCTAAAAGATATTAAACACTTTTCACACTTAAACTTAATATACCATTTACATAAAGTAAAAAACTATGAATTAGAAGTTAAACCATTCCTAGATACTAAAACACATGGAATATTCGCAACAAGATCCCCAAAAAGACCTAATCCTATAGGATTATCAGTAGTCCAATTAGACAAAGTAAAAAACAACATTTTATATGTATCCAATGTAGACATATTAGACAAAACACCAATAATAGACATAAAACCATATGTTCCACAATTATATCAAGATACAATAGAAAATCTTAAAATTGGTTGGTTTGAAACTAAAAAAGACCAAGCAAAAACAACTAAAGCAGACTCAAGATTTATAGACTAAAAAAAATAATAATAAGGTGTATTGGTAAAATGTCAAATAAAAAATTTATCAGAGACAGCATACACGGAAACTTACCTATCACACAATACGAAACAGAATTAATAGATTATCCTCAAATACAAAGACTTAGAAGATTAAAACAATTAGGATTCATCTCATTAATTTATCCTGGAGCAAATCATTCCAGATTTGAACACAGCATAGGAACAATGCATTTAGCATCACAATTAGCAGATCAATTAGAATTAACAAATGAAGATAAAGAATTAGTGAGAGTAGCAGGATTACTCCACGATACAGGTCACGGACCATTCTCTCATGTATCTGAAACAGTGCTTGAAGCTCCTCATGAAAAAATAACTGAATATGTAATAAAAAATACTGAAATTAGTGACAAACTAAAAGAAAAATTCAGTTTACAAGATATAACAGACATAATCCATGGAAAAGGAAAATTAGGACCCATAATTAGTGGGGAATTAGATGTTGATAGGATGGATTATTTAATGCGAGACTCATATTATGTAGGAGTACAATACGGAGTAATTGACACACAAAGATTAATAAGTAATTTAAAATTAGAAAAATATTTATTATTAGATATAAAAGGAATTCAAGCTGCAGAATCACTATTAGTTGCAAGATATTTCATGTATCCCAGTGTATACCAACATCACACAACACGTATATTAAATTCTATGTTCAGAAGAGGTATTCAATATTTAATAAAGGATTATGGTTTAAAACCAAAAGAAATGTATAAATACGATGATTCTGACTTAATATGTTTATTCAGAAACAGTGACGGGTATGCTAAAGAAACAATAAATAGATTAGACAATAGACAATTATTAAAAACAGCATATAAAATTGATGTTAAAGAATTCACACAACCAGAAAAAATATTTAAAATCAAAAAAGATGAAATTAATAAAGCTGAAGAAGAAATAAGTGAAGATTATGGTATAAAACGTGACAATGTAATTATTAACATTGCAGATTATCCTCATTTTGATGAAATGAAAACTCAAGTTTCTTTAAACGATAAATTATATCATTTAAATGAAATAAGTAGCATAGTAGGAGCATTATCTGATGCCAGATTTAACTTCCCAGATATAAGTATTTATGTTCCTAAAGAAGATCGTGACAAATTAGAAAAATTTAAAATAGAACATTACTTAAATTTACCAGAACGGAAAAATAGATTCGAAACAATGACATTCGATCAAACAGTATTTGAATAAAAAAAAATTATAAATTGGTGATCCTTTTGATAATAGTAGCATTAACTGGAGCTAGTGGAACAATTTATGGAATAAAATTATTAAAAGCTTTAAAAGATTTAAACATAAAAACCGGACTTTTAATTAGTGATCCTGCAAAAATTGTAATCCACCATGAAACAAATTTTAAATTAGAAGATATAAAAAAATTAGCATCAAAATATTATGAAACAAATGATATAAGTTCAGAAATTAATAGTGGATCATGCAGATTTGAATCCTTAGTCATAGTGCCTTGTAGTATGAAAACATTATCTAGTATAGCAAATGGTTATGCTGATAATAGTATAAGCCGTGTTGCTGATGTTGCTTTAAAAGAACATAGAAAAACTATAATTGTTCCAAGAGAAACACCATTAAGAAGTATTCATTTAGAAAATATGTTAAAAATTTCTAAAGAAGGAGGAATAATTTTACCTGCAATGCCTGCTTATTATAATAAACCAGAAACATTAAAAGATAATGAAAATTTCATAGTAGGGAAAATTTTAGACTCATTGCAAATTGATAATAATTTATATAAACGATGGAATCCAACAAAATAAAAAAAAAGAGATGATTAGGTTTTATGTTAAATGATGATGAATTTATAAAAACTTGTGATGTGCCTGGACCAACTAAAGAGGAGATTAGGGCAATATTATTATATAAATCTAATGTTTGTCATGAAGATATTGTAGTGGATATTGGTTGTGGAACAGGAGGATTAAGTGTAGAATTTAGTTTAAAAGCAGAAAAAGTTTATTCTATAGATAAAAATCCTGAAGCTATAAATATTTGTAAAAAAAATTTAGAAAAACTTGGAAATTTAGATAAAGTAAGTTTTATTGAAAATGATGGTGTGAATGCACTTAAAAATATAAATACTTTTGATATTGCATTAATAGGTGGTAGTGGAAGAGATTTAGAACCTATTTTAGATTTAGTGGATAGTAAGTTAAACCATGAAGGTAGAATTTTAATTCCATGTATCCTCGTTGATACAAAAGTTGATGCTGTTAATAAACTTAAAAGTTTAGGTTATAATCCTAAAATTGTTGAAGTTAATGTAAGTAAAGGTAGAGTTATAGATCGTGGTATAATGATGATTGCACGAAACCCTATTGCTATTGTTTATGCAAAAAAAAGATAAATATTATTTTTTTAATAAATTATTTTAATTTTTATGGAGTTGAGTTTGTTTATGGTTAAGAGGAAAATTAGTTGGAAATTAAAATTTGCTATTGTGCTGATTATTGCAACTATACTAATATATACTGGTAATTTTTATATTTTCCATGATAGTGAAGAAATTTTTTCATATGTTATGATGCATTTAGGATTTATTCCTATAGATATTTTAATTGTTGCTTTAGTAATTGATGATATTTTAGCTCGTAAAGAAAGAGAAGTTATTCTTGAAAAACTTGATATGTTATTAAGTGTGTTTTTTAGTGAAATTGGGGATAATCTTTTAAGTAATTTTACTAAAATTAATCAAGATAAAAATATTATATATAAATATTTAAAGGATATTGAAAATTGGGAAGATTCTGATTTTGAAAGTGCTATGGATGCTATTAAAAGTAAAGGTGTTAAGTTCACACCTGAAATATCAGTTAAAGATCAAGGTGTATTTTTAAATGAAATTCAAACATTACTTGTTGATAAAAGAAATTTTATTGTTAATTTATTAGAAAATCCAAATTTAATGGAAAAGGATAATTTTTCTGAATTGCTTTTAGCTACCTTACATTTAGATGAGGAGTTAAAACATAGAAATGATTTAAATGATTTAACTACTACTGATTTTAATCATTTAATTGGTGATATGAATCGGATTTATACTAATTTAATGTATGAATATGTTTATTATATGTTATATTTAAAGCATAATTATCCTTATATGATTAGTATTGCTTTACGTACTAATCCTTTTGATATGGATGCAGATATTCATGTTAAAGAATGAATATTTTTTATGATTTTTTTAAGTGATTATATATGAAATGTTTAAGTTGTGTAATTCTATGTGGAGGAATGAGTCGTAGAATGGGTCAAGATAAAGGTTCTATGATTATTAACGAGAAACCTATGATAATTCATATACTTGATGTGCTAAACTATGAAATTGATGATGTTATTATAGTTTTAAATGATGAAAGTAGAGTTAGAAAATATGAAAAAATTATAACTCACTACCAAAATGAAAACAAAAAATATCAATTCCATATCACATACCTTACTGATGAAATCAAAAATAAAGGACCATTATCAGGAATCATGACAGGGTTAAAAAAAATAAAAAATTCATACGCATTAATATTACCCTGTGACTCACCATATATTCAAAAAAAATTCATACAAGTAATGAAAGAAAAATTAAACAAAAACCCAAATGTAGATGCAATTATACCTAAACATTTAAAAAATGATGTAAAATCAAATATTGAACCGTTACATAGTATTTATAATAAAGGGCAAGAATTTTTGATTAATGAATTAATAGAAAATAATAAATTAAAAGTTAATGATTTTATAAAACATTTAAAAATAGAATATGTGTTAATTGATAATGAGAATATATGTGAAATTAACTTCAAAAATTTGAATAGTAAAGAAGATTTATAAAAAAATACAATAGCCTAGCTAAAATATATAATAAATAATAATTAATTATTACTAATTTTATTTTTATTTTTCTATTTTAACAGAACGTGGATTTCTTCCCATTTCTAAAAAAAACTTATTAACTTTCTCAATCATTAAAGAATAACTTTTTTTACTAATAGTAAAATCTTTAATATTAGCATAAGCTGGCATTTCACCTGTTCGCTTATTGGTTTCCATAATATTATCAACCATTTCTCGGTATTCTTGTAAAGTTAATGAATCCATTTAATCACCAAATTTATAAAAGAACTTAATACATTAATTTTAAGATAATTATAGTAATATTGTTTTTATTATATAAATCATTCTATTTAATCCTAAAATTAAAAAAGAGAGTATAATTTAAATTAAAAAAATAAGAATATTAAAAAAATAAAATGAAATTTAATTATTCTAATAAAGGATAATTAGGACTTTCATTAGTAATTAAAAGATCATGAGGGTGAGATTCTTTAAGTCCACCAGCAGTAATTTGAACAAAACGTGCTTTTTCATGCATAGATTTAATATCTTTAGCACCACAATAACCCATACTAGCTTTTAATCCACCTATAAGTTGGAACATAACTTCTGAAACTTTACCTTTATAAGGAACTGCTCCTTCTACACCTTCAGGTACAAGTTTTGAATGTTTCATAGGACCTTTAACTTCTTGGAAATATCTATCAGCTCCACCACCAAATCCTCCAGTCATAGCACCCATAGAACCCATTCCACGATAAGTTTTATATTTTCGTCCATTCATCACTACAACATCACCAGGTGATTCATAAGTTCCAGCTAATAAATTACCCAACATTACAGCATCGGCACCAGCACCTATTGCTTTTGCTACATCTCCACTATATCTTAAACCACCATCACCAATAACTGGTATGCCTGAATCTTTAGCTACATCAGCAACTTGACTAATAGCAGTTATTTGAGGAACACCTACACCAGCAACAATTCGAGTAGTACACATACTACCTGGACCAATACCAACTTTTAATGCATCCGCACCTTGAGCAATTAAATCTTCTGCAGCTTCGGCAGTTGCAATATTACCTACACATAATTCAGCATCAATATTATCTTTCATTGTTTCAACGAATTTAACAACATTCATATTATGTGCATGAGCACAATCTATACTGATAATATCTGCTCCAGCTTCATCTAATGCAATAGCCCTATCTAAATCGAATGGACCTGCAGCTGCTGCGACTAATAATTTCCCATGTTTATCTCTTGCAGCATTAGGATGGTTATCATGATTTAAAATATCGCGTATTGTGACTATACCAACTAATTTACCTTCACGTACAACAGGTAATCTTTCTACTTTATTTTCATATGCAATATCTAATGCTTCTTCAGGAGATATAGTTTCTTCAATAGTAACTACATCTGAAGTCATAATTTCATTTACTTTTTTATTAACACCTGAGCGAATCATTGGTTTTACATCACGTTTACTGATAATTCCAACAATTTTGTCATCTTCTATTACTGGTAGTCCACTTATAGATTCATTTTCCATTATATCTTGAACTGTGGTAATATCAGAGTCCGGAGTAATAGTTACTACATCACGTATAGTAATTTCTTCTGCAGATTTTACTTTTTTAACTTCTTCTACTTCCATTTCTGAAGTCATATTACGGTGTATTACACCAATTCCACCTTCTTGTGCTAATGCTATAGCTAATTCAGATTCTGAAACAGTGTCCATAGCAGCACTTAATACTGGAATGTTTAATTTGATTTTTTTTGATAATTGAATTTTAGTATTAACATTTTTTGCTTCTACCCAAGAAGCATTTGGTACTAAAAGAAAATCATCAAAAGTATATCCCTTTGGGGCATTATTTACTTTTTCTGAAAACATTTTTAACCTCTATAAGAAATGATTTAATATAATAATATAATAATAATTAATTTATTTATTCAAAAGATTGAACATAATCTTTTAATTCTTTAACAGCATTTCGATCTATGTGTCCGGTATTTCTATCTCCACCAACACAAGCTGCACCTCTTAAACCAACTACATCTGTTTTAACATCAAATAATGGTTTTAATTGGTCTTTTTTTACTGATCCTGCTAAAGCTACTTGTAGTCCATAACTATGTGTTTCATCCACAAATTTTTGACAATCATCTAAAGAAAAATAATCAAATAATGTATGTCCATCTTTTACTGCAGTATCTAACATCGCTAAATCTGCACCAGAATCTCTTGCAATTTTTGGAATTTCCCAAGGACTTACTGCACCTACACGATGTGCATCAGCATATCCAGATGCAACTACAATTGAATCAGGTTTTGTGTCTTTTACTGCTTTTACAACATTTTTCATTACTTCTAAACCTTCTTCATAATTCTTTGGACCATATAATCCTACTTTAATGTAATCTGCTCCTGAAACTAATGCTCCCATTGCTGCAAGTGATACTGTACCTGGTTTAAATGGAACATCACCTAAAGTTGCACTAACTAATAAATTTTCAGGTGTTAATTCTCTTATATCTTTTATTACCCATGGAAAATTAGCTCCTAAAGATCCTTCTTTAGGATTTTTAACATCAACTATGTCTGCTCCACCTTTAATTGCTTCTAGAGCTTCTTCATGATTTATTGGACTAATTAATAAACGCAATTTGTAGTTCCTCCTGATTATAATATAATATTAATGTATTATTAATATAATTATATTATTATAGTTAAATAAACTTAATAGTTTATTAAATTATTTATTACACTATAAAAATATTTTTAATGATTATTTTTAAGAAATAAATAATATAAAAATTATATTAGGTATTTATATATAATTATTATTATAAAAGGTTTTGTTTTTTATAATTCTTGAAATAGAAACTATAAAATTTATTAATTATTATTTAAAAGAATAAGTTAAAATAACTTTTTGTAAGAATAAGAATTTTTGTATAAAAAAAGGCTGGCAGCGAAATGAA
>DAGJ01000018.1:0-62781 GCA_002495685.1 Methanobrevibacter sp. UBA412
TTCAAACTAAAACTAGAATTCTGGAACATAAAAAATAAAAACCAAAATCATCAACTAAATTTTTGACAGAGCCTTTATAATGAAAAAATAGAAATCATTAAAAAAAATTTTATGAAAATTAATTTCACATTATTATTATAAGAATTTTAAAATAGTACTTAGCATAAAATATTAATTATTATAAATTTATATAAATCTTAAAAAATTTTATCAATAAAAAAAGAAAGGTAGTCATTTTATGAAAATTAAAGTTCATGTATCACGTTTCAATAAAGACACAGATGAAAAACCATATATTGAAACTTATGAAATTGAAAAAACACCTCAAATGAAAGTTTTAGAAGCATTAAATTTAATAAATGAAGAATATGATGCAAATTTAAGCTTTAGAAGTAGTTGTAGAGCTGGACAGTGTGGATCATGTGCAGTGAGAATTAATGGAAATCCAGGATTAGCTTGTAAAAAAGAAATAGCAAACGAAACAACAATTCAACCTTTAAAATTACCAGTAATTAAAGATTTAATAGTTGATCGTTCCTCAATCGAAAATAAAGTAAATGATATGGATTTACATCTTGAAACAAATGATCCTGAAGAATTAATGAAACCTGAAGAAATGGAAGATACATTAAAAGTTAGAAGTTGTATAGAATGTTACAGCTGTTTAACAGCATGCCCAGTATATCAAAATTTCCAAGAAGACTTCGCAGGACCTTATTTCATGAGATATATTAGTAAATTCGAATTTGATCCAAGAGAATTAAAAAATAGGTTAAAAGAAGGATTTGAAAACGGATTATATGATTGTACTAGTTGTGGAAAATGTGGAGCAGTTTGTCCAAAAGATATTAACAGTTTTGGAGATGCTGTTGAAAAATTAAGAGCAATTGCATACAGTGAAGATGAAGGACCTTTAGAAGCACATAAAAAAATTAAAAAAATGGTTGAAGAAACTGGTCGAAGTGTTACCCATCCAGAAAAAGAAGGATTTATAGAATCTTATAATAAAAACAAAAAACAAACCAAGGAAAAATCTAAAGTTGCTTTATTCACAGGTTGTATGGTAGATTACAGATTACAACATGTAGGTGAAGCTGTAATGGATGTTTTTAAAGCTAATGGTATAAATGTTGATGTTCCAGAAAATCAAGTATGTTGTGGCTCACCATTATTACGTACAGGGCAACGTGATGCAGTACAAGCATTAGCTGATAAAAATAAGGAAGTATTTAAAGATTATGATACTGTAATTACTATCTGTGCAGGTTGTGGTGCAACACTTAAAAATGACCATCCTAATTTCGGCAATAAATTAAATGTAATGGATATTAGTGAATTTTTAATCGATAAATTAGATACTAGTAAAATGAAACCATTAGATATGAAAGTAACTTGGCATGATCCTTGCCATCTTGGTAGAGGACAAGGAATCAAAGATCAACCACGTGAAATTATAGATATGATTCCTGGTGTAGAATTTGAAGAAATGGAATTCCCATGTCAATGTTGCGGAGCTGGTGGAGGAGTTAAATCTGCCAGACCAGAAATTGCCCTAGAATTAAGTAAAAACAAAGCACAAATGATTAAAGAAACTGGTGCTGATAATTTTATCACAATATGTCCATTTTGCCAATCCAATATTAAAGATGGATTAGAAGCTATAAATGAAACAGAAATTAATGGAATGAATCTGGTAGAATTATTAAAATTAACTTACAGTGAAGAAAAAGAATAATAATGGAGTTTTAATATTTATGCCCGGCACAGTAAGTGAAGAGGAAGTAATTACAAATAAAGAATTAATACCTAAAACAAAAGATAAAGAAGAAGTTGAAGAATCTAAAACTGAAAGTAAATCAAAATCTACTAAAAGAGCTCAATTAGTAAGTAATGATTCAACTGTTGATGAAGGAACTTTACGCTTACAAAAAAATATTTATGTAGTTTTTGTAGAATGTGAAACTAGTGGAAATGTTGGTTTCTTAGCTCGTACAATGGCAAATTTTGGATTAAAAAATTTAGTTCTTATAAATCCGTGTGAATTAAAAGATGATGCATATTACCAAGCTATGCATGCAAAAAATCTTGTTGAAAATGCTATAATTTGTGATAATCTTGAAAGTTTCCTTAAAAAGTATTCTATTGATTTTATTATAGGTTCTACTGGAACTCCTGGCGGAAGTTATAATCTTTCTCGTATACCAATACCTCCTAATGAATTAGGGGAAAAAATGGATACAAATACTAATATTGCAATTCTTTTTGGAAGAGAAGGTGATGGCTTAACAAATGATGAAATTGATAAATGTGACATAATAGTTAGTATTCCTACAGATCCACATTATCCTATAATGAATATAACTCATGCTGCGGCTATTATTTTTTATGAAATCTTTAAAAACCGTAACCATTTCCCAGTAGAGGGTTATGATGAAAGTACACAAATAGAAAAGGATTATTTACTTAAGGACATGAAAGAATTGATTGATACTATTAAAATTCCAGACCATAAAAAACGTAATGGTCTTAAAACTTTTAAAAACATTATTAATCGTGCATTCATAACTGGACGTGAAGCTCATACTCTCATTGGAATACTTAGACGATTAAAAATGAGAATTGATGAGAAATAATTAACTCATCATATAATTTTTCTTTTTTTAAAAAAAATCTTTAATAATAAGTGAATAACTTATTTAATATAAAAAAACATAAAATAAAATATTATATTTTTTTATAAAAAATTATTTTTTTCAGGAATCAAATATTTATGGCTATATTAAGTGATAAAGATATTAAAAAATTATTGGATGAAAGACATATTAGTATTGAACCTTTAGACAATAAAGAAAAGCAAATACAACCTTCATCAGTAGATTTACGTATCGGAGATGAATTTAAAGTATTTCGTGTTATACGAACACCTTACATAGATCCAAAAGATAATGAGGAAGTGGCAAGTTACATGGAATCATTTAAAGTACCAGAAGGTGAAGCATTCATTATACACCCAAATGAGTTTGCACTTGCAACAACACAAGAAACCGTGAAATTACCTGATGATATTGTAGCACGTGTTGAAGGTAGATCTAGTATGGGTAGATTAGGTGTTACTATGCATGTAACAGCAGGATATATAGATCCCGGATTTGAAGGCAAAATAACCTTAGAAATTAGTAATATTGGTGCAATGCCAGTAGCATTATATCCTGGTCAAAGAGTATGTCAAGTAGTATTTGAAACAATGACTAGTCCATCCGAAATCCCTTATGGTCATCCTAGTAGACATAGTAAGTATATGGGACAAGAAAAACCTGAAAGTAGTCGGATTAAAATGGATTATGAACTTAATAAATAAAAAAAGATTTAATTATACTTTAACTTTTAAAAAAAATAATTTTTTTATTATTACTCATTCTTTTTTTTATAAAAACTAATTATCAAAAATAAATATTTATAGGAGTATTAAATTTATGAATCATGACAAAATGATGAATATTGGAGCAAAAAGAGGTTTCTTATGGCCTTCATTCGAAATTTATTCTGGAGTAAGTGGATTTACTGATTATGGACCATTAGGTGCAACATTAAAAAACAATATAATGCAAAAATGGAGAAAACAGTACACTGCAGGTGAAGGATTTTATGAAATAGAATCACCAACAGTTATGCCAAAAGAAGTATTAAAAGCTTCAGGACATGTAGATAACTTCACAGACCCAATGACAAAATGTGAAAAATGTGGAGAAGTATTCCGTGCAGATCATTTAATTGAAGAAGCAATCAATAAAGATGTTGAAAGCTTAGCTAATGAAGAAATGGACCAAATCATAATAAATAATACAATAAAATGTCCAACTTGTGGTGGAGAACTAGCTAAAATTTGGAATTATAATTTAATGTTTAAAACACAAATCGGTGCAAAAGGAACAAAACCAGGTTATATGAGACCAGAAACAGCACAAGGAATATTCATACTTTTCAAAAGATTATCTAGATTTTATCGTAACAAATTACCATTTGGAGTAGTTCAATTAGGAAAAGCATATCGTAATGAAATAAGTCCACGTCAAGGAGTAATAAGACTTAGAGAATTCACTCAAGCAGAATGTGAAATCTTCTTAAACCCTGAAGATAAAACTCACCCTAAATTTAAAACAATAGCAAATGAAACTTTAGATTTATGTTCACAAGATGTTCAAATCAATGAAAAAGAAGAATTACACATAACAGTACAAAAAGCTTTAGATGATGGAATAATAAGTAGTGAAATGTTAACTTACCAATTATACCTTGCAAGAAAATTCTTAAATGAATTAGGCATACCAAATGATAAGTTAAGATTCCGTCAACACTTACCTGGAGAAATGGCTCATTATGCTCTTGATTGCTGGGATGTAGAATGTTTAACTGATCAATATGGATGGGTTGAAATTATTGGAATAGCTGATCGTGGAAATTATGATTTAACACAACATGGAAAAGAAAGTAATGAAGAATTAAACATTTATATTCCTTACGATGAACCAAAAACAATTACTAAAAATACTGTAAAACCAAACCTTAAAGTATTTGGTCCAACATTCAAAGGTGATGCTCCAAAAATTATGGGTTGGTTAAAAAATTGTGATGCAGATAAATTAAAAGAAGAAATTGAAGCAAATGGTAAATATAATTTAGAATTAGACAATACTTATGAATTAACAAGTGAACATTTACTATTTGAAACAAGTACTGAGGAAGTTAAAGGTGAAAAATTAATACCTCATGTAATTGAACCTTCTTTTGGTATAGATCGTATACTTTACTGTGTATTATTACATTCTTTCCACAATGCAAGTGAAAATGATGATAAAGATTATTTCAAATTTAAAAACGAAATTGCACCTATAAAAGTAAGTGTTCTTCCACTTGTAAATAAGAAAGGTTTAGATGTAATAGCCTCCAATATTCAAGAATCATTAAGAAAAGATGGTTTCACTGTTGATTACGATGGAAGTGGAAGTATTGGACGGAGATATGCACGTGCAGATGAAATAGGTGTTCCTGTAGCTGTTACTATAGATTTTGATACAATAGAAGATAAAACTGTAACAGTACGTAACAGAGACACTGAAGAACAAGAACGTGTCCCTATTAATGATTTAACTAGTAAAATAAAAAGTATATTAAAAAATTAAAAAAAATAATGAGTGGAAGATTTTTATTCCTTATTAAAACAAGGAATACACACTTTTTCCCCATCTTTTTCTTTCATTCTATGTTCAGATACTAATTCTCCACATTCACCACATTTAATAGAATTATATAAATTTGCTTCTTTTGGTAAGGATAATTCTGCTTTTGATAATGTGAATAATTTATCTTCAGGAACTTCTAATATTTTATAAGATAATTCATCTTTGAAGTGTTGAAAACTTTTTTTATCTTCCATTGTAACAGTACCTTGATCGAATTTATTTTTTAGTGCTACAAATTCTGGAACAATATCATTAAAATCTGCATTTACATAAATTCTAATATTTTCACCATTTTCCCTATTATAAAATGTATATACATGTTTTCCATAGTCTTTAAATATGAAGTTACCTTTACCAAATGTACAACCAGTTACTACTTGTATTGCATCTACAGCACAAGAATCATTTTCACAAATTGCTACTAATTCTTCATCACCAGATTTAGATACATTTAACTTAATCATTGCAGTTTTAGCTACCCTATAACCTAAAGCAGAACCAGGACACACATGTCCATGAAATTTAGTTACTTCAGAAAAAGGCAATATTTCTTCATTATTTTCCATAATAATCCCTCTTAAATTCTTTTAAAAATAATTTTTAATTAATTCTATATTACCTTCATAATGATATAAATTTAATTAATTTAAAAAAAATATAACTATATAGAGAGTGAATATTTATGATGATAGATACACATACCCATGCAGACTCAAGAAGCAGTGAAGACTTTGATTTAATGTATACAAGCGGAATAGATACAGCAATCACTTGCTCATTTTACCCTTACAAACTACGAAATCAAACATGCTTAATAAACCACTTTGATAGAATACTTGAATATGACACCAAAAGAGCAGAGGAATATGGATTAAAATTAGAAGTTGCTTTAGGATTACATCCTGCAAATGTAAGTGAAAACAATGACCAAATTTATGAAGAAATTAGAAGATTAGTGGAAGAAAAGAAAATAGTGGCAATAGGAGAAATAGGTTTAGATGATAATACAATAAATGAACAAAAAGCATTTAAAAAACAATTAGAAATTGCAGAAGACACAAAAAGCAAAGTAATCATCCACACACCACGTAAAAATAAAAAAGAAGTATTGAAAGATATTAAAATCATTGTAGATGAAACAATAAATCCAAAATTAGTGGTAATAGATCATATTAATCCTAATGTTGTAGAAGATGTAATAGACTATGATTACACACTTGGTTTAACCGTACAACCACAAAAAATGACCAAAGAAGAAGCTATAAAAATATTAGATAAATATGGTTTTAATAAATTCTTATTAAACAGTGATATAAGTAATAAACCATCAGATCCTATAAGTGTGCCTAAAACTGTTCGCACACTAAAAAAATTAGGTTATAAAAATAGTGATATTGAAAAAGTAGCATTTAAAAATGCTAAAAAATTCTTCAAAATATAAAAAAATAAAAAAAATAATATTATTTTTTTCTAAACTTCTTTTAAATTATTGTTTTTTAATAATTTGAACCTGAGTAGGTGAGAGAATAATTAAATTTTTACCTTCTTCACGAGCAAGGAGTATTGCTTCAACATTATGTTGTTCACGTAAAATTTTAATTCTACGAGTAGCATTCTTAAATTCTACAGGACCTCTTCTTTCAAGAAAACCTAAATCAACAATAACAGGATTATTTTCTTCAAGAATTTGATCAGAAATATAATCTATATCTGCAATAGTTCTTGGGCGAATTAGAATAATTTCATAAAATGATTGTTCTGGAACAATTGTATATGTTTCGTCATAAAATTCTTCAGTGAAATCATTTACTCCAACATTTCTTTTATTATTACGGTTTTCTTCAAAACCAAGACTTTTTTTTAAAGTACCTATAAATGACATTTAAAATCACTTTTTCCATGAAAAAAATTTTAAAATTTAATTATTTTTTTAGATGATCTAAGATTGCATCTAATAATTTATCTGGATTTTCACGAACATCTGCAGTTGGAAGACCATATTCTTTTTCATAGTCTTCAGGTGTTTTATCCGGTTCGTTACGTAAATTAATACTAATTCCAACAACTTTAGTAGGTTCAACAGCTTCAATAGCTTTTATTTCCTCAGGTATGCCTCTTGGTTCACGGAATGGATGATTTGGTCTATGACCTACAATCACAGCATCAGGATGAGCACCTATTAAAATTGCAGCAGATAAACCTCTAGGGTGAGGGTTTCCATCTTCAGTTAAACTGGATTGACCTTCAATGAAAATAATATCTGGATGTTTTTCTTCTTCTAAGTATTTAATTGAACCTAAAATAGCGGATGGAATATCCATTGCACTTAAACTTCCTGCACGGAAATTAAAATCAGTAGGTTTTTCAAGCCCCATTTCATCTGTTGATATAACACCTGAAACTAATCCTCGTTTTGTTGCGGCTAATCCTAAATTACGTGTTGTTGTTCTTTTACCACACTCTTGAGAAGTACCTCCACAAAAAACAATACTTGCTTTTGGTGTGTATGATATTTTTGGTAAAATTTCAGTACTTTTTTCTGGAGCTATTCCAAAAATATTATTAATCATATCTAATCTTGGACTTATTTCCTTAATAGCAACCCCATTTTGATTAGCAAATTTTGCTAAAGAAATATTATCTTCAATAGATAATGATCTGAATGAACTTACAACATTTTTACCAGCATCAATTGCTTGTACTGCATATTTTAAAGCTGCCCCTTCTGCACCTATAGGTAACATTATAACTATACTTTTAGCTTCTGGAACTTCATCCATTAAATCTATTAAACTTGATGCAACTTCAAATCCCATAAAATTTGTTCCTTGTTTATCTGGGTCATCATCTACAAATCCTACAGTTTCAATTCCTTCAAGGTTTGAGAATTTTTCCCCACCTCCACCACATCCAATTACGATGTATGGGTTTAAGTTTTGAAGTTCTTCAACTGATGATATTGAATACAAATAATCACTCCTCATATTAAATTAATAAATTCTTGTTTTTTAATTGTTAAATAGTAAATAGAAAAATAAACATGAGTTAAAATTCTAAATAAGAAATTCCTCATAAACTCATATTACTAATAATTTATGATTTTTATATAATATAAATGTATTTTTTATAATTAAAATCCTTAAAAAAGCTTTTTTAATAAATAAGTATTTAATTACCAAAAATCTAAAAAAATATTATATTAAACCAAAACCAATTAAATTGAGGAATTTTTTATGGAAAAACCATATGTTATATTAATTGGAAGTGCTTCAGGAATAGGTAAATCTACAATATCTGCAGAACTTGCCAAATCATTAGGAATAAAACATTTAATAGAATCTGATTTTATAAGAGAAGTTGTGCGTGGAATTATTGGAAGTGATTATGCACCTGCATTACATGCTTCTTCATATATGGCGTATACTACTCTTAGAAATAAGAAAAACTATAAAACAGAAGAAGATTTGATTTGTGCAGGTTTTGTTGAACATGCATCATTTGTAGTTCCAGCAATTGAAAAAGTAATTGAAAGAGCTATAAAAGATTTTGATGATATTATAATTGAAGGTGTGCATTTAATTCCTGGACTAATAGATTTAGATAATTATAAAAATCAAGCCAATATTCATTTCTTTATATTATCTTCAGATGAGGAGTCACATAAAAATCGTTTTGTGAAACGAGCTACTGAAAAACGTCGTGGAGGTAAACAATTAGATTATTTTAAGGAAAATAGGACCATTCACGATTTTTTATTAAGTGAAGCTGAAAAAAATGATGTTAAAGTTATTGAAACTGAAGAGATAAATACTACTGTTCAAAAAATTTTAAGTAATATTAATGAAAGTTGTGAAACTGTTTACTTAAAGAATAATGTTGATGAACTTAAAGATGTTATGGATATTATAATTAAAGAGAATAATGCTAGTGTTGAATGTATTATTTACCCAATTAAAGGTTTCAAAGAACCATTAATTAGAAAAGTTAATATTTATGAACAGAAAAAATCTGACAGTTTTATTAAAGCTTTAGAAGATGATCCTCAAAAGAAAGAGGAATTAAAAGAACTTTATTATTTATCTAATAAACATGGAATGAAGATTTGTGCACCAAATTATGAAATTTTAGATAAAATAATTAAAGAATTAGGTAGTAAAGGATATCTTTACAGTGAATAAAAAGAAAATGATAAATAATTAAAATATAAATAATGAGAGGAATGTTTTATATGCCTGAGATGAGAATGGATTGTCCTGTATGTCATAAAAAGAATAGTGCAGTTAGTGATACAAAAACTGTGAAAATTCCATATTTTGGAGAAGTTATGGAATCTAGTATAATTTGTGAGGCTTGTGGTTTTAAACACAGTGATGTTATGAGTTTAGAACAACATGATCCTGCACGTCATAGTCTTAAAATTAATAAAGATAATTTAAGTAGTAGAGTTATTCGTTCTCAAAGTGCAACTGTTTCTATTCCTGAAATTGGTATTAAAGTTGAGCCTGGCCCAAAATCTCAGGGTTATGTTTCTAATGTAGAAGGGGTTATTGTTAGATTTAAAGATGCTACTCAAAGGGCTTTAACACTGTTTGATGATGAGGAATCTCAAAGTAATGGGAAAAAAGTTTTCAATGAATTAGATAAAATTTTAAATGGTGATTTAGAGGTTACATTAATTATTGATGATCCTTTCGGTCAAAGTAAAATTATGGATTTAAAAAGTGTAGAAACTCATTTAAGTGAGGAAGAACTTAAGCATTTGAAAACTGGATTTACTATTATTGATAATGATTCTGAAGAGTGAAAATTTTATTTTTTTTTAGGTTTTAATTGTTCCTATAGATGTATCTTTAACAATATGCCAATATTGGGATTTTATATTATCAAAACTTCCTCTTTTGGCTCCTAGCATATGTTCGGCATTGTATGTGAAAACATTTAATTTTAATACGGCTTTTCTTTCAGGCCATAAGTTAATTGTGTAGTGTATTATTGGTAATGTGATTGATAAACTTACTACAAGGAATTCTAATGCTTCATCATAATAAGAAGGGTTAAATACTTTTTCTTCTATTCCTTCATTTAATAATTTTTCCATTATTTTTTCTAAAGATTCCATTCTTTTTATTAATATATCTTGGAATAGTTCAGGGTTACGTGTGTAAACATTATGGATTTTTTCTGTGTCTTTGTATACATCAATTATTTCCATTATCATATTAGATAATTTTTCTAATGTGGAATAATTTGGATTGTTGAAGATTTTTTCTAGGCTTCTTAGTTCTGTTTTTATCTGTCTGTTTACAATTATTTTTTTTACTTCTTCTTTATTTTTAAAATGGTAGTAGAATGTTCCTTTTACAATGTGTAAATCTTTTATGATATCTTTAATTGTTACATTACTATATCCTTTTTCGTAGAATAGATGCCATGCTGAATTTATTATTTCTTCTTTCCGTTCATCTGGTGGTAGGGATACTCTTGTTTTATTCACCATTTTTTTATCTCCAAATACTCTTTTTTGATGTTATTTTTTATTTTTGTAGAAAGGTTTATATATAATTATATACAATTTTTAACTAAGAGTCAGTGACCTTTAGTCAGTCATTTAAATAAAACTTTGCAAAAACACTCTTCAAGAAAAAAGAAGAAGGGAAATAAAATGAACACAGAAGAAGATGAAGAAAATATTGAAAAAATGATAAAAACCTTTGAAGACATAATAAATAACCCTTTATCTCAAAAAATGTTAAACAATGCATTAGTTTACTGTAACAAATGTGGAAAAACACGATTAGAATCTGCACTAGATTATTACCTCGGAAAACAAGACAATATATGCTTAAAATGCAAAGTAACCTACGAATTAGTAGAAATAGTAATACATAAAGCATTAAAAAGTTTTAACACATCAGAAGAATCTTTAATAAAAACCATGCAGGATGAATACTGGGAAAAAGGATTAATAAGCACTTTCAAAGGAATGGCAACATTTGGAGTAAAAAAACCATTCACACCAGGAGCACCATTCCAAATAGTATGGAACATAACACAAGCATGTAACTTTAACTGTATACACTGTTATGAAAATGCTGGAAAAAAGGGCCCTGATGAATTAAACAAAGAAGAAATATTAAATGGAATAGATAAATTAGCAGATCTTGGAATAGCATCTTTAGCATTTAGTGGAGGAGAACCATCAATACATCCACACATTAAAGAATTCATTAAACATGCCAACGACCGTGGTTTGTACGTAAGTATGGCTACAAATGGATATATTTTCAATGATTATGAAAAAGCAAAAGAATTAAAAGATTTAGGATTACAATTTGTGCAAATAAGTTTAGATGGAGTAAATCCAAAAACACATGATAATTTCAGGCAAAAAGATGGATCATGGAAACGAGCAATAGAAGCTATTAAAAACTTTAAAAAAGCAGGAGTATTTGTTGAAATATCAACAACAGCAACTAAGAAAAACAAAGATGAAATCCCTGAAATGATAACTTTTTTAAGAAGTATAAATGTTGATTGGTTTGTATTATATAACTTTATACCAACAGGAAAAGGAGCAGAAATTAGTGAAATAGATTTATCTCCTGAAGAAAGGTTAAATCTTTTAGAATTAATTTATAAGGAAAATAGTAAAGGCGAAATGCAAATACTATCCACAGCACCACAATTTGCAGATGTAGTAACTCATACATTCAATAATGACCAAATGATACCTACACACTTTTATAATGTTGAATATAGTAATCCTGCAATGATGAAATTATCAGAATTTGTAGGAGGCTGTGGAGCAGGAAGATTTTATATGAGTATAGAACCTAATGGAGATATTTATCCATGTGTATTCTTCCCCCATGAAAAAGAAGTTAAATTAGGAAATATCCGTGATGATGTTGAAAATATATGGACAAATAATCCATTACTAATGAAATTAAGAGATAAAGATGCATTATTGGGCCATTGTGGAGTTTGTGACTCTAGATATATATGCGGAGGATGTAGAGCTAGAGCTTACAATTACTTCCATGATGTAACATATCCAGATCCCGGATGTGAAAAAAATAAAAATGCATGGGATAAAATCATAGAAAAAGAATCTAGTGAATATTTAGCTAAATAATATTTTTTAAAAATAGTTATTTTCTTTGAAGATAAAAAAATTAAAGGAAAATATTTTTAATTAATATTCTTCTTCACCTTCAGTTTCTTCTGATATATTAGATGATGAAAATTCAGCAAAATCTTCGTCTTCTTCTTCAACATCTTTAAGTTTCATTGTTCTTTTAACATCCATTGCTAAAGCATCACAATCTGCCTTTATTGCATCTAAATGTAATAATATTCTTTCTTTTTCTTTATTGATTCTAGTAATATTATTATATGCATATGTTGATTCTTTTAACATTTCATATTCTATTGTAGTGTATGGGTAATCGTTTAATTGTTTACATACATTTTGTAGAACATCTCCAAGGAATCTGTTCATTTCTACTTTTACTCTTTCTCTAATCATCTTGTCAGAGTCTAAGTTTTCTTTCATTAAACGTACTACTTCTGCTTTAGCGAAAGGTAAATCATCATCAGGTACTTCTTCTACCGTTTCTGTGATTTGTTCTTCAGTTTCTTCGTTTTCTTCAGTGCTATTTTCCTCTTCCATATTTACTTCTTCATATTCTTCTGACATAATCATTAAACTCCTGTGAAATTTTTATTTTTTTTAAAATTTTTTATTTTTGTAAAAAAAAGCTTCTACTTTAATAAGTATTGCTTATTTCATCTATGTGTATACCTATATTTGTTTTAAGCAGTATATAAACATATTTAAAATTATTGCAAAACAATATAATTTTTCAAGTAGTGTAAAGGAAAACTATAATAATTATTAAAGCTTACTATAAGAATTTTAATAGTGCGAAAAATGAGGAAAAAGAAACTAAAAAAAATAGAAAAAATTTATATATCTAAACTAAAATTTAAACTACGAGTAGAATGAGTCAAAGCACCTAAAGAAATAATATCCACATCTAAACTAGCATAATTAAGAATAGTCTCTTCAGTAATCCCACCAGATAATTCAACTAATACATTATCACGTAAACCCTCATTTTTTAATATATTCAATGTTTTAAGAGCTTCATCAGGATTCATATTATCAAACATTACAATATCTGCACCATTTTTAGCTGCAATTACTGCATCATCACTATTTTCAACTTCAATTTCTATTTTTTTAGAAAAACTAACATTACAATGAGCAAGTTTTAATGCTTCAGCAACGCCCCCAACAATAGCAATATGATTATCTTTAATTAAAACCATATCATCTAAACCATTTCTATGAGGATCTCCTCCCCCAATAATTATAGCTTCTTTATCAAATTTTTGTAAAGCTGGAGAAGTTTTTCTTGTACCTGCAATTTTTAAGTTAGGATTAATTTTATGAACTTCATTTACAATATTAAATGTTTTAGTAGCCACGCCACTCATTCTCATTAAAAGATTAAGAACTGTACGTTCTATAAGTAAAATAGTTTTAGCTAAACCTTTAAATTCTATTAATCTATCCCCTGGTTTAATAATATCTCCATTATTCAAACTACTTAATATAGAAACATTATATTCTTCAAAAATTTCTTTAATAATATTAATACCTGCAAGAATACCTGTATCTTTAGATAATATAAAACCTTCAACAACAATATCTGAATTTATTAAAGCATTAGAAGTTATATCTCCATAACCTTCATCTTCTGTTAACATATACTTAATTATTTCATCCATATATAATCCCTTAAAATCTTATTAATAAATTTATAACAAAAAAGATTTATTTATAATATTTAATTTAAATTTAATATTATTTATTAGTATTTAATTTTATATTAAATGAGAAATATAAATATTAAAGACGAATTTTTATAATTCTTAAAAAAAAGGAAAAATTTATATGGAAATTGAATTTTTAGGAACAGCATCTGCAGTACCAAGTAAACAAAGAAACCACTCTAGCATAAGTTTAAAAGCATTTGGTGAAGTAATATTATTTGACTGTGGTGAAGGAACACAAAAACAATTAACTTATGCCCATATTAGTCCAATGAAAATAGAAAAAATTTTCATAACACATTTCCATGGAGACCATATACTTGGGTTACCTGGACTTATACAATCAATGGGTTTTAGAGGTAGGGAGAAACCTTTAGATGTATATGGTCCTAAAGGAGTAAATGCCCTATTTAATGCAATTCAACATATAGGTTATTTTGTAATAAATTTCCCATTAAATTTTCATGAAATTTTAGAAGAAGGAGAAGTAATAGACAACGAGGAATATATTATAGAATGTGCATTTGCAGACCACAATGTTCCAGCATTAGCTTACTCTATTACTGAAAAAAAGAAACCACGATTTTTAAGAGAAAAAGCAATAGAATTAGGTGTTCCAATTGGTCCTGATTTTGGAAAATTACATAATGGCGAGTCTGTAATAGTTGATGGTCAAGAAATAACCCCTAAAATGGTGTTAGGACCTCCAAGAAAAGGTAGGAAAATAACATATTCTGGAGATACAAGACCTAATGAAAGAATTGTGAAACTAGCAGAAGATAGCGATATATTAATACATGAATCAACTTATGATTCCAGTGATTGTGAAAAAGCAAAAGATCACTCTCATTCAACATCTAAAGAAGCAGCAAATATAGCGAAAAAAGCAAATGTTAAACAGTTAATTTTAACACATTTCAGTACTCGTTATACGAATACTTTAACTATAGAAAAAGAAGCATCTGAAGTTTTTAAAAATAGTGTAGTTGCATATGATTTCATGAAGATAGAACTTTAAAGATAAAATAAAGAAGATTATATTATGATTCCAACATTATCCCAAATATTAGATCTAAGTTTTTTAGACACTTTTTTCTACATTATTATCATTTTAATTGTAGCTTATATAAGTTTACATATTTTAAGTAGTATAATTACAAAGTTTTGGAAAAAATTCAATATGGATTTAACCATATTATATTTAATTACTGATTTATTAAAATATATAATCCTAATTTTTGCATTAGCTTGGATTTTAAAGTTAATAGGAATAGATTTACAAGGAATAATTATTAGTTTAGGTTTAATTGGTATTGTAGTAGGTTTTGCTGCTAAGGATGTTTTCAGTAACTTTATAGGTGGAATATTTTTAATTACAGATAAAAATATTAAAGTTGGAGAAATTATTAGTGTGGATGATTTAAAAGGTAAAGTTTCAAAAGTTACTTTCAGAAACACTGAAATTATAACAGTTGATGGATTTAGAGTAACAATACCTAACAGCACATTAAATACTGAAATGTATGTAAATTATCCTAAATTAGAATTAAATAAAATAGTATTAGAAGTATTGGTTCCTTTTGGAATTGATTTGAAAGCATTTAGTGATGATTTTGTTGAAAAATTTGAAGAAAAATCTTGGGTAATGTCTGGAAAAAAACCAATAGTTTATGATATGGATATAAGTGAATTTGGAAGTCAAGTTAAACTATTTATTTGGGTTAATGATTATACTAAAGTTAGTGAATATACTTTAGAATTAGGTGATGAAGTCAGACAGATTATTGAAAAACATAATAAGAATAAAGTCTTGAAAATTGAAAAGAAAGTATGAATGGAATAATTTTTTTTAAATAAAAAAATTTTTATAACAATAGTTATATAGTACTTATTTTAATATAATGATTCATAAAATATATAAAAAAAGTAGGGAAGAGAAAAAAATGGAAAATAAAATACTGATTGAAGAAATTCTTAAATTAAAAGAAGAAAAAAATGCAATAATACTTGCACACAATTACCAACCAAAAGAAATCCAAGAAGTAGCTGATTTCCTTGGAGACTCACTAGAATTATGTATTAAAGCATCTGAAATAGAAGATAAAGATATAGTCGTATTCTGTGGAGTAGACTTCATGGCAGAAACAGCATATATACTAAATCCAAATAAAAAAATCCTCATACCAGATGTTGAAGCAGAATGCCCAATGGCACACATGTTAAATGCAGAACAAATAAAAGAAGCAAAAAAACAATACCCTAAAGCACCAGTTGTATTATATGTTAATAGTTTAGCTGAAGCAAAAGCCGAATCAGACATATTATGTACCAGTGGAAATGCATTAAAAATAGTAGAAAGTTTAGATTCAGACACAATACTATTCGGACCAGACACAAACCTTGGAAGATACGTGGAAAAACAAACCGACAAAAAAATCATACCAATACCAGGAGACGGTCACTGCTACGTACATAAAAAATATGAAGTAAAAGATATTGATAATGCTAAAAAAACACATCCAAATGCAGATGTTATTGTACACCCAGAATGTGATATAGAAGTTCAAAATGCTGCAGATTACGTGTTAAGTACTGGTGGAATGTTAAATCATATTAAAAATTCAGAGAAAGATGAATTTATTATAGGAACAGAAATTGATTTCATGACAAGAGTAGAGAATGAAACTTCTGGTAAAAAATTATATCCTCTACTTTCAGATGCAATCTGTGAAACTATGAAATTACATACCCTAAAAAATCTTAAAAATGCTCTTCAAAATGAAGAACATATTGTAAAAGTCCCAGAAGATATTCGGGAAAAATCTTTCAATGCAGTAAACAAAATGATACAAGCATCTAAATAAAAAAACCTTTCCCTATACATTAAAAATTAAATCACTTCTTTTTATTCTTTTTTTATCCCATATCCTCAAGAAAACTTGATAAAAAATATTTCATTTCAATTTCTTCACGTGCCACAAAATCTTCAGGTTTTATTTGAAATCCATCAACATTAAACGGATAAAACTTTTCAGAGTATTTCATAGTTAAAATTAAAGAATCATCCTTAAGTTTTTTCTCCCCATCTGTTAAATTATTATATAAAAAACTAAGAGAATTCTTATCTAAATCCGAAATATTATAAGTAATATAACCAATATTATTAGATTCTATACCATAATCAACTAATTTCACAATCATTTTAATAAAACCCTCCAAAAAATTTTATTCTTTAAATTCTTTTAAGAAATCCTCTATTTTATCACTAACTTGTTTTAACTCATAAGATCCAAGATGACCATGTAATGATTTGAAAATAATTAATTCAGAACCTGAAACAATATTATGTAATGGAATTCCATCTAATTCAGGAGGGAAAAATTCATCACCTTCAATTGCTATTATTAATAATTTAGATTTTAATTTTCCTAAATCTTTCTCAATATCATAATTTAAAGAAGCATTATTATTATAAATTAAATCATTAGGATCATCTAAAACACCTTCTTCAGCTAACATAATCATTTCTTCATCTATTTCATCATTGGAACATTCCCTATAATAAGATTTAGATTGTCCAAAAGTGTAGACTGATTCAGAAGCTAAACGTAAAGATCTAGCTAATTTTTTAGAATATTTACCCTCATTATAATCAGGGTCAGTTTCTATTATATGATTCATGAATTTAGATAAAGCATAATTATGACCTGCAGTTTTATAACTACTTGCTAAAGAAATAGTGAAATCCATAAAATCAGGATATTCAGTTGCCCAAGTTAATGCTTCAAATCCTCCCATACTATTACCAATGACTCCAATAATATGATTAATTCTGTATTTTTCTTTTAAAAATTTAATTTGAAAATTAACCATATCTTTTATATTGTACTTTGGAAAATTATGACCTAATGAAGTAGTAGATGGACTAGCACTTCCAGGTGATCCTAAAGTAGACATGCTTATTATGAAAAACTTATCAGTATCAATTACTTCACCAGGACCGGTTATTTCATTGATTCTTCGAACAGATTTATAACTTCCACTTGAACCATGACAATAAACAATAGCATTAATAACACGACCATATTTATCATATTTTGGTGTTCCTAATGTCCCATATTCAACTTTAACCCCTCTTAGAACATCACCGGCTTCAAATTTAAATTCAGTGAGAAAATGACTTTCTTTTTTAATAGTATTTTCAATATCCATAAACTAAGTAACCCTCCGTTTTTATATTTTTTAATTTTTATTATATTTATTTATTTAATAAAATTTTTTATAAACTACAATAAGATTAATTTAATATGATTAACTAAAATAATTATTAATTAAAAATAAAACATTAAGGATAGTAATTTAAATGCCTGATGAGAAAGAAAATGAAGAAGTTAAAATAGAAACTAAAGGAAAAATTAAAGTAAATGATGATTTTGAATTTGAAGAAAAAAATCCTATTCTTGCAGCAGTATTATCCATAATCCCTGGTTTTGGTCAAATATACAATGGTGAAAAAGGTAAAGGTGCAGTAATATTATTAATATTCATTTTTATAGGTTTTTGCTTAGCTTACAGTGTATATCCAATAGTATTAAATATATTAATATGGATTTACAGTATTGTTGATGCTTTCATTACTGCAAGAAAAATTAATAAAGAAAAAATTGTATATGATTAAAAATTATTATAAATTACTAATTTTATTAATTTTATAAAAAATAGATTAAACTTAAAAGAAATAATCAACAATTAATAAGTTATATGAAATATAAAATTTTAGAAAAACCTAATTGTGAAGAAGCATATGACTTAGTTAAAGAGGGTTTATGTAAAAAAGCTATGATTACCCTTTTTAGTTGTTGTAAAATAATTTATGAAGGTCGTGCTCTGAGTCAATTAGATTTTGGAGAACGTTTAATAATCATTAAACCTGACGGATCATTTCTAGTTCATCAAGAAAAAAAGGTTGAACCTGTTAATTGGCAACCTCCTAAATCCAGAACAAAGGTAAATGTCCATGATAATGAACTTTTTTTAGAAAGTTATCGTAGAACCCCTAAAGAACGATTAGAAGTTGAAGTAAAAAAAACTTTATTTGCAAGTTATTCTGTAGCTAAAGACTATGCAGAAATTGAACTTGCTGGTTATGAAAAAGATATGGGCGATATGATAATGAAAAAACCTTACTTAATAGAAGAAGGTTTTAAACCTACAGCAAGAGAATATAGTACAGAACATGGATTCATTGACATATTAGGTAAAGATTATGATGGAAACTTAATGGTTTTAGAATTAAAAGCTAGAAAAGCTGGAACTAATGCCGTGAAACAAATCAAAAGATACTTGAGTGATTTTGAAAATCCTGAAAATGATTATCTGAAAGATTTAGGAGCAGAGAAACAAAAAATCCGTGGCTTACTTGTTGCACCTAGTATTAATGAGGATGCAAAAGAATTATCTGAAAAAGAAGGGATAGAATTCGTAAGTGTTACCCCTCCAAAAGAATTGAAAAATGATAAAAAAGTAACATTAGACATATTTAAATAAAAAAAATGGAATGTGAGACATAAAAATGATATTAGATTCTTATTCAATGATATTATTAGCAATGGCATTAGGTACTGATAGTTTCAGTGTGTCATTAACTAAAGGTTTTTCCCAAAAAGGTTTAACAAAATCACAAATTTTATGGTATGCTATATTCTTCGGTGGTTCAGAAGCACTTATGGCATTAATTGGGTACTTTTTTGGTAATCAATTAAGTGGATTTGTATCAAATGTGGCAACATGGATAGGATTTATACTTCTTTTACTTATAGGTTTAAATATGATTCGTGACGGATTAAAAAATGACGAAGAAACCGTTGATGAGTTTAGTTTTAAAGAAGTTACATTATTATCAATAGCTACTAGTATCGATGCATTTGCTGTTGGTTTAACATTTGCATTATTACATATAAATTATTGGATTCCTATATTATTAATAGGATCTGTAGCTTTTATATTCACTATAATTGGTGCATTAATTGGTAAAAAATTAGGTGATTACCTCGGAGATAAATTCTTAATTATTGGAGGTATAATTTTAATTATTATCGGTTTAAAAATATTATTAGGAATATAAAAAATTTGTATTCCTAATTATTTCTTTTGTTCTTTATTTTTTAATTCTTCAATTTCATTTAAATGATATTCTAAAGTGTATGGTGTGGCTGGTTGAACTTGAAGACCTTCATGTGCCATTTCAAGTTTATAAACTAGGAAATCTTTTGTTTCTAAGCTTAAAAATTTATTATTATCTTCTAGTTTTAAATTATCTAATTCTTCTAAAATTTGTTTATATTCTTTTTCTTCTAAATTTATTAATTCTTCAGCAGATAATTTTTGTAAATCTTCATTTAATTGTAATCCTATACCAATCATACCATTAACTTTTTTTCCTTCCCATTCAAATTCTGCTTTTCTTATTTGTTCCATTTGTGAAAGTACATGTTTTTTAGTTGGTTCGGATGCAGGTAATTGTGAGGAAGTTCCGGTTACATTTAATTTGTAATCATGTTTCCAGTCACCTACACGGTATATTGTGTAATTATCATTTCCAAAAATTATTTCTTTTCCTATATTTTCTTTTACCATTTTATTATTTCTCCAAAAATATGATATTTATTAAATTATTTAAAATTGTTTAATAAAAGAATTCGGGTTCTTTTCTTTCACTACATTTTTTAGCAAATAGTTTTGATGCTGGAACAAACATGAGTTTATTAAATTCTCTTGCATCTTCTGGACATGCATATATACATGCAGTACATGTAATACATTTACTTCCATCTGTTGATTTTGGATTTTCTATATCGATTGCTTTTGTAGGGCATAGAGTAGCACATGTTCCACATTCAGTACAATTTTTATTAGATGTTGGTTTAAGAGGAACACCTTGAATTTCTCGATATGGTTTGTTTCCAGGAACTGTGATTTCTTTAAAGTTTTCTTTATTGTTTGTGTAATCTTCTATTTTTTCAATAGTTTTAGTTGTGAATTCATTAATTTTTTCTAAATCTTTTGAATCTGGTCTATTTTTAGCAGTTTCAGGGAATATTGAATGTTGTGCTACAAATGCTCCAGCAGTTATTGTTTTGAATCCATTTTTATCTAAGATTTCTTTCAATTCAAGAAGAGCATCATCGTAATCTCTGTTTCCATAAACAACAACGGGGATTGCTAAGGTATTATTTCCTTTTAAGTTTTCTAAATCTACTTTTACTATTTGTGGGATTCTACCACTAAATACAGGTAACCCTATAATTAGAAGTTCATCTTCTTGAAATTCTTGAAGAATTATTTTATTGTGTTCTTTTAATAGATCATAACAATCTTTTTCACCATCGAATTTGGAGGATATTTCTTTTACAACTTTTTTAGTTGTGCTTCCTGGACTAAAAAATACTTCTGAAACTTTAAACATTTTTTTAACTTCCTTGAAAATTTTTTTAAAATTAATAATTAGTTTTATTTATATAATTCTTATTAAATACTTTTTGATAAAACTTTAAAAAAATATTTTAAAAACTATTAAATATTAGTATTCATAAAAAAATATTTATATTATAAATTAGTGGAGGTTTGAAGTTTTGGTTAAATATTGTCCAAAATGTGGGAATGCAAGTTATGATAGTGCACCTAAATGTGGAAATTGTGGGTATGACTTCACAAAATCAACTAATAAAAAAGAATCTGTAAAACAAAGTAGCTTTAAAGACCAAATAATGGGTAGTTTTAAAGATTTAAGTGATTCTAAAAATGGCAAAAAAGAAGAACCTAAATCTTCTAATTTTAATAAACCATCTTTTAATATTAAAAAATTTGATTTAAGTGGTTATGATTTAAGCCAAGATAATATAAAAAAAGAAGAACCTAAAAATATTCATCCAGATTCTTATTTTATGAGTGATAAGGAAAAATATGAACGATTTAAGGCTAGTAAAGATCAAGAAGTAAGTTATACAACTGTTAAAAATACACAAAAAGAAGTAAAGAAAACACAAAAGCCAAAATCAGTTAAAACTAAAGTTCCCGAAGAACCTGATGTTTTTAAAGATATTAAAGATGTTTTTAAAAGTAATAATGAACCTAAAAAAGATTCCAGCCTTAATTTCTTAAATAAAATTAGTAGACGGAACATTGCAATATTTGTTATTGTGATAGCATTGCTTGCAATAATTATTGCAGCTGTTGGTTCAACAATGTTTACTAGTGAAGAAACACATATGGGTCCAGGAAATTATAGTAGTGATAAAGTATCATTTAGTTATCCTACTAGCTGGTCACAGTATAATAGTACTAGTGGAGACTCAGATCAAGGAGAAGTTGCTTTCCGTACACCTGATAAAACGGTGATTGGATTTAGTTGTATTAATAATAGTGATATAACACTTAATGATGTTAAAAATAGTATTAATCAAACTGCGAAATCTTTAGATGGGAAAATCATTAGTGTGAATAATATAACTATTGATGGTGTAAATGCAACTGATATATCAATAAATACTACTGGACATGGTTATTCAAGATATATATCTGTTATTCATGACGATACTTATTATAATTGGGTAATCAACAATGGTAAAAGTGATAATCCATATTTAAATGCAACAAATACATCTGCAATCAATAAGATGATAAATAGTATTCATTTTACTGATTAAACAAAATTTTTCATCTAAAATTTTTTTACTTTTTTTAAATTTTTTTTTAATTCAAATATTATTGGAGCCATTTTAATGAACATTTTAAAAGTAGCATTATGTCAAATAAATGTAATAGATAATAAAGAAGCAAATATTAAAGAAGCAGAAACTTATATAAAAATAGCTAGAGATAAAGGGGCTGAATTAGCAATATTGCCTGAAATGTTTAATTGTCCTTATGAAAATAGTAAATTTAGAAAATATTCTGAAATAGCTGAAGATAGTATTACATTACAACACATTCAAAAATTAGCTAAGGAATTAAAAATTTATATATTGGCTGGAAGTATTCCTGAAAAAGAGATTAATGAAGATGGTAGTGAATCAATATATAATACTAGCTTTTTTTATGATAATAATGGGAAATTAATTGGGAAACATAGAAAAATGCACTTATTTGACATTGATGTTAAAGGAAAAATTAGATTTAAAGAATCTGATACATTGACTGCTGGTGATGATTTTACACTTGTAGATACTAAATGGGGAAAGATAGGTTTAGGAATATGTTATGATATTAGATTCCCCGAACTAGCTAGAATACTTACACAGAAAGGTGCTCGTATACTGATTTATCCAGGGGCTTTTAATTTAACTACTGGGCCAAGTCATTGGGAAACATTATTTAAGGCACGAGCTTTAGATAATCAAGTTTATTGTATTGGTGTTTCACCTGCATTAAATCAAAAAGGAGAATATAATGCATTTGGACATAGTATTATATGTGATCCTTGGGGAGATATTGTAGCTGAAGCTAAATATGATGAAAAATTAATTACTGAAATATTGGATTTAGATTTAATTGATAATGTTCGAAAAGATATTCCTGTACTTGCAAATAGAAGAACAGATCTTTATCAAATAAATGAAGTGAAAAAGGAATAAATCTTCTTTATTTTAACTTTTTTTTAATTTTATTATTTTATAAATTTAATTTATTATTTTCTGTTATTAATTCTCCTTCTGAACCATATTGTTTTAAATCTTTATTACAATGTATATAAGAGTATATCCAACTTATACTTGCCCCAATAAGTTTACCTGATACTAATCCTATAAGTAAAATTGTAAAATTCACTTTAAATGATAATACTAAAATTAGTACAATACTTATGGGGAAGATTATTTCTTGTAATATTGCTGTAAATAAACTTGTTGGTCCTTTACCTATTCCTTGGAAGTATCCACTACATATACTGCCAATTGGTTGAGATAAAAAGAATATTATCATTACCCGTAACATTAACGTTATTTGTGGTATTAATTGTGCTGTTTGTGGAGAATAACTGAATAATAATGCTATTTGTGGTGCAAATATAAAAATTAGAATACCTATGCTTAATCCTATTAATATTCCTAGTTTAGTTCCATATTGAAATACTTTTTTGATTCTTAAAAATTTTTTTCCACCATAAGATGCTCCTTCTACTGTAACTAATGCTAATTTTAATCCTACTGCTGGCACTATACCAAATAATATTACTCTCATTCCAGCAGTATAAGCTGCTACTGCATTTGTATTAATTATAGTGGAGAGTATTGTATTCATAAATCCTAACTGTATAGATATGCAGAGCATTTCCATACTAGCAGGTATGCCTACCATTAGCAATGCATATAATATTTTCTTATTGAGTTTTAAAAATTTTACTTTGATTTTAACATATGCATCTTTTTTTATTAATAACCAGTAAATAAGAACAATACATGGTATTATAGCGGATATAACTGTAGATACAGCTGCTCCTTGAATTCCCATATTTAATTTGAACATGAAAATAGGATCGAGTACTGCATTCATTACACCGGATAATGCCATTATGTATAATGCCCTATTCATATCACCTTCTGCTCTAAGTATTCCAGATAGCATAGCCATAAGCATGACAAATATAGCACCTGAAAATATTATGGTGTTGTATTGAACAGCAATACTTAAAATACTTTTACCACCTATAGATGAAAGTATTGGTTTTTGGAAAACTAATACAATTACTGATATAATTATAGAAATAATTATTGCAAGAATTATTGCCTGAGTTGCAGATTGATCTGCTTTATCTTTATTTTTAGCTCCAATAAAACGAGCTATAAGACTAGTTCCACCAGCAGCCATACCATTAGCAAAACCATTTAAAACTATAAATAATGGAGTAGTGACACCTAATGCTGCAAGAGCTGTTGGTCCAAGAAATGAAATCCAAATTCCATCAATAAGATTGTAAGATTGCATTATAAGCATTCCTAACATCATAGGGATCATCATTGTACGTAATGCTACTTTATAATCCCCAAAAAGTAAATCTAAATTTTTATTTGACATAAAAAATCACGGTTAATAAGAGTTTAAATCATTTAAACTTTTACTAGCTAATTTAGCTAATTCTTCACGAAAAATAGGATTCAAATTATTTATTCCCATTTTTAATTCCCATTCTAAATTATAATTAATAAATTTATTAGAAAGATTTTTCCCCTTTTCTGTTGCAAAAATTTGATTTTTTCTCCGATTATTAGGATTAACTTTTCTTAATATATATCCTTGTTCTTCTAAACTTCGTAAAGAGTTTGCTACTGTTGATTTATTTAATCCAAATGTTTTTACTAAATCTTCTTGGCTTAAACCTTCATTTGCACATATTGACATTATTAATTTTACTTCTCCTAAGAACAAATTTAATTCTTTTAGTTTATTAGACATATAACGTTGTTGGCTTCGTTCAATAAATGATATTTGAGCTATTAATGCTACTTTATCAATATATTCTTTAGGTTCTTTTATTAAAATGTCTTTTTCTGTTATCATTGTTTGTTCCTGAAATTTTTTCTTTATTATTTATTTTGTTTTAAAAATATTTAAAAGTATTGTTACAAAACAGTTTTATGACAAAACTATTAAGTTATAAAAAAAGAAAAGAAAAATTAATTTTTAAAAAAATCTTTATTTTCCTTAATAATTTTTTTCATAGCTTTAACTCGTTTTTTAGGAGTAGAACCTAAATCTTTCTCATCCACATCAACTAAACCATTTTCAACAAGTAGATTAAATTGATAAGGGATAACAGCTTCCTCTGCTTTTTGAATAGATTTATTACAAGCCTTTTTAAAATCTTTATCTTTCTCTTTACGTCTAGCCTTCTTAATTAATTTAATAGATTCTTCAGTACCTAAATCACCAAAGGATCTTATAGCAGCAAGACGAACACCCCAATCTTCATCATCTAAACCTTTAGAAATATCATCAATATTATCGTTAGCTTTTAACTCACCAAGACCACGAACAGCAACCTTACGAACAATAGCGTCATCATCTTCAACAGCTTCAGCAAGACAAGGAATAACCTTTTCATCACCAGTTTGTTTTAAAGCATAAGTAATAAATCTTTTATTTTGACCATTTTCATTATTAAATCGTTCAATAAGTTTATCAACAGCAGATTCACCCATTGTTCCTAAAATTTCTGCAGCTTTAAATCTAACAGGAGAACTTTCATCAGTAGTAGCTTCAATCAAAGGATCAATAGCAACATCATCAGTAACCCCAACTAAACTATTAACCGCTAACTTACGAGTATTAACATCTTCACTAGTTAAGTGTTCTAAAGCTTCATTCATAGATAATTTTTCATCACTCATATATCACACCAAAATTAATTAATAAAAAGTAAATTCAATAATAAAGAAAATAATATAGTTTAATTAAGCTTAATAAGCATTAACTAAATTTAATATAAAAAAATTCACTAATACAATTTTTTATTAAAACTAATATTTAAATTTTTAATAGAAAACTAGTTATAAATATTAAATTAAAAAAAAGATACAAATATAAAAAAATTATAGTTATGAATAAACATGATAAGCAAACAAGAAAAATCTTACAGCAAAAAAGAGATTTATAAAAATCTTCACCCATGGGTTAAAGAATGGTTTGATAAAACATTTACAGATTTTACACCAGCCCAAAAAAAAGCTATAATAGATATTCACCATCATGAAAATGTTTTAATCAGTTCACCAACAGGATCAGGTAAAACATTAACTGCATTTTTAAGTATTATTAGCGAACTTACAACACTTGCAGAAAAAGAAGAATTAGAAGATAAAGTTTATTGTATTTATATAAGCCCTCTAAAAGCATTAGACAATGATATTGAAAAAAATTTAGAAAAACCTTTAGAAGAAATCGAAAAAATTGCAGGAAAACCTTTAGGAATACGTAAAGCTGTACGAACAGGCGATACTAGCCAATATCAAAGACAAAAAATGTTAAAAAAACCACCACATATTCTTATCACAACCCCAGAAACATTATCAATATTACTTGTAGCACCAAAATTTAGACTTAAATTAAGCAATGTTAAATATGTTATAATAGATGAAATCCACTCTTTAGCAGAAAATAAAAGAGGAGTTCATTTATCACTAAGTTTAGAAAGATTACAATTCTTAATTGGAAACTATACCCGAATAGGCCTATCCGCAACAGTATCTCCTTTAACAGAAATTGCAAAATTTTTAGTAGGGTATGAATATGGAGTAGAAAGAAATTGCAAAATAATTGATGTAAACTATTTAAAAGAAATGGATATGGAAGTTTTATGTCCAGTTGATGACATAGTTCTAGCAGATGATGAAGATACACGTTTAGGAATGTATGATTTAGTTGATGAATTAGCAATGCAACATAAAACCACTTTAATATTTACAAACACAAGAAGTGGAACTGAAAGTTTTGTTTATAATCTAAAAAAAATGTATCCTAAACATTATAATAGTAATAATATAATGGCACACCACTCCTCATTATCTAAAGAATCTAGATTAATAACAGAAACTAATCTAAAAGAAGGTAAGTTAAAAGTAGTTGTTTCATCAACAAGTTTAGAATTAGGAATAGATATAGGATACATTGATTTAGTTATATTAATAAATTCACCAAAAAGTGTGTCCCGAGCATTACAACGAATTGGTAGAAGCGGACATGAATTACATGAAAAATCAAAAGGAAGAATAATAGTAACTGATCGTGACGACTTAGTAGAATGTGCAGTACTTCTTAAAAATGCAAAAGAAGGTAGAATAGATAAAATAAAAACACCCGTTAATTGTTTAGATGTTTTAGCACAACACTTGTATGGAATGAGTATCGAAAATATATGTGATATAGATTATACTTATGATATAATCCGTAAAAGTTACTGTTACAAAGATTTATCCCGAGATGACTATGAAGATGTTTTAAGTTATTTAGCTGGAGAATATGTTGAACTTGAAGACCGATACGTTTATGCAAAGATTTGGATAGATTATGATAAAAAAAGATTTGGAAAACGTGGAAAACTTGCAAGAGTATTATACAGTACTAATATTGGAACAATACCAGATCGTTCTGCTGTACAAGTAAAATGTGATGGTGAAGTTGTAGGTAAAGTTGAAGAAGAGTTTATGGAAAAACTTAAAAAAGGAGATACTTTTGTTCTTGGTGGAAGTATTTATCGTTTCAATTATGGTAGGGGAATGACAATAAATGTAACTCCTTCACAAGGACCTCCAACTATTCCTTCATGGTTTAGTGAACAATTACCTTTAGCTTTTGATCTTGCAGTAGATATTCAGAGATTTAGATCTTTAATGGAAGGTAAATTTCAATATAAAAAAAGTAAAACAGAAATTTTAGAGTATATTCATGATTATCTTTATGTAGATGATTTTGCAGCTAATGCAATTTATGAATATTTCCATGAACAGTATGTTTATGCTAAAGTACCTAGTAGTAGAAAAATGTTAATCGAATATTACAAAGGTTTTGGTGGGAAAAAATTTGTTGTTTTCCATAGTTTATTTGGGAGAAAAACAAATGATGCTTTAAGTCGTGCCATTGCATATATTGCAGCTACAGAATACAATAGAGATTTAACAATAAGCATTAGTGATAATGGTTTCTATTTGAGTAGTGATAAAAAAATTAATGCACTTGAATCATTTAAAAAGTTAAATAGTGGAAATATTGATAATGTACTTGAAAAAGCATTGAATAAAACTGAAGTTTTAGCCCATAGATTCAGGGACTGTGCTGGACGTTCATTAATGACACTTCGTAGGTATAAAGGGGATCAGAAATCTGCAGGACGCCAACAAGTACGTGGAAAAATATTATTAAAATTTGTTCAGGAAATGGATAATAATTTCAGTATATTAAAAGAAGCTAGAAGAGAATCTACTGAAGATTATATGGACATTAAAGGTGCTAAGAAAGTTTTAGAATGGATTGAATCTGGTGGAATGGAAGTAGAAACTATAAGTACTTTAATACCTTCACCTTTTGCTTATAATTTAGTGAGTCAGGGATATTTAGATGTTTTAGCCCAAACAGATAAAGCCGAATTTACAAAACGAATGCATCAAGCAGTACTTGATGAAGTTAAAAGTAAACTTAAAGAGGAATATTATTAAAAAATAAAATAAAATAATTATTTTAATAAAAATTAAATATCTAAAAGAATAAACATTACTTTCATGAAGATTTTAGTAGTTTATTATTCAAGAAGCGAACGAACTAAACAAGTGGCAGATAGGATTAGACAAATCTTTCAATGCGATATTGAACGTATCGAAGATGTGGAGAGTAGAGAAGGTCCAAGTAAATTTTTAAAATCAACTTTTGAATCTATTTTAGGCCATAACACAGAAATTAAACCTTCAAAAATAGATCCTCAAGGTTATGATTTAGTTATAATTGGAACACCAGTTTGGGCAGGTACAATGAGTAGCCCCATATTCACATATATGAAACAAAACTTTTTAAAATTTGATCAAGTTGCATTTTTCTGTACTTGTGGAAGTAATGGAGCAGAAAGTACTCTTAAGAATATGGAACGACTTATTAGAAAAGAACCTGTTAGCACTTTATCTTTAACTAAAAAAGAACTAAAAAATAATATGAATGGTAAAATTAACAATTTCATAAGTGAACTAAAATACGAACTAACATGAAAAACATGGATTAAGCTTTATGATAATCGAATATATTGAATTTTGGATACTGTTAAGTATAATATTTTTACTCATAGAAGTATTAACAAGAAAATTATACTTTATAAGCATAACAATAGGAATTATTTCAGTTATAATATTAAACCTCCTAAAATACCCAATCCCCACTCAATTAATAAGTTTATTAATAGTTACAATTATTTGCATAATTATCACAAGACCAATAGCACATAAAATTAAAAAGAGTCATGAAAAAAAATTTGAAGTAAATGAATTAATTGGTGGAGATGCCATTGTTAATGACTACTTAAACAAAAATATTATTGGTACAATTCAATATGAAGGTAAAAATTGGCAAGCAATAAGTAATGAAGAATTATTAGAAGGAAGTTTAGTTACTATAGTTGGAGTAGATGGAAGAAAATTAGTAGTTGAAAAAAAATTATAAAAAAGGAGGCTATTTTTCTTATGAACACTACTTTAGCTAAAAAAATTTGTGAAAAAGCAAAAGAAATTGGTTACGATAAATGTGGAATCATAAAAATTGAAGATATTAATGGTTTTGAAAATCAATTAAATAAACGAATAAAACTTTTTCCAGAAAGTAAGGAAGACTTGAATAAACTAAAACATTATGCGCATCCAGAAAAAGAATTTCCATGGGCCAAAAGTATAATAATATGTGCTTATTCAATAAATAAATTTGAAATTCCAGAGCATTTAAATGGAAAAATTGGAAAGTACTATCTTGTAGATGGTAGACGCAATTGTGAATCTGAACAATATCAAATACAAAAGGAATTTCAAAAATATTTAGATGAAATCGGCATAAAAGCATTAATTGGTGAAGACCATGATTTAACAACTATGCGATGGACAGCATGTAAAGCTGGTATTGGTATTATTCGTAAAAATAACTTTTTTTATACAGAAGATGGATCTTATATTGTTTTAAAATCATGGTTAATAGATAAAGAATTAGAGTATAAATTTAAATCTAATTTAGAACCTTGTCCAGAGAGCTGTAGTTTATGTATTGAAATGTGTCCTACTTCTAGTTTATTAAAAGATTATGCCACAAATAAAATGACTTGTATTAGTGGGATTACTTGTAATCATGAAAATAATTTAATGGACGAACCTTTACGTGAACAATTAGGTGAATGGATTTGTGGATGTGACATATGCCAAGATGTGTGTCCATTTAATCAATGGGAAGGTCATGCAAAATTTCCTAATTTAGAAGATTTTGGTAAAAAAGTAAGTTTAAGTAAAATAGTTGAAATGGATTATTCTAAATTACAATCTATTGTTCAAAATAAATTATGGTATATTCCAGAAGATAAATTATGGAAATTTAAGGTTAATGCTTTAAACAGTATGCTAAATAATTGGCAAAAAAATATGAAAGTAGTGTTGAAATTTCAATTAAAGATTCTAATGAAAATGTTAAAAAAATGGGAAAATTTGTTAAATCCATAATTGATTACTAATATTAAAGATTGAAAAAAAATACAAAAATTTATATTGAATTTTTATTATATTATAAGTAATAAAAAATTTTTTTATAATAATATACTTAAATAATTAATTAAAAATTATTCAGGAGCTAATATGTATGGTGAAATGGAGTGCAGTAATAGTTGGATTTATTTTAGCTATAATAGTTAAATCATATTTTCCACATTATGAATTCATAGGTTTAATCCTTGTTGGATTCTTAGTAGGAATTATGGTTAAAAGAGGATTTTGGAAAGGCATGGTGAATGCTGCTGTAGCTGGTGCTTTAGGAACTATAGTTTCTGCTATAATATTTATATTACTAATTACTACAGGTAGTAGTTTACTATTTGGATTATTTGGAGGTCTTGCAGGATTTACAATATCTGGAGTTAGTAGTTTAGTTGTAGTTTTAGGATATATGATTTATTATATGATTGTTATGGGTATTGCAGGTGGATTTGGAGGATTAATTGCTGGCCGTTCACATGACAGATATTAAAAAATTTAAGTTAAAAGAGGAGTAATTTATGAAAATTTTTGAAAATGGATTTAAATCTTGGTTATTTAGTTATAATTGGATGGGTTTTATAGTAGCTGCAGCATTAACAACACTTATTGCAACATTATCTTATCAAAAATCTTTAGATTGGTTAGCACCATTTTCAGCAATAGGTTTGCTTTATATTGGATATATAAGTAAAAATAAGATTTTAGCTATTATAATGGGTGCTATAGGAGCACTTCCACTTGCTTTTGTTAGTTTTTATGGGGCAATGGGCCCTATTACTATTAAAGGAATGAGTATTCCACAAACAGCAACTATTTTAATAATTCTTGTTTTAATTGTTGGTGGAGTTATAGGATTTGTAGGTGCATTCTTTAACAGTAACCGTCAAAAAGCTATAGAACAACAAAAACAAGACAATCAAAAAAAGTCAAATAAAGAAAAGAAAAAAGAAGAACGTGAAACAAGTAAAAATATTAAAAAATAAACTCTTTCTTAATTTTTTTAAAAAAAATAGGAGCATAATAAAAAAAATATTACACTCCTACTTCTTTAATCCAATATTTTATATAATCTAAAAAAGATTTTATGTTATGACTTTTTCTAAACCGCCTTCAGTTTTAATTGCTTTTTTAATTTCTAAAGCAATTCTACGACCCATACTCATACCTTCACCATATTTAAGATGACTGTAAGATGAACCGTCCATAAATGTGTTTGTTCCCCCATCAGTACGGGCACTTGTTTCGAATACAACAATTTCTAAATCATCATTAACGAGTGTTTGTAAACAGAATGGTCCATTTAAACCTGGTGCTACAAGTTCATGTGCACTTTTTACAAATTTATCTCCTAAGTCAAATGCTTGAGTTAATAATGATTCACGTATTGCAACAGGATGGTTACCAGTTACAACATAACTTGGGGATTTATCAATATCTAATTGATCTTTTGCAGGCATTCTAACAAAACCATCAATACTTGATTCATATCTTGTATCCATTCCCATAATTTCTACTTCATCTTCTAATGCTGAATAGAAATAATGTATACAATAATTACATCCAGCTACATATTCTTCAATGTGTGCTTGATCTACATCTTCGTCTTCAATCCAGCCTCTTTTTTTCATAGCTTCAATTTTTTTATCAAATTCTTCAGGGGAACTTGCTACAAAGTATCCTCTTCCTCCTCTTGCACCTGGGAATTTTACCATAGCTTCTCTATTAATTTGACTTGGATTGTCGTATTTTTGTGGAATACGTATATCCCCATTTTCAAGTAATTTGTGTTCAAGATCTCTTTCTGCTTCCCATCTTAAGATATCACGATTCCCGAACATTGGTACCATGAATTTATCTTCAACATTATCTAAACCAGCATATGCTACAAAAGATCCGTGAGGGATAACAATTGCATTCATATCACGTAATCTTTGTTGAACATCTTCATTGACTATGTCTTTAAATTTATCTACCATTATAAATTCATCTGCTACATCAAATCTTTGATATGGAACTTCACGTCCTTTTTCACAGACTACAGCTGTATGAAAACCTTCTTCTTGCGCACCACGAAGTATATGTAAACTTGTATGACTTCCTAGTGTAGCTATTGTTATATTTTCTTTGTCGTATCCTTTTAAGATATCTAAAATATCATCTTTTTTGATTTTTCCCATTTTCTAATTCTCCATTATTTAGAAATTCATAATATTTTCAATAAAATATTATCAGTAATAATATTTCTTTTTTTTATAAACATATATAATTTATTATTTGATTTTTGTTCCTTAATTTTAGGACAAATTTTATAAATTGTATTGAATAATATATTAATAAGTGTTATAAATTTAAAATAAAATTTAAGTATTTTTCCTATTTTGAAAATAAAAATAACAACTAATTTTAACTAAAACATTAACTAGAGGTGAAAGTAATGATAATAGGTTTAATATCAGATACACATATTTCAAATCGTGCAAGTAAAATTCCTGAAAAAGTATTTGAAACATTTAAAAATGTGGATTTAATTTTACATGCTGGAGATGTAATTGAAGAAAGTGTAATTAAGGAATTAGAAAGTTTAGCACCAGTAATAGCTGTGCAAGGAAATGTTGATATTTTAAATGGTTTAGATTTACCAAAATCAAAAGTTATAACTGCAGGTAAAACAAAAATTGGACTAAACCATGGAGATATTCGCCCAAGAGGAGATACACAACAGTTATATTACTTAGCCAAAGAATTGGATGTAAATATTCTCATAACTGGACATACACATATACCTATGGCAGAAGAAGTAAATGATGTTTTACTTATAAACCCTGGAAGTCCAACTGTTCCACGACTTTCAGATCCTAGTGTGATGATTTTAGAAATAAATGATAATGAAGTAGATTTAGAAGTTATAAAAATAGGTAAACCAGTTTGTTCTAGTTTACAATTTGCACAATCTAAATTAGAAAATAGTAAAAAAATTGATTAAAAGTTTAAGTGGAAGGAAAAAAATGGGAAGTAGATGGCAAGTAGAAAAAAAACATGACCCCTATTATAAAAGAGCTAAAAGTGAAAATTACCGATCTAGAGCATCATATAAATTAAAACAATTAGATAAAAAATATAAAATTATGAAAACTGGTAATACAGTTGTTGATCTTGGTGCTGCACCTGGAGGATGGTCACAAATTGCTCTTGAAAAAGTTGGTGAAGAAGGAATTGTTGTAGGTATTGATTTAAACCATATAAAACCTTTTGAAGAAGAAAATTGTTTCCGTATACGGGGAGATTTCACAAGCCCTGAAATTCAAAATCAGATAATGGACATAATTGATGGGCAAACACAAGTATTAATAAGTGATGCTTCTCCTTCATTATCAGGAATAAGAGATATTGATCATTTAAGAAGTATTGATTTAATTAATACTGTAAGTGATATTGCAGATAATATACTTGCACCTGGTGGGAATATGGTTATGAAAATATTCCAAGGACCTTACTATAAGGAAACTGTTGATAATTTAAAGAAAAAGTTTAAAATTTTAAAGACCACTAAACCTCCTAGCAGTAGGAAGAAAAGTAAAGAAATGTATATTGTAGGTCTTAGATTTAAAAAATAAAATATTATTTTAATTTTTATAAAAATATTAAATTGGTAAATTGATTTAATTTTAAAATTAATTAAAAAAGAGAAATTATTGATTATTCTATAAAAGAACCTTTTCATTTATAGAATAATTATAGATAAATTTAATTTAATAAAAGTGATTCTTATTTTCGTGCAATTGCACATAACCAATCAGTATCTTTGTGAGTAAGTTTATCATTTGATTCTTTAGTGAAAGTTAAAACTTCATTAAAACCAGCTTCAATAAGACTATCACCTAATTCATCTTCAGTGAAAACCTTCATACCCAATAAATTAATATGATCTTCCATAAGTTCTTTATCTTCATTAGATCCACTTGCTTCATTACAAATAAAGATACTTCCACCTTTTTTAAGAACACGTTTAACTTCTTTTAAATCATTAATAAAATCTGGCCAGAAATAAACAGTTTCAAAACCAGTAACAAGATCAAAAGTTTCATCATCATAAGGTAATTCAGATACACTACCTTGATCTATTTCAACTTGACCTTTTTCTATAATATCTTTGTTAAGTTCTTTAGATTTTTCCACACTAACTTCAGAATAATCTAAACCATAAATTTTTCCTTCAGGAGCCATATTAGAAAATCGTTGAACATTAATTCCTCCACCACAACCGATGTCAAGAATAATATCTGAAGATCCAATATCTAAATGAGATACTCCCCATTGAGCTAAACTTTCATGACTTTTATTCATTCTTTCAATCATCTTTTCCCCATATTCTCCTTCTGGTTTTCGGGCATTTTTAATTAATTTTTCATCCATTTTTTGTCAACTCCTTACTATTAATTTTTTTAAAAAAAAAGGAGTAAAAAAACTAAATTAATACTTAGTATTTTTTACTCCTTAAACTATTTTCCACACCAAATATGTAGTAATGTGGATTTAAATGTTTTTATGTATATTTTTTCCTTTTATTGTAAAACTCAATGAGATTACATCATTGGAGGCATTCCGCCCATTTGACTAGGGTCCATACCTGCTGCATCTTGTGGAGATGCTGAAGATGCAATTACATCATCGATTCTTAAAATCATTTCAGCTGCTTCGGAAGCAGATTGAATAGCTTGTTTTTTGACACGTTTTGGTTCAATAACTCCAGCTTCTTTCATATCTGTTACATCACCAGTGAAAACATCTAATCCCATGTATGGGGAAGTTTCATGGGAAGCTCTTAAATCTACTAAGGAATCGATACTGTCTAATCCAGCGTTTTCAGCTAAAGTTTTAGGAACAATTTCTAAACTTTCTGCAAATGCAGTTACAGCTAATTGTTCTCTTCCACTGATAGATTCAGCATAATCTTTTAAGAGTTTGGACATAGCGATTTCTGGTGCTCCTCCTCCAGCAACTACTTCTCCGTCTTCAATGGTAGCTGCTACTACACCTATTGCGTCTTCTACTGCTCTTCCGATTTCGTCAACAACATGTTTGGTACTTCCTCTTACGAGTAAAGTTACTGCTTTAGGTTCTGCACATTCTTCTACGAAGATCATATCTTCTCCAGATACTTTTTGTTCAGTTACTTTTCCTGCTTCACCTAAGTCATCTGCGGATAAGTCATCTAAGTTAGTTACAACGGTTGCACCGGTTGCTCTGGATAATTTTTCAATATCAGATTTTTTAACTCTTCTGACAGCCATGATTCCTTCTTTGGATAAGTAATGTTGTGCTAAATCATCAATACCTTTTTGGCAGAATAATACATTAGCTCCTGCATCGGAGATGTCTTTAACCATGTTTTTGACCATGTTTTCTTCTTGTTCGATGAAAGCTTGCATTTGGTTAGGATCAGTTATTCTGATTTCTGCATCTACTTCAGTTTCTTTTACTTCTAATGCGGAGTTTAATAATGCTATTTTTGCATTTTCTAATTCTGCAGGCATACCTGGGTGTACTCTTTCTTTGTCAATAATGACACCTTGAACGAGTTCAGAATCTTCAACAACTGCTCCATCTTTCTTTTCAATTTTGATGTGATCAGTATCTACTTCTTCACCATCAGCTACTTGTTCTACTGCGGTAACGATGAGTTTTGCTAATGGTTCACGAGCTTTTTCAGTTCCTTTTCCAGTCATTGCAGTCATAGCTACTTTGTTTAACATATCAGTGTCGATTTCTTTAATAGAAATGTCTTCTAAAATTTGTTGTGCTTTTTCTGCTGCTTGTCTGTATCCCATTGCAATGATAGTTGGGTGAATATCCATATCTAATAAGGATTCGGATTTTTTAAGTAATTCTCCTGCTATGATAACTGCAGTAGTGGTTCCATCTCCAACTTCATCTTCTTGTGTTTTAGCTACTTCTACAAGCATTTTAGCTGCAGGATGATCAATATCCATTTCTTTAAGAATGGTTACTCCGTCGTTGGTTACAACGATATCTCCGAGTCCATCTACTAACATTTTATCCATTCCTTTTGGACCTAATGTTGTTCTTACTGTTTCAGCTAAAACTTTTCCAGCTAAAATATTATTTCTTTGAGCATCTTTACCTAATAATCGGTTTGTTCCTTCAGGTAAAATAAAAATTGGTTGTTGTTGTTGTTGTGCCATTAATATTCGCCTCGTATTTTTTTTAATATAATTTCATTGAGTAAATATAATTAAGTAATCTTGTACTTTGAGATTTTTTTATCTTTTTGTAGCAAGATTTTTTTTAAGTTGATTACATAATTAACCTTACACTATTTAATGACTTGTGATAAAATTATTAAATAGTATTTTAAAAATTGTTTGTAATTTTAATTAATTCACAATTTTGGATTATGTAATTAACTATGATTTTTATTTACTTACAATATAACATGGGTTAGAGGTTATATAAATACTTTGTGGTCAGGAGTATAAAAATTTCTAAAGATATATCAACAAATGTATAATAAAATAAAAAAATATTATATAAATGTACAACATAAAATAAAAGTAACAAAAGGTGATTATAATAAAAATAATAGACTTAAGTCATTTGTTAAAGACAAAAATTCCAACATACCCCGAAGATCCCCAACTAGAAATAAAAGACATAAGCCCCCAAGATAACACATACAAAATTTCTCTCTTAAAAACGGGGACACATTCAGGAACACATATAGATGCACCACAACACTACATCAAAAACAGCAAAAACATAAACGAAATAAAACTAGAAAATTTAATAGGGAAAACAACCGTACTTAAAACAAACACCCACAAAAAAGAAATAAAAATAAAACACATCAACAACATGCCAGAAAAATTTGAAAAAATAATAATCCTAAAAACAAATTGGTGGGAAAATTGGGAAAACCCAAACTACTTTAAACAAAACACATACTCATCAAAAGAATTAACAAAATACTTAATAAAAAAAGGAATAAAAGGAATAGCAATAGACAGTCCCAGCATAGATTCCCCAAATAGTGACAAAAATCATAAATTATTATTAAAAAACAATATTTGGATTGTTGAAAACTTAACTAAAACTAACCAACTAAAAAACAACAAGTATCAACATGCTTATTTCATACCCCTAAAAATAGAAACAGAAGCCTCCCCTATAAGAGCATTTATAATAGAATAAAAAAAGAATAGGTTATAAAAAAAATTAAAATTAATTTTTTTCTAATTTAATCCAAGAAATTTCATCATTATTTAACTTTTCACTTTTAAGATAACCTTTTCTTTCAATACTCTTTAAAATATTAGTAATATTACCAAAAGACAAATTATCAAAAGCTACATCATTAACATACTGTTGAATTTCATAAGTAGTCATAGATTTATTAGGTAAAATATTGAAAACCTGAGATTGAATACTAGTTAAATTTTTAACCCTAGGAGCAGTTAATTTAGAATATAAATCTTTAATATTCTCTAATTTACGAACATCATCTTTAGTTTCATTTAACTCTTTACGTAATTTAGCAATCTCATTAACATCAGATCCAGAAGTTTTATCAGAACCAGATAAAATAGTTTGCTTAATTTTTTCTTTATCAAAAACAGGATCACTATTAATATCCTGTAGTAAAGTTTTCACTTCTTGTAAACGTTTAATTTGAGCATCTTTTTCAGATATTTCTTGTTGAACTTTAATATAATCTTCTTTAGGCACAGATTGTTCCTTAAGATTTTTAATACGAATCTCTTTTTCACTTAAATCTAAATCTCTAGAATCAATCTCTCTTTTAAGTGAAAGAATACTATCTTTACTAATTAAATTACTGTTTAAATTAGCAATTTCTTCTTTATATTCGTTAATTTTACTATTTAATGATTTAATTTCAATATTTTTATCATCAATAGTTTCATTAGCTTTATCTAAACGAATCTTAATTTCAGTAAAACGATTATTTTTAAAATCATTTAATTCAAATTCAAGTTTACTACATTTATCTTTTGATAAAATTAAATCTTTAGAAATATTACGAATTTCTTCATCTCGAAGTTTAACAGTACCTTGAGAATCATCTAACTTATTTTTAATTTCAACATAATTAACATTTTTAAAATTATCTAATTCTTTACTAAATTTCAAAACATCATCTTGAGAATTTATAAGTTTCTGATTCAATTCTTTAATTTCTTCTTCTTTATCCGAATTTAAAGAAATTTCTTGTTGTAATTTATCTTTAACTTCTTTTAATTCAATATTTTTAAAATTAGTTAAATCATTTTCAAATGAAGATTTTAAATCCTCAAATCTTTCCTGTGTTTTATTAAGGTCATCTATTTTTAATGATAATTCTTCAATTTTAGAAGTTTTGGATTGAATAATCTGTTTATATTTATTAACTTCAGAAACTAGATTAGTAATCTCATCATTTTTTTCTACAATAATAGATTCTAATTCCGCAGTATCATTAGTTTCTTTAAGGGAATCTTTCTCAGCTTCAATTTGAACAATTTTAAGTTTAAGTTTATTAATCTCCAATAAACTAGATTTAACTAAATTTTGAAGCTTATTAAGCTCATTATCCTCTTTCAATGACATTATATTCAATCCTTAACTTATTTTTTAAATTTAAAGTATTCTTTCATTAATTAACTCTGCATTTAATATAGATGCACCAGCAGCTCCCCGGATAGTATTATGACCAACAAGAACATATTTAAAACTATTAGGGAAAGCTTGATCTTTTCTAACTCTTCCAACAGTTACACCCATACCATTACAAGCATCCCGATCAAGTCTTGGTTGCGGTCTATCAACTTCATCTTTAACAATAACTGGATATTCAGGAGCAGAAGGTAAGCCCAATTCTTGAGGTAAAGCTTGGAAATTAGCCATTTTACTTTTTATATCATCAATATCTTCTTCTTTATCCAATTCAATAAAGACTGCTTCAGTATGTCCATTAATAACAGCAACACGATGACAGGAAGCACTTAAATTGAAAGGAGCATCTTTCACAACACCATTTTCATAATCACCTAACAGGTACAATGATTCACTTTCCATTTTTTCTTCTTCTTGACCAATATAAGGTATAACATTATCTAAAATACCCATTGATGGAACACCATTATATCCTGCACCAGAAAGAGCTTGCATTGTTGAAACATAAATTCTATTAATATTAAAATTATCAACAAGTGGTTTTAAGGTTAATGTTAAAGCAATAGTAGAACAATTAGGATTAGTAACTAAAAAACCATCCCAATCATAAGCTTTTTGTTGATCATCTATCATATCCAAAGTTTCCGGATTAACTTCAGGAATACAAAGCGGAATATGAGGTTTCATACGCATTGCACTTGCATTAGATGCTACTACAAATTCTTTTGCAAAATCTGGATCAATTTTAGCTGCAAAATCTGAAGGTATAGAAGAAAATAAAATTTCAACATTTTTATCAACTTTATCTGGATTAGATTCAACTACTTTTATATCTTTTACAGACTCAGGCATTTCACTATCTAATAACCAAGTAGTTGCATCTTCATATCTTTTTCCTGCAGATTTTTCAGATGCTAATAAAGTTGTTATTTCAAAATCTGGATGTTGATCTAATAATCTTATAAAGTTTTGACCAACCATACCAGTTGCACCAATAATTCCAACATCTACCATTTTTAATACATCCTCTTTTTTATTAATTTATTTTATTATATCCCTAATACATCATTCATTGTACTTACTTTACCAGGTTCAGCAGAGTTAACATATCTTAAAGCTCTAATAACACCAGATATAAATACTTGACGAGTGTGAGCTTGATGTTTAATTTCTAATCTTTCACCATCACCAACATATAATACAGTGTGGTCTCCAACTATGTCTCCACCACGAATAGAATGTAAACCTATTTCTTCAGGAGTTCTTTTACCAACATGGCCTTTTCTTCCATAAACACCAATATCTTCAGGATTTCTTCCTAATTGATTAGAAATTATTTCAAATGCAGTCATAGCTGTTCCAGATGGAGCATCTTGTTTTTGATTATGATGTGCTTCTATAATTTCAATATCAAAATCATTTAAAATAGGGGTTAAATCTTTTAAAACTTTCCAAAATACATTAACACCAATAGAAAAATTAGTGGTGATAACAGATTTAACATTATTCTTTTTAATTTCATCAGCATTATTTTTACTTTGTTCTTCAGTAAACCCAGTAGTACCAACAATTAAATTAACACCACATGCAGCAGTTCTTTTAATAGTTTCAGCTGATGCAGGAGCTATAGTGAAATCTACTAAAACTTCAGCACCTGAAGATTTTAATGTTTCTTCTAAATCTTTTGAATCAGAAATTTCAACACCAATTGGCCCTATACCTGCAAATTCACCTGCATCTTTACCTGCAAGAGGAGTATCAGGCATTTCAATAGCAGCAACAACTTCCATATCTTCTTGTTCATTAATTTTTTTAACAATTCCAGAGCCCATTCTTCCAGCAGCCCCAGTTACAGCAACTTTTATCATAATCTTTACTCCAACATTATTTTTTTTAATATAATTAAATTAAATTAGCATCTTTTAATGCTTTTCTTAAAATTTCCCTATCTTCATCTAATAAAGGAACTAATGGTAATCTTAAATCACCAGAAGGTTTACCCATCATAGTTAACGCTTCTTTCATAGGCACAGGATTACTTTCCACGAACAAAGCTTTCATTAAATCATATAATTCATAATTTAATTCACTAGCTTTAACAAAGTCCCCTTTAAGTGCCGCATTAACCATTTCACTCATACGTTTAGGATCAATATTAGCCACAACACTAATTACTCCTTTAACACCAAGAGACATCATTGGAACTGTTAAACCATCTTCCCCAGATAATATTGAAAAATCATCATCAGTTATTCCTGCATCTTTAAGTAATTTGAATGTTGTTGTAAATTTTTCAAGATCAGAAACAGCTTCTTTTAAACCTACTATATTATCCATTTTAGCTAATTCAACAATAGTTTCAGAAGTTAAATCTGTTCCAGTACGAGAAGGTACATTATAAACAATTATTGGAATTTTAGTATTGTTGTTTAATGTTTCATAATGTTTGATTAAACCATGCATTTGTGGTTTATTATAATATGGAGTTATAACAAGAGCATAATCTGCTCCAGCTTCACCAGCAAATTTAACTAAATCTAAAGATTCAGCAGTGGAATTACTTCCTGCCCCTGCAATAGTGATAACTCTACCTTTAGCTTCATCAATTAAAATTTCAATTAATTTTTTTTGTTCCTCATGAGTTATTGTAGCTGATTCACCAGAAGTTCCTGCAGCTAATAATCCATTAACACCGTTTTCTATTAAAAAATTTATATTTGCACGATATCCCTCTTCATCAATTTGATCATCTGATGTAAAAGGAGTAGCCATTGCAACAAAAGTTCCTTCTAATTTCATTCTAATACCTCTTTAACGTATTCAAAAGCTCTTTTACCATCTTCCCAATCTACAAATATCACAACTGCTGTTTGTGAAGATGAAATTTCTACTATATTAATATTATTTTTTCTTAATGGGTTTGTAATATCAGATATTATGCCTGGAGTTTCTATAAAATCCGGACTTACAACAGTTAACATTGCTATATCTTGACCTAAAGATAATGAACTTAATCTATCACTACCTATTACTAAGGTATGTAATAAGTGGTATGCATTATCTGCATCTTTTTTATTAATAAATGTTGTAACACTGTTTTCACCAGCAGAAATCCCAAATATGTTTATATCATTTTCTGCTAGAACAGATGTTAAATTTGCCAATAATCCTTTTTTGTTGAGCATTTTTTCCCCAACAATTGCAACTACAGATATAGGTTCAGGATATAATGTTGCAGTCTTTAACATATCTCCATTTAATGGCCCAATAATGGCAGTCCCAGAATCTGAAAGATCCCCTTTTTCAAAACTTATTATTTTTGCTTTGATTCTAGGATCTTTATATTGTAATGCAAATGGATGCAATACTTGTGCTCCATGTGTTGCTAAGTCTCTCATTTCTTCTACAGAGATATGGTCTAATTTTTCAGCTTCTTCTATCTTATTAGGATCAGTTGTCATTACACCGTTTACATCAGTTACAATTATCACTTCATTAGCTTCTAATGCATGTCCTAAAAAGAATGCAGTTATATCACTTCCCCCTCTTCCAAGAGTAGTTATTTCATCCCGAGGCCCTTTTCCAAGAAATCCACATACTACTGGAATTATTCCTTGGTCTAATAACTCAGATATTTCTTTAGATTTTTCTTCAGAAGCTGCAAAATTAATTTTTGCTTTTAAAGGATTTGAATCAGTTAAAATTGGCCAAAATCTATTATATGGATCAATAAATTCAGATTTAACACCTAATGATTCTACTACGGAGGAAAAAACTCTTGCACTAGTCATTTCACCCATGGACAATATTTCAGCCATTTGTTTTGGTGTAGGATCATCGCCAATTGAATCTTCTGTAATTGAAATTAAATTATCAGTAGTCTTATTAATAGCTGAAACAACTACAACTACTCTATTTCCTTTCATAAATTCATTAACTACAGATTGAGCGGCTTTTCGAATCCGTTCACCATTTCCTATCGATGTACCACCAAATTTGGCTATTAAAGTTTCCATATTCTATTCACGACCTAAGATTATTGATAATATTGTTATTATAAAGATATTTCATTAATAAAGCACTTTAAAATAGGGATTCATAATCAAATATTTTACCAAAGTGCATATAAACTATTATTCATTTATTATTATAGTCATTTAACATTTATAAATCTAATTAATTAATTAAATTAAATAAAAGAAGATTATAAAAAATAGGATAATCTGAATAGTTCTCAATAAATCCATTAAAAAAAAAGTTTCCAAATATAAATAAAAAAATTTTATGAAAAATTTAAAAATAAAAGTAAAAAAAATAGAATATGTAACAAATTAAATTTAAGCTTGAACAGCTTGTTGTCTAACTAATCTAGTTACATAACCAGCAATTTTATTTCTTAAATGTTTAGTACTTACAGTAGAATATTCTGCAACTAATTTTTTATTTTCATCAAAATCAGTAGTAAATACTCCAGGATGAATTTCTATAAGTTCTTTGGATATACGTTTAACAAAAGTAGTTCTAATATTACCCATTATTTTCCCTCCATAATAATTCTTTTTGTTTATTTTTACTTAACATAGCAAGCATATTCATTATAATAGTAAGAATATCTCCGTCGATATCCTTTTCTTTAGCTAATTTTAAAACTTGATTATGTACTTCATCTTCACGAGATTTATCATAAATTTCCATACCTAAAAATTTTTTAGCTTTTACAACGTCTTTAGCTAAAGCTGTTCTTTCATCAATTAAGTTAACTAAATCATTATCAATTTCATCGATTCTTTTCCTAGATTTTTGAAGAAGTTCATTAGCTTCTTCTTCGTTCATACACAAGTCAGTTTTCTTGCCATTATCCATGAAAATTTCTCCAATAACTATTTGATAATAATTATAATCTATATTTAGTAATATATAAAGGTATTTTTTTAAAATTAAAATTTGAAAAAAATCATTCCAAAAATTTAGTTCCATTATTATTAACAGAAGTTTTAATAATTTCACCTTCTTCTAAAAATGACCAAGCATCATAAACATCATCCACATATTCATCAGTTACAATTGCAACATAAGCAGAACCTGAACCAGACAATCCAGAAGCTAATGCTCCAGCATTTAAAGCTTCAACAGCAATCTGATTATTGAATTTAAGAACAGTTCCATAAATAAGACCATTTAAATTTAATGCATCATAAAAATCTCTTTCACATGCCTTCTGAAAAGCCATACTAACTAAAGGTGAAAATAATTTAATTCTATCTAAATCAACACTACCACTTAAAGAGGGTTTATTTGGCATGTAAATAAGAATATTGTTCTCATCCATGTTCTCATGTAAAATAATTTTACGATTAGTATTATCCGTGATTAAAATCCCACCAAAATAGGAAGCTGTTGCATCATCAAATGATCCTGTAATTGTAACCCCACAATCAATTGATGCATTAATAGCTAAATTAATTATTTCCATATCATTTAATGGTTTTAAATTTAATTCTTCACTTATTAAAGCAGAACTTGCCATGGTTACTGCATTAGATATAGAGCTACTACTAGATAAACCAGAACCTAATGGCACATTAGATTCTGTTTTAATTTTAATTCCCAAATCTAATTCATCCCTATTGATATTATAATAATTTAAAACTTTATCAATACAATGATACATTAATTTAGTATCAGCATTAATATCAGAAATACAAATATTAGGTTTATCAATAATTTCTGCATCAATAATATTGTTTAAACTTATTCCAAAAGCAGATCCAAAACCTGTTGCCATTGCATTAATTATTGTAGCAGAACCTGGAGATTGAACTATTTTTTTCATGAAAATTCCCTTTTATAAATATCTTTTTTAAAAAAAAGTTTAATATAAATATATAATAATTTTTTATTTTTTATAACTAATATATTAATTGTAAAAAATAGATATTATAATTAAATTAATTATAATATAAAAAATAATTTATGATTTTTAAAAAGTGATAGAATATGGATGAAAAATCAAAATACTTTGGATATGGTATTGTAGGTGGAATTACAATTTTATTAATTGTAATCTTAATTGCCACTTTAATACCTATAGGAGTTGATGCTTTAACACCAGATACTATTGCTGTTATTCCAATTCATGGTGAAATTAGTTATGATAATAATTCTAACATTACAGTAACTAATCCAGATACCTTTGAAGCCATGATAAATAAAGCAAATTCTGATCATAAAGTTGCAGCCATAGTTTTAGATATTGATAGTAATGGAGGTAATTTAGTTGCTACTCAAGAAATGTTAGATTGTATTAATCAAACCAACAAACCTATAGTTGCATGGATCGGAGATAGTGGTTCATCTTGTGGTTATTTATTGTCTACAGGTACCGATAAGGTTATTGCTAGTCCTAACTCTGCAATTGGAGATATTGGTTTTACATTATCTAGTGCAGATTTATCCGCGTATTATTCCAAGTTAGGTATTACAGCCGATACCAGTAAAGGAAATATTTTTAATAGTATTTCACCAAGTTATACTAGTTTATCCTCTTCACAAAAGGTTATGATTAAAAATATGTTAAGTAGTGATTCTAATTATTCCGTTTCTACAATTAGTCATAATCGTAATTTGAGCAGTGAAACCGTGCAAAATTATGTGAATGGTAAGGTTTGTAATGGTAATACCGCTTTAAATAAAAATTTAATTGATGGTTTAGGAACTCAAAAAAAGGCTATTCAAATTGCTGCTAATGAAGCTAATTTAACTAAATATGAAGTAATTAAATATGATTCAAGTACAAATTTGAATACTGATTGTTGGGACAATATCAAAAATGCAATTACTAAAAAATATAAATATTAAATTTGTTCATATCAATAAAAACTATTAAATAGTAGAAGAATGATTATTATAATTAACTTTAAAATAAAATTAAAAAAAATCATAAAAAAGGAGAAAAATATAATGACAAAAATAGAAGTATTTACCTCACCTACTTGTCCACACTGCCCAGCAGCAGTTAAAGTAGTTGAAGAAGCAAAAAAACAAATCGAAGGAATAGAAATAGAAGTATTAGATGCTTCAAATGAAGAAAACCGTGAAAAAGCTATGGAATACCAAATATATGCAGTACCAACAATAGTAATTGATGGTAATGTTGAATTCGTTGGTGCTCCTACACTTCAAGAATTACTTACAAAATTACAAAACTAAATAAAAATACCAAATTTCAAATTTTTTTACTATTTTTTTATAAAAAATAGTTGGGACTGTCCCATAATTAATTTTTTCTTTTTTTACTTTTTTGATTTTGTTATTTTTCTTATTTTGTATAAATTTTGATTGATAGAAGTTGTTTTAGTTATTCTATCGTTTAGAAATAGTTAATTATAAATGTGTAAATTGATAAATAGTTTAATAACGACAAAAAACAAAAACCAAATCCACATTACTTTTTTATGTGGTTTGTGGCATTTAAATTTTTTGGTTTTTTCACTGTTTTTTTGTGGTTTTTAAAATTTTTTTTTATACAAAATTGAAAAAAGTACGGATAGGTTTTAATTTATGGTTTGTTGTAGTTTTAAAGCTGATTTGCAGGCTAATTTTATTTTAAATGTTCCTGGATATAATTTAAAGGATGAGGGTTTGGTTTTTACTGTTAAATTTATTGTGAGTAAGTTTAAAGAGGATTTTCCTTCTTTTTTTGAAGATTTTAATATGGGTCGTGGTCGTCCTAAAAAGTATTTGCCTGATGAATTATTGGGTTTGTTTGTTTGGGGTGTTTTTAATAATGTTTTAAGTTGTAGGAAATTAGCTGATTGGTTAGATAATAATGATGAGTCTTGTAATTATATTTTAAATAATAAGAAGCCTAGTAAATCAACTATTTCACGTTTTTTTAAATATAATAAGTTTTTGATTGGTGAATTATTTTATTATACTGTGTTTTTGGGTTTAAAACTTAAATTGATTGATAATAATTGTGTTACGGTTGATGGGACTATTTTAAAGGCAAATGCTAATAATTTTAATTTAATAAAAATTGAGGAAATAAATTTCCTAGAAAAACTGATTAAAAAATATTCAGATAAGAAAAGTAAGAACAGTACATTGGTTATAAATTAAGAAAATACATTCAAAAAGGTAAATCATGCCTAGATTTAAAACCTTTAGTGGATAAAATAGATGAAAATTTGAATAAGAATGGTTTGAAACTTTTAAAAACTTGTTTAATTAGTAAAAGTAGATTAGACTATGTTAAGGGTTTTCTAATTTTTTTAAAAGAAAATTATGATGGTAAGCATACGATTAGTTTCACGGATCCTGAATCACGTTGGATGAAAGATAAAGAGGATAAAATGGGATTAAACTATAATTATCAAGTTGCAGTGGATAGTCACAATGGAATGGTGGTTGCTGAGTATTTAACTCATAGCTCCCAACTTGATCATCATCAGATGCTTAAAATGATGAAAATGGTTGAAGAAAATTTAGGTCAAAGACCAAAATTTTATTTAGCAGATAATGCATATTTAAACAATCAAGCACTAGAACACGCTTTCATTAATGGTTCCATACCATTAATTCCCAGCAGAGTGGAAAGCATGAAACATAAAAAAGGAAATAAAATAAAAAGCTATAGTAAAATTAATTTCATTTATAATGAAAAAGCAGATTGTTATATTTGTCCACAAAACGAAATACTAAATTATCAGCATAATCGAAAGATTAATAATGTGTTTTATCGTGTTTATTCTACCAGTATGTGTAAAAATTTGTAAAATCCCACAATGATTGTACAAAAAGCAGAGTCCGGGAAATAATGGACAGAGAACACCCATTACGGAGTAAATTAAGACAAGATTTCAACTCAAAACTAGGGGAAAGCATGTATCAAAAAAGAGCACCCTTAAGTGAAGGATACTTCGGATCTCTTAAAAAAAATTATAAAATGCAAAAAAGTAGAACGCAAACACCTTAAAAATGCAAAACACGAATTAACACTTAAAGCAATAGCACACAACATACAAAAAATACATAAAAATTTAAACACAACACTCATTTAAAAAAAACATCACATATAAAATAAATAAAAAAAATAACAAACCTAGTTAATCTAATCTACAATTAAATAAATCAACACTTAATAAACAGAAGTTTACTAATTAAAAAAAATGGTTAGGTGCCATTTCAAGTGTAAAATTAACATAAATACACCCAAAAACAGCACATCCCCTCAATTTTTTCTAAAAAAAATTTTCACTTATGGGACAGCCCCATAGTTTAAACTTTTTTTTAACTAATACATTAATTAAATAACTTTTTTCTGAAAAATAATATAAAATAAGCCTTGTTTTAAATTATAAAATATAAAAAATAGCAACTAAGAAAAAAATAAAAAAAGTTAAATATTTAACTTTGAGGAATGCCTGCATAAGCTTCATGAGCTGTTTGCAAATCCTTTTTAGCTTGTTCTAATCTTTGATTAACTTCAGAAGAAGGTTTACCCGTAGATAAAGCACTGTCTACTCCATCTAAACTATTTTTAGAACGAACCAATTCAAGTTGAGCATCTGCAAATTGTTGTTGAAGAGAATCATTACCAGAAGCATAAACAGCTACCTTAGTAGTATTAAACTGACCTTCCAAATCAGAATAATTAGATCTAAGACTTGCTAACTCATCATATTGAGTTCCACTAGATACCCCACCAGTTAAATTACTACTCACTAAGTTAAAACCAATATAAGCAGCTACAACTATTGTAGCAATTATCATTATAACGCCAAGAATAGAGATAAGCATCGATGTTGATTTAAATAAATTTAAACGTGACTTTTTCATAAAAATCTCCTTTATAAGATAAAATATAAAAAAATATTCTACCTAAATAACTATAAAATAATATATCAAAACACATATTTAAATTTAATAAAAAAATTATAATAAAAAAATATAATCTGAAATTTATAAATATAATATTAAATAAATTAGAAATCATTATGAATTCCAGTGAAAAAATAAATTTAACAACCACCAAATTCGAAGAATTTTTCACAACAAAATATAAAGATAAAGTATATGATGTTTTAGAAAAATTTCCCGATGAAAAATCACTTATAATTGAATATCCTGAATGGGAAATGTTTGATCCTGATCAAGCGGACTTATTACTTGACAAACCTGAAGAAGTAATAAATGCTGCTAAAACAGCACTGAAAAATATTGATCCCTTAATGAAAGATGCGGATATTAATATAAGATTTGCACATGTGACAAATATAATTCCATTAAAAGTTTTATTAAGTAAATACATAGGAAGTTTTGTATCTGCAGATGGAATTATACGAAAAACAGACGAAATACGTCCCCGTATAGAAACTGGAGTATTTGAATGCCGAGGGTGTATGAGGTTACATGAAGTAGAACAGACAAATGATAGACATGTCATGGAACCAAGTTTATGTAGTGATTGTGGTGGACGATCTTTTAGACTTTTAGAGGGGGAAAGTAAATACATAGACACACAAACAGCACGTATGCAAGAACCATTAGAAAACTTATCAGGAGGAACAGAACCTAAACAAATGTTGATGGTTCTTGAAGATGATTTAGTTGATAAATTAAATCCTGGAGATAAAGTAAGAATAACTGGAACACTTAAAACATTCAGAGAAGAACGTAGCGGAAAATTTAAAAATTATATCTATGTAAATTACATTGAACCATTAGAACAAGAATTTGAAGAATTATCACTTAGCGAAGAAGATGAAAAAGAAATTTTAGAATTAAGTAAAGATCCTGACATATACAATAAAATTATCAAATCCACAGCTCCAAGTATTAAAGGATATCGAGAAGTAAAAGAAGCAATAGCATTACAACTTTTCGGAGGATCTGCAAAAATCTTAGAAGATGAAACTAGACTACGGGGAGATATACACATTTTAATAGTAGGGGATCCAGGTATAGGAAAATCTCAAATATTAAAATATGTATCCAAATTAGCTCCTAGAAGTATATATACTAGTGGTAAAGGTACAACAGGTGCTGGATTAACCGCAGCCGCAGTTAGAGATGAACTTGGAGGATGGTCCCTTGAAGCAGGTGCATTAGTACTTGGGGATCAAGGTAATGTTTGTGTCGACGAATTGGATAAAATGCGAGCTGAAGATAGAAGTGCACTTCACGAAGCATTAGAACAACAAACTGTAAGTATAGCAAAAGCAGGAATAATGGCAACATTAAACAGTCGTTGTAGTGTACTTGCAGCAGCAAACCCAAAATTTGGGCGATTTGACCGATATAAAACAGTAGCAGATCAAATAGATTTACCTTCCCCAATTTTAAGCAGATTCGATTTAATGTTCATCATAGAAGATAAACCAAATGTAGAAAACGATAGGGAACTAGCAAAACATATATTAACAATTCATAAAGAGAACAATGTAAATTATGAAATAGAACCAGAATTACTAAGAAAATATATTGCATATGCACGTAAAAATGCTAACCCAAAATTAACAGATGAAGCAAATGAAGTATTAGAAGAATTTTATGTTAGTATGAGAAGTGGTGCAGTAGAAGAAGAAGCACCAGTACCAATAACTGCAAGACAATTAGAAGCAATTATCCGTTTAGCAGAAGCTAGTGCTAAAATTAGATTAAAAGAGTATGTGGAACCTGAAGATGCTGAAAAAGCTATAAAGTTACAACAAGCATGTCTTAAAGAAGTAGGATACGATCCTGAAACAGGGAAAATAGATATTGATAAAGTAGAAGGCCGTACACCTAAATCAGATCGGGACAAATTACAGGTTGTAATTGAAGTAATTACTGAATTACAATCTGAATTTGAAGGTAATGCTCCAATAAACATTTTAAAACAAAGAATGTTAGAAGATTATGATGTTGGTGAAGAAAAATTAAATCAAATGATTAAAAATCTTAAATCTAGAGGAGTTATATTCGAACCTAATGCTGGAAAATTAAAAAAAGTCTAAAAAAAATTTTATAAAAAATAAAATTTTATTTATATAATAATTATTTATACAATAGTTTAATATAATATAAAAAACTAAATTTATATATTATATTTTTATTGATAACTTTTTAAACAAAATATTATTTTTTTTAACAAATTTTTTCATGAAAAATTAAAAATATAGATTAATGGAGAGATAAATCATGGATGACTATAATAAATTACTAGATCGTGCAATAGACCAACTACCTCCTGAAGTTTTTGAAACAAAAAGATTCAAAGTACCTAAAGCATACAGTGTAATACAAGGAAATCGTACTTTCATACAAAACTTCAAAGATGTAGCTGAAGTATTAAACAGAGACCCTCAACACATATTAAAATTTTTATTACGTGAATTAGGTACCGCTGGAAACTTAGAAGGTCAAAGAGCAATATTACAAGGAAAATTCAACCATTTCCTTATTAATGAAAGAATAGATGAATATGTGGAAAAATATGTTATCTGCCACGAATGTAACAGACCAGATACAAAAATTATTAGAGAAGACCGTATATTCATACTTAAATGTGCAGCTTGTGGTGCAAGAGCACCTTTAAAACCAATTTAAGGAGATAAAATCTCCTATATTAACTTTTTTTAAAAAAAAGTTATCTTTTTTTACTATTTTGATTATTATGTTTTGCCCAGAATGTGGAAATACCGAAGAACCATTAATCAATGGCGTGTGTAAAAACTGTTTTTTAAAAACATACCAAATGATAAAAATCCCTGAAAATATTGATGTTATAATTTGTAAACATTGTAATGCTAAACTTTTCCAAGGACAATGGATTGATGAAGAAATACCTGAAGAAGAAATAATTTATAGAGCTATTGAAGATGCTATAAAAATTGATGAATTAACTGAAAATCCTATAATTGACTTAGAAATTCTTCAAATGCGTGGAACTATAGCTGAATGTGAAGTAATAGTTAATGGAAACGTGTTAAACACCGATATAAATGAAATTTATAATGTTAATGTTAAATTAAATCATAACGTATGCCCTAATTGCAGTAAAAAAGAATCAGGTTATTATGAAGCAGTAATACAATTAAGAGCAGATAATCGAGAAATAAAACAAGAAGAACTTAATAAAATTGAAGGGGTAGTACAACATACAATCAATAAACAAGCCAAAAAAGATAAATTAGCTTATATTCCCCAAATATTAACCCCTAAAGAAGGGTTTGATTATTATATTGGTTCATATAAAACAGCAAAAAAAATAATTAATAATTTAAAAAATGAAATTGGTGGAGAAAGTAAAGAATCTCCAAGATTAATTAGTGAAGATAAATCTACAGGAAAAGGTTTATATCGTATATGGATTTCATTCAGATTACCCGAATACGAAATTGGTGATTTTGTAAAATTTGAGGATAAAATATTAGAAATTACACATATTAGTGGACATAATATTCACTGCGAAAATCTTCAAGACAGAAAAGATTTTAATATCCAGTGGAAAAACAGTACTAAAGTAAAATTACTTGAAAAAAATACAAAGGTAAAACAAAGTATTGTTACGGATAAATCTCCTAGTATGATACAAATTTTAGATCCTGATGATTATACTACAGTTGATTTAGAAATGAATGATAAATTTAATAACATTAATATTGGTCAAGAAGTAGATACTATTAAATTAGAAGGCCAAGTTTACTTATTATAAATGAAAAGAATTTTAGTGATATTTTATGAGTAATCAAGAAAAATTAGAAATAATCCAAAATGGAACACTTGAAATTATAGAACCAGAAGAATTAATAGAATTATTTGATAATGAAAAACCAATAGCTTATACTGGTTATGAGCCTTCTGGTAAAATCCATTTAGGTCATGCAATTACAATAATGAAATTAAAACAATTACAAAAAATGGGTTTTCATATAAAAATATTACTTGCAGATTATCATGCTTACTTAAATGGAAAAGGTAATCTTGAAGATATTAAAGTTACTGCAGAATATAATAAAAAATGTTTCCAAGCTTTAGGTTTAGACTCTGAAACTGAATATGTTTTAGGTTCTTCATATCAAACTGAACCAGAATATACTAATAATGTTTACCAATTAGCTACATTAACTACATTAAAAAGAGCTAAACGTAGTATGGATCAAGTTAGTCGTCATGATGACAATCCAAAAGTTGCTAGTACAATTTATCCACTTATGCAAACCGCAGATATGGCTTATTTGAAAGCAGATGTTGCTTTAGGTGGAATGGAACAAAGAAAAATTCAAATGTTAGCACGTGAAACATTACCTAAAATAGGGGAAAAAGCTCCTGTTTGTATACATACTCCTTTATTACATGGTACTGATGGTGATGATAAAATGAGTAGTAGTAAAGGTAACTTTATTGCTGTTGATGATACCCCTAAAGATATTAAGAAGAAAATTAATAAAGGATATTGTCCTAAAGGAGAAATTGAAAATAATCCTATGATTGAAATTTGTGAAAACTTTTTATTCCCTAACCAAGAAACTATTAAAATTAGTCGTCCCGAAAAATTTGGTGGAAATTTAGAATTAACTCACGAAGAATTAATAAAACAATTTAGTGCTAGTGAATTACATCCTATGGACTTAAAAAATGGTGTTAGTGATTTCTTAATAGAATTTTTAGAACCTGTACGTGAATTCATGGAAGAATAAAAAAAAAGTATATTTGGAATAATATAATAATTATTAATTAAAATGTTTGAGTTGATATAATGGATGCTGAAGAATACGAAATGAGATTACCTAATGGTGTTGGAGAACAAGTCTTAGCACACACTATTGATAAATTTGAAGTTAAATTAAAACAAACTGAATATGGTCCTAAACTTATAGGGACTAAAGAAGAATTAGAAAAAGCTAAAGATTTTATGACTGATTCAATAAAAAAAAGATTAAAAGAATTAGAAAATTAAACATATATTATTTTTCTTAACTTTTTCTTTTTTTAGATATTAAACTGGATATTTCTACACCTATTAAACCACCAAGGAATCCAACTAGTAAGTACATTGGAATATAAGTTAAAAGAAGTAAAAGCACATTTAATATAAAATTATATTCTATAGTTACTAAAAGTGTTCCAACAATAACAGAACAGATTCCAGAAATTAATCCCATTAATATTCCATGAATAACTCCTTTTCCAACATTAGGTTTATTAATATGTGTTGAAAAAATTATAATTCCAATTAACACAAGTAATAATAATAAACCATTAATAGAAAATTGTTGTAACACAAAACTTAAAATGTAAGATATAATAAATGTTACAATTCCACCAATGCATATTAATTTCCAATCAATTTCATCTATTTCTAAAAAATTTAACATATGATATTATTCCTCAATTACAATAATTATTTATTTATCTTATCTAATGTTATTTACACAAATATCAAATAATGGTGCAACTGCTTTTTGAATGTCTCTACTTACAAGATTAACTCCATTGTTTGCATTGATAATCTTAAAATTATGATTTCTACATAAATTTTCATAGTTACATTGAACTTTAGTTAAAAATTCTTTATTTTCAAATTCATCAATTCCAGTTGTTCGTTTAAGACTTTTATCCAAATCGATATTTAAGTATAAAACCATGTCAGGATTTTTAACAAATTTATTAATTTCATATATCCAATCTTGTGGTTCTTGGTAAGCTAAGCTACTGTAAAATGATCTATCACTTAAGACTATTTTACCCTCTTTTTCATATGATTCAATAGTGTTCATTAATTGCATTCTATCTGCTGCAAAAAGTAAACCTAATGTTTTTTGCACATTACTTGTAGTTGAATCTTCATGAGTTAAAATTTCTCTAATTACTTTACCAACAGTTTTATCAGTAGGTTCCACAACACATTCAACTTTTAAACCATTTTTTTCAAGATAATTTTTTAGTAAATTTATTTGTGTTGATTTACCACTACCATCAATTCCCTCAAAAACAATATACATATAATATAATTTTATAGTTTAAAATATATAAAATAGTTATAGTATAAAAAAATTGGAGTACAACTTATGAAAATACCTGAATTATTATCTCCTGTAGGTAATGTAGAACATTTAAAAATTGCGGTTTTAGCTGGTGCAAGTAGTGTATACTTGTCTGGTAAGAATTATGGTGCTAGAAAGTATGCAGATAATTTTACAATTGAAGAAATAAATAAAAGTGTGGAATATGCACATATGCATAATGTTAAAGTTTATATTACTGTAAATACTTTAATTAAAGAGGAAGAATTAGGGGAATGTTTAAAATATGTTTATGAATTATATTCTTTAGGTGTTGATGGTGTACTTATCCAAGATATAGGTTTAATGAAATTAATTCATGAATTTATTCCAGATTTTAATATTCATGCTAGTACACAAATGAATATTGAAAATATAAATGATTTAAAATGGGCGAAAAAAAGTGGTATTAGTCGTGTGGTTTTACCTAGAGAATTAACTTTAAATGAATTAAAAGATATGACTCAAGAAGCGCATAAAATAGGATTAGAAGTTGAATTTTTTGTTCATGGAGCTCAATGTTACTCTTATAGTGGAAGATGTTTATTTAGTAGTTTTATTGGAGGGCGTAGTGGTAATCGTGGTACTTGTGCACAACCATGTAGACAAGCTTATACTTTAACTGCTGATAGTTGTAATGGTAATTTTTACAAATTAGGAAATAATGATGGAAAATATTTTTTAAGTCCTAAAGATTTAAGTTTATATGGTAAACTAGATGTTTTAAGTGATATTGGAGTGGATTGTTTAAAAATTGAAGGGCGTATGCGTAATAAAGAATATGTTATGATTACAACTAGTACATATCGTCAATCTTTAAATAAGTTACGAAGAAGAAGTAAGGACAAAGAATTCACAACACAAAAAGGTCATGAAGATTTAAGTTTAGTTTTTAATCGAAAATTAAGTACTGGACATTTATTTAATAATGAGGATTCTAATAAGATAATGAATATTGATAATCCCAGCCATATTGGATTATATATTGGAAAAATTCAGGAATTTGATAAAGAATCTGGAAAATTTTTCATACAATTAAACGAAAATTTAATCCATATCCCCCAAAAAGGTGATGGTTTAGTTATTGAAGGAACTCCTTTAAAGAAAGATAGTAAAACTCATACTTATGGTTTTGATATTAGTGGAAATCCCCATTTTAAAAAATCTAAAGCTTATTGGAAAAAAAATAGATTAATAAAAGAAAAAGTGGAAGGTAAAGTTCTTATAGTTCAAAAAGTTAGGGAAAACAAAAAACCTTATATAAACATTGAAAAAGGATGTAAAGTTTATTTAAACAAAAGAAATAGTGTTAATAAAACATTAAAAGAATTAGAGCATGATTCTCAAAGTCAAGGTTTTAGAAAATCTACACTTCACATAAAATTTAATGTGGATAAAGAAAATTATCCAATAATAAAAGGAACTATTAAATTAAGTAATGGTGAACTTGTAACAGTTAAACAAAAAGGATTGAAACCTTGGGAAACAGCTAAAAACCGACCTATTAATGAAAAAACTATAGAAAAACAAATCAGCAAAATTAGTGATTTGCCTTATTATTTAGAAACAGTAGAAGTAGGGAGAATAAATAGAAATTTATTTACTCCTATAAGTGATTTGAATCAATTAAGAAGAAATTTTTTCAAAAAAGCTGAAGAAAAAATTTTAGGTACATATCTTCCTAAAAATAGGGATCTTAAAAATTCAAAAGAAAAGATTAAGGAATATCTTAAAAAAGAGAATCAAATCTCAATAAATAATAAATCAATAGATAAAAACTTAAATGTATACATTAATAATTTAACAGTTTTAGAAAATTTAAATGAAAATATTTTTAATAATATATATTTTGATATTCCAACAAAAAATAGTAAGTTAATAGATGAACATAAAAGTTTAGATATTAGTTATTGTGTTAATATTATTAAAGAAGCTAATAGAATTTGTGCTGAAAAAAATTGTAATTTTATTTGGATGTGGCCAAGTATAGTCCATGACGAATTATTTGAAGATTTGGTTAAAGTTTGTGGAATTCTTTCAAAAGTAAGCACAGTTCCTTCAATAATGATTTCTAATTTAGGGATTGGTGAATACTTAAAGGATAAATTTAAAATTGAAATTTATGGAACATATCATTTAAATATTTCTAATAGTGAAAGTGTTAAAAAGTTAAATAATTTCAAATTACTTACTATTTCCCCGGAGTTAAGTAAAAAAGATTTTAAGAATATTTTTAATAGTTATAATAAAGAGTTTCCAGTTTTAGAAATTCTTATCCATGGAAATATGGAATCATTAATTAGTAGAAAAAATATTCTTCCACATGATATAAAGAATTCCCTTAAAAAATTGGATAATCCAAATAATGAGATTAATAATGTTTACTTAAATGATAAAAATAAGAATAAATATTCTCTTTATCGTCCACTTAATGAAGATGGTGTAATGATGTTAAATTATCAAGATTTATGTCTTATTAATGAAGTTGATTTTTTTAAAGATAGTGGTGTTAATAATTTCAGTATAGATGCTAGATGGAAAAATATAGATTATGTTAATAATATTGGGAAAATATATAAAGATGCTATTAACCTTGATGATGTTTCTAAAAATAATTTAAATAGTATTAAGAAGTATTCTCCTAATATTAGTAGTGGAAATTTTACTCGTGGATTTTAAACAGCGATTTAATTATTGTAGGTTATTTATTATGGCAATGGATTTAGAACAAATTGATGGTGTAGGAACTAAATTATCTAAGAAAATATTAAATAGTGTTGGGGGAAAGGAAAATCTTTCCCAAATCGTTGAAAACCTAGATTTGGAGCAATTAAGTAAAATTGATGGTATTTCACAAAGAAAAGCTATTCAAATTATGAATAGTTTATTAGGAAACCCTCAAGAGAAATTTTTAAAAAGTGAAAGGGCTCATGTTTTGTATGAAGAGATTATAAGTAAAATTTTAAATTTTTCTAATACAAATTATAGTCGTAATCGTGTCCAATTATTGTCCCCTACAACAGATATTAATAAGATTAATAGGCATTTAGATTTTGTAATGGAAGCTAAGGATAAAATTAGTCATTTACCTATTGATGATTTAAAAGTTTTAATGAAAAATTTAGGAGAACCAGAAGAAGTTAAAGGTTCTTATGATCCAAGTAAAGTTATTGTTGTGGAATCTCAGGAAGATGGGAATTATTTAACTGATTTGAATTTAAATAAGTATTATCCTATTGTTGTTGCTAGTAATTCCCAATTGTTTGCTGATGAAATTAGAGATTATGAAGTAATTTTTTATGTTTATAATGAAGGTTTCTTGGATTTTGGTGATATGGGTAATGTTATTATGATTAGTCATGAATCTCCTGTTTATGAGATTGTTCCCGAAATGGTAATTGATTATTTTGATAATAATAGAGAATTATTTGAAAAAATTTTTGAAATTCGTAATATTTTAGGCTTAAATAGTGTTTGTGATTGTGTTGAACCTTTATTAAGTGATTTGGATGATTTTAAAAGTAATGATATAAATATTGAAGAAATTGTTTTAAATGTTAAGCAAGATATGGATGAAGAGTTAAAAAATAGTATAAAAAATGTTGATATTGGAGGAGATGAAGTCCTCGATTTATTAAATAATGATTTACCTAAAAAAATAGAGGAAATATTTGAAGAGATTATAAGTAAAGGTAAAGAAAAATTATTAGAAGCTACCCATATTGACTTTGATCCTTACATAAAAAAATATCCAATCGAAATAGATAAAGAAGAATTAGAAAGAATAAACCAAGAACAAGAAAATATCAAAACAACAAATTTATATGATAAAAAAATAACAATAGCATCCCAATTATATAATATCAGAAAACAAGCTGAAGAGGAAATAGAAGAAACTATAAAATTTGATTATGAATTCACATTAGGAAGTTTCGCATACACATACAATTTAAACAAACCCAAAATAAGTGAAAATTTAAAAATAACACAAGGAATAAACTTAAATTTAGCCCTAAATCAAAATATCCAAAAAATAGATTATCACTTATCCCCTGAAGATAATATAGCATTATTAACTGGGGCAAATAGTGGAGGAAAAACAACACTTCTAGAAACAATCGGTCAAATAAATATAATGACCCAAATGGGTTTACCTATACCTGCAAAAGAAGCAGAAGTAAAAATATTAAATGAAATATATTACTTTAGCAAAGGAAGATCATTAGATGCAGGAGCATTTGAATCATTTCTTAATGTATTCATGCCAATAGTAACAAATAATCATAAAAAATTAGTATTATTAGATGAATTAGAAGGAATAACAGAATTAGAAGCAGCAGTGAAAATAATAAGTAGTTTCATTGAAATGTTAAAAGAAACAGAATCATATGGAATAATAGTAACCCATATGGCAAAAGAATTAAGTAATTACACAAAAGTACGTATAGATGGAATAGAAGCAAAAGGATTAGATAAAAACTATAATTTAATAGTGAATAGAACTCCACAAATCAATCTTCTAGCAAAAAGTACACCTGAACTTATTCTAAAAAGAATATATGAAAACTCACACGGAAAATTAAAAGAAGTATATGGAGAAATACTTAAAAAATTTTAAAAAGAAAATAATAAAATACAAAAACAACAAAAATTAAATAAATATAAATTAAAGGCCTAAAGATAAAAATGAAAGTTACAAGCAACACAAGAAATCCTAATCTAAAAAGATTAAACGAAATAATCAAAGTACTGCGGAAAAATGGATTAGAACATATTAACGAACACGCAAAACTATCACACAAAAATCCATTTAAGAAAAAAAGTAGTGAAGAAGAAGAATTAGAAGCAAATACAAACTTACTTGCAATAAGAGTAAGAAAAAGTTTCCAGGAATTAGGACCAACTTTCATAAAATTAGGCCAAACATTAAGTACACGTCCAGATTTAGTAGGATATGAAATGGCGGATGAACTAAGTAAATTACAAGATAATAACCCTGCCATACCAGTTGATGAAATAAAAACACAAATAGAAACAGAATTAGAAAAACCCTTAACAGAAATTTACTCAGATTTTGATGAAACACCAATTGCAACAGCAAGTATAGGACAAGTACATCATGCAACCCTAAAAAAAGAAAAAAAAGAAGTTGTAGTAAAAGTACAAAAACCAGGATTAGAAGAAATAATAAAAACTGATTTAAACTTAATGAGATTCTTCGCTAAACGTATAGACAAATATATATACAGAGCAAAAACTTTAAACTTACCCGCTATCGAAAAAGAATTTGAAAGATCCCTAAACAAAGAAATAGATTATAACCAAGAACTTTCAAATATGCAAAGATTTAGAGAAAATTTCAAAGATGATTATGGAATTTATATACCTAAAGGATACCCAGAATATTCCACAAAAAAATTAATAACAATGGAATTTATTAAAGGAAAAAAAGTATCAGAAGTAATAGAAAATCCTGAAGGATATGATGCTAAATTAATAGCAAATAGAGGAGTAAAATCCTATTTTAAACAAATTTTAATAGATGGATTTTTCCACGCAGACCCACACCCTGCAAACATATACATTTTAAATAATAACATAGTATGTTATTTAGATGAAGGAATGATGGGATGGATGGATACAACATTCCGTGAAAACTTAGCCGAACTATTCCTATTTTTAATATCAAAAGATGCAGATAATATGATAAACCAATTAAGATATATGGACATATTAACTGATGAAACAGATATAAAATCCTTAAAATATGATTTAAATGATTTAATAGCAAAATATTATGGTGCAGAATTACAAAAAATGCAAGGTGGAATGACAGATTTAATTAACTTAATGATAGATTATAATGTTGCCCTACCAAGAGAATTTGTATTAATGGCACGAGGAATAGGAATGATAGAAGAAACAGGATTAGCTTTAGATCCTGAATTTAATGTAGTTAAAGTATTAAGTCCACTAGCAGAAAAAATATTACTAGACAAATTTAGTCCACATCGTGGAGTAGATTATATAAAACACAATATCATAGAAGTAGAACATATAATGAAAATTTTACCAAAATTTGCAACAAGTATGTTATACAAAATTGAAGAAGGTAAAATAGAAATAGAAATAGAACCTAAAGGCCTTTCACGTGCTACAGATATGGTATCAATGTCAATCATATTAGCTGCATTGTTAATGGGATCATCATTAGTAATGATAACAAATAAAGGTTTAATGATAATGGGTTATCCATTTTTAGGATTTATTGGATTTACAATAAGTTTATTTGTAGCATTAATAAGTGTTTATAATTTCTTTATAAAAAAAGAAAGAAAATAAAAACATACTATTTTTTTTAAAAAAAAGTCATAACCTAAATAAATAGATTATGACTAAATATTACCCGTATACTAACTCTCATGAATCATAGGTAGATTACCCTTCCCTCCTCGAGCAACCCTCGAAACAGGCAGCCTGTGCAATGTTAGGTTATTAATTTAGTCACAGATGGTAAAAAAATATAACTTTATCTCATAAAAAATACCTATATCATTGTTCACTAAAAAAAATTAATGATACGACAATAATAAATATATTAAAAATAGTATATAACATTTTTTAAAGAATATATAAAAATTAGTATAAAAATTGGAATAATAAAATTAGTAATTATAAAATGAATTGGCAGCGAAATGAAATTCCCAT
>DAGJ01000018.1:63117-63326 GCA_002495685.1 Methanobrevibacter sp. UBA412
TGCTATGGCCGCCAAGCCTAAATAAACATGAAAAATCAAAACAAAAAAAAAGTTTTGATCAAATAATAATAAGATAATTAATTAATAAATAAAATTCAATACATTTTCACCCTAAACTGTAAACACCAAACCAGAATTACTACAATCCTAACAATCACTACAAAATCCAATAAAAAGATTAAATAGAAAACACCATAAAATTGACTTCA
>DAGJ01000021.1:0-287 GCA_002495685.1 Methanobrevibacter sp. UBA412
TGTTTAAAACCTAATTTTCGTATGGGTTGGCGATATTCATGTTTCAAATCAGTTACAATATATTTACGATCTTGATTGTAAGTAGATTCGCTTAAAAACTTGTAAATACTTTTTTCTGACTCAGAAGAGGCTAAATCATAGGAAACAATAGTATTACTTTGTAGGTCGAATAAGGCCAAAGGATAATTCCATGTGCTGTTAATTTTAACCCACAAAGCATCAAATAAGTAATAACCCGAAAGACTATAAAAATCATTATCCATTTCATATTCAAAGCCTAATAAAAT
>DAGJ01000021.1:551-180930 GCA_002495685.1 Methanobrevibacter sp. UBA412
ATATTCCGATTAACCTCAACTATGGAGGATAAATCAGCATTAAATACATTACCACAATTTTTACATTTATACTTTTGAACAATACAAGTTTCAGTTCCTTTATTCAAAAATATTAATTCACGTTCTATTTTACCATTTTTACGACTATGGTTAGACCCACACACTGGACAAACAGCATTACTATTGCTAAATATTATCTTACCATTTTTTTCAAGACGAATCAAATTAGGACTCATCTCTTGACATCCAATCAACTTTTTAGACACATCAGATCTAAAACCAGAAAACTCTTCACAAAAATCGTAAAGTTTAAATTGTATTGGTTCCATAGTATAACATGGAGCTTTTATTTTTGTTTTAGTCATATAAATATATTAGCTCCACTTAATATATTAAATTTACTATTTCTAAATCAAAAATAAAACAATTTTAAAGCTTAAAAAAAATTATAAGCCAAAACTTTCAAAAAATCAAAACACATAAGTTTTTGACAGAGCCATTTATATTAAATTATAAAACAATGTGTGAAAAAATAAAAAAAGTAGTAATTGATTTTAGAATATTTTAAAGAATAGTGGTATGAATACTTGTGATGGTAAGATTACAAGTGTTGCTATACTTACAGCTAAATTAGTACCAATCACTACAAGTAATACTCTGAATATATTATTATTCCATAAATCTCTTAAAGAGTTAATATCATTTAAGTTTTTAATATCTTTTTTACGAACTTTACGATATTTTAATTCAGTTAAACCACTGAACCATCCTGCTGCAAGTAATGGGTGGATTATTGTTAATGGTGCAACTACTCCTCCAACGAGTGCGGATTGAATTTTACTACCACTACATATGGATCCTACAAATCCCATTATCATACTTATTATGATGAATTCTGCTATGTTCCATTCAATTTTAATACCTTTTATAAATGCAAGAAAAAATATCACAACGAATAGTATTGGTATCATTGCTAAGATTATTTTAAGCCATGGTATTCCACCTTTTTTTTCAGTATTAGTTATTTCACTAATTGGTGGTATTGTTTCTGGATTATCTAAGTAACGATTTATTCCGTCTTGGTGTCCTGCACCTACAACTGCTATTACTTTATCTTCTTCAATAGATCGTATACTGTTTGCAAGGTATGCGTCTCTTTCTTGTACGAGTGCATGGTAAGCTCCAGGGGATACTTCTTGGAAATATTCCATTACTTCTTCTAAGGTTTCCTCGTTTTTTAACTCTTCAATGTCTATTTCTTCGGTTTCATCGTCACCTGAGAAGAAACTTGTTACTGTGCTGAAGAGGAATTTAAGTTTTTCCCAAAAACTCATATTGTTTAAGGTTCTTTGAAGTGTTATGTTTATGTCACGATCGAGTAGGGCGATTTTTATTCCTAAATCATTTGCTGCATCTGCTGCTGCTATCATTTCAGAACCAGGTTTAACATCTAAGTTTGCCCCGATTTTGTTTTGAATATATGAGAGTATGGTGGTTGCGAAGAATAATCCGACTTTGTTTTCTTTTATTATTTGTTTGATGTGGATTGATTCTTCATCATCAACGAGTCCAGCTCTTTCTTTCATTAATCTATCGTATCGTCCATAATCTAATTCTATTCCAACCACGTCTGGTTGTAATTCATAGATAGTGTTTTTAACTTCTTCCACACTATCTGAGGATACGTGAGCTGTTCCAATTATTGTTAAACATTCTCTTTTCATAGGTAAAAACTCTTAAAAATATATTTTTTAAATTATTCTTCTTTTTTTATAAAAAAATTTTATGGGGGGGGTGGTATTATATTTTTTATAAATTAAGAAAAATCTTTAATTTATCATGTTTTATTTTATTAACTATTTAAATAATATCTTTATAAGTATATAAAACTTATTTTTTTTAGATCAATTCTAATTTTTTATTTTTATACATTACTACATTATTTGTTATATTTTTCTTTATGCAGTAGTTTATGTCTTCAGTGTGTCCTAATTTTTTTAGGACTTGACTGGAGTGAGTGTTTAGTATTGATTCAGTGAAGTTTTCCTCATCTCGTGATGCAAGAATGCTTCCTATTGCATATTCACTTATTTCATCTGTACTTTTTAATTCTTTTTTTATCCAGTACAATATTTCACCACAAGCAAGGTAATCTTCTAAGGCAAAATTATGTTTTCTTCCAGCCATTACAAGGTCTATTTCTGTGCTTGCTATTTCAACTGCTTTTTTAGCCACAGCTTTTGCATTTATAAAGCTACCTATTAATACAGTTGAGTTCATTGCTTCCATTATTCTTGTTCCATTAGTTGTTGTTAAGACTAATGTGTCTTTATCTGTTTTGTAATTTTCAACTTTTTCAGGGGAGTTTCCTATTTGAAATCCCTCTAATTTTTTCCCTAATCTTTCCCCGGCAAGTACTGCATTTTCAGTTTTTGCAATTTTTCTTGCTTCTTCTGGTGTGAATGCTGGGATTACTTTTTTAAAGTTATTGAATGCTATGGTCATTGTGGCGCTTGCTCTTAAGGCATCTACTACAATGCTCACATCTTTACTTTGGGTTTTCTCAAGACTTAATGTTACTTTCATTTCCTTTTTTCCTTTAAAATTTAATTAAAATAATAATAATTATTAATATATATTAAGAATTAAATATTATTTAACAATAAAGTATTTATAAAAAAATGAAAAATCATTTAATAATAATTATTTAAAAAAAATTTTTATTTTATCTTTTTTTAATGGTGACATCATAATATGAAAATAGTTGTAACTCCAATGTGTGAAAAAATTGTACTATGGGCAGGTATATGTGACTATACTGTAAATAAGTTTCCAGATACAGAAAAAAATATGGATATAGCAATAGTTTTAGCTGAAAGGGAAACTAATATGGATTCTATAAATATAAGTTTAAACACATTTAAACAAATCAAAGAATCAATTAATAAAATATCTCAAATATTTAAAACAGATATTGATGAGGAAACTATAGAAAAAATATTTAAAAATAATAGGGATGCTTATAATATAATAAATAATTTAGATAATATACGCTATGAGAATAAAGACATTAATGTTAAAGTATACTCAAATTTTTTAAAAGACATTGTATGTGATTTAGGTTTTAATATAATAAATGATGAGAATACAGATTATAATATTGTAATTTATCCAGATTACCTTTCAAATCAAATAAGCATGGAAAATAAGGATTGTAAATTAATTAAGGTGGCCTCACATTCTAATGTACCTAATAATCCATTAGAACGTGCAGTCACACGGTATAATATTATATTAAATAATATTTAATTTTTAAAAAAATTTTTATATTCTATTAATATAATAATATATTATATAATATAATTATCTGTAATTTATTTAGTAAAATTTTTTTTTAGGGAGATTTTAATAGTATGTATGAAACATTAACATATGAAGGTGGAGTTCATAGAAGCGAAGAATTAAAAGAACTCATTGAAGATTTAGGTGGGTTTATTCTTCAAGAAAACGTTTTACAAATGGAATTAATCATTAATATGGCTGTTCCAATGGAAGATGTTGATAAAGTTAAAGAAAAAGCTAAAGAAATTCTTGGTGAAATAACAGTTGCACCTATGGCAGGAACTGAAATTGCTATTGTATCTCCAACTCTTGCAAGACATCACCTACCTCATGCAGCATGTGATATTAGTGAATATTTACGTCGTTATGGTGCAAAAGATAATATGATCGGTTTAGCTCGTGGTCATGGTAAAGGTACCTCTGGAATTTCAGAAATTGAAAAAGATTTAATTGAGGAACATGATATAGCTATTTTTGCTCTTGGAAGTTTTAAAGATTGTATTATTGATAAATCTTTCCTTTATGATGATATAGACATACCAGTTATTGTTACAGGATCTCCAGAAATAGATTTAGAAGATTTACCTGGAGCTGATGCTTATGTTTCAGGTTTAGGTCGTATACCTCGTAGATTAAAAAGAGGACCAGATATTCGTGCTTTGAAAAGATTAGTTGATGTTGTTGAAGATCAATTAACAATTTTAAAAAAAGATTTAGCTCAAGACCCTCCATTATTCCCAAGTATACTTGTTAAAAATGAGATTGAATCTCAAGTTCCAGCAATCCATGAAGTAATTAGTCCAACACCTGTAACTAGTCAAATTAGTGGTTTACGTGTTAAATTGGATTATGATAAGTATCATGAAGTCATTGAAAATGTTATGATTGATGATAAAAAATTAAAGGATATAGCTAGTGTTGAAAAATCTCATATGTATGATTATATTCTAGTTCGTCTTTTAAATGAAAGTTCTTTAGTTTAAATAAATTTTATAAAAATTTTTTATACTTTTTCTTATTCTATTAAATTATATATTTTTTTTGGTGTTTTTTGTGGAAAGTTTAAAGGAACGTTATATTTTAAATTCAGTTTTCCCTTCAATTATTTTAAGTTTTTATAATTATTTTTTATTAAAAGCTATGTGGGCTTTGATTGGTAGTCCTGATAATAATATAATTATGTTTTTAAGTGTTGGTGTATGTGTTTTAACTTTAATCTTTTCATATATTGAATTATATAATTCTAATAATGTGACACGTTCTATTATGGTTGTTTTGGAATCATGGAAATGGCCGTCTCTTATTTTCTTGTTTGTAATGATAATTTTATACTTAATTTCATATTTTGTAATAATACCTAAAATTATTACACTTAGTATATATCTTGTGGTGTTTTTAATAGGATTTTATGCTTATTATAATGCTCATAAAATTAAAGTCATTGGATATGAATTAGAAATTGAAAACTTAAAAGAAGAACTAAACATTATCCATATATCTGATATTCATTATGGGACCTATAGAAATCAAGGATTACTTAAAAAAATTGTTAAAAAAATTAATCACTTAGCAAATAAAGGGGCTCAACTTGTAATAATTAGTGGAGATTTAGCTGATGGATCAACAAGTATAGGAAAAGATGATTTTAATGAATTTAAAAATAGTAAAATACCTGTAATATTCACACCTGGAAATCATGATTATTATCCTGGAATAGATAATGTATACGTGGCTTGTGAAAATGCTGGAATCTATATTTTAAGTGATAATTACTGTACATTTAAAGATTTAAATATATATGGTTTAGATTATAGTTTTAAAAATCCAGAAAAATCATTTAATCAGTTTAATATTAATCTTGAAGATAATAATATAATAGTTTATCATGCACCTCAACACTGGGGGGAATTTATTAAATATGGTTTTGATATTCAATTATCTGGTCATACTCATGGTGGACAATTTTATCCTGCAAATTTATGGGTTGGAAAGTTTTTCCCATTTTGTAAAGGATTATTCATTAATAATCAAGGAGAGAAGACTAGTTATTTATCTGTATCTACAGGTGTAGGTACTATGGGTCCACCATTACGTTTAGGTACAAATAGTGAAATGGTTTTATTAAAACTCTTACCAAAAAAATAAAACTTACACATTTATTTTTTTAGTAGAGGGATTATTTATTTTAACTAGAAATTATATAAAAGATTCTTATGCAAATAGTAGCTGATGTTGGTGGAATTCCTGGAAAAGATTGTAGAGGATTTTGTAAATATTGTTATTTTCGTAAAGTAAAACCTATTGAACCTTTAGGTTGTAGGTACTGTCCTCCAAATACTGTAGGTTGTAAACATTGTGGTGAAGGTGTTTGTGAGACAGGTTCAGAGTTTAAACCTTCATTTCTTGTTATGAATGAGATTCAAACTGCTATGATGATGAATCAAACAAGTGATAAAGAACTTAAAGTGAATATTTCAGGTGGTGGGGATGTTAGTTGTTATCCTCAACTTGAAGAATTGGTAGCTGGAATTAATCAGTTTGGACTTAAATCACATCTTGGTTATACTAGTGGTAAAGGGATTGATGATTCTAAGATGGCTTCAAGATTAATGAATCTTGGTGTTGATGAGGTTACTTTCACTTTATTTGCTAATGATATTGGTTTACGTAAGGAATGGGTTAAGGATCCTAGTCCTGAGGCTTCTCTTGAATCTGCTAAACTTTTTGCTGAAAGTGCTAATCTTTATGCTGCAAGTGTTATTATTCCTGGGGTGAATGATGGTGAAGTTTTATGTAAAACTTGTGAATCTTTAGAGGAGTGGGGTGCTAAAGCTTTACTTTTAATGAGATTTGCTAATAGTACTAATCAGGGTCTTATTTTAGGTAATTCTCCAATTGTTGGGGATGTTAACTCTCAAAGTCTTGATGAGTTTTCATTGCTTGTTCAGGAAATTAATAAGGAGTATGATTTAAGAGTTACTGGAACTCCTTTAGGTGATCCTACTATTAATGCTCCATTTATTATTGCTCGTGATGGTAATGAGGAGTATTTACAATTTCTTAAAGAGGTTACTGGTGAGGCAACTATTATTACTAGTAAGTTAGCTGCACCATTTATTAGTAAAGTGTTTAAAAAGATTGGTGCTAATAATGTTAATGTTATTGGTACTGATAAGGAGATTGCTTGTTTAATGACTCAGGAAGATTTTGAATCTGTTGATTTAAGTCAGGTTAAAGATTCTGTTATTATTCCGGGTCGTAGTTTTGTTCATGATAAGGTTGCTGAGGATATATTTTCACGTGATGGTGTTGAACGTGTTGTTGGTAGGGGACCTGATACTTTAAGTGTTGATGGGGAATTAAGTAGTGGTTTTACTGAAGAGGAAGTTATTATGGAGGAATTAGAATCTTTTAGGGATTTGATTGATGCTATTAACTTCTTTGGGATGAGACCTAGTTAACTGTTTTTTTTCTTTTTTCAGTATTACTTTTTATTTTTTCTTATTCTATTTTTTTCTTATATTTTTTGGTGTTTTAATGTTTTGGATGGTTTTTAAAGGTTTTTTGCTTTTATTTTCTTTTTTGTAAGGTTTTTGTGTTTTTTGTTTGATTTTTTTAAATCTTTTTTTTATTTTAGTCTTTTTATTATTTTTATTTTTCAAAACTTTTTTTATTATTTTTATCAGTTTTTTTATTATTTTTCGTTGTGTTTAAAACGTTTGAAAGTTTATAATAATTGAAGAATATTAAAAATTAATTTTATAAATTTAAGATTATTTTAACTTATTATACAATTTTTTCATGTTTAAGTTAAAAAATTTTCATTTAATTTTTAAGATTTCAATTTTTTTTAATTTAAAAAACTAAACTTAATATTTTTTGGTGTTTTACTTAAATTATCTTATTTAACTTAGTATTTGTTTTGTTTTAATTTTATTATTGATTTTTCATGTTTTAATCTTTTGTTCTTTTAAATTTTTTATTTTTAGCTTCATTTGTTCTTAATAAATTTAGTAATACTTTTTATCCCAATAATAAGAAACAACTTAATTTAACTTATCATTAATAAAGTTTACTAAATCTTTCTAAAAAATATATTTATATTATATCTTATTCAAAGATAAAATCGTATACCAAATAGCTGGCTATTGCAATACTTGCTTTGTAGCTTACTCACTTCAAACATATTTTATATAAAACTGTTTGATTGAGTGGTATATTAGTAACTCTATTAAATTAGGAGGGAAAAAATGGCAAAGTTTGATGATAAAGTCGATTTATACGACGAAAGAGGTTCATTAGTTTCATCTGATGTACCTATCGAAGCTCTAAGTCCACTACGAAATCCTGCAATACAAAAAATTATTCAAGGTGTAAAACGGACTGTAGCAGTTAACTTAGAAGGTATCGAAAACGCATTAAAAACTGGATCTGTTGGAGGAAACAAATCCAAGATTCTAGGAAGAGAAATGGATCTCGACTTAGTAGGAAACGCTGACGCTATTGGAGCATCTTTAAAGAAAATGATCCAAGTAGATGAAGGAGACGACACATTAGTAGAACCTATCTCTGGTGGTAAAAGATTAAAAGTACAAATTCCAACCAAAAGATTAGCTTGTGCTGCAGAATACTCTGTATCCCCATTAGCTACCGCAGCTGCTTTAACACAATCCATTATTGAAAACATGGATGTAAGCATCTACGATGGTAACATGGTAAAAGCTGCAATCTTAGGAAGATACCCACAATCTGTAGATTACATGGGAGCTAACATTGCAACTATGTTAGATGTACCACAAAAACTCGAAGGACCTGGTTACGCATTAAGAAATATTGGTGCAAACCACTTCGTAGCTGCAACTCTTAAAAACTCATTACAAGGAACTGCTCTTTGTTCTATATTTGAACAATCTGCTATGTTCGAAATGGGAGATGCAATCGGTGCATTCGAAAGATTACACTTATTAGGTTTAGCTTACCAAGGTTTAAATGCTGATAATATGGTATTAGATTTTGTTAAACAAAACGCAGAAGGTAACGTTGGTAATGTTGTAGCTTCAACAGTTGACAAAGCTATTGGCGATAACGTTATTTCTGAAGCAGAAGATTTAAACGGCTTCAAATTATACAAAACAGACGATGTAGCAAAATGGAATGCATATTGTGCTGCTGGTTCCATAGCAGCTGTTATGGTTAACGTTGGTGCAGCAAGAGCTGCTCAAGGTATTCCAAGTACCTTATTATACTTCAACGATAACATAGAATTTGCAACTGGTTTACCTGGTCTTGACTTCGGTAGAGCAGAAGGTGTAGCTGTAGGATTCAGTTTCTTCAGTCACTCCATCTACGGAGGAGGAGGTCCTGGTATCTTCAACGGTAACCACGTTGTAACCAGACACAGTAAAGGATTCTGTATTCCACCAGTAGTAGCTGCAATGTCCTTAGATGCAGGTACTCAACTTTTCAGCCCAGAAAAAACCTCTGGACTTATTAAAGAAGTATACAGTTCATTCGATGAATTCCGTGAACCTTTAAAATACGTTGCAGAAGCAGCTGATGAAATCAAAGGAGACATCTAAGTAATCTATGAATTTATAAAAATTCATCCAAAATCTAATTTATTAAATAAAAAACATGAGGTAATTAAATGGATATAGAAATATTCCCTTTTAGAATACTCGGTTCAGACACTACCGAAAAATTATTAAATGAAATTGAATCATTAGATGATGTGAAAAGAACAGTCATTCATGGACCAAGATTCCCACCTTTAGATGATTTTGAACGTAAATACGGAGATCGCAGAGTCATCACAATAAACGGTGAAGAAGTTGAATTAAAAGTCAAGACTGGTCGTATATGGATTGAATTGGGAAACACTGAAACAATCGATTTAATTGATGAAATTTGTGGTAAATATCTTCCATTTGGTTATGATATTAACACTAACCGAGAACAATACATCAGAAAGTCTAGAACTGTTACTGATGATATGAAATATGGGAATGTTGATATGCCAGATGAATTAATTGGAATGACTGATCAACACTCAAAATTTTCAGAAAGTGTTTCATTAATTAAAAAAGATAAGAGTAATTCTTAAAATTTAAATAAAAATTAATATTTTATAAATGTGATTAACAATGATTGGAAGAAAAAGTCATGTAGTGGATTGTCGAGAAACTAGAGGTCTTGGTGAAGGTGGGGGTATTGCTCAAAGAGGAACTTTCGCTCAATGTGGAAGTGATGTTGTTGCAGTAGCTATGTCTCCTGGTAGACGTCACATTACTAAGCCTGTATGTGAAATCACATTTGCACTTCGTGAATCTAATCTTTTAACCAGTACTATTATCTTAGATGCAGGTTCAGGTGTTCCTCGTGATGCTCCTTCTGCTAGTGGTGGAAGCCTTTTTGGTTTAACCAATAAAGAGATTGAGCAAATGAGTCAATATAAATTACTTGTTGTGCATTTAGGTGGAGTTAAAAATCATATTATATACAAAGCAAGATTAATTTTAAGAAATGTTAATAAACCTTGTGTTATTATTTGCGAATACCCTATTGATTTTGAAGACCTTGCAAAAATTGGTGTTAAAACTTTAAAGGTTATGCCTGATGAAGTTAAAACCAAGGGCACTGTTGTGGGAATTATTAGTGGTGTTATTCGAGGAGAAACAGCTCCTCAGGAAAAATTAGATGAGATTATTAGAAAAGTCAAAATAGGATTAGGAGATGTATGATTATGGTACAATATTATCCAGGAACTTCTCAGGTTGCAGAAAATAGACGTAAATTTATGGATCCATCAAACGATCTTGAAGTTTTACGTGAAATATCTGATGAAGATGTAGTAAAAATTTTAGGTCACAGAGCTCCAGGTGAAGAATATAAAAGTGTTCACCCACCATTAGAAGAAATGGATGAGCCTGATGATATTATTAGAGAACTTGTAACACCTATTGATGGTGCTAAAGCAGGGGACAGAGTAAGATATATTCAATTCACTGATTCCATGTATTTCGCTCCAGCTCAACCTTTCTTAAGAGCTAGATCTTACGTAAACAGATTTAGAGGTGTAGATACTGGTACTTTATCTGGTCGTCAAATTATAGAATGTCGTGAAAGAGATTTAGAAAAATTATCTAAAGAAATCTTACAAAACGAATACTTTGATCCAGCTAGAACTGGAATCAGAGGTAAAAGTGTACACGGACACTCTTTAAGACTCGACGAAGACGGTATGATGTTTGATATGTTAAGAAGACAAATATTCAACAAAAAGACCGGTAAAGTCGAAATGGTTAAAAACCAAATAGGTATTGAATTAGATGAACCTGTAATTTTAGGTGAACCTATTGATGAAGAAACCTTAAAACAAAAAACCACCATCTACAGAAGAGACGGTGACTCCTACAGAGAAGATAAAGATGCTGTAAAAGTTTGTCAAAACATTCACGTATCTAGATCTATAGGTGCATACAATCCAGAAATATATGGAAACAAGAAGGTAGAATAATATGGCAGCAGATAAAAAGTTCATGGAAGCTTTAACAAAAAAGTTTAAAGAAGATCCTACCGACAGAACCACTACTTTTTATAACTTAGGTGGTTGGAGACAATCTGAAAGAAAAACTGAATTTGTTAAAGAAGGAGAAGAAATTGCTAAAAAGAGAGGAATCCCAATGTACAATCCAGACGTTGGTTCCCCTCTTGGTCAAAGAGCTTTAATGTCTTACCAATTATCCACAACTGATACTTTTGTTGAAGGTGACGATTTACACTTTATTAACAACGCAGCTATTCAACAAGCTTGGGATGACATTAGAAGAACTGTTATTGTAGGATTAAACACTGCACACACAGTTCTTGAAAAAAGATTAGGTATGGAAGTAACTCCAGAAACAATTACTAATTACTTAGAAACTGTAAACCACGCAATGCCTGGTGGAGCTATTGTTCAAGAACATATGGTTGAAACCAACCCTATGTTAGTAGCAGACAGTTATGTAAAAGTATTCACTGGGGACGATGAATTAGCAGATGAAATTGATGATTGCTTCGTTTTAGATATTAATAAAATGTTCCCTGAAGAACAAGCTGAAGCTTTAAAGAAAGAAGTAGGTTCTGCAGTATGGCAAGCAGTTAGAATTCCTTCCCTTGTAGGTAGAGTTTGTGATGGAGGTACTACCTCTCGTTGGTCTGCTATGCAAATCGGTATGTCTATGATTTCTGCTTACAATCAATGTGCTGGTGAAGGTGCAACTGGTGATTTCGCTTACGCATCTAAACACGCAGAAGTTGTAAACATGGGTACTTACTTACCTGTAAGAAGAGCAAGAGCTGCAAATGAAGTCGGTGGTATTCCATTCGGATTCATGGCAGATATTGCACAAGGTAGTAGAACTAACCCAGATGACCCTGTTCGTTCCTCCTTAGAAGTTGTAGCATTAGGTGCTGCACTTTACGATCAAATCTGGTTAGGTTCTTACATGTCTGGTGGAGTCGGATTCACTCAATATGCTACAGCAGCATATACTGATAATATCTTAGATGACTTCTCTTACTATGGACAAGAATATGTAGAAGATAAATATGGTGGATTATGTGAAGCTCCTAATAACATGGATACTGTTCTTGATGTAGGTTCTGAAGTTGCATTCTATGCTTTAGAACAATACGAAGACTATCCTGCTTTACTTGAAACTCACTTCGGTGGTTCTCAAAGAGCATCTGTTATTTCCGCAGCATCTGGTATATCTACTGCATTTGCTACTGGTAATGGTCAAACTGGTTTAAGTGCTTGGTACTTATCCATGTACTTACATAAAGAAGAACATTCCAGATTAGGATTCTATGGTTTCGATTTACAAGATCAATGTGGTGCAGCTAACGTATTCTCTATAAGAAACGACGAAGGTTTACCAATTGAAATGAGAGGACCAAACTATCCTAACTATGCAATGAATGTAGGTCACCAAGGTGAATACGCAGGTATTGCTCAAGCTCCTCACTCAGCTCGTAAAGATGCATTTGCATTTAACGCTTTAGTTAAAATCGCATTTGCTGACCCAAGTTTAACATTTGACTTCGGTGCTGTACGTTCTGAATTTGCTAAAGGTGCTTTAAGAGAATTTGAACCTGATGGTGAAAGATCTGTCATCATTCCAGCTAAATAAACACGAAATATTTTAAGACTAAGATAGGTGTTTTTAATTAAACACCTATTTTTTTTCTTAATTTTCTCGATTTATTTTCAAAAATAAAATTACAATCAATTTTAATAATTATCAAATAAGGTTTAATCTTTTTGTTTTCCTAAAAACTTTTTAGTAAAGCTTATATTAAACTTTTTTATATAGATATAAAGTATAGGTTAAACTATCCTATATTCAAATAAATCAAAAAATGTTTTCAAAGAGGTTAAACTTCCTTTTGAATATTTAAAAAAAATAATACAAAAAAATGTAAAACAATTTCTAATTTTTAGAAAGTTTTACTTTAGTTTATAAGTTTTCATTAAGTTATAAACTATTTACTCTAATAAAAAGGAATTCGAGTGGATATTAATAAATAAAATTAAATCATTTTTTTCATGATTTATAATAAAATATTAAAAATTTAGAATTTATTTTTAATGGAGAAAAAAAATCAATTAATAAAAAAATGAGTGCAATCCTTTAAAAAATGGGATAACAATTATTTTTTTTGGGATAAAAATAATTGTTAATGATTAATTATTAATTAATCAGAACCATTATAAAGTGAGAAATAATTATTAAAGAAGATAATTATTATTGTTTTCTTTAAATTAGCTTATTAAATTTATTAAATTAATTTAATAAAAACTAAGGAGGAAAAAATATATGGACCCAATTACATTAGGTGTAGTCGCATTAATCGGAATAGCTGCTACTATTGGTGGGGCATCAGAAGATATCGAATCTGATATCGGTTCTGAAAGTAACCCTAACTCACAAGTACAACTCGCTCCGCAAATGGGACATTTACACAGAATGGTAAATAAAGCGATCTCTGGGGAACCAGTCGCTTACGGTGTATGGTGTGGAATTTCTTGTTCCGTAGCTTATTTAGTTATGACATTAAATGCTGGATTTTTATCCTTACCTATTATAGCTATAGCTATTGGTGCAACAGTCGCTGCTCTTGTACACGTTATATATACAACAACAGCTCATATTGGTCGTATTGTTGGTCAAGCTCAGTTCCAACAACCACTATTTTATGATCTATTGATTGAATGTTTAGGACCTATTGCAGGTCATGGATTTATTGCAACTTTTTGTATTACAAGTTTCTGTTATTTAATGACAATCCCTCTCGGAGGAAATCCTTTAGTTAGCTTCCCATTACCTGTTTTAGGTGTTGTATGGGGTATTACTATTGGTGCTATCGGATCTTCAACTGGGGATGTTCACTACGGTACAGAAAGTGAATATCAAACTTACCCATTTGGTGGAGGTACTCCTGTAGCTATTCAAGGAGATATAGTTACTAAAGAAGCATGTGGTGCTAAAAACAGTATCGATGTAGGAAACTTTTGTGCTAAATTTGGTGGACCTTTAACTGGTGTTTGTTTCGGTTTAATTGTATTCTTCAGTTTCTGGATTACTGTTGTATTCGGAGTTACTGGTGGTATTATTGCTGGTGCAATAATTATATTAATTTTAATCTATCTTAACTTTAGATTAGAAACTTTTGCTCGTAATGTTTATGGACCTTATGAAGAAGAAGCTGAACCTGCAGAAGAAGCTGAAATTGTAGAAGAAGCTGAAAAGGCAGGACAATAAGGAGGATAAAATTATGTTAGACCCAATTAGTTTAATTATATTTATCGCTGTAGGTGGAGTTCTTATTGGAGCAGGTGTACACTTTATTCCTGTAGGTGGAGCTCCAGCAGCTATGGCAACAGCAACCGGTGTAGGTACTGGTACAGCTATGTTAGCAGCAGGTGCAGGTATGACTGGACTTGTTACAGCAGCTTCAATGACTGGTCAACCAATGATTCTTGTTGTTTTAGCAGGTGCAATTGGTGCAATGTTAATGATGGGATTCACCATGTTAATCGCAAACTATATTTATGTATATGGTTGTGGTGTTGTACCAGCTTCTGCAAAAGTAGATAACGATCCTATTACTGGTAGAAATCAAGAAATTTATTGTACACCTGGTACAGAAGGACACGGAATTCCTACTGTCTGTTTCGTCAGTGGAATTATAGGTTCTCTCATGGGTGGTGCAGGTGGTGGACTTATTTACTATGTAGTAAATAATGCAGCTACCAACGCTAGTTTTATTACAACCCCTATTGAAGCAGCAGCATTAGCAGCTATTATCGCTATTTCTGTTTATTTCATTAATTCTGTTATTGCTTCTTATAATATAGGTGGTACTATTGAAGGATTCCATGATCCTAAGTTCAAAAAAATTGGTCGTGGATTCGCAGCTTGTCTTATAGCATCCATTCTCTGCGCTATACTTTGTGTACTCATTTTAGGAGGTATCTAAAATGGCTGAAGAAAACGCAGTTAATTCTAATGCATTACTTGCAGTAGGAATAATTGGTGGATTATTAGGAATTTATTTAGTTGGTATCAACTCTCTTATAGGACCACTTCTTGCTTGTTTAGGTGGTATTTGTGCTATCGTATGGGGTGCAAATGCTATTAGAACCGTTGCAGGATATGGTTTAGGTACTGGTGTACCTTCTATAGGTTACATGTGTTTAGCTATTGGTATTATTGGTGGATTATCTGGTCTTGCTTTAACATTAGTTCCAGCTTTATCTGGATTTGTAATGTTAGGACCTGTATTTGCTTTAATAATTGCAATGGTTTTAGGTTTCATTGTAGCAGTTGTTGTTAAAAAAATTGTAGGAATGAAAATACCTGTTTTACTTAGATGTACTACTGAAATTGCTGGAGCAGCTGCTTTATCTGTTATAGCATTTTCCGTAGCATTAGCTGGAGCTTATGATATTAATTCTATATCTGCTGCAGTTCTTATACCAGGTTATATTGTTTTATTCTTTATTTTAAACACTATGGCTATACAAGAACCATTTAATGCTTGTCTTGGACCTAACGAAGATCAAAAAAGAACTTTAACCTTAGCTGTTGCTAATGGTTTCCTTGCAATTTGTGTCGTTGGTTTATTATTAATACCTTCTGGATTTGTTTCCTTATTAGTAATAATAGTTGGAGTTATTGGATGGATTTGCAGTTACAGAAAATTCCTTAAAATGTCTAATGAAGCTGCAGCATCCGTTAAATGGTCTGGTTTATGGCCTAAAACAGAGGATCAATAGGAGGTTCAATTATGGAAATGTTACCTTTAATTCAAGTTGTCCCAGAAATGGATCTAGCTATTGACCCTGTAACAGGATCAATAGGTGGAGCTATTGGTGGCGGAGTTTTAGTCACCTTAGACGATGTTAATGTTGAAATAGATAAAATAGAAGAAGCAGCTGATGAATTAATTAATTCTTTAGATCCAACCACTGCTCCTGTAGGTGCTTATGCTGGAAGAGCAGGTTCCTATGTTACTGCAGGTAAACAAACAAACTTTGTTTACGGATTCTTAATTGGATTACTTTTATTAGTAGCTATACTTCCTATTTTAGCTAAGATGGGGGTATTATAGATGGTAGATAAAAAAGAACCTGCAGCAGATTGGCCTCTTATCACAGGAGATTATGTTACAGGTGACCCTGAAAGCCCTGTTGCAGCTGTAACTTTAGCTTCTAATTTAGAAGAAGCTGCTGTTGCTGCTGGAGCTGCTATTGCAGGTCACTGTCACACTGAAAACCTTGGTCTTGAAAAAGTAATCGCTAACACTATTTCTGATCCAAACATCAGATTCTTAATAGTATGTGGTGCTGAAGTACAAGGACACATTACTGGTGCAAGTTTAAAAGCTTTACATGAAAACGGTGCTGACCCTGACAAAGGAGAAATCATAGGTGCTCCTGGAGCTATCCCATATATCGATAATATTCCACAAGATGGAATTGCAAGATTCCAACAACAAGTTGAAATAGTTGATTTAATCGATGTAGAAGATGAAGGTCAAATTGCTTCCAAAGTAAAAGAATGTGTTGAAAAAGATCCAGGTGCTTTTGAAGAAGAAGCAATGGTAATCGACGTTAGTGACGACGATGAAGATGAAGATGAAGGAGATGCAGTACGTCCTGTAACCCCTGAAACCGCTTTACTCGAAGCACGAATGAGAAACATCAACACCCAAATCAAAATGATTGGAGCAGTTGAAAAGGATTTATCCGGTAATTATGCAGGTAAAGTACAAGGAATCATGATTGGTCTTGTATTTACCTTAGTAATCGGAGCTTTATTCTTAATAATATAAGTTAGGAGGTAGGATTATGGTTAAATTTTCAAACAAACCAAACATGAAAGGTATTAAAAGTACATCTGAAAACATTAATCGATCTTCTAAACTTATAGGAAGACAAGGTCGATTATGGTCAGGATTATATCAAACTAGAGTTAGTGGTATAGGATACGGACTTATATTTGCTTTTGCACTATGTCTTGTAATACCATTAATAGTTAAATTATGCGGAATGTAAAGAGGTGTTATGATGGCTGATAATGAAATACCTCAAGTACTTGTTTCTGCAGAAGAATTCGATAAATCTAGTGCAAGATTAGATGATGTTGAAGAAAAAGTTGATTTTACTATTGGTGAATATTACCAACGTTTAGGTCAACAATCTGGTAGAGATGTTGGTATTTTATATGGTATAATTATAGGAATGATAATATTGTTAGTATTTATTAAATTTAATTTAGTAGCAATATTGACAGGATTACTCTAGAATTAATATTTGGAGGATTAACAAATGTATAAGTTTGATAAAGAACAAGTCGTCGTAGATGTTGCTGGATGTAAATGTGGTGGTCAACCTGGAGAATATCCAACCGTACTTGCAGGAACTATCTTTTATGGCGGACACAAAATTATTAGTGATGAAAAAGAAGGAATTTTCGATAAAGACAAAGCTGAAGAATTAATTAAACATATGGAAGAAATGGAAGATACCACTGGTAACCCATGTATTATCCAAACTTTTGGTGCAACACCAGAAGCTATGGTAAAATACTTAGAATTTGTCGGTGATGTATCAGACAAGGCTTTCATGATTGATTCTACTAGTGCTGATGCTAAAGTAGCAGGTGCTAGATATGCTCAAGATGCAGGTTTATCTGACAGAGCTATATATAACAGTTTAAGTATGGCTTGTGAAGAACCTGAAATCGAAGCAGTTAAAGAAACCGATATTTCTTCTTCAATTATTCTCGGATTCAACCCAATGGAACCTGGTGTCGAAGGTAAAATCGATATTTGGGAAAATGGTGGATCTGTAATGGATCAAGGAATTCTTGAATTAGCAGACGAATGTGGTATTGATAAACCATTTATGGATGTAGCTATTACTCCTTTAGGTCAAGGTGCAGGTCCTGCACTCAGAACAACATTTGCTGAAAAAAGTAAATGGGGTTACCCTATAGGATCCGGTATTCATAATGTACCATCTGCATGGGATTGGTTAAGAGACTACAAAAAGACAGTACGTAAAGAAACTTTCCACGTATGTGATATAGGTTCTGACCTTTTACAAATTGCTGTAGGAGGAGACTTCTGTCTCTTTGGACCTATCGAAAACAGTCCTGATGTTTTCCCAGCAGCTGCTATGGCTGATGGATTCGTTGCTGAAGCTGCAAAAGATTTAGGAACTGAACCTATAGAAACTCACCCATTCAATAAATTATTATAAATAATTTTATTAGTTTGAGGATTTTACTATAGAGTTTACTTCTTTAAACTCTTTTAAAGTTAAACACGTAAAAAATATAAAGGCTTTATATGGGCTTTTAGGTTTTAAGTAAAAATTTTTATTTAAAACTTAAATTCTATATAAAACCAATTTTTTTAAAACCATATTAATACTAATTTTACATAAATTATTACTAACTTTTTTTTACAAAAATTAAAACACCCCCTAGATTTAATTAAAATTCCTGGAAATCCTATTCTATATTAGAACAATTTAATAAAATTTATATTGTTATATTTATAAACCCAATAAACAAGCATAAAAATAAAAAATTTTATAATATTAATTTTAGGAGTTAAATGGTGTATAAAAATGTCATTTTTAGGTAATTTATTCAATAAAGGCCCAAAACCAGTTATAGCTCATAGTCAAACAGAAAAATTAGATTTTCTAAAAGCTAGTACTAACCGGCCTCAAAGTCCAGGTTTCAAAACAAGACCTGATGAGTATTATGTTGTTGCAAGTGTAGAACTCGGAAACACAACAACCAAATGTATTCTTACAGCTACCAACTTAAATTCTAGTAAATCCTACCTACTAGATAAAACAGTTAAAATGACTAGAGATATTCGAAAACCAAAACCCGACGAAGAAGTATTCGGTTCAACAGTTTGGGGAATAGAATTATCAAAAGAATCAGTAGCAGATTTAATAAAAGACACAGTACTAGAATCCCTACACAAAGCAAACGTAGACATGGAAAAAGACTTAGACTTCGTAGTACGTTCAACAGGTGTAACAGCAGGTTTTGCAACCACACAAGAAGTAGGTAAACTAGTAATAGCACTAGCAGACGGATGCTTAAATGCAGGTATACCACCTAAAAAAATGGCACCAGCAATGACCACACAACAATTACCAAAAAGATTACAAAATTTCACCCTACTAGACAATATAAGTTTCGATGGAGCAGTAGTAAGTGTAGTTCCACCACGAGGCCGAGAAGTAGTAGCAAACGAAATGGAAGGAGAACTAGTAACAGCAGGAATAAAACTAGGAAGTAAATGGACAGAAGTCGATTACCGAAACCCCTGTGTCAGCCTAGATTTCGGAAGTACACTAGCCGGCCGTATAGTAAACAAAGAAGAACCATACGCAAATACAATAGGTAACTTTTTAGGACTTGCAGGTGTTATAAGTGATTCACTTGCACGTGGAAGTAAACAAGTAGACCCCAAAGGTGGAGCAGCACTAGATTTATATGATCCAAAACTCCTACGTAAAGGAGATCAGAAAAAAGCAAAAATCAATGCACAAGAAGCACATAAACTCATAAACATCACCAAAGTACCAGAAGGTATGGAACGTTTCGGTACAGTACCATTAGACAGTACCCGAGCAAAAGATGCAGGAACCACTCTAATAGGTTGTGATGTTGGAACTAATGCAGATGGATTGCCTGAATTAATGGAATTAGGAGGACAATTCTATGATGAAGATGGTCTTCCAACCTTACTTGCAACAATGGATCATGTAAGTGCAATAATAGTTGACCGCTTACTAGATATAGCATTTGAAGAAAAACTTGTCCTACCTGGAAGCATATTAGGTGTAACAGGTCGTGCAGGTATCACCGGACGTAAACCTAACCTTATACTCGAATACACTAAAGAAAAATTCGATCAAGTAGTATTTGTTGAAGATGGTTTAGGTTTAGGTGCAGCTACTATGGCTCGTTGTATGAATAGTATGGGTACTCCAAAAACACCATTAGGTGGAAACCAAGGAGAACATTGTATACTTAAAAAACGTATGCAACTTCAAAACAAAAAAACATAATTAAACATAAAAATTATATTATAAACTTTATTCTTTCCTTTTTTTCTTATGATTTTTAGTATACTAATGGCTGGTGGACGTGGGACACGTTTAAATAATAAAGTTGAAAAACCATTATACAATTTTAATGGTAAACCCCTAATAGACCACGTAATAGGAAACCTTCAAAAATCAAAAGTTGATAAAATTATCATAGCACTAAGTCCACATACAAACCAAACACTAAAACATTTAAAAGAAAAAGGATTTAAAAACTTCAACCTAAACTTACTAGATTCTTATAATGAATTTATCCTAAATACTCCAGGTGAAGGATATCTTAAAGATTACAACTACATTTTAAGATTACTAGAGAAACATTCAAAAAAGGATACAGTACTATTTATCAATACTGATCTTCCTTTTATAAATTATAATATTTTAAATAAAGTTTTAAATGAATATCTAAAAATTCAAACTGATGCTTTAAGTGTTTTTGTTCCTGAAGAAATTTTCAATACCAACAACCTAGATTACAAGTATGCATATAAAGGATTAGTACCTTCAGGATTAAACATAGTTCGAAGCGAAAATATCATTCAAGAACAAGAAGATTTAATTTTACCACATATAGAACTAGCACTTAACATGAATACATTAAATAATATACAGATAGGGCTTAAATTATTAAAATAAAATATTAAAAAAAGACTTATCAAAAAGTTTATATATTTTATAACTACATAGATTTATTTAATAATATAAAAACTTTAATTCAGGCTTTTTTAAAAAAAAATATTTTATCTAAAAAAAAACAAAATCCCTTAAAAAAACTGTTAATAGAATAAAATATTAAAATTTTTTTTTTTATACATAAAAGAATACAGAAATTAAAAAACATATGAAAAAAATTAACTTGGTGGAATTTATAATGGAAAATAAGGCAATACCTAAAAAAGAAGAAAAAATGTGGAGTGAAATTAAGAATTATCAAGTAGCAACCAATAATGCACGTATACTTGGAGTTCTTGACGAACTTATAATAAACGAAAAAACTGGTAAAATAGTTGATATTGCTATTCGCGTAGAAAGTGGCCGTAACGTTCATGTAAAAGGCGCTAAACGTAAAGGAGACCTATTACTCGTTCCTTTCACTAAAGTTGAAAAAGTTGGAGAATTCATAATAGTAACAGAATAAAACTATTCTCTAAATTCTCTAATACCCCCCCATTTTTTTACATTACTACTACTTTTTTTTAAAACAATTTTTATAATTTCTATTTTTCAATCATTAAACTAAATAATTTAACCAATTTTTTCATAGAAACATATTCTAATTTATAAATATAAAATCTCTAAAAAATTTTTAATATAACAATAGTTTATATAAATGATAACAAATAAAAGAAGAATATAATAATTGTTATATTTTTTCTATAAAAAAAAATTAATAATTAAAAAAAAAGAATTTGTATTTAAATAAAAATAATTCATGGTGGTGGAAAATAAAATGTTACTAAAAATAGAAGACTTAGCAGTACAAGTCGAAGGAAAACAAGTACTCAAAGACATCGACTTATGTATAAAAGAAGGAGAAACCCACGTCCTACTCGGACCTAACGGTGGAGGGAAAAGTACACTCTTCATGAGCATACTCGGATTTCCTAATTACAAAATAACCAATGGTAATATAATATTTAAAGGAGAAGACATAACTAACTTAACAACAACCGAAAGAGTTCAAAAAGGAATAGGTGTAAGTTTCCAAACACCTCCAGCAATAAGAGGAGTAAGTGTAGAAAACCTATTAAGACTCATAGAAAACAAAGATATAGAAAAAGAACTCTCACCAAAAATGCAAAACTTATGCACAAAACTAAAATTCAACCAAGACTTCCTAAAAAGAGACGTGAACCTCGGATTCTCAGGAGGAGAAGTTAAAAGATCAGAAATACTCCAACTCCTAGCACAAAAACCAGAATTTGTAATGTTTGATGAACCTGACAGTGGAGTAGACATAGAAAACGTTGAATTAATAGCAGAAGAAATAAATGAATTATTAGAAAAAAATACCAAACCAAAACAAAGAACAAGATCAGGATTACTAATCACTCACCTCGGATACATCCTAAACTATGTAAATGCAGACATAGCACATGTACTCCTAGACGGTGAAATCGCTTGTTCAGGAAACCCAGAAGAAATAATACAAGATGTTAAAACAGAAGGATTTAGAGGATGTGTTGAATGTGCGGAATGTATCTCAAAAAGCTGCTAAAGCAAAAGACAAAAAAGCAGCAATAGGAACAGATGTAACTATAGAAAACTATTCAGAAGAAACTATAGATGCATATGATGTAATAGACAGCTTAGATGATGTAAGTAAATCAACACAAGACACCCTACTAAAAGTCGGAGTAGACTCTGATGAAACTAATCGAGCAGGATCATTTCTACAAGTTGGTCAAAGTAACATCTTCCAAGACAGCCTAACAGGTGACGTGGAATTACTAAACCTACAACAAGCATTAGATAAATACAATTGGGTATCAGATTTAATGTGGACAACAGTCCAAGCAGACGCAGATAAATACACTGCAAAAACAGCACTTCGAGAATCTGAAGAAAATGTAAGATCAGGTTACTTCATAAGAAGTAAACCAGGAACCAAACAAACCTTCCCAGTACAAGCATGCATGTTTATAGCAGACCAAGACGTAATCCAAACCACTCACAATATAATAATTGCAGAAGAAAACTCAGAACTACATTTAATAACCGGTTGTGCAACAGGTGACGATGTATCCTCAGCACTCCACGTAGGAGTCTCAGAACTATTCGTCAAACCAGGTGGAAAAATCACATTCACCATGATACATAACTGGGCAGAACAAGTAGAAGTACGTCCAAGAACCGGAATAAAAGTAGAAGACAATGGAACATTCATAAATAATTATATCTTAACCAGTCCAGTACACTCCCTACAATCTTATCCAACAGCACACTGTGTAGGTAAAAATTCACGTGCACTATTCCAAACCATCCTTAATGGTCAAAAAGATAGTTACATTGATAGTGGAGCACGGGGAATACTTTCTGGTGATGGAGCATCAACAGAAGTTATTAGTCGAGCAGTAAGTAATGATGAATCAAAAATTTATGCTAGAGGACACCTAGCAGGTGAAAGACCAAACGTAAAAGGACACCTAGAATGTAATGGACTCGTACTATCAGATGATTCAAGCATCTATGCTGTACCAGAATTAGAAGCAAACAGTAGTGGTCTTGAATTATCACACGAAGCTGCAGTAGGTAAAATAGATGAAGATGAAATTTATTACCTTACAAGTCGTGGTTTAACAGAAGAAGAAGCAGCTGCAATGATAGTTAGAGGATTTTTAAGTATGGACATAACAGGCCTACCACCAGCACTTGCAAAATCCACACAAGAAATGATAGACATGAGTGTAAAAGGAATATAAATAAATATTTTTCCTTTCACTCTATTTTTTTATAATGTTTCTAGCTAGATTAAACAATTCTTCTTTGTCTATATAAAGATTAAAACCCCCTATTTTTTTATAACTTTAATTAAACTATTTTTAAATTCAATTTTTAACAAAACCTTAAATAAAAATGATTTTATTACTCTCCTATTTTTTTAAAACAATTTACTGGTTTATTTATAATTACACTCCATTTTAACTAATTTTGAAAACTAATTTTTTTTAAATGACTTACAAAGTATTAATTACCTAATTATAATTGGAGGTGAAAAAAAATTTTAAAACTTAAATTTTAAGTACAGATATTTTAGTTTGATTTAAACAAAACTTATCAAATCTATCTAAGTCAAAAAAAAATTAAGGAATATAATTTTTAGAATGGAATGAAAAATAAGAAAAAAATTAAATTTTAAATCTTTAATGGGGAATTAAGAGAAAAATATAAGTCAAATAAATTTATATAAAAATTATAATAAAATAGTGGGGTTTTAAAGAATAAAAATTTTGAAAAACATAGATACAAAGACAATTTCAGGAAGGATCTCTAAAGAAAAATTTGAAGAATTAAAAAATTTAAATTTAGATGGAACAACTAGTATAAAAGTTGCTAAAGCAATAGATTTTTTAATATTAATTTATTCAGATAATAATGAACAATATAAGGAATTATATGAATTAAATTTAAAGAGAACCCGTAGAGATGAAATTGAAAAAGAGTTAAAGGAATTAAAAAAGGATATAAATTTTTTAGAAGAAAAAAACAATACAGTTAAAAACTTAGATTTAACTGATACATTAAAAAAAATATATTATAATGATAAATGTTCAGATTTTTTAAATAAGCAGTTAGAACGATTATCTAATAGAAGGTATGCTCCTGAAATTTTTAAAGATAAAAATAATTTATCTTTTAATCAAAAAAGGTACTTAGAAATTTTAATTAATAGTTTAAAAAAGTTTAATAATGAAAACAATTTTGATTTAGATTATGATAGTTTTATTGAGGGGATGATACAAATAAAACAGGAAAACAAGGATTAAATAAAAATATACTTATTATAAAAGTTTAAATTAAAAATTTAACTAAGTTTTAAATTGTATACACATTTTGCATACCTTTTAAAATTTTTGCGCAAGTGTAGTGTAAGGGGGGAGTTATAACTTTAAGTTATAACTATAACTATATTCTAACTAGTATACTAATAATAATAATAATAATAATAATAATAATAATAATATATTAATAAACTATAATTCTGCGAGGGTCCTGTATAGAAAAAGAGTTATAACTTTAAATTATAACTATAACTCCCATAATACAGTATACATTTTCAAATCTTAAAAAACCTATAACTTTAAGTTATAACTTTAACTCTATTCTTATAGTATAGATTTTCAGATTTTAAATTAACTATAACTTTAAGTTATAACTTTAACTCTATTCTTATAGTATAGATTTTCAGATTTTAAATTAACTATAACTTTAGGTTATAACTTTAACTCCTCTTACTTAGTATAGTTTATATTTATAAAAAATATTTTTTTCATATAATTGTATTAATTTATTCATTGTATTTTTTTAATGATCTTTTAATTTTTGGTTTTTAGATGAAATTTAAATATTTAAGGGGGTAATGTTTTTTTTATTAAAATTTTTTTGGGGTTTATTCTTATTTTTATATTTTTTGTTGATTTCAGCATATATTGCTAGCTAGAGGTATACTGATTGGTACTTTTTTCAATGTTTTATAGGGGCTTTGTTTTTTTTAATTTTTTCATATAATTTTTCTTGTTGGTGATGTTTGTGTTTCTTATTTTTTTAAGTGTCTATTGGATTTTTATTGAAGTTTTTTAAGTGTTTGTATAGTGTTTTAATTATTTTAAAGGTATTTAGTTAAAAATAAAACTGTTAGTATTAATACATACAAAAAACTTAATATGATATTTAAAGCTTTCGAAATACTTTTCGAAGTAACATTTATATTTAATACTTATTTAATATATTAACAGTACATTGATGTTAAGCTGAGCTAGCTCATTAACGTACAATAAAAACTAAAAATTAAATAAGAAAAATTAAGACTTTTTTTTTATTTAAAAAAATATTAGTTTTACATAAAAAAAACTTTTTATAAAAAGCAAAAAAAAAAAATATAAATCCTTAAAAAGAGAAGAACTTTTCTTTTTTTAGGTAAAAAAAATATATATAAAAAAAAATTTGAGATATTCTAGAGGAGGAAAAACTCTATGGACGAAGATGTAAAAATAGTAATGTTTTGTTGTAACTGGTGCTCCTATGGTGGAGCAGACACAGCAGGTACTGCTAGAATGCAATACCCACCGAATATAAGAGTAATTCGAGTAATGTGTTCCGGAAGAATAGACCCACAATTTATCCTTAAAGCATTCAGAGAAGGTGCAGATGGAGTACTTATCGCAGGATGCCATATGGGAGACTGCCACTACGATGCAGGAAACTACAAATTAGATAGAAGAATGAGATTAGTTTACAAACTCGTAGAAGACCTTGGAATAGGAAAAGAAAGAGTATACCATGATTGGATCAGTGCATCCGAAGGGGAAAAATTCGCAACTACTGTAACCATGATGGTAAATCGTATTAAAGAACTCGGACCATCCCCATTAAAAGAAGAAATCGAAGCAGAAGGATAAATTTAATATTATTTGGAGGATTATGATAACATGGCTGAAAAAGCACAAATAGGAACCATGTGGCTCGGAGGATGTTCCGGTTGTCACTTATCAATTGCTGATTTCCACGAATCATTACTTGATGTATTAGAATTAGCAGAATTCAAATTTTCACCAGTACTTATGGATACCAAATATGATGAAGTACCACACTTAGATGTACTTATTGTAGAAGGTGGAATAAGAAACAATGAAAACCGTGAATTAGCAGAAATGTTAAGAGAAAAAGCAGACTTTGTAATTGCATACGGAACATGTGCAGCATACGGTGGAATACCAGGACTTGGAAACTTACACACCGTAGAAGAATTAGAAGAAGAAGCATACATTAACTCTTGCAGTACTGTAAACCCAGAAGGAATCATCCCAAGCGAAGGCGTACCACACCTTGAATCCCGTGTAAGACCATTACACGAATGTATTGATGTGGACTTAACCATCCCAGGATGCCCACCAAGATCCGATGTAGTTGCACAAGCAATCATTACATTATTAAATGGGGAAACAATAGAATTACCAACAACTAACCTTTGTGAAGTATGTCCAAGAGAAAAACCACCTGCAGGTTTAGCAATGGACTTCATCAAAAGACAATTTGAAGTTGGAAAACCAGAAGAAGATTTATGTTTAATCTCCCAAGGACTCGTATGTATGGGACCAGCAACCGTATCCCTCTGTGGATCCGAATGCCCAGGAGACGCAAACGTACCATGCCGTGGATGTTACGGACCAACTGCAAATGTTAAAGATGCAGGAGCAAAAATGATTTCCGCTATCGCATCAGATTACGGAGTATCAGAAGATAAAGATGTAGATCCAGAAGAAGTAGCAAACGAATTAGATGATATCGTAGGAACATTCTACACCTACACTTTACCTGATGCATTAGTACCAATGAAAATGCAAAAAGGAGGCAAATAAATATGACAACACTTACAATGGAACCAGTAACCCGTATTGAAGGACACGCAAAAATAACCGTAGACCTTGATGAAAACGGTAACGTAAAAGACACAAAATTACACGTAATGGAATTCCGTGGTTTTGAAAAATTCTTACAAGGAAGACCAATAGAAGAAGTAGCACGTATAGTACCACGTATCTGTGGTATTTGTGATGTACAACACCACTTAGCAGCAGCAAAAGCAGCAGACCAAATCTTCGGATTCGGAGACGAAATACTCCCTACTGCTTATAAGATGAGAGAAATTGAAAACTGGGGATCATTCATGCACTCCCACGCTCTTCACTTCTACTTCCTCGCAGCACCAGATTTAATAATACCAAACGGAACAAGACAAACCCGTAACGTATTCCAAATCATTAAAGACAGTCCAGAAGTAGCATTACAAGCAATCAAAATCAGAAGAAATGGTTTAGATATTGTAAGAGCAATAGGTGGACGTCCAATTCACCCAGCTAGTAGTATTCCAGGTGGAATAACCACAGAACTCTCCGATGAAACACAAGCAGACTTACTTGCAAAAGCAAAAGAAAACGTTGAACTTGCACAAGCAACACTTGACCTTGCAAAACCAGTATTTGCTGAAAAATTAGACCTTGTACAAACCCTTGGAAACTTCGGAGACACACGTCACTGCGGACTCGTTAAAGATGGTGTATGGGATGTATATGATGGAAATGTTAGAATAAAATCCAAAGACGGATCCAAAATCGAATACGAATACAACAACCTCGAATACCAAGACATTGTTGCAGAACACGTAAAACCTTACAGTTGGTTAAAATTCCCATACATTAAAGAATTAGGATACCCTGAAGGAATTTACCGTGTAGCACCATTATCTCGTTTAAACGTTGCAGATAAAATGCCAGACCAAGCACCATTAGCTCAAGCTGCATTTGAAGAATTCCGTGAAAAATTTGGATACGCACAACAACCATTACTCTTCCACTGGGCAAGAATCATCGAAATGTTAGCAGCAGCAGAATGTGCAGCTGACGGATTAGATCAAGACTTATCTGGTGAAAAAGTACCGGAACCACAAGAAAAAGTAGCAGGAGAAGGTGCAGGTATTGTAGAAGCACCTCGTGGAACATTAATCCACCACTACAAAACAGATGACAATGGACTTGTAACTAAAGCAAACATCGTAGTAGCAACTATCCAAAACAATCCAGCAATGGAAATGGGAATAAACCAAGTCGCAAAAACTTACATTAAACCTGGTGTTGAAGTAGATGATAAAATCTTCAACCTTATGGAAATGGTTATCCGTGCATACGACCCATGTTTATCCTGTGCAACCCACACAATGGATGGTCAAATGAGACTTGCAACTATTGAAGTATACGATAGTGAAGGAACCCTTGTCAAGAAAATATAAAATATTTGATGCAAAAAAAAATATAATACTAAAAAAATTAGAATTTTATAAAAAAAAATTTTTTTATGAGGAATAAAATACTATTTAACCCCCATATTATTTTTTTATATAATCCCTTTTTTTTAGAATTATTTTATATTAAAAAAAATATTTTTTTTTCAAACAAAAAAATTAAAATATAAAAATTGAAGAAAAAAAATTTAATTAATTAAATTAGGAGAATAACTAATATGATATCAGTTAATCAAGATACTTGCATCAAATGTGGAGCTTGTGAAGGAGTTTGTCCTTCAGGTGCTATTGCAGTTAAAGAAACAGTAACTTACTGTGATACTTGTGAAAGTGAACCTAAATGTGCTGATGTGTGTCCTAATGGTGCATTAACTGTTGGAGACATTATCATTTCTGATGATGCAGATCCAGTTGTAAGATTAAACTTCAATCCAAGTAAATGTGACCAATGTGGAGAATGTATAAGTGCATGTCCTAAAAGTATAATGAAACTTGGAGACGAGGAAGGGGAATTACCACTTGGTGGATACTGTGTAATGTGTCAACAATGTGTTGATATTTGTCCAGTAGATGCAATCGGTATGCCAGGTATAAAAGAACCAGCAAGTCGTGAAGTAAATATTGAAGGTGCAGTCTACATAGAAGACTGTGTAGGATGTGGAACATGTGTAAGTGAATGCCCAGTAGAAGCAATTACTTTATCTGGTTATGGTGAACCAATCACTATAGATGAAGATACTTGTATTAAATGTGGAATCTGCTCACAAACATGTCCATGGAATGCAGTATACATTAGTGAAAACATTCCAACTAAACGTGGAAAAACCATAAACACTTTCACATTAAACAATACAGATTGTATTGGATGTAATACTTGTGTAGATGCATGTCCAGGAGACTTCATACAAGCTAAAGGTGCAGATTTAAGTATAAAATTACCAAAAGCATGTGCAGCATGTGGATTATGTGAAAAATTATGCCCAGTCGACGCAATCGAATTAGATGTGACTTGGGGACAAGCAACACAAGCCAACGAAGAAGGATTAGTCCGTGATACTGAAAAATGTATCTTTGATGGATCCTGCGCACTTAAATGTCCAACAGAAGCAATACGTGTAGTCACTAAACGTGGAATGGAATTACCATCCAAAAAACGTGACATGGGAGAACCATCCTTTAACATGTGTGCAAGATGCGGAGCATGCGCAGCAGTATGTCCAAACGATGCACTACAACTTGCAGAAGTAGATAAAATCATAGACGGTGTAACAGTTACACGTAACCGTATAAACTTCAATGCAAGTAAATGTGATCAATGTGGAGACTGCATAAGTGCATGTCCATATGACATGTTACATGAAACAAGTAAACCAAACTTACCTGTAGCAGGATTCTGCACACTCTGTGAAAACTGTATCGAAAGATGCAAAGAAGAAGCACTATCACTAAAATAAACACTTCTTATAAGACTTAAAAGGGGAGAAATTACTCTTATTTCCCCCTTTTTTCTTATAAAAAAATTTTAACTCTTTTTTTACTTAATTTAATTAGATAATTAAAATTTTTCTGTATATTAATCCTATTTTTTTTACTTTTATACTGTGAGAATTATATAGTAAAGTATTTATTGTATAATTACAATAAGGTTATATTAACATGGTATTTTTTTAACAACCCTTTAAAAAAATCTTATTAGGTTTTGGATTGTTTTAATAAATTAAAACAAAAATGAAAGGTTTAATTTGATGTTAAAAAATAACTAACACTCTTACACCTACTCATATTCCCACCATAATAATAATTGTACGAAAATTTTTAAAGGACAAAATAAACTATTGTTATTTAAAAGAATACTTCATGTTAAAAATGTTTATATGGGGATGATGTAATCCCAAATATGAAAAATGGGGGGAAAACTTTTTCTTCTATTTTTATTATATGGGTTTTACTATTATTTTCTTTCATATGAAAAAGAATAAAAAAAATATATTTAGACAGACGAATGAAAAAATAGATCAAAAAAAATTTAAAATAAAACTTTTTTGATACTATAATTAAACTCAAAAATTTTGAGGTGAAAAATAAAATGTTTTCAAAAAACATTAAAACATTATCATTATTTTTAGTCCTTGCAGCAGTTATGATTATAGCTGTCGGTGCAGTTTCAGCAGCTGTTGATGTTGAGGGTACTGGTACTCCTGGTGATGGTATTGTAACTGGTAATGCTTCCAATGTTAATGCTGCTGGTACTATAACTGGTACTGTAACAGTTAATGATGCAGCTGCTAACAGTACAACTGATGAAACTAATAATGCTACTAAATTTGATAAAGATGCTGGTACTCAAGTAACAGCTGGTACTGGTATTTATACTAAAGATGCTAATGATGCTTATGTTGTAGTTGATAGTGGATCTACTTTTACTCAAACAACTGGAACTACTGATGGTGTATTAACTGATGCTGGTGAATATACTATAACTGGTACTATTGCTGATACTAATAATAAATTAGTTAATGGACAAACATATTACCTTAAAGTAACAGCTCCACAATATACTGCTAGTTATGCTGGAACTACTGGAGCTTATACCTTTAATTATTTAGCTACTGCTGTAGATAAATATGTTCCATTTACTTACACTGAATCTAGTATTGTTTTAGATAATAATGCAAGTACTATTAATTATAATGATTCTTGGAGTTTCAGTGGAACTTTAACTGATGCAAATGGTAAGCCAATAGTTGATAATGTAGAGGTTACAATTACAGATAATGCTGATTCAGCTAAAACTGCTACTGGTAATATTCAAACTGATGCAAATGGGAAATTCACTATAACTAGTGATACTTGGACTAAATATTTAACAACTGGTGATCTTAATACTGGTGATCCTTTAACTGTTCAAGATAAAAATTATACTTTAACTTTCACTTACGGTACTACTCCTAATATAGCTACTGCTAGTGCAAATTTAAATGTTACTAATAAGAATGGTAAAGTTAATGTTGTATTAAATGATACTAATATTAACTTTGGTGATGTTATTACTATTAACGCTACTATTGTAGATGCTAATGGTAAATTAATGAATGTTGCAGAAAAGTTAACTGCTAATTTAATTAACCAAGCAACTGGTAAAGAGGATACTGTTACTTTAAGCCCTTCTACAGATGGAACTGATGTTTACACTGGTGCAACTAAAAATACTTTACCTGCTGGTGTTTACTATATTACTGTAACTGGTACTAAAACTAATTATGATATTAATGCTTCTGATGTTAATCTTTTAACTGTTAATAAGGTTGCTACTAATATTAAAGGTAATGATACTATTTACACTACTGGTGATGCTTTAGCTGTGGATGATTCTACTTTCATTAAATTAGTTTCTAACACTACTACTGGTAAAACTGATGTTTCTGGTTCTTGGACTGCTGTTCTTTATAAAGCAGACGGTACACCATTAAAAAGTGTAACTTTCAATACTGCTGATAAAGCAGCTACTAATACTATTAATGCAAACCAATTTAAGGGTTTAGCTGATGGTAGTTATTATGTTGTAATTAATTTTGCTGCTGATAATTATCTTCCTAGTAACACTACTGTGAACATTGTTGTTAAACAACGTAATACCATTACAGTTGAAAATCCTGATTTAAAATATGATTTCGGTACTACTGGTAATGATACTTACTTAAACATTACTTCTGATAAAGTTATGAATACTACTGTTGAAGTATTCCTTGGTAATGAATCTTTAGGTAATGTTGCTATTAAAGATGGTAAAGCTAGTATTGATTTCGGTGCTTTAAGTAAAAGTGCTGGAGTTTATAATGTTACTATAGTTTATGCTGGTGACGATACTTACTTACCATTTAATGCTACTGCAAAATTAACTGTTGTTGGTAAAAATATTGGTAATCTTAACACTAATGCTACAACTATTAATGGTGTAACTATAAACAGTGTTAATAAGACTTTCACTCTTAATTTAACTAATAGTACTAAAGATCTTGTTAATTATACTGGTACTGTAAAATATTACGTTGGTAATGAACTTGCTGGTACTATTAATATGGTTGAAGGTAAAGTTGTTGTTGATGCTAATACCTTAAAAGGTTTAACTCTTGGTGCAAATAAAGTTACTTTTGTAGTTGATAATAATGTAACTAGTAAAAATGTAACTGTAACTATTAACACTAAACAATTAACTAGTGATATCATATCTAATAATGTTTCTACTAATAATGCAACTCCTATTACCATTACTGGTACTATTGTTAACGCTACTGAAGGTACTGTAAAAGTAAGCCTTAAAGATGCTAAGAATAATACTATTGCTACTGTAACTGGTAATGTTGCTGCTGATGGAACTTTCACAGTTGCATTCGGTAATTATGCTAATGGTGTTTACACTGCAGAAATTAATTATACTTCTGTAACTGAATTATCTAGTGTTGCAACTAAAAATGTTACTGTTACTGTAAACGGTACTGCACCTACTCCTGTAGTTGGTAATGTTACTACTAATTTAACTATTAATACTAATTTCACTGAAGCTTATGGTGAAGGTTTAAACTTAACTGGTAAATTAACTGATGCTAATGGTAATCCTATTGTTGGTCAACATATTGCTCTTAATCTTACTAACCCTGCTAATGGTGCTAGTAAAATTTATTGGGTAACTACTGATACTAATGGTGAATACCAATTACAAATTAATTTATTCGTTGGATCTTACACAGCTAGTGCAAGTTTCGCTGGTTTCACAACTGCTGATAATAAAACTTATTATTTACCTAGTGGTCCTGCAAACGGTACTATTACCGTTACTAACGGAACCGAACCTGTAGATAACCGTACTGCTACTGTATTAGCATTCAGTAATTTCACTGAAAAGTATGGTCAAGCTTTAAACTTCACTGGAACTTTAAAAACTACTGATGGTACTCCTATTATTGGTCAAAAGATAGGTATGGTATTATCTAATGCTGCTGGTCAAAGTAAACTTTATTGGAGAACTACTGACTCTGCTGGAGAAGTACAATTACCTATTGAATTATTCGCTGGTGATTACACCTTCAAATGTTACTTTGAAGGGGACAGTACTTACCAACCTTCCAATAATCAAACTGGTAGTATTACTGTAACTGCTTAAAGTTTAGTATAGTTTTAAACACAAAATAAACAAAATTTATATAAAAAAATTTTAAGTTAGGAGGAATTTTCTCTCCTTTCTTAAAATCCTATTTTTTATTTTTTTAAATTCTTAAAACTTTTACAGGTGAAATTTTATTTATAAAATATTTACAGTGTACATGTTTACACACTCACACATTAATTTATTTAATAAAGGAATAAAAAAATCTTATACTAAATTTTTAAAAAAAAGAAACTATTAAAATAATTAAAAAAACATTTAATTAAAATATTATTTAAAACCTTAACTATAAAAATAATTAAGGCTTTACTAGGTTTTACTTAACTGTGCACGTATTTATTAATTTTTTCACCTGTCTTATCTATATCTCTTTTTAGTATTTCACCTTTTTCCATTATTACTTCTCCATTTACTATTGTCATTGTGGGTTTTCCAGTGTAGGTCCAATTTTTAAATGGTGAATATTTAGCTTTACTATAAAAAGTTTCAGGATTTATTACTCCACTTTCTTTAAGATTTACTATAGTTAAATCTGCATCGTATCCTTCAAGTATTTCTCCCTTATTTTCAAGGTGGAATCTTTTTGCAGGATTTTCACTCATAATTTTAGCTAGTAATTCTAAACTTAAGCTACCCTTATTTACCTCAGTTAAAAGTAATGGTAGTACACATTCGAGGTTACCTATTCCTGGTTTACTATCCCACACTCCCAAGTTTTTTTCATTTATTGTGTGTGGTGCATGATCTGTTCCTATTATACACTCAGGGTTAATGTTTTTTAATCCAATTTTATCATTAACACTTCGAAGTGGTGGGTTGGTTTTTACCATATTTCCTAAACTATTAAAATAAGTATTATCCAGATATATGTGGTGAGGTGTAAACTCATAACTTACATCACACGGACTTTTTAATACTTCCTTTAATCCTTTAACTGTGCTCAAATGACAGATGTGTGCTTTTAAATCATACTTTCTGATTAAATCTAGGACTTGTTTTATACTTACAATTTCTGCCTCTGAGGGTCGAGCATAACTATAATCAATACTCTGATTTTCCCTTTTACTTTTTTGATAGTAAGTGTTTTCATGTACTATAAAACGGTTTTCACAGTGACAAGAAACTAAAAAACTAGTACCCAGTTCAGTGTTTAATCTTCTTAAATCCCTAAACTTTTCATTTAAACTAGAATCACTTTCAAGGTCCATGAATATTTTAAAACTAGTTGGTTTTAATTCTGCTATCTTACACATTTCCTCATAAGTATTAAATCCAGAGTTTAAACCAAAGTTCACTATACTTTTCTTTTCCCCTATTTTTATTTTTTCACTGAAATTTTTATAAGTATTAGTTAAGGGTTTAGTATTTGGCATATCAATTACAGTAGTGAATCCTCCATTTGCAGCACTCATACTACCAGTATGAAAATCTTCCTTATAAGTTAAACCTGGGTCACGGAAGTGTACATGAGGATCTATTAAACCTGGAAGCACCACCTCACTTTCCCCGGGGTTTATTAGTTTTTCCCCTTCTAATTTAAGTTTACTTATTTTACTTATCTTTCCCTCATTTATTCCTATATTATATTCACCTTTCATGTTTACTATTTTCACATTTCTGAGTACTGTATCAAATAACATAAAATAAATCCAATCCTCCCACACAATAAATTTCTATTATAGTGTAATTAATTTTATTATTTATAAGATTTATAAATAATTAATATTATGGTAAGTGAAGTTTATGTGGAAAATATTTTAAAACGTGATAAGAAGATTTTTAAAAAAGATTACAGGGATTCTCAAAACCGGAATTTAGTGAAAAACAAAACACCCTCTAGTGGTGGTGTTCCTTTAATTGCTGATTTTACTGAGTATTCACCTTTACATAATGGTCATTATCATTGTATGAAAACTGCAAAAGAACATGTTCCTGATGGTTTGTTTGTTGCAGTTGTCCCTGGACTTTTTGAGCGAAGTGGACGAGGCCTACCCTACATTTTACCTCGTGAGGTTAGAGCTGAGATTGCTGTGAATGTTGGTGCGGATATTGTAGTTGAAGGGCCACCTATGGGTATTATGGGTTCTGGTCAATACAGTCTCTGTTTATGTAAAATGTTTCAAGCCCTAAACACTGACTACATTCCAAGGGGTTATAATCCTTCACCAGAATTTTCTGATATTCTTAAGCGTATAAGTATGGGTCATGCAGTTGTTCCTAAACCTTATAAAATAGTTGACACAACCCTTCATGAGACTGTTTTTAAGGGTAAGTTAGCTGAGGATAATTATGTTATTTGTTCATTTAGTAAAAGTTTGAATAAGATTGGATTTGATTTTAAGGATAAATTCATATTTGTTCCCCGTATTGAAGGGGTTAGTGGTACACGAATACGGGAAGCCATAGTTAGTAACGAATTAGATTCTATTAAAGACATGGTACCAAGTGAGACTTTAAGAATTTTAAAACGTGAAATAGAAAATAATCATGCACCATTACATAATATAAGAAACACAGAGGAAATCCTTAAAAATGTTAACTCTTTATCTTATGGGGAATTATCTAAATTAAACTTTTTCACACCAGAATTAACCAAAAATATTATACTTCACAGGGAAGAAGAGCCGTTTACTAATCTAGAGGAAGTTTTAAATATTATTCCTTATGGTTTTAGTACTCATTATAAACATAGGGTTTTAAGTATACTTGAGACAAAAGTAAATAATGATATAATATCTAATTATATTGAAACTTATCCTTTTAACATACGTGTACTAAATTATAAAAATGAACACGTTTTAGAAGATTTTAAAAATAAAATAATTAACGATAATAGGAGAATTAAATTATGGCGATAGAAAATGGTGACTTTGTTAAAATAGAATTCACTGGAAAAGTAGAAGAAACCGGTGATGTATTTGATACTACTAATCAAGATGTAGCTGAAGAAGCAGGAATATATAATAAGGATAAAAATTATGGACCAATACCAATAGTTGTTGGTGGAAAACATTTACTCCCAGCAATAGATGAAGCAGTGCTTGGTATGGAAGTAGGGGATAATAAGAAAGTAACAGTTGACCCTGAAAATGGTTTCGGTCATCGTGACAGTAGTTTAGTTCAACTCATCCCAATGAAAGAATTTAAAAAACAAGGTATGACACCATATCCTGGAATGAAAATTACAGCTGAAGGACAAACTGGTAAAATCTTAACTGTAAATGGTGGAAGAGTTAAAGTAGATTTTAACCATGAACTTGCAGGTAAAACTTTAGATTATGATTTAACCATCTCTGATGTTATTGATGATGATACTGAAAAAGTTAAAAGTATGATTAATCTTCACTATGCTTATCCTAATATGGATCTTGACAAGACTGAAGTTGAATTTGACGGGGACACTATTAAAATCAAGTTAGATGAAATCACTCATTTCGATCAAAAAACTTATATGGATATAACCTTTGCTAGATACCGAATTAGTAAAGATTTATATGAAAACATGCCATATGATAAGGTTCAATTTGTTGATGAATTCGAAAAAAGAGCAGAAGAAGAATCTGAAGAAACCGAGGAAAATACTGAAAGTGAAGAATAATTCCTCTCACTTTTCTTAATTTTTTTTTAACCCCTAAATATTAACAATTGTTAACATTTCTCTTATAAAAAAAATAAAAATAGAAGAAAAGATTTTAATTAAAAATATTACCTATAAGTTGAATTGGATCACTAAACAATACACTAACTGCATCAATATATGTAGGATAATCCCCACTTAAAGTAAATAAGTAAATCACATAACTAACCACTATAAGAATTAAAACAATTAAAATAATAGTTAAAATAATTTCACCAATACTAAACTTACCCTCATTCTCATCATCACCTTTTTCACGATGACTATGAATATTTTGAACATTACTATTTAATTCCTCATTATGAACATAATAATCTGCTTCATCCTCATAATACTGTTGAGGCTCAACATCCTCTTCAGGTAGATTATTTAGAACTTCTCCACTATGATGGAATAATCCTTTATCATAACCTCCAGTACTACTACTAGTATTATAAGCATCTGCTTCACGCATTTCATCCTCATACTCAGATTGCTGATTAGCATAAGCACTTTGAACACGACCAGTATCCGGTTCACTATTTAAATGACCTTCCTCTTTAATAATACGTTCACGAATCTCCTCATAACTTAAACCATCATCATCATTATTGTTTTGCATATGGACAGGAACAATAATATCTTCATCATCACTTTCACTTAAACTACTAGTATAAGTCCCATCATTAAAACTATCCTCAATACTACTAGTAACAGTTTCCTCTACTTCTTCCTCTTCATCTTCTTCAATTTCTGGTTCTTCTCTTTTAATGAAAGGTTTACGTGTTAAAGGACCATTTTCAGCTTCATCCATTGCTAATTGATCTTGAAGAGATAAAGGTTTATCAGATTTAACTTCCTCACTAATAGTTTCTTCACTTTTATCAGGTTCATCATAATAAAGATCTTCTAAATACTTCTCATACTTAGCTTCTAATTCTTCATCAGGACCATCACCCTCACTTACAGGTTCTGCTTCCTCGAAGACTGCAGGTTCCTTCATTTCAGGTTCAGGTACCTTATAAATATCATCACTTACTACTTCAGCTTCTTCTTTTTCATTTAAATATGAAGTGGACTCTTCAGTTAAACCTTCTTCTTCAAGCATACTGGAAATCTTAGCTGCTGAACGGAACTTATGCTTACCAGTATCATTAGAAACACTAACTTCTTCTGACTCTTCTTCGAATTGGTTTTCAAAGTCATAATCCCCATCTTCAGCTGCCTCGTCCTCTAATTCTGGTTCAACTTCACCAGTACTAATTTCACTTTGACTTGCAGGTTTTCTTTCAACTTCACCAGTACCAATATTAGGTTCCGGTTTCTTATTCTCCATAGCTTTTTCAACTATACTTTCAGTGACCAGTTCATTAATACAATCTTTACAATAAGTATTTCCAGCAATTTTTATAAGGCACTCTTCACATATTGGTTTACCACAAACTGCACAATTGGCTACTGCTTCTCTATCTGGATGATTTTCACAATTCATTTAAATCTAACACTCCAACAAACCATTTATTTCCTGATAAAATAATGTTTTATCCCTTTTTTATAAGTATCTTATTTTTTTTTTATTAAAATAAATGAGGGGTTTAAAAAATTTTTTATTTAATTCATAAATAACTAATATTAATTTTATTAATGTTATATATCTTTAACAAAACTCTTTATTAAAGTTTGTTTTATACTAAGCATTACACCCTAAAATTAATACTAATAGAACAATTAATTAATAATAATTTACTGAAAAAATAATTTTAACTATAAAAAATCCATTTAGCCAATGAATTACTAATTTTAAATAAAAAATTTTAAAAAATAGAAAAAAACATATTCAAATTATTTTATAATTAAAAAATTAGTTAAAAAAAAGTATTTAGTAAGGATTAAAGTTTCATCCTTACATAATTAAGTTCTGATTTTATTGTTTTGGCCAGGTTAAAACTTTAGGTGTTTTTGCATCTTTTAGGCGGTCAAGTACCATTTTTGGCCAGTTTTCTTTATCGAATCCTTTTTGTGCAAGGAATCCGAATAACCAACGTGTTAGGCCGAAACCTGTACAACCTGTCCAGATGTTGTGTTGGTGTGCTTCTTGTATACTGAATCCTTCTACGAAGTGTGTTCCATGATTGTTTGCACTTACTACTGCAACTCCTTTGTCACGGTTTGGTACTACTAGTCTCATTTCATATTTTGGTACGTCTGGGAATTCTATTCCACGGTTTTCAACTTTTCGTCCTTCAAGGTAGAATGGATCATCTCCTACTTCGGTGTACCATTCAAGTTCTAATTCACTTGCTAAGTCTTGGGATAAGAGTAGTGTTTGGTCTCTTACTTCATCTACTTGTTCTGGGGTTCCGCACCATACTGCTTCTACTCGTTGGAATTCATGTACACGGTCTAGGCCTTTTGCACCTCCACCTTCCCATCTGTAGGTCCATCCACTTTTATCGAAACATTTTATTGGTAAGTCTTTTTCATCTACTACTTCGTGTGAGAGGAATTCATAGAATGGTTCGCATTGTGCTGCAGCATTAACATATCCTGGGTCTTTTAGGCCATCTTTTAGGAGGTCTATTGGTATTTCATGGTTAATGATTAATTCTTGTTTGAATTTATCAAATGCTTCTGGGTCTCTTTTTGGTGCACTTACATAGTACATTCCTTCTGGTAGGCCTTCTAAGTATTTCATTTTATCTAATACTTCGAATGGTATGAGTTTTGGGAATAAGCATTCTTGGAAGTCAAGTTTATCTAGTACTTTTTCCACGAGGATGCTTTCTATTGCTCGCTCAAGTGCAGTCATTTTTGGTCCGTAGAACCATTGTCCTTTTCCAGGGAATTGTTTAACCCATCCAAGTTTTAATGCTTCTTCGGTTACATCATCTACAGGGTGTGTTTCGAATTTATCACTTCTGTAAACGATTTCACCTGGAGTACTGTTCATTTTGTAGGTTAAATCTAATTGTTCTCCATTTTCATCAGTTAACTCTTCTTTAGTAGCTACTTGTTTTATAATACGATTAATGGTTTGTTTTTTAATTTCAGATTCATTAATATCTTTAATTGTGAAACATACAAGGTTATCTTCTTCTTTAATGTCTTGGATTTGTTCGAATTTTAAAGCTGCATCCTTATTAAAACTATATTCATCATTTGGTATGCTTATTTCATAGGTGTCTATGTGCATGTCACGTACGCCTAAATGATATTTTTTACCAACAATTTTACTTAATGGATTTTTTAAACGTAATAATCCGTCATGTGCACGTATTTTATGACCAGATTTAATGGTTAAGTTTAATTTATCACCTGTAATATTCCAATCTGTAATTTGTGCTCCTGCTTCTATGGTTTCATTTCCTAAACCACGGAGTAATAATTCTTTATTCGCATCATCTATGAAGCTTTGAATATCCTCTTTAGCTTCTGTTGCATTTTTACTAAAGGTAATTTCTCCTTTGAGTGTGAATTTCATTTTCTTCCACATTCTCCCTTAAAATTTTTTTTTAATTTGTATTTAACTGTGATTTTTCAAGTATTTTCTCAACAAGTATCTCAGATGCTATTAAATCATCTGTGGTATTTAAGAAACTGCCTAAATTTTCACTTGTAATTTTATAATTTATAATATTATCTGTAATAGTTGATTTACAGTACCCTTCATCGTCATCTACTTTCAACGATTGATAAGATATTTCTGCATCTTCACTTTTTTTATATTCTATTTTTATATCTGCTTTAATCTTCACAGTAAAAGAATCCTTTATTTTTTTTTCAACTATTTAATATAAAAAAATATAAAATAAATTCATTTTATATTCTACTTATTAATTTTATGTATTCAAGTATATATTTATAATTCACAAAATTTTAATATATTAGTAAATGTATAATAATCATACAATTAAAATAAAAATCATAATATAAGATAAAGAGGGGAGTGCTTTTTAGAATGGTTGATTTTAGTGAAATGTTTATAACAGTTAATGGTACTAGTTTTTTTCATGGAGTGAAACCTTTCCAGGTTGGTAGTATTTTAAAATTAGTAAAGGATCCTGAAAATCTTCATGATGGTGAAGCTATTAAAGTTCTAATGCGTTATGCTGGTCAAGTAGGATTTGTTGCAAATAGTCCTAAAACTGTAGCTAAAGGAGCAATGAGTGCAGGTAGGATTTATGATAAAATTATGAATCCAGATTATGCTAAAGTACGATTTATATTTAAGGATTCTATAATAGCTCAAGTATTATCTCAAGAGGAATTAGAACAGGAAAAATCTGATGAAAATTCAGATGTAAATAAAATCTAAAAAAATTAAATTTGAGGGGGGTTTTTTTAATGAGTGTTAATGCAATAAAAGATAGTTTAAGTAGTATTGAATTTTTACCAGTGCAAAACTATGAAAACATTACAGTTTTAGGATTTAAAACTAGTAATCTTAATGATTTTGATTTTTTAACCCTTAAAAAGGGTTTACGTATGGGTTTAGTAGAGTTAAATGAGGAAAACCCTGGAGGGGTTGTGGATACTATTAAAGTGGAGAATAATGCAGTAACACCTTTACTTATACTTGAAGGTGAAGTGCTTATAGGTGCTAAACAGGATCGTATTGCAAATACTAGTCTTTTAATCCCACCACATCTTGAAACTTTAATACCAGTAAGTTGTGTTGAAGCTAATAGGTGGGAGTATCAAACTAATAATTTTAATGATTCCACAAATTATGCCCCGTCAAATCTTAGGGGTGCCCGGACAGAAACTGTTAATGTTTCACTTAAAAAAGAAGGAGCATATAAATCAAATCAGGGCCTAATTTGGGATGTGATTAATCAAACTCAAAACAATTTAAATATAAAATCCAAGACTAGTGCATTAAAAGATGTTTACACATCTAAAGCAGAAACATTAAATGAGTACTATGAAAGTTTCCCCTACACTCGTAAACAGAATGGTAGTATAATTCTTATAAACAATGAAGTTAAAGGATTAGAATTATTATATAATAACCATTTATATAAAGAGTTTCATGAAAGAATAATTAAAAGTTATATAGTTGATGCCTTACAAGAGTCTAAAACCAGTAATCCAGGAAATGAGGATTATGCTTATAATTTAGCTGAAGACTTCCGGGATAATATTTCCTCTTCTAAATATGAAACCTTCAAATCAGCAGGTTGTGGAGAAGATTCCCGTTTAGATAACACAGATTCAATGGGTTCTGCATTAATTTATAAAAATGAATTAATCCATGCAGTGTTCTTTAATAAATTAACACCAATTTCAATTTAAAAATAATTTTATTTTTATATTATATTATTATATAATAGAAATTACAAAATAACTTAATGTAAATGAATTTTTATTTTTAAACTCATTTTTAATTTTTTATGTAAATAAGAAATATTTTTTTTCAAGATGAACTTTTTTCAACATAACATTTATTAATGTTGATTAAAATAAATAATCGTATTCTATCTTAAATTATATAAAATAACATTAAATTTTAGATACAAAAAAAATAATTTTTATTTAATCTTAAAATTTTATTTAAATAAACCTCCTATATAATCTTAAAATTAAGTTTTAAAGGGGCTTGTTTATTTTTATTATATATCAAACCATAATTTATAATTTGGATTGTTTGATAGAAAAATTTTTAAATTTATTATTTATGGAGGAACTATTAATGGTTCGTGCTTACTCAAGAAAAGAATATATTAGAAAAACCCCAAATTCAAGAATTGTTCAATATGACATGGGAAGCTTAACAGATGAATTCCCAGTAGCTGTATCTTTATCAGTTAAAAGACCTATCAGAATTAGTCATAATGCTTTAGAAGCTGCAAGAATTGCTTCTAACAGATTAATGATGAGAAAGGCAGGAAGATTCGGATACCATTTGAAAATCAGAACTTACCCACATAATATTGTACGTATTAATCCTATGGCTACAGGAGCTGGAGCAGATCGTGTACAAAGTGGTATGAGAAACGCATTCGGAAAAGCAGTTAGTGTAGAAGCTTTATGCAGTAAAAATCAAAAAGTTATCACTATTGATATTAATCCTAAAAACTTTAACGATGCAAAACTCGCACTTAAACGTGCATCAATGAAACTTCCAGTTGCATGTAAAATCACTGTAGATAAAGGCGCAGAATTAATTAAATAAATATAATAAAAAGAAAGAAAATTTTTTCTATAAATATTTTCCTTTTTTTATTATAAAAACAAAAAATAAAAATAATTAATGTTAATATTTGATTAATAAAAAAAAGATTTAAAAGTTAATTCCAAAAAAAAATTAACCCTCAAAAATAAAATAAAATTCAATAAAACCTAAAAAAATAATGGATTAATCATTAAATTCTATTTAAAAAAATTTTTATGGAAAATTTATATTATATTTTTAAAAAAATATTGTAAAAAAAATATTAGAGGAAATTTGAAAAAATGTATGTTGAAAGATTTGAAAATATTAGCAAAGACGACATTGGAATAGCTGGGGGAAAAGGAGCAAATCTTGGAGAATTAACTCAAGCAGGCATCCCTGTACCACCAGGATTTGTAATAACAGCAGAAACCTACCAAAAATTCATGGAATCTACTGGAATATTCCAATCTGTAATGGATATACTTGACACAATCGATATTAACAAAACTAAAGAACTTCAAGAAGCTGCAGAAGAAATAAAACAAATAATCATTGACACTCCAATACCAGAAGACATAACCACTCTTATAATAGAAGCATACAATGCCTTATCACAAAGAGTAGGTGTTGATGATGCAGATGTAGCAATAAGATCATCTGCAACAGCAGAAGATTTACCTGATGCATCATTTGCAGGACAACAAGATACTTTCCTTCATGTTAAAGGAACAGAACAAGTAATTGAATATGTTCGTAAATGTTGGGCAAGCTTATTTGAAGCAAGAGCAATCTTTTATCGTGAAGAAAACGACTTCGACCATTCCAGAGTATTAATTGCAGTTGTAGTTCAACAAATGGTTAACTCTGAAAAAGCAGGAGTAATGTTCACTGTAAACCCATCCACAGGAGAAAATATTGCATTAATAGAAGGATCCTGGGGATTAGGTGAAGCAGTAGTTTCTGGAACAGTAACACCTGATACTTACACTGTAGATAAAGACACAGATAAAATCTTATCAGTCAAAGTCAGTGAAAAAAGATACATGTTCACAAAAGACGATGAAGGAACCAGTAAAGAAACCACTGTACCAAAAGACAAACAAAACCTAAGAGTCTTACCAGATGATGAATTACTTAATTTAGTTGCAATGGGAAAACGTATACAAGCACATTACGGAAAACCACAAGATACTGAATGGGCAATGGAAAATGGTAATTTATTCATGTTACAATCTAGACCAATCACTACACTTGGAGATGACACTCCAAAGCCTGAAACTAATGAAGTTGAAGACATGAAAGTAATTAAAAAAGGATTAGGTGCAAGTCCAGGTACAGGTTCTGGAACAGTGAAAATAATTAAAAAAATCCAAGAACTCGACAAAATCCAAGACGGAGACATAATGGTTACAACAATGACCACACCAGATATGGTTCCAGCAATGAAAAGAGCTAATGCAATCGTAACTGATGAAGGAGGAGTAACCTGTCACGCTGCAATCATCTCCCGTGAACTTGGAATACCATGTGTAGTGGGAACTGGAGACGGAACTAGTGCAATTAAAGAAAACATTGATGTAACTGTAGATGGTAAAAAAGGATTCATTTATGAAGGAATCCAAAAACAAGCCGAAGAAAAAACAGAAACACCAGCAACCCTTGCACAAGAAGCTCCAATCATAACCGTAACACAAGTAAAAGCAAACGTCAGTATGCCTGAAGCTGCACCAAGAGCATTCGCAACTGGAGCAGATGGAGTAGGATTACTCCGTACAGAGCACATGATGTTAGCTGCTGGAGTCCACCCTGTAAAATTCTTAGAAGAAGACAGAGAAGATGAACTAGTAAACATATTAGTTGAAAACATTCTCAAAGTAGTAGATGTATTCTATCCAAAACCAGTATGGTACCGTACATTAGATTCCCCAACTGATGAATTCAAAACACTTGACGGTGGAGAAAACGAACCTGATGAACCAAACCCAATGCTTGGTTGGAGAGGAATCAGAAGAGAACTTGACCAAGACGGCATACTTCGTGCAGAATTCAAGGCAATTAAAAAGTTACATGATCAAGGATACACAAATATTGGAGTAATGATTCCATTAGCACAACATCCTGATGAACTTAGAAAAGCAAAGAAAATCTGTGAAGAAGTAGGATTAACCCCACACAAAGACATTGAATTCGGAATGATGGTAGAAATACCAGCAGCAGCAATCCTCATACAAGACTTCATTGATGTTGGATTAGACTTCGTGAGTTTAGGAACTAACGATTTAACCCAATATACACTTGCAGTAGACCGTAACAATGAATTTGTTGCTAAAAATTATAGTGAAGAACACCCTGCAGTAATGGCATTAGTAGAACGCACAATCAGAACATGTGTTGAAAATGGTGTAACCTGCAGTATCTGTGGTCAAGCAGGAAGTGTACCTCACATTGTTGAAAAACTTGTTGGAATGGGTATTACAAGTGTATCTGCAAACTCTGATGCAATATTAGAAGTGCGTAAAACAGTAGCACGTGCAGAACAAAAATTAATACTTGATGCTGCAAGAAAACAACAATAGAAAAAACATTGGATTATCAAAAAAAGAAAAATACATTTTCATCTTTTTTTTATAATCCCCTCTTTTTTTAATATTCTTTTAAACAATAATAAACATTAAATTAAATTTTTATTCTATTTTAAAACTTTTTTTTTTAATCATATTTCCATAAAAATTTATAATTAATAATAAAATTAAAAATAAGGGAATTTATATGAATACAAAACCAATAGCAAAATCAGAAATCCTAAAAGAACTACAAGAATACCAAAACCAAGATTACAAATACGAATCAGGAAGGATATTGGGTTCAATGTGCACACAAGCACATCCATTTGCTAAAGAAGTTTTTATAAAATTTTTAGACAGTAACCTTGGAGATGCTGGACTCTTTCAAGGAACCAAACATATAGAAGATGAAGCAATAAAAACAATAGGATCATTTCTCGGAAACCCTGAAGTCTATGGAAACATTGTAACAGGTGGAACTGAAGCAAATCTCATGGCAATGAGAGGGGCTAGAAATCTTGCAATCAATGAAAAAGGAATAAAAAATGGGGAAATAATCGTACCAGAATCAGCACATTTCTCATTTAAAAAAGCACAAGACATGCTAGGATTAAAAGTAATCCACGCACCATTAGATAAAGATTACAGAACTTCTACTGATTTTGTACAAGACAATATAAACAAGAATACTGTTGCAATAGTGGGAGTTGCAGGTTCAACAGAACTTGGAGTAATAGATCCAATCCAAGAATTATCAGATATTAGTATTGATAAAAATATTCACTTACATGTTGATGCAGCATTTGGAGGATTTGTAATACCATTCCTTAAAGATTTAGGATACAATTTCCCAGATTTTGATTTCACCCTACCAGGTGTTGATTCCATGACCGTGGATCCACATAAAATGGGGCTTGCACCAATACCTGCAGGTTGCATACTATTTAAGGATAATAAATGTTTAGATGCAATGGCAGTTGATACTCCATATTTAACTTATAAACAACAATCAACAATTGTTGGAACCCGACTGGGAGCTAGTAGTGCTGCTATTTTTGCTTTAATGAAATATCTTGGTCGTGAAGGTTATGCTAAATTAGCAGAGGAATGTATGGATAATACTGATTTTCTAGCTAAAGGTCTTAAATATTTAGGTTATGACTTGGTTATGGAACCTAAACTTAATATTATAGGTTTTAACCATCCAAAGTTAAGTACTGAGGATTTAGCTGATGAACTTGAAAAAAGAGATTGGAGAGTTTCTATGAGTAAATGTCCAGAAGCTGTAAGAATTATAGTGATGAGACACATTAAGCATGAAAATATTCTAGATTTACTAGATGACCTTAAGGATATTAAAAATAATCTTTAAAAATTATCATACTTACATTGTTAACTACTTGTTTAATTAAGTATTAAACAATTTATATTAATTCTTTTTTTACCTTAAAAAACAGGAAAATTTCAATACTTTAAAAAATAAAAATATTTTTCTTATCTAAATAAAGTCACAGTATTTTATACTTTAACTTTTACAATAATAATACATGATACATCATTTGCATATTTATATAAATCATTACCAGTATAATCCACTTTTAACAATATATCTACCTGCAAATAAATTAATTTCTAATTTTCCCCAAATTTATCAAAAAAGAGAAATATTAAACTATTTCAAAAATATAAAATAATAATATGAAAGAAATCACAACACCAGTCAAAAATGAAACTATTAAAAATCTTAAAATTGGTGATAAGGTAAATATTACAGGAACAATGCTTACAGGAAGAGATGCAGTACTGCCAAAACTTGTAAAATTATTAGAAAATAATCAAAAAGATGAAATTAAAGTAAACCTTGAAGGGGCTGTGATTATGCATACAGCTTTTAGTAGTGCGGGGATTGCACCAACCACTAGTAATAAAACCGAAATAGAATCAAGCATAATACCATTATCTAGTGCTGGTGTGAAATTACATATAGGGAAAGGATCCCTACACCCTGAAACTGTTGAAGGTTTAAAAAAAGAGGGAAGTGCTTATATAGTAACACCACCTGTTGCAGCATTACTTACAAGTAAAGTGAAATCTTATAAATGTGTAATGTATCCAGAAGAAGGAATGGAAGCATTATACCAATTAGAAGTGGAAAATATTCCAGGTATAGTTGCAAGTATTAATGGTGAAACCATTTAAATAAACACACTATTTTTCAAATGCTCTCTAATTATTTAAATACTAATTTTATAAAAATATTAATATGCAAAGAAAAGGGGTAGCGAATTTACCATTACATGGAGGACACCCACCACACTGGTTATTCACCCGAATGATAGATTTAGCCGAAGCAATAACAGATGTAATACTAGATGAATACGGTCACACAGAATACTTAAACCGTATAAGTAACCCATACTGGTTTCAAGCATTCTCCTGCGTATTAGGATTTGATTGGCATTCCTCTGGAACAACCACAACAACACTTGGAGCTTTAAAAAGAGCAATTAAACCAGAAAAACATGGAATCTACATTTCCGGTGGAAAAGGTGCTAAGTCTCGTAAAACACCACAAGGCATAATTCATGCAGGAGATCTTTTCAATATTTCCACAAATAAAATTGATGAAATGGTGAACAATAGTAAATTATCTGCTAAAATAGATAATAGTTGCATACAAGACGGATTCACCCTATATCAACATAATTTCTTCATAACAGAAAAAGGTGAATGGGCAGTAGTCCAACAAGGAATGAATACAAAAAATAAGTATGCAAGAAGATACCATTGGATGAGTAACACAATAGATGATATGTTAGAAAACCCACATACTGGAATATCCTGTGATGAAAAAGAAGCACAAGCACTAAATATGGTTGCAACAGAAAGTCAAAACACACAACAAATTAGCATAGATTTAATAAATGATAATCCAGAACACTTACGTAAATATTTTAAAAGAAAAGATCAAGCACAAACTTTACTCTCAGATTTCAATTCCACAACCAGTTTCACCATGCCGGCACATCATCCAGTACTTGATATGGATTTATCAGATAAAGAATTTGAAGTACTTAAAGAAGCATGGGAAATACAACCTGAAAATTATGAGGAATTACTCCTTTTACATGGTATTGGTCCGAAAAAGATAAGAGCATTAGCATTAATAAGTGATTTAGTATATGGTGAACCTGCAAGTTGGGAAGATCCTGTGAAATATAGTTTCACACATGGAGGTAAAGATGGTTTCCCTTATCCTGTAAATCGTGAAGTATATGATAATTCAATTAATACAATGAGACAAGCAATAGAAGAATCCCATATAAATAAAGATGAGAGAATAAAAGCAATAAAAAGATTAGATGATTTTATCACCTAAAAAATAAAATTAGTATTTAAATTATATTTTAATGGTCTATTCCATGACTTTTCTTATTTTCATCATGAATATTTACATGTTTTCCATGAGCTTCTGGAATAACTTCAAAGACTGGTTCTTCAAATTCAATATTAAATTCTTCCCCATCCATTAACATATGTTGAAATACTGCTAATGCTGCAACTTCACTGTGAGGTTGTGTTGTAACACTAACATTCCAGTCACTATTTTCATAAACCTTAGTTGGGACTTTAGCTCCACCTACAACTATTAAAATATCTTTATCTGAATTTCTAACTTCACTTACAACGTCTTGTGCTTGTGAACCATACATTGTTAAGTGAACTATTTTCCCACCATTATCTCTCCAATCTGTGATAACTTTCATAAAGTTCTTTTCATAGGCAACTTCAAAGTCACCACCCCAACGGTTTACAATGTCTCGAACATTATCCATTAATCTATGATCTTGTTCTCCACTTAACCAAACTTTACTTGCACCAAAAGCTCTACTTGTTAAGCATACATGTGTTGTGATACGTGTATCTCTTTTTAATCTATGATCTAATCTTAAAACATTAATCTTCAAAAATATCAAACCTCTAAAAAATAATTTTTTTATACTATGAGTACATATGGTATAATCATCATTAAAAGTGAAAACATACGTCCTATTTCATTACTTGCACCTAAAACATCACCTGTTGCAAATTTCATATGATGTTTACATACAAGACTAGTTAATGCTCCACCAAGTATACCACCAATTACTCCAAATACTCCTAATTTTGTATTAATAACTAATGCGATAATTAAACAAATAATAACACTCACAATGTAGTTGGTTTTATTTGTGTATTCTATGAAACTTTTACCTGTACCATTAACATATGGTGTGCTTGTTAAACAAGTAGTTAATAATCCGAGTTTAGCACACATTTCACTTATTAGAACAATCCAAATAAGACCATGACTAATAAATGTGAAATAACAAGTAATAGTAATAAGGCCTGTTAAAAATAATGATGATATAGCACCAGTACCAATTAATGAATCACGCATTACACGGATTTTATCTTTACTAGTTCCCTGAAACATCACACCATCACTAAAATCAAGCAAACCATCTAAATGATGACAACCATTAATTAATATGAAAAATCCATAAATAATAACAGCACTTAAAAAGTAAGGTAAGTTTAAAACATTATTTAAAACAAATAATATAATAACACCTAATAATCCTACAAAAGCATTAATAACCGGCCAAAACCATGTCATTTTAGCCATTTCATCAATTGTTGTTCGAACATTCAATGGGATTATAGTTGAAAAAGTAAATAAGCCAAGAATACTTCTCCACATTGAAAATTCTTGTCTATTAAAATAATCATCCCTATTTTTGTCAACACGACTCATAAAAAATTTCACTCCAACCTTGTTCTACTTTTTCTTTATTCTTCAAATATTTTACTCATACAACCTGCAATTAATCCAGCAAAGATATCATCTAACATTGGACCTAAACCAAAAATAATCCCCGGTTTCTTTTCATCGTAACGTTTAAAATTAAAGGTAGCCTTAGTACCAGCAATCTGATTACTAATAGCTAAACCTAAAACCTCATCAGTATATAAATATGCTGGATCATCTGAGATATCAACTTCACGTAAACGATTATTCTCAAAATCCTGTTCTGTTCTGATTGCAGCCATTAATAAAGCAATCACATTAATATCAGTTAAACTCTTAAGGATTTCTTCTTCTAAACGATTCTTCAAATCATTAGTAACCTCAACACCAACACAAAGTTCAAAACCCGCATCAACTAAATCACTAATCTGTATACCTTCAGAAACAAGATAATCAAGAATACCGAAATCTAAACCCATACGTTTAACACTATCTTCACAGTTAATAATAACAGATTCCTCTAAATCCTTTAAAAACTTAGGAATATCTAAAGATTCATCATCATATTCAGCTTGAGTAATATCAACACCACTATCCATATACTCCTCATCATAATCCTGACTTGGAAGATTAGATGCAATTACCAAGAAATCATTCTGATTTATAATATTATTAATATGAACTGGTAAATTCAAACTTTGGAAAAACTTAGTTTTAGCTTTAATACAAGTCTTATAAATGTTTATTAAAAGTTTAGGACTTAAACTCTTATTAATCAAAATAACTTCACCAAGATTAATACGTGCATCCTTAAAACCTTTAGGACTATTTGCAACTTTCAATTTATCAGTGAAATCTTCAACACTAACATCATTACGTATAATATTCAATATACCATAATCATTATAAGTATTAGTGAAATATTCTAAATCCTTAGAAAATGTTGCAATATAACTACCAGAAATATTATTTGTTTCCTTATAATCTTCAGTTAACCCTATTAAACCCTCAATATCAAGGTTTTCACTATTTTTCACATCATCCTTTAAAATAATAATATTTTCAACTATATCAATACCATCACTTATTTCTAAATCACTAAAAGTTAAGAAATAATCTGGATTATTAATACAAATATGATTATCCGTATTTGAAACTTTAACATTACTTAAATGGTTCTTTTCACTTGTATCATTCACTATAAATAGCCCCTATATAAAAAAATTTTTGTTTTTATTTCCAATAATTAAAAGAGAATTCTTTTTCAAAATAATATATAATCAAGAAAAATAAAATATATTAAGATTTATAAAAAAATAAATCATATTTAATATATATCATTTTCAACATAATAAATATTAATATTTAAAATATAAAAAATAAAAAAAATTATAATTTATTTTTTTTATAGGAGAATGAAAACTTCATGGTAGTTATAATCGACCCACAACAAAGCGGAATTGCAGGAAACATGATAGTTGGAGCATTCGTAGATATGGGAGTAAACCCAAATGAAATGAAAACAATAATGGAAAAAGTAGCAAATGAATTCGGAAAAACCACCATACATTTAAATAAAATCAACAAAAAAGGCATCCAATCCACATATTGCAGGGTAGAAATACCTGAAGATGAAAATCCACACATCCATTACACAGAATTAATAAAAAAATTAGACACCATATCACAAAACACAGACTATGATCCTAAAATTTTTGAATTAAGTAAAAAAGTTTTCCAAAAAATAGCAGAAGCAGAATCCATAGTTCATGGTAAATCACTTCAAGAAATACATTTCCATGAAGTAGGAGCATGCGATGCAGTAGCAGATGTAATAGGCTCCGTCTATGGATACTATAAATTAGGATTAGATAAAACACAAGTCATAGGATTACCAGTAAGTGTAGGTGGAGGAAACATCAAATCCGCACATGGACGAATACCAGTACCAGTACCTGCAACACTAAATATTTTAAAAGGAATCACCATTAAAGGAGGACCAGTAGAAACAGAACTAGCAACACCAACAGGTGCAGCATTATATGTAACATTCTGCGATGAATTCAAACAATTCCAACCAAGTTTAAAACCCCAAATAATAGGTTACGGTGCAGGCAGGAAAGAATTCAACTACCCCAATGTATTAAGAATAATACAAGGAGAAAACCAAATACCATTAGAAAAAATAAATGTAATAGAAACCAATATAGATCACTTAAACGGTGAACAATTAGGATACCTATTCGATAAACTAATAAAAGAAGGAGCAAATGATGTAATCATAATCCCTGTAATTATGAAAAAAAATCGACCAGGACAAATACTAAAAGTAATATCCAAAGAAGAAAACACAGAACACCTATTAAAAACAATATTCACAGAAACAGGATCACTTGGAATAAGAGTAACACCAATGACACATAGAGGAATAGCTAAAAGAGAATTTAAAAAAATCCCAATCACAATAAATAAACAAGAATATGAAGTAACTTATAAAATAGCATATATTGATAATAAAATAATATCTAATCGCCCAGAATTCGAGGATATGAAAAAAATAGCACTAAAAACAGGTTTACCCCTAAAAAATGTAGTTGAACAAGCAAACATTACAATAAATAAACACTTAAAAGAAAACATATAAAAAGGCTTAAATTAATATGGAAATCAAAATAGCAACAATAGAAGATGCAGAAATAATAACTAGTATAGTTGAAAACACTATAACTGAAATCTATCCGAAATATTTATCTGAAGAAAATATAGAATATTTCCTAAACCTACACTCAAAAGAAAACATAATAAAAGATATTAAAAACAAAAACGTGTACGTATTCCAATACCATGGAATAAGCTTTGCAACAGCAACAATACATGAAAACAATGTAAAAAGATTATACGTACTACCATCATTTGAAGGAAACGGTTACGGTTCAGCAATAATGACTTTCTTCGAGGATAAAATAAGTGAAAAATATGATTACATCCTCATAGATTCAACTAGTCCCAGTATAAATTTTTACATTAAACGAGGATATTATACAATAGAAAATATAGAATTTAATATAAGTAATGAAAAAATTTTATACTATGAAATACTTAAAAAAGACTTAATAAAATAGGAATAAAAAACACATGATTAAAAAAGAAAACTTAAACCATAAAAAAGCAATAACAGTATTATCAGGAGGCTTAGATTCAGCAGTAGCCACAGCAGTCTATGCAAAAGAATACGATATACATGCAATAACATTCGATTATGGTCAAAAAGCAGCAAAAAAAGAAATACAAGTTTCTAAAGAAATATGTAAAGCCCTAAATATCAAACACACAGTAATGGATTTAAAATGGTTAGGTCAAATAAGTAACTCAGCATTAACCACAGACAAACCAATACCAGAAATCGAAAACAACAAATTAGATGATACAAAAACATGCACCAATACAGCAGATAAAGTATGGGTGTCAGGTAGAAACATAGTATTCACAAGTATAGCAACAAGCTTTGCAGAAGCAGAACATGCTGAAATAATCATTGTAGGATGGGATAAAGAAGAAGCAGCAACATTCCCAGACAACTCCAAAGAATTCCTAGAAAAATATAATCAAATGCTAAAAGAAGGATCACCACAAAACATCACAGTAAAAGCACCAGCAATAGATTTAAATAAAAAAGAAATAGTTCAATTAGGACAAAAATATAATGCCCCAATGAACTTAAGTTACTCCTGCTATAAAGGAAACAACAAACACTGTGGAGTCTGCGAATCTTGTATGCGACGTAAAAGAGCTTTCAAAGAAGCACAAATACCAGACCCAACAGATTATGAACAATAAAAAACATAAAATAAAATAACAAAAAAATAAATAAAAAAAATTTTTATAGTCTTGATTAAATTGAAAAAAGAATTCATAATGGCACAATTAGGTAGAATATTCATAATAGTAGCAATAATCCTATCAATAGTTAATGCTTTCTACTGGAAAAAGAATTACATAGACGGATTATCCGTAATATTCGCTTTCCTATCACTAGTCATGGTGCTATATGCATCACGTAACATTCGAAAACAATATACAAGTGGTCCAATTGGAGCATTAAACCAACAAGTAGCACAAAGCTACCTATTCAACATGGTATACAAGTCAACAATTCAAAACAATTTCGAATCACTACCACTTGCAGTAGAAGAAGAAGTAAAAGAAAAAATGCCACAAATAAGCATAGATCAATTACTAAAAATATATGACTATATGCTAACAATACCAAAAGAAATAAACATTTTCTACTATAACCTAGATTCCACTAATCAAAATGATTTAAAAAATTCAGAAGCAGATATTAAAGCTTGGATAAAAAGTAAATACTTATGGATGGATGAAGAAAGTCTAGATTTAAGTTTCCAAAGATTCTTTAACTCATAAATACTACTTTTAAGCTAACTATTTTTTTTTAAAATCCTAAAAAAATTTCAATTATTTTTTCAGTACTATCATGTATTGTAAATAATTTTTCGTTTTGTTTTACCATTTAAATTAATTAATGATAGTTATGAATTATTTTTTTAAATACAAAATATTTTATTAACTGAGATTTAAGAGAGGGAAAATGAATTATATCCTCCTTAATAAATACAGAATGAAAAGTAATGATCTGGATTTAATCAAATAAATTGAAACAGTTTTATCATGTCTTAATTATTATTTTAGTATAGGATTCCTAATCAAAGGATTTAATCTATTTAAAAGAATTAAAAAGAGTTTAAAGCTTTTTTAAATATTTAAAAATATGTGGGGAGTGTTACATTTTATTAATGTTACCTGAAAGTTACATTAAAAAAAGTAACCCTTAGCTAACCTTAGAATCCTTAGATTTTAAAATAGGGTTATTATTATTATATTTTTTTAAAAGTTACTTAAATTTTAAATTAGAGCCTCCCCTTAGTGAGAATTTTTATTTTAATTAATATAAAATATGTATATAGGGGTACCCTCTTCAGAAAAAGGTAACTTTGTAACATTTATACAAATTAATATAAAATATTAAAAACTATTTAATATTAATATATTATTTAATAAAATATTAAGGTGTACTTCCTTTAATAATGGTTACTTCATGAACATTAAAAAAGTAATCTTTTTTAAAAAAAGTAACCTCTAAAAAAGAAAGCCCTAAAATTAACTTAAAAATGTAAAATATCATGATTCACATTTTTAAAATAAAATCTAAGACATTAACTAATAAATTGGTTAAAAAATAAACAAGAATAATTTAAATAGAATTATATTCCAAATTTAAACACGTATATAATATAATTTTTAAATTTTTATTATTTAAAGTAGATTATATTATTAAAATAATAAATATAATATGAAATTATTTAAAGTTGGAAGACTATTTTTTCAAAAGATGAAAAGATTAATGAATCTTGCCCTTCTTTAAAGATATGTAAAATTATTGGATATTTAAATTCAAATAAGTTGAATATTACTTTAAATTATTATTTTCGTTTAGGTGTAATACAAAGAAAATAAACCTTCTATTAAAGATTTTGATGAAGGAGGAATACAAGAGATAGAATTATCTGAAAAATATAAAAATGATTCAAAAAAAATACAAAGGGATTATCTAATAACTTCAGATTTACTAAATGAAATATCAAATTATTATAAAGGACAATTAAAAAAAGAGGTTAAACTTAGTGAATTGGTAGGTATTAAATATTAAATAATTAATTTTTTTTTAAATTAGTGGTTTTATTTTTTAACTCAAGATTTTTTAAAGAATTAAAATTTTAAAAAAAAAGAGAAGATAATTTAGTTATTTATTTTGTTATTATTAATACGTAATACTGTTATCATTATCTCCTTTTTTAAAAAAAATAAAAATATTTTTTAAAGATTTTTAGCTAAATTCAACACCACAATCTTCAATCTCTTTTTTCAGATTTTTAAAATAGTCTTCAGAACTAACATTCATTCTATGGTTAGTAGCATTTGAATCCATTATATCTACATCTAATAATGGACTAATCAAATTAGGTAATCCTTCTGATTCAAATGAAACAATACCACAAATATCTGTATCATAAATAGGACTATTAACATTTATAGTTTGAATTTCTTCAAGATTATTAGCCTGTTCTATTTTCTTTTTTAAATCTTCACTAATATCTACAGCAAATGATAATGGGAGTTGAGATATTATTATGTGTTCATTAATATAAAATGCGAGCTTATTTTTAACTAAAGAATCCATAACATATTTATTTGGGCAATCTATAAGGATTAAATCTGTTTCACACATTTGTTTAGTGTCCATTAAATCTTCATATAAAAGATTATTTCCACGAAATTTTGGTAAGACATAAATTAAGTTTAATATATAACTATCATTTACACTAGTTCTATATACACTAAATCCTACTACTTTTTTATCATAGACTATTTCTTTCATAAAAGCATATTCATTGTCAGGATCTTCTAAAAATCCATCTTTAACAAAGGCTTCATATAAATAAGGATATTGATCTGTTAATGTAGGTACTAATTTAATTTGATCTTTAAGATGGTTTTCTTCTTGGTTGAATATTATTTTGCCTACACCATCTTTACGAGCTATATACTCATGTTTATTTTTATTTACCATGACATGTCACCTCTTAATGAATTAAAGTATTTTATTTTAAATTTCATACTTTTTCACCTCCTAAGATTTTATTTTAAATTAAATTATTTTCTCCTTTTATTTGATTTAATTAAAGAAAATAATTAAAATTCATTTTATTATATAGTACTAATACTCATTGTGGTAGCATGTGAAAATTACTATTCTTTTATTTTCCATATTTGATTTTTATTAAAACAATAAAATATGATTAAAAATAGATTGGCAGTTTCTATAACTGTTACATTAATTTAAAAACAATTATTTTTTAATTTTATGAGCTTAATAATTTTAATAAATAATAATTAATGAAAAATGAGAAATTTTAGTGATTTAATAAAATTTAGAAGAATTTATTTAAAAAAAGTTTTTGAATTATAATAAAAAGTTTAAAAAAAAGAAAAGGGGTTTATGGTAATAAGTGTTTACTTATTTTATTACCATTAAGGTGTCGCCAGCGTTTACAGTATCTCCTTCGTTGATGAAAATTTCTTTGACTTGTCCGTCTTTTTCGGCTTGAATATCATTTTCCATTTTCATAGCTTCTAATACTGCTACAACGTCACCTTCTTTAACTTTATCGCCAACGTTTACTTTGAGTTTTAAAATCATTCCTTGCATTGAAGAGGTTAATGCACCTTCAACTGGTGTGAATGGACCTTTATCTGTTGCTTCATCAATTTCCATAAATCCAGTTGGCATGATTTTAACATCGAAAACATCACCATCTACTTCTACAGCATATTCTGTAGGTATGTTAACTCCTTCATTAGTCATATCTGCTTGTTTAGGAGATAATAATTCTTCTTCTTCAACTTCTCCTTTTAAGAATTTAGTTGCAAGTGCAGGGAATAATGCAAGTGTTAAAATATCTTCATCTTTTTTAATTAAACCCTCTTTTTCCCCTTGTTTTTTGAATTTTTCATATTCAGGTTTAAGTAAATCTGCAGGTCTGCAATCTATTGGTTTTTCATCACCAATAATTTTTTTAGCTAATCTTTTATTAACTGGTGCAGGTGGTCTACCATAATTTCCTTTCATATACTCTTTTACTTCATTACTAACGTTTTTGTAACGTTTACCACCAAGTACATTCATTACAGATTGGATTCCTACAATTTGACTAGTTGGAGTTACAAGTGGAGGGTATCCCATGTCTTTTCTAACACGTGGCATTTCTTCAAGAACATCTTGATAACGATCAAGAGCATTTTGTTCTTTTAATTGGGATATAAGATTACTTAACATTCCTCCAGGAATTTGGTAAGTTAAAACATCAGTATCAATACGTTCTGCAATTGGATCAATTAAGCTGGAATATTTTTCTCGTATTTTTTCGAAATATTTTTTAATATGATTTAGTTTCTTTAAACTTAATTTAGTATCATATTCTGTTCCACTTAAAGATGCTACTATTGTTTCAGTTGGAGGTTGACTTGTACCCCATGCGAGTGGTGAAATTGCAGTATCTAAAATATCAACACCTGCTTGACAAGCAGCATAGTAACTTATAGGACTCATACCACTAGTACAATGTGAGTGTAAATTTATTAGTAAACCAGTTTCTTCTTTCAATCTGGTTATTAATTCATAAGTTGTTGAAGGGTTAATTAAACCAGCCATATCCTTAATTGAAATTGAATCACAATCTAATGCTTCTAATTCTTTAGCTAATTCAACATATTTATCAATAGTGTGCACTGGACTTATAGTGTAACTTATTGTACCTTGTACATGTCCACCTGCATTTTTAGCTACTTCAATAGATTTTTTCATATTTCTTACATCATTTAAAGCATCGAAGATTCTGAAAATATCAACACCATTTTCATAAGATTTTTCCACAAATTTAGTTACAACATCATCAGGATAATTTTTATAAGCAAGTAAGTTTTGTCCACGAAGTAACATTTGTATAGGTGTTTTTGTAATATTTTCCTTTAAAACTCTTAATCTTTCCCATGGATCCTCATTCAAATATCTTATACAAGAATCAAATGTTGCTCCTCCCCAAGCTTCTAATGAGAAATATCCGATTTTATCTAATTCCTCGGCTATAGGTACCATATCTCTAGTTCTTATACGTGTTGCTAAGAGTGATTGATGCGCATCTCTTAATGCAGTTTCTGTAATTTTTGTTGATTTCATGACTTTTTACACCTCTTCATGACTTCATATTATAAAATATAATTAACAGTTAACAATATAATTTATAAATTTTTTCATAAACTATTATTATCTTAGATTTTTTTAACTAAAATAGTTATTGTTTTAAAAGGGTATATAAAGTGAATTTAAAAATCATAAAAAAAATTAAAAAAAATAGTAGAAAATTTAAAAAAAAATAGGAATTTTAAACTTTCAAATCAATAACCTGATTTTCACTTGATTTAACATCTAAGGAAATATCCTCTTTTAAAGGCTTAATCTTTCTAGCAATTAATAAACCAATAACCAAGTTACCTATAATAAGGAATAAATTATAACCAATATAAATTCCAGGATACTGTACTAAATTATAACTTACAAAATGTCCTGCATAAACAGTATTTGTTAAATAAGTGAATAAATCAAATACACCATGTAATAGAATCACACTTAATAAATTATTAGTTCTAAGGAAAACAGCACCAAGAATAATCCCAGCAGTCATAGCATAAACAACTTGAATTAAAGTATCCAATAGGGGTGCATGAGTTAAATTAATAAGATGAGCTAAACCAAAGAAAAGACTAGCTAATATTAAAGTCTTATACACTCCTCTTTTACTATGACCAAAAACAGTCATTAAATTTTGAAGAATTAAACCTCTCATAAAGATTTCTTCATAAACTCCAACTGCAAATGAGTAAACAATCGCACCAATAATAGGAGCTAAAGTAAAAGTCATAGGATTATTAACATTTAATGTTAAAAATATGATTAACTGAACAACACCAGTTAAAATCACAAAAGAACCTAATTTAAGACCTAAACTTAAATTATGCTTACCAAAAAGATCCTTACTAAACAAGCCTAACTGTTTCATTATAAACAAAGACATAATAGCTAAAATAATTTCAGTAACACTTTCAGTAACATAAGGTAAACCTTGTGATAAATTAATTGCACTAAAAATTGTGTTTAAAACAATTCCAATAATCAAGAATAATATCAAAGAGAGTATAGTGAAAAGTAATGGTTTTCTTTTAGAAAAATTTTCTCTCGTATTTATAATAATCACCTCATAAATTTAAAATTTATACTTTTTTTAAAAAATTTTATCCTAATTCATTGAAAAATTAGCAAATACTTAATATTTAACTTAATAATTTATTGTTAATCAGTTTTAAAGCTTTTGGAAAATAAAACAATGAAATTAAACATTCAAAATATTAAAAACTTATCATGCTTTTATTCAAAAAATTATTAATTATAAAAAAAATATAAACTCAAATCAAGTTAAAATATAAAAAAAGGAGTTTAAAAAATATGCTTAAAAGAAGTGAATATTTAAAATCAGATAAAATATTAGAACCTCCACTTAACATTAATTTACCCTATTTTGCATATGGACTTTTCAAACCAGACCAATTAGCATACAATAAAATCAAAAACCTAACAAAAAAACACAATTCCGGGAAAATACATGCAGAAATCTATTTAAAAGATGGAATAGCATTACTAAAACCTATAAAAACTGGTAAATCCCTAATCAATGGTGAATTATACTATTTTAAAGAAAACATGAAAAATTTAGCCTATGACAATATCCGGGCATTTGAACCTAAAAAATTTTACAAATGGCAAGAAATCAAAGTAATAATAAATGGAAATCAGATAAAAGCAAACACTCTAATTGGGAAAGATTTTAAAAACAGTAAACTATTAAAAAATCCTAATTTTCAAAGTGAAGACCCATTCTTTAAAGAAGCATTATGTGAAATAGAATCAATAATTAAAGAAGACACTATAAATCAAGAAAAACTAGAATGGATAAACACTTCAAACTTTCAACATATTTTCAGATTACAAATGGCATACTCCCTACTTTGGACTTGTATAAAACGATTCGCATTTATAAAATACCCATTAACAGATAATTTATCTAATCAATATAAACTAATAGCCAAAGAACCAATATTTAAGGAAAATCTTTTAAAAACAGTTAAAACAGAGAGAAAAATTTACTCCTCAGATTACCTAAATGAAAACATATTAAATAAAAATTCTCCAGAAGAATCATTAAACTACTACTACACTCTCAGAAATTATGGAGTGCATAGAGAAACAATTTCCAAGGATTATATTATAATAAAAACAGGTTTACAAGAATTATTAAAAATATTTAAAGAAATAGTGAAAAATTCAAAAAAATGAAAATATAAATGAAAAATAGTAAATATTTTTAATGGTGAAGATTTTAATATTATCTTTCAAGATCACCATTAAGGAAAGCTTCAACTTTTTCAGCGGCAATATCATCAGTATACTGAACTGGTGGATGTTTCATAAGATATGATGAAATAGAAGTTAACTGACCACCAATACCTCTTTTTAATCCAAGTTTACAACAACGTACTGCATCAATAACACAACCAGCACTATTAGGTGAATCTTCCACACTTAAACGTAATTCAATATTCATAGGAACATCACCAAAAGTCTTACCTTCCATTCTTAAGAAACATAATTTATTATCATTTTGCCAAGGCACATAATCACTAGGACCAATATGGATATTATGATCTTCTAATCTTTGAGGAACAACCGCTTGAACAGCTTCTGTTTTAGATTCCCGTTTAGAACTTAAACGATCATGATTTAACATATTAAGAAAATCAGTGTTTCCCCCAGTATTAAGTTGATAAGTTCTATCAAGAGTAACTCCTCTTTCCTTAAAAAGATTAGCTAATGTACGATGAGTTATAGTTGCACCAATTTGTGCCTTAATATCATCACCAATACAAGGTATGCCTTTATCATGGAATTTCTTCTCCCATTCACCATTACTAACAATGAAAACAGGCATACAATTAATAAATGCAACACCAGCATCTAGGCAACATTGAGCATAAAAACGAGCAGCCTTTTCAGAACCTACTGGAAGGTAATTTAATAAAATTTCAGCACCACTATCTTTTAAAACTTGAACAACATCACAAGATTCTTCATCACTAACCATAAAAGTATAATCATCTTCATAATTTTTCATATGAGGAGCTACACCATCAAGAACTTTCCCCATTGATACTTTAACATCAGTTTCAGGGAGATTATCATTAAAAATAGTAGTACAATTTGGTTTTTCAAAAATAGCTTCATTAACACTTTTTCCAACCTTTCTTTGATCTATATCAAATGCTGCAACTACTTCAATATCTCCAGGTTCATAATCATCAATTTTCCAATGCATTAAACCATTGGAATCTTTCTCGGTTTTATCAGAATAATAATAAATACCTTGAATAAGTGAGCTAGCACAATTCCCCATACCAACTATAGCAATCTTAATCTTATCTACCAATTAAATTCACCTAATAATTTCTTTGTTTTATAATAAAATCTTAATAAATATAGAATATTTAAGAATAGTAAATTATAATAATATAATATTAAATTTCATTTTATTTAAATATGATTTTTATATAAAGTGATAAAATTAAAAGTATAAAAGTATTATTTAATATAAATTAAATTCAAGTAATAAAAAAAATTTTAAGGGAGTAAAAATGGGGAAGAACATGAAGAAAGTACTATTAATAGCATTCTATTTCAATCAAGTAAACGAAATAGCATCTAAAAGATTAAGAGCCTTAGCTAAATATTTACCTGAATATGGATGGGAACCAATAGTCATAGTTCCAAACCTTGGTAAGTTAAATATGGAAGGTTTAAATTGTGAAGTAATCCAAACTCCCTATGAAGACATGATGGATAAATGGTTAAAACGCCAAAGCACAGAAAAAGTTGAAAACACTCAACCAGTTATACGGGACTCAACAAGTGTAGATAACAAACTATTAAGTAAAATAGTAACATTCGCCGGTGAAATATTCGCTTATCCTGATGGTATGAAATATTGGTACGAACCAGCAATGGAATACTCCTCAAAAATAATAGAAGAAGAAAATATAAATGCAATAATCTCCTCATCTTGGCCAGTAACAGCACATAAAATAGGTAAAGATTTGAAAAAAAAGTATAATATACCATGGATAGCTGACCTACGTGACTTATGGAATATGAATCCATATATAAACCATACTCATATTAGAAACTATTTTGAAAAACGTTTAGAAATTAACACATTTAATCATGCAGATGCACTTACAACTACAACACCTCTTGCAGCTACCACACTATCACAATTACATCCAAACAATTTAATAGTCCCAATACCTTCTGGATACGATCCAGATGACTTTAAAAAAATAAACATTATAAAAGAGAAGAATACAAAACTAAACATAACATATGCAGGATCACTATATGCAGGAAAAAGAGACCCTACAATACTATTTGAAGCATTGAAACAATTAATAGATGAAAAATTAATTAAAGAAGATAAAATTCAATTAAACTTTTACGGGGATTCTGGAAACCTAAAAGAAATTGCAGAAAAATATGATTTAAAATCAACTTTAAATATTGGAGGATTCATCCCTCACGAAGAAGTACTAGAAAAAGAATCCCAATCAGATATTCTTTTACTTATTAGTTGGAATAATCCTAAAGAACAAATGTTCATACCTGGAAAAGTATATGAATACTTAGCACTTAAAAAACCAATACTATCTATTGGTTACAAGCAAGGATCCCTAAAAGATTTAATTACTGAAACTGGTATAGGATTTCATGTTTCATCTTTAAATGATACAAAAGAAGCATTACTAAAATTTTATAATGAATTTAATGAAAATAATATTATCACTTTTAAAGCTAATGAAAGTATTGATAAATTTTCAATGAAGAATACAGCTTCTAATTTTGCAAAATTATTAAACCAAATATAAAACATAATATTAAATTAATAAAAAAAAATAATGGAATGTATTTTTATGAATGTTTATTTAGAAATAACCAGACCAACAAATGCATTAATGGCAGCAGTAGCTGTACTATTAATGGCAATTATAAATTTCAATTATGGAATACCAATAATATTAGGTTTCATCACTGTTTTATTTGCAACTTCTGGAGGAAACGTGATTAATGATTTCTTTGATTATAAAATCGATAAAATAAACAAACCACAAAGACCAATTCCATCAGGACGAATCAGTTTAAAAAATGCTAAAAATTACTCAATCATACTATTTCTAATATCAATACTACTAAGTGGACTTATAAGCTACTTGGTGAAAGATTTAACACCATTAATATTAGTATTCTGTTGTTGTTTACTAATGTATTTTTATGCACGTAATCTTAAAGCCATGCCATTATTTGGTAATATTGCAGTATCATTACTTACAGCATTATGCTTCATATTTGGTGGGGATATCCTTGCATTCAGCACTCATTCATTTTTAATACTTCAAACAGGATGCGCATTAGGATTTTTCGCATTCTTCATGACACTAGCTAGAGAAATAACAAAAGATATGGAAGATATTGAAGGGGACAAAATAGAATCTGCAGAAACACTACCAATAGTATGGGGAAATAGGAATTCAAGCATCTTATCAAGTATATTAATAATTATAACAGCACTTGTAAGTCCACTACTATTTTACCTTAACATATTTAATGTTTACTACTTAATAGTGATGATAATACCTATAATTTTATTCTTATACTGTGCAATTATTATATTGAAAAACCAAGAACCAGTAACTTGTGGAAAAGTTTCAAAGTATTTAAAAATAGGCATGTTAATAAGTTTTTTAGCATTCATTATAGGATCCATACCATTCTAAAAAAAAATAGTGAAAAAAAATTTATAAAAAAAAGTGGGGGTTTTTTTATGTATTTTAATGAAAATATTTTCTTTAATAAATTATTTTTTGTAAATGGTGAAAAAAAAATATTTAAAACTTAAAAAAATCACCCCACAATTTTTTAAATATAAGCATTCTAGGTTTAACCTACTCCAATTTCATTTCCATTTGCATCAACTTCATGTCCAGCACCTTCAACAGTGTTTCCATCTTTATCATAAGTTACATACCCACTTTCAGTAGTTCCATTAGAATTGGTTTTTGACCATGTGACAGTTTTACTACCATCATCATTAACTATAGTGGTATTTGAAGAAACATTATTATTGCTTGAATCATTTAAATTTATAGTTGATGAATTGGTGGAATTATTTGAGGTATTTGTAGAATTAACTAATGCATTATTACTATTAGAAACATAAGTTACAGCTCCAACAGCAGCTACTGCAATAATTATAACAATCAATATTAAAATAAAAATATTGCTTTTTTCCAAATTTCTCACCTCCAATAGTGTTTAAAATTTAAATGTATCAAATACTTATAATCCTTTTACTTATTAAATATAACGGTTTTATTAAGGGTTAAAATATCAATTAAACACAGAATAAGCTTTTAAATAATCTTTAAAAATAGTGAACTTAAATAAAAAAATAGTGGAAAGGTTTTAAAAAACCCTTTAAGGATTAATATCCCTAATAAAATAAAAACTAATAAAATGTACTATAATCAAGTATCCCTCACCATTTAAGGAAACACTAAATCATTCACACTTTCTGATAAACACTAACCTCTCCAATCTGTTTAACTTCCTTATATTGAGGAATACTTAAATTTTGATATTGTGAAATATAATACTTCGTATTGTTAGCTAACATTTCACTAGAAAATTTCGAAGAATTCTCTTTACTAGTAACATAATGAACTTCTTTTTGAAGATACCAAGTAAATATCGGTCCCCTATCCGCCCAAATCACAGCAGAACTTAAATTCGGATCATGACCCTCTAACCAAGTTACAGTATCTTGCTCATTATTTACAAGTGAATCATGTTTATTAACACCTAAATATGAGAAACTCATAATAAGAAGTAAAATAACACAAATAGTAGGGATAATATGTTTTAAACTCACACTCTTAATCTTATAATCTTTTAACTTTTCACATATAAAACTTAAACCAAAAGTAATGAAAAATGCTAAAGCAGGAGCAAAAGCAGTAGCATAACGATCAACTTTAGTTAAATGAGCAGATAAAAATATCATATGACCCATAAACCATCCAATCATCATTAAATCATAAGTAAAAAATTCATACTTAAACTTATTATTCTCATTAAAACTTAAAAGCACCTTATTAAATGTAAGTGAAAAAATGAAAATACAGATAAAGAATAATATTTCACATTTAACAAAAGAAACCTTACCTGCAATGAAAAATGATAAACACATACCAACAATAGAAGCAAATAAAATCACATAAAAAATGCTTTTAGGAATCTTAAATTTACCTACAATATTATCCCAAAAACCATTAGTATCATAATTAAATCCAACTTTAGAATCCATAACACCATAAGATTCTTTTAAAACCTTTGAAAAACGATACAATGCATAAACAATACCAACCATACAAATAATTAACAATATAATACCAACCCAATGGTTAGGATTATAAATATATCTTGGAAGATTACTGAAATAATATAATAAATTATTCCCTTTATGCTTACGAATAGCAAAAGCAGATCTAGTAGTAGTGGAAGATATTGTTTCGGCTTGATTTAAAAAACCAAATGGTATATGATTAGATAAATAATAATAAAAAAACGGAACCATGAATAATAAACCAAACAAGGCACCACCAACAATATTCTTAAAATACTTCTTTATAGTTCCAAAAATATCCTTTTGGGATAAGAAATAAAGAATCATTACAGCAAAAACAACAGCACCAGTATACTTTGCAAAGAATGTTAAAACACTTAAAGGGAAAGCTAAATAAAAATATTTTTGATTTGTTTTCATTGCTTTAATAAAAAAGTATAAAGTCCAAATAGAAAGCGCAACACAAGGCACATCAATTGACCCATTACCTGCCCACATAATATTTACAGTGAAACTACCATACAATATAGCTCCAAAAATACTATAAGTATTATCAAATCTTAACTTTAAAAGAAGATAAGTTCCAACAACACCTAAAACATAAAAAATTCCAGTAATAACAAATAAACTATTAACACTCACAAAATTCAATCTAAAAGCAATACTAGTTAAAAAAGGAATCAGTGGAGATAAGAAATCCACATAATCATAACCAGTAATATTAACTCCACTAAACTTAAGAGCTTCAATCAAATAAAGGTAAATATCCCTATAAGAATGTCCAAGAATGTTTTCACTACAATTAATCCAAACAATCAAACTACCAATAATTAAAGAAACTATTAACACGGTTAATAAACTAAAAAGATTCTTATTTTCCGTAATAATTGATTTAAAATTCTTAAGCATATAATTAGATTTCTCCTTTAAAAAAATTTTTTTATTATTATCATTTTTTTTTATAATAATAATATAATCTATTAATAATATTTATTACATATTATTTAACATATTAAGAAAAAAGGAATAAAAATATATATGATTTTAAAGTGGATTTGAAATTAATGAAATTTATAAAAGACATCAACATAAACCGAATGGACTCACCTTACATCTTATTTTTATTAATATTCACTTCACTTATAACAATAAACATAATATTTTTCAATAACCAATTAGGTATTTACTGTTCAGACGTTTTCATCTACTTATTAAACAGTTTAAACTATGCTGGAGTGAATATAGATGCTAACGCTACAATGTATTTATCACCAGTACTATGTATGATTACAGGGGGAATATTCCGCTTAGGATATGTTAATGTTAATGCATTATACATTGTAACAGGAATTTTTGCAATATTTGGAAATTTAGGATTCTACATATTACTTAAAAAACGATTCAATAAAACATTAAGTTTAATAGGATCCATACTACTATTCAGCCTATCCCTAAATCTTCTATGGTTAGCAAATGGAACATTAGACATTCCCGCAATCGGTTTAAGTATTTGGTCAATCCTATTTTTCACATTAGCTGTAGATAAAAACCCTAAATATTACATACCATCATTACTATTATTTGTCTTAAGCATCTTCACACGTTATACTGCAGGATTAATCATACCAGTACTATTAATATACTTCTTTGGAAAATATGATTTATTCCAATGCTTAGACAAACTCTTATCAGATAGGGAATCTTTTAAAGAATCCGCAAAAGCATTTTTAAAAACCAGTGAAGTAAAATACATTATAATAGCATTAATCACTAGTGTAAGTTTAACAATAATTTTCCTATACTTTATAAGTGGATATGTAACAAATTTAGGATTCCTATCCCAATCATCAGCAGTTAGTTCAGGATTAAAAACAAGTGTTGTAGATTCAGCATTCACAACAAACACATATTTTTATATTACAAATTTCTTAAACTTCCTATTCTCAAATAATATAATATTTAAAGGTAACATACCATCATTATACAATCCAAACATAATCTCTTATTTAGTATTTTTCATAACAATTATAGGATTAATTATAGGTGGTTTAAAATTAAAATATCAGAAAAAAAGACACATTAATTTAAATGGTTTAACTGATTTTAAATCTGAAAATAAAATCGAAACAGTTACTAAAACAACTGATTATAAAATTAAAAATGAAAAAATCGTGTCAAAACCAATTAAAAAAACTGTTAAAGAACCATTATTTAAAACTAAAAAATTAGAACCATTACTAAAACTAATATTTATAATTACTTTAATATTTGCAGTATTAAGTTTTGATAAAATCAGTTCTACTATTACATTAATCTTAATCAGTTTCGATATTCTAATACTAAACTCCTTATTAAAAAATCATAAAATTAAATATTTAAACCTAGATTTAGCAATGATTGCATGGTTTCTTGTGTACTTAATAGCATTTACTTATATAAATATTAAAGTAAACCGTTATATTCTAACAGTAATGCCTGCATTTGTATACTTTTTCACAGTAGGATTAAATTATATTAGTCAAGAATTAGATTTTAATTTAAATATATTTAAACATAAAATCAACACATCCCAATTACTTGCAGTAATCCTAATCATAATATTTGTATTCAGTGCATTTACTTTCACATCAACAGTAACAATAGATCAAGAAATAAAATCACCAGAATTAATTTCCAACTACTTAAAACATTACGATCCAGATTATGAAAGTAAAAATATTGGAGTATATAATAAAAGACCATTTTCATGGTTCTTACATAAAGACTTATTCGGAATAGATAAATATCATAGGGATTACTTAGAACAAAGTGATTTAACATATTACATATCTAATGAAAAAGTGAACTTAACAAATTATCATCAAATTCAAAAAGAAGGTAATTTATACCTTTATCAAAGAAATAATACTTAATTAATGGAGAATAAACTAATATGAATATATTACATGTAGCACACTCTTACTATCCTTGTCTTGCAGCAGGAGGAGTAGTTAATGCATCTTATCAAATTGGGTGCAAACAAGTACAAAATGGTAATGAAGTTTATGTATACACTACAGATTCATGTAAAGAAAGATTAAAATTTGATAAAACAAACTATAATGTGGATATTAATGGAATAAAAGTAAACTACTTCAAAAACCTTTCCAATACAATTAAAACAAAAACCTTAGTAGACACACCAATCACCGCAGCCCATTATATACGTAAAGATATTAGTAATCATGATATAATCCACATTCATGAACACCGCCAAACATTAGCAATCCTCACATGTCATTATGCAAGAAAAAACAATATACCCTACATTGTACAAGCACATGGAAGTGTTTTACCATTTTTCCAAAAAGAAAAATTAAAAGAAATATATGATAAATTCTGGGGATTTAACACATTACATAATGCAAATAAAGTATTCGCCCTAACAGAAATTGAAAAACAACAATACATAAAAATGGGAGTTTCACCAGAGAAAATAGAAATAGTACCATTAGGAATAAACTTAGAAGAATACTCAAAACTACCACCTAAAGGAGAATTTAGAAAAAAACACAATATCCAAGAAGAAGACACCCTACTAATATTCATTGGACGATTACATAAAATAAAAGGATTAGACCTATTAATCGAAGCATTTGATGAATTAATTAAAACAAATAAAAATTATAATATAAAATTAGCAATAATCGGACCAGATGATGGATTTTTACCAGAAATACAAAAACTCCTAAAAAAGAAAGGATTAAACAAACAAATAATAATAACAGGTCCATTATATAAACAAGAAAAACAAGAAGCCTTAACAGATTGTGATATGTTTATAATGCCCTCCCAATATGAATCATTCACTACAAGTGGATTAGAAGCAATGGCATGTGAAAAACCATTAATACTAACTAAAAACAATCATATACACAATTGGGTTAACCAAAAATGTGGCCTATCCTGTGATTATGATAAAATAAGTTTAAAAAACAGTATACAAGAATTAATAGAAAATGAACAATTAGCAAAACAGTATGGTAAGGAAGGTCGTAAGCTAGTTGAAGAAAAATACAATTGGAATGTAATTGATAAACAAATAATAAACATTTACAATTCAATTATAAAATAATAAAAATTGTCCAGGTTAAATAATAATATTTAAATCATAAAAACAAGATATATAATTTAGTAAACTTATTAAAAAAAGTATATTGCAATAAAATTAAATCGGATAAGATTATAATTAATACCTTTTTTTTAAAACATTTATTTGCTATTATAGAGGATTACAGATGAAAGTTGTTGTTTGTCAAAATTGTGGAGCTAAATATCAATTAGAAGATGATGAAGATTTAGATGGTTTTGAATGTAGTATCTGCACAGGTAACTTAGAAGAACTTGCAGAATACCCAACAACTGGAGATTCATCACATAAAACTAAACAAACTCATTTTAAAAATAATTATAAAGATTTTAAGCTTGTTTACTGTGAGGATTGTGGATTAAAATATCGTTTAAATAGTAATGATATTGTAGATGAATATGAATGTGTAAGCTGTGGAGGAAGGTTAATACCTGTAAATGAAGAAGATCAAATGACTCCTTATCCAAAAATCCTAGAACCACAAGTATATGAAAAAACTGCCACAACTCCAGGTAAACGTCATGATATAAATAAATTAAAAGAAGATTTAGAAGAATCTCGCCAAGACTTAAAAGAATCTAATATTCAAAAACAATTTATAAAACAAGAAGAAATCACTGAAGCACCTATTGTTGAGGAAGATTCAATCCCAGAAGAAAATACAAAAACACCTATTATTGAAGGGGAAGTTGAACCTAATCAAGAAATACTTAATAAGTCTTCACATTCCCTACCTGAGGTAGAAACTAAAAAGGATTCAAATTACAATTCAGAATACTCTGAAAATATACTTAAAAAAAGTGTACGGGTAGGTCCTAAAGGAAGAATTTCAGATGAATTAACAGATTACTTAAGTAATGTAAAACATGAATCTGAAACAATTCCAGAAGATAATATTCAAACAAATAAAACAACAGAAGTTAAAAAACAATCTAAACGTGTTAAACATGAAGAAGCTTCAGCAAATGATCGTTACGCTTTAGCTTTATATAAATATCATGATGAATTAAAAAAACAGATGAAACAAGATTTTTTAGATGGAATTGCAGATTCTCATTATGGTGAAAATTCATTTGATAAACTCTCCAATATGATAAAAGATCAACTTAAATCTTATAGGGAAGATTTAACACATGCTCCTAAATTAATCCATACAGATATTAGAACACCTGAAGGATATAAAACTAATAAACAAGAACTTATACCTCACCCAAATGAGGAAAATTTATCTTACCATATGGTTTACATAGTAACCGGTTCAGTTGTGGCTTTAATAGGTTTAGCTGATGTTTTAATTTCAGGCAGAACCATAAGTATATCATTCATAACTTTAGGTATTATAATAATCATTTATGGATTTTATAAACGTTATTCCTATGCTGATAGTGAAGCTAGAGGTAGAATTATTCGTGCTAAACTATTAACTCTTCCTGAAGACTTTTATGTTTTATATTATGTAAGACCTCCTGAAGCAGGTAAAGGAATAAACCATGTTGTTATAGGTCCTACTGGAATATTTACAATTGTCACTCAAAAATATAATTCTAAAGAGGATAATGGTAAAATCAAACAAGATAAGGAAAATTCATCTTTAATTGGTAAGTCTGGTTCATTAGAAGAATATTTATCTAGTAAACATAGTTTAAAAGTTGTATCTAACTTTAGAGATAAACAAACTCATTTTAAAGTAAATGATAGTAAAATTAAATTTGATACTAATAATAAAATTAAACAAGAAACATTAAGTTTAAATGAAAATTTATCACAATTTTTAGATGAAAATGGTTTACCTGGAATACATATAGAACCACTTGTTGGTTTTGTAAATAATGAAGTTGCAGTTATTAATGTAATTTTAACTAATGATGATTTATTCCTTGAAGAACTTTTATATAAAATTAAGCATGGTGAACGTAGAATTGATGATTTAACAATTCATAAAATCGCAGTTTTATTATCACAATACTCAGCAGAATGTTCATCATAAAAAAAAATTTTAAAGAGGATTCATGATGAGTATACTATCTTTTTTTCATAATCTTAAAGTGAAACATTATACTAAAAATATTCAAAAAACTGTAAAAGAATGTGGAGTAAATCTTCGGGTTAATGGTCCTTCTCTTGCAACATCTAACACTTACCTTGGAAATAATGTTAATTTTAATGGGATTCATATTCAAGGTAAAGGTGAAGTTAAAATTGGTGATAATTTCCATTCAGGTATTGAGTGTATGATCCTTACTGATAATCATAATTATGATAATGGTGAAGCTATACCTTATGATGAAACTATAATTAGTAAAAATGTTACTATAGAAGATAATGTTTGGTTAGGTAATCGTGTAAACATATTACCTGGTGTTACTATTCATGAAGGTGCTATAATTCAATTAGGAAGTGTTGTTGTTCGTGATGTTCCTAAGTGTGCTATAGTTGGTGGAAATCCAGCTACTGTTTTTAAATATCGTGATAAAGACCATTATGAAAAGTTAAAATCTCAAGCTAAATTTCATTAAAAACTAATTATTTATTTTTTTTCCTACTCTAAATTTTTAACTAATCATTTTTTTAAAGAATCTAATTTCTTCTATTTTTATACATTTCATTACAAATATTAAAGCGAAATATACTATTACTCCAATTATTATTGCGATTAGAACATTTATTAACCCTGTTGGGTTAATTAATTTAACTACTATTCCCATTATAATTGCTGCTATAATAATTTTTATAGTGGAACTTTTTTCATAAGGTAATTTATGATATTTTCTACTTTTATATGTTGTAATTGTGAATGTGAAAATATAACATAGTAATGTTACGAATGCTGCTCCAATGATTCCTAGAATTGGTACTAATAAAATATTTAATAAGATATTAGCTATTGCTGCTACGGTCCATAGTTTTCCTAAGATTTTTGTTTCTTTTTCTAATATTAAATAATTGTTAGTTATTCCGTAAACACCCATGAATATTGCACCTAAGCATACAAATGGTGTTACTAAGTATCCTGTATTTGCAATAGTGCTAGTTGTTATAAGTAAGAGTAATGGTTTGCTTAAAACTGACATTCCTACAGCTGCAGGTACTGTTAATAATAAGTAATATTTCATACTATACCTCATATAATAATCAACAGTTGCCATGTCTCCTTTTTCATAATGTTCTGGAAGTATTGCTGGGAGTAGAACAGCAAATGGTGATAAGAACATTAATAAAACACTTCCTAATGCATATCCTGGAGAGTAACAACCTACTGCTGCTGATCCAAGTATGGTTCCAATAACATATTTATCACTTGAATCAACTACCCATGAAGATACATTATTTGGAATAGTTGGAATAGCAAAAGATAGTTCCTCTCTCAAGTTTTTATATGAAGGCTTACCAATTCCAAGATATCCAACCACCATAATTAACATCATAATAAAGACTAATGCATATCCACTAAGTAAACCTAAAACAACAGTTTCAATATGATAACCTGAATACACAAGGAAAATACATAAAAGAACCCCAATATAACTTTGCAAAATCAAGAAAATACTATACTTCTTCATTTGCTGAAAAGTCCTAAAGAAAGTAATTAACATCAAATTCAAACAAGCAAAAAATGAAATCAAAGTAGTAATATATAATACTTGTAAATTCCCATTAAACAAAGCATTCGCTATAGTTTGTCTGAAAATCAAAAAACATCCACAAATAATCAAAGTAGATAACAAAGTAACTGAAATCATACTATAAAAAGAACCCCTAATCTTAGTTTTATCCTTCTCAGAAGATAAAAATCTAACCATAGTATAAGGTAGGCCAAGATTAGCAATATTCGGAACCAAAGCAACAGTAGTAGTAACTTGAGCCCACATACCATACTCAGCAGTGGAAAAACTCTTAGTAATAATTGGTATGAAAATAAGACTACTTAAACTAATTAAAATATTAGTAATACCAACTAAACCAATTCTCTGAACAAATTTAACATACTGACTCAAAACAAACACACCTAATAATCAAAACATTAAATCTTTTTTCGAGGAACTTGCATAATATTCTTATTCAACAAAACATCCTCTAAAAGTTGCTCATCATAATTCTTAAAAAAGAAATCAGCATTATACTCTTTCAAATCTAAATCTTTCAATTTATTAACCATATCATTAGGATTTCTAACTTTAACAACAATTTTCTTCTCAACCAAATCATCTAAATACTCAACACCAGGAACATCAACAATAAAAGTCTTACAATTAAAAGCTAAACCCTCATAAATTGCAGTAGAAAAAGCACCAACCTGATACTCAGATTCAGCAAATAATTTATATAACTCCGGTTCATTACTATCAATAACACTAAAATTATCTAACTTATCTGCTTCAACAAGTTTAGGATAATTCTCCTTCCAAGTACTATACTCCCCAGGATGTAATTTATAAATAAAATCATAACCATCTAACACACTAGCTAGATGGCATGCAAATTCACTTAAATACTTCCCTATAACCCCTTGGGAAATAAAAAGTATCTGATTCTTCTTCTTAGAAACATCCTTATACTTTTTACTATTATCCTCAAAATAAGGAAAACCAACACTAAAAATAGCATGCTTCTTAATAGGATAAGCACTAGCATCTTTCCAATAATCCCCAAAACTTAAAATCTTATTAGGGAAATAAGCTATATGTTCATAAGTCCCACTTTTAAGAGTAATATTCTCACTAGGATAACTATAACCTAAATGATACTTACTAATTATACCATGCTGTAATTCAATAACCTCTATACCTAAATCTTTACAAGCAGCAACCAAAGCTTTATTCTCATAAGCAACTACAACATAAACTTGTTCAACTTTCTTCTCATTCAATAATTCCCTATACTTCTCATATTCATACTGAAAATTAAGAATATGATTAGAAAAAATCTCAAATAAATTAACTTCAACACCAAAATGATTATGAATTAAATTCTCAATAGACTGTATAGTTTCAGATTCTTTCTCCGTATACTCAATATTATGTGTTTTTTTATAAAAATAAGAACCAAGCAAAATACGATCATTAAACTTAACCTTATCATCCTTTTTAATATAATGCTTATTTAAATAAGGAGAATCAAGAACTTCATAAGATTTACCTAAGTTTTCTAAGGTATCTCTTAAAAAATAACTATAAATATCCATATACTCCCCATTATTTAAGACCTTACGAGGATGATTAAAAATTAGAATTTCAAAATTATCTTGACCTTTAAAAGGATTACAAAAAATACTATTCTTAATAAAAGGCAAGAAAGATTTAACTTTATCAAATAAACTAACACTAGCTTGCTGAGCACTACCAAATAAACCAAGTTTACGGGTTATTTCATAATAAAGATATAAACGTACAAGTTCCCAAGGATAAACATGTTGAATCATAATATAATTAAGATTATACTCATTTTCCAATCTAAAAAATTCATCACAAACTTCTTTAACACTCATCATTTCAATTAAATCCTTCTACAAAATAATTAATATTTTTTCCCGTAAAAATTCTATTTAAACATATTAAAATCTAATAAGTCATCTTCACAAATATGTACTTTAACTTCCTTACCTAAAACTAAATTAATCTTATTAGGTGAAATACCGCTACCTGGACGTTTAAATGTTAAATCATCAATATCAATAATTTCACCAACATCCATATCACGCTTAGCAACTATGGATCTACGAGCTTGAATTCGTGCAGCACCTTCACAATCTAAGGGAACCTTATCATATTGACCATTAATACTTCTAATAAATTCAATATTTTTAAAAAACTTCTTAACATCAGATGGATCCATAGCATGATAATGATCATTACCTTTTAAAGTTTTATCTAATGTGAAATGTTTTTCAATAATTTTAGCACCATTTAAATAAGCAGTAGTAAGAACCAACATTTCATCATCAGGTTTAGTATGATCTGAATAACCAATATCATATTCTGGATAAAGATTTTTAAGATTTTTAATCATTAACAAATTAGCATCAGCATAATCTGTAGGGTAAGATAAAACACAATGCATAATACCAATATCACGGTTATCTTCATCTTCAATAGCCCGAATAGCTTCTGAAATCTCTTTAGTAGTTGAAGCCCCAGTAGAAATAATAATAGGTTTGTTTTTACGTGCAATAACCTTAATAAATGGAATATTTGTTAAATCGGATGAACTTATCTTATAAACACTCATAAATTCATCTAAATATTCAACAGATTCAAAATCAAAAGGGGTTGAAAGAAACATTATACCAATACTATCACAATACTTGGCAATTTCATGGTATTCTTCACTGCCAAATTGATCAAACTTTTTAAACAATTCATATTGGGAAGTTGTTGGTTCTTCATTTAAATCCCAATAAGCTGGAGAATTCTTTGAAGCAATTGTATTAGCTTTATAACTTTGAAATTTAACAGCTCCACAACCAGAATCTTTAGCTTCCTTAACCATTAATTTTGCAGCATCCATATTACTAATATTCATCTTTTTAGCTATGTCATAATAGTTAACACCAATTTCTGCAATTAAAAATGGTTCTTTATTGAATATGCTCATTGTTTAACATTTCTCCCTTTTTTTCTTTTTCAAATTCTAAATATTTTGGTTTAACAATTTTCATTAAGTTTTCAAAACCATGTCTAACATCAACATTTTTCATACGATTACTCATTTCCAGTCGTAAATCATAATTATAAATAATATCATTAATAGTTTTAATTAAATCAGTTTCCTTAACTTCACTACCTAATCCTAAATTAATAAAACCATTTTCCACATTACCAAAAATATGGGTTAATTCTCGTTGATTTTGACAAAGACAAACACATGGAACTCCAATAGAAGCTATTTCATACATTGTTCTACCTGCTGAAGTGAAAATAATGTCTGCTGAAATCATATATTCACTAATATTTTTAACATCTTCAAAGATTTCAATGTTACTGTAATCTTGGAACTCTTTTTCAATTCCTTTTTTATCCATATACCCAAGTCCAAGAATAACTTTAACATTACCTTTAAAATCACTCTTTAAAATAGAATTTAAAGTTTTTTTAGTTAAATCATTTGGATCTGTTCCTCCAAATGTTAATAAAATCTCTTTCACACTTGGATGGATTTCTTTATAAGGTTGATAATAGAATTCATCCTTTAAAATATAATAAAGATGACCACTGTATAAATTTTTAAGAGGTATCTTATGCTCATATAATGCATCACAAACTACATCAGCATATTTCACTCCCCCTCCTAAATCCTCAAAATTAAGAACAAAATAATCTTCATCTTTTAAACTTTTAATATAACTAGATGATGTGTTTAAAATATCATTTACTACAATATCCGGTTCATACTCCTTAATTTTACCTAGAATATTATCTTCTTTATGTGTAATGTATGGGTAATTATAATTTTTAATTATATTAATCCCAATTTCTTTATTCTCATTTAATAAGAACATAACATCATGATTCACTAATTTAGATGCAATAGCTAAACCTCGATAAATGTGGCCTGTGCCAATTTCATGAGAAGCATCAGTCTTAATAAGAATACGTTTTTTCATTAAAAGACGTTCTGCAACCCACCAATCCTCATAATTATCAATATCAATACTTTCATGAGGACTTACAGGTATTAAATCAATTTTTTCACCTAATCGTGAATCTTCTTTAAGGAATTCTCTTTTTGTTGCAAAAATAGAGCCAGTTTCACGGTATTGTTTAGGTAAATACTGACGATTAACCCTTTTACTATATAAAGGATAAAATTTATCATCTTCAGTATCATAACCCCAACTTAAATGCCTATCATCAACAACACTAATAACAGTATCATTACCCTCACAAAGCTTTTCAATAGCCTTATTCAAGGTACTGGTTTTTAAAAGAGGAGAAGTAGGTTGAAGAGTTATAACAAAATCATAAACAGTATTAAACTTTTCTTCTTGTTTAATTGTAGCATCATAAATAACAGGATCTAAAGGCACATTATCTTCTGCTAACTCTTTAGAACGTTTAATAACATCAGCACCAAACTTCTCAGCAATAAATTTAATCTCATCATCATCAGTACTAACAACAACATTATCAATATACTCAGAAGAATTAGCATGGTTAATAGTATGTGCAATTAAAGGTTTATCATTCATCATACGAATATTTTTACGAGGAATACCTTTAGAACCTCCTCTTGCAGGAATAACCACTAAAATTTTATTATCCTTATACATCTTTAAGAAAACCTTTTCCCTTTTTTAAATTTTAAAAAATAATTACTTTTCATATAAATTCATTATATTCATAAATATATAACCATAGAATATTTATATTTTTTTTAAAAAAAGGATAAAAATCTTTTAAAAATTAAATATATTTAGTTTCAACTAAAATTTTAAATATTTATTTAAACAAACAGAAATTACATTAAGAATTATAAAAATATTAATTACTATCTAATTATCAAAAAGAACATAATAAATAAAAAAACGGTGTAAAACAAAATGAAAAATTTATCTAAAGAATTAGTTAGCAGAATAAATGATATTGCTGTACCTGTAAGAATAATGCACGTTTGCGGATCACATGAACATGCCATAATGGAAAATGGGATAAGATCACTATTACCTGAAGAAGTAGAAATTGTTGCAGGACCAGGATGCCCAGTATGTGTAGTTCCATCAAGAGAAATAGATGAAGCACTATCACTTGTAAATCGAGATGTAACAATCACAACATTTGGAGACATGCTAAGAGTTCCAGGATCCAACCAATCACTAGCAGATGCAAAATCAAAAGGTGCAGATGTAAGAGTAGTTTATGGAATAAACAATGCAGTAGAACTAGCAGAAAAAAATCCAGAAAAAAAAGTAGTTTTCATTGCAGCAGGATTCGAAACAACTGCACCAACAACAGCATCAACAATACTAAACGAACCACCTGAAAACTTCTCAATCCTATCATGCCACAGATTAATACCACCTGCATTAGACTTCCTAATATCCTCAGGAGAAACAAATTTAAATGCACTAATCGAACCCGGACATGTTTGCACAATAATAGGAACCAAACCATTCGATCATTTCTCAACAAAATATGGAATACCACAAGCAACAGCAGGATTCAACCCATTAGACATTCTCATGGCAGTTTACCTAATCCTTAGACAAATCAAAAACGATGACCCTCATGTAGATAATGAATACAAAAGAGCAGTAAGAGAAGAAGGAAACATAGTAGCTCAAAAAGCAATGGATGAAGTATTCACAGTAAAAAGTAGAGAATGGAGAGGATTTCCAAAAATGCCAAACAGTGTTCTTGAATTAAAAGATGAATTCACCCAATACAATGCAAGAGACATATACGATATAGAAGTAAAAGATGTGAAAGAAGCACCAAAAGGTTGTATATGTGGACCAATACTTCGTGGATTAAAAAGACCAACAGATTGTAAATTATTCGGAAAATCCTGCAACCCAATGCACCCAATAGGAGCATGTATGGTAAGTAAAGAAGGAACCTGTAACATAGCACACAGATACACTCCAAAAAATTAAAAATACATATTCCATAAAAAGGATATAAAACAATGAAAAAAATAAAAGCTTTAGCATTAGATATTGACGGAACCATCACAGACTCACAAAGATTACTATCTATAAATGCAATCAAAACAATAAGAAAAGTTGAAAACAGTGGAATACCAGTAATATTAGTAACTGGAAATACAGCAGTATACACTTACGCATTAACAACTTCCATAGGTACAACAGGAGGAGTAGTAGGTGAAAACGGTGGAGTAATGTTTAAAGAAGGATACAAAAACAATGAAACAATAGTATTCGCAGATAAAAAATATATAGATAAAGCTTACAATTACCTAAAAGAAAACTTAACAAAAGAACATCAATTAAAAATAGTAGATGACCAATACTGCAGACTATCTGAAATAGCATTTTACAGAACAATGAATGCAGACATAATACGAGAAATATTAAAAGATTGGAATGTTAAAGTCTACGATAGTGGATTTGCCTTACACATAACAGATCAAAACATTAACAAAGGAATCACATTAGAAAAATTAGCAAAGATTTTAAAAATTAACCCTGACAACATAATGGGAATAGGAGACAGTGAAAACGACTTAGACTTCCTAGACCATGTTGGGATAAAAATAGCAGTAGCAAATGCTAGTTCAAATCTAAAAGAAAAAGCAGACTATGTTTGCAAGAAACCCAACGGTGATGGGGTAATGGAAGCTGTAGAAAAATTCATATTCAATGATTAAAAAAAAATAATAAAATAATTCAATTTATCAGGGGATAAAAAATACAATGTTAAATCAAATAATAGAAGAAGCAGAAAGAAACATTAGCAAATACTGTGATGAATACGAAATATTTGCTGAAAACTCAAAACTCTTAGAGTTAGATGCACAAAAATCAGATTTAAGCTTTGCAAAACAAGAAATCAACTTAGGACTAGGTATAAGAGTAATACAAGACAATAAATTAGGTTTTGCATTCACATCAGATATGAATAAAATATCAGAAACAGCAGAAAAAGCATATTCCAATGCAAAATTAAACCAAGAAGATTCAAACTTTGCATTTGCAGAAAAATCATCCTATCCAACAATAAAAAACAATTATGATAAGAAAAATGAAGAATTAGAATTAGATGAAATGACTTCATTCATGGAAAACATACTAAGCACAGTAGAAGAAAAAGGATGTAAACCAACAAGTGGAGGATTTTCAAGAGGATCCGGTGAAGAAATAATCTTAAACTCTAACGGAGTAAATGCATCTGAAAAAGGCACTGGTTTTGGAGCATACATTGCAGTAAACGCTTTTAAAAAAGATGAATTTTCAAGTGCATATGACTCAATATCCTCATGTAACTATGACTTTAATGGGGAAGAATTAGCAGAAAAAGTATCCCAACTAGCCATGGATTCAGTTGGTGGGGAAAACATAGATACTGGAGATAAAGAAGTAATCCTAGATTATAATGCAGCAACTGGATTATTAAACACTTTCATGAGCGGATTCAATGCAGATAATGTTCAAAGAGGAAGATCAATACTTAAAGACAAAGTAGGCAAATCAATCGTTAGTGAAAACTTATCCATATATGATGATGGAACTATAGATGCAGGTTTATCTAGTTGTAAATTTGATGGAGAAGGAACACCATCACAAAAAACAGAACTAGTAAAAGATGGAGTTCTTAAAGGATTTATATATGATATTTACACAGCAAACAAAGCTAATATAAAAAGTACAGGTAATGGTTTCAGAGGATCCTACTCATCAACACCAGGAGTAAGTTCATCAAACATAATACTAGATTTTAATAAAATGACAAAAATCGATGAAATAGATAATGGAATAATTGCAACAGACCTACTAGGAGCACACACTGCAAATCCAATAAGTGGAGATTTCAGTGTAGAAGTAAACAATGGATTTTTAATAGAAAATGGGGAAATCACCAAACCAATTAAAAAAGCAATGATATCTGGAAATGTTTTTGAAACATTTAAAAATTGTGAAGCAATAGATTCACAAATAAAACAATATGGATCATTTATCCTTCCAAAAATCTTATTACATAATTTAAGAGTAATTGGTTAAAAAAAAGAAATTCATATTAAAAAAATTTTCAATGAGAATAATTTAATTCTCATTTAACTACTTACTTATTTTTTTAGATAAAAAATTAGGATTCAAGGTTTTATACCTTCCATTTAAAATAGAATTAAATGTAAAATCCATAGCTTCATTAATAGATTTAAATAAATCCATATCATTATTTTTAATCAAATTAGCAACAATAGCAGCTGAAAAGGTACAACCAGAACCATGAGTATTATCACTCTCAATTAATTCTTGATTAAAAACTTTAACTTCCCCATTATAAAAAGTATTAACTCCATTTAAATGACCACCAGTAATGATTACATTACAATAATCACCAATCTTATAAGCAGCTTCAATGGCATCCTCTTTAGATTTAATCTCAATTCCACTTAATTGTTCTGCCTCAGAAACATTTGGAGTAGTAAGTATACATCGAGGAAGTAAATATTTTTTAAAAGCTTTACAAATATTATTTTCACTTAACTTATCACCAGCACTAGCAACCATTACAGGATCAACTACAATTTTTAAATCATATTCTATGACCTTTTTAGAGACAGCTTTAATAATGTCTTTGGAATATAATAAACCAGTTTTACCATAACCAATATCATATTCACTTAAAACAGAATCAAATTGTTCATTAATAAAATCCACAGTAATTGGTTTAACAGAATATACTTTAGATGGATTTTGAGCAGTTAATGCAGTTACAACACTTGTAGGGTGAATATTATAACTGGCTAATGTTTTAACATCAGTTAATATTCCAGCCCCACCAGAAGGATCTAAGCCTGCAATTGTAATACCAATCATAAATAATTAATCTCGTGTTACTTTTAGTCTTTCATGACCATGAATACTTTCAACACTAATATTTAAAGACTCTAAATACTTTTTAGTATCAGTACCTTTACCATGAATCATAATTTCCCCTAAATCTTCAGTTGTATTAACATCTAAAGCCATATAAAAAGAATCATGAACTAATGGGGAAAATCCTTTAGCCTCTGCATTTTCAACATGTTTTTGAAAACTAAACTCTCCAAATTCCATATTAATACCACAAGGCTTAATAATAAGAGCATTAGTTCCCCCACCTTTAGAAGGTACAATAAGAAAATCAAGCTTGCTCGCTTGTTTAATAATTAATTTAATATTAGTTTTACCAATAAGCGGAACATCAGAAGGTATAATTAACACTTTTCGAGTTTTACCTCTACAATAAGTCATAGCCTGATTAAGAGCCTTATTCAAATTACTATCCTCATTTTCAACTAAAGTATCAACTTTTAACTTTTTAGCATAATCTAATACTTCACTGTCCCGACTAATAATAATAATCTTATCAACTAACCTTTTAAGAGTAGCTGTAACATCTTTTAACATAGCTTTTAACAAGTCTTCTCTTTCTTCACTAGATAAAAATGGAGACAATCGTGTTTTAGCATCAGTGAATTTACTTACAGGTATTATTGCATAAATCTTATCCACAACTATCAATACTCCAAAAATTTTAAAAATTTTTTTATAATAATTTAATAAGTTTTAGCTATTAAAGCAACATGTTTAGCAGGTTTACCACAATGAGCACAAACATCATCAGTTTCAATATCTTCCTTATAAGTTCCAAGTAAATCAATATCAGTTAACTCTTCAATAGCTTTTCCACAGTCTTCATCCCCACACCATGGGAAACTAACCATATTACCATTTTCAATAAGACTATTTATCTCATTAACATCCTCAACTGATTTAATATTATCCTTAAATGAATCCCAAGCATTTTCTCTTAATAAACCATCAATATCATTTAAAGCATTTTTAACTGGTGAAACAATATCCTCTTTAAGACTAAGCTCTATCTTTTCAAGATTATCTCTTCTTACAAGAACAGTTTTATTATTTTCTAAATCTCTTGGACCAAGTTCTAATCTAATTGGTGTTCCTTTTAATTCCCATTCATAAAATTTCTTACCTGGTCTAATATCTCTACTATCAATTCTTACACGTATACCAGCATTTTCTAAACTTTCTTTAATTTCATTACACTTGTTTAAAACTTCTTCTTTTCCTTTTTTAAATAATATAGGAATTATAGTAACTTGTTTAGGGGATATTTTTGGAGGTAAAACTAATCCTTTATCATCACCATGAATTCCAATAACTGCAGCTATTACTCTATCACTAATACCATAACAGGTTTGATAAGCATATTCATGTTCTCCTTCTTTATTCTCAAAGGTTATATCATAAGTTTTTGCAAATGTTTGACCAAGATTATGCACAGTTCCAATTTGTAAAGCTTTTCCATCAGGTAATAATGTGTCAAAAGCCATAGTATAATTTGCACCAGGGAATTTATCCCAAATAGGTCTTTTAGTAATAGTATAAGGAATTCCAAGTTCATTGAAAAGTTTCTTAAAAATTTCAATACCTATTTTAACTTGTTCCTCTGCTTCTTCAGAACTAGAATGAACTGTATGAGCTTCTGCAAAAGTAGTTATTTCACGAACTCTAATCAAAGGACGAGTATGCTTAGTTTCATATCTAAAAGTATTAACAACTTGATAATATCTCATTGGTAAGTCAATATGGGATCTAACCCATAAAGATAACATTGGATAAATACTACTTTCACTTGTAGGACGTAAAGCTAACTTTTCATTTAATGGTTTATTACCACCTTGAGTTACCCAATAAACTTCATCTTCAAATCCTTTCACATGTCTTCCTTCTTTAGCTAATTCACTTTCAGGAATTAATAAAGGGAATAATACTTCTTCATGATCTTTATCAAGTAATTCACTATAAACTTTTAACATATGTTTTCTTATTTGATATCCGTATGGTAACCAAACACTCATACCTTTAATTGGATATCTAGCATCAGTTATATTTGCTTCTTCTAAAATATTGTGGAACCATTCACTAAAGTTTTCCAAATTTATCACCTAATAATAATTTAACAATTAATATTTTATTGTTTTTTAAATTTTATATATCTTATCCAAAAAATTTAATTTTTCTCATAAAATATTATAAAATACCAAAACTTTTTTTAATCTATTAAATATAGAATATTATTGAATGATAAATAAATTATAAGGAGAATATTTTTGTCATGGTAACTAAAAAAATTCAATTACCTCGTGAAGTACATATTGGACCAGGTTTAATTGATAATACAGGAACAATATGTAATGATTTAAGGTTTTACAATGATGCATTAATGGTTTGTGGACCCCACACCTATAAAATTGCAGGTAAACAAGTTATTGATAGTTTAGAAAATGCAGATTTCAGTGTTGAAGTAGTTAAAGTAGATTCAGCCACTCAAGAAAGTGTGAATCAGGTAGAAGAAAAAATAGGTAAAGCTCAAGTAATACTTGGAGTAGGTGGAGGTAAAATCATTGATGTTGCTAAAATGTCCTCAGCAAATACTGGAACCTACTTTTTATCCGTTCCAACCACAGCATCACATGATGGAATAACATCCCCTTTAGCATCAATAAAAAGTGATAAAGGCAGTGTGTCAATTAAAGCACAATCTCCAATGGCAGTAGTTGCTGATACTGATATTATAAGAAATTCTCCTTACCGTCTTTTAGCATCAGGATGTGCCGATGTAATAGCAAATTACACAGCAGTACTAGACTGGAAACTAGCTAAAAGATTACAAAATGTTAGTTACAGTGAATCTGCATCATCTCTATCACAAATGACTGCAAAACTAATAACTCAAGGTGCTGATCAAATAAAACCAGGATTAGAAAAAAGTACAAGACTAATTGCAAAAGCATTATTCAGTACAGGAGTTGCTATAAGTATAGCAAACACATCCCGTCCTGCAAGTGGATCAGAACACCTTTTCTCACATGCATTAGATAAAATAGCAGAAAAACCAGCACTTCACGGAGAACAATGTGGAGTAGGAACTATAATGATGATGAACCTACATGGTGGGGACTGGAAATGTATACGTGACTCATTACAAAAAGTTAAAGCACCAACTACAGCAAAAGAATTAGGGGTAAGTCCTGAAGAAATAATAGAAGCTTTAACAATAGCACATACAATAAGAGACAGATATACTATACTTGGGGATAGAGGATTATCTAGAGAAGCAGCAGAACAACTAGCAACAAGTACAGGGGTGATTTAATGATAACATTAATAGGTAAAGAATTAGCGAAAAAAGGAACAAGTTTCATATTTCAAGGACCTGCTGATGAATGTGAAACATGTAGATTCGAAACAACATGTATAGGTTCATTAAAAGTTGGAAGAAAATACACTATAACCGAAGTCAAAGACTCAGAACTTAAATGCCCAATTCATGCAGAAGAAAAAGTAGTACCTATAGAAGTAGAACTAGCAGATATTGAAATGTTATTAGATTCCAAAAAAGTATTTGAAGGATCATATTTTAATTATGAAAAACCAGTATGTACAATTAAAGATTGTAAATATCATCATTTGTGTTTCCCTGATGGTTTAATTTCTGAAGATAAAGTATCAATAGCAAAAGACTTAAGAGAATCACCAGATGATTGTCAAATGGGTTTATCTTTAAAGAAGATATTAGCTAGATTCTAAAAATAATATTATATAATTTAATCTGTATAAAAATTAAATATTGAACAAAAAAAATTAATAAAGGTGGAAGAAGAACTATGAACCTTAAATTAAATGCAGGATATGCTGCAGCAGAATTAGTAAAAGATGGTCAAGTTTTAGGTCTTGGAACCGGTTCAACAACTCATTATTTCATAGAAAAAGTAGGACAAAGAGTTAAAGAAGAAGAATTAGAATTATTCGGAATCCCTACAAGTTACCAATCATTTTTACTTGCAAAAAAATGGAATATACCATGCACAACATTAAATGAATACAGTATAGATTTAGCTGTTGATGGTGCCGATGAAGTGGATCCTCAAAAAAATCTTGTAAAAGGTGGAGGAGCAGCTCATACACTTGAAAAAATTGTGGATTACTCTGCAAAAGAATTAGTTATAATTGCAGATGAATCTAAAGAGGTTGAAAAACTTGGAGCATTTCCAGTTCCAGTTGAAGTTATTAAAGAAGCAACACAACCTGTAATAAGTGCTTTAACTGATATGGGTGCAGAACCAGTTATAAGAATGGGTGTTCAAAAGGATGGACCTGTAATAACTGATAATGGAAATTTCATTATTGATGCTAAATTCCCTACAATTGACAGTCCTGTTGATATGGAAATTGAGCTTAACACTATTCCCGGTGTTGTTGAAAATGGTATATTTACTGAAATGGTAGATAAAGTAATTTTTGGAACTAAAAATGGTTTAAAAGAATTATAAATATTAAATTTTATTAAATGGAGTGTGATTTTTCATGCCAATTCCTGGACTTAATATACCTTATGAATTTAGAAAGATGTTAAACATGTTTTTAATTTTAATGGGTATAGCTATAATTATTTATGCAGTTTTATGGATTTTAGCTAAGTTAGCATTGATTCCATATGTATTTTTCAGTATTTTCCCACAAATAATACTATTAATAATTGGTATTTTTATCTTTTATCAAGCTTGGATTAACAGAAAACAATACTAAAAACTATTTTTTTTATTTTATTTAGAAGAATATTTTTCTTTTTTCCACATTTTTTATAGAAACATTTATATACTAAAAAAATTATATTAAATAATGCTTATATTTTTATATAAAATTTTTTAATTCAGATAAAAGGATTAAAAAATAAATTAATAATAAAAAGATTTTTAATAACTACTCACAAATAAAATTAAACTACTATTAAAAAATAAAATATAATTTTTAATTAATAGTTAAGGAATATTAAACTCTAAAATTTTTATAAAAAAGTATTCGGCTTTTTTGGTTAGGAATAAAAGTTTTGGCAAGTTATAATAACGATGATATAACTATTAATTAAAAAAAATATTTATTTACTATTCCAATAATATGTTATTTAAAAAAAATTTTCACGCTCAGCTATTATTATTAATTAAAATATAAGAAAATAAGCTTTTTATTAAAGTTATATAAACCTAAAAAAATTACCTTAAAAGAAAAATTCAATAAAATGTAGTCTAATGAATCGTTTTTTCTTAAACTCCATTTAACAAGAACTCATTTATTTACCCAAAATTAATTCTATTTGGAAAAAACGAATATAAAACACGTAAAAAGGTTTCAATATAACTTTAATAAAAAATCCTCTTATTTTTAAATTTTTATACTATTTCTAAAATAACTTAACTCCAACATTAAAAAAATATTATAGTAATAATATATAAACAAATATATTACTAATATTAAACAAAACTAAAACTATAATGTAAATTTTATAAAATTAATTTTTATCACATTATACTAATAAACAATAAAACTTTTTTGGAGGAAAACGGATAAAATGTCAAAAATTTTTATTTCATGTGCATTACCCTACGCAAATGGACCTTGCCATTTAGGACATTTAAGATCAACTTACATTCCTGCAGACATCTATGCAAGATGTAATAGAATGCAAGGAAACGAAGTATTATTTGTCTGTGCAACTGATGAACATGGAACACCAATCGCTGTACAAGCAGAAAATGAAGGAAAAAAACCTATAGAAATAGCTAAAAGATATCATGATATGATAGTTGAAGATGTAAAATCTTGCGACATCACATTAGACAGTTTCACACGTACAACAGATAAATTACACTATGAAATCAGTCAAAACTTCTTTTTAAACCTATACAACAAAGGATTAATATATGAACACACTATAGAACAATTATACTGTGAAAATTGTCATAAATTCTTACCAGACCGATACGTTGAAGGAACATGCCCAGTATGTGGAGCAGAAGGAGCAAGAGGAGACCACTGTGAAAGTTGTGGAAGACACTTAGAACCAACTGAACTCAAAGAACCACAATGTTTAACCTGTGGACACACACCAGTTATAAAAACAAGTAAACAATACTTCTACAAACTCAGTAACTTCGAAGATGACATAGAAGAATACATAGAAAACAATAAAAAATTACCCTCAAATGTAAGAAACTATGCACTAAACTGGTTAAAAGAAGGTTTAGACGATTGGATAATGACAAGAGATATGAAATGGGGTATACCTGTCCCATTAAAAGATGCTGAAGGAAAAGTAATATATGTTTGGGGAGAAGCATTCCTCGGATACATATCATCAGCAGCACAATGGTCAAGAAAAACAGGAAAACCATGGGAAGACTACTGGAATGATACAGCAATACATTTCATTGGTAAAGATATCATCTACCATCACGCACTATTCTGGCCAGCATTACTATCCGGTTATGGTTGTAAATTACCAGACAACATATTTGCCGGAGAATTCCTATCCCTTGAAGGTAAAAAAATGAGTACAAGTAAAAATTGGGTAATATGGGTATCTGATTTTGTACGTGACTTCGACTCAGACTTACTAAGATACTACTTAACAATCAACGCACCACTAAACAAAGACACAGATTTTAGTTGGGATGATTTCCAAAGAAGAGTAAACGATGAACTTGCAGATGTACTTGGAAACTTCTTACACAGAACTTTCACATTCACCCACAAATTCTTCGATGGAAAAGTACCAGAATACAAAAATCCAAGCCAAGAAGACATTGAATTTGAAAAATTAATAAAACAATTACCTGAAACAGAAAAAGATTACATAAACGATTTTAAATTCAGAGAAGGATTAGTTGAAGTTTTCAAAGTAGCTAAAGCAGCTAACAAATACTTTAATGACCAAGAACCTTGGAAAGCAATAAAAGAAAATCCACAAAAAGCAGCAAACACAGTATACTTATGTGATCAATTAGCAAAAAGCTTTGCAACATTAACAAAACCATACATCCCAAAAACTGCAGATAAAATCGCAAAAATAGTAAACATCACAGATAATGATACTTGGGATAAAGCAACAGAATACCTCCCAATAGGTCATGAAATAAACAAACCAAAACCACTATTCCAAAAAATAGAAGATTCAACAATCAAAGCAGAAAAAGAAAAATTATACAAAAACTTAGAAAAAAGCACAGATAATGGAGAAAAGAAAATGAGTGAAAAAATCAGTATAGATTACTTTGATAAAGTAGAAATAAGAATTGGACAAATAAAAGAAGCAGAAAAAATTGAAAAATCTAATAAATTATTAAAATTACAAGTAAATGTTGGAGACAAAACATTACAAATAGTTGCAGGATTAGCAAAAAGATACAGTCCAGAAGAATTAATAGATAAAAAAGTAACAGTACTAGTAAACTTAGAACCTGCAAAACTATTTGGTGTAGAATCCCAAGGAATGCTTTTAGCATCAGGTGAAAGTGCAGCACTACTCGTACCTGAAGAACCAGTTAATGTAGGTGAAGAAATACAATAAGAAAAATATTTAAAATTAATTCTATCCAATTTAAAATTGAAAAATATTCGGCGTATAAAAAAAACTTTAAATAAAAAAAATATTTAAAATTAAAAGATAGAATTAAATTAAAAAACTTCCCCTCCAACCCCCCCAACTTTATTTAGTCTTTTTATGAAAAATTAGCCTCACAGGTGAGTAATAAAATGGATGAATCCATGCTCATAACAAATGCTGAAAAGTATTTAAATAAAATAGATAAAGAAAAAATTGACATAAAACACATTAACAACATTGAAGAGTTTAAAACAGTCTACTTCAGGTTTCAAGAAAGATTAAACACCTTACAAGATTTAAAAGAAAAAATGGATGCAAATGGTTACACAGCACCATTTAGATCATTAAACCGTTATGGAGTTTCCTCCACATCAGATGTTGGATTTGATGAAATATCTGAAATAAACCGTCATAACCAACACTTCAGATTAAAAGCAACAGCAAAACGAAACATTTTAGATCGAGTTAAAGCAGCAATAGACTCACATAAAATAGCAATGGGAAACCTTGAATCCTATGGTCAATTTAAATGTAAAGACTGTGGAAAAAGTTACAGACCAACAAACTTCAATAATCCAAATATAAAATGTGACTGTGGTAGTGAAAACTTTGAATTTGATGTAGACGAATCCGGAGTCTACAGACTAGAAATAATACCACACTTACCATTATCTGGTAACTACATGGTATTAATGAGTGAACTATCTGAATGGGGAAGAGATTCACTTAAAAAAGTTTTAAATTTACTTAAAACTAAAAGAAAAACAGTAATAACAAATGTATCTCCTGTAATCTCAGTAAAAGAAAACAATAGATGGATAACAAAAAGAGTATCCCTAGATTCTGAATTCGTAGATAGCTATGAAGAAGAACTTCGAAGAATTTATGGAAGAAACTTCCGAATAGAAAGATTAGACTTCCATAGATCAAGACCAACAATAATAAATGATAAACATACAAGAACCGCTCTAGCAATAGCTTACGTGAAACATTCAGAAACCATAGTTAAAAAACACAAACAAGCAATCCTAAAAAATAATATTAGAAACTTAGAACACTTACAAATCTATGACGAAGTAGTTAAAGATGTTAAATTAGACAACCCAAACTTTATCGAAGAACTTGACACATTAGAAGAATGGAGAAACAATAAAGTAAGTGAAATATTACAAGATATAGGATTAATGGATAAATTCGGTCACTTAGACAGAACATTAAAAAGCGATATTAAAAAAAGAGACCAAATAGAACAAACAATATTCTCAGAAATAGCTCCAACACTAATAAGATGGGATATCTTCAAATACTACATAACAACCTCCAATGATAAAAGAAAAAGATATGGCGGACCATTCCCATACATCAGAGGAGATATAGACAGACAACAAAGAAAAATTTTCCAAAGATATTCAAACAAAACCATCAAAATATTACAAGAAATGGAAAATGAGAAAATCATACCAGTACCAGACATGGATCTTTTACTTTACAAAAAATTCAATTTAGAAAAACAAATAAAAAATTCTAATATAAAATTAGATTACACAGCACTAGGTGCAGCAATGATAAGTACCAACTCAGATATTCCAATAAAAGAATCAGCTAGAGTATTCACTGTATCCCAAAAACGTGTAGAAAAAGAAATCAAAAACTTAGAAAACAGTAAAAGACCTAGAAGTAAAAAATCAAAAAAGTTTTTAGAAATGATAAAAAATTAAAAAAAAGGGTTAAAATTCAATGATTAATGAGGATCAACAAAATTCAACAGACTTAGATATTAATGCGTGGCAAATACATATTACTCATCCATTAACTTCAGAAAAAATAATAGAATTAATGGATAATTATCCTAGTCTTAGAAGAATAACATGTTCACAGAGTTTATATGATAATATTTCCCCAAAATATCTTGAAGCATTAAAATCATTAGACATAAAAGTGGAAGTAGAATATAATTGGGGAAGAAAACGAGTACACCCTCAAGAAGATATAGATAAAGTATTAAACTCTTTAAAAGAAGGAAATTCACCTAAAAGTATTAGTGAACAGTTCAATATTCCTTTAAATAGGGTATATTACTTCAGATCAAAATATTCAAACGATTCTAAAAAAGATTATAATTTCTATAAAAGAAAATATGATGATAAATTACGTTTAAAGATTAAAAATTTAGTTAAAAACGGTGAAAAACCAAAGAACATATCAAAAGACTTTAATATTCCTCTTAGATCTGTTTATAATATTTTAAATGATAAATAACTTCTTTTTACATTTTTTTACTAAAATTTGATTAAATCCATTTTTTTTTTAAGATTACTCTTAGATGAGGGTAATGTTTAATGATAAAATCATCATAATACTTTTTTATAATTTTTACAAAGGATAAAATTCTTTTATTTCTATCTATACGCTATTTAAAACATTTATATACTCTTTCAATCTCGTTTTTAGTTTTATTATTTTTTCAATAATCCCTTTTTTTAAAAAATTTAAATGGATAATTTTTAATATTAATAATAATATAATAAGATTAATTTTTACTTTAATTAAGTAATGTTTTTTATTAAAAAAAATTTAAATGGAGAAATAAAAGTTCATGATTTCAGTTTTAACACCTCCACATCTGCCTTTAGTTTTAATTGCATTGGTTTGTGGTATTGTATCATTTGCAGTTACTTGGTTTGTTATGCCTCATCTTATTCATCGTTTGGAAAATGCTCATATTGTAGGTAAGGATATTCATAAATCTTTAAAGCCTATTGTTGCAGAGATGGGTGGTTTAGGAATATTATTTGGTTTTATTATTGGTATGTTTTGTGGTGTTTATTTATTTTCTACACTTACATTTCAATTGATTATTGTATTATTGGTTATTCTACTTGTAGGTATTATTGGTATGGTTGATGATTTAATAATGCTTTCATCTTATGAGAAGTTAATATTGCTATTTTTTGCAGGTATTCCTTTAATTTGGGCTGCTCCACCTAATGTTGGATTTTTCTATATTATTTGTATTCCTATTGCAGTTAGTATTTGTTCTAATTTAACTAATATGCTTGCTGGTTTAAATGGTATTGAATCTGGTTTAGGTGTAATTGCAATGGTTTCTCTTACTATTTCTTGTATTGTTCTTGGTAAGTATGATGTGGCTATTATAAGTATGAGTATGTTAGGTCCTTTAATTGCATTTTTATACTTTAATAAGCATCCGGCTAAGGTTTTCCCTGGGGATACTGGTACATTAATTATTGGTGCAGCTATTGCAGCTATTGCATTTATTGGAAGATTAAAGTTCATTGCTTTTATTATATTATTACCTAATATTATTGATGCTGCATTGAAATTTTATAGTGCTGGTGTTATGAATCGTGCAGATCAAAAGCCTACTCAGGTTTCATCTGATGGTACTCTTTTCAGTCCAGATCAAGGTTTCAAGTCTTTGATTCGTTTTGTTTTAAGAAAACCTGTTGATGAGAAGACTGCTGTTAAAATGATTTGGGGTATTGGAATCTTTTTCGGTCTTGTTGGTATTATTATTGCTATATTGATGCCTGGTGTTTTAGATAATCATTTAATGGCTCAATTTTTAAGTTTTAAAGATTTATTTTATCATATTTAAAATTTTTTTTATATTTTTTTTATTTAATAAATTAAATGTATATACATAATTATATGTGTACACACTTACACATAAAATTATTTTTAAAAAAAATAATTAATGAAAAAAATATAAGTTAAAATCAATTCTTAGCACGAATTCTTAACTTTTCATAAATTTCATCAATTTTAGCATCTTCTTCTTTTTCTCTTTTCTTAAGAACATTATCATTTTTCAAATTAAATTTATCAATTAAATCATAAACATCCTTAGAAGAATGAGATACCTTTTTAGATGAAGTTTCTGTAAGTTTTTTATAAATCCTATCTACCTTTTTATCTTGCTCTTTTTCACTATAAGGCACATTCATAAAAATCCCTCATCTCTAATTTAATATTTTACATTTTAATAACAGGTAACTGTATTTCTCTTAAACAATCCTTCTCTTCAACTTCAAAAGGACTATTTAAAAATATTTCTTTAGGTGAACCAATAATATCATAATGATTCACTTCAGCAAATTCAATCATTTCATCATAACTTTCCCGAATATTATCACGAGACCCTTGATGAATACCTGAAAGAACAGTGTGTTCAACCATATCAGCAATATCTATTTCAGGAGTTTTATCCACTTCATCATCAGAAATAGGAACACCTAAATCATAAACAACATCATCTTCTTTAACTCTATCAGGCATCCGATAAAATATAACAAAATAATTACCAATAGTTTTAATCTCTTTATCTTCAACCCATCCAGTTAACTTAGAAATCATAACTTCCATATCACTTAAAGATCCTTTATGTTTCATAACAGCAATTTTATGATCAGGTACAATTTTTTCTTGAACATTCATAATAATCATTTCCTCATTAATTAAATATTAACTTTTTTATTTAAATAAAGTAACAGTTACAATTTCCCCTTCATCTACTAACTCAATATTTTTATCAACTTTAGTATAACCATCTGCAGTAGCTAAAGAAAATATAGCACCAGAATCCTTAAATATAGGTTCAACACCATCATTCTTTATTCTAACTAACTGATATTGCATTCTACCAATAGGAGAATGGATTCTTTTAGTTATAGGTCCGGTAAAAGTATTCTTATTCTCATCCACTTTAATACCAGCTAATTTCTCTAAACTTGGAACTACAAACACGTTAAAAATCACAAGCGCACTAACAGGATTTCCAGGCAAACCAATCACAATTTTACCATCAATAACCCCAACTAATGTAGGTTTACCTGGTTGAACTGTAATCCCATGAATATAAACACAACCTAATTCATCAAGAATACTTCTTAAATTATCCCCAACACCTGCAGAAGTCCCACCAGAAACTAATACAACATCAAAATCTTTAATACTACTATTAATCTTATTTTTTATAGAATCATAATCATCTTTAATAATACCTAAAGTTTCTGCATCTGAACCAGCAGCATCAGCCCCAGTTTTTAACATATCACTATTAACATCATAAATTTTCCCAGGAATAATAAGTTCATCATTATCTAATAATTCATTCCCTGTAGAAATAATACCAACTTTAGGCTTTTTATAAACATCAACTTCACTAATTCCTTGTGCAGCTATAACCCCAATTTTAGAAGGAGTTAAAAGATCACCTTTACTTAAAATCTTATTACCCTTTTTAATATCAGAACCTTTTTGCCCAATTTCTTGAGTAGGTGTTAAACTTTTAAATAAATTAACATTACCTTCATCATCTAAATCTGTAAACTCAACCATTTCAACAGCTTCAGCACCATCAGGCATAGGAGCACCAGTACTAATTTGGATACATTCTCCAAGTTTCAATGTTTTGTCACTAAAATCCCCAGCTTCAACAACATCCACGATCTTAACAATATTTGGACTTTCTTCACTAGCACCATAAGTATCCTCTACTTTAACAGCATAACCATCCTTAAGTGCTCTGTTAAAAGGAGGAAAATCTATTCTGCTTTCTATATCATTAAATAAAACACGATTAAGACTATCACTTAATTTAACACTTTCAGATTCTGGAGTATAATACTTTTCAAATAAATCCCCAATAATCTTCTTAGCATCACCAGATTCTTTAATCTTTAAAAATTCCTTTCCCATTTTAATCACAATTTTCTTAAAAATAAATAAAAATTTTTTATTATTAATTAGTATATCATTAATTCCAATTATATATAATATTATATATAAAGAATTATAAAATAATATTCATATTATAAAATATTGTATGTTTACAATTTTTTTAAAATATTAAAAAAACCCAGTATTTATTTTCTTAACAACTAAAATCATTATTAAGACACTTATAAATCATTTAAGGTTCATAAACAGGAGGAAAATTTTTGACTAATAAAAAACATAATAACAACAATGCCCCACAAGAGTATCACAGAGTAAGAACACCTCGAAGAGGAGAAATGCCAGGAGTAGTAGAACAAATCATGGGACATGGAAAAATCAGAGTAAGATGCTCAGATGGATACATAAGAATGACCCGTATACCTGGAAAAATGAAAAAACGTATTTGGATTCGAGAAGGAGATGTTGTACTCGTTAAACCATGGGATTTCCAAACCAATGAAAAAGCTGATGTAATTTGGAGATACACTAGAACAGAATCTAACTGGCTCGAAAGAAAAGGCTACTTAAAAATGTAAAACCATCTATTTTTAAGTAAATTTTAATTCCCATACCAAAAATAAAAAATATTTCAAAAAAAATAATTTCAGAAGGTTAATAAAAATGGATTCTAAAATAAATAAAGCTGATGCAGAATTACAAAAATTAATCTCTGAAAAAAGAATAAAAGATGATGATGATAAAAAAGTAGCTAGTGAAGTATTCGATGATAAAACATTAAAAACCTTATACAAACTAGCTAACCAAAACTATTTAGACATCTTAAACGGGGCCATTAGCACAGGTAAAGAAGCAAACGTCCTTAAAGGCATAAAAGATGATGGATCCATAATAGCTGTAAAAATTTATCGAATCACCACATCTGATTTTAAAAAAATGCATTATTACATTGATGGTGATCCACGTTTCAATGTCAAATCAACAAATAAAAGACAACTAATAAAAGCTTGGGTTAATAAAGAATACCGAAACCTAAACAGATTATATGAAAATGGTGTAAATGTACCTAAACCTATTGTTGCCTTAGATAATGTATTATTATTAGAATTTATAGGAAATGATCAAGGAGAACCTGCAAAAACTGCACGATACGATCCTCCAGAAGACCCTACAGATTTTTATGAAAGATTACTTTTAGAAATGGATAGGTTCATAAATAAATCTAACTTAATCCATGGTGACCTATCAACTTTCAATATCATGAATTTTAATCAAAATCCTGTAATAATTGATGTTTCACAATCTGTAGTTCGAGATCATCCAATAGCTAAAGAATTATTGTTGAGAGATATAAAAAATATCTCTACAGAATTCAATAAATTAGGAGTTCAAACTTCTGAAAGTAAAATTAAAGATTATTTAAATCTTAAAATTTAATAAAACTACTTTCTACTATTTTTTTATAAAAGAAGATTACTTTTCAAATGCTTGGAAAATATTCTTTTAATAATTAATTTCAATATTAATAATAACGCTTGTTTATATCCAAAAAAAATAATAGGAAGTTAGTTTCTAATTTTTTAAAATATAAAAATTCATTTTTTTTCAAAATGAATAAATAAGATTAAAATAATATAAGAATAATGTATTTAATAATATTTGGAAAAAATGTTTAAATAAAACTTTTTTCTACTATTATAATAAAATTTGAGGTGAATAAATTGCCAGAAACTGACTATCTTAAAATTCCTAACAATCGAGTAGGAGTTTTAATTGGAAAAAACGGTGAAACTAAAGAACAAATTGAGAAAGTAACTCAAACCCAATTAGATATTGATGGAGAAGAAGGTTTAGTAACAATAAATCCAACTCCTGATATGGAAGATCAATTAGGTGTTTGGAAAACTAATCATATCGTCAAAGCTATAGGTAGAGGTTTTAATCCTGAAACTGCATTAAAATTATTAGATGATGATATGTACTTAGAAATAATTAAGTTACCTCTTTTTGTTGGAAAATCTAAAAAAGCTTTAGCTAGATATAAAGGAAGAATCATTGGAAAAGATGGTAAAACTAGAGAAATCATTGTTGGAATGGCAGAAGTGGATATGGCAATTTATGGAAAAACAGTTTCCATTATTGGTCTTCTAGATAATGTGGAGATTGCAAAAGAAGCTGTTGAAATGATTCTTAATGGATCAAGACATAAATCTGTATATGGATTTTTAGAAAATAAAAAGCAAGACTTAAAAATGAAAGAATTTAAGGCTATTGTTGGAATTGATGATGATGAAATTCAACTTCGTGATGATTTAGATGATAAAGATGATGAATCTGAATCAGATGAAGATTTAGAAGAATAATTATTTTTTTAATTCCCATTCTTTTTTTTATTTTATTTTAAAGATTAATTTGAATTTATTATTTAATTAATTTTTAAGATTTTTTCCATTTTTTTTTATCCTATTTCTTAAAAACTCCCTACATTACTAAATTTATTATCAAAAATTAGGCATACTCTGTTGATTAAACTTATTAGTTACACTAGTTCCATAATAATAATTAATCTTAAAAATATTAATTTTAGTTTTTTATAATAAAACTTATATATAATATTAACTATAGGTATATCTATTGATAAATTTAGTAGAGTTTATTCAATTTTATACAAAATAATATTTTTTTCTACCAAAAAATAAAATATAAATTTTCAAATTTATAAAAAAAGGTTTTTTCTTTTTATAAAAAAATTTTATTTAAAATTTTTTTTAGCTAATGCTATGAAAAAAATATTAAAATCATCATAATTACAAAATATATAAAAAATTTTTTTAATGGAGGTAAATTAATTTGTCCCAACAAGCATCAGAACTCTTTGACAACTTCCAAGAATTGACACCGTCAGAGTTCTTCAGAAAAAATAAACAAATGTTAGGATTCAGTGGAAAAATAAGATCATTAACCGTAGTATTCCACGAACTTATAACTAACAGTTTTGATGCAGCAGAAGAAGCTGGAATTCTTCCAGAAATTAAAATAGACTTAAAAAGACTTGATAAAGAACATTATGTTCTAAGACATTCAGATAACGGTCCCGGAATCCCAGAAAAATTCATAATGAAAGTATACTGTACAATGTTTGCAGGATCCAAGTTTAGAAACATCCAATCCCGAGGACAACAAGGATTAGGATGTAGTGGATGTGTACTTTTATCCCAAATGACTACAGGTGAACCAGCACATGTAATCTCAGGATACCAAGAAAACGGGGAACTAAAAGGAATTAAAATGGACTTTAAAATGGATGTTAAAAAGAACAAAGGTATGTTACTACACAAAGAAAAATATCCTGTAGACCATACTGGAGTATGCATAGAACTCCAATTTAAAGATGTTTCATATTCCCTAGCAGAACAAGGAGCATTTGAATATATACGTAGAACCATGATAGGAAACCCTCATGCAAAAATAATATTCAGAGACCCATCAGGACACAAATATATATTCAATAGAGCATCAGACATTGTACCTCCATTACCAAAAGAAGTATTACCTCATCCAAAAGGTGTTACCGCAGATGATTTAATCTTCATGGCTAAACACACAGATAAAAGACGATTTAAAAGTTTACTAACAAGTTCACTTTCCAGAATGTCTGCTAAAAGAATTAAAGAAGTTGAAGAACTAACTGGAATCGACTTAAACAAAAGACCAAAAGATATGAAATGGGCTGAAGCAGAAGCAATAGTACATGCTTTCTCTAAAATGAAATTCATGGCCCCACCAACAAACGGTTTAATACCAATTGGTTCAGATCAAATCGAAAAAGGTATGAAACAAATACTTAAACCAGAATTCATAACTTCCATTACAAGAAAACCAGTAACCTACAAAGGAGGAGTAGCTTTCATTGTAGAAGCTGGAATAGCATATGGAGGGGACTGTGGAAGACTCATCAGTGATCAAAGAAAAGCAGAAATAATGAGATTCGCAAATCGAGTACCATTATCATTCGATCAAGGATCATGTGCAATAACAGAAGCATTAAAAAGTATAGACTGGAAACGATACGGAATCAGAGACCTTGACAATGCTCCAATAACATTATTCATTAACATAATCTCAACCCAAGTACCATACTTATCTACAGGAAAACAAAGTATTGCTCCAGAACCTGAAATAGTTCATGAAGTAAGACAAGCATCAATGAAACTAGCACGAAGACTTCAAAAACATTTAAGAAAGAAACGAGCAGCTAAAGAAAAGAAAATGAGATCTAAAATATTCGAAGATTACGTACCTGTAATCTTAGAAGAAGCTGCAAAACTTGGAGAAGTTGAAGTACCAGACTATGAAGAAGTATTATCCAAAGTAACTAAAAGATCCATTGCAGATTTATTAGGTGAAACTGTAGAAGAAGTTGAAGAAGAGGAAGAAGATGCTTTAATGGAAGAACTAGATGAATTCGGATACAAAGTAGATGAAGAACATTCAAACATGACAAATATTGAAAATAAATCAGTTGTAGAAGAATTAGAAGATGAACTAATCATTGAAGAAGAAGATGCAAAAAAAACACAATCAGAAAGTAAACAATCTACTTTAACAAAAAATGAAGGTGACTAAATATGGCTGAAGAAGAAAGACCTGAAGATATGAAAAAAGGATTATCCCATAAAGAAAAAAGAAAAGAATACACATTCAATAAACTCAAAGAATTAGGTCAAGGAATTGTTGCTGATGTAGAACAAAAAAAAGTACCTTCATTAAAAATCCCTTCTAGAGGAACAGGAAACATAGTATATGATGATGCTAAAAAATATTATGTTCTCGGAGACCGATACGGTCGAAGATCATTAGGAAATGTTAAACAAATCCGTAAAATGGGACAAATGGTATTCACTGCAAATTTCTGTAAAGATTTAGTTCAAAGAGAAAAAACTGCAACAATACGGGAAATGTATTATGTATCTGAAGGTTGGGGTGTAGAATTTAACACACAACAGGAATCAAATACTGTAGGTGAAGATTTAGAAGTAGCACTTGGAACAACTCGTGAAGACCTTGGATTAATGCCCGAAGAAGATGGAGCATCAGTATACGGTGATTTAACCCTATTAGATGATGATGTTGAATTAAATGCTAAAAAATCTGGAAAATCAGGTTACACTATAAGTCCAACAATTGACCAAGTAGAATTTCTTGACTGTGGAGTAGAAAGAGTACTCGCAGTGGAAACAATGGGAATGTTTCACAGATTAGTTCAAGAAAACGCTTATGACAGATTCAACACATTAGTTGTTGGATTAAAAGGACAAGCAGCACGTGCAACAAGAAGATTCATAAAAAGATTAAACACAGAATTAAATTTACCAGTATATATTTGTAACGATGGAGATCCATGGGGATTCCATATTGCACAAGTTATCATATCTGGAAGTGCTAAATTAGCACATGTAAACTATGACCTTGCAACTCCAAATGCACAATTTATTGGTGTAACCGCAAGTGATATTATAAATTATGATCTTCCAACTGATCCATTAAAAGATATAGATGTTTTAAGATTAAAAGAACTATCTAAAGATCCAAGATATCAAACAGATTTCTGGCAGACTGAAATAAAAAAGATGCTTAAAATAGGTAAAAAAGCAGAACAGCAATCTTTCAGTAAATATGGATTAGAATATATTGTAGATACATACTTCCCACATAAATTAGGAATAGAAGAATAAACAATTTATAATCATAAATTAAATATTATTTTTCTTATTTTCTAAAATTTTCTTCTTTTTTTTAACTTTTTTTTTATAATACAATTAATAATACGTGTTGGATTTATTTATGAGAGATTTAAAACAATTAAAAATCAAATTATCTAATATAATTAATGAGTATAATGGAATAAATATTGATTATATTCCTACAGATTCTATAGTTATTGAACCTTGGACTAGGTTAAAATGTCAATATGGATGCTCCCATTATAAAAAGTCATTAACCTGCTCACCTTACCCACCGAAACCTAGTGAAATGCGAGAAATAGTGAAATCTTACTCTCAAGCTATCCTATTAGAATTTCATGAAAATTTTGAAATAATTAATAATCTTGTTGTGGAAGTAGAAAATGAATGTGCAAGAGAAGGTTTTTATAAAGCATTTGGTTTAGGTGCAGGATTTTGTAAATTTTGTAAAGAATGTAATCTTGAGGAATGTTTAAAACCTGAACTAGCTAGACCTTCACTTTCTGCAGTAGGAGTAGATATTCATAAAACAATAGCAAATAATGGATATGATATTTTAGCTTATGATGAAATTGAAAAAACATATTTATGTTATGGTTTAGTTTTACTTGATTAATTAAAATCTTAGTATTATAAGATTTGTATGGAATTATTTTAAAAGATTATATCAAATTACTTATATTACTAAAAGAAAAATAGTATTATAATTAATAAAATATGTTTTTATTAAATTTTAAAAAATTTTTTTTAGGTGTTAAAAAATTATGAAATCTGTCGCTATTAATGGATATGGAACTATTGGTAAAAGAGTAGCTGATGCAGTTGCAGCTCAAAAAGATATGAAAATTGTGGGTGTAAGTAAAACACGACCAACATTTGAAGCAAGAGCAGCAGTAAATAAAGATTATCCTTTATATATTGGTATTCCTGAACGTGAACACTTATTTAGGGAATCAGGAATTGAAATAGCAGGTACTGTTGATGATATGATTGAAGAAGCTGATGTTGTAGTTGACTGTACCCCTGGAAATCTTGGAAAAGCAAATCTAGAGAAATATAAAAAAGCTGGAGTTAAAGCTATTTACCAAGGTGGAGAAGATCATGAACTAACTGGATTATCATTTAATTCCTTTGCAAATTATGATGATTCATTTGGAGCAAATTATACACGTGTAGTTTCATGTAATACAACAGGATTAACAAGAACTTTATCAACTATAGATCCAATATGTGACATTAAAAAAGTAAGAGCAGTTATGGTTCGTCGAGGAGCAGATCCTAACGAAGTGAAAAAAGGACCAATAAATTCAATTGTACCTAACCCTCCTAAAGTACCTTCTCATCATGGACCTGATGTGAAAACTGTTATGGGAGATATTGATGTTACAACTATGGCATTATTAGTTCCAACAACTTTAATGCATCAACATAATTTAATGGTTGAAATTAATAATGATGTGACTATTGATGAAATTATAGATGCATTTGAAAAACGTTCCCGTGTAATGCTTGTAGATGCAAGTGAAGGATTAGGATCTACTGCAGAATTAATGGAATTTGCTAAAGAATTAGGTAGAAATAGAAATGATTTCTATGAAATCCCAGTATGGAGAGAATCAATAAACATTGTAGATAATGAATTATTTTATATGCAAGCTGTTCATCAAGAATCTGATGTTGTTCCTGAAAATGTTGATGCAATACGCGCATTACTTGAAATGGAATCAGATAATGAAAAATCCATAGCAAAAACTAATAAAGCAATGGGAATATTATAAAATAAAAAAAAATACACATTATATTAAAATTTCTAAACCTTTTTTTTAAATTTTTTTTTATAAATTAAATAATTCATAACCTTTTTTTTTTAGAAGTGATTAATCATGGAAGATAAAATAATTTTTGGACCAGCAGGAAAACCATTAGATTATAATGGAAGTGCTTATACTTCATCAAAATATCTCTCAAAACAGGGTTTACATGCATTTGAATATCAATCTTCTCATGGAATTAGAATTGGAGAGAAAAGTGCTAAAATATTGAAAAAACAATCAGAAAAAGAAGATGTTTTAATATCAATGCATGGGCCTTATTATATTAATATGTGTTCTAAGGAACCTGAAAAAATTGATGCTTCCATAGAAAGATTAGTTGATTCTGCAAGAGTAGGTGAATGGATGGGTGCATATCGTTTAGTGTTCCATCCAGGTTTTTATTCTAATCAAAAACCAGAAAAAGCTTTAGAGATATGTGAACAATCTTATAAAAGATTACTTGAAAGATGTGAAGAAGAGGGGTTTGAAAATTATACTTTTGCCCCTGAAACTACAGGTAAAAAATCTCAATTAGGTAATCTTGATGAAATTATTAATATGTGTCAAGGTTTTCAACATTTTGAACCCACTATAGATTTTGCTCATGTTCATGCTCGTGGACGTGGAATTTTGAATAAAAAAGAGGATTATAGTTGTATTTTCTCTAAATTAGAAAATGGTTTAGATATAAAAAGATTGCATTGTCATTTCACAACTATAGAGTATACTCATAATGGTGAGAGAAAACATCATAATTTAAATGAATATCCTGAATATGGGCCGTATATTAAGGATTTATTGTTAAATCTTATTGAAAATGATTGGAAAGCTACAATAATTTGTGAAACACCTCTTAGGGATAAAGATTCTATGAAGATGAAACAAATTTATGAATCTTTAATTTAAAATAAAATTTTTTTAATTTTACTTTTTTTTTAGATATAATATTTTTAATTTATAAATAGTTCAATTTTACTTTTTGGTAAATAAATTTTTAATATGCCTAAATTTAATTGTAATTTAAAATTATTATGATTAGATGGAATGTTTTTACATAATAGTAATATAATGCTTATTTTTTGCTTAATATGACAATATATTTATATAGGATGTTGATTACAATACTATAATATATAATAAATATATGTAAGAAAATATTTATTATAAAAAAAATTATTGTGGAGATGTTTAATAATGAAGAACAATGAATTACCTCTTGCACCTATTGCAAGAATCGTTAAAAATGCAGGTGCAGAAAGAGTAAGTGAAGATGCTAAAGAAGCATTAGCAGAAAAATTAGAAGAATGCGCAACTGAAGTAGCTAAAGAAGCTGTAGCTTTAGCAAGACATGCTGGTCGTAAAACCATCAAAGCTGAAGATATTAAATTAGCTAAAAGTGCAATTTGCTGCAAAGATTAAATTTATTAAATTTAATTTTTTTTATTTTAACTTTTTTTCAAAAATTAATAATACTACTTTTTTTACATAATTTTAATAAATACGAAATAATTTAAAATTAAACTATAAAACTTTTTTGTGTAAATTATATTTTTTTAAATTACATAAAACAATTATACTTTTATAAAAAAATATACATATTATTTTATAATAAAAAATTATAATAATTTTTTTTATCATATAATCTAATTATATTCTATTTTCAGGTGATTAAAAAATGTTTTATAAAACAATTATGCGTATAGACGATGTACACAGACTAAGAGATATAAGAGATCAATTATTAGTATTACAAGGACGAAATCCTACAAGAGAAGGAGATAGAGCTCTTAAAGTTGTAGTTCAAAGAATAGATAATATTCAAGAAAAATTAGATAAACGTTAATATTAATTAATTTCAAACAATCTACCATTATTTTAAGAAGGTTTAAATATTATGGAAATTAAAGAATATGCAAGTCTTAAAAAGATTCAAGATCAATTATTAATTGACCAAGGAAGAAAACCTACACGAAAAGGGAATAAATCCTTAAAACAAATTAATAAATCTATTCAAAAATTTAATAATATTAAATTAAAGTGAATATTTTTTTTATAGAATTTTTTTTTAATAAACTTTTTTTTGGATAAAAAGTTTAAATAACCATTTTTTTCAGTTGGTGTGAAATTTTGCAAACGAATAATCAAAACAATGACGTTAATAAATCTACGAATACAATAACCACTTCTAAAGTAAATAATAATAAAGAAGCTAAAGCAGTTGTTTTAAAAGGTGTTGGATATCCATTTAATTTTGCTTTAATGGATGGTTCAAATATAGAAATATCAGATAAGGTGCTATTTGAACAATATGCACGAGATCAATGGATAGGTATGGATGTAAGTGAAGGCACTTATCTTTTTGACCAAAAAATAATCCCAGATTTTGCATTTAAAGTTATCACTGTATTTCCAAACAATTCTGTAATTGGGGAAAATACTTCCATAGTTATTGTGGAAGAAGAAAAAGTTAAACCTACTTTGAAATCTATAAAAACTAATTTCAGTATTAGTGATGTGGTAGGTCAAGAAAGTGCTAAGAAAAAAGCTAAAGTTATAATGAAATATTTACATGAACCTGAAAAATTTGGAGAATGGGCACCACGAAACATACTATTTTATGGACTTCCAGGTACTGGTAAAACAATGTTAGCCAAAGCATTATCTAATGAAATCAAAGTTCCATTATATTTAATCAAAGCAACATCATTAATTGGTGATCATGTTGGAGATGGTGCATATAAGATCCATGAACTATTTACACTTGCACAAAAAACATCACCATCCATAATATTCATAGATGAAATAGACGCAGTAGCATTACACAGATCATACCAATCACTAAGAGGAGATGTATCTGAAATAGTAAACGCACTACTAACAGAAATGGATGGAATAAACCCAAATAAGGGGGTAATAACCATAGGTGCAACTAACAACATAGAAACATTAGATTACGCAATCAGATCAAGATTCGAACAAGAAATCGAATTTGCAATGCCTACAGAACAAGAAAGAAAACAAATCATAGAAAACAACCTGAAAACATTCCCACTAAAAATGGAAGTACCAACCGAAAAATTAGTACAAATATCAAAAGGCATGAGTGGAAGAGACATTAAAGAAAAACTACTCAAAACAGGATTACACAATGCAATATCTAATGATAAAAAAACAGTAACAAAACAAGACATTAAATATGCAATAGATATGAAAAAACAAAAACAAAACGAAGTAAAAAACATGTTTGTATAAAAAAAAGAATTTTCTTTAATAAATACAAACCCTACTATTTTTTTTTATTCAAATTAATAAAAATAATTCATTCATTAATGAAAAATTTCTCAGCTGCATTAATCAAATACTCATCCTCATCTTCAGCAGCATTCTTAATATTAACAGAAATATCATAAAAAATTTTATTAACAATAGATTTAGTAAGATTATCAATAATCTTAACACTACCTTCACTATCAGCTAACTTCACAATAGCTTTTTCACTTTCCCTTTGACGAATATCTTCCATATTAGATCTAATCTTACGTAAAATATCTTCAACTTTCATTAATTTAAAAGAATTTTCCAATAAATCAAATTCTTCTGAAATAATCTTCTCAGCAGCTTCAGATTCATTTTTACGCAAAGCCTTATTTTTTTCAGCAACCCCTCTTAAATCATCAATATTTAAAAGATTAACATTTAAATCTTTAACATCCTCATCAATATCTCGAGGATTAGCAATATCAATCATTAAAATATTTTCAGCATTTTTATCCTCAATAATAGGAGCAACACGTTCCTTAGTTAAAATATAATGAGGAGCACCAGTAGCACTAATAACAACATCAGCATTAGCCAAATAATGACCAATATCATCAATTAAAATAGATTCTCCACCTAATTCTTTAGCTAATCTATTTGCACGGAAATAAGTTCTATTAGCAACAAAAATCGCTTTCAAATCTTTCTCAGCAATAGCTTTAGCAACTAAAGTACCCATTTCACCAGCACCAATAACAAGAACACACTTACCTCTTAAATCACCAATAATTTCCTCAGCTAAATCAACAGCAGCAGAACCAATAGAAACACTACCCTGATTAATCATAGTCTTCTGTCTAACTTCCTGGCCCACATGAATAGCCTTTAAAAAAATAGTATCTAAAATTTTACCACAATGATTTTCCTTATCTGCAACTTTTTTAGAATCCTTAATCTGACCTAAAATTTGATCTTCACCAACAATCATAGACTCTAAACCAGAAGTCATTCTAAAAAGATGAATAATACTATCATCACCATATTGAATAATAATATTCTTATTATCATGATCTAATAATGGCTCATCATAAGAAATAAAATCATCATGAATATAATATTCATATCTGTTACAAGTAGATATTTCAACATATTCATTAATATCATACTTTTCTTTTAATTGATTAAATAAATTTTTTAAATCATTAGAAACTATTTCCATAGTCTCAATATCTGCAATTTTATGATCTACACCTATATTGATTATCAATTAATTCTCTCCCTAAAAAAAATAAACATAAAAGAAATTCTATTAATATTATATTACTATTAATTATTAAATATTTTCAATTAAACCCTCAACATAAACTTTAGCTTCATCTAATTTAGATTCCTCTAAAAGCATATTAACTTTATCATCCTTTAAAATATCATACAATTTATTCTTCCTATCTTTCTGATTAGGAATCTTATTTTTTAAAAGATTACGACAATAATCTTGAAGTTGAATCTCAAGAATATCTTTAGAACTAATTGTAGATTGAATCTTTTTTCGAAGCTCCTTAGCCATCAAAGGACTTTTACCGCCAGTAAATAAGGAAATTTCAACATCACCAATAAAAAAACTTGAAGGAATGACAAGATTACCCTCATCTGGACAATCAGCACGATTAACTAATTTACCCTCACTAATTTTTGAAACATAATCAGATAAATCCTTATCTCCACTAGCTAAAATAACAATATCGCACCATTTAACTAACTTGTCAACATTACTCAAATCTTCTAATATGGCTCCTTTATCTAATAATTCTTCAGAAATAAAATCTCCAGCTAAAATAACATTAGAACCTTTATCCAAAAAACGATTAGCTCTACGTGTAGCTACCTCTCCAGTTCCTAAAATAAAAACATTTTTATCTTTCACTTCTAAAAAAACTGATGTTAAACCCATATAATTACCTTTCTTTATTAATTAAAAACTAGTTTAATAAAAAATATTTCATAAAAAAAATAAAAAATTAGTAGAATTTTTTTAATAAAAAAAATTCATAAAAAATAAATAAAACATATAAATTTTATTTTCCATTTTCTAAAGCTTTAACTCTAAGTAACTTAATAGCCATATGCAAATCATTATTACAATCAGTTAAAACTTTATTAGCTTCAGTTTCAGATATTTCGAATGCATCAACAAGAGCATTAATATTTTCTTCACAATCATCTTCTGTATTACCAACTAATGCTTCGGATAATTCTTTTTTCAAAGTTAAATATTCATCTGGACTCATGTTAATATTTCGCAATACCATATCTCTTAAAGGACAAGGTTTAGATGTTTTACAACACCAAACTAATGAACCAAAACAAGTTCCAGCACCTTCGCCCAATCTAGTGTTTTTAGCGAAATCTTCTTTAATTTTTATATATTCTTGTGGTGTTATTCCTACTTCTCTTAAAGCATTCATCACAGGACATGGTTTAACTGGAGGACAGCAAAATGCTAATCCTCTAACATCTCCCCCTCGACATATATGTGATGGTGCGTCATCCCAACCCATATTATTACTCCTTAAATTTATTTTATTAAAATTTTATATTTAATTAGTTTTTCACTATTAAAAGAATGCCTAAAATTAAGACATAATTACATTTTAATTAGTATATCTATATAAAATTTAATTCTATATAAAACTAATATTTTTATTCTAATAATATGATTTTTAAAGTATATAATGTAAACGGTTTTATTTAAAAAAAATGTAAAAAAAGAATTAAAAGTATGATAAATTATTATTCGTCTTTTAACATGTCTTCTTTCTCTTTAACTGTTAATGATGAAACGATTTTTTCAGGTTTTCCAGTTTCTAAAACTTTTCCGCCTCTCATAAGAGTAGCACGATCACAAACATCTAATACGAAATCCATATCGTGGGATACTATTAAGAATGTTTGATCAAATTCATCTCTTGCTCGAAGAATAGAGTCAGTTACAATAACTCTTGTAATTGGATCCATAGTACCAGTTGGTTCATCTAAAATAATAATATTTGGCTCTTTAATAAGAACTTGTGCAAGTGCTACACGATGTTTTTCCCCTACACTTAATTCATCAGGATATTTTTCTAAAATATTTCCTGCAGTACTTTCATCAAATCCAACAGCAACAAGAACATGACTAGCTTTTATTTTTGCAAATTCTCCAGGTAAATCTAAACTTATAGCATCAGTTAAATTTCCAAGAATTGTTCTACTTGGATATAAGGAATATTCTTGGTGAAGTAATCCAATATAAGGAGTCACTCTTCCCCGATTAAATTGACCTGCCTTAGTCATATCAATCCAATCATCTCCAAGTTTAATGTTAATTTCACCACTACTTGGATCAGTTAAACCTAATATCATACGAGTAAGTGTTGTTTTTCCAGAACCACTTAATCCAACAATTCCAAATATTTCCCCATGGTTAACACTTAAATTAATGTTATCATCAGCTTTAACTACTCCTCTTTCAATAGAATAATAATATTTCTTAATATTTTTAATTTCTATTTCAGGACCACCATGTGCATGTTTTTCAACTTTTTTAGGTAAAGGAACAGTAGCTAAAAATTTATCAACAACTTCTTCAGGTTTTCCACATTCTTTAATTTCACCTTTTTCTAACCAAATAACTTTATCTGCTAAAGTATTAATTACTTCTGGCCAATGACTAGTAATAACCATAGTAATATTCTTATTTTTAATTTCTTTTTCAAGAGTATCATGTAAACGGTCAGCAGTTTGAGGATCTAATGTACCTGTAGGTTCATCAGCTAAAAATAAAGTTGGATTTTTCGCTAATTGTCTAGCTAAAACTACTCTTTGCTTTTCTCCTCCACTTAAATCACGAGCTACATGAGTTACACGGTGGCTCATTTGAACCATATCTAAGAGTTCTAAAGCTCTATAAATATTTTCTTCTAAATATTTACCTTCATCACCCATAGCTTTAAGAACATTATCGATTACAGTTTCTTCATCGTATAATGCGAAATTTCTTTGAAGCATTATAGCTATTCTTCTTTTAATAGCAGCAAATTCTAATCTTTCAGCATGCCAAAAGTCAATGGTTTTTTCTTCATATTCTCCACCACATGAACATTTTTTACCAATTTTAGAGGGTGCTTCAACATGCATACATTCTTTACACATTGCAACATGGAATATTATTTGACCTTCATCTGGTTCATATTCTTTTGTACCTCTTAACATACTGATTAAAACAGATTTTCCACTACCACTTCTACCTAATATTCCTAAAGTTTCTCCTTCATCAATTTCTAAGTTTATGTTTTTAAGAACGGGGACATCATTAAATGTTTTTCCTATGTTTTTAAATGTAATAAAAGACATTCGTTCACCTTTAATTTTTTTGTTCCTTTTTTTAATTTATTTTATAATGAATATTATTCCTTTTTTGATTAATAATCGTAAATTTATAAAATTCTTATATATTAGATTTTATATTTCTTATTTATAATATTTATTATCTTATTTTATAACAGATTTAATATTTTTAATTTAATTAATACATCTTCCACTACCATGCATAGGAGTTCCACATTTAGGGCATTTAGTATTTTTACAAGGTTCACCCTTAATTTTAGGGATTTCATATCCACATTTAGGACATTTACAAGAAGAAGGAGGAATTCCAATACCTCTACCTTCTCCTCCAAAAGATCTTCTTTTATTCAATGTATCATTTTTTAAGAGTATGATTTTATCAGATTTACATTCTGGACATTCAGTGTACTTTTTATTATTATTTTTCCATTCTAATCCACAATTTTGGCAATGGTAAACTTCATGTTCATCCATTTTTTTACACGTCCTATTTTTTTTACCTTAATCTTTTAGAACATTATTTGAAATTTTTTTTTATTCCTCTATTAATAATTCAATATCTTTAGATTTGCAATCTGGACATTCAGTGTACTTTTTATTATTGTTGTTCCATTGAAATCCACATTTTTTGCAATGATAAGTATTTGGTTCGTTAATATTATCAGTTTCAATTATATTGATTTTTCTCCCTTCAATTAAGGATTTAGCAATTTTTTTTCTAGCAGAATTCAGTATTCTATGGAAAGTTGACTGGGAGATGTTCATTAATTCTGCAGATTCTTTTTGATTAAAATTATGGTAATCCTTTAATCTAATTGCTTCATATTCATCAGCTACCATTTTTATAGCTGGTAAATTATTATTGTTTTGATTGAAGCACCTTTGTTCAGGATTTTTACTTATTTGACGTTTGATTTTTGGTCTAACCATAATTTTCAACCTTTATAATATAATTTTTTATTATATATTATGAATATATATTCATAACACCTTTATAAAACTTACTATAAACATAAATAAAAACAGAAAAAATTACAAAGATGATAAATCAAAATCTAATTTACCATTCATACAAGCCCTAGCTAAAGAAACACCATCAGCACCAGCACTAACCATATCCTCAGCACGCTCAAGTGAATTAATAGAATTATTACCAATCAAACAAATATCAGTTTCACCTGAAATTCTACGAATCAAATCCAAATCAGCATTAGCAACACCAGGATTCATAGCATCCACATGAAGAAAATCAGCACCAGATTCATCAACCAATTTAGCAATACTCAAAGTATCAACACCATTAACATTAGCACGAATCTTAACAGAAACCTTAGAACTAGCATTATCAACAACACTAACAATATAATCTGATAAATCAGAACGTTTTAACATACTTTGCCCACAACCAATACTAGTTAACTCTTTTTGTCTACAATGACAATTAATCTCAACAATATCAACAGAATCTAATTCACTAACTTTAATAACATTCTCAGGATTAACAGAACGAACATTACAAGAAATTAAAACATCAGAATTTTCACGAATCAACTCAGATTCATCTTTAATAAAAGAAAAAACATTAGACATTTCTAAATCAAACTCTTTCCTACCTCTAGAAATAATTTTTTTACCAGCATCAATAGAAGATTCATCAATATTAAAACCTCCTAAAGTAGCAACATTAAATCCATAAGGAATTAACTTTAATAAAAAATTTCCATCACTTATTCCAGCCATAGGAGCTATCACTTTTATCATAAAAAATCAATCTCTCATTTATAAAAAAATAATTTAAAAAAAAGGAAAATTCAATAAAAACTTAATAAAAAAAGAATAATTAAAAAAAAATGGATGGTTTTTAATATACGGAATTTCTTTTTTTATAGGTGAAATACATTAAATTTAAATAAATTTAATCTTTATATTCTTTTTCAACAATGTCAATCCATTTCTCATTGTTGCATTCACGAATATTTTCTAAACCAATATCCGCCATATAAGCAGCATCTTCAGCATTATTACCTTTTCCAATACCTGCTTTTAAACCAATACCGATCTCATCATATAATTCTTTTAAAGTTTCTTCAATTTCCTCAGCACTCATACCATTACATGGGCACATAAAGTTATCTCCACCAATAAAGAACACTAAACCGCCTTTTTTAATTAACTTACTCATTAAATAATGCTGTGCCTTATTAACCATAAAACTAGTATCAAAAGCAGACTCAATATCAGTTAAAGTTTCAGTCACACTATTAATATCCACATGGGCAACTTGAACATAATTTTCACTATTTTCAGCTAAAGAATCAACAGCTAAAATTTCCTTTCTTTCTTTTTGTTGAGCTCCACCTTTATTCTGTAAAGCAATTGTTGCTAATTTTTGAGCTTCATGAGGTGTTTCAGCAGCACCCACACCCATACTTATTGTAATTGGGTATCTATTACGAATAGATCTTTGAATTCTTAAATGATCTTCAGTATCTAAACCATTAGTAATGGCTAGCATATTATCAAATCTAGTAAAGAACACTAAACCTTTCTTCATAGCAAATTGTCTTTGCACATCAGCAAATAATTCAGATTGTAAAATTTGAAGGTCAGATTCATTACGTGGGCGAGGAGTAACTGTCCAAGGACCATAGTTATCAATTTGTATCAATGTCATTTGTATCATATAATTTCACCTATATTATTAATATATAGATTTTAACTAAATAGTATAAAAACTTTTCATTATATTTTAAATAAATTTAAAAAAAAATTTAAGTCTTTTTAAAGAAATTAAAAAATCAAATCTTTTTTAAACAATTTTTAGCTAAATTTTTTTTATCTTCCATAGTTTTCATAATAGTATTAGTCACTGTTACTTCTGGAATAATCTTTCCAATTTCACTCTTTAAATTCTCATCTTTTAAATCAATAACCATCTTATTAAGAAAACTTTTATAAATAGATGCAATACCATAAGAACTAGTTTCATAACCTAAAGCATTCATAAACTTATTTGCAGGACCACTAACCGCAGAACCACCAACAATAGGAGAAACCCCAACAACATAAGTACTTTTCAAAGCATCTATAACTCCATCTAACTTTAAAATAGGTAAAATACTAGTAATAGGATTAGATGGGCCTATAATCACAATATCTGAATTCTGTATAGTATTAATAATTTCAGGAGCAGGTTTAACATTACTATAAATCACATCTAAAACTTCAGGTTTCATCTGCTCTTTAATTAAAAAATCATGAAATTCCATTTCACCTTTATCAGTTAAAATTTTTATTTCAGAATCTTCATCACTCATAGGATAAACTTTAGATTTAATATTTAAACCTTTTCTTTGAATATCAACAGCTTCAGTTAAACTATAATCTTTTAATAATAATGTTTTTTGAATTTTAGTACTCCGATCTTTATCCCCAATTCTCAATAACTCAGGAGAACCTATTTCACTAAGACGTTCATTAGTTATAAAAGTATCATCCTTAATCCCATACCACAAATCTTCATTAATAATATCTGAAAGCGTATAAAGCACAGTATCAATATCTGCAGAAACATAAACTCCAGAAAAATAATCATTTTCAACAGTATTAACAATTATATTAATATCCTCAGCATCAACAATATTTTTCAAACCTTGAATTAATTTTGGAGTTCCTGTACCTCCAGAAAGTATAGTAATTATCATTTAAATAGCCTCTATAAAAAAAATAGTAAATATTTTTTTTTATTTAATATTTATAGTTTCAATCGCATTAACAGATTCTTCTCCACATTGAGGACATGGATGTAAATCATCAATTAAAAGAGCCATTTGATTATCACAATTAGGACAATTATTTTCTAATAAAATTTTTCTTCTATGTTGGAAACTTGTTTTATTAAAATCAAAAGTTAAAATCTTATTAAATTTTAAATCATTACCTATAAGATCAGGTATTAAATTATAAATTTCTTTTTCATTTAAATTAGTGTTATTAATTTCTGGAACATAAGTTTTAATAAAATTATCACAATTTTTACAGTATCCAACATATAGATATCCTGCTAATTCAGAATTATCCATTTTCTTAGAAGTCTTCATAGTTAAACTTTCTTCAACTATTTCATCTTTATCTTCATTTAAATAAAAAATCAATGATTTATCAGTAAATTTAAAACCACAATTTTCACATTCATATTTAACAATAGAACCCATTCTAGTTATTCTCCAATATCTATTTTATAGAATTTTTCTCGGTATGTATCATATAATGGAGGTAAAATCTCATTAAGTCTAGTATATTCTATAAAATAATGTTTACTTATTAAATAAGCAGTATCCTCATTAAGTAATCTTCTTTTTATTAATCTTGGAATATTATCTCCAATCCAAAAACGACTAATAATTTGAATACCTTCATCTTTCTCCTTAATTACATGAACCATTTTACTATGGCCAATTACTCCACCAATAGTACCTATGGTTGCACAAAAAACAGTACCAATATTATTATCTTTAAATAATGTTTTATCAAATCCAAATATCCATGGATTTTGAAATTTAATAGCTAATGTCACATTACCTTTACCAAAATCTTCTGTAACATGATGAGTGCATGGTTCAAAACCGTGAAATTTTCCTTTATATAATTTATCATCTAAATTAATAATACTTGAATGGTAACCAGGATACCATAATCTGTAATATGTACTACTTTGTGAGTACCACCAAAACCACCATTCAATCATATCAACTGTAAGATTCGGAAAGTTTAAGGTCATTGAAAGTAGATAAGTACCATCATCTAAGCATTTATAACCAGTTTCATTTTGAACATCTTCATTCAAAATTAATTGATTAATATTACTCTTAGATATTGTAGTGATATCTGAAGCTTTATTAATCTTTTGTCTAATTTCTTTACTTAACTTAGGTAATGGGATTTCAAACATTTGATCAATTACATTCTCAACCATAAACTCATCTTCTTAAAAATTTTATTCTTTATTTTCTAAATACATCATATTGTTTAGGTAATAATAAAGGATTAATATTACTGTCCTTATTTCTTAATAAATTAAAACCAGTAAATCCACGAACAATAACAACAGGTAAACCTTCATCAGCTTGCCCTTGGATTAATGATGCAGCTGCAGCTAATTCATCAGCTGTTGCAATTTCAGAAGATTTCAATTCTCTACCATATAAATCTTTTTCACCTTTTCGTTTCCAAAGAGGATTAATACCAGAACAACCTATAGCAGTTCCAATAGCACCAACACGGAAGGCTCTACCTTGAGTATCAGTAATAATAACAGCTAATTCTTTACCAGTAACATCTTCTAAGGCTTCTCTTAAATCTCTAGCAGACTTATCAGCATTTTTAGGCATTGGTGTAGCTAAACCTTCATCAACATTTGATTCATCAATTCCAGAATTAGCACACACAAAACCATCCTTAGTCTCAGTTATAATAAAATCAGGACCAACCGCTACAACTTCTCTTGACTCTTGAATAATTGCTTCAACTAATTTAGAATCTTTTTGAGTTTTTTTAGCTATAATAATAGCATCATCAGATGGTAAAATATCTCCTAAATTTATAATATTACCCTCTGCCTTAGAAACCATAGTTTCAGCAATTAACAAAATATCACTATCTTCAAGTTCAATATTTTGTTCTTCTAAAGCTTTTAAAATTAATTTAGTTATATTATCCCCTTTTTTTACTAAAGGAATTCCTTCAAGTCCAATTAATTCGAGTGTCATGTTAATAAAATAATGTTTAATAATATAAAAATTTATTGTTTTATGAAAAAATTACATTTAAAAAGCTTAAAATTTAATTTAAAAAATAAAAAAATAAGTAAAAAATAAATAAATAAAAAAAATAGAAAAAAAATAAAAATTCTTATTAAAATTATGGAGTTAAAACAGAAATATCCCATTTTCCATCATACACACTAGCTGCAGATGTTACGGGTTTTTCAAATTCTTCAAATGCTCCACCATCAAATATTAGTTGAGCCGCTTCATCAGCATTTTCAGCACTGAATTTAACAATTTCAGGATTATTGCATTCATATGTAGATATAAATACAGCTTCACCAAAACCTACTTTTTCAACTAATAATTTCTCATCAGTAACAATTCCAACATAACACTCATAATCATTTTCACTACATGCACAATTAATTACAGCAGCAATTCTAGGAGTATTATAATCATCTTTCTCATAATCCATAGTTAACAGAGAGTAACCTAAAGCATCTTTAATACTCATTCCTAAACTAATTTTATCTGCAATAACATCAGTATGTGAACCATTAGAAACTATTGCAGTATCACCAACAATTTTAATACAATTATATGCAATATAAGTATTTTTAAATATATCGGTTTCAAAACCTTCTTTTGGAATTATTGCAGCTTCATCTTCACCTTTTTTAGCTTGTCTATTTGGAAAAGATCTACTAGAAACTCTATAAGCTACAAAAGGTTTACCATCTGTACTCATACCTACAGATAAAATTCTACCTAAATACATTTTTTATCAACCTCAAAAAAAAATATTATAAAAAAAAATTTATTTAACCCGTTTCAGGGCTACGAACTGCCTTATTAGGATCCATACCCGATGGTATCTTAATCGTAATCGATTTATCTTGAGGGTTAATATCTATTCTACCCTGATCCATAACTTGAGCTTGAACACCAATAGCATTATCCTTAATTTGGTCAGACATATCAATACCATTAACAGTAACTTTTTGCAAACCAGCTACAGGAATCATATAATATTCATTATTCCCTGAACTATCAGTTATATTTGGTTTACCTGTACCTCCGTTGTCTTGATGGCTCACATCAGCAGCACCAAAACTACTAGTTACAACTATAAAAATTAATAAAGTAAATAAAATGTCTATAAATGGCACTAATTTGATTTCAGGCTCATCATTTTTAAGTTTTTCTTTATGTTTCTTAATATCAATTGCCATTTTATTTTCCTCATATACATAAAAAAATTTGAAAAACTAAAAAGAATTGAAAATAAATTCTCCCAAGCTTTTAAAATTTCATAAATTCATTGTTTAAGTTTACTTTCAGTTATTTCAGATTTAACATCACATTTTTCCAAAATAATATTACTAATACTTTTTTCTAGCATACTAGGTTTAAATGAAATTTGGACATTAGAATAAGGTTCTGAAATTTCTCTAACACTAACAATACCTTCAGCTTCTTGTAAAGCTTCAATAACACAAGGCATTTTTTCATAAACCCTAATTTTAACTACAGCATAACTCCAATTAGTCATTTTAGTAGCTAATTCAATTTTATCCATTTCTTCATCAATCAAACCTTTAATATAAGTATTTATTGGTATTAAAAGAATAGCTACAGCTAATCCTGCAATAGTTGTAATTAATGCAACATAGATTCCCTGAGCCATAGTAGTACTACTAACATTTACACCTAAACTTTTAAAAGTCATCCAAATACCTAAAACTGTACCAATCAATCCTAAAAAAGGAGCAATTTCAATAATAGTTTTAAGAGTACTAAGATTCTTAGTCATTTTACTAACTTCAACAATAAAAATCTGTTCCATACTTTCTTCGACTTCGGTTTTATTTTTATAACCGATTTTTAAAGCTTCGGATATAATTCTAGATACTGGATTCTTGTAATGGCTAATATTTTTAAGAGCTTCAATAGCTCCACCTTTTTCCATAGAAACAGTTACAGTACCCATAATTTCAGTAGCATCAACTTTACTAATACGTCTTAAATAGAATACTTTCTGTAATGAAATTAATAAACCCCAAATACCTAAAAAAGTAATAATGTAGGTAATAATTCCACCATCTTGAAACATTTCAATAATACCATTAATACCGCCAGTTAATGCTTCAATCAACATGTTTTCCTCTTTAATTATTTTATAAAATTATGTATAAAAATTATTAAATAATATAATAAAAAATATTCACTTAATAATAACTGTAGTTTTATTTAAAGTAATATATATTTATTTTTAAAAAAATTAAAAAAAAGTAAAAGAAAAATTTTAAAAAAATTAATTAAATATTAAACAAATCATTTAAAGATTCACTCATAGTAGGATGGGTGAAAACTTGATTTTTAAGTAAAGTATAATCTAAATCTAAATCCATAGCTAATTTAATAATATTAATCACTTCAAAAGATTCCTCACAAATTAACTCAGCACCTAAAATCTTATTAGAATCCTCATCAATAATAGCTTTTAATAAGCCAACAGGATTTTTAAGAACTTGTGCCTTAGGAATACCTGCAGCAGGCATTTTAGATATTTTTACATTAAAACCTTTATCAATAGCTTCTTTTTCAGTTAAACCAACTCTAGAAAAACAAGGATCAATAAAAACACTAAATGGAACATTCTTACGATTAGATAAATTATAATCCATTTTACCTTCAAGTTGATTTTTCACAATACGGAAATCATCAAGAGATATATAAGTAAATTGAAGACCACCTACAACATCACCCATAGCCCAAATATTAGGAGTAGATGTTTGTAAATTATCATCTGTTTTAACCGCACCACGTTTAGTAGTTTCAACACCTGCAAGATCTAGATTCAACCCTACAGTATTAGCTTTTCTACCAGTAGCAATTAAAACAGCATCAGCACAAAAACTATTCTTAACATCATCAATAGTATAATTAATCACAGCTTCATCATCTTTATTAATAATAGATTCGATTTCAGCATTAAAAATAATATCAATACCTTTATTCTTAAAAATAGATTCAATCTCATCTGCAACATCTCTATCGTCACGTTTTAAAAACAAAGGTCCATGTTGAATAATAGTAACTTTAGATCCAAAATTTGAATACATAGAAGCAAATTCTAAACCAATATATCCACCACCAACAATAACTAATCTTTCTGGAAACTCATCAAGATCCATTAAGCTATCACTGAAATAAACATAAGGATTATTATCTATCCCTTCAATAGGAGGTTTTACAGAACTAGATCCTGTATTAATAAAGATTCTATCTCCTTCAATATTAAAAGTTTCATCATTGGTTTTTATTTGTACCTGATTTTCATTTATAAAACTTCCAAAACCATTAAAAACAGTAATATTTTCATTTTTATCTAACATATTAAAGTTTTTTTCACGAAGCATACCAGTTAATCTTCTTTTTTCAAGAATTGCTTCTTTATAAAACTTCTTTTTTTCATCTAAATTTAAATCTTTACCTTTTAATTTTAAACTACTAGTCACTAAAGATTTTGATGGAATACAACCAACATTAATACAAGTTCCACCATACATTTGGTCTGATTTTTCAATCATCGCAACACTTTCACCTTTAGAACCTAAATATGCTGAAAGTGTTTTACCACCTTTTCCAAATCCAATAACAATATTTTGAAAATGTTTCATTATATATTCACCTCAAAAATAAATTCATATTCAATAATTTAATTAGTGATTTAATAATATTTATCTTTATTTAAAATGTTGTAATAAAAAATATTGTTTAGGAAAATAACGAATAATTTAAAAAAAAGTATGTAATTAAAGAAGTTAAAAATTTAATATCTAATACTTCTCATTTTTTGTACAGTATTCCAACTTTTACGTACAAAATAAGGCATTTCATCATATGTAAAATTAGTTAAAAAATCTTTAGTTTTAGGATCACTAGGGTAACCTGAACCAATCCCACCCATTTGAATATAATCTTCATTAATATCTTTAATAATTTTATCCCTAGTACATTTAGCTATAATTGAAGCTGCAGCTACTTGATAATAATTATCATCTGCTTTATGTTCTGCTGTAATATTATCACATTCAACTATGCTTTTAATTTCATTTTCTAATCGTTTAGGTTTAACATCTAATGAATCTATAATAACAGCATCTGGTTTCAAATTTTCAATAATTTTAATCATAGCAATTTTTTCAATTTCATTTAAATTCACATCTTTAGATCGTAAATTATCAATATCCATTGCAGTTATCTCAACAGTTTCATACTCAAACATTTTCACTAATTTACGAGCAAGAGTAGTTCTTCTTTTAGGAGTTAATTTTTTAGAATCCTTAACACCCATTCGTTCTAATATTTTTGTTTTTTCTTCAGGAATCACAATACCTGCTACTATCATAGGGCCTAATACAGGGCCTCTTCCAGCTTCATCTAATCCTAGAATATTCATAATTATCTATAACCAAACATTTAAACAAAATTTTTTCTAAAAAATAAAAATTATTATTATTTTTTTAAGATTTATATAAAGAATTTAAAAAATAGTTAAAAAAAAATTTGTTTATTCATTAAAAGATTATGTTTTATATATCTTTCAATGAATTCAAATTTCTTTTATTGAGTTTTTCCCGTGTTTATAGGAGAAATTTATCTCATAGCTTTAAGACGTACTTCTGGTTCTAAAGCTAATGGTTCTGCAGCTACGATTGCAGTTCCTTTTGCAACAACAGTCATTGGGTCATCGGATATTTTGATTGGTATTTCTACTTCATCAAATATTCTTTCTTTAACTCCACGTAATCTGGAAGTTCCACCTACAGCAACAGTATTTGAATAGATTCCCATCATTAATTCAGGAGGTAATCTTTCTAATATGAGTTGTAATCCATTCATTACTTCAATCATTATTGGTTCAGCTGCATCTGCAACTAACATTGAATCAATAACTACTTTTTTAGGTCTGTTAGTATCCATTGCTTTTCCAATGATTTCTACACTTAAGTTTTCCATTTCTTCACTACAATGAACCATACCAACTTCAATTTTTGCAGCTTCAGCATCATGGATACTTATTGCAACATTGAATTTTTCTGCAACTAATTCAACAATTCTTGCATCAATATCGTCTCCACCCCAACGGACGGTTTCAATATCATTAATTCCTCCAAGAGAAATAACAACTAAATCACTTGAACCAGCACCAATATCAATAACCATTGTTCCATTAGGTTCTGCTATAGGTAATCCTGCACCTATTGCTGCAGCTAATCCTTCACTAATAACTAGAACATATTCTGCTCCTGCTTTTCTACCAATTTCTTCAGCAGCATTTTTTTCTACTTCAGATGAATCTCCTGGAATTCCAATAACGATTCTTCCAACACTTTCACCATCTTTAATACCAATTTCCATGGCTTTAATTAATAAAGCTTGAGCTTGAGCTATATTTTCAATAACTCCTTTTTTTAATGGTCTTACTGCGGTAATATCTTCAGGAGTTCTGCCTAACATTCTTTTTGCTTCTTCTCCTACAGATAAAACTGCTGTTGGATCATCTTTTTTAACAGCAACAACGGAAGGGATTTGATATAAATCAAATTTGTCTCCAGATGGTTTTGCAATCACTGTATTTAAAGTTCCTAAATCTATTCCTAAGCTATTTTTAACTATTGTTTTTTTTGGTTCTGATTCTTGTACCTCGGTATCTCCAAAAATACTCACGGTTATTCCTCCATAATGTCTTTAAAGTCTATAACAAAAATTTTATTTGATGTAGCGATTTTTTGAATTTTAGCGACATCCTCGTCATGTTCAATTGAAATGAGAATTGTATTTAATACTGCTTCATCCATATTGAATAGAGGAGTTACGATATTCTGTAAAAATTTGGGTATATCCTTTGAAATATTTAATTCAGTTTCTATAAACCCTGTAGTTTGATCTTCTAATAAAATTGAAATGGGTGCATTTTCTCTTCCAGTATCATTAACAAATTTTTTTATTCTATCTTCAGGACCTACTAATGTCATTAAATTATCTTCATTTTCAATATAGTAAGGGGCAATTACAATAGATGCACTGCCTTGTTCTTTAGATAATTTACTGATTTCTCTAATTTTATAGGAATCTCCTTTTAAAATGATGAAATCAAATTTTTTATTAATTTTACCTTCAGTAAATGAGATATGTTCTCTAAATAGAATTTTAACAGTTTTTTTAGATGCAATTGCTGTGTATACTATGTCATTAACTAGTTTATCATTTCCAGCTATAACACACCATACTTTTTCAACATCTTCTTCAGATGAAACTTTTGCAGCTTGTCTGAGGATCTGAATTTTATCTTCTATCATCATATACACATCATAAAACATTCTTTTTCGAATGCTAACCCTATTAAATTAAGCATATTTTATTTATATAAAAATATAAGGTTATATTAATTTTTTAAATATGTTACACTATTTTTAGATAATATAACAATTTCTAAACGATTTAATAAAAATTAAATTTATAGTGCTAACATTTAATAATTATCTATATTTTACTAATATTTATATTTAATATATTAATCTATAAAAAAAGTTTTAAAAATTTAATTTAATTAAAAAAATTTCTATATTATATATATTATTACATTACATTACTATATAAAATTTTAAAAAAATTTTTATAAAAGTTTAAAGAAATCTGTGTATACAATTAACTTAAATATTATTTATTAAAAAAAAGGTTAGGGTTATATAATTACTCTAGAGGTTAAAAGATAAAATGCAATTACAAGAAACTGGAATTTTTAATTTTATCCGAATACCTGATTTAATTTCATCATTAAACATGATATTCGGAGTTTTAGGGATTCTAATGGCAATAAATAATTATTTCTCATTATCAGCATTTTTTATTATCATTGCAATAATTTTTGATAGTGTTGATGGATGGGTTGCAAGAAAATTAGGTTTTCATGATGATTTAGGATTTGGTAAAAATATTGATTCTCTAGCAGATATCGTTTCATTTGGTGTTGCTCCAGCAGTACTATTATATACATTAGGAATGAAACTAGCACCAAATCTTGAAATTTTAACTATTATCATATGTTTATACATGGTACTATGTGGACTTTTAAGATTAGCACGTTTCAACGTAATCGGTGAAAAAATTGAATATAAAGGGTTCATAGGTTTCCCTATACCAGGAATAGCATTATTACTAACAGCGTTATATTTAACAGGAGTTTTCAACATATGGTTTGCATATATTTTAATGATTATTGTTGCTACATTGATGGTTAGTAATTTCAAATATCCAAAAGTGGATAATTATCCTATGATTGCAATTTCAGTAATATTAATAATATTAACACCACTAAAATTAGCATTATTCAATATAAATATACCCGCATTAATTTTATTTATAATTGTATTAATCTATTTAATCATATTTCTTTATTATAATCTAAATAACACAATTGATAATTTAAATGAATAAATTTGTAAAAAGGGAATCATTAACAGATGTTACATAATAAATTAGATATCAAAACATTAATCGTTATAATAGCATTAATTATCCTTGCTATGTATGCATTTACAGAGGTAACCTATTTTTCTTCAAAAATAGTTGTAGAACGAAATATTGAATCTCCAGTATTAACAATTCCAGAATTAGGTGTTCAAGAAAAAATTAATAATGTTTCTATATCTCAAGGAGTTTATAAAGAAGAACAATCTTACACTCCAACTCATGGGGAAGTAATATTATTTGGACATAGAACACTTCAAGGATCACCATTCTTAAGGTTAAATGAATTAAAACCTGGAGACATTATTACATTAGATTGGCCAGGTATAGGTGAAGCAAACTATACTGTAAATTCAACAAAAATAGTTCCAGCATCATATAAAATGCAAGTAAACAATACTTTGCAAAAAATAGATTTAATAACATGTAATCCAATTGGATCAACAAGTGAAAGATTAATAGTTTCAGGAGATTTAACCAGTGTAGGTGAAATAAATAATACAATATTAAAAGAAAATCCTCAAAAAGATTATGGATTGTACATATGTATTATATTTTTAGCATTAGGATTATTATTCACATATTTCTATCCTAAAGAATATCGAATGATTATATTAATTGTTATATTGATATTGTCAGCAATATTATTCTATTATAATTTCTTCCCAATATCTTCACAGATTATGGCTAATAAATTAGGATGGTTAAATAGTTTTTATAATTTCTAAAAAAGGCATGCTTTAATAAAAAAGGAGAGTAAACATAATGGATGTAAATGAAGAATATTTTAATAATATAACTAACAGAGAAAGAGCAATATTTGAAGGGGCAATAACAATGGGTGCATTATTCCACCAATTTGTAGGAACTCCTATAAGTAAAGCAACAGCACCTAGTTTAGAAAATGCAATCAAACAATCATTAGAATTACAACCTGCTATAGAAAAAATAGATGTTAAAATAGATTTATCAAAATTAGATGAAGCAATGACAGATTTTGATTATACTACACTTAATGGTGACATGTTAGACATTAAAATATACTCTAAAATTGAGGATATTTTAGCAGTAATACGTATTGAATTTATAGAAGAATTAAACTATCCTTTAATGTATGTTGAAGATATATTTGAATAAAAGTATAAATAATCAAATAAATACTAAATATAACAAATTAAAACACGTTTTAAAATAAAAATTCACTTCTTTTCAATTCTTTTTTTTTAATAAATTTTATTAATTATTAAATCTATATAATAAAGTGTTTGTCTAATTAATAAATCAATATTAATTAGAAATTTAAAAAAAAATTATTATAGGATTAAATAAGATATTTAAAAAAAATTTATTTCAGGACGATTTTATGATATATATAAACTCAAAATTATGTAAAGGATGTGACATTTGCATAATTACATGCCCAAAGGATGTTTTTGAGAAATCTAAAGAAAAAAACTCAAAAGATGTTTATTTACCTTTCCCAAAAAATGAAGAAAAATGTAATGTATGTGGCTTATGTGAACTTTCATGTCCAGATCAAGCAATTGCTGTAGATAAAAAGGAGGACTAAAATGTCTGAAGAATATTTCTTATTAGGAAATGAAGCCTGTGCTAAAGGTGCAATTTATGCAGGATGCAGATTCTTTGCAGGATACCCAATAACTCCTTCAACAGAAATAGCAGAAGCATTAGCAAGAGAATTACCTAAAGTTGATGGTGCATTTGTACAAATGGAAGATGAAATAGCATCTGCAGGAGCACTAGTTGGAGCATCATGGAGTGGTGCTAAATCAATGACAGCAACATCAGGACCAGGAATCTCATTAATGCAAGAAAACATTGGTTATGCATTCATTACAGAAACTCCAATTGTAATAATAAATGTACAAAGAGGTTCACCATCTACAGGTCAACCTACAATGTCCAGTCAATCAGATATGATGCAAGTAAGATGGGGATCACATGGAGATTATGAACCAATCGCATTAGCACCATCATCAGTACAAGAATTCTTTGACTTCACAATAGAAGCATTCAATTTAGCCGAAAAATATAGATGCCCAGTATTTGTAATGTCAGATGAAGCAGTAGGACACATGAGAGAAAAAATGTCAATACCTAACGATATTAACGTTCAAACTCGTCAAATGCCTGAAGAATCTCCAGAAGATTACCTACCATTTAAAGCTCCAGAAAATGGCACACCAAAAATGCCAGCATTTGGGGATGGATACAACGTAGCAATAACTGGATTAACACATGATGAAAAAGGATACCCAGATACAAATAATCCAAAAACACACTCACAACTCGTTAAAAGATTATGTGATAAAATATTAAAAAACCGGGAAGATATCGTATCTTTTAAAGAAGAAGATTGTGATGATGCAGATTTAATAGTAATAACTTATGGTTCACCATACAGATCTGCAAAAACAGCAGTTAACCAAGCAAGAGAAGAAGGTCTTAAAGTAGGTTCATTAAAAATCAACACACCATGGCCTTTCCCCGATGAAGAACTAGAAAAAATAGCAAAACAAGCAGATGATTTATTAGTACTTGAACAAAATCTTGGACAAATGGTTCATGAAGTAGAAAGAGTAGCTAAATCAGATGCAAATGTTCATTTATTTGGAAAAATTGGAGGAGAACTCCACAAACCTGATGAAATCTTAACAAAGATTAAGGAAATCAAGGGGGTATAAATAATGGTTGAAGAAAAACAAAGTCCATTTTTAAAATATTTAAGAGAAGATAGACTTCCTCACATATTCTGTCCAGGCTGTGGTAATGGTATGGTTATGAATGCTTTCTTTAAAGCATTAGAAGGTACTGATATTGATTTTGATAATATTGCTATGGTTTCAGGAATAGGATGTTCATCTAGAATACCAGGTTATGTGAAATGTGATTCATTACACACAACACATGGAAGAGCATTACCATTTGCTACAGGATTAAAAGTAGGAAATCCTGATTTAGATGTTATAGTATTTACTGGTGATGGGGATGGTGCATCTATAGGTGGAAATCATTTAATTCATGCTGCAAGACGTAATATTAACTTAACAGTTATTTGTGTTAATAATAATATTTATGGAATGACTGGAGGACAAATCAGCCCAACCTCACCAAAAGGAAGTTATGCAACTACAGCACCTTACGGTTCTAAAGATGTTCCATTTAACTTATCCGAATTAGTGGTTGCTGCAGGAGCATCTTATGTAGCTAGATGGACATCAACAAATCCACTACAATTAGTTAACTCTATTAAAAAAGGATTAAATACTAATGGATTTGCATTCATTGAAGTAGTTACACAATGTCCAACATACTATGGAAGAAAAAACAAAATGAAAACTGCAACTTCAATGTTCGAATACTTAAAAGAAAATAGTATTAATAAAAGAAAAGCTGACAAAATGACTCCAGAAGAAATTGAAGATAAAATTATTATTGGAGAATTTATCAATAGACAAGAACCTGAATTCACAGATAATGTTCAAAAATTAGATGAGGAAACTTCTAAAAAACCATATAAAAAACGAACAGCATATGAGGAGTTATGATTAATATGAGAACTGAAATAAGAATTGCTGGATTTGGTGGTCAAGGAGTTATAATGGCTGGAATCATTGTAGGTAAAGCTGCAGCATTATATGATAATATAAATGCAGTTCAAACACAATCCTATGGTCCTGAAGCTAGGGGAGGAGCATCTAAAACTGAAGTTGTAATTAGTGATGATGAAATTTATTATCCTAAAGTTCAAGAACCAGATATCCTTGTTGCAATGTCACATACTGCTTTAATAAAATATATGGGTGATTTAAAAGATGGTGGAATATTAATTATAGACCCAGATATGGTTGAAGAAGATGATCCAGTACTTGTTAAATTTATCAAAGACCATAATATAAAATTATTCAAAGCACCTGCAACAGAAACAGCTGTTAATGATATCGGTTTAAGAGTAGTTGCTAATATTGTTATGGTTGGTGCAATAGTTAAAGCTACAAAAATAATTTCTAAAGATGCTGCATTAAAAGCAATTTTATCTAGTGTTCCTAAGGGAACTGAAAAGAAAAACCAAGAAGCATTTGAAGCAGGATATAATTTGATTTAATTTAAATAAATAGTATAAAAAAAATTATTGGGGAATAATCATGAAATTTTATGAAAATAATGCAAAAAAAATCTTTAAAAAGGAAGGTATTCAAATTTTAGATGGAGAAGTTGCATATTCTCCTCAAGAAGCTATGGCTATTACTACAGAATTTGGAGTTCCCGTTGCAATTAAATCACAAGTTTTAACTGGGGGAAGAGGTAAAGCTGGAGGTATTAAATTTGCAGATACTCCTGGTGAAGCTTTCCAAGAAGCTACTGAACTTTTAGGTTCTAAAATTAAAGATGAAACAGTTAATCATTTATTAATTGAAAAAAAAGCAGATATTATTAAAGAATTCTTTTTATCCATTACTATAGATAGAGCTAATAAAAGACCTATTATAATGGTTAGTGCTGAAGGTGGAATGGAAATAGAAGAATTAGCAAAAACTAATCCTGAAAAAATTATTAAATATCATGTTGATCCTTTAAGAGAATTTTTCCCATTTGAAGCTCGTGAAATTGCAATTAAAATGGGTGTTGATTCTAAATATATTCAAGGGATTGGTAATGTAATTTGGGAACTTTATCAAGTATTTGATAAATATGATGCTCATACTGCGGAAATTAATCCTTTAGCCTTAACTCCAGAAGGTTTTATTGCTGCTGATGCTAAATTAGAAATTGAAAATGATGCTTTATTCCGTCATAAAGATATTATGGAAGAATTAAACTTCCAAAAGAAAGAATTTGCATTTGTTACTCTTGAAGGAGATATTGCAGTATTAGGTAATGGTGCTGGTTTAACTTTAACTGGAATGGATATGATTAAACTTGCTGGTGGTGAACCTGCTACTTTTCTAGATATTGGTGGGGGATCATCTGAAAGTACTATTAAAAAAGCTTTAAGTTTAGTTTTAACTTACCCTCCTGTGAAGGTAGTATTTTTAAATGTTTTAGGTGGTATTACTCGGGCTGATGATGTTGCTAAAGGTGTAGTGGATGCTATTAAAGCAACTAATAAAGAAGTTCATATTGTAATACGTTTAACTGGTACTAATGAAAAAGAAGGTCAAAAGATTTTAGATGATGCAGGAATTCCATATGAAACAAGTATGGAAAAAGCTGCTAAAAAGGCTGTTGAAATTTGTAATTCTCTTAAAAATTAAAAAAATTTTAATATTAAAATTTTTTTTTAATTTTCACTTTTTTTAAATATTTTAGACTCTATGGAGTTTATATGGTGCCATTTAATTTTTATTTTAATAATACAACTCTACTTATTTCAGAGTCATTAATTATTTTTTGACCTGTGTATTGACAAATTTCTTCTGCAAAATCTTTTACTTCTTGGAATGTTGGCATGTTTTCAAGTGTTAATCTTTCTCTTGAATATCCTACACACATGTACGCTTTTATTTCTACATAAGTAGGGTTTGCTTTTTCTAAAAGTTTCGCATAATCTTCTGCTTTAACCATATTTTTTCCCTTAACACATGTTGTCCGTATACATGTTCTACTATCATAACTATTTAAAAAGTTAAGGGTTTCATTTAAACGATTCCAACCATCATTTATTTGAGGGTTACAAACATCTTTATAAATTTTCTCATCAGGTGCATCTAAGGAAATGTATAATTGTGTAGGTTCATTTTCTAACTCTTCCAATTTTTTAGGATTCATCCCATTACTAACAAGAAAAGTGTTAAAATCCCGACGATTAAACTCCCCAATTAACTCATCAATTTCAGGATAAAAAGTAGGTTCACCTGCTAAAGAAATAGCAGCATTAGTAGGTTTCTTACTTTCCTCTAATTTCTTTTTATCTGCTTTATCATTACCCCAAAAACCACATAAAAGTTTAGTCTGAGCAGCAATAGCCTCATCAATAATAGTCTTAGGATCATCATAATCCCCATCCCATTCAGTTTCAGTTAAAGACAAATCCCTCCAACAAAAACTACACTTCTGATTACAAAAAGGAACTGCAGGAGAAAATTGAAGACAACGATGACTTTCAATACCATAAAACTTCTCTTTATAACAAACTCCCTCATTCAAAATACTTTTTTTCTGCCAATGGCAAATCTTGGCTGCAGAATGACCATGTTCACCTACAAAACGATAACCACTATACTCTAATTTTTCTTGTTGCTTTTTAGTTAATGACATAATAAAAACCATAAATTTTTAAAAATATACCTAATTAAAATTAATTATAAATATAATTATACATAATATTATTTATTATATACGTTTAGAATTCTTTAAAAAGATTATTTTCTAAAAAAAATTCAAGGAATTCAAAAATTAAAAAATTTTTATGGGGTAATTAAATTTGTCTAAAAATGATAAACCTATTGTAATATTAAATTATAAAACTTATTTAGAATCTAGTGGAGACAAAGCATTATCATTAGCAAAAGACTTAGAAAGTGCTTATGATGAAACAGGAATACCAATGATAGCATCACCACAAGCAATAGATATAACAAAAATAAAAGATGAAACAAGCATACCAGTTTATGCACAACATATAGATCCAATAAAACCAGGTGGAAACACAGGATCAAATCTATTAGAATCATTTTTAGCTAATGGCATAGATGGAACATTACTAAATCATTCAGAAAAAAGAATGAAATTAGCAGATATAGAATCTTTAGTTACTAAAGCAAAAGAATCAAACCTAAAAACATGTGTATGCTCAAACAATGTTGCAACAAGTGAAGCCATAGCAACACTCTCACCAACATACGTAGCAGTAGAACCTCCAGAATTAATAGGAACAGGAATACCAGTATCTAAAGCAGAACCTGAAATCATCACAGGAACCGTAGATAAAGTAAAAAATATTAACAAAAATGTTAAAGTTTTATGTGGCGCAGGAATATCAACCGGAGAAGATATGAAAGCCGCTATAGAACTTGGAGCAGAAGGAGTTCTTTTAGCTAGTGGAATAATAAAAGCTAAAAATCCAAAAGAAGCATTACTGGATTTAGTAAGTAAAATATAATAGGAGTAAAATAATTAGGTAGGGAAAAATAATATGTCAATTAACTTTAACACATTAGATGATTTTGAAATAGAAGGAAAAACAGTTCTTATAAGAATTGATATAAACTCACCTGTAGACCCCTCATCTGGAACAATTTTAGATGACACCCGAGAAAAATTACATTCCGAAACATTAAAAGAATTATCAAACAAAGGTGCAAAAACAGTTATTCTAGCCCACCAAAGCAGACCAGGAAAAACTGATTTCACAACTCTAAAACAACACGCTGAAGTATTAACAGATATCCTAAGCATACACGTTAAATATGTAGACTCAATATTTTCAGTTAGAGCAAAAAAAGCAATAAGAGATTTAAAAGAAGGTGAATTACTCCTTCTTGAAAATGCAAGATTTTTCTCAGAAGAAACACTTCAAAGAACTCCAGAAGAACAATCAAAATCAATAATGGTAAAAGAATTATCCCCACTTATAGATTTATTTATAAACGATGCATTTGCAGCAGCACACAGATCACAAGTTTCACTTGTAGGATTCACTAAAAAAGTTCCTTCAGCAGCAGGCAGAGTAATGGAAAAAGAATTAAAAATACTCACTGAAGCATTAGATAATGTTAAAAAACCATGTGTATTTGTTCTTGGAGGAATGAAAGCAGACGACTCCATAATGGTAATGGAAAATGTATTAAGAAATGGAACAGCAGACACAGTTATAACTTCAGGTATAATAGCAAATATTTTATTATGGGCAGCTGGAACTGATATTAAAGATGTTAATAAAGATTTCATTAAAAATAAAGGTTACTATAATATGGTGGATAAATCAAAACAACTACTTAAAGAATTCCCCAATCAAATAGTATATCCAAAAGATGTAGCAGTAACTGTAGATGGAGAAAGAGAAGACTTACCTATTAACCAAATAACAAATCATTCAATCTTTGATATAGGTAAAGAAACAATTAAAGAATATGCAAAAATAATTAGAGATGCAAAAACAATATTTGCTAATGGTCCAGCAGGGGTCTTTGAAAATCCGAAATTTGCAATAGGCACTGAAGATATAATAAATTCTATAGCAATATCTAAAGGTTATAGTATAATTGGTGGAGGACATATTGCTGCAGCTACTACTAGTTTAGGATATGAAGATAAAATGGATCATGTAAGTAGTGGTGGTGGAGCTTGTATAAGTTTACTTGCAGGAAAAAAATTACCAGCAGTTAAAGCTTTAGAAGATTCTGCAAAAAATTTTGAAAAATAAAATTAAATTTTAAATATTATTTTAATTTCCTTTTTTTTTATTTTATAGCATCAAATTCTTTTTTTAAATTTTCACTAGTAAATTCAGGATCTTCACTTTCCATAATCGCTGAGACAACACAAATCCCTTCAATATTTGTACCTTTAAAATCTTTAACATTAGATTCATTAACTCCACCTATAACAACAACTGGAATATTTACAGAATCTGCAATATTTTTCAAATCTTGAAGACTTATATGTGGAGCATTAGGTTTTGTTGGAGATGGAAAAACAGCACCAGATCCAATATAATCTGCACCATCATTTTCAGCTTTTTTTGCTTGTTCTACAGTTTGAGCTGAAACACCAAGTAACATATCCTGTCCAATTGCTTTTCTAACTTCAGCAGCATCAATATCACTTTGACCTACATGAACTCCATCAGCTTCTAAATCCATTGCTATAGCTACATTATTATCAATAATAAATGGAATATTATATTTTTTAGCTATTTTCTGAACTTTTTTACCTATTTCTAAAAATTCAGTTAAAGGTAATTCTTTTTCACGAACTTGAAGCATTGTAATGCCACCTTTAGCTGCTTTTTCAATAATGTTTAAAAATTCATCTTCAGTTTTATTTTTATTATTAGTTACTAAGTATAAACTATAATCAATATCTTTATTCATAATTAATCATTTCCTTTATTTTTTTAACATATTTCTTTAATTTTTGCTTCTTTCTTTAAATCTTCTGGAGAAGTTTTGTATAAATAATCTATAAGCATAGTTCTAAAACTACCAGTACCTAAATTATTTTCTTTAACATATTCACTAGCTTTTTCTCCAGCAATTCCCATATGGGCTGTTGCAGCTATTGCTCCAATGAATGGGTTGTTTACACTTTCATAGACACCAACTATCATACTTAACATACAGCCACTACCAGTGATTAATGACATCATTTCATCACCATTACTTATACTATAAGTTTGTTCTCCATTTGATATTAAATCTATTGGTCCACTTGCGACTATAATAATGTTTAAGTTTTTAGCTATCTTTTTAACTATTGCAGCATTTTCTCTGAGATTTTTTTCACTAATTAAATCATTATCATTAGCATCTACTCCAACTGCTCCTGTTGTACTGTCTTTGGTTATTTCCATTAAATCTCCAACAGCTCTTATTTCAGACATGTTTCCCTTAATACATGTAATTTTATGATTTTTTATTAAGTATTTAATTATGTTTTTTCTGTTTTCTGTAACACTTATTCCTACTGGATCTATTATTACAGGGGTATTGTTCTCATCAGTTCTTTTACAAGATTCTTTTATTATTTTGATGGACATACTGTTTAATTTTCCAATGTTTATTACAAAGGATTGTGCTATTGCTGCAAAATCTGCACCATCTTCATCGTCATCAAACATTGCTGCAGTTCCCCCTACTGCTAACATTGCATTAGTACAATCATTTATGGTTACATTATTTGTTAATCCCACTGTTAATGGTTTTTCACTCTTTACAGTTTCTAAAGCTTTTAGTATTTCATTGGTTATGGTTTTAGCTTTTTTTTTCATTGTTATCCTCATTTTAAAAATTTTCTTTGGAGATATTATTTTTGTTATTGTAACTTAAATAATTTGTCATGAATATTCATGATAAATTATTCTTTTTTTCAAATAACCGAAAAGTATTTAAATGAAAATAAACTAACAACTTAATGTTGAATATTTTATTTATGATGCCTCGGTGGCTCAGTCTGGTAGAGCGCGAGACTTGTAATCTCGTGGTCGTGGGTTCAATTCCCACCCGGGGCTTGATAAATATATTATCTAATAAAAAAATATTATCTATTAAGATAAATTATTTTTCACAATTTTTAATTAATTTTCAACATAAATTTTATTAAATTGAATCAAATAAGAGTTATATTTATAAGTAATGAAAACATAATATATTATATCTTGGGACCGTAGGGTAGCTTGGTCGATCCTTTGGGCTTTGGGAGCCTGAGACTCCGGTTCAAATCCGGGCGGTCCCATCAAATATCTACCCGCCTTAGCTCAATTTGGCAGAGCGTTGGACTGTAGATCCAAATGTTGCTGGTTCAAGTCCGGCAGGCGGGATTTCATATTTGTATTGGTGAAAAGGATAAAATTTAATCCTATTCTATCTTAACTATTTTGTTTAAGATGTGAAATAATTATTTTTATTTTAAAAAATAATTAAAAAACAATACCTTTATATATATGTAAAATCAATACTGTATTAATGGGCAAAATTTAAGATTTTTGTTCATGATTTGTAATATTTGCCCTGGTGGTGTAGGGGCTATCATGTGGGCCTGTCGAGCCCGCGACTTGGGTTCAAATCCCGGCCAGGGCGTTTAAATATTTAAGCCTATTATAGAGTGCATATGCCTATTCAAAAGGACATAAAAAAATTATAATTTTAAATATTAAAACCTACATTTAAATACTACAAAAACGTAAATACTATAGTATTAATATAACAATTATTTTCATTTGTAATCAAGGGCCCGTAGCTCAGTCTGGCAGAGCGCTTGGCTTTTAACCAAGCGGCCGCGGGTTCAATTCCCGTCGGGCCCGTTCTAATTTTTTACATACTTTATATTAATTACTAGATATTTTAATCGAATTTCGAATTTAATTTATTCTATTTGGAGGAATATTGTGAAGATGAATATTCTAGAACATCATTATGTTCCAAAGCATGAAATTTTAACTGATTCTGAAACTAAGAAATTTACAAAAAGCTTAGAATATGATGTTGAAGAATTACCTAAAATTAAAGCAAAAGATCCTGTTGCAAAAGCTATAGATGCTAAACCAGGAGATATTTTAAGAATTACTAGAGATAGTCAAACTGCAGGAACCTTTTTAACCTACAGACTAGTTGAAGAGTAAAAAAAGATAAAATTTTTTTTACTAAAACTAAATCATTTTTTCTTATAAAACTATAAAAAATAGGTAAAAATTTCAAATTAAAAATTTAAGGGTTCAAAGCTGGTTATTTTTTAGGATTCAATTTTTAATTAACAATAATAACTACAAATTAAACCTTTCAAGCAAGAAAAATTAACGAATTGATATTTAAATTTATTAAATATCAAGGAAAAAATTATAAAAAAAATATTTTGTATAAAAAAATAATTAAATTCAAGAAAATTATCTAGATAAAATTTTTTTTTAAAACTTCTTAACTATTATAATATAATTAAGAGTACTTAATCTATTTTAAAAAAATAATTATAAAGAATTTTAACAATTTTTTTTTATTTACAAAAAAATTTTAATTATTATAAATCTGGAGGAAGTCCATGAAAGAAAATACATGGGGTTTAGTAAACTCATTTTTTGATGAATACCAATTGGTAGATCACCATTTAAAATCTTACAACGACTTTGTTAACAATCGTATACAAAAAATTATTGATATAACCGATCCAATAAGCTTAGAAAATGGTAAATATACTGTAAGAACAGGTAAATTACATATCCATAAACCATTCACTAAAGAAGCAGATGGATCAAAAAGTATGATTTATCCAACTGAAGCAAGATTAAGAAACTTAAATTATTCAGCACATATGTACTTAGAAATGACATTAGACGAAGAAGGACAACCACAAAATCCACTCACTGAAGAAGATGAAGTATACATAGGTGAATTACCACTTATGCTTAAATCTGATATTTGCCATTTACATGGACTTAATGCTGATGAATTAGTTGCTAAAGGAGAAGATCCAAAAGACCCAGGTGGATATTTCATAGTAAACGGTTCTGAAAGAGCAGTAGTTACAATGGAAGAAATTGCTCCAAACAAAATCATATTAGAAAGAATTGGAGAATTTGAAGATAGAAGAGCAAAAGCAATAGTAACTTCTATTAAAAGTGGTTTCAGAGCAAGAATATCTTTAGAATATAAAAAACCACGTAAAAGTGGTGTTTTCCTAAGAATTTCTTTCCCATATGTACCTGGAGAAATACCTCTTGTGATTTTACTTAGAGCATTAGGATTATCTACTGATGAAAAAATCATCACAGCAATATCTGAAAACTTCAACTACCAAATGGTAATTGCAGATGATATGCAAGTATCCTCATCCCAACTTAAAATCGATTCTGAAGAATTAGAAGAATTATCTGCTGAAGAAAAAGAAGATTACTTAACTCAAGCAGCAATAAAATTCATAGGAAATCGTGTAGCAAAAGGTATGACTGAAGAATACAGAATCAAAAGAGCTGAAGATGTTATTGACAGATACTTATTACCACACATGGGAACCGAACCAGAAAGACGTCATGATAAAGCAATATACCTTGCAGAAATGACTGAAATGTTACTCCAAGTAATAGCTGGAGAAAGAGATCCCCATGATAAGGATCACTACACTAACAAAAGACTCAGAGTATCTGGAGATTTAATGGAAGATTTATTTAGAGTAGCTTTCACAAGTCTAACTAGAGATATGAGTTACCAATTAGAAAGAAGCTTATCACGTGGAAAAACATTATCTATTAAACAAGCAGTACGTTCAGATGTACTAACAGAAAATATTAAACATGCTATAGCAACAGGTAATTGGGTAGGTGGAAGAGCTGGAGTAAGTCAATTATTAGATAGAACCAGTTACATGGGAACACTTTCACATTTAAGACGTGTAGTATCCCCATTAACAAGAAGTCAACCCCACTTTGAAGCAAGAGATTTACACCCAACACAATTTGGTAAAATATGTCCAAATGAAACTCCAGAAGGACCTAATTGTGGATTAGTTAAAAACTTAGCATTATTATGTAAAATATCCGAAGGTTCAGACACTCAAGAAATAGTAGATACCATTGAATCAATGAATGTATTAAACAAATAATCAGGAGGAATTCCGTGACAGAAACAGCAAATCAAGTTAACAAAGCTAAAGTTTATATTAATGGGGAACTCATTGGTTCAGTAAACGACCCTATAGATTTCACTAAACAAATGAGAGAAAAAAGACGAGCTGGTGAAGTATCTGATGAAATGAACATAACCTATTATAATGATACTGATGAAATTTACATATTCAATGATCCAGGAAGAGCTCGAAGACCTTTAATCATAGTAGAAAATGGACTTCCATTACTTACAGAAGAACATTTAGATCAAGTTGAAAAAGGAAAAATCACTTGGAATGATTTAATAAACATGGGTTTAATTGAATATTTAGATGCAGAAGAAGAAGAAAATGCATACATAGCAATGACATTAAATGATTTAAATGAAGATATAACTCATTTAGAAATCGACCCATCTACTATGTTAGGTATATGTGCAGGAATCATCCCATTTTCAGATCACAATTCTTCTCCAAGAAATACCATGGAAGCAGGTATGACCAAACAAGCACTTGGATTATACGTATCAAATTATGCATTACGTACAGATACAAGAGCACACTTATTACATCATCCACAAACCCCTATAGTAAAAACAAGAATTATTGATGCAACCAATTATGATGCAAGACCATCAGGTCAAAACTTAGTAGTAGCATTAATGAGTTATGAAGGGTATAACATGGAAGATGCAATGATCCTAAACAAATCTTCTCTTGAAAGAGGAATGGGAAGAAGTTCATTTTTCAGATCATATGAAGCATCAGAAAGAAGATACCCTGGAGGACAAGAAGATAAATTCGAAGTCCCAGAAAAAGGAGTAAAAGGATACAGATCTGAAGAATCATACAGAAACTTAGATGAAGATGGAATAGTCAACCCAGAATCACATGTAGAATCTGGAGATGTATTAATCGGAAAAACAAGCCCTCCAAGATTCTTAGAAGAAATCGATGAATTCGGTACAGTAGCTGAAAAAAGACGAGAAACAAGTGTAACCGTAAGACACGGTGAAAAAGGTATAGTCGATGCAGTATTACTAACCGAAACTGTTGAAGGAAGTAAATTAACAAAAATCCGAGTAAGAGAAACAAGACAACCTGAATTCGGAGATAAATTCGCTTCAAGACACGGGCAAAAAGGGGTAGTTGGATTAATATTATCCCAAGAAGATGTACCATTCACAGAAGATGGAGTAATACCTGATATTATAGTAAACCCCCATGCGATACCATCAAGAATGTCTGTAGGACAAGTACTTGAAATGGTAGCAGGTAAAGCAGCTTGTTTAGAAGGAGAACGTATTGATGGAACACCATTCAATGATGATATTGAAGGCGAAATCAAACAAACCTTAAAAGACCATGGATTTGAATCTGCAGGTTGTGAATCATTATACAATGGTTCCACTGGAGAAAGAGTCGAAGCAGAAATATTTGTAGGAGTAGCATACTACCAAAAATTACACCACATGACAACAGATAAAGTTTACGCTCGTTCAAGAGGACCAGTACAAGTTCTCACACGCCAACCAACAGAAGGAAGAGCACGTGAAGGTGGTTTAAGATTTGGAGAAATGGAAAGAGATTGTCTTATAGCTCACGGAGCAGCATTATCATTAAAAGAAAGACTCTTAGATGAATCAGATAAGTATGAAGCAATCGTTTGTGACAATTGTGGTATGCTAGCAGTATACGATAAAAACAAAGATAAAAAATACTGCCCAATATGTGGCGATTCAGAATCTTACCCAGTAGAAATTTCATATGCATTTAAACTTTTACTCGATGAACTCAAAAGTTTATGTATCTTCCCTAAATTAGTATTAGGAGATAAAGCATAAGAAACTTAACAAAGACGGACTTATGATTACTAATAAAATATATTAAAAGGAGCTAATATTTTGCAAAAAGGAATTATAAAACAGATTAATGAAATAGATTTTGGATTAATGTCACCAGATGATATTCGGAAAATGTCTGTTGTTAAAATTGAAACTCCCGATACCTACGATGAAGATGGATACCCAATTGAAAATGGATTAATGGATCCTCATTTAGGTGTTATAGACCCAAGTTTAAAATGTAGAACCTGTGGTTTTAGAGGAGGAGAATGTCAAGGGCACTTTGGAAGTATCGACTTAGCAAGACCTGTAATACATGTAGGTTTTGGAGATATTATTCATAAAATCTTACGTTCAACTTGTAATGAATGTGGAAGAATCCTTTTAGATGATTCTGAAATTGAAACCTACACAAATAAAATGAATGAATTAAAAGAAAATGGGGAAAATCTAAACGGCTTAATTAAAGAAATCTATAATGTAGCACGTAAAGATGAATGTCCACATTGTGGAGCAGAACAAGAAGCTGTTAAAATAGATAAACCAATATCTATCATTCAAGGAGATTACAAGTTAACTGCATCTGAAGTAAGAGAAAAATTAGAAAGAATCAAAGATGAAGATGCTTACATTTTAGGAGTAAACCCTGAAGTAGCACGTCCAGAATGGATGGTATTAACAGTATTACCAGTACCTCCAGTAACTGTAAGACCTTCAATCACTTTAGATACTGGTGAAAGATCTGAAGATGATTTAACCCATAAATTAGTTGATATTTTAAGAATCAACCAAAGATTAATAGAAAACATGGAAGCAGGAGCTCCACAATTAATTGTAGAAGATTTATGGGAATTATTACAATACCATGTAACAACTTACTTTGATAATGAAGCATCAGGAGTACCTCCAGCAAGACATCGATCTGGTCGTCCATTAAAAACCTTAGCTCAAAGATTAAAAGGTAAAGAAGGAAGATTCAGAAGTAACCTTTCAGGTAAACGTGTAAACTTTTCAGCACGTACTGTAATTAGTCCAGATCCAAACATTAGTATTAATGAAGTTGGAGTACCTGAAATGATTGCAAAAGAAGTAACTGTTCCAACTTATGTTAATGAATGGAATATTAACAAAATGAAAGAACATGTTCTTAATGGACCAAATAAACATCCTGGAGCTAACTATGTAATCAGATTAGACGGTCGAAAAATGAGAGTCTATGATGAAAACAAAGAAAACATAGCAGAAAGCTTAGAACCGGGATGGATTATAGAAAGACATTTAAAAGACGGAGATGTTGTTCTATTCAATCGTCAACCATCACTTCACAGAATGAGTATGATGGCACATGAAGTAAAAGTTTTACCATATAAAACATTCAGACTCAACCTTTGTGTATGTCCTCCATACAATGCAGATTTCGATGGGGATGAAATGAACATGCACGTATTCCAAACAGATGAATCTCGTGCAGAAGCAAAATCATTAATGAGAGTACAAGAACATATTCTCTCTCCTCGTTTTGGTGGTCCAATTATTGGTGCTATCCACGATCATATTAGTGGAGCATACTTATTAACCCGTGATGGATCAACATTTACTGAAGAACAAGCTTTCCAAATAATCAGAAAATCCCATTTAGCAATACCTAAACGTAAATATGAAGATTGGACTGGAAAAGAATTATTCAGTTTACTCCTACCAGATGATCTTAATATGCATTATAAAGCAGAAATCTGTAGACATTGTGATGAATGTTTAGGAACTTCATGTGAAAATGATGCATATGTTGTTATTGAAAATGGGGTTCTCGAATACGGAGCTATAGATGAAAAAGCATATGGTTCATTCAGTGGTAAAATCTTAGATAAAATTGTTAAGGAATATGGTCCTGATCGAGCTAGAGAATTCTTAGATCGTTCAACTGATTTAGCTATTTGTGGAATCATGAAAACAGGAATCACAACAAGTACTAATGATGAAGAAATTCCAGAAGAAGCTAGTGACAGAATTGAAGCACGTTTAGATCAAGCTGAAGAAAACGTAGATAAATTAGTTAAAGCTTTTGATGCTGGTGAATTAGAAGCATTACCTGGTAGAAGTTTAGAAGAAACTTTAGAAATGAAAATCATGCAAGTTCTTGGTGAAGCTCGGGATAAATCTGGGGAAATTGCTGAAGCATACTTTGGAATGGATAACCACAGTGTAGTAATGGCACGTACTGGTGCAAGAGCATCTATGCTTAACTTAACTCAGATAACTGCTTGTGTAGGACAACAATCTGTTCGTGGGGGTCGTATCCACAGAGGTTATATTGAAAGAACTTTACCTCACTTCAGAAGAAACGAATTAGGTGCTAAAGCTAAAGGATTTGTTCATTCAAGTTATAAAGAAGGATTAGATCCAATAGAATTCTTTTTCCACGCTATGGGAGGAAGAGAAGGGCTTGTTGATACAGCTATTCGTACAGCACAATCTGGTTATATGCAAAGAAGACTTGTAAATGCTTTACAAGATTTAAAAGTTAAAGAAAATGGGTTAGTAACAGATAATAGAGGAAAAGTTGTTCAAACCATGTTCGGAGAAGATGGAGTAGATCCAGCAAAAAGTGATTATGGACATGCAGCAGACCTTGATAAACTAATTGATGAAATGAGAGTTAAAAAATAAATTCAGGAGTAAGGTTAGTATGGCAGAAGAAATGGATAAAGCAATAACTAAAGTAGAAAAAGTTCTTAAAAAGAGAAAAATCGATTTTCCTGAAAAATATGTTCTCAGTCTTGCAGATGCTTATGTAAGAAGAGATTTAACTGATAAAGAATTAGATAAATTAATAGTTAAAGTCGAAGAAGCCTATGAACGAGCTCATGTTGAAGCTGGGGAGGCTGTTGGAACTGTAGCTGCACAATCTGTAGGAGAACCTGGTACTCAGATGACCATGCGTACTTTTCACTACGCAGGGGTAGCAGAATTAAACGTTACCTTAGGTCTACCAAGACTTATAGAAATTGTTGATGCAAGAAAGAAAATTTCAACTCCAACAATGGATATTTACTTTGAAGAAGAATACAATAACGATGAAGAATTTGTTAAAAAATTAGCAAACCGAATCGGTAAAAGTACAATCAATGATGTCATTAAAGATTTCAATTTAAATTATGCTGAAATGAATGTTCAAGCAGAATTAGATGTTGAAAAAATTCAAGAAAAAAGACTTGACTATGATGATATAATTGCAAGTATAGAAAAAGCTTTTAAGAAAGTAAATATAAAAGACAACATGCTTACATTTGAACCTTCAAAACAATCAATTCGTGAACTAAGACTTCTCTCAGATAAAGTACGTGATTTACAAGTAAGTGGTATTAAAAATATCGGAAAAGTAATTATACGTAAAGAAGATGAATTCACAATACATACAGAAGGATCAAATTTAGGTCAAGTTTTAAAAATAGAAGGTATTGACAAATTTAGAACTTCCACTAATGATATATACGAAATAGAAAACGTTCTTGGTATAGAAGCAGCTCGTAACGCAATCATACATGAAACCTCTAGAACTCTCGGAGAACAAGGGTTAAGTGTTGATATAAGACACATAATGTTAGTTGCAGATATGATGACTCACCAAGGAGTAGTTAACTCTATAGGAAGACATGGAATTAGTGGAGAAAAATCAAGTGTTCTTGCTCGTGCTGCATTCGAAGAAACCAGTAAACATTTACTTCATGCAAGTATAAGAGGAGAAGTTGATCATTTAACCGGTGTAATAGAAAATATTATTATTGGACAACCAATACCCCTTGGTACTGGCTCAGCTAGTGTCATAATGAAACCAAATAAATAAAGGAGGCAGATGATGGACGTAGATAGAGGAATAAGAGTCGCAGTAGACACAGGAGATGTCACATTAGGCTCAGAAAAAGCAATTCAATCTTTAAAATTAGGAAGAGGTTTATTAGCTGTAGTAGCAGCAAACAGTCCTAAAGAAATTAAAGAAGATGTTGAATACTATTCAAAACTTTCTGAAATACCATTCATAACATATGAAGGTACCAGTGTAGAATTAGGTTCTGTTTGTGGAAAACCATTCACAGTAGCAACTTTAATCATTAACGATCCAGGAGATTCTACTATATTAGAAATATTGGGGTAGATTTAATTGTCTATTAAATTTAATGCAAATGAAATCAGATACATAGCTCTCTTTGAGAGTTTAACTGGTGCAATGGTAAAAGATTGTATCATTGATGAAGATAATAGTAAAGTAACCTTTGTTGTTAAAAATGGAGACATGGGCTTAGCTATCGGTAAAGGTGGAAGCACAGTCAACAAAGTTCAAAAAGCTGTAGATAAAGGTGTTGAAATCATCGAATTTTCAGAAGATCCAACAACTTTCATAAAAAATATTTTAGCTCCAGCAGAACTTAAAAACATTAAAGTTCTCCAAAAAGAAACAGGTGAAAAAATAGCTACAGTTGCAACAGACTCTGTTAACAAACGTATTGCCATTGGTAAAAACGGTGTTAACATAGAAAGAGCTAAACTTTTAGCTAAAAGACAACATAATATAAGTAATATCATTTTAAAATAAATAAGATATTACTTATTTTTTCTTTTTTTAAAAATATTTAATAATTAAATTAACTAAAAACTTTTTCTAAAATAGATTTTTTTCAAAAAATAAACTTGAAAAAACATAACATATATAAATGTAGTAAAACATAATTATTGATATTATAGGTATGGTTACATAAACCAAATTTTAATGTTATAAAAAAAATGTATTTAGTAAATACTATGAAGCTAAATGTGTGCAATTTAGTTACAATAGAAATTTCCTTTATAACAAAAAACCTATTAAAATTAAATAAATCCATAAATCAACATATTGTATAAAAATTAAATAATACTAATTTTTTAAAATCAATTTGTTTTAACACTTAAAATTAATCAATAATATTAATCAGTGTTAACGTTATTTATTTAATGAAAAAATAATCCAAAAACTAAATATAAAAAAATTATATTACTAAATATAATTAGCTAATTATATTAAAAAATACAATTTATAAACCTTCAAATTAGTTTTAAAACTAAAATAAGGTATTATTACAAAAAAAATAGATTCTATAATTATAATATCTATTATAAATTAGAAATTTAGATTGCTATAAAAAAATTATATTGTGAAGAAAGAAAATTTTATAGTAAATCGCAGCGGTGGATTTCTAATTCATAATCATGAATTATATTATTATAATCTTTCACAGACAAAAGAAAAAGAGGATATAATATGCCAGGACTTTTTGCTGCAAAAAAATTAAAAAGTAAAAGACAACATTTTAAATGGAAAGATGTGGAATACAAAAGAAAAGCTTTAAGATTAGATGTTAAAGCAGATCCTTTAGAAGGAGCTCCACAAGCACGAGGAATTGTAATTGAAAAAGTAGGAATAGAAGCAAAACAACCTAACTCTGCAATTCGTAAATGTGTACGTGTTCAATTAATTAAGAACGGTAAACAATTAACAGCATTCGCTCCAGGGGACAATGCTATAGGATTTATCGATGAGCACGATGAAGTAATGATTGAAGGAATCGGAGGACCATCCGGAAGATCCATGGGAGATATTCCTGGGGTTCGTTGGAAAGTATCTAAAGTTAATAATGTAGCTTTAGAACAAATGGTATCTGGAAAAATTGAAAAACCAGTAAGATAAGTGAGGTAATCCGTATGAGTCAAATTTTTGAAAAATATGAATTAGATGATGTTAAAATTTCTGATTTAGGTTTAAATGGATACATCTGCTTAGATGAAACCATTGTTCCTCATACATCAGGTCGACATGTTAAAAGACAATTTGCAAAATCTAAAGTATCTATCGTAGAAAGATTAATGAACAAATTAATGAGAACTGAAAGAAATTCTGGTAAAAAAAATAAAGCATACATTACAGTAAGAGATGCATTAGAAATTATTCAAAAGAAAACCAAACAAAATCCAGTTCAAATCTTAGTAAAAGCTGTAGAAAAATCTGCACCTCGTGAAGAAACTACTCGTATTAAATACGGTGGAATAGGATACCAAGTAGCTGTAGATATTTCCCCACAAAGAAGAGTAGATTTAGCATTAGGTTTCATAAGTTTAGGAACAATGCAATCAGCATTCAAAAACAAACAATCTATGGCACAATGTTTAGCTAATGAATTATTAATGGCTTCAAATGAAGATTCTAGAAGCTTTGCATTACGTAAGAAAGAAGAAAAAGAAAGAGTAGCAAAAGCTGCACATTAAGTGTTAAAATAACACAAAAAATTATTATTATAGGTGATTATTTTGAGTAGACGAGATAAAATGATTGAAAAGATCAAGGATTTAATGTACAAACCAGAATCTATTAGAAACATTGGTATTGTAGCACACATTGATCATGGTAAAACAACATTATCTGATAACTTACTTGCAGGTGCAGGAATGATTTCTGAAGAACTTGCAGGGGATCAAAGATTCTTAGATTTCGATGAACAAGAACAAGCACGTGGTATCACAATCGATGCAGCAAACGTATCCATGGTTCACCATTATGATGGTAAAGAATACTTAATCAACTTAATTGATACTCCAGGACACGTTGATTTCGGTGGAGACGTAACTCGTGCAATGAGAGCAGTAGATGGAGCTGTAGTTGTAGTATGTGCTGTTGAAGGTATCATGCCCCAAACTGAAACTGTATTAAGACAAGCATTAAAAGAACATGTTAAACCTGTTTTATTCATCAACAAGGTAGATAGATTAATTAATGAATTAAAATTAGAACCTGATGAATTACAAAACAGATTCCTTAAAATCATAGCTGAAGCAAACAAACTCGTAAAAAATGTAGCTCCAGAAGAATTTAGAGATGCATGGAAATTTGATGTAGCAGATGGAAGTGTAGCATTTGGATCAGCTTACCATAACTGGGCTATAAATGTTCCAATCATGCAAAAAACTAAAATCAACTTCAAAGATATCATAGACTACTGTAATGATGATAAACAAAAAGAATTAGCTCACAAAGTACCAATCACAGAAGTATTACTTGGTATGGTAGTAGAACACTTACCTAGTCCAAAAGAATCCCAAGCATATCGTGTACCACACATCTGGGATGGAGACATTGAAAGTCCTGCAGGACAAACCATGACAACTACTGACCCTGATGGACCATTAGCAGTAATGGTAACCAATGTAACTGTAGATAAACATGCAGGAGAAGTTGCTACTGGAAGAGTATACGGAGGTACCATATCTAAAGGTACAGAAGTATTCTTAGTAGGTGGACATGCAAAAGCTAGAGTTCAACAAGTAGGTGTCTACTTCGGACCAGAAAGAGTTAATACCGATAATGTACCAGCAGGTAACATTGTATATGTTGCTGGTGCAAGAGGCGCAATAGCAGGGGAAACCATTTGTGATCCTGAACACAAAATTGTAGAATTTGAAGGATTAGAACACATATCCGAACCTGTAGTAACCGTTGCTGTAGAAGCTAAAAACACAAAAGATTTACCAAAACTTATTGAAGTATTAAGACAAGTAGCTAAAGAAGATCCAACAATTCATGTAGAAATTAATGAAGAAACTGGAGAACACTTAGTATCTGGTATGGGAGAACTTCACTTAGAAGTTATCAGTTACAGAATCAACGAAAAAGGTGTAGATATACAAACTTCTGAACCAATCGTTGTATACAGAGAAACTGTATCTGCAAAAGCAGGCCCAGTTGAAGGTAAATCTCCAAACAAACATAACAGATTCTATATTACCGTTGAACCTTTAGATGATGAATTATTCAAAGCAATGCAAAAAGGTAAAATAAAAGAAGGTAAAGTCAAAGGTAAAGAATCTGCTGCAGAATTCCAAGAATATGGAATGGAAAAAGATGAAGCTAAAAAAGTATGGGATGTTTACAATAAGAGTGTATTCATAAATGCAACTCGTGGTATCCAATACTTAGATGAAGTAAAAGAACTCCTTATTGAAGGATTCGAATCTGCTTTAGATGATGGTCCAGTTGCAAATGAAATTGCAATGGGATTAAAATTCAAATTAGTAGATGCAAAACTTCACGAAGATGCAGTTCACAGAGGACCAGCACAAGTATTACCATCTATCAGAAAAGCTGTTTATGGATCTATCATGTTAGCAAAACCTACATTACTTGAACCTATGCAAAAAGTATTCATCAACACTCCATCTGAATACATGGGATCATGTACTAGAGAAATTCAAAACAGAAGAGGTCAAATTGTTGACATGACTCAAGACAGAGACATGGTCAGTATTGAATCTAAAGTACCTGTAGCTGAAATGTTTGGATTTGCAGGTGATATTAGATCCGCTGCAGAAGGTAGATGTTTATGGTCTACTGAAATGGCAGGATTCGAAAGATTACCTGGAGAATTACAATCTAAAATTATTAGAGAAATCAGACAAAGAAAAGGATTATCTGCTGAACCTTATGGAGCAGAACATTACTTAGGATAAATCACTTTACGATTTCAAATTAATATTATTAGATTAATTAAAATTAAAAAATTCAAATCAAATAAACTCTGAAAATGATTAATAATAATAAAATTATTATGATTCAGAGTAATGATTTTTATTTATTAAATCAAGATTTATATTATGAAAAAAATATATAAACATTAAAGTTATATATTATGAAAAATAATATCAATTATTGTATATATTGTTAAGTAACTTTACTTAACCAATAAAGAAATTATACTAATAAAAAATTAATTTATTAAAATGAGGTTTTTATAATGGCAAAAGCAAAAGAACATATAAACTTAGCATTTATTGGACACGTTGACCACGGTAAATCCACTCTTGTTGGACACATGTTATTAGAAGCAGGTGCAATCGCGGAACAACAATTAGATGACGGTGAAAACAAATTCAGATTTGTTATGGATAAATTAGGAGAAGAAAGAGAAAGAGGAGTAACTATTGATTTAGCTCACCAAAAATTCTCCACAAACAAATATGATTTTACTGTAGTAGATTGTCCTGGACACAGAGATTTCGTTAAAAACATGATCACTGGAGCATCCCAAGCAGATGCAGCTGTATTAGTAGTAGCTGCAGACGATGGTGTAATGCCACAAACAAAAGAACATGTTTTCTTATCTAAAACTTTAGGTATCAATCAATTAATCGTAGCAGTAAACAAAATGGATGTTGTAGATTACAGTGAAGACAAATATAATGAAGTAAAGAAAGATGTTTCTACTTTAATTAAATCTATTGGATTCAAACCTGATCAAGTACCTTTCATCCCATTATCTGCATTTGAAGGAGACAACATTAAAGAAAAAAGTCCAAACATGACTTGGTATAAAGGAGATGCACTCATACCTGCATTAGACAAACTTAATGCACCTGAAAAACCTTTAACCTTACCTTTAAGAGTACCTGTACAAGATGTATACTCCATTACTGGAGTTGGAACTGTACCTGTTGGAAGAGTTGAAACTGGTGTAATGAAACAAGGAGATAACGTAATATTCGAACCTGCAGGAGCTTCCGGAGAAGTAAAATCTGTAGAAGAACACCACGAAGCATTACCTCAAGCAGAACCTGGAGACAATGTCGGATTTAACGTACGTGGAGTAGGTAAAAACGATATTAGAAGAGGAGATGTAGCTGGACATGTTTCCGATGCACCTGCTGTTGCAAAAGAATTTGATGCACAAATTGTTGTATTACAACACCCAGGAGTTATCACTGTAGGATACACCCCAGTATTCCACTGCCACACTTCTCAAGTAGCTTGTACTTTCATTGAATTAACAAAGAAAATCAACCCAGCTACTGGTCAAGTTGAAGAAGAAAACCCTGACTTCTTAAAAACTGGTAACTCTGCATTTGTTAAAATACGACCTACAAAACCTATGGTTATTGAAGATGCAAGAAAAATCCCTCAAATGGGAAGATTCGCAATCAGAGATATGGGTCAAACCGTTGCTGCAGGAGTATGTATTGCAGTAACTCCAGCTAAATAAGTTGGATAACAATTAAAATCAGTATAAAAGAACATTATAAAAATCCTACATCCTCCCAATATTATGGAAGGATGTAATTAATTTTTTATCTTTTATAATAGATTTTTGAGCCTTTTTATTTTTTTTGGAGGATAAGATGAATCAAGCAAGAATCAAGCTTACAGGAACAGACCCTGAAAAACTCAATTATGTTTGCGATCAACTTAAAAAGATTGCAGAACGTACAGGTGTAGATATTTCAGGCCCAATCCCATTACCAACTAAAAAATTAGTTGTGCCTACCCGTAAATCTCCTGATGGAGAAGGAAAAGCATCATGGGAAAAATGGGAATTACGTATTCATAAACGATTAATCGGTATTGGTGCTGATGAAAGAGCAATGAGACAAGTAATGAAAGTCAATGTTCCAGATAATGTAAGTATCGAAATCGAATTAAAAAGTTAATTAAATGAATCTAAAGATATAATTTGTAGCTAAAAATAAAATTATTTTTATTAAGTGTTTAGCACAATTTTATACCCCATTCATTTTTATTTATCAATAATTTTAATAATATACTATTGCCAAGATAGCCTAGCCAGGTAAGGCGCAGGACTTGAGATCCTGTGGAGATTCTCTCCGCCTGGGTTCAAATCCCAGTCTTGGCGTTTATTTCATATATCTTTTTTTAAATTTTTATTCTTTATTTTCTAATTTTTAAAAATGCTTAAATATTACTCAATTTTTTAAACTCTTTAAATTTAAATAACCCTTAAGTATTAAGCTAATAATGAGAACACTTAATGTTTTAATTTAATAAGTAATTCATTTAAACTATTAATAATGTATTCTTCATCTAAATCATTAATATGGGGCCTATCAACTAATACAATATCTATTCCAAATTCATTTGCAGCACTAATCTTCTCAAAAAGACCTCCAGTTTCACCACTTTCCTTTGTAATAATAACTTTAGCATTAAATTTATTAATTAAAAACATATTCTCTTCTTTAGTTGAAACACCATCCATAAATAAAACATGACTAGGATCAATATTTAATTCTTCACACTTCACAATAGAAGACTTTACATTTAAAACACGAGGATAAAAAAAGTCTTTATTCACATACTTTAAAACATCACTCATAGTGTTAGCACCAGCAAAATGCAAAACATTTTCATTATCCCTATTTAAATCTTCTACAATAAATCTTCCAGCTTCAACAAAAGAATCAACATGATAAAGAGAATTAGTATTAACACACTTTAAATTAAAAGGAGGTCTCTCAAAACGAATATATTCAATATCTACAATCTTAGAAATTTCAATTGCAGTTTGACTTATATGTGAAGCAAAGGGATGAGTAGCATCAATTAAAAAATCAAAATCCCCATTACTTATAATTTTTAAAATTTCATCTTTAACTAAAGGTTTACAAATAACATCATCACTACCCCTACTCAAAGATAATTCACCACCATATTTAGTAGTAGTTGTAGTTAAAATATAAGAATCATTAAAATTATCCTTAATTAACTTAATAATATCAGTTGCATCCTTTGTTCCACCAAGTAAAAAAATATTCAAATAAAACCCCATCCTAACTTTAATAAAAAAACTTTTTTTTTAAACAAATATTAAGGGTAAATATAAAAACTAACCTTTTTAAAATTCTTTAAATGCATATTCTTACCTTTAACATTTAAATCCTCACCACTTAAAGGTTTAATAATAATAGAAGAATTAATCTTTTCAGATAAATCAATTAAATAAGGTTGAATTTCATAAGGAGGACGTATAGAATAAATTAAATCCACACCTTCATAAATAGATAAATCAGGTTCCATAATATCATCTTTAACTACACTACTATCTGCAGGATTAATATCAACTTTAATTAAATCAATATTTTCACAAGCAATTAAATAGTTAGATATATCAAAAAACTTCCCTACACCTATTTCAACCACTTTAAAATTTTCTCTATCTTCCCCTAAATTTTTAATATATTCTCCTAAACCATCCCACAAATTAGTACATCTCCCTAAAAATAATTTCTCTCAAAAATATTTATCTAAAGAATCAGTATATAAACCATGTATAATAAAATTTTTTAAAAGAAATAAATGAATTAATAATAAAATTAAATAATAAAACATTATATAAATTAATAATAAAATTTTAAGGTTAATATAAAAAATGATTATAAGAAAATTTCAATACTCCGACTTAAAAAAAGTGTATGAAATAGAAGAAATGTCCTTTTCAGAACCTTACAATACAGATATTTTATTAAAATTATATGAATTAGGAGTAGGGTTTTTAGTTGCAGAAGAAGATAGTGAAATTGTAGGATATATACTATTTTGGATAAAAGAAATAGATAATGGTCATATCATATCCTTAGCTGTAGATAAAAATTATAGAGGAACTAAAGTCGGAACAAGATTATTACAAACAGCAATAAATATATTCATAGACAGTGGGATATATAAAATTAATTTAGAAGTTAAAACACAAAACTATAAAGCTATAACATTTTATAAATCATTAGGATTTGTAGTTGACCGTGAAGAAATAAACTATTATGAAGATGGATCTAATGCATTTAAAATGCACTTAGACTGCCCATCATAAAAATAAATTTTCTAAAAATTCTTTCCCAGTTTCAGTTTTAAAAATTTTAGATTCAACACTAAAAATACTAGATTTACTAGAATTTTCTTCATAAAGATTCACTAAAAAATCAGCTTCAACTAAAATTTGAAAATCCACACCATCAATTTTATTATAACTATGATGATTACCTATAAGAAAAATTACTCTTTCAATAAAATCATTAGAAAAATCATATTTAATAAGTAATTTTTTAGCTAAAGCAGGACCTAACTCTTCTTGATGTTTACCATTAGAATCCCCATACTTTATTTCACTTTCTTTAATACCAATATCATGAAGAATACATGCTACTTCAATAATTCTTAAAGTCTCATTAGAAACATTTTCTAATTCTCCAATAGTTTTACCGAAAGCATAAACTTTTAAAAAATGATTGATCCGTTTACAATCACCTTTAAAAATTTTTATCATTTCATTAATTAATTTTTCATTAGTCATAAAAAATATAATTCCTCACAATTCATTTATTAAAAAAAATTTTCATGATTAAATATCTACATTATTTATAATTCTATCTTCAATATCTTCATAATGATTATATTCTGCTATATAATTATTTTTCTCTTCATTTAATTGATTTTTATACTCCTTAACCTTTTCTTCATCCTTTAAGAAGTCTATCTGATTAAAAGGGTAAGAATCCTTAATTTTAATTAAATCTTTATTAATAATTTCTATTCTAATTTTTAATAAATTAATCAATTCTAATAATTCTTTAATATTTTTTTCTTTAGATTTAGGAAAATTACTATTAATTGTCATAACTTTTATTGATTTAATAGTATTAAAATCATAATTTTCATAAGCTTCTATAACATTTAATAAATAATTTTCCATAGTATAATCAAAATTATCCACTAAATCAGGATGTAAAAGAAGAAGAGTTTCCTTATAAACATGGTTTAATTTTTTAAAATCTTCTCCCTTTAACTCTTCTTTCAGTCCATGATTTTTAGTCACAGTCAATTTAGCTGATATTTCCTTTAAATATTCATTTTGTTTCCCAAATTCATTTTCAATTTGTTCATCAATTTCAAAAAGATTCAACCTAGATTTTCTATTCAATTGTTTCTCAATTAAACCTATTTTCATCTTAATTTTCTCACATTCTATTCTATTAGTTTCTATTTTCTGTTTTAAACTACCAAATTTTAGAATGTAATCTGTATCCAAATTAGGACAAACATGTAATTGTAAATGGTCCATTAAAACTATTTTTTCAGCTAGTTTATCTCTTAAAAGATTAACCTCATTTTTTAATGTTAAAATTCGGGTATTTTCATTCATATAATCACATTTCATCTATGTCTTCTATTCCTAGGTCTTCTTCTTGAGTATCGTTTTTTACGTCTACGTTTTAATACAGAATTTCGAACAAGAATAACACCAACTATTATTATAAGTATAACAATTCCAATAGTGACTAAAGTTGCATTAGTATTATCATAATACTTATGGAAATCTGCCTCTTGAGGAAGTACCATTTTGGATGAACTTGTTTGATCTTCAGTTAATAAAGCAAAATTATAAACTAAGTCATAGTAACCTATACGTGCGCCATCATAATTAATATAATTAGGAGCTCGCCCATTTTCATCCATATAATCAACAACAATATCAGACATATTCACATAATCTTGTAGTGAATATTGATTATGATTAAAGGAAGAATATTTCTCAGGATTACTTGGTGGGGAATAATCATCTGGAGTGTTTAAAGAGTAACCTGCAATGTAAGAGGAAGTCATATATAAGATTTGTTGTGTGGTATAACTACCATAACTAGTTTCCATTTTTGCAGGATATCCATCCACTATTTTTTGACTATCTTCAGCCATATACTTAGGATCCATCTTATGATAAGAAATTAAATTAGTATCAAGAGTACCACCACTATTTCCACTTTCAACAACTTTTATAATAGAATCTGCTAAGTATTTATTAACAGTATCACTACTTTCTGAAATTCCATTTTCATCAACTTCATTAGGTAAAGCTTGACAAGGTTGTATTAAATTTATTCCTGCTTCAGTTAAAAGGGTCCCAGGTTTTTGAATATTAGCAAATGAACTATTAGAATAATTGTCATCATAAGATCTTCTTAAAAAGTTAATATTAGTTAAATCTAAAGTACCTGCATTAACATAAACAATTTTTTTATTTGAAAGACTGGATGATGCTTTAGCTAGGTTAAGTAGATTAGCAGCATCTGCATAAGCTATAGCTACACTAACATCGGCATCAGCTTGAATTGCACGATCACCTTCACCAGGGTTAGATGCACTACTATCAATAATTACATTTATTTGCCCATTACTTTCCTGTTCAATATAATTTTTTATTTCATTTAACATGTTAATGTCTTGATCATTACCTTGCATGTTATCACATGTTAAAAAAACTGTTGTAGCATTTACATCTTCTGCCATAACTGGAACAATAATCAAAAGAATTAATAATATAAACGTAATAATTTTCCACTTCATAAAAATCTTATAATCCTTTCATTTTTTTATTTAAAAATTTTTTTTTTTTAATCTAATGTATTTCCAAGTATCCATTGTAAAGTGTTTAATTTAATATCACAAGTCCACTCAGCAGCATGAAGTGCTCTTTTATTTTCCATGTCTCCTTTTTCACTTGCTATTGCATAATCTTCATTTAATTTTTTAAGTTTTTTGGTTTCCTTTTCAACCATTTTTTCAATTTCACTTTCATCTTTACTCATAACAGCTTTTATCACTGCTTGTTGAAGCTGACTACCTACTAATATAACACTAATTTCATTAGTTATTGGTTCTGTAGTGTTTATAATTCCTTCTTCTTTTTCTTTTAACTCAGTTAATTTTTCATTAATTTCATCCATAGATTTCATAATTATCTTTTTTTCCTAATTCAATTTTTTTTGGGATTGAAGAATATCTTTATTTATTAATATATAATTTATAATTCATTTTTTATATTAATAATTTAGTAAAACTTTTAAATTATTTATTATATAATATTTAATGATTATATAAAATTATAAAGGTTTTCTATGAAATATAAAAAATGTTTGAATTGTGGGACAGATAATGAATTAAGGGCAAAATTCTGTCGAAAATGTGGAGCTCCCTTTATAAATAAGGAAAATATTAATATAACTAAAAATCAAGAAACAGGTAAAAAACAGGAAAAGCATGAAAAAATTATTATTTTTACTCTCATAGTAATCATATTTTTTGTAATTAGTGGATTAAGTGCATCTATTATTAATACTGATTCTAATAGTTATAATAATGTTAGTGGAGATTCAGGAGTTTCAACTACTACTCATAGTTCACAAAGCAATGTTAAAGAAGTTTCATCATCATTTCCTACTGGATTAATTTTCCCTGATGAGTTCACATTTCCTTTTGATTCATCACAGGATACTCAACAAAATATAGTAGATAGTGAAAGTTCATCTTCAATTTCAAATTCTAATGATTATAGTTCTGATTCCGGAGATTCAGATGGATCTGTTGATTCAGAAAATTCTAATGATTATAGTAACTTAGGCCTTAGTCAAAGTGTTGAAGAGTAATACAAAATTATTTTAAAAATAAACAATTAATTATAATAAGTTGAATATAATAAATTATATTCTAATATTAATGTTTTAAAAAAATGGTGATAATATGAGCGGTGATGATGAAATCATTGATGTTAATGATTATGATGTAGTAAGTAAAGAAGAAATTGATGATGAAGTTAACACCTCAAATCAAAATACTGAAAACACTACTCAGTATAATGAAAAAACATACAATTCTAATGATTCTTATAATAATGATTTTATGTTTTCCACTCAAAACCCATTAATTCTATTATTAGTGGTTGTTTTTATAATTTTATTTGCAATTATTGCCTTAACTTTTCATTAATTAATTTATAAATTTTATTCCAATTTTTTTAAGGTTGTTCATGATAAAAAATTTCTTAATAAAAAATCAAAAGTTAACATTTCGTGGGAAAAATTTAATAATTTTTCTTATAGCTTTCACTTTATATTTAATTAATAAATTTATTTTAATATCTTTAAATTCTTTTTTTTCTAATTATTTTAATGATTTATTAGCTACATTACTACTTTTTAGTTTTATCAATACAATTTCACCAATATACTTAAAAAAATCAGTAATTATCATTTTAATAACATTAATTGCAATATTTTTTTGGGAGTATCTTTCTTTATTTTTAAAACCTGGAAGTGTTTTTGATTGGTATGATATTCTTGCATACTTAATTTCAATGGTAATTTATTTATTAATTTTAAAATTTTATTTAAAAATAGAAGATTAATTTTTAAAAAATTTTTTTTAATATACTAAAAATAGCTAATTATTTTAAGGGAGTTTTATAAATATAATTATAATTTATAATATTAATATAATATTTTTATAAATAAATGGTGATTCAATGATAAAAGAGGCTAAGATAGCTTTAGAAGATGGAACTATTTTAAAAGGTGAAGCATTTGGATATGAGACTACGAATGTGGGAGAAGTTGTTTTTTCAACAGGTATGACAGGTTATACTGAATCTTTAACTGATCCTTCATTTAAAGGTGAAATCTTAATGAGCACATATCCTTTAGAAGGAAATTATGGAGTAGATGAAGATTGGTATCAATCTGATAAAATTCAAACTGAAGGATTCATAGTTCGGGAATTATGTAGACAACCAAGTTGTTTTGGTGCGGATAAATCATTAGATGAATTTTTAAAAGAATTCGAAATTCCAGGAATTAGTGGAATTGATACTAGAGCATTAACTCTTAAGATTCGAGAATTTGGGTCCATGAAAGGAGCTTTAACAACTGAAAATATGGTTGATGATGAACTTCTTAAACTAGCTAGAGAACAACCTAATATTCAAGATATTGATTTAGTTCCAAAAGTATCTACTAAAGAAATAAAAGAATATGGGGAAGACATGGATTTAAATGTTGCTTTAATTGATTGTGGGGTTAAGAAAAACATTATTCAAGGATTCTTAGACAAAGGAATGGGTGTAACATTATTCCCTTATGACACTCCAAGTGATAAAATAATGGATTATGATCCAAATGGTTTAATGGTTTCATGTGGACCTGGAAATCCAGAAAGAAACCTTAAAACAATTGATACTATTCAGAAATTATCAAATAAATTACCTATTTTCGGTATTTGTATGGGTCAACAAGTAATAGCAAAATCTTTTGGAGCTAAAATTTTCAAAATGAAATTTGGTCATAGAGGAGCTAATCAACCTGTAAAAGATTTAGAAACTGGTAATGTATTTATAACTTCACAAAATCATGGATTTAGTGTTGATGCAGATTCATTAAAAGATACTCCATTAAATTTAACTCAAGTTAATTTAAATGATGGAACACCTGAAGGATTCTCTCATGATGAATTAGTTTTAAGATGTGTACAATACCATCCTGAAGCAGGTCCTGGACCTAATGATACTAGATTCATATATGATGAGTTTAAGGAAATGATGAATACATATTAAATAAATCATGAAAAGAAAATATTATTTGAATTACTGAAATTTTTAAAAATGATTAATTAGTTTTTTTACGGATTTAAACTTTATAAAAAAATTATTTTGAGGATTATATAATGCCTATTGATAAGGATATAAAAAAAGTGTTAATAATTGGTTCAGGACCTATACAAATAGGTCAAGCTGCAGAATTTGATTATTCTGGATCACAAGCATGTAAATCAATTAGAGAAGAAGGAATTGAAACGGTTTTAGTAAATAGTAATCCAGCAACAATTCAAACAGATATGGATATGGCGGATACTGTTTATACAGAACCTTTAACACCTGAATTAGTTGCAAAAATTATTGAAAAAGAAAATATAGATGCAATACTCCCAACTATGGGTGGTCAAACCGGATTAAACATAGCAACAGGACTTGGAGATTTAGGATTACTTGATAATATTAAAGTTTTAGGTTCTAATGTTCAAACAATTAAGGATGTTGAAGACCGAGATTTATTTGGAAATTTCATGAACAGATTAAATGAACCAATTCCAAGATGTCATGCTGTTGAATCAATTGAAGATGCAGTAAAAGCAGTTAATGATATAGGATACCCTGTAATTGTAAGACCTGCATTTACTTTAGGTGGAACTGGTGGGGGTGTAGCTCACAATGAAGAAGAACTAAAAGAAATAGCTACACATGGATTAGACATGAGTCTAATCAATCAAGTTCTTATAGATGAATCCGTTCTTGGATGGAAAGAATTAGAATTTGAAGTAATGCGAGATAAGAATGATACTTGTATAATTGTTTGTACAATGGAAAACATGGATCCAATGGGTATACATACTGGAGAAAGTATCGTAGTAGCACCAATACAAAATTTAAATGATATAGTATACCAAAGATTAAGAGATGCTTCTATAAAAATTATTAGATCCTTAGGAATACAAGGGGGATGTAATATACAATTTGCATTAAACCCTGAAACAAATGAATACAAAGTAATTGAAGTTAATCCAAGAGTAAGTAGAAGTAGTGCATTAGCTTCAAAAGCAACAGGTTATCCAATAGCTAAAATATCCTCAAAAATAGCATTAGGTTTAACTTTAGATGAAATCCGTAATGATATAACCAAAGAAACACCTGCATCATTTGAACCTTCCATAGATTACGTAGTAGTTAAAATTCCAAGATGGCCATTTGATAAATTTAAAGGAATAAATCGAAAAATTGGGGTGCAAATGAAAGCAACCGGAGAAGTAATGGCAATCGGTCGAACAATGGAAGAAGCATTACAAAAAGCTATACGTTCATTAGATATAGGAGTTCATGGTTTTGAAAAATGCAAATACACTGAAGATGACCTTATTAATCCAACTGATGAAAGATTATTCCAAATGTACACTGCTTTAAAAGATGGAATGTCTGTAAAAAAATTATATGAATTAACAAATATTGACACTTTCTTTTTAGATAAAATAAAAAACATTATAGATTTTGAAGAAACCTTAACAAAAGAAAATATTAAAAATCCTGAAATATTTAAAAAAGCAAAAACAATGGGATTCTCAAATTATACATTAGCTGAATTAACTAATCAAAAAGAAGAAGATATAGTTGAAATAGCTAATAAAACAGGCATTAAACCAAACTATAAAATGGTTGATACTTGTGCTGCAGAATTTGAAGCAAAAACACCTTATTATTACAGTAGTTATGATGATGGAAATGAATTAAAAACTGATGATAAAAGAAAAATCATGATTATTGGAGCTGGACCAATAAGAATAGGTCAAGGAATAGAATTTGATTACTGTTGTGTACATTCTTCACTTGCATTAAAAGAACAAGAAATAGAAACAATACTTATTAATAACAATCCAGAAACTGTAAGTACTGATTATGATATATCTGATAAACTATTCTTCGAACCATTAACATTTGAAGATGTAATGGGAGTAATCGAAAATGAAAAACCAGAAGGAGTCATTGTACAATTTGGTGGACAAACAAGTATAAACCTAGCAGTCCCATTAGCAAATGCTGGAATAAAAATATTAGGAACACCTTATGAAAGTATTGATAAAGCTGAAGATCGTGAAAGATTTACTGAAGTACTAAACAAATTAAACATTCATCAAGCACCATACGGATTAGCACATTCATTTGAAGATGCTAAAAAAGCAGCACATAAAATAGGATTCCCTGTACTTGTAAGACCATCCTATGTAATTGGTGGACGAGCAATGGAAATTGTTTATGATGATACTGAACTTGAAACCTATATGCAAGAAGCAGTAAAAGTCTCATCTGAACACCCAATATTAGTAGATAAGTTCTTAGAAGATGCAATAGAATTAGATGTAGATGTATTATGTGATGGAGAAAATGTCTTTATTGCAGGAATCATGGAACATATTGAGGAAGCAGGAGTGCACTCAGGAGATTCAGCTTGTGTAATACCTCCACAAACAATCCCTGAACACATATTAGACATTATAAGAGAAAACACTAAAAATTTAGCATTAGAACTTGATGTTGTAGGTTTAATGAATATTCAGTATGCTGTAAAATTAGATGAAGAAATGGTTTACATTATTGAAGCTAATCCTAGAGCAAGTAGAACAGTACCATTTGTAAGTAAAGCAATAGGAATACCTTTAGCAAAAATAGCAACATGGTTAATGGTAGGTGCTAAATTAGAGGACTTTGGTTTAACTAAAGAAATAAAAATTAATCATGTAGCTGTAAAAGAATCTGTATTCCCATTCATCAAACTCCCAGAATCAGACACAATACTAGGTCCAGAAATGAAATCAACTGGAGAAAGTATAGGTGTTGATGAAACATTTGGATTAGCATACTACAAATCTCAACTAGCAGCTGGAATGGATTTACCAAAAGAAGGTACAATCTTCATAAGTGTTAAAGAACAAGATAAAAAGAAAATCCAATTAATAGCTGAAAAAGCACATAATTTAGGATTCAAATTAGTAGCTACATCTGGAACTGCAGATAGTGTAAAAAATGTTCCAATTAATAAAATTAAAAAAGTTTCACAAGGATCTCCAAACATTAAAGAACAAATGTTAAATGATGAAATCGATTTAATTATTAATACACCCGCAGGAAAACAAGCATCTGAAGATGGATATATCATCAGAAGATTAGCTATCGAACTTGGAATACCTTATGTAACAACATTAGCTGGAGCTAGAGCAGCATTAAAAGCAATCGAAGCTATTAAAAATAATGAAATTAAAGTTAAATCCTTAAATGAACATCTCGACGAGTCAATTTAAGTTTTTATTAACTTTTAATTTTTAATATTTTCTCATTTACTTTTCCTATTACTAAAAAATATTTTATAATTTTATTCAAAAATTATTTATTAACTCTTTTTTTATTCAAAATTACATCTTTTAAATATTCTTTTTTTAAACATTTAATTAATTTTTTGAAAAAATATATTAACAATAAAATTGTTAACTAAAAATATTGAATTTAAAAAATTAAAAATCTTTATTATAAAAACCTAAAAATTTTAGGGGAGGGAAACATTATTATGAGATCATTTGATAGAATAAAATCCGGAATTCCGGATTTAGATAAATCATTAGATAATATACGTTTAGGGGATAATGTAGTATGGCATGTATCAGAATTAGATGAATTTAGATTATTTGTAAAACCTTTTATCAACCAAGCTTTAAAAGACCATAGAAACTTAATATATATAAGATTTGCTTATCATGAACCATTTGTAGACATCACACCAGAAGAACAAGAAATGTTAAACAAAAGGGATCCAAATAGTGATGAATTATACACAATGATTCAAAGAGAAAATGGTTTAAAAATATACCAAGTAGATCCATCAACACAATTCGAAGCATTCACAGTAGCAGTACATAACATCATTACTAAAGAAGGAAGATTTTCATTCTATGTGTTTGATTCCCTATCTGAACTTCAAGTAGCATGGTCAGCAGATTTAATGATGGGAAACTTCTTCAGAGTAACATGTCCTTACTTATTCCAATTAGATACAGTAGCATACTTCCCACTACACAGGGGAAGCCATTCCTTTGAAACAATAGCTAAAATTAGAGATACAACACAATTATTAATAGACATATACAGTGAAGATGATGAAATTTACATACATCCACTAAAAATATGGAACCGATACTCACAAAGCATGTTTTTAGGACACAAATATAATAAAGAAGACCAATCAATCGAAGTACTAACAGATGGTGTAGGTGTAAGTAGATTTTACCAAGTACTAAACAAATCATCAGCATACCATAACGAACAAACTACAGATAATTGGGATAGATTCTTCACATTAGCACACCTCCAATACAGAAATGGAGAAGACATCACAGATAAATGTGATAGAATGTGTAAAATGATGATAAGCAAAGATTCACACATGTTCCAATTAGTAAAAGAAAACTTAGAACCTTCAGACTACTTTGAAATATATAATAGATTAATAGGAAGTGGAATGATAGGGGGAAAAGCATGTGGAATGCTTATTGCACGAAAAATAATAAAAAACAAATTACCTGAAGAATATAAAAGATTAGAACCTCATGATTCATTTTACATAGGTTCAGACATGTTTTACACATACATAGTAGCTAATCATTTATGGGACTTACGAATAAAACAAAGAACTAAAGAAGGATACTATGTTGAAGCTAAAAAACTTAAAAAAGAACTTCAAAATGGAATATTCCCTGAAGAAATACGAGAAAATTTTAAAAGAATATTAGATTACTTTGGACAAACACCAATAATAGTAAGAAGCAGTAGTTTCTTAGAAGACGGATTTGGAAACGCATTCGCTGGAAAATATGAATCAGTATTCTGTGTAAATCGAGGAACATTCGAAGAAAGATTACAAGACTTTGAAAATGCTGTAAAAACAGTATATGCAAGTACAATGGACATATCTGCATTAGAATACCGTAATAGAAATCACTTAGAAGATATAGATGAACAAATGGCTCTTTTAGTACAAAGAGTATCTGGATCATATTATGAAGATTATTACTTCCCAACAGTAGCAGGTGTAGGATACTCATATAGTCCATACTCCCCATTACCAGATATGGATAAAAAAGCAGGAATGTTAAGACTTGTAATGGGATTAGGAACTAAAGCAGTTGACAGAACACAGAATGATTACCCTAGAATAATCAATTTAGATAAACCAAAAGTCGTTACAATGACAAGTATGGCAGACAGACACAGATATTCACAACATTCATTAGATGTGCTAGATTTAAAAGAAGTTTCAGTAAAAGAACACCCAGTATCTGAAGGATTAGAAGTTTTACCTAGATATGCAAAAAATGAAGTAGTAGAACATGATACTGAAATAGAAGAAAGATACAAAGAACAAGGTAATCCTCGTGAAGTAGTATTTGTTTCATGTCAAGGAATGGTGAATAATAAAGAATTCACAAATATGATGCAAAATATATTAAAAACATTAGAAGAAAACTACAACTTCCCAGTAGATATAGAATTCACAGTAAATATAGGAAAACAACACTCATTTGTAGTAAACTTAGTACAATGTAGACCATTATCCATATCCAAATCAAATGAAAATATTGAAATCCCTCAAATACAAGATAATATTCTATTCCATATTAAAGATGCAAGTATGGGAAGATCTAGAAGAGAAAACATAGATGTAATTGTAACTGTAGATCCACATAAATATTATGAATTCCCTTACAATAAAAAATCTAACATAGCTCGTATAATTGGAAAAATAAATGATTACTATAAACATGAAAATATAAACTTAATGTTAATAGTCCCTGGAAGAATAGGCACATCTTCACCTGAACTTGGAATACCTGTAACTTTTGCAGATATTAGTGACTTCTTCGCAATACTAGAAGTATCATATAGTGAAGTAGGATATGTTCCAGAATTATCCTTTGGAAGTCATTTATTCCAAGACCTTGTTGAAGCAGATATATTTTATGGAGCACTATTTGAAGATGAAACTCGATTAGTTTATGATACACACTTGTTAGATCAATTCCCAAATCAATTAAAAAATATAGATTCTACATTAGGAGATGAAATATATGAAATGGTTGATGTAGTGGAAATAAAAGAGGGTAAAATGGAATTTTACTATGATATGAAACAAGACGAAGCAATAAGTTACTATGAAAAATAAATAAAAATTAATATTCTCATATTTTATATTAATAAACTAATAATAAAGGATTTTTATGATAACTATAAGTAATGGGATAGTTTTAAAAGGTTTAAATCTTGTTCCCTCAAAAGAAAATATTTTAATAGATGATGGGTGTATTCTTGAAATATCACCGGATATTAAAGAAGGAAAAATATTAGATGCTACAAATTGTATAATTTGTCCATCATTTTTAAATGCTCACACTCATATTGGGGATTCTATAATTAAAGATGAAGGGGATGGTTTATCATTAAGTGAGATAGTAAAACCGCCAAATGGTATTAAACATAAAGCATTAGAAAGTGCTGATGAAAATAGTTTAATTTCATCTATGCAGGATGCAATGTGGACAATGTTAAAAAGTGGAACAACTCACTTTATTGATTATCGTGAAGGTGGGATTAAAGGGGTTAAATTATTAAAAAAAGCATCTGAAAATATTCCAATAAATCCAATAATACTTGGAAGAGATAATAGTTTTTACGGGGATAACCCGGATTTACATAAAGTAAAAATTAATGCACGGAAATTATTAAAAATAGCAGATGGTTTGGCGCCAAGTGGATTTGGTGAAATAAGTCAAGAAGTTGCTAATATAATTGTTGACGAATGTGATAAAAAAGGGAAAATTTCATCAATTCATGCTGCAGAAAGTGAAAATGCACAAAGAAAGTCAATAGAAAAAAAAGGTAAGAGCGAAATTGAATTAAGTGTTGATTCAGGTTTTAAACAAATAGTTCATGTTACTATTCCTGTTAAAAATGATATTGATTTGTTAAAAAATTCAAATTCATCTATAACTTTGTGTCCTAGAGCAAATGCAACTTTAGCTGTTGGTACTCCTCCTATAAAAAAAATTTTAAAAACAGGATTAAAACCATTAATTGGAACAGACAATTTAATGGTAAATACACCAAATATTTTTAGGGAATTAGAATATACACTTAAAATTATGAGAGCACAAAATAAGCATTATGTTCCACCCCGAACAATACTTGAATTTGCAACAACTAATATATGTGCCCAAGCTAATAATCAATTATTAAATTCAATAATTAATAAAACTATTATTACAGAAGGTAATACAGCACAATTAATGGTAGTTAAAAAATTATCAAAAAATAACTACTTAAGTTTAATAAACAGAACAGAAACAGAACATATTAAATATTTATTCAATAAGAATATTATAAAATTTTAATACATAAATTTAATAACTAATAAAATAATATTTTAATTGAAAAAGATTTTATTCATTCAAATTATATAAAATAAAAAAAAGGTGATAACATGGTGGAAGAACAATTATATAAAAAAATCTTATTCCCAACTGATGGTTCTAAATATGCACAAAAAGCTGAAAAGGACGCATTATTCCTTGCAGAAACTTGTGATGCAGAATTAATCATTTTAAGTGTAGTGGAAAACTCATTTTCAGTAGGTTTACCTGCAGATGATACTACCTTCAGAATAACTGAAATGCTTAAAGAAGATGTTAAAAATAATTTAAGCAATGCTAAAAATGATATTGGGGAAAATGTAAAAGTAACTACTAAAATAGGTGAAGGTTCTCCAGCTGATGTCATACTAAAAACAGCAGAAAATGAAAATATCGATTTAATTGTAATGGGCAGTTCTGGTAAAACTGGATTTGATCGTTTCATTATGGGTAGTGTTGCTGAAAGAGTAGTTAAAGCTGCTAAATGTAAAGTTTTAGTAATCCACTAAAAAAAATTTATTTTTAAATTTTAAACTTTTTTATTTTTTTTTACTAAAACCTTTATTCTTTTTTTAAACACTATTTAAAACATTTTTGCATAAAAGTTATATAAAATAAAAATAAAATAATAAACTAATAGTATTATATTATTAATTTAATGTAAAAATCTTTAAAAAAATTAATAAAATTTTATAAACTAATTTAAAAAAAAATTATTATAATAAAATTTTTTTCTTTATTCTTGCTGATTTTAGTGTAAAGAGTATAAAATATATAATATTTTAAAGAATCATAAAAGAATAAAAAGATAAATAAAGAAAAAACAGGAGATATTTTACCTATTTTAAATTAAATCAGATTAAGAATAAATAGAATAATATTATACAAAAAAAATAGTATATGGTGATATTAATGTTAGTAAAAGACATATTGTCTGAAGATGTTGTTTATGTTAGTGTTCCTGGAACACGTGAAAAAGCTTTAGAAATAATTGTTAAAAAAAATGTATCAGTTGTTCCTGTAGTTAAAGAAGGTTCTAAAAAATTAGTAGGAATATTAACCCGTTCTGACTTAATAACTAATCCTGATGAAGAACAAGTAGCAATGTTAATGACAAGAGATTTAGTTACTGCTGAATTAGATGAACCTATTGAAGAAGTAGCTAAAAAAATGGTAAAAAATAATGTAAGAAGAGTTCCAGTTGTTGAGGGTGAAGATTTAGCTGGAATTGTAACAGCATTTGATATTGTATCATTAGCACTAACTGAAATGGATATTAAAGATCCTGTGGAAAATTATATGATAAAAACAGTTCCAACTGCATGGGATCAAACACCTTTAAACGTTGCTTTTGAAAACATGGCATTATTCGGATTAAAATCATTAATCGGATTAAATAATGAAGGAAAAATGAGCGGAATACTTACTGAAACAGATTTCATAGCAGAAAGTGAAGTTAGAAGTGAAACAACACAACATGACTCTACTGTAGGTACTGAAGGAGACAAATGGTCTTGGGACAGTACAAGTGTATTATACATTGAAAAAAATAAACTTAAATTCACAGATAAAGTTGTTCGTGATGTAGCTTCTGATAAAGTAACTACAGCTAATTCTAAAACTAAAGTATCTGCATGTGCAGAAAAAATGAAGTCATTAAATGTTGAACAATTACCAGTAATTGGAATTGAAGGAGACCTTATAGGTCTTGTTAGAGCAAGTGACTTGATTAAAGCTTTAATATAAAACGAAAAATTATAAAAAAGTGAGAAAAAACCATTTTTTTCACTTTCCTTTTTTTTTAAATCATTTTTTTTATCTAAAAAATTTTTTCTATAAATCTTTAAAAAGAATTATGATAAATTCCTTTTAAAATTTTTTTTATCTAAATTTATGGTGGAAAACATATGGAATCACAACCTATTTTAATAATTAAAGATACTCCTAGTACAATAGGAATAAGAGTTAGAGTGGGAGAAGTTTATAAAGAAAACAATATTCAATTAAGTGTCATGTTAGGTTATTACTGGGAAAACAATTTACCAGTTATAAAAAATCTCATAGAATTATTTGAAAATGTTATAAAAAGAACTGTAAATGAAGTATACCCTCATCAAAATTTATTTCTAAAATATGATATTCTTACAGATGATGTTTTAGAAAAAGCAACAAAATTAGAAATTAAATTAATTGAAGTTAAAGCTGATGGTACTGAATTTAAATTAGACGGTAAAATTATAACATTAAAAGGAATTTTATCTGAAGAAACTTATTCTGCTGAAGATAAAGAAGAACTAGTTTCAAATATACATGAAAAACATGTTGAAAAAAAATTAGTTAGTCAAGAAAAAATGTCCTTTAAGGATTTTGTAAAACTTCAACAAAAAAAATAGTTAATAAAATAAAATTAAATTTTATTTTAAATATTCCTTCTAATAAAAGGTAATATATTAATTAATGTTTCTTTACTCTCAGCGAAGTCTTTAACATTTTCTATTATGATTTTGCCTTTCTCAGAGATTATAACATTTTTATTATTAAAACTTAAAATAAGTGTATTATTATTTAAAGTTTTAATTTTCCCTATTTCTTTTAATTTTTCAATACTATTTGAAATATTTATTGTGTAAGGTAATTTAATTTCTGATATACTCTGTTCTGATTTGAAATTTATCATCCTATTTTTATTAGTCTTAGGAGTGATATTAAGTAAAATATTATTAAATTTTAATGTTTTAAGCTTATTACCTATTAAATTGATTTTATTTTCATCTAATTCATATGGTTTTTCTATTTCTATTTCTGCATTATTGTTATTATCTCTTATTTTAATTGTTTCATCCTTATTTATGTTTTTAATAAACTCTTCACCATAATCAATACGTTTAATATTTTCATGATTTAAGGGAATATTTGTTTTTATTCGTGTTGCAAGGCATGTTGTTGATTTGTTATATTCAATATTATTTTCTTTTAAATATTTTTTTACTTCATCACTGCTTATGCCTTCATTTATAAGAGGTGTTAAAAAATTATTTTTATAAGTTATTAAAATCCCTGGACGATCATCAAAAAGATCACTTATATTATTTCCATCTACAATAATATCAATAGATTCATCATGTGCTACCTCTTTAATTTTATCATACATGATTTGACGACAAAGATAGCACCGATTTCCTTTATTTTTTATAAACTCATCTACATTAAATAGGTCAATTTTAACAATTTTCTGTGAAATACCAATTTTATGAGCAATCTTTTTAGAATTTTCAATAAAACCTGTAGGCATTAAACCATTATCAATAGTAATAGCAATAGGATCTCTACAAACTTCAACAATCAAACTAGAAAGTAAACTACTATCAGCCCCTCCAGAAAATGCAATAGCAACATGTTTACCTCTAAGTTCCTCTTTAACCCCATTAATTTTATCTTCAATACTCATAAAAACTCCTCAAGCATAAAATCATACTAATGATTTAATATAATTTAATACTTCTATAGCATCTAAAGTTTTAATATCAGGAACCTTGGTAATAAAATCAATTAATTCATCCTTAATCTCATCACTTAACTCAGATTTTTTAAAAATATTATAATAAGTTCTTTTAGGATAATAAATTGATTTAGCAACATTTAATATATGATTCTCCAATTCATTATCAATTATTCCCTCTTCAACACTTAAATCTAATTTATAATTCACATTAACTAAAGCTTCAGATAAAACAGTTTGACTTTCAGGATCAAATGTTACAGCAACATCATCATCTGAATTTAAAATACCCTCTCTGTATTGTTTATAAATATTACCAATACCAATCATACCTAAATCATCTAATTCAGAAGCTCTTAAAGCACCCATACTGCCTCCACCAACAACAGTTACACCTTCATTCATTGCTTTCATAATTTCTTTATGACTAACTGCAGGATGTTGGTGAAAAACACCATCAATAATCCCAATAATATCAGGTTTATCATTTAAAGCATTAAGAACATCCCCTCTTTTAACTGGGAATCGATAATCAGCATGCAAAATTTTTTCAGCATCTTCAAAAGAAATAGATAAACCTGTAAAAATTATAATCTTCTTATTTAACATAATAAAAGGTTTCCATAAATTTATTTCAATGATTTAAATCATATTCAACAGCACGTTCTCCTCTTCTAGAAGGATCAAGTGCAAAAAGTTCCGCACCAGGAATAATAACTCGAACAACATTAACTCCAATTTCAGATCGTGTTAAATCTTTAAATAATATTTTATTTAAACCAACATTACTTAATTTTTCAATACAAGTATCAATATCTTTTTTAATAGAAATATTACTATTATTATCAATACTACTTAAATTAATCTTATCTCCTTCTGATTTGAAGTAATGACTATTGATTTTTTTCATTCGACCATAACCGGCTTTTCTCATAAAATCTGCACGAGCAGTATCCTCACGAGTACCATGAATTTGAGTGGCTCGGCTTTGAGCAACCTCGGTTAAAGCACGTAAAACAGCAATTTCAGGATTTAAATGGGTTCCAACACCTAAGGTTAATAAAGCTGCATCTTTTAATAAAGTATCATCACTTGATGCAGCTATAGTTGGAATTTCCACATCAGCTGTAATATCTAATAAATTTATATTCACAGATTCATTTTCAAACTTATTTAAAATATTATTAATATCTTCACTTTTAATAGTATCCAAATCAATTTCTTTTCGATTTTTTTTAGTTTCTTCAAAAATACTCCAAGCATCTCTTTCAACAACTTCAAAAATCCCATGAAGCACTGCTTCCTCTAAAACATTACCTGAAGCCAAACCATTAGTATTTCCCTTAACAAAACTATTAACATTTTCATTACTTGGAATATATGGATGATAAATTAAATTAATAGGAACATCAAATTCTTCTTCGGACACAATATCTGTCATTTTACCCCATTCTAACTCTAAACCCTTTAGACTTTCAATATCAACAGATTGAGGTAAAACTAAACTTTCAAAATCAACAGGATTAACCATATCATCAAAAGTACCAATAATTATATTTTCATTATCAATTTTTTGTTTTTCAGCAGAATATCTTTCAAAACCTTCCATCATAGCAGAAGCTTTAGCTTGAGGTTTACCAATTCCTTTACCTGCATAAACACTTACACTTCCTTCTTGAGCAGTTGGTCTTATTGCAGAAAAAACAGGAATTCCCACACGATCAAGATCAGTAATTTCAGTTAAACGTGTAATACCTGCAACTCTTAATTTATCTTCATAATTTTTAATAGTTTCTTTAGGTTCTTTAACCCTATGAGTACCATTAAAATATTTGATTGGAATATCTGAAAACATATTGACTCCTTTTATTAAAATTTATTTATAATTTTTGATATAATATAATAATTGTTATATAAAGTTAATAAAATTTATTATAATATTATAATCAAATCATTAATTAAAAATTAATAAAAATAAATAAGAAGGAAAATTATATTATGGCAAATGAGAGTAAAAATATTCACTTAAACAATATAGTGAAAAAATTAGAAGAAAATAATTATGATGGAATGTTACTAGCAGATTTTAATAATATTAGGTACATTTCAGGATACTTACCCCAAAGTTTTGCTTTCGCTATATTAAAAGAAAACCCAATAATATACGTTGCAGAAATGGATATGGAAATAGCTAATAAAACTAGTTCTATAGAAATTCAACAATTTACATCATATGATGAACTCAAAAGAATATTAAAAAAAGAAAATTTAACTAATTTCGCAATAGAAAATAATTTAACTGTAAATAGTTTTACAAAACTCAATAATGATTTAAAATTAAACATTGAACCATTCATGGCCGAAGAAAGAATGATTAAATCTTCAGATGAGATAAAGAAAATAGATACAGCAATGAATATTGCACATAAATCATTATTAGAATTAAATCCAAGATCTTTAATTGAAAAAGGTATAAGTGAATGGGAAACAGCATACAAATTAGGTTATTTAATGCGTAAAAATGGTGCTGAAGTAGAATCATTTGACACCATAGTAGCATCAGGAGCAAATAGTAGTTTACCTCATGCAGTTGTAAGCCCTAAACCTTTAGATCCTCATATATTAATTGATTACGGATGTAAATATCAAGGTTATTGTTCAGACACAACAAGAACTTATCCTAGCACTGAAAAACAAGAAGAAATATTCGATATTGTGCTTGAAGCTCATGATAAAGCTATAAAAGCAATTAAACCTGGAATTGATGGTTCAAAAATTGATGCTGTTGCAAGAGATATTATAACTGATTATGGATATGGAGATAAATTCATTCATACTACCGGACATAGCTTAGGCTTAGATATTCATGAAGCCCCAACATTATCTACAAGAGACCACACTATACTAGAAAATAATATGATTGTAACAGTTGAACCTGGAATTTACTTAGAAGGAAATTTTGGAGTTAGAATAGAAGATACCATATTAATAAATAATAAAGGTAAAATAATTGGAAATTTACCTCAAAGATTATAAAAAAAATTATTAATGGAGGACTATTAATGAAAATGTTAATAAATGGGGAAAATTATGATAAAGATGAACATAAAGAAATTTTAAACCCCTACAATGGAAAAATAGTTGACACTGTACCTATTGCTAATAGAAATGAAGTTAAAAAAGCAGTTAATGCAGCAAATCAAGCTAAAAATTCATTAACTGAAATGAGTGCACGTAAAGTTTCTGAAAAATTATATGATGCTTTTGAAAATCTAAAAAATGAAAAAGAAGAATTTGCAAAAATCATAACACAAGAAACAGGAAAACCAATAAAACAATCTTTAGGTGAAATGGAGAGATCAATAGATACTTTAAAATTATCTGCAGAAGAATCTAAAAGAATTTATGGTGAAACAGTACCATTAGATGCAGGTTTAGGAGGTAAAGGTTTTTTTGCATTTACTGAAAGAATCCCATTAGGTGTTGTAGCAGCAATAACACCATTTAATTATCCTGTAAATTTAGCAATTCATAAAATAGCCCCAGCAATAGCAGCAAAAAACACCACTGTTTTTAAACCTAGTATGCAAGCACCTCTTGCAGGACTTAAAATGGCTGAAATTATTGCACAAGAATTTCCTAAAGGAGTAATTAACACAATTACTGGTATGGGTGGTGAAATTGGTGATGCATTAATAACTAATGAAAATATAAATAAAATATCTTTTACAGGTAGTGTTGCAACAGGATTATTTATAGCATCACGTGCTGGAATGAAAAAGATCACATTAGAATTAGGGGGAAACGATCCCTTAATAGTACTTGATGATGCAGATATAAAAAAAGCTGTAAAAGGAGCAGTAAATGGAGCTTACCTATATTCTGGACAAGTATGCATGGGTGTTAAACGTATAATTGTAGATAATCTTATCGCAGAAGAATTCACAGATTTATTAGTTAAAGAAACACAAAAATTAAAAATTGGGAATCCTATGGATGAAAATATGGATATGGGACCATTAATTGATGAAAATGCTGCAATCAATGTTGAAAAAACAGTTGATAATGCAATATCTGATGGGGCTGAACTCTTAACAGGTGGAAAACGTAAAAACACATTTTATCAACCTACCGTTTTAGACAATGTTAATATGAATATGGATGTAGTATCTAATGAAACATTTGGGCCAATAGCCCCAATCATTCATGTTGATGGTGTTGAAGAAGCTATAAAAACAGCTAATAATACACAATATGGTTTACAAGCCGGTGTATTCACAGAAAACATGCATAATGGTTTAAAATGTGCCAATGAAATTGAAGCAGGAACTGTGTGGATAAATAAACAATCAACATTCAGAACAGACAACATGCCATTTGGAGGAGTTAAATCCAGTGGAGTAGGAAAAGAAGGAATAAAATATGCCGTACATGATATGACTAAACCAAAATTAATTGGATTTAACTTACGTTAAATTTAATACTTAAAATTATTCCTTTTCAACTCATTTTTTATTTCTTTTGAAGAAATCCTTCAATAAGATTTCTAGTATCATTTAAAGATTCCATAGGAATACCATTAGGTAACTCTCCTAATTCACCTTTAACATCTTTTAAAACAACACCATTCACACCAAGAAACATCCCTTCACTTGCAATGTCCATAAAACTTTGTGGAGGTAACATCGCAACAGCAACATGATTACCCTCTTTAACATCTAAATTATTAGTAACAACAGTAATTGCTCTTTTTTTAAGGTTAACATTACAAATCATTAAAGAATCAGCATTAGGATGTTTACTAACACTCATGATTTCTCCAACTAAAATATCTATCCCAATAATTGGATCATTAATTGGACCTAAAGATAATCTATGACGTAAACCTAAAATTGTATTTAAAAAGAATTGAACCTTGGCAACATTCTCTTCAGTTTTCTCTCTTTCTTCTTTAGGTGCTTTATTAAGAAAAATATGATTCCATTCTTCTCCCCCTAAATAATGTATAACATAATTAGCCTCTTCCTCTAATTTATTAACATCTGGAGAATTACTTAACTCATCACCTTCAAGATATGAATAAAGTAATGATTGAAAATGAGCATCCATATTATCTGCAGATTCAAGAGCCATTTTTTTATTCCAATGACCTCTAAACGCACCAGTTTGAACAGTTCTCATAAATAATTCTTTAGATTTAACAGCAATTAAAATTCTATAATCTTTAGATGTATCCCACACATTTATCTCTCCAAAATTAAATAATCATAAATATTTCTTTAAAAGTAAAATTATACTAATTACTATATTAAATTTAGTATAATTTAAACTTAATTTAAATTAATCAATTTTATCAAATTTCATTTAAAACACTATTATGAAAAATATACTTTTAATTTAAGAACCAATAACGCTTATTAAGCCTTAATTTTAATTATAAGTTTAAAATTTTTATTTTAATAGAATTTTAACAAAAACTTTTTATACTAATAAAAAAAAATAATATATTACTTAAAGTTTAACTAAATTTTCTAATGAAAATAACTTTAAATCATAGTAAAAATCTAATAAAACAAGTTAATCAAACAAAATAACTAATATATGAAATTTAGTTAAATAATATCAATATTATATAAATAATTTACAATGGTGAAAAAATGGTAGAAGTTTCCAGTCTTTATGATTTAGATATATATACTATAGCAGGGCAATATGTAGGACAAGTAGCTGATGTTGTACTTAACATTAAATATGGAACTATTTCCAAACTACGAGTAAAAGCATTAGAACCTGAAAAGAAAAATGTAGGAATAAGAGATATTTTTACTAGTGGGTTAAGAATGGTCCCTGAAGAAGAAAATGTAAATTCATATCATCAAGAAGGATTACTTGATGTTGGATATGATAAAGTAAAAGCTATTGGGGATATAATGTTAATAGATCCACAAGATTTAATTCATAAACCACAAGCTCAAAGAGTTAGACCTACACCTACTCCTAATGTAGAAGCACCAACACCAAAAGCTCCAAAAACACAAGAAGCTGAACCTAAAATCCAAGATCCTACTGAAAAGGTTGAATAAGATTTTAAGTTTTTTTCTTTTTTCTTTTTATTAATTTTTTTTAAAAATTATTAAGTTATTAAATTTTTTTATTTTTTCTCTATAAATCATGATTAAAGTATAAAAAAACTAATTAATATGATACTTTAAACATTTAAACGATTTTTTACTTTTAAAATTCATCTAATATTTTTTCTAAAAAAAATAAGATTTATTAAAAGTATAAAAGTTATGAAAAATAATTAATTTATGAAAATAGAAAAATCAAATAAATATAAAAAAAATAAAAGTGATTATTTATGAAAGTTGGAATTATAGGTTGTGGAGCTATAGCAAATCTTATAGTGAACAATATTTTAGCAACTGAGAAAAATATAAGCATCAAACATTTCTATGATCGTGATATGGAAAAAGCTGAAAATTTAGCTAGTATTGCTAATGGTATAGCAGTTATAAATATTGAAGATTTAATAGATAATGTTGATTTAGTTTTAGAAGCAGCATCCCCAAGTTCAGTTAATGAATATGCTTTAAAAGTTTTAAATAAAGGAAAAAGCATGATTATAATGAGTGTTGGAGCTTTAATGGATGAAAATTTTAGGAATGAAGTAGTTGAAACTGCAAAAAAACATAATGCTAAAATTTACACTCCATCTGGAGCAATACTCGGATTAGATGGTATAAAAGCTGCATCTGTTGGTGAAATTAAAGAAGCTAAACTAACAACAAGAAAATCACCTAAATCTTTAGGAAAAGATGTTAATAAAGAAGAAATATTATTCGAAGGTAAAGCATCACAAGCAGTTAAAAAATTTCCATTTAACATTAATGTAGCTGCTACATTAAGTTTAGCATGTAAAATGGATATTGATGTTAAAGTTATAGTTGATCCAAAAGTTGATAGGAATGTTCATGAAGTAGTTGTTACAGGTGATTTCGGAAAATTCACTACTCGATGTGAAAATTTACCATGTGCTACTAATCCTAAAACCAGTATGCTAGCAGCTTTCTCTGCAATAAAATTATTAAAACATTTCAATGAAACATTACTTAGTGGTACATAAAAAGTAATAAACTTAATTATTTTTTTTCAGGTGAAAATTTTGAAAGATTATGAAATATACTCCAATCTAAAAGTACCTAAAGGGTCAAATATTGTCTTACGTTTAGATGGTAGAAAATTCCATACTTTAGCAAAAACATTAAATTTAGAAAAACCTTATGATTCTAATTTTGCTAAACTAATGATTGAAGTATGTAAAGATTTATTTACTGAATTTTCACCTAAATTTATTTATACTTTTTCTGATGAAATAAATATTTTACTTTCTGAGATACCATTTTCTAATAGAGTTGAAAAGATAGATTCTGTTTTTTCAAGTTTGGCATCTAGTTCAATAACTAAACATTTAAACGATTTTTTTGATTTAGATGAATTACCATTAATTTCTTTTGATTCAAGAATAATACCCCTCCCTTTTAATGATATAAACACATATTTTAAATGGAGACAAGATGAAGCTTGGAGAAACTGTAAGAATGCTTATGGAATTTGGGTATTAAAAAAAGATTATTCTTCTAAAATAGCTAATGAAAAAATTAAAGGATTAAAGTCTAGTGATATTCATAACTTGTTATTTGATAAAGGAATAAATTTAAATAATCTTCCAGTATGGGAAAAAAGAGGAATCGGATTTTATAAAAAAAATAAAAAAATTAAGGGCTTTAATCCAAAAACCAATTCAGATACAATCTCTTATAGAAATTACCTTTATATAGATTGTAATCTTGAAATGTTTTCAAATGATTTTTTTAAAACAATTAATTTAAAACATGATTAAAAATAAAAAACATAATAAATAAGGAAGTGTCATATTTATGGTATTTGATAAATTTATTTCAAAAGTATTAAGTAATGATAAAAGAAATTTTAATGAAGTGTGTGTGGATAATAAAGTTATTGATTCTGTAATTTATTATGCCAAGGAATCTTATCCAAATGAGTTTTTAGCATTCTTTGATGGTCATGTTAAGGATAATAAACTTATTTTAGATAGTTTACTTTTTTTACCTGGTGAAACTTCAAATACAGGTGCAACTTTTAATGAAGGTTTAATGCCACCTTCTCAACGGATTTGGGGTACTGTTCATTCTCATCCAGGTCCAAGTGCACAACCTAGTAATGCTGATTTAATGACATTTAGTAAACATGGATTATTTCATATGATTATTTGTTTACCTTATGAAATTCCTAGTTTTTGTGCTTATGATGCTTATGGGGATTCTGTAAAATATACTCTTGGTGATTATGATGATAAAAATCAGGATGCAATGTTAGATGATTTACAGGATTTACAAGATGAAATAGGGCATGGTTATCCAGAAGATTATGATTTTTCTGAAGATGACAGTACTAAAGAATATGATGCTTTTATGAAAAAATATAATGAAGCTAAAGCTAATAATCAAAGAGTAATCTATATTGATGTTAATAAATTAGAAAATGATAATTATAAAAATAAGTAAAAATATTTAAAAAATTTTAAAAAAAAATTAAAGATATGAATTTTTTGCAAGAAATTTATATTTATAATTTTAATTTAGTTGCATCAAATACATAATCTAAATCTATTAATTCTTTAATTACTTTATCTGGTACTGGATGATCTAATGTTAAAATCATTATTGCTTCTCCACCAGCAACATCTCTTCCTACTTGCATGATTCCAACATTAACTTTATATTCTCCTAATTTTGTACCAATTAAACCAATAGTTCCTGGAACATCTTTATATTTTGCTATAAACATGTTTCCTGAAGGTTTAACATCTACCCAATATTCGTTAACTTTAACTATTTTAGGTTCATGTATAAATGTTCCTTCTGCAGAAAAACTGTCTTTAGTACTTTTAGCTCGAACTTTAACTAAAGAATCGTAACCTTTAGCATTATCTGTTTTTCCTTCGGTAATTTTAATTCCTCTTGTTTTTGCCATGTTTAAAGAGTTCACTGTATTTACGGAACTGTTTAAAATAGAATCAAGAATACCTTTTAAGACACATCTTCCGAGTATGTCTTGGTTTTGAAGACTTGCTAATTCACCACAGTAGATTATTTCTACTTCTTTAACTTTTCCTTTTAATGATTGGGATATGAAACTTCCTAAACGTTCACAAACTTCCATGTAAGGTTTGAGTTCGTTTTTAAGTCTGTTATCTATTCTTGGTAAATTTATAACATTTTTAGGAGTTTTTCCATTATTTAAATCTATAATTTCTTCAGCTACTATAATAGCTGCACCTTTTTGAGCTTCTTTGGTAGATGCTGCAATATGTGGGGTTAAAACAATATTATCTAAAGTTATTAACTTATTATCTTTAGGAGGTTCATTTTCATAAACATCTAAAGCAGCGCCTCCAATTTTATTTTCACTTAAAGCTGTGTATAAAGCTTCTTCATCAATAATTCCACCACGAGCACAATTAACAATGAATGCATTTTCTTTCATTAAATCAAATTGTTCATCACTAATAGAATGTTTAGTTTCTTCAGTTAAAGGAACATGAATAGTTATGAAATCAGCATTTTTAAGAACAGTATTTAAATCGGTTAATCTTACACCCATTTGTTCTGCAACATCATCAGGTAAATAAGGATCATATACTATTGCATCCATTTCAAAAGCTTTGCAACGGTTTACAACTTGAGAACCAATTCTTCCCATTCCAATAACACCTAGAGTTTTTCCTCTAAGTTCAACTCCCATAAATTTCTTCTTTTCCCATTTATTATCTTTAACAGATTTATCAGCAATAGCAATTTTACGAGCCATAGCTAATAATAATCCCATAGTATGTTCAGCAACAGTAATACTAGTTGATTCTGGGGAGTTAACAACCATAACACCATTTTCTGTAGCTGCATCGATGTCTATATTATCTACACCAACACCGGCTCTTGCAATAATCTTTAAATTGTCAGCAGCTTCAATAACTTCTTTAGTCATCTTAGTTCTACTTCTAACAACTATTCCATCAAAATCTTTAATAGTAGCTACTAATTCTTCAGGAGATATAGTTGTATTAACAACAACATCCATCTCATTTTTTAACATAGCTATTCCATCTTCATTAATTGCATCTGCAACAAGAACTTTCATTTTTTTCATTCTCTCCTATATTAATTATTTAAAATAAATTACTTTTATAATACATAAATAAAATTAATTTTTTTATTAATTAAAAAAACCTTTTAACAAATTTTTTCTCTATAAAGTTTTACATTAACTATAAATATTTTTTCACACTATTTTCATATTAATAAAAATTTTATATATTTTTTTATAAAAATTTATAAACTTTTTAAATCATATTATTCTTAATGATTTTTGAATAAAATAAATTTTTAGAATTAAAAAGGTTGTAATTAATCATAATACAACTTTAGTTTAATCTAATATTTAAAAATTATTATAAAAAAAGAGGTGAAAAATTATGGTTTCAA
>DAGJ01000021.1:181135-321600 GCA_002495685.1 Methanobrevibacter sp. UBA412
GAAGTCGTGGTGTTGGTGGAAATGTTACTGCTGGTGTTAGATCTTTATTTGGTGGTGAAATTAAAGAATATGTGAAAATGATGGAAGAAACACGTAATGAAGCATTAAATAGATGTATTGAACACACTAAAGACTTAGGTGGAAATGCAATTATTTCATTAAGATTCGATTCTGACAGTATTTCTCAAGATATGCAAGAAGTATTAGCATATGGTACTGCAGTTGTAGTAGAAAAAGAATAAATTTAAAATAGAATCATGTTGAGGTGAAAAATTATGGTTTCAATTGATGAGTTTCCAATTTCTTCTGCTAATTACCTTCCGGGTTTTAAAGTTGTTGAATCTAAAGGTTTTGTTTATGGTTTAACTGTTAGAAGTCGTGGTGTTGGTGGAAATCTTACTGCGGGTGTTAGATCTTTATTTGGTGGTGAAATTAAAGAATATGTTAAAATGTTACAAGATTCACGTGAAGAAGCATTAAATTTATGCATAGAACATGCACAACAATTAGATGCAAATGCTATAATCTCATTAAGATATGATTCTAACAGCATTTTTCAATATATGCAAGAAGTATTAGCATATGGTACTGCAGTAATAATAGAAGAAGAATAATGAGTAGGTGTTAAATATTTTCAATGAAAAATTAAAATTCAAAGATAAAGAAATTTCAAAAACAATTCTTGGAACAGCTACATTCACAGGAGAAACATATTTCGGACATAGATCTCGTTTATATGAATTAGATTTAGAAACTCAACCTGAAAATATAGCTAAAATAATCCAAAAAGCTTATGATTTAGGTGTAAGATCTATAAACTTAGTTAATCATGAAAATTTATTAAAAGCTTATGATATGGCATGTGAAAATGGTGTTGAAATGGAGGTCATTGCAACAATCGGTAAATCTAATGTGAATTATTTAATGCCTGATTATGAAAAAGCAAAAGAAGTAGATTGGTTAAGTGATATTCATAAATTAAGTAAATACAATCCAAGTATAATGTTAATAGATGAATTTTTAGTTAACAGTTATGACTGGAAATACCTTGAAAATATGTTAAATCAGATAAATAAATTAAACATTTTCAGTGGACTAATAACTTTTTCACCATTTGAAACAACAAAAAAATTATTAGATTCTCCAATAAGAAATGATTTTGATTTTTATATGATACCAGTTAATAAATATGGTTACACTATGGATAGTGAATCTTTCTTAAAAGATGATCAAATCAAGTTAACAAAACTATTAAAAGAATTAGATAAAAAAATAATAATTCAAAAAGCATTAGCAGTAGGTATACTACAACCTAAAGAAGCATTTGAATTCATTAAAAAATTAGAATTTGCTGACATGATAACTGTTGGAATAGCTAGTATAAAAGAAGCAGAATCAACATTTAATACTTTAAATAATTTATAATATATTATTTTTTTTTAATTATCTCTTCTTTCTTTAACTATTTTTAAAAATTCAGCAGAATCTCCAACTTCTTTCATTTCCCAGGATTTAACTACAGGTATACCATCTAGTGATTCACCAATTTTTTTATTATTCACTATGAAAAAAGAGTCAGATAATGTAATTAAAGATAAATCTTTTAAAGTTATTGCCATTTTTTTAAGTGTTTTTGAGTTCCGATTATTCTCTAAATTAGTAATTAATGGGTTATTTGGATTAATTTTAGGATTATTTAATTTAGCTAAAGCATCAAAAGGACTTTTTTCTGTTGAAACTATTCCAAAACCTAATTTAGCTAAATCTTTAACACGATTATCATTAGTAGATAAGTCAGCTTTTAATTTTATTTCTTCATCATTTTTATATGGTTTGAATAGGTCAATATCTAATGTTATTTTTGTGTTTAAAATATCTTCTAAAGCCATTGCTGTTTCAGTATTCGCTCTAACTTTACCATTCTCATATTTATACATTGTTGCCCGTGAAACATGAGCTAAATCAGCTAAATCTTTTAGGGATAAAGAATATTCTTCACGATATTCTTTTAAAACATTTCCATTAATTTGAACATAATACCCTCCACGATCTGCTAAAATTTCAGGGTATTCATCATACATAATCATATTTTTAAGAGTTTGAACACCTATTGTAGGAATACCATGTCTTTCATAAACAACATCTTCTTCAAGAAGATGATTTTTACTTTTTAAACCAACAAGTATAGGTGAAGCTAAAAAAGAATTAGATAATCCTCTAATTTCTTCAACATGTGCTTCATTAACACTATCAACATTTATAAGGATTTTTAACATTAATAATAATGCTTTTTTACGAGCAATCATATCAAAACAACTATGTTCATAAATATGAGATGTTTCAAATCCTTCATTAATTAATAGTTGATGTATCCCTTGTATCAATTGAGCCCTATTATTCATAGATAATTACCTCAGTATAAAATCTTAAATAATTTTTTTATCCAGTTTAAACTAATTAATATATTTAAATAAGAAAATATTAATTATTATAATATATTATATATTTTGGAAACTATATAATAATTATTATAAATTATTTTTTCTTGTAGGTGATTTTTATAAAATTTCTTCATATAGGTATAGATGATACTGACTCTCCAAATGGAATGTGCACAACTTATTTAGGTGCTAAAATAATCGACGAATTAAAAGAAAACAAAATTGAAATAGAAGGTTTTCCAAGATTAATTAGATTAAATCCATTTGCCCGATTTAAAACTAGAGGAAATGGCGCAATACACTTCAAAATTCCATATGAAGGTACAGATATTAATTTTGTTAAAGAATTAATTTTAAAAACTGTTTCAGATTTAGCAATGTTTGATTGTGACAACACTAACCCAGGTGTTGTATTTTACAGTGGTGAAATAACTCCTGAAATGATTGATTACTCATATAAAGCTATTCATTCAGTTATTACCATAAAAGAAGCTGAAGATTTTGCCAAAAAAATTGGTGCAGATATTTATAAATTTAAAAAAGGAAGAGGAATAATTGGATCTCTTGCTGCAATAGGATGTCCATTGAAAGATTATACCTATGAATTATTAGCTTACAGGATACCTGAAAATTATGGTACTAAACGTGCAATTGATTATGATTCAGTGATTGAAATGGATAAAAAAACTTTTCCGGATACTTTTGAAAATTATGATAAAGCTGAAGATTATATTGCCATTGAACCAAAAACTCCATGTCCTGTAATGTATGGAATTCGTAGTAACTCTCCAGATACATTATTATTAGCGAAAAAGATTGTTAAATTAAATGAACCTGTTGAAAGGTATAGAATTTATTTAACTAATCAGCATACAGATATGCATGTTGAAAAAGCGAAAAAAATTGAGGACATGAAACAATATAGTTGTTATATTATTCAGGGTAAAGTTAAAAATAAACCTAAAATAATTGAAGGTGGCCATATGTTTTTCAATTTATATGATGAATCTGGAGAAATTGCATGTGGGGCATATGAGCCAACCAAAGATTTTCGTAAGGTTGTTAAAAAATTATTACCTGAAGACATAGTTAAACTTTATGGTGGAATAGGGGAGCACGGAACATTCAATATAGAGAAATTTCAAGTAATTAAATTAATAGATGTTGAATATAAAAACCCAAAATGTAAATGTGGAAAAAGAATGACTTCTGCAGGTAAAAATAAAGGTTTTAAATGTAAAAAATGTGGAAATAAGATTAGTTCAAATCAAAAAGTCCCTGAAACAATTTCACGTTCCCTTGTTGAAGGTAAATTCTATGAAACACCTATTTCTGCACGAAGACACTTAGCTAAACCAATTGTTAGAATGAATTTATAATTATTGAAAAAATTAAATACTATTAATTTATAAATTTGAAGTTAATAAAGAATAATTAATTATAATTTTAAAACTGTAAGATAATATTTTGAACTTCAATAATAAAATGTTTATAATTTTTTCTTACCTTGGAAGTGAGAGTTATATCTGCTAAAAAAGATCAACCACATGAACATGCATTTCGTGAAAAAACGGATAAACAAATTAAAAAGCCTTGGCGGGAATATAAACTTCATATAACCGTTTTAATTATATCTATTATTTCCATGTCTATTGGAGTTCAAAAGATTTACTTATCAAAAACAGTAAGTATTGTATTAATGCCTTTACTTTATGCAATGATAATTGGTTTAATACTATATTTAGCTAAACCTATAAAATTCGTTGGTAAAAAGCAATCTAAAATGGCTGAAGGTGCTATGTTAGTTTTTATAGGTCCTTTACTTGCTAAACTTGCTGTTGCTAGTGGTCAATCTTTATATGTTTTAGCTCAAGTAGGCCCTGCACTTATTTTACAAGAATTAGGTAATTTAGGAACAATTTTCTTTGCATTACCTATCGCATTACTATTAGGATTTAAACGTGAATCAATTGGTATGACAAGTTCAATTTGTCGTGAACCTAATTTAGGGATTATTATAGATAAATATGGATTTAAATCTCCTGAAGCAAAAGGAGTTTTAGCAGTTTTTGTTATAGGGACTATGATAGGTACAATTTATATTAGTTTTTTAGCAAGTGTTTGTGCATCTGTTTTACCATTACATCCTTATGCTTTTGCAATGGCAAGTGGTATTGGAAGTGCGAGTATGAATGCGGCAGCAATTTCTCCACTTGTTTATATGTATCCTAATATGGCCAATACATTATTAGCATTTGCAGGTTTCAGTAATTTATTATCTTTTTGTTTTGGAATATATGCAAGTATATTTTTAGGAATTCCTTTAACAGAATATTTATACAAACATTTAGAACCTATAATTGGAAGAAATGTGCCAGATGTTTTAAGTTCAATATCATTATCTTCTAAAGATACTTCAACTACTGAATCTTCTGAAGAAAAATCCCTGGGGGATGATTAAAAATGCCATTTGATCCAGATCCAAAAGTTATAACTTTTAAAAGAGTCCTATATTGGATTTTATTATTATTGATATTTTCAATCATCACTGTAATAGCAAATTATGTAGGTTATAAACATCCAATGGGTGAAGCACTTATAGGAATGTTTATTTTATCAGGTATTACATTAGTTGGGCTTTTAATGGAGAGACTCTTACCATATCAAATTTCAAACATTATTTATATAAGTATTATAGGATGTATACTTGCATTACCATTTGTACCAACATCTGGATTTGTAACTTACTATGTTTCTAAAGTAGATTTAATCTCAATTGTTACAGTATTCCTCGCATATGTAGGAATTGGAATTGGTAGAGATTGGAAAGACTTTAAACGTATTGGGTGGAGAGGAGTTATTGTAACAATATTCGTAATTTCAGGGACTTATATCTGTTCTGCAACCGTAGCTCAAATAGTATTAGTCTTAACTGGTGCAATTTAAAATATTTTTCTTATAAATTAATTTTTTACACTTTTTTTTATTTAAATAAATTAAATGAGAATTTAATAATGATTGTTGAAAAAATTTCAGATTTTATTTTAGAAACAAACTATGAAAACATATCTAAAAAGGATATTGAATTAATTAAGTTATGTTTTTTAGATTATTTAGCTGTAACAATTAAGGGTATTAATCAAACTCCTACTAAATATCTTATAAAAACTTTAAATGAATTAAATTATCCATTTTCTAATTCTAAACAATTTCAAGATTCTTGTAAAGTCATAGGATATGATAATTCTTATTTTAATACATTAAATGCAGGTTTTATTAATGGAGTTTCAGCCCATGTTTTAGAATTAGATGATGGTCATAGACTTGCACAATTACATCCTGGAGCAGTAGTATTTTCAACAGCTTTAGCAGTTTCACAATCAAATGATTCAAGTTCTAAAGAATTTTTGGAATCTGTTATAATTGGTTATGAAATATCAATAACTTTAGGAAAATTAGTAAATCCTAATCATAGGAATCAAGGATTTCATTCTACTGGAACAATTGGGGCTATAGCTGCTGGTGCAACTGCATCTAAATTATTGAAATTAAATAAAGTTCAAATCATTTCTGCTTTAGGACTTTCAGGAACGCAATCTTCAGGACTTTTAGAATCAGATCATCAAGGAAGTATGGGAAAAGTTTTACATGTAGGTAAAGCCGTTACAAATGGTATTTTAGCAGCTTACCTTGCAAAAAATGGTTTCACTGGTACAGAATCAATAATTGATGGGGATGAGGGATTTATTCATGCTATGTCAACTAACACTGTAATAAGTCATGATTTATTAAATGGTTATATAAATGAAAACTTAAAAAAATCCCATATTAATGAAGTTTATCATAAAAAATATCCATTCTGTAGACATATTCACTCTACAATAGATTCTATATTTAAATTAAAGAATCAATTAAATCACAATAAAATAAGCATAAATCAAATAGATAAAGTTATAGTTAATACATATAAAATAGCAGCAGAACATGATAATTATAATCCTCTTAATAAACAAGATTTAAAACAATCATTACCCTTTGCAGTAGCAATAGCCTTAATTTATGGCAATGTAAATATAGATTTAATTGGTTCTTTAATTAAAAAAGACTTATTAACTACAAATGAAAGTAACATTGAAGAAATTAATAATATAAAAAATTTATTAAATAAAATAATAATTATAAATGATGAAAATTTAACTAAATTGTTTCCAGAAAAGAGACCCGCAAATGTAAAAATTGTAGTAAATACAAAACATAATAATAAAATATTTGAAGATGAAACTTATTATCCATTAGGAGAAGCTGAAAATCCTTTAACTAAAATGGATATTTTAAAAAAATTTAAGATATTAAATCCTGATTATGATATGGAAAAACTTAAAATCATTGAAAATATGGAAGATTACAAACTTAATGAATTATTAAAAATTATTTAAAAGGTATATAGCTTATGAAAGAAACTAGAATATCACTTGAAAAATTAGGAATCCATGAAGCCACAACTGAATATGTGTCAAATAAAAGATTTAATGATAAAGGACAATACCGTTTAGAAGTTCCAGGAATTCAAACTCCAAATGCATTAAGTTCCCTCATTAATGCTTGTGAAGATGAAAATATAATAATCCACAGAGCCACACAGACTAAAGGGATCATGTTTTTAAGAGATTCTGAAATAAATGAAATGGTAGAATTAGCAAAAAGTGCTCGAATTGAACTATTTTTAAGTGTAGGTCCTAGAGCAACTTATGATACTAGTGCAACAGTCCAAACATCAGAAGGAAAACGTATAGGGTATCGTCTTAGAGGATTCGATAACCTTGTATACGCTATTGAAGATGTTAAAAGAGCAACAAATTTAGGTGTTAGAGGAATACTCTTATATGATGAAGGTTTACTTTATGCATTATCCCAAATGAGAGAAAATGGGGAAATACCTAAAGATATTCATTTCAAATTATCTGCACATGCAGGATGCAGTAATCCTGCATCAGCTAAACTATTTGAAAAAATAGGATTAAATTCATTAAATCCAGTTAGAGATTTACAAATACCAATGCTTGCAAGTATGCGAAAAACTATTAATATTCCTATAGATATCCATACAGAAAACCCTAAATCAACTGGAGGATTCATAAGACATTATGAAGTTCCAGACATGATTAAAGTAGCAAGTCCAATATATTTAAAAACTGGAGGATCAATAGCTAAAACTCATAACTGGGACACTACAAATACTGAGGCTAAATTAAGAATAAAACAAGTTGGATTAGTACAAGATGTTATAGACAGATATTATCCAGAAGCAAAAATGTCTCCAAAATCTTCTAAAGATTTAGCAATACCATTATAATAAAATTCATTTAAAAGGAAAAAAATATTTATGGATTTAACTAAAGAAGTATCAAAAGCAGTAATACAAGCAAGTACAACATATCCTAAAAATCGTTTAACTGCTTTTAAAAAAGCTATAAAAAACGAAACTAATGATAATGCAAAATGGGCTTTAAAAATCATGATGAAAAATGAGGAAATTGCTAAAAATAAAAAATTACCTATGTGTGATGACACAGGTATTCCCCATATTTTCATAGAGCAAGGAAAAAATTCTCCTATATCTATTGAAATTTTAAATGAAATCCAATTAGGTATTGCCGAAGGTTTAAAAAAATTACCCGGAAGACCAATGGCAGTTAAGGGTCAAGATATAGAAAGAATTGAACAATCCCAAGGATTATATGATTCACCTTCAATGGTTAAATCTGCACCAATATTATTAGATAAATCTCATAATGAAAACACAAAAATACATATCTTACTCCTAGGTGGAGGTCCTGAAATAAGAGCAAAAACTTATAGAGTTTTCCATAAACATTCCTATGAAGAAGTATTAAATTTTGCAATTGACTGGTTAAAATCATCTCTTCCAATGTTAGGTTGCACACCGTCTATTCCCTGTATCGGTATAGGCCGTACACATTTTGAAGCATCTTCCTTAATGATTAAATCAATGATTTATGGAAATTTATCTAATCAATCAAATTTAGAACAATTAATATCAAATGAGATAAATAAAACTAATATTGGTCCAATGGGTTTAGGTGGAGACACTACAGTTTTAGGTTCTTTTATTCAAATTGGAAATCAAAGAGCAAGTGGTGTTAGAATCGTTTCTATTAGACCTTCCTGTTTTGTTGAACCTAGAGTTGCTACAATTACATTGAAAAAATAAAATAATAATCAATTTAATTAAAATTTTTAAGGAAAAAAAATCATGGAACCTGAGAAACCAATCTTAAAAAAAGGATTCAAAATACCTGAACATAATTTAAGAACATCAATAACTAAAGTAGAACCTGATAAAATAATAACTAGGGGATATTCTCAAGATGATTTAATAGGTAATTTAAGTTTTTCTGATATGATATTTTTACTATTAAAAGGAGAATTACCTAATGAAAAACAATCTAAAATATTTTCACATGTATTAGTAAGTTTTTCAGATCATGGAGTTACTCCACCAAGTACACAAGCAACAAGAATAATTGCATCATCAGGATCACCAATTAATAATTCTGTTGCAGGGGGCCTGTTAAGTTTTGGAAAAAATCATGCAGGGGCGATAGAAAAATCAATGAAACTCTTTCAGGATAGTATTAAAAGTTTAAACCTTGAAAATCATAAATCTGAAGATGAAAACAAATTAATATCTAAATTAGCAATAAAAATAGTGAATAATTATTCTAAACAAAATTTCAAGATTCCAGGTTTTGGTCATAGATACCATCATAAAGATCCAAGAGCAGTTAAACTTTTATCATTAGCTATTAATGAAGGTGTCATAGGTCCACATACTAAGTTAGCATTAGTTATTGAAAGTTTATTATATAAAAAAAAAGGCATAAAAATGAATGTTGATGGTGCTAATGCAGGAATACTTTCTGATTTAGGTTTTGATAGTAGATTAGGTTTAGGAATATTCATGATAAGTAGAGTGCCAGGTTTAGTTGCTCATAGTTATGAAGAAATGACTGAAGAAGAAGAATTTCGCAGATTCTGTGATTTAGAAGATATAACTTATGAAGGTCAAGATTTTACTTCATTTGATTAAAAAAAATAGGTGATTTTTAATGGATTTTTTTGAAACAATAAATAAAAGATATAGTGTTCGAGGATTTAAAGATAAGAAAGTTGAAAAGGAAAAATTAGATCAAATTTTAGAAGCAGGTAGACGTGCCCCAACAGGGGTAAATTATCAGCCTATTAAGATTTTTGTCATAGATACTGAAAAAAATAAAGAATTATTAAAAGAAATATACCCTCAACCTTGGTTTGTTGAAGCTCCATTAGTTATATGTGTTGTTGCATCACATAAAGAAGCATGGACTAGACCATGGGATGGTAAAAACATAGCTGAGATAGATGCAAGTATAGTTATGGATCATATGATATTGGCAGCTACTGCATTAGGTTTAGGAACTTGTTATATTGCTGCATTTAAACCTTATGCTGCATTAAAGTTATTTGATTATGATGAAACTTTAGAACCAATTTTATTCACACCTTTAGGTTATCCCAATGCAGAACCTAGTGAACGAAATAATGTTAGAAAAAATTTAACAGATTTAGTTATTTATAAATAAAATAAACTTTTTTTTACACTAAAAAATTATAAATACTTTAAATTTTTCATTTTTTTAAAAATTTATTTCATAAAGCTTTTAAAACATGATAAATATATATTCATTCATCTAAATTTTTAATAAAAATTTTATCATTTTTTTTAAAAACTAATGATTTACAAAATTTTTCTTAACAATTAAATGGGGTTTTATAAAAATGGTTAAAAATAAAATTTTGATTGTGGAAGATGAAAAAATAACAGCAATGGATTTAAAGTTTAAATTAGAAGATTTAAATTATGAAATTTGTGGTATGGCTGTAAATGGTGTTGATGCTATAAACTTAGCAAATAAGGAAAAACCAGATTTAGTATTAATGGACATAACTCTTAAAGGGGAAATGAATGGTATTAATGCGGCTAAGTCAATTTTAAATGAAAACATACCTTTAATATTTTTAACTTCTCATACTGATGAAGATACTTTTAAAGAAGCTAACCAAGTACCTTCCTATGGTTTTTTAAACAAACCTTTTGACATGTTAAAACTTGAAAGAACTATTGAATTGGCTTTAAACAGATCAAAAATAGAATTGGATAAACTTCAAATGTCTAAAGGTGAAACTTCTATTTTAGCTACTCAAAATCCTAAATTACATGAACAAGCTGTAATAGAATTTGAAGCGGGGAAAAAATATAAAAATGAATTTTTAACAAGAAGAAAAGAAAATAATACTTTCACAGTTTTAATAATTGAAGATGAATCTATAACTGCTTTAGATTTAAAAGCTAAAATTGAAGATTTTGGATATATTGTACTTGGAATTGAAGACAATGGTGAAAAAGCTATTGAATTAGCTAAGGATAAAAAACCAGATTTAATTTTAATGGATATATCTTTAAAAGGTTCAATTTCAGGTATTGATGTATCTAAGCAAATTTCTCATTTGAATATTCCTATAGTTTATTTAACTGGTAGTTCTAATGATGAGAATATTAAAAATGCTTTAGAAACAGCACCTTATGGTTTTATTAGTAAACCAATTTTTGATTTAGAATTAGAACAAATTTTAGAGTTAACTTTAATTAAACATACAGATGATTTTGAAAAAATCTTTGGAACAGAAATTTCACAGACTCCTGATTCACAATCAACTAACAAGTCAAAAAAAGAACCTAAATTTAAATCTTTAATTCGAGGAATATTGAAAAAATAATTTCTCATTTTTTATATTTTTCATTAGATATACTATTTTAATAAAAAAATTTTTGTAGTTAATTAATATGATGCCTAAATTTATTTTTGCAAAAAATCAGAGTGAAATGTATAAAACTGCTGATTTATTAGAAGAAAAAAAATACAAAGTCAAATCTGAGGATAAAAATTATATTCTCCTTAGAAAAAATGCTTATGGAAATATTCTTATTCATATTGCAATTATTCTAATTGCACTATTCTATTTTAATTATATAATAATAATTACAATTATATACTTTTTATATAATTTTTATAAAAATTCAGTTGTGATTTTAATAACAACAGAATCTAAAGATGAAGATGGAAACCCATTAGATTTTATTAAATTAGAAGATTTAGAAGATTTTTATTCAGGTCCTGGAAATCAAGATAGAGATATGATTGAAGATTTTAAAAATGTTATTAAAAAAAGTAGAAAGAAATAAACTTTTTTTTATTTTTTCAAATATCTATATATACTAAAAAATTTTAATAGTATAGTAATAATTTGATGATTAAAAATTTTTAAATAGAAAGTTTTTTTCAAAAAATTATTTTTAAAAAATAATAATTTTAATTTATGATATTCTTTTTTGGAGAATTATGATATGAATTTAAGTAAAAACGAATTATTTGGAATAATCTTTTTCTTTGTTTTAGTTTCTTGGGCGATAGTACCATTTTTTATGTCAAGTTCATTCACATCATCTGATATTGGTTTTTCTGTGATTTTAATTGTCATAGGTTTAACTTATATGTTATCTGCTTTTGTTCCTCAATGGAATAAATCTGCAATAATGTCAGATGGGGTTGTTTTTGTTTTAACTTCACTTGTTCTATTTTCAGGATCTGATCGATTAATTTTCTTCATTTTTGGAGCAATTTTAATATTTTTAGCATTTTTAGCTTATGGTAAAAGATTACCTCCGAAATTGTTGAAATATTTTTATAGGGAACGATCTAAAAAATAATGTCTTTAAAAAAATTTAATTTAATATTTTTTTTTAAGACAAAAAACTTGTTTTTATGAATTTTAAAAAAATTAAATTAATTATTTTTTATTATAATATCTTTATATTATTGGTTTGCAATTTTTTATTAAAAAATAGGATTATTTTAAATAATTTTTGGTTTTTGAAACTAATTTTAGAATCAAATAGTAAAAGATATATATTAATCTAAATAGAAATTATTAATACCATGGTGATTTATTATGGCAGGGATATCAGAATCTATTACACAAATTAAAAAAGCTGAAACTGATGCTGATACCTTAGTTGAAGATTCTAAATTAGAAGCTTCCAATATTATCGAAGAATCAAAAGCGAAAGCTAGTGAATTTATCGATGCTGCTAAGGCATCCGCTAACGATGAAGCTAAAAATACTGTTTTTGATGCAGAAGAAAATGCAAAAAAAGAGGCAAAATCTATTACTGCACAATCCGAAAAGGATGCTCAAGCTCTTAAATCAAGTGCTATGGGTAATGTGGATGAAGCTGCTTCTTTTGTTGTCAAAAATATATTATAACGTGAGAATAATGTTCAAAACTGTGAGAATGCAAAAGCTTAAAATAATGGCATTGGATGAATATGTTCCAAATGTAGTGAAAAACCTACATGAGGAAGGTATTGTTCAAGTCGAAGATGTTTCTGAAAGCATTCAACAGAATCCAAAGACAGCTGAATTATTAGACCCTTCAAAAGTTACACCTTATACTGGTAAAATTTCTTCACTTCTTATGAAGACTACTAGTATTTCTGAATTATTAGGTGATGCTTTAAGTGTTAATTCTGGAATTAAGGATAAACTTAAAGGTTTTATATCTCCAGAAATTCCAGTTTTACAAGATGTTGAAGATATGGATACTGAAAGTTTTATTAAGTATACAGAATCTATTTTAACTGAAGTGGGACCTTTAACTGATGAAGTTCAAGATAAGTTGGCTAAACTGGATAGTGAAAAAAGTTCGCTTGAATCTAATATTAATGTTGCTAATAAACTTAAATCTGTTGATTTAGACTTAAGTTTATTAGAAGATTCAAAACATACTTCTTCTCTAGTAGGTCGGATGAATGTTGAATCTGTTGAGGAATATAAGAAAGAACTAAGCGAAATTACAGACCAACTCTTAATTGAAGAAGCTCATGATGAGGATGAAGATTATAAAATTCTCATAACTGTAGTTCCTACAAATCTTAGAGATGACGTTTTTATTTTACTTAGAAAATTTGACTTTGAACGATTGGATACAACTGGTTTAGAGGGAAAACCTGATCAGGTTATTGCTAAATCAAATTCTAGAATCCAAGAAATTGAAGTTGAAAAATCCCAAGTTAATTCTAGCTTAAAAGATATAGCTGATAAATGGGATGACAAAATACTTGTTTTAAAAGAACAATTAGAGATTGAAAAAGAAAGAAATGAGATTTATGCATCCTTTGGTAAAACTAAAACTACCAAAGTATTAGAAGCATATGTACCTAAACCTAAAGTAGATAAAGCTATCGAAGTATTAGATAAAACTACTGAAGGTAATTATGTTTATGAATTAGAAGATATACAAGATAAGGATGAAGATGTTCCTATTCTTCAAAAAAATAATTCTTATGCAAAACCTTATGAAACTCTTGTACAAATGTATGGACCTGTAAAATATAATGCTATTGATCCTACTATTTTTGTTGCAATAACATTTCCATTTTTCTTCGGTTTCTGTTTAACCGATGGTGGATATGGAATAATCGTAACTTTATTAGGATATATATTATATAAAGGTATGGGAAAGATGAATGAAACTTTTTCCGACTTTGGAAAAATTGTTATGGCTTGTGGTATATGGGCTGTAATACTGGGATTAATTACTAATGGATTTATTGGGGACTTTTTCACAAGATTCCTTGGAATAACTATTCCTACAGTAATTCCTATGTTTGATGCTTTTAAACATCCAGCAAATATTTTAATTGTTGCTATTGCTGTTGGTATTCTTTATACTAATATTGGTTTCATTATTGGAGCAATAAACAACCTTAGAAATGGGGATAAAAAAGAAGCATTAGGTTCTCAAATAGTATGGTTTATCTTAGAAATAGGTATAATCTTACTAGCTGCAGGATATATGGTTCCAGCAATTGGTCAAATCGGAATTATAGCTGGTTTAGCATTAGTTGTATTAACCCTAATTTTACTAGTATATGCATCTGGAATATATGGTGTGATGGATGTATTTGGATTTTTAGGAGATGTTTTATCATATGCTCGTCTTTTAGCTCTTTGTTTAGCTACTGGTGGTATTGCTATGACTGTAAATATCTTAGCACAACTTGTAGGTACATCTATTCCATATGTAGGAATATTAATAGCTATATTTTTATTTATCTTTGGACATATTGCAAATTTTGCATTCCAAGTATTAGGTGCTGGAGTAAATGCATTACGTTTAAACTATGTTGAATTTTTCGGACAATTCTTTGTTAATGGAAAAAACATGTTTGAACCTTTTAAAGCAAAAAGAAAATTTACTAAAGTCAAAAGATAATTTTGCTTACAAAAATTAAATTAAAAATTTTTATAAATAATTTTATACAATTACAAAATTCAAATTTCAAATAAATATTATAAACTAATTAAAAGGAGAATAAATTATGGTGGAAATTGTATTAGGTACTGCACTTGCAGCTGTTGGAGCTGGAGTAGCAGTTGGTTTCGCAGGTTTAGGATCAGGTTTAGGTCAAGGTTTCGCAGCATCTGGTGCTGTTGGAGCTGTAGCAGAAGATAATAGTATGTTCGCACGTGGTATTATCTTTTCAGCTTTATGTGAAACCCAAGCTATCTACGGATTCTTAATTGCAATCTTATTAATGGTATTTTCAGGATTACTCGGTGGTGGAGCTGGATTAAGTACTGCTGCAGGTATTGTAGCAATTGGTTCAGGTGCAGCAATTGGATTTGCAGGACTCGGTTCTGGTATGGGTCAAGGTCTTGCAGCAGGTTCCGCTGTTGGTGCTGTAGTTGAAGATAATAGTATGTTCGCACGTGGTATTATTTTCTCAGCATTAGAAGAAACCCAAGCTATTTACGGATTCCTTATAGCTATCTTACTTATGGTATTCGGTGGAATATTAGCCTAGGAGGTCAAATATAATGAGCTCTGGGGCAGAAAACATAGTTTCTAACATCATGTCTGAAGCTCAGAATAAAGCTGATGGAATTATTCAAGAAGCACAAACTCAAGCAGACACTATCATCAAATCTGGTGAAAAGAAAGCTGAGGCTGCTAAAAATCAAATATTAGTAAGTGGTAAAAAACAAGCTGATATGAGACATCAACAAATTATATCTGAAGCTAAAATGAATGCAAGAAGATTTGAATTAGAAGCTAAAGAAGAAGTAATCAATGCAGCTTTTGATAAAGCTACAAATGATTTAAAAAACATTGCATCTACAGATAAAGAAGAATATACCAACGCTTTAGTTGAAATGATTAAAGAATCAGCTACTGAAATTGGTGGTGGAGAATTAATCATTCAACTAAAAGAAGAAGATATTCCTAAAATTAAAAGCAATCTAGATGTAATTGCCGCTGAAGTAAAAGCAGTTGTTACAAAAAATAAAAAAGATCAATTAAACCTTAAAAGTATGGCAAAAACTGTTTCTGCAAATACAGGAACAGAAACCAAATTTGTAATTGGTGAACCTATAAACACAATCGGTGGAGTTATAGTTAAAACCAAAAACGGTGAAATTGAAGTAAATAATACTATAGAATCTAGAATGCTAAGAAACAAAAAAGAATTACGTTCTGAAGTTGCTAAAATATTATTTAAATAGGAGGATGAATTATGGCTGGTGAAATAACTTCAATTGTATCACAATTAGGTCTTACTCCTGAAGTATTCCTAATATTAGTTATCTTTACATTTGTGGTAATAGCTGCAATCGTAGTTGTTGTTGTAACCGTACCGATCTTAAAAATCTACCCATATCTTAATCCTATTTCTAGAGTAAGAGCACGTAAAGGAAGATTATTAACAGAAAAACAAATTTCTGAACTCGTTGAAACTTCAGACATTTCTGAAGTAGAAAACTATTTAAGTGGAATTCCAGATTACAGTGATATTGCTGAAGGAGAATCAGTTGAAAAAACTTTAGATACCAAAATGGGTGAAACTTATGATGTTGTTGCTAGATTAGTACCAAAAGATATTGCACCTGCATTTAAAGTATTTTCAAAGAAATCTGATATTAGTAATATTAAAAGTTTACTTGCTGCAAAAGCAGTTGGTCTTAATCAAGATGAAACCTCTGATTTATTAATACCTACTGGAAAATTATACGAAGATATTGAAAGATTAACTGATGTTAATTCTGTTAATGATGTTGTTGCAGGTTTAGATAATACTGAATACGCAAATGTTTTATCTGAAGCTTTACCTATCTATGAAGAAAAGAAAGTTTTACTTCCTTTAGATTCAGCTTTAGATAAGTATTACTTACAATCCTTATTAAAAGCAAGAGTAGTACCTTCAGAAGCAAATACTGAAATATTATATTCTTATCTTGGAAATCAAGTAGATGTAGCTAACATTAACTTAATAATACGTGCTAAAGCAGATAAATTAGATTATGATGAATTAGAACCATACATTTTTAATAATGGTTATCAATTAAGAGAATGGAAACTTAAAGACTTAATGGAATCTGAAGATATACTTGGAGTAATCTCAAGTCTAGATGGGACAAAATATGCTGAAGTTTTAAATGCTGTAGTTCCACAATATAATGAAACAGGTTCAATTGATGTCTTTGAAAAAGCTTTAAATAAATTTTTATCTGAAGCTGCTCACACATACTCTATGAAAAAACCATTAGGTATTGGTCCTATAATAGGTTTCTTAACTTTAAAAGAACAAGAAATACATAATCTTAAAGTAATTGCTAGAGCTAAAAGAGAAAAAGAATTCCCTACATCTCAATTACGGGAGATGTTAGTATGAGTGAAATAGCTATTATAGGTGATTTAGATACTGTCACTGGTTTTAAACTTGGTGGAGTAAAAAAAGGTAAAGTTGTTAAAACAGATGAAGAAGCAATAACCGCTTTTGATTCATGTATAAATGAGCAAGTTTCAATTATTTTAATAACAGAAAAGATTGCAAGCAACATTAGAAAACATATTAATAGAACTATAGGTAATGAAGTTTTACCTATGATTATTGAGATACCTGATAAATCTGGTTCAGAAGCAACTGAAAACGAACAAATGACAGACCTTATTAAAAGAGTTATCGGGGTAGAGATGGTTAAATGATTATTGAAGGAAATATTATTAAAGTTGCAGGGCCTGTTATTCTAGCTGATGGAATGAGAGGAACTCAAATGCACGAAATGGTTAAAGTGGGTGACGATAAACTCATTGGTGAAATCATTGAATTAGAAGGTGACACCGCAACCATTCAAGTATATGAAGAAACAGCAGGTATTAAGCCTGGTGAAAAAATAGAAAGTACAGGAGGTCCATTATCTGTAGAACTCGCACCTGGTATAATGGGTTCAATTTATGATGGAATTCAAAGACCTTTAGATGAAATCAAAAAATTAACTGGAGATTACATTGCAAGAGGTATTGATGTTCCTTCCGTAGATAAAGAAAAGAAATGGGATTTTAAACCTTTAGTAAAAGTAGGAGATAATGTAATAACCGGAGATCCATTAGGTGAAGTTCAAGAAACTAGTGCTGTTCTCCATAAAATATTATTACCTCCAACTATTGAATCTGGGGTAGTTAAATCTATTCAATCAGGCGAACATACTGTAGAAGAAATTATTGCAGAAATCGAAAAAGATGATGGTACTATTGCAGAAGTTGCAATGTTACAAAAATGGCCTGTAAGAAAAGGACGTCCTTATAAAGAAAAATTAGATCCAGATATACCATTAGTAACTGGTCAAAGATCACAAGATACTTTCTTCCCAGTTGCAAAAGGCGGTACAGCTGCAATCCCAGGTCCTTTCGGATCAGGTAAAACTGTAACACAACAACAATTAGCTAAATGGGCTAATGCAGATATAGTTGTATATATTGGATGTGGTGAACGTGGTAACGAAATGACAGAAGTACTTACTGAATTCCCATTCCTTGACGATCCAAAAACAGGTAATCCTCTAATGGATAGAACTATCCTTATTGCTAATACTTCTAATATGCCAGTAGCTGCTCGTGAAGCATGTGTATACACAGGTATTACAATTGCTGAATACTTCAGAGATCAAGGTTACGATGTAGCACTTATGGCAGATTCAACTTCCAGATGGGCTGAAGCTATGAGAGAAATCTCAGGAAGACTAGAAGAAATGCCAGGGGAAGAAGGTTACCCAGCATACTTAGCATCAAGATTAGCACAATTCTATGAAAGAGCAGGAAGAATCCATACTTTAGGAACTACTGAATTAGAATCTTCTATTAGTGTAGTCGGAGCAGTATCCCCTCCAGGAGGAGATTTATCCGAACCTGTTACTCAAAACACATTACGTATATGTAAAGTATTTTGGGCATTAGATGCATCATTAGCAGATAAACGTCACTTCCCTTCAATTAATTGGTTAACTAGTTACTCATTATATGTTGACGATATTGAAGGCTGGTGGTCTAATGAAGTAGGAAATGACTGGAGACCAAATCGGGATAAAGCAATGGCTTTATTACAAAGAGAATCCGAACTTGAAGAAATTGTTCAATTAGTTGGTCCAGATGCTCTACCTGATTTAGATAGAGTAACCTTAGAAACTACTCGTATGTTAAGAGAAGATTTCTTAGGACAAAACGCTTTTGATGATGTCGATACATACTGTCCTCCTCAAAAACAACACGATATGCTTAAAATAATATTATTATTCCAAGATGAAGCATCCGCAGCTGTTAAAAAAGGAGCAGATATAAAAGATATTGTTGCATTAACTGTAAAAGACCAAATTGCAAGAATGAAATATGTTCCTTCTGAAGAATTTGCAGCTAAAGCTAAAGAAATTGAAGCTGAAGTAGTTAAAGAATGTAGTGAGGTGTAAACAAATGAATACTGATATTAAAACAAGAGAATACACCACAGTTACAGAAGTTACCGGTCCTTTAATGGTCGTTGATGGAGTTGAAGGTGTAGGTTACAACGAAATTGTAGAAATTGAAACTCCTAACGGAGAACACAGACAAGGACAAGTTTTAGAAGTAAAACAAGATGTTGCAGTTATTCAAGTATTTGAAGGTACAAGTGATTTAAACACTAAAAACACTAAAACTAGATTTACTGGTGAAACAGCAAAAATCGGTGTATCCAAAGAAATGATGGGACGTATCTTTAATGGTACTGGTAAACCTATTGATGGTGGTCCTGAAATAATTCCTGAAAAAGAATTAGATATTAATGGAGCACCAATGAATCCAGCATCTCGTGAATTCCCAGAAGAATTTATTCAAACTGGTATATCAACCATTGATGGAATGAATACTTTAGTAAGAGGACAAAAATTACCAATCTTTTCAGGATCTGGTTTACCTCACAATGATTTAGCAGCACAAATTGCTAGACAAGCTAGAGTATTAGGTGGAGAATCTGAATTTGCAGTAATATTTGCTGCAATGGGTATTACTCACGAAGAAGCAAATTTCTTTATGAGAGATTTTGAAAGAACTGGAGCATTAGAAAAAGTAACAGTTTTCATGAACCTTGCAGATGACCCTGCTATTGAAAGAATTTTAACTCCAAAAATGGCTTTAACAACTGCTGAATATTTAGCATTTGAAAAGAATATGCAAGTATTAGTTATATTAACTGATATTACAAATTACTGTGAAGCATTAAGAGAAATTTCTGCAGCAAGAGATGAAGTACCTGGAAGACGTGGATACCCTGGATACATGTATACTGATTTAGCTGGTATGTATGAACGTGCAGGCCGTATACAAGGAAAAGAAGGATCAATCACTCAAATGCCTATTCTTGTAATGCCTCAAGATGATATTACTCACCCTATTCCTGATTTAACCGGATATATTACAGAAGGACAAATTGTACTTAATCGTAATCTTCACAGAAAAGGTATTTACCCTCCTGTAGATCCATTACCATCCTTATCTCGTTTAATGGGTGGGGGTATTGGAGAAGGAAAAACTCGTCCAGACCACAGTGGAGTATCTGACCAACTTTATTCTGCTTATGCAGAAGGTCGTGAATTAAGAGATTTAGTTGCTGTAGTAGGTGAAGAAGCTCTTACAGAAAGAGATCGTAAATTCTTAGAATTTGCTGATAATTTCGAAAACCAATTTATTACACAAGCTAAAGATGAAGACAGAAGTATTGAAGAAACCTTAGATCTTGGTTGGAAACTTTTAAGTATCTTACCTAAAAATGAACTCAAAAGAGTTAAAGATGAATTCATTGATCAATATCTTCCAAAGGCTGAAGAATAAGATAAAACTATATGATATTAATTTTCAATTAATATCTACTATCTTTATTTAGGAGGATAAAATGGCAGAAGAAATAATAAGCGGGATAAATCCAACTCGAATGGAGTTACTTGCACTTAAAGATAGAGAACAACTCGCAGTCAAAGGTCACAGTTTACTTAAAGAAAAACGTGATGCTTTAATTAAAGAGTTTTTCGATATTTTAGATAAAGTTCAAGGAGCTCGAGATGAATTGAATGAAGAACTCGCAGAAGCTTATGAAGATTTAACTGCAGCTCAAATCCAAATGGGTGATTTGGCTGTACAAAAAGCAGCTCTTTCTGTTACTGAATCTATGGATGTTGATATTAAATCTAGGAATATTATGGGTGTTTCAGTACCTGTAATTGATATGAAAGCACAAAATAGAACTATCCTAGATCGAGGTTATGGATTCAATGATACATCTATTAGGTTAGATGAAGCAGCTAAAAAATTTGAACATTGTTTGAAATTATCCATTCAACTTGGAGAAATTGAAAAAACAATTTATTTATTAGCAGCCGAAATTGAAGCAACTAAACGTCGGGTTAATGCTCTTGAACATATTATGGTTCCAAGATTACAAGCAACTATCAAATCCATTGATATGAGATTACAAGAAATGGAAAGAGAAAACTTCGTTAGACTTAAAATGATTCGTGCTACAATAGAAAAGAGTCAAGAAAGTGGAATTGAAGATGCTAAGAATTCTCGTCAAGATTATGAAGCTAAAGAATTAGCTGAAGCTGAAAAATTAGCTAAAAAAGAATCTACTATTGGTAAAGTTAAGGAAGCTGTAAAAAGCAAAATTCCTTCTAAAACTAAAAAGGATTCAGAAAAAACAGAAGATTCTACTTCCAAAGTAAAAGCGGAAGTTGAAAAACCTGTTAAAAAATCTTCTAAGAATAGCGATGAAAAATCTGTGGATGAAGAAAAACCAAAGAGAAAATTTAAGATGAAATCATTTAAAATTAGATAATTAAAATTATATTATTTAGTTTTAATATTTTTATTAATTTTTTTCTAAAAATAAAACAGGAGTCTAAAATTTTATTATTTAATATAAAATTTTTTAATGACTCTTTTTATAATTTTTTTTTAATGATTAAAATTATATATTAGTTTTTTTAATATTATATTACTAAAAAATTTTCAAATTTTTATAAGTTCTTAATTTTTGAGAAGTGTGGATTTATGCAAAGAAACCCTATAGATCAATTTATGAAAGATCCAGATCATGTTGCTAAAGTGTTTATAATAATTCAGATTGTTCAAATTGCTACTACCGCAATTTTGGTTATTGGAACAATTCTTTTTATATTATATTTAGCAGGTGTTATTCATTTTTAAATATTTTTAATATTCTCGTTTATTGTACTTTCTATTGCATTACTATTTTTAATTAGTTTTTTTACATTATTTGCTTGGTCTATTATTGTGACTAAAGGTTGGTTTTTTTCTATTATCACATTTGGGTAAGGTATATCAAATACATTATCTTTATTTAAATTTCCTATTTTTATAGTATTTGTTGAATATATTATCTTTTTAAAACTATATCCTTTATATTTGGGTATTTCTATTATTTTTCCTTGGCATGCTTTAATATGAGCATCTAATAAATTTATTTTTAAAAGTTTTTCAATACATTCATATGTGCCTTGTACACGAGGGTTTACTTCAATAATATAAATATCATTTTCTAATATGTTGTTGTTTTTGGTATTTTCAGATAATATCATGTCAACCCCATTAGATCCAATTAATTTTAAATCTTTAATTATTTCTTGGGATATTTGATTCATGTCTTCGTTTAAATTATCTATACCTATTTCATCATTTGGTATTGTGTATTCATTTAAGCTTTGTAAACTTTTAATATTCAATGGTATTATATTTCCATTATAAACAAATGATTTATTTTTTTGATAATCGTTAATTGTTAGTAATCTACTGTTTATTATGGTTTTTGCTTCATGATTGTTACTTAATACTGATGAACTAATATTTATTCCTTTAATATGCTCTTGTAATATTAATTTTTGATTTTCAGTAATTTTTTCTAATTTTTCACTATTTTTTTCATTACTCTTAAATTCATTTAAGCTATTATAATTTAATAATCTGACACCATAACCACCACTTCCTTTACATGGTTTTAGTATATATGACTTGTCTACATTATTTTTTAGAATTTCTTCTACGTCATGTATATCTTTTATCTTAAAAGTTTCAGGAGTTAAAAATTTATTACAAATATACTTATAAAACTTATATTTATCTTCAACTTCACCAACATTTTTATTACCTAAAATTTTTCCACGATACTTTTTAAATTCACCTATAAAATCTGAAAAAGATATACCTGCACACAAAATTATGTAATCTACTTTTTCTAAAAATTCCCTAGATTTATCTAAAAGTTCTAATGGATCATATTTTTCTTCAAAAAAACCACAAGACGCATCTGTTTCCTGATTAAGTAAATGTATTTCATCAAAAGGTTTATTAAAATCATAAGTAGCATAATAACTACTGGAATATACCTCAAAATTTAATTTAAGTGCTGAATTAACAAGAGGTCTAGTATTAACTCCCATAATAAGTAATTTTTTCATAATTATCAAATTCTCCTAAAAAATAAATTTAATTTTATAAAAAATTAGTTAAATTCATAAAGCAATATATAAAAATTTTAAAAACATGTAAAAAAATAGCTTTTTATAGATAATATAGTCCCGAGCGGAGTCGAACCGCCGTCTCCGGGTCCAAAGCCTAGAAGGATTACCACTACCCTACGGGACTAAAAATCAGTTGCAATACACAGATTACAACATATTATTATATTCTTCAATCTCCTATTTAAACTTATCGTATAAATTATTTAAAAAAATTAATTTTTATAAAAAATTTTGATAAAACAAACATTTATCAATCCAACCACAATCCCCACAAATAGTTTTCACACTATCCTCAGAATTAAATATATTATTTATCTCTTCAAATAATTCACTTGTAAGAAATTCTTTTTCAGAATTTTTAATTTTACTTAAAATTATTTCATCCATTAATACAATATCCTCATTAGTCTGGAAATCTTTACAAAAACCATCTTCATTAAGATTAGGGCAAAATTTACAAATATCATCTGCAGAATTACATAAAACAACTAAATTATTATTATTTTTTAAAATTTCTACTATATGATCCATATTTTTAACAAATTCATCACTATAACCATATCCCTGATACCCTTGAATACATAATAAATGATGAGCTCGAAGTTTAATTTTCATAAAAATAAAATTCTCCTTAAATTAACTAAGTTTTCATAATTCTTGATACATTAATAATTGTTCTAATGGGATATTACAAGAATTTTTCTTTTTAGACTTCTTAATCTTATGATTTTCTAGCTGATATTTTTTATCAGACTCTTTAACTTTTTCAAAGAATTCTAAAACATCCATTTTATCAAATACCCTAAAAATATGACAAATTATTATTATAAATAAAAAAAATAAAAAAAGTAAAAAGATATTTAATCTTTAGGTAAAAATACCTTAGATACTAAACCTGCACTTAAAATTTTAACAATATCTCCAATAATAAATGGAGCAAGACCCATAACAATTAATTCAACAGGTCCAAGAACAATTCCTTGTGTGAAATAAGACCAAGCAGCTAATCCTGCAAGTCCAGGAATATATATTATTGCAAAATTTGCAATAGCAACAACAGCAGTCATTCTAGTGAAATTTCTAGATTCAACATATCTTTCAGAAATTAATCCAACAAAATATGCAGCTAATACCATTCCAACAAAGTATCCACAAGTAGATCCTAATAAAGTAGCTATTCCACCAGTTGCACCAGCAAACCATGGAATTATAGTAGCACCTATACCAATATATAATATTTGGCTTAATGCCCCATATTTTTTACCTAAGAATAAACCTGCTATTAAAACTGCAAAGGTTTGTCCAGTGATAGGTACTGGGGTAAAAGGTAAAGGAATAATAAATTGTGCCATAATACCAGTGAAACATGCCATCATAAAAGCCATAATTACTTTTGTAACAGTATTGGATTCTTGAATTTTATTAAATGCGATTTCCCTCTTATTATAATATGAATTAATATTTATATTCATTTTAATACTCCTATTTTAAATATTATTTATAATTTATTTTAAAAATAAGTTTCTTATTTAATGGATATCACTTTATAATCCATTAGTATAAAATTTATAAAAACTTTTATAAAAAATTTTCTAATTTATATACTATTTTTTTTAATGTTTTTTATATTCTTTTAAATCCTTTATTCGTTTTTTGTACTTCCAGTACTTACTTAATTCATTATCATTATGTAATTCTATTAATTTGTTAGCCATAGCATTACGTGCTTTAATTTCAATTTTATCATCAATAGTCGGTAAAGAATCAATATCATATTTATTCTTTAAAGCATTTAATATTAAATAATCAGCAATATGTGGATTTTTTGGCAATAATGGTCCATGTAAATAACTACCTATTACATTTTTAAAAATTATGCCCTCTTTATTATCTTTACCATTATTACCATAACCTAACTTAACTATACCAAAAGGTTCATAATTATGGTAAGTACGACCACCATGATTCTCAAATCCAACAACACTTTTTGGATTTAAATCTAAATTATTTTCAATTAAAATATTCCCAATTAATCTTTCATTGTTAGATTCTGTTTTAATATCTAATAATTCCAAGCAAGGAATATCATTACCTTCAGCATCACAGTAATCATTACCTAACATTTGATAACTACCACAGATAGCTAAAATAACACCATCATTATTAATATAATTATCTATCATACTTCTTTTATCAAATAAATCCTTAGAAACTATGTTTTGTTGATTATCCGAACCTCCTCCAATTAAAATCATATCAATATTATCATCTTTAACGGTTTTTGTTCCTAAAGTTGAAATTACTTGATTAACTTTGATTCCTCTCCATTCACATCTTTTTTCAATACATATTAAGTTACCAATATCTCCATACATATTTAAAATATCAGGATACATGTTTACAATATTTAATTCCATTTTCATAGTAATCTTTAAGTATTTTTATTTAAGTTTAGTTTTCATAAATTTTGTCATGTTTTTCATATAAAATTTTTCTAGCTTCAGGCATACCTGTAAAAGTCCCAACAATATATGATCTATTATTTTCAGACAATAATTGATCAATTCCAGATTTTAAATCAAACTTATCTTTTCCAGGATAAATTCTAATTTTATCTGTGGGAAAATTAGTATATTTTAATCTTAAAGCAGCATCTTCAGCTCGTGTTCCGGCACAATAAAAATTTTTAACTTTTTGAATATTATTTATTTCATCAAAGTTTGCATCCCAAATCCAAGAAACATCTTTTCCATCTGCAGCATAATCGTTTAAAATAAACATTATTGATTTTTCATTTGGATTTGTATGAAAAGCAGAAAAAACTTCACTTAAACCTACAGGATTTTTACTCAAAACAAGAACAACTTCTTTATTTCCTAATTTAATTGTTTCCATACGTCCTAATTTATATTCGAAACTTTGAATTCTACTTTGTATAGTTTCATAATCTAAGCCTAATTCACTAGATAATGCTATGACAGCTAAACAATTATATAAATTATATAATCCCATAACATTTAATCTAAAAGATTTTTGTTCGTTACAATATCCAATTGTGAAATCATAATAACCATCATAAGGAGTTACTGAAATTAATTTATAATCAGAGAAAGGATTACTAGCACCACAGTTATTACAATGATACTGTCCAATGTTTCCATAATTAATAAAATCATATTCTAATCTATTCCCACAGATTGGACAAAATACAGATTCTAATACTTCAACATCTTTTTTAGAATTTTCAGTCTCACCATGACTATAATAAACTTTAGGATTTGGTAAATCATTAAAATATAAACATGAAGGATCATCTGCATTTAATATTAATACTGTTTGAGGATTAGTTATAGAATCATGAACCAGTTTAATAGTATTTTCTACTTCCCCAAATCTGTCTAGTTGATCTCTAAAAAAATTAGTTATTACAATATAATTTGGGTTAATATGTTTTGTAACTTTTGGAACGGTTCCTTCATCTACTTCGAATATGCCACAATCATAATGGTTTTTTTTATTTATTATAAAAGAAGTCACTACACCAGTTACTAAATTTGAACCATTAAGATTTGATGCAATATTTTCATAAAAACCATTTAAAACATGGTTTAATAAGTTGTTAGTGGTAGTTTTGCCATTGGTACCTGTAATTATAATAGTCCTATCACATTTATTTACCATTTTGGAGAGAAGATTAGGTTCTATTTTCATACTTACTTTTCCAGGCAATGCAGTTCCTTTCTTCCCACTAAGTTTTAAAATTTTGTAGGTAAATTTACCTACACTAATAGAAAATTTTGTGTTTAAATCCCCTTTCATTTAATCATCTCCATATTTTTCGAGATTTTATTTATTAAATGTTTCTTCAACACATTAAAATTATTTTATTTAATATTTAAATCTTTTGTTAAAAATATAGGTAAAATATTTTATTTTTCTTTTATATCTAATTTTTTAGAGCCCTATACCTTTTTTAAGATTAATTAGTAGTTTAATTAGTTTTTTATGAATGTTGTTGATGTTTTGCTATATCATAAATTTCTTTTATTGTACCCATATCTACACTAGTATAAATTTGTGTTGTTGACAAACTAGAATGGCCAAGTAATTGTTGTATAACTCTAATGTCTACACCATTTTTTAATAAATGTGTTGCAAAAGAGTGTCTAAGTATATGAGGAGTAACCCTTTTATTTATACCCACTTTTTTAGCATATATTTTTATCATTCTTTGAATATATCTTGGAGTGATTTTATTATTGTCACGATTTAAAAAAAGGTATTCTGAATTGGAATTTCTTACATTTAAGTATTGTTCTATTAATTTCTTAGTATCATCATCAAAAAGTACAATACGATCTTTGTCTCCTTTTCCTCTAACCCGAATAGTTCTTTCTTCAAAATCTATGTCTTTAATAATTAAATTTACTAATTCAGAAATTCTTAATCCAGAAGAGTAAAGCACTGCTAATATTACTTTATCTCTAAGTTTTGTTTTTTGTTTTAATTGACTATCTGAATTTGGATCCCAAGTAACTGAATTTATAAGGTTTTCTACTTCTGTTTCATTCAATGATTTTGGTAATGATTTTGTTCTTTTAGGAGGTTTAACTTCATTTAAGAATGATATTTTATTAAATTCTAAAAATTTTTTACATACTACTGTTACTAAATATATGTAATTTTGTGTAACATGCTTATCCCTTTTTAAGATTTGTATATACCTTTTAAAACTTCTTAAAAATCTTTTTTCATCATACAAATCCTCTTGTTTATTTAAATATTTCATAAAATTATGTATTATGGATTTATAAGTTTTTATGGTGTTCATGGAATAATTTCTAATTTCTAAATCAATAAAATATTCTTCAAACATATCATTGAAATTAAAAATATTCATAATATTTTCTTTGTTCCCATTTTTATCATATGAAGGTAAATTTATTGGTGATTTTGGGGTTTCTTCCATACAATCACTTCCTGTTTTTAAATTCTTAATCAAAACATTTGACTATTATTAATTTATGTTCGTTATATTTATGTGTAAGTTTATGAAAATTTTCATATTAAAAAAAAACTTAGAATATGTAAAAAAAGCGAATTTAATTTAAAAAAATAAAAAAAGATTAAAAAGATAGTATAAATTTTAATTTACAGTAATAATTCTTAAACTATCAGGTTTTTTAACCATATGACTAGATTTAAAAGCTACTAAATTTTTAATTCCCTTAGATGCTGAAACATCTGCTAATCTTTGGGAAATTACTCCATCAAATATAACAGTATTTGCATCTGGATTGTTTTGTTTGAGTTCATCATAAAGATTTTCAACACTAACTTCTTTGATAATATTTAAGGAATCATCTAAAATTTCACTATTACCAGTACCAGTAAGTTTTCCTAACATATTTTTCATAGAATTGATTTCACTATTATGTTTCTTTTCAATTCTATTGTTACCATTTCGTTTATTAGTACTATTATTATATCTATTATTTTTACGATTGTAACGATTATTATTATTGTTATTGCTGTTATTGTATTGGTTGTTATTGTTATTAGATTTATTATACTTATGATTTTTAGACTTGTTATCTTCAAGTGAAATTGTATTAATTACTTGATCTAAAGGTACTTTGTCACGTAATGCAACCATTACTTCATCTTTTTCAAGATCTTCAACTTCTTTACCTCTTGGAGCTTGTGTAACATAATCAACATCTCCAACTTGAACAAGTTCTTTTAATATAAGTTCTCCTCCACGATCACCATCAACAAATGCAGTTACAGTCCGATGTTTAGTTAATTCTGCAACACCAGCAGGAATATTAACCCCTTCAACAGCTACAGTATTTCTTATACCATATTTTAATAAGTTTAAAACATCACTTCTACCTTCCACTACAATAATAGCATCAGAAGTATGAACACTAGGACCTGCAGGAAGCTTTTCTTCTCCATATTCTGAAATTTCATGAATTCTCATAGATTCTCTAATTTCTTCAATCATTTTCATACTTTCAGGTGAAGATGTTTCCATCATAGTTGTATAAATTTCTTTTGCACGATTTACAACTTGCTGTCTTTTAACAGCTCTAACATCTTCAACTTTGAGAATAGTTATTTCAGCTTCACAAGGACCAACTCGATTAATAGTTTCAAGGGATGCAGCTAATATAGCGGTTTCAATTCTATCTAAACTAGATGGAATTACTATTTCACCTTTAGCTCTACCTCCATTGGAATGAATAATAACTTGGATTCTTCCAATTCTACCTGTTCTTTGAAGTTCTCTTAAATCTAAATCATTACTTAAAAGACCTTCAGTTTGTCCAAAAACCGCACCAACCACATCAGGTTTTTCCACGATTCCATTTGCATTTATTTGTGCATGAATAAGATATTTAGTTGTAGTTAATTCTTCTCCTTTTCCCATCTTAAGCCTCCGTTTTATTAAGCTTAGATACTTTTAGAGATAATTTAAAATCCTGTAATATTATTTTAATTATTAATTTATAATACTCAGAAAAACAATTAATTATTTAATTGTTAAATTATACTTTTGTAATTGTATTTTGATAATAATATTTTATAATAGCTATATATTGAAGCTAAATCTAATTTTTATCAATTAGACAATGATACATCAAATATACTTAAAAAATAGAATTTACTTTTACTTATTGAAGTTGAGAATATTAATAACATGAACTCTTTTTATAGAAAAATCTTCAGTTTTCCATAATTAAAAAGTTTTTATTAAAAAAAATTTTTATAATTTTTAAAAAGTTTACAAACTATAAATAATTTTTATCTATTTTTAAATCAATTAGTAAGCTTATTTTTATATTTTTTTCTAAATTTTTATTATTTTTAATTAAAATTTTTATATACCTAAATTTTTAAAAAAATTCTAAAATAACCTTAATCCTTATCTAATAATTGATTTTCCTTTTTAATTCTTGTTAAATCCCTTAATTAATTCTCCTGTCTTTTGTTTAACTTCATTAATTAATTTTTGTAATATTTAGTAAATTGTAAATTTATAAACTCAATTTTTGAGTATAATATGATTATTAGTATCTAACTAAATTTTTGTATAAACAGGTATATAAAATATTTTATTATCTTTCATGTTTTAACATTATAAATTTAATTTTCCAATTTTCTTATTAGTTAATTTAAAAATAATTATATACTTTTAAAATAAAAAATTAATCGTTAATAATTAATAAAAATTCTATATTTTATTACTAATTAAACGATTAATTTTTTCATATAAAAAAATTTGAGGCGTAAATTGATGTCAAAAGGAAAATTATCAGCAAAAACTTTTTTAAATAACATAAATAATAACAAATTCGATGATTTATCTGATTTAAAAGATTTTAGTACCATAAGTTTAGATGATCCTCGATTAATTAATAAAACTTTTAATATTGAAGATTTAACTTTAAATGAATCTAAAAATAATATTGAACAATATCAAGAGTTAAAAATTATTTTAGAAACCGCTTCTGCATGTCAAATATCCGATGCAGTTAATGCAGTTACAGGGGAATCTGGAGTAATAAAAGGATTGAAATCTATTAATAATCAAAGAGCTTACGGTAGGGCAGTAACATCTAAAGCATCTTCAAAAGATTGGGGGGCTTCACTTTTAGCAATAGATGCTGCAAAAGAAGGAGATTTTCTATTATTATACACTACTGGAGAACCCGCAGCAGTTTGGGGGGAATTAGCTTCAACTTGTGCTAAAGAAAAAGGAATAGTTGGAACTGCTGTTTATGGTGCAACAAGAGATATTGATGTACTGTTACATTTAGATTATCCTGTTTTTGCATTAGAAACACTACCTAATGCAGGTAAACCTTCTGGTATTGGGGAATTAAATGTTAACTTACAAATAGAAAATTATTTAATAAGTCCCGGCGACTTTATCTATGCTGATGAAAGTGGAGTAGTTATTGTTCAAAAATCTATATTTTCTAAAGTTATATTAGAAACTTTAAAAATCAAAATTAATGAATCAAAAATTATTAACCAATTAAAAGCTGGAAAATCTTTATCTACTGTAGTAGGGCTTAGATAAACAAAAATTTTTTATTTTAATCTATCATTTATTTCACTATTTAAAACACATTTATAATTATTAAAAGAGGTTTTGTTTTTGACTTCATCTGAAAAAAGTAGTGCCCAAACAATATATTCATTTATTTTAGATAATAAATATGCTATTATTGTAAGTTTTATCATTGTTCTTGCAATGTTATTTGTAATGATAGCTCTCTCTGGACTAGATTCTATAATAGCTAATTTGAGCCGTACAAATCTCTTTCTTTTTGGTTTAACATTTATAGTTCAAATTATTGTAATTTTATTATGGGCTTATAGGTGGAAAATTATTTTATATCATATGCATGACTCACCTGGGTTTAAAAATGTAGTTGGCATATTACTTACTAGTATTTTTGGGAATAATATAACTCCTGGCGCTATTGGTGGGGAACCATTAAGAGCATATATACTTAAAGAATATAATGGAACTCCATTTGAAGTTGGTTTTGCTTCAACTATGGCTGATAGAGTTTTTGAAATGTTTCCTTTTGTAGTAATTAGTTTACTTGCAATCATTAGTATAATAACATGGAATTTAGGTATAGTATCTAAACTTTTCTTATTATTCTTAATTGTTGCAGTATTCTCTTTATTTTTGATTGTTATTTACACAGGTTTTAATAAAGAATGGTCTATGAATTTGGCTGAGAAAACCATAAATTTTTTCTTACCTTTTATAAATAAATTTACTAGAAAAACTTATAATCAAAGTCATTTAGTTGAAACTGCAAATGGTTATATTAACAATTTTAATACTAGCTTTCGTATGATGATTGAAGATAAACATTTATTTGTAAAAGGTATTTTTTTAGCTTTAGTTTGCTGGTTTTTAGATTTATCCAATTCTTATTTAGCATTTATGGCTATAGGTATACATCCGCCTATTGCACCTTTTATTACAGTTTATACTATTGCTATACTTTTATCATTTTTACCTACTTTACCAGGATCTTTAGGGATTACAGAAATTGTAATGATAGCATTATTTGTTCCTGTAGGCATTTTTGCAGATCAAGTATTAGCTGCTTCTGCTCTTGAAAGATTAGCTTCTTATGTTTTCCCTACTGTTTTAGGTATTTTAGCTAGTTTATATTATGTTAAAATTTTTTCTAAAAAACATTTAGAAAAGAAAAATGAAAAGCTAATTAATTGATTAAAAATATTTTTAATCATTATTTCTTATTTTTTTCTAATATTTTTATTAATTAAAATGTTTTTATCAAGCTATTTAATAATTTATTAAAATATATTAGATTTTTTGTTTATATTTATGTGTTTATTTAATCAAATTTAATTATTATAGTAAATTTAGGTTACTTTTATACAAAGTAATTTATTACTATTGTTTCAAACGAATTAAGAGAATTTTTTCTATTTAAACTAAATAGTAATATTTTTAAATGGGTTTTAAATTTATATTTAATATTATCGTAAAGTTTATATATGATGAATGTAGAATTTTATATATACATACTCATCTATTTTAATTGATTTTTATGAAAGTTTTAGGGAATATTTCACATATAGCAAAATCTGGTAAACTCATAGCAACCACCACTCAAACACCTCCTTCAGGAGCTTATGTTTTAACAGAAAACAAAAAAAAGATTGGTAGGGTAAATGATGTATTTGGTCCAGTAAAAAATCCTTATGTTTCTATTAATTTATTCCGTTCAACAAATAAAGAAGAATTAGAAAATATGATTGGTGAAAAACTGTATGTATCACCTAATAAAAATAAACGGGGGAAAAAAGCACGAAAAAAGAAATGGAAGAGATGGAACAAAAATACAACAAAAAAGGCAAAAAGCCAGTAAACGTCTCTGAAAAAGAAAGAATGATACATGATGTATCAGTCACCGAAAAACAAACAAGATGCCCTGAATGTGGATCAGAAGATTTAATTGGTGATTATGAGCGTGCAGAAGTCGTTTGTGCTAACTGCGGTTTAGTTATTGATGAAAATTTAGTAGATATGGGTCCAGAATGGAGAGCATTCGACCATGAACAAAGAGATAAACGTACCCGGGTAGGAGCTCCAATTACTTACACCATCCACGATAAAGGTTTAAGTACAATGATTGATTGGAGAAACAAAGATATTTATGGAAGAGATATCCCCGCTAGAAATAGAGCTCAATGGTATAGACTTAGAAAATGGCAAAGAAAAATAAGAATATCCGGAGCAACAGAACGTAATTTAGCATTTGCATTAAGTGAACTAGACAGAGATTCATCAAGATTAGGACTTCCACGGAGTGTAAGAGAAGCTGCATCTGTAGTATACAGAAGTGCGGTAGAAAATAAACTTATTAGGGGAAGAAGTATTGAAGGAGTTGTAGCAGCTTCATTATATGCTGCTTGTAGAAGATGTAAAGTTCCTCGTACTTTAGATGAAATTGCAGAAGTTTCTAGAGTAAGTAAAAAAGAAGTTGGAAGAACATATAGATTCTTAACAAGAGAATTAAATATTAAATTACCTCCAACATCACCAGTCGATTATGTACCTAGATTTGCAAGTGAACTAGGATTATCAGGTGAAGTACAATCAAGATCTATTGAAATAATAGAAAAAGCAATGGAAAAAGGATTAACATCAGGTAGAGGTCCAACAGGTGTTGCAGCAGCAGCTTTATACATAGCTTCTGTACTACTTGGGGAAAGAAAAACACAAAGAGATGTAGCAGACATTGCAGGAGTTACTGAAGTAACAATAAGAAATCGTTATAAAGAACTCACAGAACAATTAGACATGGGAGTAACATTATAAACATTTAAAAATTTTACTTCCCATAAACTTTTTTTTAAATTACTAATATATATTTAATAATCTTTACTAAATTTTTGAATATCACGTTCTACTTCATTTAAGATAGCAGAATTATCCGTATTTTTAACTTTATCTAAATTTTCACGATATTTAGGAATATTTTTTATAAACTTACGAATTAACTTATTATTTAACTTATTATGGAATTCCCCATAACCTAATTTTTTAACATAAAAACCATTAAGGATTTGTTCAAAATTACCATTAGCAGGAATACTATAAACAGGTTTCTTAAGATAAATAGCTTCTGAAATCATTGTGAAACCACCATTAGTTAAAATAGCTTTAGCAGTACGCATATCTTCATAAATAGCATCTTCATTAAATGAACGATAAGTTAAATTTCCATCAACCAAATCTTTATTAAAACCATAAACAATAAAATTCTCTTTAACCTTCTTTAAATTTTCCATTAACTCAATGTTAGAATCACTAGTTTGATAAACAACAATATGATCCCCATTTTCAGGTTTTAATTTCATAATATCCTCACGAATAACTGGAGGATAAATTGCAGTAATTTCAGGGTGTCTAAGTGGAGGGAAAAAGAAACTAGTTAAAATATGTTTTTCAGGACGTATAATATAAGCTTTAACTACAGCTTTAGCAACTAACATATCCATTTCATGATTTTTTGGGTAATCATAATCAGTTTGGGTAATCATATGAATATTATCTAAACTAATCATAGGAACATTAATTAATTTACTTAACATACTAGCATAATTCTCAAAATCAGAAATAATCAAATTAGGTTTAACAATTTGAGATTCTTTATATAAAACATCATAACCCTCTTTTAAATTAGTTGGATTAGCTTTAACAGCTTTTAAAAAAGTAGCCTTATTTTTAACAGCATTATTCTCATAAACAGTGTTAAATCCACCAATTTCAAAAACATTATCAAATTTATTGTTTAAATATTTGTAAGCCCTATCACTTGAAAAAATATATACATCATGATGTTTTATTAATTCCTCAATAATAACACTGCTTCTAATCGCATGCCCCATACCTTCTCCACAAACTGAGTAAAAAATTCTTTTTCTTTTATTATTTTTTAAATTTTTACTCCCTTTTTTAATTGGTGGGGATGAATAATCATGTTTAGGAGTATTATGTTTAAGTTTAGAAATACTTCTAAATTTCTTATCCTCACTTAAATTACTAGGAAGGTGTTTTTGTTTAAGATTATGTTTCTGATGAAAAGTGCCTTTACCAATATTCATTTTAGATTTTTCAGCAATTTGATCTAAATCATTTTTTTCTAATGCTGTTATAGGATCATGTCCAAATTTATAATTTAATTCTTCAGCACTAGTACGTTTACCTCTAAAATCATTGATAGTACTTTTACCATAAGTCTTCAATAAACTATATAATCCTTCTTCTTCTAATCTTCGGGTGGATACACAAATCTTAGGTTTTCTTAAAACTTTAAACTCTTCCAATTTAGATAATCTTTCAATATAATCAGTATCTTCACCAAATGTTAATCTTTCATCAAAACCTCCAGCAATTTCATGTAAATACCTTTTAGATACTATTCCATAACATCCTGCACCATGAGGTTTAATATTTTCCGCAGCTATCATGAACCAGTTAGCCATATCATGTAAAAATTTATCTTTATGTTTTTCAGACATTGGAGTCATTTGTGTAATACCAATACCTAACAATTCTCCCTCAAATTCCGCTACTAAATCTTCTAAATAATTAGGAGTTAATCTTAAATCAGAATCTAAAAATAATAATATTTCCCCTTTAGCAATTTTAGCACCATTATTACGTCCAACTGCAGGTAATCCTCCTTGAACAATTTTACAATTATAATCTTCAGCAATTTTGACTGTATCGTCATTAGAATCATTGTCTGCAACAATAATTTCATAACTATCAAAATTTTGAGATTTAATACTTTTTAATAATCTTGGAAGATATTTTTCCTCGTTATATGTTGGTATAATAATACTTAACTTCATTTTCATCATCTAAAAAATAAATTTATAAAATACAAATTTTCTCATAATCTTATTATAAATAAGAATAAATATTCCAACTTTCACTAAACCAATCACATTTACCCTGCAGTGATCTAGCTAAACTATTCTCTAATTCCATTTCATTATAATTTGAATTAAACTGTGCATGTATACTATTATCTGTTTCTGTAATATTTAATGTATTATATTGACTTAAATCACAATTATCTGATGGATTCATAATAGTAACATCATAATATTCAGGATTTGAACCAATAAATGCTACTGAAAACCTTAATAATATGATAAATATTAAAATTAAATGAGGAAGAAGAACCCTAAATATTTTTTTATATTCACTCCATTTCTTTGGAATATCAATACTATCTTTCTCATCTTCTACCCATTTTTTAATTCCAAATATTCTCCCAATCCAATAAGTAAAGCTAGAATAATCATAATAAATTACTAAAAATCCATATAATCCTCCAACACAAGGGGTTGAAAAAAAACCTCCATCCATAACTCCAATTAATCCAAGAGTCATAGTAAATGATAAAAATAATCTACTGAACTTAGATTTATTTTGAACACTTTTTAACATTATTAAGAAAAGGACTGGTATCAAAACAAACAAATACTTAGTATACCAAGGAACATACTGAGATAATGAATTTCCAATATGTATTCCCTCTGGAATACTAACTAATACTGCATTAATTAAAGTTCCTAATACTGATTTATAAACATGAGAATGAAGTATACTAGTACTAGTCATACTTGGATCCATTGAAGTGAATATAGTGAAAACTCCAATACCAAAATTATATCTTATTATTACTTCAGTAACTAGCCCCCATAAAGCTAAACTTAATAATAATAAAAAACCTATTTTTAAATAAAAATCATGATCTTTTTTTAAAAAACTTGGCCAAGGTATTTTTCTTATAATATTCCAATTTTCCATTTCACTAAAAATTAAGAATATTCCAAAAATAGCAAAAAATAAAATATCTTTACCTTTAGAAGAACCCATTAATACTAAATGTAAAAAGGGACGTATAATTAAATCCACACTATTTGAAAAAAATAGGATTATGGATAATATGATGAAAACAAAACCCAATTTTTGATATTTATTTAATTTAAACATTTTTTACCAGAATCCTTAAAAAAGGTATTAATTTTGGAAATTTAATTCATATAATTTTTTTAAAGAATAAAATTTAAGTTATTTAAAGTATTAACTTTAAGTAATATAATCATTTTTATTTTATTTAAAAAATAATTTAAAAATTAGTATGGAGGAGAATAAATATTTTCACATTATTTTATTTTATTGGTTTAATTTTCATTGGGATTATAGCAGGTATAGCATCTGGTTTATTAGGTGTAGGTGGAGGATTTATAATGGTTCCTCTACAATTTTTCCTTTTAACATCTTTAGGTGTAGATTCTAGTCTAGCTTTAATGGTATCTTTTGGTACAAGTTTAGCAATAATTATACCCACTTCTATTAGTGGAGCATATAAACACAATAAAGAATTAAAAAATATTTTAAAACCAGGAATTATTTTAGGTATATTTGGTATATTTGGAGGATTTTTAGGAGGTTTTCTAGCATCATATGCTCCTACAAGAATATTACAAATATTTTTTGGAATAGTTTTAATAATTATTGCAATTAACATGTTTTTAAACAAAAAAACTGGAAAAACTAAACCTAAAATTAAATTCAATATATTATCTGCAGCACTAATTGGTGTAAGTGTAGGTGTGCTTTCTGGTTTACTTGGAATTGGTGGAGGGGTATTTATTGTAACAATTCTGTCTGTAATTTTAGGATTTTCAATGATAGAATCAATAGGTATTTCTAGTGTATTTATTTCATTAGCTGCCATTGGTGGGGTAAGTTCATATATAATTACAGGATTAGGAGTAAATACTTTACCTTATTCCTTAGGTTATGTTAGTTTAGTAAACTTTTTTGTAATCATTTTGTTTTCAATTCCATGTGCATATATTGGTGCAAATTTGTCCCATAAATTACCTGAAAGAAGGTTACAAGAAATATTTGCAATATTACTAATTATTCTTGCAATTAAAATGATAATTTAAGACCAAGTTATGCTTTTTTCAATAACTACTCCAGTACCATGAGCAGTAACATTACAAATTGTTCCATTACCATCTAAGATATCATACTCTAATGTTAAATCTAAAATCCCATTACACCCATCATTTTTTGCTTCTTTACATAAATTCGCTATGGCTTGATCTTTAATTTTTCGTAAATCTTTCAATAATAACTCTTCTTCTTTATCAAAACCCATAGGACGTTTAGCTTTATAAATAATTTTACCTTCATAAATTCCATTATACTTTATCACTTCTTGATTCCATAAATGGGTAGTACTTAAAAGTAATATTCCTAAATCATTAATGTCAATTTGTAAATTTTCATCAAAATTGTTTATATTTTTATCAGGTTTTATAATTGGAAGTTCTTCTCCAGTTATTTTTGATTTGATTTTTATATAAATTTTATATAAAAAACCTGTTATCTTTTTAAATATCCCTGAAATATAAGATATCATAGCTAAAATTATAATTATTATAAAATAATTAATTAAAGTAGGAATTGCAGCTTGTAATATTACAATCACACTTCCAATTGTTATAAAATTAAATCCTAAAGTAGGGTTAGCGATAATAAATCCATAAACTACCGTTACAGCAAATAATATAAATGCACTAACAGCTCCAGTGGTTTCTTTCATATATTTTTGTGCAAAATAAGTTTCCACATAACCTGCTACTAATGGTGAGAAAACTAATCCTAAATTCCAACCAAAAATATCTAAATGAATCATTAAACAGAATTCATACGTTAATAATCCAGCTATAGTTCCAAGTGTTATACAGAATGTTGCCTCTCCAAAATTATCCAATCTTTTTTGCAAATCTGTATTTAATTTCATTTTATAATCCCAATTTAAAAAAAGTTATTTGTATGATATTGCTGTACCGTAAGCAGTAACTAAAATTGTATTTCCCATAGTTCCTCCAAGATTATTATAAGATATTTTAAGCCCAATTATAGCATTAGCTCCTTTTTCAGCAGCTTTTTCTTTCATACTACTTAATGCTATTTCTCTAGCTTTTTGAATTTCTTCTTCATATTTGGAGGTTCTTCCACCTACTACATCACGAACTCCGGAAAATAAGTCTTTATAAACATTAGATCCTATTAAAGATTCACCAGTAACTAAACCATGATATCTTAAAATCTTTTTATTCTCTAATGTGTTTGTTGATGATAAAATCATTTTTTATTCTCACCTAATAATGAATTATTTTTTAGTTTTTAAATAAAAAAGTTTAATAATTAAAACCATTTTAAAACAAAAAAAAGATTTTTTTATCTTAAAAAGGTCATGTATGCCCATATTCCAACAAAGACAAGTATTAATACAAAAATTAAAACTCTAGATTTTCTTCCTTGTTCTTGTCTCATTTTAATAACTTTATCACAATCTGGGGAGCATGTTTTTTCATTCATTGGTATTGGGGTTCCGCATACTGGACAATGTTTATGTGGTTCTACTGCCATTTTATCTTTTCTCCTTTTTTTTAATATAATTATTCTGAAATTACTTTTGTTCCAATTTTTTCGCCATTAATGGCTTTTATCAAGTTTTTAGGATCATCACCATTACAGATTACAGTTTCTAGTGAGGAACGTTTAATCATTTGTATTGCTGTCATGTCAAAAAATTCATAAGTTCCAGCTTTCACATCTTTTCCTTTAATAAATTCCATCATATCACTTGCAGTAATTTCATTAATTAATTCTGCATCACTAAATTTGTTAGGATCTTTATTATACATTCCATCTACAGAAGTTAAGTTTACTAAAAGGTCTGCTTTAACATATTCTGCTAAAATAGCTGCAACTGCATCAGTACTATGAGCAGGTTCTGTTCCACCCATAACTACTATTTTTCCACTTGAGGAATATTCTAAAGCTTCTTGGAAGTTGTGTGGGACTTTTTGATATGCTTTATTTTCTAGTGCAGAAAGTAAAAGTTTTGCATTGATTCTTGTTACTTCTATACCTATATCATCACATTTAGCTTCTCCACACTCTAAATCTCTAACAACTTTTATATATTCTCTTGCAGGTTTACCTCCACCTACAACAATAAATAATTCATGTTCTTCACTTAGTGATTTTAATATTTCAGCATATTCTTTAAATTTTTTTGAATCAAATTCTTGTATTAAAATTGATCCTCCAATTGCCGCTACTATTCTCATTTAAATCAAGTCACCCGTAATTTTTTAATAAATTATATTTAAATATAAAATTTTTTTTATCTAAATAATTTAATAATCTATTATATTTATTTAAATCATGATATTTAAATATTAAAATAAAGTATTGAAATTTTTATTAAATTATATATCTAAGTAAGTACAAATAGTATTAATATTATATGATTTTAAATAATATATTCAAAAAAATATTTTTTTAACATTTTAATTAAAAATTAATCATTTTAATCATTTTAAATATGGAGTGAAATAATTGTCAGACGTATCTTCAAAAGAATTATATGAATTTAAAAGAACTTTACGAGAGTTAGGTGAAAAAAAAGGAAGAGGTACTGAATTAGTATCTGTTTATATCCCTCGTGATAAACAATTAAGTGATGTAGGAAAACAAATGAGAGATGAACTTGGACAAAGTTCTAATATTAAAAGTAAAACTACTAGAAAAAATGTTCAATCTGCGATTGAAGTAATAATGCAAAGAATAAGATTATTTAAACATCCTCCTGAAAAAGGTTTAGTACTATTTACTGGAATGATTCCAAAAGGTGGACCTGGTACAGAAAAAATGGAAACCTTTGTTTTTGAACCACCTGAACCGATACAAACATATTGGTACATTTGTGATAATGTTTTCTATTTAGAACCTTTAGAAGAAATGATTGAAACAAAAGAGGTTTATGGTATCGTAGTTTTAGATAGAAAAGAATCTACTATTGCTACTTTAAAAGGTAAAAAAATTGAAATTTTAAAACATTTAACTAGTGGTGTTCCAGGTAAACATAAAGCAGGAGGTCAATCACAAAGAAGATTTGATCGTGTAATTGATTTAGCTGCACATGAATTTAAAAAAAGAATTGGGGATCATGTAAATCAAGCTTTTTTAGATATTGAAGATTTAAAGGGTGTTATTTTAGGTGGACCAGGTAATACTAAGGAAGAATTTTTAAAAGGTGAATATCTTCATTATGAAATTAAACAAAAAGTAATAGCAACTATTGATACTTCTTATACTGGAGAATTTGGAATTCGTGAAATCATTGATAAATCCATGGGAATTTTAGATGAAATGGATGTAATGAAGGAAAAACACATTGTTCAAGGATTCTTAAAAGAATTAATTAATGAAAAAGGTTTAGCTTCTTATGGGGAAGATGAAGTTAGAAGAAATTTACGAATTGGAGCGGTAGATACTCTTTTATTATCTGAAGATTTACGTTCTGAAAGAAAAACTTACCAATGTCCTGTTTGTGAATTTCAAATAAGTAAAACCATAAAAAATGGTGAAGCTGATGAAGAATTAGTTTGTAAAGAATGTAATGAGAAAATGAAAATCATTAAATCTGAAGATATTATAGATGAACTAGTTTTACTTGCAGATGAAACAGCCTCAAATGTAGAAATAATATCTACTGAAACTGAAGAAGGAATGCAATTATTTAGAGCTTTTGGTGGTATAGCCGCTATTTTAAGATATCATATATAAAATTGAAAATATTTTTATAGTTTGAAATTAAATTAATAAACAGTGGAGCAACAAATATGAAATTGGTTGAAGAGGAAATTATTAAAGGAAGATTTTCAGTTCTTGTGAATAATAAAGTTATTGATGTGGATAGTACAAAATTAGGATCAACTCGTAAAGAAATATTAAGTTCTATGAAAGAAATTGTTGATGAATATGATGAATTTTTCATTCCTGGAACTATAATGTTAAGTGATAAAGCTACTTTTCATTTAAGAATGCAAGAATCTTGTGAATAATTTTTTATTATAAAATTTAATATTCCACTTTCAATATTTTTTTAATTTTTATTTTTTTATCATATTTTACTATTTTTTGAAAATGAGTTTTTTCCAATATTTTTTTTATTTTTCTAAGAATTTTTTTATTTTTTTATTTTTTAATGAGTATTTTATCCATTGATTTTTTTATTTTTCTAAAAATTTGTCAATTTGTATAAAATAGAATAGTATAAAAGTTATGAAACTATACATAATATTAAATAATTAAATTATACTGAATATTTTTTAATTATTAATTTTAATAACATAAATTCAAATGGAGGATATTATGTCATACGTTGATGAGGTAATTAGCCGTACAATAAAAGAAAATCCTAGTGAAGTGGAATTCCACCAAACTTTAAATGAAGTATTAAAATCAATTGAAGTAGTGGTAGATGAAAATGAAGATGCATACAGAAGAAATGCTGTATTAGAAAGATTAGTAAACCCTGAAAGACAAATAAAATTTAGAGTCCCTTGGGTAGATGATGAAGGTCAAGTACAAGTAAATACTGGATATCGTGTACAATTTAACAGTGCATTAGGACCTTATAAAGGAGGACTTCGTTTCCACCCTTCAGTAAACATAGGAATTATTAAATTTTTAGGATTTGAACAAATATTTAAAAATGCATTAACTCGCCTCCCAATAGGTGGAGGTAAAGGAGGATCTGACTTTGATCCTAAAGGAAAATCCGACAGAGAAGTTATGGCATTTTGTCAAAGTTTCATGACAGAAGTATACCGTCATATCGGAGATACTCAAGATGTACCTGCAGGAGATATTGGAGTAGGTGCAAGAGAAATAGGTTTCTTATTCGGTGAATACAAAAGAATCACAAAAAGATTTGAAGGAGTATTAACTGGAAAAGGATTATCATTCGGAGGTTCTTTAGCTAGAACAGAAGCTACAGGATATGGATTATTATATTTAACTAATGAAATGTTAAAAGCAAATGGTCAAAGTTTAGATGGTAAAACATTATCCGTATCAGGATCAGGTAATGTAGCAACATTTGCAATACAAAAAGCACAAGAATTAGGAGCTAATGTCGTATCTGCTTCAGATTCATCTGGATGGATTTATGATCCGGAAGGAATTGATCTTAAATTATTAAGAGAAATTAAAGAAATTAGACGTGGAAGAGTTAAAGAATATGCAGAAGAAAGAAAATCTGCTGAATACCACGAAGGTACAGGAGTATGGAGTATTAAAGCAGATGTAGCTTTACCATGTGCTACTCAAAATGAATTAAATCTTGATGATGCAAAAGCTTTAGTTGATAATGGTGTTTTCGCTGTAGCTGAAGGTGCAAACATGCCTACTACTTTAGATGCTACAAATTATTTACTAGATAATAACATATTATTCGCACCAGCAAAAGCTGCAAATGCAGGTGGAGTAGCTGTATCCGCACTTGAAATGAGTCAAAATGCTGAAAAATTACATTGGAGTTTTGAAGAAGTAGACAACTTACTTAAAAGAACAATGGTTAATATATTCTCAGACTTAGATTCTACATCAAAACAATATGATGCTGAAGGAAACTATGTATTAGGTGCAAATATTACAGGTTTCAAACGTGTTGTTGATGCAATGAATGCACAAGGAATCGTTTAAACACAATTTATATTTAGGTGAACATATAATCTTTTGTTCACCACTCACTTTTTTTATTAAAAAAATTGTTTTAACTTTAATAATTCATTACTTATATTAATGAAACAATTTTTTATTAGATAGATTAAATTTAAAAAATTTAATATTTTCAAAATTAAAATAATTATATAATTTAATTAACATTAATGTTTAGCTTTTTTCTATGTTCTTTTTTATTATTTGTAGAACAAAATTACTTAATTTTTATTTTTAACAAATATTTTATTATAAAGTTAGTATTTTTTGAATTTTTGTATTGTTCGTTAAAAATTTCATTAATTTTAAAAAAAGAATTTGTATAATTTTAAATTTTTAACGTTCAATATAGTTCCCCACGTGCTTTAGTTTATTAAAAAAATACAATAAAAATTAAACATAATTATTATGTTGTTTAATTTTTAAATCGTATTACATTACTTTATATACTACTTTTTCCTTATGTATATACAAAGTTAAATAAAAACTTTAATTCATTGTTAGTTTAAAAATTTTGAAAAAATAAAAGGAAGAATAAAATGAAGCAAGGATATTACTTTACTGGAAATGAAACTTTTAAAATTAACCCAAATATGATAAATGAAATAAAACAAGATTACATAAATGGAAAAGAAACCAAATCTTTACTATTTAAAAAATATTATCGAAAATACAATATTGATCGATTTACTTTTATAAATATAATCGAAGATATTAATCAAGAATTAGGAATAAATAAAAGAGTATCTATTAATAAAAAAGCCATTAAATTAATGGATTCTAAAATGGGAATGAATCAAAAACCTAATTATTATAATCCGTCCAATTTTAACAAAAAATATTAAAAATAAATAAATTTCAAGAAATAAAAAAAAGTAAAAAATAGTAAGTAAAAAATTATTAAATTTATAATTTACTTACTTTTATTAAGGATTCTACAGGAACTCCTTCTACTTCTGAAAGGCCTGCTTTATCAATTAATACAGTACAAGCAATTGGTTCAGCACCATGGTCTCTAACTGAATTAATCACTTCTCTCATAGTTTTACCACTAGTGATGACATCATCAACTATAACAACCTTTTTTCCTTCAACAGATCCGAAATTGTTACTTATAGCTCCTTCACCGTCTCCGTTGTTATCTACTTTTTTGTGTTTATTTGGATGATATACTGCTAATGATGTTTTTTTACATGCCATATCTTCTATAAAATCTGCCATTAAAACTGAAAATGGTATACCACTAATAGCTACTCCAATAACAGTATCAATTTCACCATGAGTCATTGCCATATCACCTAATGCTGCAGATATATATTTAAGTCGTGATGAACTTGCACCTAAGCTTTTCCAATTTATAGCAAAATCTGCTGGTTGTTTTATTTCTTTTTTTTCGTCAGCTTTTTGGAGAGTCAACCATCTTGCAGTATCCATAGAAACATTAAGTTCATCTGCAATTTCCCCAGTAGTGAATCCATGGCTTCTAAGTTCACTAGCTCTTTTTATAAGTTTTGTATTCATCGAATCACTAAGTTAAACTTTTATTTATGATAAATTTAAATTTTATCTAATGGTATTGGTATGTGTTCTTTAGAAGATTTATTTGCAGCTAAAACCATTCTAAGTGCGTTAAGACCATCTTCACCAGTTATTACTGGTTTTTCATTATTAACAACACATTCTAAAAAAGAACTTAATTCCTCTTTTAAGGGTTCTTCGTGTTTTATTTGGATGTCTTGAGCAAATTTACCATGAACATCAATACTTTGATCGATATAATCTACTGAGATAATACCATCAGTTCCTGTAATTTCAATTTGTCGACGTTTGTAAGGTGTTAACCAATTTACTTCTAATATTCCAGTTACATCTTCAAAATTTACCATGATTTCAGCATGGTCTTCATATTCACATTTATCAAGAATACTTCCCATAGTTGCATAAACTTGTGATACTTCTTCATCAAATAAGTAATACATTACATCTAAATCATGTATAGCTAAGTCTATTGCTACTCCTACATCTTTTATTCTTGGTGGGAATGGTCCTACTCTTTTAGCAGATGCAGATACTACATCTCCAATTACATCATTTTCAATTAATTCTTTAGCTTTTTGTACTGCTGGATTAAATCTTTCAACATGTCCAGTACTTAATATAACCCCTTTTTCTTTTGCAGCTTTAATCATTCCTTCTGCTTCTTCTTCAGTGAATGCAATTGGTTTTTCTACTAAAACATGTTTTCCATGTTCTATAGCTTTCATAACCACATTATAATGATGTGTGGTTGGTACACAAACACTAACAACTTCAATTTCAGGATCATTTAATAAGTCTTCAATATCATTATAACCTTTGGTATCATATTTTTTACACACTTTCTTTAAGGTTCGTTCACTAACATCTGATACAGCTACAAGATTTGCATTTTCTAGTCTGTAATATACACGGGCATGGTTATAACCCATTGCTCCAACACCAATAACTCCTACATTAACAGTTCTCACAATCATTTCCTCCAAATTTTTTTTTAAAAAATTTTGAATAATAAAATTTTTAAGTATCTTTGACTAAAATTTTTAACTTAAATATTATATTAATATATAAATATATGTTCTATATTAAATTAACCATTCATCCATTATACTTTTTATTTATTTAAATAATTTAATATGTTCAGTTTATACTAAGTTTTTTTAACATTATCCCTATATTTAAAAAAATTAAATGTATTCTATCATTTCTCGACCAATTTTAACCCCTATTTCTTTCGCATCTTTAATAGAACCACTAACAGAAGATTTATATAATGTATCCCCTTTTTTATCTAATAATATAGAATTAAGTACTAATTCATTATTTTTCATTGAAGCTATAGCTCCTAATGGCCATTGACATCCTACACCTACTTCTTCAAGGATAGTTTTTTCAGATAACACTTGTTGGAAACTAATATAATCATTTAACTTTTGAATTATTTCCTTTTTGTCTGAATCTTTTCTTGCAATAATAGCAATTGCTCCTTGTCCTGCTGCAGGATAAATGTAATCTGTTGGAAATACCTTTTTAATATATTTAGTTAAACCTAAACGTTTTAATCCAGCTTCAGCCATTATTGTAGCATTAACTTCTCCTTTTAATACTTTTTGAATACGAGTTTCAATATTACCTCGAAGAGGTTTTAATTTAAAACCTTTATTATAATGGTTACAGAAAGCTTCTCTTCTTAAACTACTACTTCCTAATGTGCAACCATCTGATAAATCTTCCCAATTATACTGAGAAATTAAAACTTCATTAGGAGATTCTCTTGAGGGTATGGCAATTATTTCAAGATCCTCATCTAATTCAGTAGGGACATCTTTAAGACTATGGACTGCAAAATCTACTTCTTCTTCTAATACTACTTTGTCTAACTCTTTAGTGAATAAACCTTTAGAATCCATATTATACAATTGAGAATTAGTAATTTTATCTCCCTTAGTTTTTATAATTTTAATTTTAATTTCTTCATTACTTATCTTAGATAATGAGTTATTAATTTCTTCAGTTTGTGCAAGAGCTAATTTGCTTCCTCTAGTTCCAATTATCATCTAATTTCGCCTAAATTTTTATTTTTTTTTTTTTTTTTTTAATTAATCATATAATATTTATCTTTTATTTAAATCAGAATATTTTGAACGATAAATTAACAAAATATTCTTTTTATTCTTAACAACTAAATCAATAGCATCTTTAAAATTTTCAAAATAAGGAATTTCAACTTCCATCTCATTTTTTAAATTCCATCCTAATTCATCAGTTAAGATTAAATCAATACTATCTTTATCAATTTTAACTTTTAATAATTTTATTAATTCTGTTTCATTAATTTCCTCACAAGTTATACCATATTTTCCACCAAGGATAACTACATAATTATCCATATTTTTAATCATATCCATAGAAATTTTTATAGATTCAACATTTAACCCAGGATTAACTTCCTCAATAATCACTTGATTATTAATCTCCCTTTTTGAAGTTCTTCCAGGTATTCCATTAAATTTTTTTAAACCATTTTTAATATCTTCATATTTAATATCTAAAGATAAACAAGATGTTATGGCACATAAAACATTTGAAACATTATGTTTTCCTGGTGCAAATGTTTGAACTTCTAAATTTCCATCAATTTGGTTTCCACTAATTGTTTTCAAATCTTTAAATTCGATGTTTATTATGGTATTGTCTAAAGAATATTTTATATTTTTTATTTTAACTGTGGCATTATCATTTTTTGGATTAGTTGAAAAGGAATTAATCTTTTCACTAAATTTTTCTAATTCTTCAGGATAATATTTTTTTAAAGTTTCATATTCAATAGTAATTAATTTACAATCAAATACTTGTTTTTTAGCTTCTCTAGCGTTAGATGTATTTTTAGCAATAGAATAATTTTCCACTAAATTTGTTAATATACCAATATCTCCTAATCCAGAAACACCCAATGAACTTTCAATAATAACAGATTCATAATTAAATTTTAGATCGTTTTTTTCATCAAATTCAAAATTACATGGAGGATTAACTATTTTTTTACTTAATTTTATTGTTTCAATCATACTTGCAGGAGTTATACTAATATCGTTTTTTAGAATAACTTTCTTATCACCATTAAATATGAATGCTCCAAGACTAGAAAGTAATAATAATTTTTGTTTATATTCTGTTAAAATTTCTTTAAGAATGAAAGCAGTACTAGTTTTTCCTTTCACTCCAGTAATCTCAATAAGTGGAATTTTTTCTTTTTTCCGTTTTTTATTCCAATTTTCTAAAATTAATTTCACTGCTTGATGATGAGTTAAAAAAATATAATTATTATTACTATTATTTTCACCGATAATTTCAGTTTTATTTAATGGGCAATGTATTGGGGAAATAATGAAAAATTTTTCATTTGAGTCAATATTTTTGTTAATTTTTTTAAATTCTTCTAAATTTTTTAGTAATATTATATTATTAGATTCAATTTGAAATTTTTCATTTTCATTTAATGTATTATAAATATCATAAGCATAAATTTCACTAAAGCCTAGATTAGACAATTCTATGCTAATTGTAATTCCACCATGTGTTAAATCTATTACTAGTGCTTTCATTATAATTCAACCAAATTTAAAGTATGTAATGTTTAAAGGCTTCTACTATTTGCACTAATTCCACCTTCATTTAATTTATCTTTAACTTTTTTATAAAAATATTTGTTATTAGTTCTAATGAAAACAACATCTTTTTCAGATTTTTTAAATATTAATTCTTCCATATAATTGATTTCTTTATGGATTTGTCCGTCCATCACATAAACTGCTTTTTTACCTTTCTTTAAAAGTTTTACTCGTATTTCACTATTGTCTGAAACTAAAAATGGTCTTAATCCTAATTTATATGGGCATATTGGTATAATTATAAATCCTCCAACTTTAGGATCTACTATTGGGCCTCCTGCAGACATGGAATATGCTGTTGAACCACTAGGTGTAGATATTATTAATCCATCAGCTCTGAATTCTTCAACCATTTCACCATCAACACTGATTTCGAAGTGTAACATTTTTGCAGGTTTAGCTGTCATAATTACTACTTCATTTAATGCAGGGAATCTTTGGTTTTCATGTGATACTGTTAATTGAGTACGGTTTTCTTTATAATAATCTCCATTTAAAATATGGTCTAAAGTTTCAAATGTTTTATTAACTTCAATTTCAGTTAAAAATCCAACGGTCCCCATGTTAATACCGAATATTGGTATTTCTCTAGTAAGTTGGTTTTGTGTTCTAAGTAAAGTTCCGTCCCCACCTAATATTACGGCCATATCTGTTTTGAAGTTTTTAAGAGGTTGAGATAACTTTTCGAAGTTTATATCAAAGTCAAGATTTTTTAAATGTTCACTTATCTCAGGAGATTCTTCAATGGTTTCTTCTATTATTCCTTTTAGATTAGGATTTATTTTAATCTCTTCTAATTTGTTAGCTAAACTTTCTTCAATAACAACATTAATACCTTTATTAAGTAAGTATTCAATTATTTTCACTGAAAATAACATGGATTTATATTCATCTACTCTACTTACTATTCCTATGCATTTAATGAGTTTAGTTTCATCATTATTAATGATATTAATGATTTTATTATGTAATTCTTGATTACTTGCTGCAATAATCACAGTTCTTTCATAAATGCTTAATTCGTTTGTTAATTTTTCCCCATATTTATTGGTTACTATTGCTCCAGATTCTTCAACGATTAATTTACTTGCAGCGATGTCGATTATTCTACTACCTCTTAAATCTAAGAAAACATCATATTTTCCGCTAGCAATATATGTTAATTCTAAAACTACAGAACCTAAAACTCTCATTCTTCTTGCAGTGTCTATTAATTTACTTGCTGAAAAAGTTTTTGTTTTTGTAAATCCTCCTAATGTGATATTAGTTAAATCAGTTTCTGTGGTGGGTTCCATTTTTTCCCCATTCATTAAAGCTCCTTTTCCTTTAACTGCTTCATATGTGTTACCACTAGAATAATTTTTAACAAATCCTGCTTGAACATCTTCAAGAGTTGCAACTCTACCTTCAGGGACTTCAGCAACTGCTACGGATATACCAAATGCTGGAATGTTTTTTATGGCATTGTTAGTTCCATCAAGAGGATCAATTAAGAAAATATATTTAGGTTTAGTTTCTTCAGATTCTAAATCAGATTCAACTGTAGGAGTATCTGGATTTAATTCTTCAGTAATATGTGCTGGTCTTTGTGTCCCTTTTCCTAATTTTAATTCTCCAATTTCTTCACTTATTAAATAAGAATAAAAATTGGCATTTTTTAAAATTTTTATAACTTCGTTTTCAGCTACTATATCAATATATGAAGTTGGTGTTCCATCAGCTCCTATTTTAACAAATTCTGCAGATTTAGGATTTCCAACATATACTTTTAATAATTTTTCAACATTAGTGATAATTTGTTTTGATATGTTTTCACACATTTTTATTTCATCATCATCCATTTTTGTAATCCTCCTTTTTTTGTTACAAATAATTTATTCAATAATATCATCATTTATGTAAACTACTGAAGCAATAACTGAACCTTTGTTTTCTACTGTATGTGTACTGGTTTCCACAATTAAATCTTTAATTTCCACATTACGTTTATTCATCATATATTTAACCATATTGATTGCTTCTTCTTTTATTCCATCTTCTTTATCATTTATTCCAGTTGTTTCAACTACACAACCTAAACGATCACCTATAGCCACAGCAACACATGCATTTATAATATTACCTTTTTTTTTACTAGTTACTTCAGATAACACACAATTTACCATTGCTCCAGGTTTTAATTTAGGTAATGGTATTAGTTCAGTATTTGGTCCTAACATGCTTGATACTTTTATTAAGTTAACATCACCAATACCTGCTTCACTTAATGCATTATCAAATGCATTTAATTTTGTTGGGCCTTCTGCTTTTCCTGATACAATAGCTATTTTCATTTTTATCAACAATTTTTGTCATGTATAATTTTAAATAATATTTTTTCAATATAATCTAATTATATTTTATATTGATTTAATCTTTATAACTTATTATTAAAATTTATAATCATTTATTTAATTAATATACATAACTTCCGAATAGTTTATATAAAAAGTTAACCTAATATATTATTGTCTAATTATTATAGATTTAGGTTAAAGTAACTATAAATTAAATTCTTATTTTAAGATTGATTCAGAGAAAAAGTATCATTACGTAGTTATAATTTTATTTAACCTAAAAAGATTATTTATGATACTAATTTAATTCAAAAAAAATTATTATAATGAGGTTAAAATAATGGCAACTAAAGTCGTAGAAATTAAAACATTAAAAGTAGGTAAATATATTGTATTAGGTGGAGAAGCATCTAAAATTACTAGTTTAACAACATCATCTCCAGGAAAACACGGAGCTGCAAAAGCAAGACTTGAAGCAGTTGGTGTTTTTGATCATCAAAAAAGAAGTATAGTTAAACCAGTTAACACTAAAGTAGATATACCTATAATTGATAAAAGAGTAGGACAAATACTCTCTATCCAACCTACAACTATTCAATTAATGGATATGGAAAATTATGAAACATTAGACCTTCCAGTTCCAGATGAAGAAGACTTAAAAGAACGTCTTGTTGAAGGTGGAGAAGTAGAATATATTCTCGCAATGGGTAATATGAAAATCATGAGAACTAAAGGAAGTTCTCGATAAATTTTTAAAATAATAAAAATTTTTATAAAAAATTTTATAAAAATTAAATTTTCTTTTTTTTTAATTTTTAATATTTACTCTTTTTAAAAAAATAATTTAAAATATAGGATATTAAAAAAACATGTTATTTAACACTTATGAACCTTGGAAATTTGCATTTGCACAAGAAACTTCTAATTTAGAAGACATAAAAAATCTAAATTTTCATAATTTATCTAAATCAAAACAATGGGGAATAATAGGTGTTCCATTTGATAGTACATGCTCCTATCATAATGGTTCTAGATATGCGCCTCTTGTCATAAGAGAAGCATCTTATGGTTTTGAAAGATTTAACACTAACTTTCAAAAAAATTTAAGTACTATTTTCTATGATTTTGGGGATAGTAATATCATAAATGGAAATTGTAAAAAAACATGTGAAATAGTGGAAGAAAATGTCACTGATTTATTAACCAATAATATATATCCTCTTATTATTGGAGGAGAACATAGTCTTACTTTAGGTTCAATAAAAGCATTAACAAAATATTATAATATTTCTGAAATTACAGTTATACATATTGATGCACATAGAGATATTATAGAATCTTATCAAAATGAGAAATACTCTCATGCCACAATTTTGAGAAGAATCCATGAATTGAATCCTAAGGAAATAATTCAAATTGGTATTAGATCTGCTTCAAAAGAAGAAAATGACTATGTAAAAAATCAGAAAAATATTAAAACTTTCACACCTACTGATTTACAAACAGATTTTAATAAATTAATAAATTATTTAAAATCAATAAAAGGTCCAATATATTTAACTATAGATATGGATGGATTAGACCCATCTATTGCACCTAGTGTTGGAAACCCCACTCCTAATGGTTTAAAATCACAAGATATATCTGAAGTTATGAAAATTATTTCAAAAAAAGAAATTATAGGTTTTGATTTAATGGAAGTAGCAACAAATAAATTAGGAGATATTACTGCAGTTTTAGCAGCTAAATTTATATTAGACTTTTTAACATTACTTCCATAAAATTTTTAAAAACAATTTTTTACCATTTTTCCCAATGAATTTTAGTTTCATCCCACTTATTTTTAATATTCTGTTTTCCTTTTGGATGGCCTATAGCTATTAAATTAAAAGGGATTATGTTTTTAGGTAAATTAAAATAATTTTTTAATTTATTCACTCTCTCTTCAGAGGGATAAATTCCGGTCCATACGCCACCTAAACCTAAAGCTTCTATTGCTAAAAGTATATTTTCTGTTGCAGCAGAACAATCTTCTATCCAATAATCTTCAGAATCTTTTAATGTTTTTTTCATATCTCCAGTAACAATGATTCCAGCTTTTGCATTTTTGAACATTTTTGCATATTCATGTATGTCTGCCATATCGTTAAGTGTAATTCTATTTTGAATTATAATAAAATTCCATGGTTGGAAATTACATGTTGATGGTGCTGCCATACCTGCTTTTAATATTGTTATTAAATCCTCTTTTTCGATTTGTTCTTCACTATATTGTCTAACACTTTTTCGATTAAGTATATTGTTTAATATAATATCTTTTTCATTCATTTATCTCACTAACCTTAAAAGTTTTATCAAAAGATAAAATTTTATATAATACTTTGTATAATATTTAATTATAATTTATTTTTTTATAAAATAACATATAATAATTTTTATTTTAATAAATAATGTAATGATTTAATTTAAGGAGAGAAATCAATGTACGAACGACAAATTGAACTTTCAGGCCATATAATTGATTCTTTAGCTTTACCTAAAACTATGGATATTATAATGGATAAAGGTGGAGATTTTGATATTATCAAATTTGATGTTGGAAAAAGAAAATCAGATATAAGTAGAGCTAAAATGATGGTTTCAGCAGAATCTCCTGATGTTTTAGACGGTATATTAGATGAATTATCTGTTCTTGGTGTTTCAATAGCTGAGATTAAAGAAGCTAATTTAGTAGCTTCTCCTAAAGATAAAGTAGCTCCTGAGGGATTTTATTCAACTACTAATTATGTTACTCATGTTTTATATAAAGGTAATTGGTTGCTTGTTAATAACACTGAAATGGATTGTATGATTTTAATAGATGAAACAAAAGGAAAAGCTTATTGTAAACCTTTAAATGATTTAAAAAAAGGAGATAAAATTGTTGTAGGTAGAGATGGGATAAAAGTGGCTCCTCCTGAAAGAGTAAGAGGTAAACAAGGTGGATTTGAATTCATGAATAGTGATGTGTCTTCAGAAAAACCATTATTATCCATTGCTAAAGATATTGCATCTGAAATTAAAGAAGTTAAAAGTAAAGGTGGAAAAATTGCTCTTGTAGGTGGTCCAGCTATTGTTCATACAGGTTCTGCTAAGTTTATAGCTGCATTAATCCGAGAAGGAATAATTGACGTGGTTTTTGCAGGAAATGCATTAGCTACTCATGATATTGAATCTGATCAATTTGGAACTTCTTTAGGGATTAATGTTGAAACAGGTGAAATTGTGTCTCATGGACATACTCATCATATGAGAGCTATTAATAGGATAAATAAATCTGGATCAATTGAAGCAGCAGTTAAAGATGGTACTTTGAAAAGTGGAATCATGTATGAATGTGTTAAAAATAATGTTCCTTATGTTTTAGCAGGTTCTATACGTGATGATGGACCTTTACCTGATGTTATAACTGATACAGCAGAATCTCAAGCTAAAATGAGATATTATTGTCAAAAAATTGATATGTGTTTAATGGTCTCTACAATGTTACATTCTATAGCTACAGGTAATATGTTATCTGCTAGAGTAAAAAGTATCTGTATAGATATTAATCCTTCAACAGTTACAAAACTTGCTGATCGTGGAAGTGCTCAAGTCATGCGTGTTGTAACTGATATTGGAGCATTTTTACCAGTTCTTTATGAATGTTTACATGAAGACAGTTTTATTTCTGAAAATTTACCAAAATAAATTAATTTAATTCATTTTTTTTATCTTTCCATTTTTATTTAAAGAGGTTATTTGTTTTATGGTTTCTAAGATTAAAGTTAATATTTTAGATTTTAATTTAGATGATATTTATCCTGCTGAAATTCTTATTAAAGATGGTCTTATTTTTAATATTTCTAAATTAGATTCCAATGAACCTTTAGATTATGAAGGAATTCTTCTTCCAGGATTTATAGATAGTCATATTCATATTGAATCTACAATGTTATCTCCAGCTAATTTTGCAAGTGCTGTTTTACCTTTCGGAACTACTTCTGTAGTAGCTGATCCTCATGAAATAGCTAATGTTTTGGGTGTTAAAGGTATTGACTTCATGATTTCAAATGGAGAAAATGTTCCTTTTGATTTTTATTTTTCAGCACCTTCTTGTGTTCCTGCTACTAATTTTGAAACTAATGGTGCTAATATTGATGTTGAAACGATTAAAAATTTATTTGAACTTCCTAATGTTATTTGTCTTGGTGAAATGATGAATTTTCCAGGAGTAATTAATGATGATTTAAATGTTAACTTGAAATTAGATTTAGCTAACAAATTAGGTGTTCCTATTGATGGTCATGCCCCTTTATTAAATGGTGAAGATTTGATAAAATATGTGTCTAAAGGTATAAGTACTGATCATGAATGTAGTAGTTTTGATGAAACTATAGAAAAAAAACATTTAGGCATGAAAATCATGGTTCGTGAAGGTTCTTCTGCCAAAAATATGGATGCTCTTTTTAATATTAATAATCGTATAAAGTATTGGACAAATGAATCCAAGTTTGGAAACATTTCTGTAGATGATTATGAAAAATTATTAAAACATCCAATATTTGATTTTTTAGTAAGTGATGATAAAAATCCTATAGACTTAAAAAATGGCCATTTAAACCAACTAATAAAAAAAGCAATTAACTATGATATAGAACCGATTGAAGCAATAAAAATGGTAACATTAAATCCTGCAAATCATTATCATTTAAATTCCGGTGAAATATCTGTTGGTAAAAAAGCAAATTTTACTTTAGTAAATAATTTAAAAGACTTAAACATTAAATTAACTATAGTAAACGGTGAAATAGTTGCTAAAGATGGGAAATCACTTTTCAAAGTAAAAAAACCAAAAGTATCAAATACTTTTAATGTAAATCTTAAAAAACCTGAAGATTTTGATATAAAAACAAAAAAAGATAATAATGTAAATGTAAAAATAATTGAAGCTTTTAATGGGGAATTAATTACAAACTCAATTATTGATACCTTAAAAATTGAAAACAATATAATACAATCTGACACTAAAAAAGACATATTAAAAATAAGTGTAGTAGAACGTTACGGTCATAATATTGTGTCAAACGGTTTTATAAAAGGATTTGGTATTAAAAAAGGAGCAGTTGCAACATCAATATCTCATGATTCCCATAATATAATAACTATTGGTACTAATTCAATAGACATGGCAAAAGCTGTAAATGAATTAATCCAAAATCAAGGAGGATTAACAGTTTCTTATAATAATACTAAAAAAAGTTTAAAATTGCCAATTGCAGGATTAATGAGTGATGAAAGTATAGAAATAGTATCTACAAATTTTGAAAATATGAAAAATTTAGTTCGAAAATTAGGTTCAAAATTAGATGACCCTTTCATGACATTATCTTTCATGGCATTACTTGTTATCCCTGATTTAAAATTATCAGATAAAGGTTTATTCAGCCTAAATGAATTCGGATTCGTAAATGTAATACAAAATTAAACTTAAGTTTATATTTCATATCCTTTATTTTTTAAACTTTTTTTAATCATTTTCATAGCTTCTTTATCCTGTTTACTACCAACTTTATTTATAACTCTACTATTCTCATTAAAACGTCCTAAAAAATAGTCTAATTTTTCATCTTTTACTTTATCAACTCTACTATAATTTACAAGTGATTCAATAATACAATGAATACCACGATTAATTGCAACAACATCACTTTTGTTTTTAGTAATATCACTCACATTAGAACAAATATATGTTGATTCAACCGGTTTTATAGGATCATCTTTTTTAATAAAATTTTTTGTATTATCAACACTAGCTTTAAAATACGCATCAACATCTTTCAATATTAATGAATCCTTATTAACATAATATTCAGATGGAATATTGTCTATAATAGCTAAAGTAAAATAAATAGGATTTGATGTAATATTAACCATAAACTCTTTATTTTTTAGAATATTATTTAAAGTTGTACTTCCTTGAAAGATATGATTAACAATTTGGTTTGTTCCTTTAACTATTGTCCCAAAAGGTGCAGCATTTTGACTACCATCATTATTTTTACTAGTTAAGATTACTTCGTATTGTTGCCCATGATTCATTCCAATATCTTTAAGAGTCATTACCATATTTTTTCAAACCTATAAAATTTTCATAAAATATAATTAATATTTTGATTAATAATACTTTTATAATTTTTTAAAACTTATATAATTTAATTACTTTTTTATATTAGTTACTACAAAAATAGATTATAATATTATTAAAATATATTTAAAAATACCACCATTACAAATTTTTAAAAATTAATTATACTGAAGGAATATTTATGGTTTATAAAATGCGTACAGAACTGTTAGAACAACCCAACGCTTTAAGAAAAACTTTTAAAGAAGAATCTTCTAACATGAAAAGAATTTCAAAAGAGTTAGAAGATGTGGATAAAATATATTTAGTTGGTTGTGGAAGTTCATTATCTACACTTTATTCAGTTCGTGATGCTTTAGGTATGGTTTCAGATTTCCCTGTAGTTGTTGCTACAGGTTATGAATTTACTTATAGTAAAAATTTAGGCGATCAAAATGCCGCTGCAATTTTCGCATCACAGTCAGGAGAAACTGCTGATACTTTAGCTGGTTTGAAAAAAGCTAATGAATTAGGTTTCAATACTATTTCAATTTCAAATGAACAAAATAGTTCTATGTTAAAAGAAGCTAAAAATCCTATTTTAACTAGAGGAGATAAAGAAGAAGCTATATTAGGGACTAAAACATATGTTACACAATTAGCTTGTCTTTATTACCTTTTATTTGCATCATCTAATTATGAGAAAAAAAATGAAATATTAAATGATTTAAATAGATTACCTGATCTAATTGAAGAACTATTAAAAACAACTGAAGAAGAAAATAAAATATTAGCTGAAAAATATAAAGATGAAGATATCTTTTACTGCTTAGGTGGCGGACCTAATTTTGGTTTAGCTTATAAATTAGCTATGACTATGCTTATGGAAGGAGCTATTAAACATGCTTGTCCTTTATATGCTGCGGAATTTCGTCATGGTTTAATTGAAAGAGCAGAAAAAGATGTTCCTATGATATTTTTGGAAGCTAATTATCCAGTAGATGCTTTAACTGAAAAGGCAATAAATTTTTCAAATAAATTGGAATGTAAAACTATCACATATAAATTAAAGGATTATGCAAATATTAATGATTTACTTGCACCTCTTATTTTAGTAGTTCCTTTAGAATGGTTTGTATATTACCTTGCTCACTTTAATGGTGAAAATCCTGGAAGTACTAGACATATAGGTAAAGTTCGTTATGAATAAAAAGTTTTAAACTTTTTATTTTTAAAATCTTTTTTTAAATAAAAATTAATAGTTTACAATTAAAAAAATAAGAACTATTTTTTAATTAAAAAAATAGTTAAAAAAAATTTAATTTTATATTTGTTTATTCTAAATCAACAGTATATTTTTCTTCTTGAACTTTAGGAATTTCTAAGAAGATTGTACCTGCATTTGTTTTTGCAGAAATTTCTTTTATTTTTATTTTTGCAGGTAATCTAACTGATCTTTTAGCTTCACCAGTTTTTCTACCTTTAATTAAAAATTCAGGTTGAACATCAGATGGTTTTTCAATGTCTTCAAGTGTTGATGGGAAATTTGCTTTAATTGTAATTTCATTTTCAGATGCTTCTATTTCAATTTGGTCTTTTTCAACACCAGGTAAATCTACTTTTAAGTAATAACAATCACTTACATCTATTAAATCTAAATCAAGTTTGGAAGGGGTTGTTTCTTTATAATCTTGGATTTTTCCATCCATAGTTTTTTGAACTCCTCTAATACTTACCATTAAATCTTCCATGGATTTTCCAAGGTCTGTAGATACTCTATCAACAACATTTTTACCTTTTTCAGCTCTTTTTTCTGCTCTTTCTTTTCCAGTATTAATATCTTCTTTTACTTTTTCTCTGTGAAGATGTGGTTTTTCTTCGTTTTGTTGTTTGTTTTCAACCATTAAATTCAACTCCTTTAAAATTTTATTATAATTTTATTTTATATTTTTATCTATTAAATTTTTTTGCATTATATTAAGTAACTTTAAGTTACTTTATTATATTTAAAACTTTTGTTTTATTAATTTTCATAATTTAATAAATTTATTTAGTAATCATCATTGTTTCGATTAATTTTTTTGACAGAATCAAAAACTTTTAATATTTTATCAATACCTTCTCCTTCGGATGCAGATATTAATAATGGATTTTCATTCATTTTTATAAATTTATCAATATAATCAAATCTATCAGAACCAGTTTCATATTCAGCAATATCAATTTTATTAAATAAAACAATTATTGGGGCACTGAAAACTTTTTGAATTTCTGTTAATAAATTATTTTGATGTTCTAAAGTATAACCACAGGTTTCAGATGCATCAAAGATGAATAAAATAGCATCAGCTAAATCTTCAAGAGCAACCATAGCATTCATTTCAATATCATTCATATCACTAATAGGACGATCTAATAATCCAGGAGTGTCAATAATTTGGATATGTTTCCAATTTCTTTCAATATGTCCAATTTGAATTCCTTTTGTAGTAAATGGGTAATCAGCAATTTCAGGTTCTGCATCTGTTAATTGGCGAAGTAAAGTTGATTTTCCTACATTTGGGAAACCTGCAATTACAATAGTTGTAGCATCAAAATCGATAGTTGGCATATTACGTAATTGGCTTTTAGCAAAATCTAAGAAATCTAAATCTTTACTAATTTTTTTAGCTACACTAGCAACACGACCATAAGCTTGACTTCTAAGTTGTGAAGCCTTCTCTGGAGGGTATCTTCTAATTTTTTTAGCATAATCCTTTTCTAATTGAGTTATAATGCCATATGCCCAATTTAAAGCACCTAATGATTTTTTCAAATCATCAATACCTACAGTTATATCAATATAATCTTGGTAAAATATAGGTAACTCTTCAACAGTTGGTGTTCGATCATTTATCATTTTTAATCGATCTTTAATTACTTGGCATGCAGTTACTACTCTAACTTCTTCAATTCGTTTAGGTTTTAATCTTCTAGGCATTTTTGATGATCTAACTTCATCAGCAGCCTTTTTCCCTCTTCTAAATCCTTTATCTAAAAGTTCATCTGGAGTAGGGATTGTTGGTATCATCATAATTATCACTAATAATCTTTTCTGTAAATATTTATTAAATTTTGTAAAAATTTTTTATTTCATAATTTAAAATAATAAAAAATAGTGCTTAATATTTAATTATGTTTTAAATATATATAAAATTAATATAAAAAAATAGAATTTTAAAAAAATTTTAAAAATTTTTTATTCTTTAAAAATTTCTCCTTGAAATTTAAATATTTTAATATTAACGTCTTTTTTCCAAGTATCTGGATACAAACCTGCTTTAAGGCAAGTATGTGATAAAAATTCTTCTTTCCCCATATTAAATTCTGTTGCTACTTGTGGTAAAAGTAATCCACTATTAAAACCTTTTTTAATAATTAACCCATCTTCACCTAAATTAATTTTTTCAGGATATTCTGAACTTTTTAAAACATTTATTAGTTCAGGTTTTGTTAAAACTGTAATTTCTAAATCAATCTTTTCTAATTCTTCTTTTTTAAGCACAGGAAATCTAGGGTCTGCTGTTGCTGCAGATATAGCTACATCAATAAGTGCTGAAATTAATGGCTTAATTGGTTCAGGATAACCGATACATCCTCTTAGCTCTGAATTTTCATTTATTGTACAAAAAACTCCTAAATCTTCTTTTAAATGTTCGGGACAATCTTGAGGCATATCCATTTTTACATTATTATTTATCTTATCTTCAATAGCTTTTCGAGCAATTTTTAATAAATATTTTCCATCATTTTCACTTATTGTCATTTTTATCAAGCCCCTTATAATTTTTTTAATTACTGCCTCCAACCATAGCATTCAATATTCTAGTGTTAGGACCACCATCTCCAACAGGAGCAATTTGACCATTCTTTCCACAGAATCCAACACTAAATTTAAAATCATTACCTATTGCATCAACATTTTTTAAGGTTTCTAAAATATTTCCTGATAATGATACATCTCTTAATTCTTGACCAATTTCCCCATTTTCTATTTTATATGATTCTACAGCATTGAACTGGAATATTCCTTTTCCTGTATCTACTTGACCTCCTCTAGAACCTTTTAAATAAATTCCTTCAGGTATATCTTCAATCAATTCTTCAAATGAATGATCTCCAGGTTCCAAATAAGTATTACTCATTCTTACAATAGGTTGATCATTAATTGAACTTCTTGCATTACCACTAGATTTCATTCCTAATTTTGAAGCAGATTCTCTTGAAGAAAGTAATGAAACTAATTCTCCATCTTTAACTAGTTGATTTTTATGAGTTTTCACACCTTCTACATCATATTCATAATATCCAAAACCATCCTTATTTGATGGATCATCATAAATATTGATTATATCAGATCCAATTTTATCCCCTAATTTTCCTTTTAAAACAGAATCATCTTGTAAAATTAAATCTGCTTCACTTGCATGACCTAAAGCTTCATGGATAAATACACCAGTTAACTCATTATCCGTAATTATTGGAAATTTTCCAGAAGGCGCAGTACTTGCATTTAAAAGATTTGTAGCTTTTTCCCCTATTTTTCTTCCAAAACTTTCAATATCAGCATTTTTTAGTATTTCATAACCTTTTGCTCCTCCTAAACTTCCATGTCCAAATTGTATTAAATCTCCAGATGATGCTACTGTGTTTAACCATAATCCAATTCTAGTTTCATCTTGTATAATTTCAGTACCTTCACTTGTTACAATTGCAGTTTCAGATTCACTATCTTGATAATTTACGGTAGTACTTATGACTTTACCTACTGATGCGCTTTTATTTGCATCTGCCATTAATTCTTTTTTTTCTTCAATATCTACATCGTTTACTGATATTTTTCTAGGAGTTTTAACTTTATCTTTAACAATATCTGCTTCAGATAATTCAACATCTCCTTTTAAAGATTTTGAAATTTTTATAGCTGTTTGTGTAATGTCATCTAATTTGTTTAAATCATTTGTATAAGCAAATCCCCAAGCTCCATTATTTAGTACTCTTATTCTTGCACCATTAGATATTCCAGTATTAATTTCTTGAATTTTATTATCTTTCATTATAATATTAGTATTATTCCCAGTTCCTGCACGAATATCTGCATAATCTACTTTATCTTGAATTTTAGCTATTATTTTTTCAAAAATGTCTATTTTTGTTTCCATTTTCTACCCACTTTTTAATTTTTATTATTATTTATAACTTTAATTTTTGTTTTTTCTTTTATTTCTTATTTTTTCTTAAGTTTTTTATTAATTTAATTTTTTCATTTACAAATAGTATTCTCTTAAGATTATATATATTATTAATTTAATTTTATATGTAAATAAAATTTTATATATTATAAAAAAAGATTTTAATTTTTCTAATTATTTGTTTTGTTAATTTTGAGTTTGTTTTTTTTAGAAATGTTTATAAACATAATTAATAACAATAGTTATATAGAGATTTTTTTAAACATATAAAAAAATATTATTAAATATAAAAACTTGGAGTGAAAAAATGGTTATAATAATTGGATCTGGGGCTGGAGGAGCTATAATTGCAATGGAATTAGCAAAATCCAATATACCAGTCACAATAATAGAAAAAGGACCATACATAAAAACTAAAGATGCAATCAATTACTATGATAAATCATATGAAAATATGGATTTATTAAAAACAACATGTGTTGGAGGATCCACAATAGTCTCAGCAGGAAATGGAGTAAGAATCTTAGAAAAAGAATTCAAAAATATTGGAATTGATTTATCAAATGAATATAATCAAGTTGAAAAACTTCTTAACATCCATGAAATGGATGATGACCATATAGGCAAAGGAACTCAAAAATTCATCGATATCTCAAAACAATATGGTTTTAAAACACAAAAAATGCCTAAATTTATAAGAGATTCAGAATGTAAAATTTGTGGAAAATGTTCATTTGGGTGTCCGCAAGATGCTAAATGGAGTTCAAAAGATTTTATTGATATAGCTATTAAAAATAATGCAGAATTATTAACAAATACCGAAGCCACAAAAATAATAATAGAAAATGGACAATTAAAAGGAGTAGAAATTAAAAAAGATAATAAAACAAGAATCATAAAATCTAAAGAAATAATACTCGCAGCTGGAGCTATAAATTCTGCAATAATACTTCAAAATTCAGGAATAAACGCAGGAAGAAAATTATTCATAGATCCATTTGTAACTGTAGGAGGATTATTAAAAGATATTCATTATAATACAGAAGTTCAAATGAATGCTTTAGCCATAGGAAATGATTATATTTTATCCCCACACTTTTCTACATATGCTGCATCATTCCTTAAAGAAAATGGTTATGATATTGAGAATAAAGATATATTAAGTATAATGGTTAAAATTCCAGATGATGGACTTGGAAAAATAGAAAATGGGAAAGTAATCAAATATAATTCTATAAATGATATAAAGCGTTTAGCTGAAGGTTCAGCTGCTGCGGGTGCAATATTAACTACAGCAGGAGTAGATCCAACAACAATTACTTCAACCGTTTTTAGAGGAGCACATCCTGGAGGTACTGCTGCAATTGGTGAGGTTGTTGATAAAAATCTTCAAACCAATATAACTGGTTTATATGTAGCGGATGCAAGTGTTATACCTTGGTCCCCTGGAAAACCCCCTATATTACTCATATTAGCTTTAGCATTAAGATTAGCAAATCATTTAATTGAAGAATATTCATAATAAAATTTTTTCTTTATTTTTTTTAAAATAGTTTATTTATCTCTTCTTCATTTATTATTCTTTCACAATAATGGCATCTAAGAAGTAAAGGGTCTTTTTTTATAACATAAAACTTACTTTTTATTGGTTCTGGAGTGTTACTAATACATTTAGGATTAATACATTTAATGATAGATTCTAATTCATTTCTAAGAGTAACTTGAGCTTTAGAAATAATTTCATAATCTCTTATAATATTTATAGTTGCATTAGGTGAAATTAACGCAATTTGATCTAATTCATCATTATCTAATTCTCTATTTTCTATCTTAACAATATCTTTTTTACCTCCATCACCAGAAGAAACATTTATTGCTAAAGAAACATTAGATTCTCCATCAGGAAGTCCTAAAATTCTCATTACATATAATGATTTATTTGCTGTAATGTGATCAATTACAGTACCATCTTTAATAGGTTTAACTTTAAGCTCAGGTTTTATCATAATAACATCTATATAAAATAATTTATTTAAAATTTATGAAAAAAAGTATTAATCTAATAAGATTAGTTTTAAAAAAATATTTAAAAAAAAAGAAGTTAAGGATAATAAATATCCTTAAGCTACGAAAGATTCTATAAATTTAGCATATGCAGGTCTTGTAATGAATACTCCAATAAGTACACCTAATATTGTGGTAAATGCAAAACCAGCAATAGTACCTATACCACTACTACCTCTAGCAAATCCAATATATGTTAAAGGTAACATAGCTGCAATTAAAGTACCTGCAGAAGCAAATATAATGAATAATGCATTTTTAACATTCATTCTTGCTCGAACATGTTTATGTTTTGATTTATCAGATTGATGTGTAAGTACTTCATCCGTGATAATAATTTGATCGTCAATACCCGTACCAACACTTGCAATTAAACCCGCTATTGCAGCCAAATCAATATTCCAACTAATTAATGATGCAACACCTAAAACAATCAGCACTTCTGATAAACTTGTTATCATTATAGGAACAACTAATATTGGTTTTCTATACCGAATATACACAATTCCACTAATTACTAATATTGCTAATAACCCTGCAATACATGTACCTTCTAAAAATTCCTGACCTAATTCAGCGGAAATCGTATTTGAACCAACAACATGAACTTTGACTGGTAATGATCCTGTTTTAAGTACAGTATAAACCGTATTTGCTTTAGATTGGGTTTCTTGAACAGTATCTTCACTACCCGTAACCTCTAAATCGGTAACAGGTTCACCAGTAGCTAATTCTGCAGATAAACTTGGAGGATCATTATCTATAGGTTTACCATCTAAGTACATTACTACCTTTTGCCCAGATTTACCTTTAGCCACATCAGCAAAATGTTTAGCTCCATCTGTTGTCAAAGTAAATGGCACAATCCAAGAAGTTTCTCCTTGTACTTTATAACTATCAACACTCGCAACATCATTTCCAGTTAAAGCTGTTTGATTATCAATTTTAGCAGTAAATACTCCAGGATTACCAATCAAACGCTCAACTTCAGAAGGAGACTTACCAGCCATTTCAATAATTACTCTTTGATCTCCACTTTCACGAACTTTTACATCTGAAACTCCATATAAATTAAGACGTTTATCAAGAACAGTTGTGACAGTTTTCATAGTACTACTATTAACTGGTTCATCTAATTGTAACTGGATGGAAGATCCACCTTTTAAATCTAAACCTTCATCAATTCCTAAAGCCGCTACACTAATTATACTAATTAAAATAAATGCAATTAACAGAATTACTTGTTTATCTCTCAAAAACTCTTTAATTTTCTTCTTGTTTTTCATTCTGATCTCTCCAGATAAACTCTTAAAATTGTTAAATTCATACACCAAGTTGTAAGTATATCAGCACATAGGCCTAAAATAAGTACAGATGAAATACTAGTTAATGTAGAAGCTTCAGGTATTAAAAATGCTGTAACAATATATAATACAACCATAGCAGATATAGCTGATATTGACATTGTTAAACCAGTTTCCATAGCATCACTTGCTCTTTTAACTACAGTTCCGTCATGTCTTTTCAGTAATCGAGTAGTAAGTAAAATATCTGTGTCAACACTGTAACCAATAAGCATTAATAATGCACCAACAGATGCTATACTTAAAGGTATTTTGAATAAAGCCATTCCTCCAATAGCAATTACAATATCGCATAATGCTGCAAGAATAACCGCAACAGAAGGCACAGGCTCTCTAAATACAATAAATACAGTTATTGCCATAAATATAAATGCAAATAATAATGCCCAATAAACTTGACCCATTGCTTCTTGACTTAATACTGGCCCAATTGCATTAAAACTCGCAACTTTTCCATTATCTCCTAAAGCTGAAGTAAATGCCGTATCGTTAATACCATTACTTATATCAACAGTAACTTTCTTTGAATCGGCTCCATTACTATAAACACTAATATCAGAGGTATTTAAACTATCGGATAATTGAGATTGCAAAGCACTTGGACTAATATTACTAGTTAATTGAACTTCTGCAGTGGAACCTCCTTTTAATTCAATACCTTGATCAACACCTACAAAAGCAATAAGTGCTAATGCTATAATAGTTATAATTATTGGAACGAAAATTACTTTTTTGTAAGATTCCATAAATTTTTCAAACATTTCTATTCATAACCATATAATTTTTAAAACTAATTTTTTCTAATAAAAAAATAGTTAATATATTTTAATTTAAAATTAATAATTCAATAATTATAATAAAATAAAGTGTTTAATCTTATTAAAAATCAATTATTAATTTTAAATTGTTTTATAATGTAATAATCTAGCTGTAATTTAAAATAAATTAATTATAATGAAAATCTTTCATATATGTTTAAAGTTAGATTATAAATATATTATATGAATAAAGATTTAAAGTTTTGTATAAAACTTAAAAAATAATAAAAATAGATAATTTTTAAAATATAAAAAATTAGTATATATAAATTTTAACTGTAAATACTTAAATCCAATAATCTTGCAATATTAAAACTATCATCTGCAATTTGATTTAAATTTTTATCTTTAGTTTTAAGAGTAAAAGTTTCTATTACACGCCCACCTCTAACTTCTACCTTTTCACTCATTCTTTTAATAGCATTTTTGCCGCCAGAATTGGACATAGTAGCGAATAAAACAACATCTTTTCCTTTCAAATCTAATTTATCTATTAAAGTAATTATTGCAGGAACTGGATTACTAGCCCATGTAGGAGTTCCAATATAAATCAAATCATAATCAGAAATATTAATATTAGAAGGAGTAATTTCAGTTTTACTTTCCCTAAAAGCATCTATACTAGAACTAAATTTACTAAAAAATCCACTTCGTTTCTTAATATCTTTAACTCTAATAATATCACTAGATAATTCATGTGCTAAAGTTTCAGCAACTATTTTAGTATTTTCACTTTTTGAATAATATATAATTAAAGTTTTCATGCTTTCATGTTCCATTTTTTTTCTAAATTTTCAATAATAAACATCAAATATTTAAGGGTGCATACCATAAGTTTCTAAACCTTCAGTTTCATCAAATCCACATAAAAGATTCATATTATGGATAGCTTGACCAGAAGCCCCTTTAACTAAATTATCAATAGCAGATACAATTACTAATCTGCCAGTTTCATCAATCTCAAAACATCCTATATGAATATAATTAGATCCACGAACAGAACTTAAACGTGGCATTTCTCCTTCGTCCATAATTTTCACGAAAGGTTCATCTTTATACTGGTTAATATAAATATCACGTATTTCTTCACTACTAATATCATTATATTCATCTTTTAAAAAACTATGATTTGTAGTTAAAATGCCTCGAATCACAGGAACTAAATGAGGAGTAAAAGATACTTTAACATCAGAAAATAATCCTAATTCTTGCTGAATTTCAGGCATATGTCTATGACTAGTTACTTTATAAGGGTTAATATTATCTCCAATATTCGGATAATGACTTGATTCTGTAGGTTTAATACCAGATCCACTAACTCCAGATTTACTATCAAAAATACATCTACTTAACATTTTTGCTTTTGATAAAGGAAAAGCAGATAATATGGATCCAGTTGTGAAACATCCTGGATTAGCAACAAGTTTAGCTTTTTTAATCTCTTTTCTATGAATTTCTGGAAGACCATATACAGCATTTATTTTACCAGTATGTTTAAAACCATACCATTTTTCATAAATATCATAATCATTAAATCTGTAATCTCCACTTAAATCAATGACTTTAGCACCAGTATCTAAAAGTTCTGGAACAATCTTCATTGAAGCTCCATGGGGGGTTGCTGTAAAAACAATATCAGCATTAATATCACTTAATTTTTTATTACTAAATTTTAAACCAGTATCCCTAAGATTAGGATGAACTTTATGTAGAGGGATGTTATCATATTTTCTAGAAGTAATATCTGTTATTTTCACTTCTGGATGGTTTAATAAAAATCTAATTAATTCTCCACCAGTATATCCACTTGCCCCTATAATAGCTACGTCTATCATTTTTTTTACACCAATAAAATAATAATTTATATTATGTTTTATTTTATATAAACTCTTTTTCTTTTGATTAAATTAATATATCGCAATGTTTTTGTATCATAATTTAAAATTTAATTAATTTTAATAGATTCTTTTTCAGAGTTAACAATCTTTTAAATTTTCTTTACCATAATTTGTTTCTTTAATCTTTTTTATAATTTTACAACTACTATCTAAATCTGCTTTATGGTAACTTTTTACTTTTTTAACTTCAATATTTAAATTCCTATCCTTCAAACTTTTTCGAAGTTTATCTAAATCAAAATCTTGATCTGCACCTATAGCTATTATGTCAGGTTTTATTTCTTCAACTATTTTAAACATATCTCCATCATGCCCAAGGTAAGCTTCATCTACGGGTTTTAAATATTTCACCATTTCTAATCGTTGTTTCTCATTTATAATAGGTATTCTTTTTCGTTTTTTAACTGTTGAATCTTTAGCTACTACAACTACTAATTCAGCATTCTCGCCACCTAACTCTTTAGCTTTTTCTAAATATAAACCATGACCTGGGTGGATTATGTCAAAAGTACCACTTGCCATTACTTTCATTTTAGAATTCACCTTTTAAACTTTGATATTTTAATGCATCATCTATTTTGATTTTATCTTTATACAATGCTGAACCTATTACAATACCCTTAACTCCAGTTTTAGATAATTTTTTAACATCTTCTATTGTAGTTATCCCTCCAGAGTAAACAATTGGAATATTTACAGATTTTACTAATTTTAATATAGGGTCTATGTTAAAACCATTAAGTAAACCTTCTACATCCACATTTGTGAATAATATACTTCCAGCACCATATTCTTCAAATTCTTTACTAATTTCTGTAGCGGTTTTATTAATCTTTTCTTGCCATCCTTTTATAACAACTTTAGAATTTTTACTATCTAAAGAAATCATTATCCTATCTGCACCATATTCTTCAGATAATTTGGTTATTGTTTCGGGGTGTTTGATTCCCATTGTGCCAATAATTAATCTTTCAATATCTAAATTAAGTAAATTTTCAGCATATTCAATACTTCTTATACCTCCACCTAATTGAATAGGAACATTTACTTCATTTAATATTTTTTTAATAGTTTCAATATTAGTTTCACCATTTAAAGTCCCATCTAAATCAATTACATGAACAGTATTAGCACCTTTATCTTCCCAATACTTTGCAACTTTCTCAGGATTATTAATCACTACTTGTTCGGTTCCAGGTTCGCCCTGAACTAATTGAACACATTTTCCACCTTTAATATCCACTGCAGGCATTATTAACATTTCATCTTTTTTAAACATATTAAAAACCATTTATTTAAGAAAATTTTAATAAAAAAATTTTAATTTTTAAATAATATATACTACTTTAATATTTAAAAGGTATGATATATATTTATAATTACAAAAAAATTTTGCAAAGGATTTAATAAAAATGAAGAGAACAGCATTAAAAATTGGTTATATTGGTACAAATTTTCATGGATTCCAAAGACAACCTAATCTTAGGACAATAGAGGAAGAACTTATTAATACTTTGCAAAGATTAGAATATTTTGATGATTTAAAAAAAGCAAGATTCCGTATTGCAGGTCGAACAGACAAGGGTGTTCACAGTTTAGGTAATGTGATTAGTTTTCAAAGTGAAAAAGAAGTACTTGTAAATCAAATCAATACAAATCTTCCAGATGATATTCAAATATTAGGAAAAGCTCCTGTACGTTTTGGTTTTAAACCTCGTTATGCTCAAATGAGACAATACCGGTATGTTTTATTTGATTCAGATTTAAATATGGATTTATTACATCAATGTGCAGATATTTTTAAAGGAACACATAATTTTATAAATTTTTCAAAAAGAGAACAAAAAACACCTATAAGAACTATAGAAGATATAAAGATTTCAACACCATTATTCAATGAAGAATTAAAATTTAAAAATAATAATTTAACTAATTTAAATAATTCTTGTTCCCCCATATTTATCGATATATTTGGAGAAAGTTTTCTGTGGAATATGGTACGTAAAATGATGAGAATCTTTGTTTTAGTAGGTAAAGAAAAATTATCATTAGAACAAGTTGAAAGATTATTAAATCCAAAAATCAATGAAGAAAAAGCATGTATTAAAGTTATGGATGCTGATCAATTAATCTTAATGAATATTCAATATGATAATATAAATTTTTCAAATGATGATTATGCTATTGAAAGATTTAAAAGAATATTAACAAAAAATCTACTAAATTATCAACGGAACTATTCTTTAACTGAAAGTATAATTAATTCATTAAATGATATTTAACAAATTCAAGCTTCTTTAAATATATTAAAATAATTAATAAATTATTATAGTTACATTAAATATAATCGTTAATATAAACTAATGGATTTTTTCTAACTACTCCCACTAAATTTTTTAAATAGGGAGTTTTACTAAAAATTAACATGATAAGATACGGAATTATGAAAGCTATAAAGAAACATATCCAAGACATGTAATAAAAATTACTTGGAGTAAAATATACTTTCATTATTATTCCAATTATAAATTCATACATAAGAAATATTCCTATAGTTATCTTAGATAAATGCATTAAAAATTTATAATATAATCTGTTTTTATTTTCCTTTTTATAGATACTTGTTGCATTTTTCAAGAATATGAATAAACCAGCGGATTGTAAAATCATATAAACACTATAACGATTGAATATAGTTATATCATTACCGGGACTAATTGCAGGTGATAAAATTGGTAATAATATGCTCATCAATATAAATAAAACTAATCCAAAATTTTTATTGTTAAATATCTTCCATCTAGTATTCATTAAATAGTAACCTAATATAACAAATCCAATAGGTCCCATAAAATAATTAATATATAATGCTAAATCTATATTGAATGTACTTTTTAATAAGCAAACTATTAACCAAATAACTAAAAAATATTCTGCCTCTCTAAGAGGAGTATTCTGAACCCAAGATTTAAGTATAGGTAAGAAAAGGTAAACCCCAAAAATTAACCACATATAACTATATTGAGTTGAAAACCAAGATTGTGCAAAGAATACACTTTTAAAAAGATCATAAAAACCGAGAACAGTAAAAGATTTTATACCGAAAAAATTCATTAGTTCAGGGTGGAATCCACATATTATTATAACAAGTACTGTAAGTAGTATTGAAAAAAATATTAAAGGAGTAGCCATACCCCAAAATCTATCTTCTAAAAATTCTCTTATTCTCCAATTTTCTTGCAAAAAACTTCCAACTAACATTAAAAAAAGTGGAACTCCAAAATTAAATGAAGAATTTCCAATATCTGCAAGTAACCAATTAATATTTGCAAAATTAGGTGTTGCTGTCATCACTGGAGGGTATATGCATACATGTGAAAAAATTAAAGATATTATAGCAATAGGGGGTAAAATTTTAAAAAAATTGTTTGATAATAGTGGTTCCTTTACTTTTTCCATGCTGTATCAACTCATTCTAAAATTAAAATTAGAGTATTATTTAAAAATTAATATTTTTAGTTAATTTATTAAAAATAGTTATTATATAATTTTTTTATCAAACTTATTTATAACTTTTTTGCTCTTTTTTACAATTTTTGTCAAAAAATTAGGATGATTTTAGTTTGAATCTTATTTTTATTTTTAACATAATTTATTAATATTTTAAATTCACTAAAAATGTTAAATTCATTATATTTAAATGATTTAAAATTAAAATTAATCAATAATTAATAAAAAATATTATAAAAAATTTATAAATTAATAATATTTTTTTTCATTGGAGATAATTTATGAAGATATCTATTGTACTTGGAACAAGACCTGAAATAATTAAAATGGCTTCTGTTATGGATGAAATAATAGATCGAGGTCATGAATTACTTTTAATTCATACAGGCCAACATTATGATAAAGAAATGTCTGAAACATTTTTTAAAGATTTAAAATTACCTTTACCAAATTATAATATTCATGTAGGATCTGGATCTCATGGTAAACAAACAGGTAAAATGATGGAAGGAATTGAAAAGGTTTTAATTAAAGAAAAACCTGATATTTTACTTGTTCAAGGAGATACTAATGCAGTACTTGCAGGAGCATTAGTAGCAGTTAAATTACATATACCTGTAGGCCATGTAGAAGCAGGTCTTAGATCATTTGATGAAACAATGCCTGAAGAGATTAATCGTAAAGCAGCGGATGTTTCATCTAAATTATACTTTGTTCCTACAGAAGAATCTGCAATTAATTTAATTAGTGAAGATATTTCTCGTAAACGAGTATTCATAACAGGGAATACAGTAGTTGATGCATGTTATAGAAACTTGCAGATTGCAGAGAATAGGGACATTTCTGAGTATGAAAAAGAATTAGCAGATTTAGATATTGATAATATGGATAATATTCTCACATTAACAATGCATAGAGCAGAAAATGTTGATGTGAAACAACGATTGAACAGTATAATAGATGCACTAATCGAATTAAAAGATATGAATATAATTTTCCCAATCCATCCTAGAACTCGAAAAACACTTGAAAACTTTGGATTATTAGAAAAACTTAATAAATATGATCATATTCATATTATAAAGCCTGTTGGTTATTTAGATTTCCTTGTTCTATTATCTAAATCAACTTTAATCTTAACTGATTCTGGGGGATTACAAGAAGAAGCTATAACTTTAAATATTCCAGCATTAACCTTAAGATATAATACTGAAAGACCTGAAACAGTTTCTGCAGGAGGTAATATTCTTGTAGGTTCTGATAAAGATGTAATTTTAGATAATGCTTCTAAAATTTTAAATAATCCAGATTTTGCAAATAAAATGAAAAATGCTAAAAATCCATATGGAAAAGGAAACACAGCTAATGAAATTTTAACTTGTATAGAAAAATTTTATAAAAATAATAAATTAGCACTAGTTTCACCTGATAAAGTCATGTCAACATTTAATAGGGAAATGAAATTAATCACTGAAGATGTTACAGTTAAAGAATTTGAAGATAAATATAATGCATTAATACAATTTGTTTTCAGTGAAAATGCAATTTTCCCAAGTGATGATTTAAATATTAAAAATAAATTCATATTATATAAAATTTATAGTTAAGTAATTTTATTATTTAACTCAATTATTTTTACCTATTTTTTTTAAGAATATTATATAAAAGAGTAATTTTTATGGTGAGTAATTTAAGTAATTGTGATGAGAATTCAATTCTACTTTTTGAATATTTTACCGCAAATGGAATAAATGATATGTCAATTATATCTGAAGCTACTGGTATGATTAAAGAATTAGCTGATGACTTAAAACATTTAGATATTTACCTTATAGTTTCTAAAAAATTTAAAAATTTATTTGAAGATCTAGACGTTAAAATAATATTTATTAACGAACCATTAATTCATTGGTTAGAAAAGAATGCTTGTAAATTTAAAAAATCGATTTTTATAGCAGATGAAGAAGATGAACATCTATTTAACATAACAAAAATTCTTGAGGATAATCATCTTAAATTATATTGTTCTAATTCAGAAAGTATCATTACTTGTACAAATAAATATTTAACTCATGAATTGTTAAAAAATCTTGTAAATCAACCATTAACTTATAAAATTAAAATTGATTCATATTCCAATTTCAAAAATGAAATTTTAAGTATTTATAATGAATTCAATAAATATAAGGATACTAAATTAATTATTAAGCCTATTAATGGTGTGGATTGTGAAAGAGTATCTTTAATTTCGAAAAAAGATGATTTAATTAATTTTAATAATATTTACCCTAAAGGGACAACTGTTCTTATTCAAAAATATATAGAAGGGTACTCTTGTAGTGTAAGTCTCTTAACTGATGGGGATCATGCAATTCCTTTAAGTTTAAATAAGCAGAATATCTTATTCGGTAAAAAAGATATTTCTTATAATGGTGGGGAGCTTCCATTTAATCATCCATTAAAAAATCAAGCTTTTAAACTTGCAACTGATGCTGTTGAAACCGTTAAAGGCCTTAAAGGTTTTGTTGGTGTGGATTTAATTTTAGGGGAAGAAGTAACCTTTTTAGAAATAAATTCACGATTCACTACACCTTATGTTGGATTAAAAAAACTAGTAAATTTTAATATAGGAGAAACAATAATTAATTTATTAGATAATAAAATTAATATTCAAAAATTAAAAGAAAATATCTTATTAAATGGTAAAGTAAAATTTACTAAAGAAGAAAATGAATTAAAAATTGAAGAATTTAATTAATATTTTTAAAATACGAGGATTATTATTTATGAAAGTAGCAGGTTTTGATATTGGTGGAGCCAATACAGATTTAGCAATAATAGATTTTAAAGACAATGAAATTAAAGAGGTACAAACAGATTTTGAATACCTTCCTATGTGGCGTAAAAGCCAAGAGTTAGGCGAAACTCTTGTAAGATTAATTGAAAATATTTGTCCTTTGGATGAAATTGATGCTGTTGGTATATCTATGACTGCTGAATTAGTTGATGCATATTCAACTAAAAAAGAAGGAGTTTTAGATGTTATTAACAAATCAGAAAAAGAATTCAATGTTCCTGTAGGTATTGTTGGTATTGATGGGATGTTAAGCTCTTCTGATATTAAAAAACAACCGATTAAAGCTGCAGCTGCTAATTGGGTGGCTACTGCAGAAATTGCAGGTATTATGGAAGAAGACTGTGTGTTTGTTGATACTGGAAGTACAACTACTGATATAATACCAGTTAAAAATGGTTCAGAATGTGCTAAGGGACGTTCTGATTTTGAAAGATTAGCAACTGGTGAATTAGTTTATACTGGAACACTTAGAACAAATTTATCCAGTTTCTTAGATAAAATACCATTTGATGGTATGGAGTATAGAGTAGCATCAGAGTTATTTGCAATTACAGCAGATGTTTATACAGTTTTAGATTTAATTTCCCCTAATGATTATGTTTGTGATACTTGTGATGGTCAAGGTAAATCTAAAGAAGAAGCAATGAGAAGAATTTCTAGAGTCTTATGTGCAGATTTAGATATTTTATCTCCTGAGGATATTGTTGAAATTGCACAATATATTCATCAAGCACAAGTTGCACAGATTGCTACTGCTTTAGATGAAGTTGCTTCAAGAGAAAATTTAGACATTGTTATAACAACTGGTTTAGGTAAAGATATTCTATGTAATGAAGCGGCTTTAAGTTTAGATTTAAGAGTTAAACCTATGGATATGTTATTGTCTGATGAAGAATGTGTTGTTGCTCCAGCTATAGGAACTGCTATAATGATGGAAAAATTCATCAGTTAAATTTATTTTTTTGAGGTGGTGATTTGATATGGGAAAAAAGAAAAAATCAAATCTTTTAAAATGGTTATTGATTTTAACAGTAATAATACTAGTTGTTTTTTCTTTTATTAATAATTGTCAAACTACTACTGTAGGTTATAATGATTTAGGGCAAGTTGTCAAATATAATTATTCTCATTATTCAAATCCTGATGTTAAAATTGCTGTTGTTTCTGGTATGCATTCACGTGAATCCCTACATCAATGGGTTTTACCTGAAGTTTGTAAATTTTTAACACTATTTAATAATGTTGAAGTTGATAATTATAAAGTCACTGTTACTTCAAATCCTCAAGATTTTGATATTGGTCGGGCTAATGGTGAATCTTTGGTTCATGATTATGTTGTTGATGATGTAGCTGATTCAGATTATGATTTAGTGATAATTGGTCATGATCATGAAGAAGGTTATGGTGATGGTTATTATATTGCAACACCAAGTATGGATTCTTCCTCTGTTGATTTAGCTTCTGCAGTGATGGAAAAGTTGTCAGATTTTAATTATTATAAACGAAATTCAGACAATTCTGCAAAAAGTTCTAGTATTACATCAGTTGATAATCCAATTGTAGCTACTGGTACTAATTTGTTTGTTTATGAAATACCTGAAGATGATTTTATATTATTTGCTTTTATTAATTCATATAGGTTAATATCAGAATCTTATAATGTTTTAGCTTCATAAACACTAGGTAGCTTTTAAAAATAGTTAAATCTTTATTTTTTGAAGAGTAAATCTTAAAGTTAGTTAGGTCTTTAACTGTTTTATCCTTGTTAAAGCTTAAGAAGGGGATGATTTAAAAACTTTAAGATTTCCTCTAGAAAAATAGACTTTTTATAGTAGTTGCTATTTTTCTAATTAGAAGTTTTTAATTTATATTATTTAATATTTTCTATTTAATTTTATGGCTTGTTTTTTAATTTTTTATTTTATCGATTAAATATTCAATTATTATTCTTATAAATGAATATTTTTATTAGTTTAATCATTTTTTTAATTATTAATATCTTAAGCGATTTTTAATGTTATATTTTGAAAAAATATTAGTTTTAAATGTTTAATATTTAATACCAAACATCTTTTATTCCAAGTAAATAAGCTATTGTATTGGAACTTAAATGTAAAATTAAAGTGATAAATGCTATGATTAAAACGAAATCTATACTTAAAGGCACTATGAATGATATTAAAAGAAGTGACATTATTACGAAGTCTAATTGATCTAAGAAAGGTGCAGGTTTACCACTAGAAATTCCTAAACGTCTTTTAATGAAACTTCCCACAGCATCTCCTAATAATGCACCAAAAGCAAGAATAAATCCTAAAATTAATCCATTAGGTATGCTTTGAAAAACGTTTAGAGTTATTATTCCTCCACTTATTTGGGTTAAATTAATACTTAAAAAACCCTGAATACCTCCAACTAAAGTTCCTAAAATTGTCCCGGAAATAAATCCTTTCCAAGTTACTCCGTTACCTATAATTCTATAACCATCTGAAAGAGTTTTACCTTTATCCATAGGTGTTCCTCCACCAAAAGCAAGACCACTAAGGTTAGAAACATAAGCAGGTAACATAAAATAAATTGCGATTGCACAACTAATTAAAAAATTAACTAAATTAATTACCATAATTGATTTTCCATAATAAAAATATATTTTTGTTATATTAGAATTATTCTCTACAAACTATTTAAATTAGATTGTAATATAAGTAAAACAAAATTTTTTATTAATATTTAAGTTTAAATAGTAGGAATAGTAATATATAATAAAGTTAAGATGTATTTATGTTAATCATTTACTATATAAATGATATGTCTAAACTTAAATTAATTTAAATGTAAAAATTATGCAATATAATTTATAATTTAATACAATAATCATTATTATTTAATTAATTAACATTTTTTATAAAAAATACTTTTAATTTTTTCATTACTTAAAAAATAGTAGGGTTAATAATAAAATTACTCATTATAATTAATTATTCCTATTTTTTATAAAAATTTTAACAAAAACATTTAAAAAGAAGGATTTTTAAAATTATTCGGTGATAAAATGGAAATAAAACAAACTGTTAGTTTATGCCCAACATGTCTTAAACCTGTTCCTGCAGAAGTTTATGAAAAAGATGGAAAAATATTTATTAAAAAAACATGTCCAGAACATGGAGAATTTAATAATACTTATTGGGGATCTTCTGATCTTTATGGAAAATTAGAAAAATATACTCCTCTAATAAAACCAGCAGATAATCCTCAAGTCGAAAAAAAAGGTGGCTGTCCGAATAATTGTGGAATTTGTGAACAACACGAATCAACAACAGTTTTAGGATTAATTGATGTTACAAATAGATGTAATTTAAGATGTCCAATATGCTTTGCAAATGCAGCAGCTTCTAAATCATTATATGAACCTACTTTTGATGAAATTAAAGAAATGCTTCAAAATTTAAGAAACATTGAACCAAGAGGATGTCCAGCTATACAATTCGCAGGTGGAGAACCAACTGTAAGAAAAGATTTACCTGAATTAATTAAATTAGCTATTGATTTAGGATTTTCCCATACTCAAATTGCTACAAATGGTATACGATTAGCTAAAAAAGAAGGTTATGCTAAAGAATTACGTGAAACTGGTTTAAATACAGTTTACTTACAATTTGATGGTGTTACAGAAGAACCTTATCTCGTTGCTAGAAACAAAAACTTATTATCTGTTAAATTAGAAGCAATTGAAAAATGTAGAGAAGCAGGTTTAGGAATAGTTCTAGTACCTACTTTAGTTAAAGGCATAAACGATGATCAAGTTGGAGATATCCTAAGATTTGCAATGAAAAATATAGATATCATACATGGAGTTAATTTCCAACCAGTATCATTTTCAGGAAGAACTCCTCATGAAGAAGTAGAAAAACAAAGAATCACCATCCCAGATTTCATTAATTTAGTGGATGAACAAACAAATCATGATATTATACCTGATGATTTCTACCCTCCTTCATTTGTTCAACCAATTTCACGTTTTGCAGGAGCATTACAAGGATCAGAACCTCCAGTTTACTTAAATTGTCATGAACATTGTGGTGTTGGAACATATGCATTCTTACAAGGGGATGAAGTTATTCCAGTAACTCGGTTTATAGATGTAGAAAAATTAATGGATTTATTAAACAAATATACTGATGAACTAGAAGAAGGAGGTTTTGGAAAACAAAAAAGAGTTATTGCCAAAGCTATTAAAAATGTCCCTAATGTAGTAGATTCTGATAAGACACCTGATATTTTAAATATGAAAAAAATATTACTAGATATTTTTAAAGAAAGATCTTATGAATCTGTTGGAGAATTCCATAAACACGCATTACTTGTTTCATGTATGCACTTTATGGATCCATTTAATTTCGATGCAGATAGAGTAAGAAAATGTATAATTCATTATGCAGTTCCTGATGGTAGAATAATACCATTTTGTACAATGAACTCTATTTACAGATCAGAAATAGAAAAAGAATTTTCAACCCCTCTTAAATCAAAATTACTCCAATATAATGATAAAACTTCAAAAGAAGAATAATCTTTTAAGTTTAAATTTTAATTTTTTTCAATATTTTAACAAAAAATAAAAACTTGATGATTTCAATGATGATAAAAACCCCTTCTAGATTACATATGACATTAATAGATTTAAATGGATCATATGGCCGATTTGATGGTGGAGTAGGATTAACTCTAGCTAATCCTCATTTTATATTAAAAAGTGAGGAAACTGAAAAAGGTATCACTATAGGCTTTGATGATAACATAACAAATCCTGAAATATTAGATGAATGTATTACAAAAATTTCTAACTCTGCAGAAAGAGTTATAAATCATTTTAATATTGAATCTGGTTTCCATTTTCAGGTTAAACAAGCATATTTCCCTCATTCTGGTTTAGGTTCTGGAACACAAATTTCTCTTGCTACTGGAAAATTAATATGTGAACATATTGGTCAAAATATTTTATCTCCTAATTTAGGAGCTATTGTTGGAAGAGGGGGAACTTCAGGTATTGGTACTTTCTCTTTTGACTTAGGTGGTTTCATTGCTGATGGAGGGCATAGTTCTAAAGAAAAATCAACATTTTTACCTTCTTCCGCTTCTGGAGCTAGACCTCCACATCTTATTGGACAATATGATTTTCCAGAAGATTGGAATATTTTGATAGCCCTTCCTAGTGCAGATAATAGTGTTACTGGAAATAAAGAAGTTAATATTTTTCAACATTATTGTCCTGTACCTAAAAATGAAGTGGAACAAATCTCTCATGTTGTTTTCATGAATCTTATACCATATTTATTAGAACATGATATTGAAAATTTTGGTGCTAGTATTGACATGATTCAAACAAGAGGTTTCAAAAAAATAGAAGTGAGTCTTCAACCTCCTAAACTTGTAAATTTAATGAATTTTATGCGTGATAATGGTGCTTATGGTGTTGGAATGAGTTCATTTGGACCTGTAACTTATACTATTTATGATAAAAGTAATAAAGATATAGTTAAAGCAACTGAAGAATATCTTGATGGTGACGGTATAGTTATAACAACTAAAGCACAAAATCATGGTTATGAGTTAACAAAATAAGATAAAATATTTTTTCTTACAAAAAAAGTGAAAAATTATGAAAGAATTAAAAGGTAAAGTTTGGGAATTTGGGGATAATATTGATACTGATGTAATTATCCCTGGAAGATATCTTAGAACATTCAATCCAAAAGATTTAGCAGAACATGTACTTGAAGGTGAAAGACCTGAATTCACGGCTAATGTTAAAAAAGGAGATATTATTGTAGCTAATGAAAATTTTGGTTGTGGTTCCAGTAGGGAACAAGCACCTTTAGCAATAAAAACTGCAGGTGTTACAGCTATAATAGCTAAATCATTTGCGAGAATATTCTATCGTAATGCAATTAATATAGGTTTACCAGTTATTAAAGCTAATGTAATTGCAAAAGATCAAGATATTTTATCTATAAATCTAGAAAAAGGTCAAGTAATAAATGAAACTACCAATGAAAGCTTTAATATAGAACCTTTCGAAGAGTTCATGTTAAAAATATTATCTGATGGTGGTATTGTTAATCATTATTTAAAAGAAAAAAATGAATAACTTTATCTTTTTTCTGAAAATATTAACTTATTCTTTTATAAAATCTTAAAAAATAGAAATTTCTTTTTTTAATATAATTGAATATAAATTGATTAATTAATAAATAATAAAAAAATTTAATAGGAGGTGCCAATTATGGAGTGTCCAATTTGTGGTTCTAAAACCGCTACAATACTAAAAACTAAAAAAATTAACTCTAAAAAAAATTCTCGACGTGAATTATTATTAAAATGTGAAAATTGTGGTCAAGTATACAATGAATCAATCATAGAAGAAAAACCTCAAACTTATAGGTTAGTTATAAGTGAACATGAAGATTCTTTTAAAACTTCAGTGGAATTATTCCCTGATCAAGAATTAAATGTAGGAGATTATTTACAAACAAATTTTGGAAAAGTTGAAATTACTTCTTTAGAAACTACTCAAAGAAGAGAAAGTCATGTTAAAGCTCGGGATGTTAAAACTATTTGGGCGAATTCAAAAGAGATTCCTGCAAGATTTGGAATTAGTGTTGATTTACATGGTAAAGTAGCATCATTTAAAGTTGAAACTGTACGTGACTTTAAAATTAGTGTTGATGATGTATTTAAAATTGACAATTATATTATAAATGTTTATATGATTAAAACTGAAGATCGTAAGACTAGTAAAGGATTTGCTAAGGCAAGAGTTATTAAACGTGTTTATGGTCGGCCAGTTAATTTAAAACGTTATGATTATGATTTAACAGAGAGTATTGTAAGTAAAAAAGCATTAGAATAAAAATATTTTTAAAACTTTTTTTAGAGGTTTGAATCTTAATGAAAGTATATATTGAAACTTATGGATGTACATTTAATCAAGCTGATTCTCAAATTATGGCAGGAAATTTGATAGAAGGTAATATTGATATTGTAAACTCCGCTGAAAAAGCAGATGTCATTATAATCAATACTTGTTATGTGAAATTACCTACAGAAAGTAAAGTAATTAACAAAATAAAAAATTATCAAACAAAGTTCCCTAATAAAAAAATTATTATTAGTGGATGTATGGTTGAGGTAGATCCAAAAAAATTAAACGATATAGGTCCTAACTGTTCATGGATTGGACCCCATCAATTAAATAAAACAGTCCCTATTGTTAAAAAGGCCTATGATGGTGAAGTAAGTCGTGCTTATGGTTTATCAAAAGATTCTAAAGTGGGTGTTCCTAAATTATCGGAAAATCCTTATATTCATGTAATACAAATATGTGAAGGATGTTTAGGTGCATGCACTTATTGTTGTACTCGATTAGCTAGAGGTCCATTAAATAGTTATCCAATTAAAGATATTGTTAATGAAGCTAAACAAGCAATTAAAAACGGTTGTGTGGAAATAGAGTTAACAGCTCAAGATACTTCAGCTTATGGTAAAGATACTGGTGAGAAATTTTCAGATTTAATACGAGCAGTCGCTTCTTTAGATGGTAATTTTAGGGTTCGTATAGGTATGATGAATCCTAAAAATATAGGTGATGAAATTGATGATCTCATTGAATCTTTTAAATTAGAAAAAGTTTATAAATTCCTTCATTTACCAATTCAATCAGGTAGTAATAAAGTATTAAATGAAATGAATCGTAATCATACTGTGAATGAATATAAATATATTGTTGAAAAGTTTAGAGATCAAATTCCTGAATTAACCCTTGCTACTGATATTATTGTAGGATATCCTACAGAAACTGAAGAGGACTTCAAAGAAACTGTGGATTTAGTTAAAGATTTAAAATTTAGTATTATTCATATAAGTAAATATCATCATAGATTAGGGGCTATTTCTTCTAATCTTAAAGAGATTCCATCTGATATAATGCATAGACGTTCTAAATATTTGACTAATATTAAATATGAGATCACTGAAATGGAAAATAAAGAATTTTTAGGATCTGATGTTGAAGTATTAGTTGTTGAAAAAGGACGTAAAGGAGGTTTTATTGCAAAGACCAATTCTTATATTCCAGTTGTTGTTGAAGATGTAAAATTAGGATCTTTTGTTAATGTTCATATTTACGATGTGACCGGTACTTATCTGCTTGGAAGATTAATTGAATAATTTTTTTATACATTTTAAATTATTTAATTTTTAACTTTAATTAAAATTATTAGCTTAAATGATTTTTAGCTTTTTGTTTTACTTTTTTTTAAAAATTTTTTATCATATTTCTTTTTTAATATCTAATATTATTTTAATTTTTTTTTAAATTAATCTTTATAGATTTTTAATTTATTAAATTCGTTTGATACTATATTTTTTATTTTTGAATTGTTTTTATTCTTTTTTTATCTTTTAATAGCTTTTTAATCGTTTTTGTTTGTTTGTTTTTCAGGTGTTTTTAGGTTCTTAATTTGATATTAATTACTAAAAATTTGTTGATTTTATTGATATTCTACTGTTTAATAATCATTATAGAATTAATATATTTTCATGTTTATTTCATCTATATAGTGGGTTAACAGTTCTTAAAAAAACAATACCTTTATATACTAAGTAAAACAACATTCAATTGGAGGTGAAAATATGAGTGAATTACCAATCGCACCTGTAGGCCGTATATTAAAAAACGCTGGCGCACAAAGAATTTCTGATGATGCAAAAATCGCATTAGCTGAAGCATTAGAAGAACAAGGTGATGCAATAGCTCAAAAAGCTGTTAATTTCGCACGCCACGCTGGTAGAAAAACTGTCAAAGCTGAAGATATCAAATTAGCTATCAAATAAGTTTTGTGACATGTTTTAAAACTATTGGCCAGTTTTGGCCAATTATTTTTTTTATTCAATTAATTATATCAGAATATTTGCTGTAAATTTATTTTATTAGTTAAATATTTATTATTTATTAATGATTTAAGAAAAGGCATGATTTTATTGATATTCAATATTCATGTTTATTGTTTATATTTTTCATACACACTAAAGCGAAGTGTGTATTAACCTTAACTGGTTTCCATGCTTATGTTAATAAATTTTATTCAAAATTTTTGTAAAAAATTTTTTAAATAGAAACTTTTATATATGACTTTGAATATAGTTTAGTAAGTAGGGACCGGTGGTCTAGGGGTATGATACCTCCTTGACGTGGAGGTGATCACGAGTTCAAATCTCGTTCGGTCCATGTGCCATAGTAGTTCAGAGTGGGAGAACGCCAGACTGAAGATCTGGATGTCGCTGGTTCAAGTCCGGCCTATGGCATTCTTTATTATCTAATTTTTTTATTAATAACTTAATTATATAAGTTATTTTTTTTAAATTTTAATTATTGCTTTTTTATTTAAAAATAGTTAAAAAGAGAAATAGTATTTAATTTTTATATTTTGGTTTTTTATCAAATAGCTTTTTTATTTAAAAATAGTTAAAAAGAGAAATAGTATTTAATTTTTATATTTTGGTTTTTTATCAAATATTCCAGGGGCATTTTTTTCAGTATTAGAACTTGATAATTTTAATTGATCAATAATTTTTGGTCCTGAAGAAGTACCTATTCTATCTGCTCCTGCAGCTATTACTCTGTTTAGTGTTTTGAAATTATTTATTCCACCTGATGCTTTAATTTGTTTTGATGGGGCATATTTTCTTATTATTGTTAAGTAGGTTACTAATTCGTTAAATTTACATGCTCCACTAAATCCGGTATTTGTTTTAATAAAATCTGCATTAGTTTTTTCGATTGTTTTTGATATTTCTTTTATTTCAGTTTCATCGATTAATGTTAATTCTATTATTACTTTTAATATATGGTCCCCAATAGCTTCTTTAACAGCATTTATATCCTCTTGAATTAGTTTGTAATCTTTATTTTTTAGAGCAGGAATATTTGTTACCATATCTATTTCATCTGCACCATTTATTATTGCTTGTTTTGCTTCAGTTACTTTAGATGTTGTTGTTCCAAATCCTAATGGGAAGTCAATTACACTAACAATTTTTATATTTTCGTTTTTTAGTTTTTCGGATACATATTTTATATATGTTGGTCCTACTACAACTGCATAAAATCCATATTTTTTTGCTGTTTCTATGAATTCATCTATTCCTTTTATAGATGCAGTATTGTCTAAAAATGCATAATCAATGTATTTAGCTATTTCATCTTCAGTTTTTAATCGTAATAGGTTGTTTTCCATTTTTTCACTTTCTTTTTTCTAATGTTTTTTATATTACTTATTGTTAGTAACTACACTAACATATTTATTTGTATATTATATAAATATTTTCTTTAAATCATAAATATTAAATTAATTTTTTTGCCATGTAAGGACCTTTAGGTTCATAACCAAATTTCCGATAATAGTTTCTAGCACCTATACCACTTGTAACAATAAGTTCATTTTTTCCTTTATCAATACATAACTCTTCTGCACGCTTAATTAAACGCTCACCAAAACCATTATGTTGTCCAATTTTATTAGCTTTCTCTCCAATTTTTAACATGTTCCCATAAACATGAAGTTCTCTTAAAAGTGCACTATCTTCACCAATCTCACTACGATGAACCTTATTAGAAGGCATACGTAAACGTAAGAAACCAGCTAAACTTTCTTCATTATTATCTTCAAATGATAAAAATGTTTCTTCACCCTCAACAGCAGTATAACTTTCTTCAAACAATCTAAAATCTTCAAAATCATAATTTTTATCTTTATGACCAATTTCTCTGCAACGAATACATTTACAATTAATACCTTCCTCATCTAATCTATTATAAACTAACTCTCCTAAATTAGATTTTTTAACACCTGCTTCAATAAGCGTAGAAGGAATATCTCTTTGAATACGCATAGTACGAACCCATTTTGGAAGAATCTTCTTAATTTCAACAATTAATTCAACAGCTTCTTCATCAGTATAAGGTTCATAACCACCATCTTTCCAAAGATCATACAATTCACTACCTTTAGTTACAAGGCAAGGATAAATTTTTAACATATCAGGTTTGTAAGAATCATTTGTAAAAACCGTTTTAAACATTTCAAGATCTTCTTTTTGTCTTTGGAACAAACCAGGCATTAAATGCATGGCAACTTTTAAACCAGAATCTCTTAAAACACGATTAGCTTCAATTGAATCTTTTACACTATGTCCTCGTTTCATTTTTTTATAAATTTCATCATGTATTGTTTGAACTCCAATTTCAACTCTAGTAGCACCCATATTTAACATTCGATCTACATGTTCTTTTTTACACCAATCCGGTCTAGTTTCAAAAGTCATCCCAACACAACGAACCTTTGAAATTTCATTAGCTTTTTGAACATCTTCTAAAATAACATAATCAGTAGGAGCAAAAGTCTTTAAAATATTATTAGAATATAAAGGATCTTCTTTAATAATATCTTTTGTAATATCTTTTAATTTCATACCCTTTTCAATATTTTTAAGCACAATACCAAAATCTACCATTGCTTTTAAACATTGAGAGACAAACCAAGTTTGATAAGATAAATCTGTAGATGGAAATGTTCCACCCATTATAATTAGTTCAATTTTGTCTACTGGATGTCCTATACTATATAATTGTTTGATTCGATTAAATGTTTGGATATATGGATGATACTCATACATTCTACCTCTAAGCGCAGCTGGTTCTTCACCTGTGTAACTTGGTGGGGCAATATCACTTTTTGGACAGTAAAAACATCTTCCATGCGGACATTCATGAGGATGACACATTACAGCTACAACAGCAACTCCTGAAAGAGTTCTAGAAGGTTTTTTTCTTAATAAACCACTAATACTTCCTTTTTCTTCTATTGTTGCTGTTTCAAGGATATCTGCATTACTCATGAATTTGTTTAGTTTTAAATCTCTGCAAAGTTGTCTTTTTTCAACTTCTAAATCACGTCGAGTTTTAATTTTCCCATTTTTTATGTCCTCAATAATTATTCGACAAGCTTCTTCCATATAATTTATTCTCCAAAAATTTATAAAAATTAATTAATAAATCAGTTAGATTTATATATTTTTTCATACTATAATTTTTATATCTATAATATTAAATAATTGTTTTATATATTAATAAAATATGAGGTTAAAAAAATGAGAGTAAAAAAACTTTTAGGAATGCTTGCTTTAGATGTTAATGCTAAAGAAATAGGAAAAATCAGTGATTTAGATTTTGATTCAGAAACTGGAAAAATTAATCAAATTGCAGTTACATTAAAAAAGAATATATTATCTAATGATGAATTATTATTTGATTATGCTGAAATTAAGAGCGTTGGAGATTATGTTTTATTAGATACTACAGTAACTAAAGAAAACCCAACTGTCGAAGTAGATCCAGAATCTGAAACTGAATCTCAAAAAGAATCAGAACAAGAAACTGAAAAAGTAAACTTAGATTAAGATTAAATCTTTTATTAAATAGGAGTGTTTGAAAAAATGGAAGCATGTGACATACGTGGAGAAACTGTTTCTATTGGTTCTTATGCACGTTATGGTGGAACAGGGACAGTAGGTCAAGTTTCTGATATAAAAACAGAAAATAATTCCACTTGGGCAAAATTTAATGAAAATTCTTTATGGTACTCTTTAGACACTATAGAAGTAATTAATAAAGATGATATTAAAAAATATGCTCATGATGATAAAAATAGAGTAGAAAAAGTTAAAGATTTGAAGAATAATGTTAAAGAAGACGCTGTAGCTAATGCTATGGATGTTGATGCTTGTGGAGCAGGTTAATTTTTTATTCAAATTTTAATAATTTTTTTACTACTTTTTTTAAAATTTTTTTAGACTTAAATAATAATATTTATCTTTTAAACCTTACATAATATAAAATGTTTATAAATATTTTAAATTTGTGAGGTGAAAATATTATGCAAAATAGACAAATTGTAGGAATTATTGCAGTTATATTAGGTATTCTTGTAATGGTTTTCCCATATGTAAGTACTATGTTAATGTCATTTTTAGCAGGTTTTAGTTTACTTATTTTAGGTTTATACTTCATTATTGGAGGAGCTGACTTATGGGGTTTTTCTAAAGGAATATCTGCGACATATATAATTTTAGGGATTATCGGATTTATTTTTGGAATTATTTTAATAGGTAATTTAAATTTATTTGGTGATCTAATTGGATTATACTTCTATATTATTGGAATAATGTTAATAATCGCTGGTATTTTAAGTTTATTTGCTAGAGTCCATCCTATTACTAAGGGTTCTGCAATTGTAATGTTAATTTTAGGGATTATTACAATAATTTTAGGTGTATTCTCCATGGCAAGTCCACTTTATGTAGCTATTATTTTAGGAGTAGCATTAATCGTTGATGGTATTGCTATTTACTTAAATGGAGATGAATTTATAGGATAAAACATTTTTTAAGTTTTATCCTTTTTTTTTTAAAAAATAGATCTGTTCGCATAATAACAAATTATATATATTTTAAAAAATATATTATAATATAAAGATTTTATCCAAAAAAATCTTTAGGAGTTAAAATAAAATGAAAAGTAAAATATTAATTTTGTTGGTATTTATTGCAGCAATAGGATTACTCATAATTTCTCCAGCATCTGCACAAGATGTATCAATTGCAAAATCACCAGATAACGGTGCAATAATGGGATCTTGTCAATGTAATGATCATTGTTTAAATTCAGGACAATTTTTAGACATTAACTGTTCCAATCAGAATGGGGCAGATATAAACACAACTAAAACTTATTGTAACACAGTTTATAATTACCCACAAGATTATCCTATGGACCATTACATACCATACAACTATCAACAAAATCAAAAAATAGATTAAATTAAATAAAGTTTTTAGAAAAAAATTTTCTAAAAACTATTTTATTTCTTTATAATTCACTAAATTCATGAATTTTTTTAGCTAAAGTAGGGCCAATACCCTCAACTTTTTGTAATTCTTTTTCACTAACAAATCTTAAATCTTCACCGAATATATCAACTAAGCTTCTAGCACGTTTTCTACCTAATCTTTTAACACCTAAAACTAAAGGAATAAGATCCTCTTTGATACCATAATACAATCTTGCAGATAAAATATCTAAATCTTTGCTAAAATTATATTTTCCTAAAACTTCTAAAGTGTTTTTTGTAAAACGAACAAGCATACTAGCTTCATACGCAGAACGTCGAGTACTTGCACTATAAACATGATAAGCATTTTCAATTTGAAATTCATTTTTTTCATTAATCCATTCAACTAAACTTACACAAGTTGCTTCAGGATTACCAATATCAACAGCAAATAATCCTAAACTAGATAATTTTTCACGTACAGGATCTTTACTTTTTCTACCTTTAAAAGAAATCAATGGTAAATCTGGAGTTTCTGATAATGCATAAATAAGTTCATAAGAATTAAATTCTTCAATATGAGAAGCATATTCCTTAATTTTAACAGCAGTTTCAACAGCATAATTAGACTTAGCAATTAAATTACCAAAATCAGTGGCTTTTAAACCATTAGGAGTAGCCATTAAAATACCATTTTGTAATAGGAACTCTAAAGAAGATTGTATCTCAAATTGTAAACTATCTGAAGCAAAAAGACTCATACTAGGATTATTTTTCATTTGAAATCCATAAAAAGTCATTTCAAAAAATTCCTGTAACTCGTCGGGTGTTTTAGATAAATTTGATGCAACTTGGGAAATTATTTGTTTAAGCACAGCATCTTTATTTTCGATTAATTTAGAGTTAGTATGTTCTACTAATCCATGAACATATCTTTCCTCTAAATCCATAGCTTCATCCATTGATTTAGCAATTAAATATGAGTATCCAACAGTATCATATTGAGGTCTACCTGCTCTACCTGACATTTGCAAGTAATCAAATACAGGAATATTTTGCGGCCCTCTAGATGTCCAACGAGTATAATCTCTTATTGCAACATATTTACTTGGTAAATTCACACCATACATTAAACTAGGTGTTGCTGCAATCATTAAAATATTTCCAGCTCTAAATTCATCTTCAATAATCTCTTTTTGCTCATTAAATAAACCTGCATGATGAAATACAGCCCCATTTTCTGCAGCTTCAGCTAAACGAACACAAGTACTTGTAGGTTTAGATCCTTTCTTTTTAGGAACATCTAATAATTCATCAGCTACTTTCTTGAATTTTGCTTTCTGAGTTTTAGAAATTTTTTTCTTCATTTTCCCAGACACATAAGTAGCTAAACTTTCAGTAAATCTTCTAGTTGAAACAAAACTTAATGCTTGTGAATTTTCTTCTAATGATTTTTCTATTATTTTAACTATGACATCATTCTTATTTTTAGTATTAAACATTTCAGTATTTAATACCTCTTTATTTAATGGTACAGGACGATAATCATGTTCAATTACTTTTGCATTTAACCATCCTTCAATTTCATCCATATTCTCTAAAGTTGCAGATAATGCAATAATACGAAGATTTGGATTAATTTTTTTAGCTCTAGTGATTGCACATTCTAAAGTCGGACCTCTTGAAAATTCCCCTATCATATGGAATTCATCAATAATAATTGTATCCACTTCTCGAAGTGTGTTCCAAGAAAAACGAGTTAAAGCATCAAATGATTCAAAAACCATTACAGATAAATCTGAACTTCTAGGACTTCTACCAATTGTAATACCATGTTTTTCAAATTTTTTAAATTCTTTAATTTTTTCATTTTGTATAGAAATTAATGGAGCAGCATAAACTGCTTTGCCTCCATTTAATATGGTTTTTAATGCAGCCATAACTCCTAAAACAGTTTTACCACTAGCTGTGGGAATAGCTATAATCGTATTTTCTTTATCATCCAAATATCCAGATTCAATAACTGCTTTTTGTGCAGGATTAAATTCTTTAATATAAGGATAACAATCTTCAAGTATTTCTTTAATGTTTTCTGGAATATTTTCCATTAATTTCTCTCCAAAAATAAAATTTTAATAAATGTTTTTTCTAAATTTAGTATATTATAGGATTATATATTTTCTTTTTTCCTTAGCATGTGAAAAGTATTAAAATATATTTTTTATTAAATTTTTTCCTTTTTTAATACACAGATATCACTAATTTTAGTATTAGGGTACTGACCATTTTCATCTTTTTCTACAGCTTTAACCATATCCCAAATTGTGAGTAAAACCACACTAACACCAGTTATAGCCTCCATTTCAACACCAGTTTGCCCTGTAGTTTTAACACTAACAGTAGTACTAATCTCACTATCTTCAATATTAAAATTTATTTCAATGCCACTGATACTTAACGGATGACATAAAGGTATTAAATTAGAAGTATTTTTAATAGCATTTATACCTGCAACTTGAGCAGTTGTTAATACATTACCCTTTTTAATTTCAGCATTTTCAATCATTTTAATTGTACTTTTTTGAAGATGAATTTTACCAGTAGCTATAGCCATTCTTCTTTGTAATGGTTTATCTCCAACTTCAACCATATGAATCCCATCTTTAGTAAGATGAGTAAATTCTTTTTCTTTCATTTTAATTACCTATTATAACAAAATAAAAATTATTATTATATTTCTTTAAAATTTATAAATAAAGTATAAATATTTAATTTAATTCTTTGTATGGAATTTCAACTTTTGAAAAATCAAAAGATCTGTTTCTTGCATTAGAAGCAAATTTATTATATAAATTTTTATCATTTAAAAGTAAATCAATTTTTTCACTTAAATCATCACTATTATTAGGATTAATAAGCAAACCTACGTCATCCGTAATGATTTCACGAATTCCACCTACATTACTACCAATTATAGGTTTACCGCATGCTAAAGCCTCAATAAGAACTAAACCAAAACTTTCACTATAAGAAGGTAAAACTAACATATCACAACTAGGAATAATTTTTTCTATATCTCCACGAGCACCTAAAAAAATCACATCAGTTATACCTTCTTTTTTCACATAATCTTTTAAACTATTTAATAAAGGCCCACTACCTACAATGACTAATGTTGAATCATTATTTAATTTATTTTTAGCTTCAATAAGTGTTTTAACATTTTTCCTTTTAATTATATTCCCTACAAATAAAATTATAGGTTTATCAGTATTTACATTATAATTATTTTTTAATTCATCTTTAAAATTATACTTAGTATTAGGTTTGAAACGTTCAATATCTACAGAATTCCAATTAATACTTAATTTATTTTCTAATCCTTTAATATTTGTTTTAAGAATTTCTTTTTTAAGTGCTTGGCTAACTGCTAAAATATGATTAGCATTTTTTAAAACTCTTTTAATTATAGGGCGAATATAAAAATGTTTTGCATATAATTCAAACATATCTGACCCATGAGCAGTAACATAAGTTGTAATATTATTTTTTTTACCTACTTTAGTTGCAGCATAACCTGCAGGGAAAAGATAATGGCCATGAATAATATCAATATCTTTTTCATGAACTAATTTATTTAAACTTTTTTGAGCATTAATACCAAATAATAATCCTCTAAGGCCTGGAATATTTATTCCTTTTGTCCCAATTACATGTATTCCATCAATATCTTTAATATCTTTATGGGGATAAGTTATTACATAGACTTCATGGCCTTGTTTAACTAATTCTTTAGATAATGTATGAATATGGACTCCTACTCCCCCAATATGGGGAGGAAATTGACCAACCATTGCTATTTTCATTTATTAATCATCTCATAAAAAATTTTATACTTATTTAATTAATTTATTATCATAATTTGTGTTTAAAATATTTCCTTCCATATCTACAATGATAACATTTAATTCTAAATCAAATCTATTTAAACATTTTCTTTTAATAGCATATACAATACTATTTAAAACTCTTGTATCTAATTTTTCTTTTTTTAGAATATTTATAATTTCCTCAGTAGTTTTTGCCTCAAAAATTTTAACAATAACTTCTTTTTCACATCCAACTAATGCAGTATGTGCAGCAAATATTTCACATCTACCATCAGCTACGGCATGTTTAGTGTTAAATATACCACCGGCTAGTTTAACAAGCTTACCAATATGTCCAAATAATGTAAAACTATTAATTCCTCTTTTTTTAGCTTCTTCAAACATAAATCCAATAAAATTTCCTGTTTGAATAATCTCCTCTTTTCTAATATTTAAATCTTTTAATGCTAGTTTTTCACCAATATTACCTGGAACAAATACTAAATTTTCCACTTTTTCTGCAATAGCTACATCAATTTGAGTTACAATAGAATTTTTATAAGCAGTATTATCCATGGATCTTGCAATACCTGTAGTTCCAAGAATACTTATGCCATTAACGATTCCAAGACGTGGATTCATAGTTTTACTAGAAATTTCTTCTCCTTTAGGTATGCTTATTATAACTTTTGCAACTTTATTTGATGGTAAAATTTTTTCTAAATTTTCCTTAATCATTTTTTGAGGTATGGGATTTATTGCAGCTTCTCCTACTGGGATTTGCAAACCAGGTTTAGTAATTATTCCAACTCCTTTGCCTCCATAAATTTGAATATTTTCCTCAAATTGATCTGTTTTATCATATAATTCTACAGTACTCACAATATCCAATCCTACAGTGACATCTGGATCATTATATGGATATTTCACACTTGAACTTTCAGCTTTATTCTTGGAAAGTAACTTACAAGATTTAATTATAATGTTTAATGTTTTAATTGGAGTTATAATATCTACATTTTTAATATTAAGTTTTTGATTTAGAACCTTTTGTAAACTAGCTAGTGCTGTAGCTGTAGCTAAACTTCCGGTAGTTACTCCAGTTTTTATTTTGGCTTCTTTTTGAATCATGGTAAAAAAATCTTTTATTTTATTATTTTAATTATATATTTATTATTTTTCATATGATAAATTATTTATTAAAAAAAGTAGAAAATATATTTATTAATTTTATAATTTATTTGGGAAAATTTGGACATGTCAAATGATAAAAAAGTGCCTGTGTGGGATAATAATTTTTCTTTCTTAATGGCAATGATTGGTGCTGCTATTGGTTTAGGGAATATTTGGAGATATCCCTATGTAGCTTATAGTAACGGTGGGGGGACATTTTTAATTCCTTACTTATGTGCTATTTTTATTTTAGGATTACCTTTCTTATTCTTAGAGTATAGTGTAGGATTCAAATTTAAAACATCTTTATCTGAAATATTAAAAAAAATTAAACCTAAATTTGAAGTGATTGGTTGGTTTGTTGCTTTAATATCTTTTTTGATTTTGTGTTATTATGTGTGTATTATTGGTTGGGATTTAATTTATATAATTCTAAGCTTTTTTAAAGGTTGGGGTTCTAATCCTTCTGCTTTTTTAACAAGTTCATTGTTACATAGTCAAAATGGTTTTCTTGGATTGAATTATATTGTATGGCCTGTTGTTATTACTTTAGTTTTTATTTGGTTTTTAATTTGGATAATTTCTCGTACTGATTTAAATTCTGGAATTGGTAGAGTTACTAAGTTGTTAATACCTTTACTTGTCATCATGATGGCTATAATTGTGATATATTCATTAACTCTTCCAGGTTCTAATATTGGTTATTCTAACTTGCTTAAACCTCAATGGAATATGTTACTGTCACCATCCGTATGGCTTGCTGCTTTTGGTCAAATTTTATTCTCTTTAAGTTTAGGAATGGCAGTAATTACATCTTATACTAGTTATTTACCTGAAGGTTCAGATTTAATTAAAAATGGTTTTATTGTAGTGGCATCTAATTGTAGTTTTGAAGTTTTTACTGCATTTGGAATATTTTCTATTATAGGTTTTATGTCTTTTTCACAGGGAATACCATTTAATCAGATTATTACACAGGGAGTTGGTTTAATATTTGTCGTATTCCCTACTGTATTAAATATAATGGGTAATTATGCATATATAATAGGGCCTCTGTTCTTTTTATGTATATTTTTTGCAGGAATTACAACTACTATATCCTTTTTAGAACCACTCTCTTTAGCAATAAATCGAAAATTTAATATAAGTAGAAAAAATTCTTCTGCATTACTCTGTTTAATTGGTTTTGGAATATCTTTAATATTTGCTACTGGATCTGGTAGTTATTTACTAGAAATTTGTGATAGTTTTTTAAATCAATTTGGAATTTTATTTGGAATAATTTGTCAATGTATAATATTTGGTTGGTATTATAAAATTGATGATTTATTAAATGTTTTAAATAATAATTCTAAATTAAATATTGGTAAATTTTGGAAAAATATTATAAAGTATGTTATACCTATAATTTTATTTATAGTGTGGATTACTGGTTTATATAATTTATTTACCTCAGGAAACATTAATTATATAATAATACAACTAATTCTTGCATTGATAATAATTATTGTTCCAATTATTTTGACAATATTACCCGAGCATTAAAAAAATTCATTACTTAATTTTAAATTTTAATTTTTTTATTCAATGTTTATTGTACATATTTGGGAGTAATCATCTAATTTATTCTTTAAATCATCAAAATTAATTGTATATTCTTTATTTTCATTTTTTATCCCTAAACATAAACATAATAATCCTATGCCTGCATCGATTTGATTAAAGTTATTCATACCTATTCTTTTATCAATAAATGAAGGTTTTTTACAATAATAATCTATAGAATTATTATTAAAATAAACATACCATGGTTGAGTATTACTTGCTGAAGGGGCATATTGTAAGCTTTCGATTATTCTCATTGTTAAATCATTATCTTCAATATGGTTAAAATTACTTATTTCATTTAAAGGTTTTCTTATAAACTCTTTTTTATCTTTTCTATGTATTTTTTCTTCTGTTTTTCCGAATGCAAGAACAATTCCATATTTAAGTTCACTTAAATTTTTTAATTTATTCTTTGCACGTGGAATACCTTCCCAACAAGCTCCTATATTATTTTTTGAAAAGTAAAGATCTAATTGTTCAAGTATGAAACCTATATTATTCAAACCGGAATTTGAATTTTCAGAGAATGCTGCAATATAATAAGGAGCAGGTTTCATATAAATAGTATTTAAGTAATCACTTGTTATAATTTTGAATTCAACAGGTGTTTTATTTAATCTTTCTGCATTTTCTAAAATTTCTTTTATTTCTTCAATATTTAAATCAGAATTCATATCATAATTCCGAATAGATTTTCTATAAAATATGGAATCATATAAATTATCATTTAACATAAATTTTTTCTTCCTACTTTTTATGAAATAAATTTCAATATTTTAACTTATTTTTATACATATATAAAAGAATTGAAAATTTTTCCATAAGATTTATATATGATGAAAACCAACACTTTATTGTTGTATGTAATTTAGCGGTGTTAGTCCAGCCTGGTTAAGACTCTAGCCTGCCACGTTAGAGACCCGGGTTCAAATCCCGGACGCCGCATTGCAGCCGTGGTATAGTCTGGTTATTACTTGGGCCTTCCAAGCCTACAACCCGGGTTCGAATCCCGGCGGCTGCATTTACTATTTTTAAAATTAATATTTTATTAAAATATTAATTGATATATTTTTTATCTAATTTTTTAAACCTTAAAATACATTATTTTTTAGATTTAATAAACTTTAAATTCTTATTTTGTAAAAAACAAAAATTATTTATATATAAAAATTTTAAACTATTATTAATATAAATTAATTAATAAAAATTTTAAAATTAAAGAATTACTATTTTAAAAAAAATTTTAAAATTGTGTTGATAAAAAGATTTTTAAATAAAAAAATATAAATGGTTGTGATTTTATGGCTGGAATTGTTGGATATGGAGCTTATGTACCTTCATATAGAATCAAAGTAGAAGAAATTGCAAAAGTATGGGGAGACGATCCAGAATCTATATCAAATGGGTTAGTTGTTAATGAAAAATCAGTTCCTGCATCAGATGAAGATACTGCAACAATTGCAGTAACTGCAGCAAGAAATGCATTACAAAGAGCTGAAATTGATCCACAAAATTTAGGCGCAGTATATGTTGGGTCTGAATCTCATCCTTATGCAGTTAAACCAACTGCAACTATAGTGGCTGAAGCTATAGGAGCAACTCCTGAATTAACTGCTGCAGATTTAGAATTTGCATGTAAAGCCGGAACAGCAGGTATGCAAGCTGTAATGGGTGAAGTTGATTCTGGTATGATTGATTATGGATTAGCAATAGGTGCTGATACATCTCAAGGAGCACCTGGTGATGCATTAGAATATACAGCATCTGCAGGTGGAGCTGCTTACATCATAGGTAAAAAAAATACAATAGCTGATATAGAAACTACATATAGTTTCACTACAGATACTCCGGACTTTTATAGAAGAGAAGGTCAACCTTATCCATCCCATGGTGGAAGATTTACTGGAGACCCTGCATATTATAAACACGTATTTGGAGCTGCAAAAGGTTTATTTGAAAAAACAGATTCAAAACCTGAAGATTATGATTATGCAATTTTCCACCAACCTAATGGAAAATTTTATATTAGAGCTGCTAGAAAATTAGGATTTACACCTGAACAATATAAATATGGTTTATTAACTCCAAATATTGGAAACACTTACTCTGGAGCCGTTCCATTAGCATTATCAAATGTATTGGATAAAGCAGAACCAGGAGATAAAATATTTATAATATCTTATGGATCTGGTGCAGGTAGTGATGGATTCACATTAACAGTAAATGATAGATTAAAAGAAATCCAAGAATTAGCTCCAAAAACTCAAGATTATATTGATGATAAACATTATGTTGATTATGCGGTTTATGCTAAATATAAAGGAAAAATTCGAATGGCATAATATTAAAGGGAGAAAAAAGATTTAAGGTGATATTTTATGAGAGATGTTGCAATTATAGGAGTAGCCCAAACAAAATTCGGAGAATTATGGGATACTTCATTTAGAGAATTAATAGCTGAAGCAGGACTTGGAGCTATTAAAGATTCAGGTATTTCTGGTGATGATATTGGCGCAATGTATGTTGGAAATATGTCATCAGGTTTATTTGTTGATCAAGAACATATAGCTTCACTTATTTCTGACCATATGGGTTTGAATCCAGTACCATGTACTCGTGTTGAAGCTGCATGTGCATCAGGAAGTTTAGCTTTAAGACAAGGAATCATTACAGTAGCATCAGGTTATGAAGATATAGTTATTAGTGCAGGTGTTGAAAAAATGACTGATGTTGTAGATGCAACCCCTGCAATTGCAACTGCATCAGATCAAGAATGGGAAGCTCAACAAGGAGCTACATTTCCATCATTATATGCGATGATTGCTAGAAGACATATGTATGAATATGGAACTACTAGAGAACAATTAGCAGAAGTGAGTGTTATTAATCACCACAATGCACAATATAATCCATATGCTCAATTTCCGTTTGAAATTTCTACAGAAAAAGTTTTAAACTCTTCTAAAGTAGCTGATCCTTTAACATTATTAGATTGTTCTCCAGTTTCAGATGGAGCAGCAGCTGTAGTTTTATGTCCTGCAGAAGATGCACATAAATATACAGATACTCCAATATATGTTAAAGCATCCGCACAATCTTCTGATAGTATTGCATTACATGATAGAAGAGACATGACAACATTAGATGCTACTAAAGTAGCAGCTAAAAAAGCTTATGATATGGCTGGAGTCACTGTTAAAGATATTGATGTTACAGAAGTTCATGATTGTTTTTCAATTAATGGATTATTAGCAGTAGAAGATTTAGGATTTACAGAAAAAGGAAATGGTGGAAAAGTTATTGAGGATGGCCAAACTAGAATTGATGGAGACTTCCCAATAAATCCTTCAGGAGGGCTTAAAGCAAGAGGACATCCTCTTGGGGCAACAGGTATTGCTCAAGCTTGTGAAATTTCCTGGCAATTAAGAGGAGATGCCGGTAAACGTCAAGTTGATGGTGCTGAAATTGGTATGACTCATAATGTAGGTGGTACTGGAGGTACTGCAACAGTCCATATTCTTTCTCGAGATAAAAATTAAAATTATATAAAATTAATTTTTTATTATTTTTTTATAAAAAAAAATAACTTTTTTTACTTAATTTTTTTAAAACATTATTTTAATAATAAAAGGGGGTTATTAAGATAAAAAAGAATCAAAGAAGTAATATTAATCCTTTCACAGGGAAAAATCATTTTGATATTGTAAATGATGATAAATTTTTGAACCAAGTTTATACACAATATTATAATATTATTAATCAAAGTCAATTATTAGATGATTCTCCACAAGCTCAATTAATATTTAATGTCTCCAGTAAATTAATTTATGCTGTTAATGATTATTTATTAAAAATTGGAAGGATAGATTATATTGAAAATTATTACGATTGGGAATTTCATTTAGTTTCAAATAATACAGTTAATGCTTTTTGTATGCCTGGAGGTAAAATAGTTGTGTACTCAGGAATACTTTCAATTGCAAATAATGAAGAAAAAATAGCTTTTATTTTAGGTCATGAAATGGCTCATGCTTTATTGGACCACTCTAGAACCCAAGCAAGTAATTATAAAGCTAAAAACACATTAACTACTGTAACAAGAGTTGGAAGTTTAGCTCTTGATTTTGCAGGATTAGGAGGATTAGGTGATATTACAAGAGCTGCAGTTAATGTGGCAGATATAGGTTCTGAATATTTATTAATGAAACCTTTTGGAAGATCACAAGAGTTAGAAGCAGATAAATTAGGCATGATGATTATTTATTTAGCAGGTTATAACATTAAAAACATTCCCTCATTTTGGCAAGATATGAGTAAACAAAATTCTAATGCACATGATTTTTTCTCAACACATCCCTCAGATCAAAAAAGAATTGATGCAATGAAAGAAATTATTTTTGAAATTGACAACCAAAAAGACTTTTATAACACTCCTATATTAGCAGATTCCTCAAATTCAAAAGAGTTTATTAATTCAAAAAATACTTCAATTAATCAACAAAATTATGCACCTAAAATAATGGAGGAATCTAATTCAAAAAACACATTAAATAAAATTGATAATCAAGTTTATTGCCAAAATTGCGGCCATTCTGTAGATATTGATGCCCATTTTTGTACAAATTGTGGCCATGAACTTAATGAATTATTAAAGTGTCCTAATTGTGGCACAATAATAAATAATGAAGATCTATTTTGTTCTAATTGTGGATACTCTTTAAAATAATTTTCATAAAAAATTATAGATATTAATTTTTAATAATTACTTTTCCCAATTTTATTGTAAAAAAATTCTAACAAAAAACTTCTTTTTAATTATTCATTCAATAATTTATATTAATTAAAACCTTATTTTCAATTTTTAAATAATAATTTTTTATATTTTTTAATTTAATTTTATATTTTCACTATTTTTTTTTAAATTATCCTTGATTAGTTCCTTTAAACCTTTTACTATTATAATTATTCATTTATTTGGTGTATTCTTGATTTTTCATTATCTAATTTAAAAACTATTGTATTTTAATATTATATTAGTTATTTTATTTAATAATTAAATACTTTTGTTTATAATACTCCTAATTTCGGAATGTTTATTATTTCCATTTAATATTTTCGATTCAAAGTTAATTTCAGATTAAATACATTTGTTACTTCTTCAATGTTTTATTTATTTGAAACAAAAAAAGGATAAACTTTATTTATATGAAAAATTAATAGTTTTTCATGTTAATATTAGAAGCTACAATTTCAGATTTGAGATCAATACTTGAATTGCAATATTTGGCATATCAAAAAGAGGCTGAAATTTTAGATGACTACGAACTTGATCCATTAAAAGAAACTGAAGAAGAAATTGAAGAAGCATTCTTTAATGGAGTTATTTTAAAAGCTATTGATGATTTAGGTCATATTGTAGGTTCTGTTAGAGCATTTAAAAAAGAAGATACTGTTTTTATAGAAAGATTAATAGTTGATCCTAATTTAACTGGAAATGGGATAGGATCAAAATTATTAGATGCTGCTGAAAAATTATTACCTAGTAAACGTTATGAATTTTTTTCTTCAGATATTATTTCACATAATTTAGATTTTTTCAGAAATAATGGATATAAAGAGTTTAAAGCAGAATTTATAAAACCTAATGTTCGTGCTGTATACTTTGAAAAATTATCAACTGATTAAGTTTCATAACTCATTTGTATTGTAAATACAAATTTTTTTTTATTCAAATAATAATTTATCAATATAATTCATGTCAACATTTTCTTCAACAATTTTAGCTAATTTTTCAATATTTAAATCTTTATTTGTTTCATAAGGATCTAATCCATTATTAATAGGAATCCCCTTTTGTTTTCTAATATAATTTAAAAATTCTCTTCTAAAATTGTAATTATGGAATATTCCATGGAAATATGTTCCAATAACATTTTTTTCTACTGCACCATCAAATGTACTGTTTTCATTGTTACCTATGCCTTTTTTAATTTTTAATAATGGCAATGATCCATTTAGTATTGTTGTACCTTCATGTAATTCATAACCAGTTATTTTTTCACCACCTATTTTATTAAAAATTTTTCCAATATTATCCTTTTTATTGTTTCCATAATTTTCAATGATTTCATTTGCAAGAATTGCTTCGCTTTGTTTTACTACTTTTTCCTTTCTTTCAAATTGGCTATCTATATTTAACAATCCCAAACCTTTTATTGTTCCTTTTTGAGATTCTTTATTGAATTCATCATAAATATTATTCCCAAGCATTTGATATCCTCCACAAATGCCAATGATTGGTATTCTTTCACTTAATTTTATGATTTCATCTGCTTTTCCACTATTTTTTAATTCAATTGTATCCAAAATTGTGTTTCTTGTACCTGGAATTATTAAAGCATCCACATTTCCAATTTCTTCATTAAGATCTATTAATTTTAATCCAACATCTTCTTCAAATTCAAATGGATCTATATCTGTGAAGTTAGCTATTTTTGGAAGTTTTATTACACCTATAGTTATAGGTTTATTTGATTTAAATTTATGTTCATATAAACTTGCAGAATCTTCTTCAGGTAACTTTAAACTATGATCATAAGGTAATACTCCTAATATAGGAGCATTTATGATTTTTTCTATTTTTTCTATTCCTGGTTGTAATATGTTTAAGTTTCCACTAAATTTATTTATTATTACAGCTTTTAATCTTGATCTATCATGGTCATCTAATAATTGGAATGTTCCAGCTATTGATGCAAAAACTCCTCCTCTATCTATATCTGCTACTAAAATGACATTAGCATCAGCAATATGGGCTATTTCCATATTTGCTATATCTTCTTTACGCATATTTATTTCAGCTGGAGATCCTGCTCCTTCTATTATTATAATGTCATTTTTTTCTTTTAAAATATTTAATGATTCGTTAATTGCTTTCAATGCATATTCTCTGCAATTGTGTTGGTAGTCATAAAAATTCATATCTCCTATTGCTTTTCCCTGAATTATTACCTGTGATGTGAATTCCCCTTTAGGTTTTAATAATATGGGGTTCATATGAACACTTGGTTCTATTTTTGCAGCATTTGCTTGCAAAACTTGTGCGATTCCCATTTCTTTATTTTCATATGTTGTGAATGAGTTCAATGACATATTCTGTGATTTGAAAGGTGCTACTTTGTATCCTCTATTTGCATATATTCTACATAGTGCTGCTGTTACTACACTTTTTCCTGCATTTGATGAGGTACCTTGAATCATGATACATTTTGTCATAATATTTTTTTCCTTTTATAATTTTAGTTATTTTTTTATTTTTTATATTTATTAAAGTTAATTTTTATTAATTTAATTTGTTTTGATTTTTTTATTAATGTTTGGAACAAAATTTATATGATATAAAATAGTTAAATAAATATTGTTAAAAACTTAATTAATATTTTTAATTAATCATTTTTATTAACAGTACCAAAATATTAAACTTACAAAAATTAATTAAATTCAATATGTTTATATACATTTAAATGTAATTAATAAATAGAAACTTTAAGTAACAAAAATTTATTAAAAACATTAAATGTAAAACAGATTAAAACTCGAAAAAACAGAGGTTTACCATGAAATTTGAAGAAAAATCAACAACTGATTTTGTTGATGAAAAAGTAGAAGCAGAAAAAGAACAATCTGAAGAAGAAAAATTTGTTCCTTCTACAAATAAACCTATGCTTGACTATGAGAATATAGGCAATACTGGTGACATAAATGTACCGCCACTTTTAATAGACCAAGTAATTGGGCATGAAGAATCAGTAGAAACTATTAAAAAAGCAGCAAAACAAAGAAGAAACGTTCTCCTTATCGGAGATCCTGGTGTAGGAAAATCAATGCTTGCAAAAGGAATGGCTGAATTATTACCACCTGAAGTATTACAAGATATTTTAGTATATCCTAATGCAGAAGACCCTAATAATCCAATCATTAGACCAGTACCTGCAGGTGAAGGTAAAAAAATCGTAAAAGCAAACAAATCTAATGCAAAAGTTTATGAAGAAAAGAAAATGATGTTAGTAATGTTTGCAGTAGCTGCTATATTTGCTTTAGGTTTATACTACCAAAAAATATTTGAAGCAATAATAGCTGTACTATTAATTATATTTATTGCAATGCAAATTAAACCAAAAAACACAACATTATCTCCAAAATTATTAGTTAATAATGGAGATAGAAGATTTGCACCATTTATGGATGGAACTGGATCACATGCAGGAGCATTACTTGGTGATGTAAGACACGATCCATACCAATCTGGAGGGTTAGGAACACCTGCACATGAACGTGTAGAAGCGGGTATGATTCATAAAGCTAATAAAGGTGTTTTATACATTGATGAAATTGGAACAATGTCTACTAAAACTCAACAAGAATTATTATCTGCAATGCAAGAAAAAAAATATTCTATCACAGGACAAAGTGAAAACAGTAGTGGGGCTATGGTAAGATCTCAATCTGTTCCATGTGATTTTGTTTTAGTTGCTTCTGGTAATATTAAAGTATTAGAAGGAATGCACCCAGCAATGCGTTCAAGAATAAGAGGATATGGTTATGAAGTTTTCATGAAAGATTCAATGGAAGATACTTTAGAAAATCGTAAAAAATTAGTGCAATTTGTAGCACAAGAAATTAAAAACGATGGAAGAATCCCTCAATTCAAACCAGATGCACTTGATGAAATAATATTAGAAGCAAAACGTAGGTCTGGTAAAAAAGATTCATTAACACTTAAACTTAGAGATTTAGGTGGATTAGTAAGAGCTGCTGGAGATGTTGCAATTGAACAATCAGCACCATTTGTAACAGCTGATCATGTAATCACTGCTAAAAAATATTCTAGAACTTTAGAACAACAAATGGCTGATATGTCTATTGTTCAAAGAAAAGAATACAGTATGTTTAACCCTAAAGGTGGAAAAGTCGGTATGGTTAATGGTTTAGCAATTATCGGTGATAGATCAGGTATAGTATCACCAATTGCTGCTGAAGCTGCACCAGCACAAAGTAAAAATGAAGGGAAAATTATAGCAACAGGAAAACTTGGAGAAATAGCTAAAGAATCTGTACAAAATGTAAGTGCATTAGTTAAAAAATATACAGATAAAGATACCTCTGATTATGATATTCATGTTCAATTTATTCAAACATATGATGGTGTTGAAGGGGACAGTGCTAGTGTATCTATAGCTGCAGCTGTAATAAGTGCAATCGAAGATATACCACTTGATCAAACTGTTGCATTAACAGGTTCTTTAAATGTCCGTGGAGATGTAATGCCTATTGGTGGAGCAACAGGTAAAATTGAAGCTGCTGCAGAAGCTGGAATAAAAACTGTTTTAATTCCAAAAAGTAATATGAAAGATGTTATGATAGAATCTAAGTATGAAAAAATGATTAAAATTATTCCAATGAGTACTCTTAGTGATGTTCTTGAACACATTTTAATTAATGGTAATAAGAAAGATAATTTAATTAATCATATTAAAAAACTTGGAAATCATGTAGCTGAAAACATACCAGAAAGTACTATTAAAACTCCAAATGCACATTAATTAAATATTTAGTTATAATTTTTTCTTTATAACTATCTTTTCTATTTTTTATTTTTATTTTATCTCAATTTTTTTATTTTAATTTAATTATTATTAAAAACCTTATTATAATATGAAGATTAAAATATATTATAGTTATATATTAAATAATATTATTTTTCATGGTGATAAATTGATAATTGGTGGTTCAGCATCACAAAGTTTAGCTGCTAAAGTAGCTGAAGAATTAGGGGACATTATATGTCCAATAGAAACTAAAAAATTTCCCGATGGGGAAAGATATCTCAGATTTAAAGAAGATGTAGAAGGCGAAGAAGTTACAGTTATCCAATCTACAGGATTTCCTCAAGACGAACATTTAATAGAATTATTATTTTTAATAAAAAATTTAAAAAGTTTAAATGCGAAAAAAATTAAAGTTGTTGTTCCATATTTAGGTTATGGTAGGCAGGAATTAAGATTTAAACCAGGTGAAGCGATTTCTGCACAATTTGTTGCAGAATTAATTGAAGATTCTGGGGCTGATGAATTTATAAGCATTAATCTTCATGAAGATAGTGTGAGAGAATTTTTCAATATTCCTACATTGAATTTATCTGCTATGCCTCCTATTGCTGATTATATTAACACTATTACAGAAGACCCAATTATTATTGCTCCTGATAAAGGGGCTTTAGGTTTTGCTGAAGAAATTGCAAAAATTTTAAATTGTAATTGTACTTACATGAGCAAAGTTCGATTAGGTCCAGATAAAGTTGAAACTCGAATAGTTGATGTTGAAGATTCTACTGAAACTAATTCTAAAGTAGGAATTAATGCTGTTAAAAATAAAGAAGCTGTTATTATTGATGATATTATTGCTACTGGAGGCACTATTGTTAATGCAGTGAATATTTTACAAGAATATGGTGCAAAGTCTGTTAATGTTTGTTGTGTTCACCCAACATTAGTCAACGATGCAGTTATAAAAATTTATGCTGCAGGTGCAAAGAATCTTGCAGGTACAGATACATTGAAATCTGATGTCAGTTGTATAACAGTAGCTAAAGTTATTGCAGATGCAATAAAATAAAAATTATTTATAAAAATATTAAAAGGAATTAATTAAAATGCATGAATTATCAATGGCTCAAGGAATTTTCACTACTGTAATGGATACTGCAGAATCTAATGATGCTACTGAAGTTACTAAAGTTATAATTGAAGTTGGCCGATTAGCTATGATTAATCCGGAACAAATCAGTTTTTTATTAGATGTTTTGAAGGAGAATACTATAGCTGAAGATGCTGATTTTGTTATTAATGAAATCCCTGTTGAAATAGAATGTCAAGAATGTGATTATAAAGGGATTGTATCCCTTGATGGTTTAGATCATTATGCTCCTATTATTAAATGTCCTAAATGTGAGACTCCACGAATACTAATTTTAAATGGTAAAGATATAATAGTGAAAAATATTGTAATTGAAAAACCTGATGAAGATGAATAAATTAATTATTTAAAAATTTTTTTAGGAGGATATAAAATGCATAAAGTAGCAAGTGTTGAAGTAGAAAAAAATATTATGAAAGCTAATGAAGCTATAGCTGAAAGAAATAAAAAGTTATTAGAAGATAATAATATTTATTGTGTTGATTTCGTAGGTGCTATCGGTTCAGGTAAAACTTCTTTAATTGAAGATATCATAGAAAATGTTGATGAAAATATTGGAGTAGTTGCTGGGGATGTAATTAGTAAATTCGATGCTGAAAGAATTAAATCTCATGATGTTCCAGTTGTAGGTTTAAACACTGGTAAAGAATGTCATTTAGATGCACATCTTGTAGAACACTCTTTAGAAGATATGCCTTTAGATAAAATTGATTGTTTATTTATAGAAAACGTTGGAAACTTAATTTGTCCTGTTGACTTTGCATTAGGTTCTCATATGAGAGTTGTTGTAGTAAGTGTTACTGAAGGTGATGATACTGTTGAAAAACATCCACTTATTTTCCAAAGTGCTGATTTAATTATTATTAATAAAATAGATTTAGCAGAAGCAGTTGGTGCGGATACTAATAAAATGGTTGCTGATGCTAAAGGATTAAATCCCAATGTTAAAATTATAACTTCTAGTTTAAAAGAAGGTAAAGGACTAGATGATATAATTGAAGCTATTAAAGAACAAAAACCTGAAAATTTATAAGAAATTTTCTGTTATTCTAAATTTATTAATATTATTTAAGTAATTAGGTGGGTTTTCATTGAAAATTTGGATTGATATATCAAATGCTCCTCATGTTCGCTTTTTTAAGGATGTTATTAAATATTTAATTGATGAGGGAGAAGATGTTATTGTAACTACTCGTCAATTTGGTGATATTCATAAACTTATGGATATGTATGGTATTGATTATATTAGTGTAGGGAAACATGGGGTTAGTTTAAAAGATAAGCTTAGAGAGAGCACAACACGTGTAACTGATTTATTTGATATTATTGCAGATGAAAAAATTGATGTAGCTGTTTCTAAGCATAGTATAGAACTTCCTAGAATTAGTTTTGGTTTAGGTATTCCTAGTTTGTATATTTTAGATAATGAGCATGCTGTTGCTGCTAATAAATTAACTCTTCCTTTATGTGATCGGATTATTGCTCCTAAAATTATAGATGTTTGGAAGTTAATGGAATATGGTGCAGATCCTAATAAAATTTTACCTTATAATGGGACTTCTGAATTGATGCATTTTAAGAGTTTTAACTATAATGATGATATATTTGATGATTTAGGTTTAATTTTAAAGAAAAGTAAAACCATATTTATGCGTCCAGAACCTTCTCTTGCTAGTTATTTGGATGCAGATTGCCGCAAATCTGTGTTGTCTCCTATTGTTGAAGTATTAAAAGAATATGCTAATATCCTTGTTCTTCCAAGATTTAAAGAACAATCTAAAATTTTTGAAGGTATTGATAATGTGACTATTTTGGAACCTCCAGTGGATACTAGTAGTATTATTAAAAAAGCAGATTTAGTTATTGGTGCTGGGGGTACTATGAATAGGGAGGCTGCTATTCTTCAAACTCCTGTTATTTCTTGTTATCCTGGTACTTGCTTGTCTGTAGATAAATTTTATATTAATCAAGGTTTAATGTATAGGTCTAATAATCTTGATGATATTATTAATAAAGCTTTGAGTTTTATTGTTAATCCTCATGAACCTATAGATGTTAACCACGATGACTTATTTAAAATAGTACTAAATAACATTTATGATTTAGGTAAAAATGGAAAACCATAATAATGTTTTTAATTATTTTATTACTTTACATAAATTTTAAGTAGTAATAAATTATTAATGTTATTATAATGGGGCTGGTAGCTCAGATGGTAGATCGTCGCCTTGGCATGGCGGAGGCCCCGGGTTCAAATCCCGGTCAGTCCATTTAAATATTGAAGATTATTTATACTGTAAAATGAAAATTAAAAGAATAATTTTTGTTTTATAATGAAAAAATTTAATATTATAAATAAACTCATATTATAAAATTCAAAAGTAAATTAGTTAATTAAAAAATATTATAATATATGTGTGATAAAAAATGGCGTTTATAGCTCAAAATCATTTTCAATTTATATTAGAAATAGCAGCAATAATATTTGCAAGTATGATATTTATAATTAACTTAGTGCCATTATCACTAAGTATTGTAACATTCTTGTCTTTATTCTTAGCTATAGTATTCACTTTACTATTTGCAGGTGATATTGCTTTACTATTTCTATCGTTTGGTCAACATGAATTTACACATACATTTGGACCGATAGCTTTACTTGCTATAATAACCGCTCTAGCTTCATTAAAAATTATGGAACGTTCAGGAGTAAATGTACAAGGGCTTAAAAGACTTGTATACATATTACTTGCTCTAATAACTTTATTTGGAGGAATGATGCATAGATCCTTCTTAATATTATGGATTCTTGGTTTATTCATAGGATATCTTATTATATCTAAATCTTTCCGAGAAAAATCATTTTTAACCATAAAAAGAGTATTAATATTTTTAGGATTAGGTGTTGCAGCATTTGGTTTAATGGAATTATTAGCAAAAGTATCTGGAATGCAAGTATTCAGTCCAATGTTACGTATTAATCGTCTTGAAAATAACAGTCTCTCAAGTATTCAAATGGTACTTCATAATACAAATCTAATTGGGCATGTTCAAAATTCATCATATTGGGGATCACAAGGATTAGGTTTTGCAGATGGGTATATAAGTTTACCAATGCAATTCATCTTATTATTTGGATTACCTTTCCCAATGTTCTTTGGTTTATTAGTATCTAAAAAAGATATTATTGATTATATGCTTCCAGGAACTTTCGGATATGCATATGATTTTGGATATTTAACGATGATTGCCTTAGTTGCATTTGTGGTAATAACGTTGATTGTTGGATTAAAAATTTTACAAAAATACCGTGATAAGCGTGAAAGAAAAAATAAAAAATATTTAGGTAAAGAAGTATTATTGATTGGATCATTAACTGCATTCACTACCCAAGCAATTATTGGTTTATTTGTATTTAACAGAACTATAAATGGAACGGCATTATTAACATTTATTGTTTTAGCTTCTTTAGTATGGGGAAATGTTGTAACTCTTAAACGAAGCAACTAAATCTTCATACACTTTTTACTTTTTTTCAAAATTAAAATACATTTTAATTATTTATTTACTAATTCTTAAAAAAATTTACAATACTTCATTTTTTAATTTTCTATAAAAAATATTTTAATAATAAATCCTTAATATTTGATTTTTCAAAAAATTTAAAAAAATTCTTTATTCTATTTTAAGTTTAAAAATTAAAAAAAAAATAAAAAGTATTTAAAAAAAATTTCAAATTAATTTTCTTAGATTAATAATCTTAACAGATAATATGTATTATCATAATAGTAAGATTGGTTTATCATTGAATTTATTGTTCCTATTATACTCATGAAAATTATTATAAATAAAAGTACTGGAATTATTATCATTATCATAATTTCCACATCTGAAAATGATCTTCGTACTGGTAATTCTGGTTGTTCTTTTTTCCATAATTCATTTAATGATTCTTGTATGTTAATAAGTACCCATATTTGAAGAAATGGTAATAAAATCCACACTATTAAATTCCCACCTGAAGAATATGAAGGGATATTTTCAAGTTTTAATTTTTTTTCATATTGGTTAAAAAGTTCATATATAATTATCCAATTTACTATAGGTATTAATAAAAGTATAGTGAATAATACAGGACTAGTGTCCTCATGATAATACTCTTTTAAGGATGTGCTATTTTTATAATACCAATAAAAAGTATATAATCCTCCAGTCAATATCATAAGTAATGCTAACCTACGTATAGGTATTACATTTGATTCTTGCAGCATCCCTACATTATAATGTGCATTTTGAGGATTCGCACTGTTCAAAGAATTTCCACACTTTGGACAGTAATTGGAGTTTCCATTAATTTGGTTCCCACATTGAGTACAAAAACTTTTAGTATTTTTCGTATTGCTTTTTATAGAATTCACATTTTTCTGTATCTGTGGAGGATTTATTTGTGTAACATTTATTTTTGCTCCACAATTATAACAAAACTTAGTGTCCTTTTCAACAATGGTTCCACATTGTGGACATTTTTCTTTTTCCATTTTCATCATTTTCCTAAAAAATTTTTTTATTAATTTTCAAAATCATGTTTGAATTTGATTTTTTAATTCCTCTGGTTTTTTTATCTGTATATTATGTATTTGATATTGATTCATTGTTTCATCAAAACTTATATAATCTTTATATTGATAAAGTAATGTATTAATTGTGCAAATATCTATTCCAGTTTTCTCATAAATTTCAATATTTGTAATAGGTGTTTCTGAGTCTAATAAAACATTTAATATTGTATTATGTATTTGTTTATAAGCATCTAGTTTACTTATTAAATATTTTAACCCTTTAAGACTTATTTCTACTGATTTTAAATCACCCTCTTTACTAATCCTTAATTCAACAAATTCTTTTTCAGCTAATTTTTTTAATATTTCAATGTTTTCGTTTTCACTGGTGTCTAAATCATATGTTAAGTTTATAAATTTCATGTATCGTATTCTTTTTGGTCCATTATCTTTTTGGCACATATTGTAAAGTATTTCTAATATTTTCAATTCAGAATCCATAATATCTTTTTCTCCCTTAAATTTTTTTGTTAATGTTTATTATGGATGTTTTCTAAATATATCTTTTATGACATATCTTGATGAATCCAGAGTAATAAATGATACAATTTATGATAAAATAAATGAATACTTTAAAAAAGAAAATGAATTTCCTAATAGATATAATAGAGTAACTTTTTTTAACAATAATAAAGATTATTTTTACCAAACTGAAGATACATCTTACAGTATAAAATCAAGGGAAATCAACAATAAAATAGAAATTCTCCACACAAAAACAGGTGCAATATCAGAATCTTTTGAAAAATTTATTAAACCAATGAAATTTAACTATCAAAAAGATATTCATGTATTAGATATTTGTGGAGGAATTGGATATAACTCAACAGCCATGATACAAGATTTCATAGAACACGCCTCACCTAATACAAAATTAGTAATTGATTGTGTTGAAATAAGTAAAGCTACACTTGCTGCAGGATTACTTGTACCCTCACCAATATCTGCCCATGATATAATGAAACATGCAATTGAAAACAGTTTAATATATGAAGGTTATATTGTAAATCCAAAAGAAAAAACACCTATACCTAAAAGTATGGAGATAAATATTTACATAGCTGATGCTCGTTGTACAATAAAACAATTACCTAATAATTATTATGATGCAATATTTTTAGATCCATTTAGTCAAACAATGTCACCAGAACTTTTTAGTTTCGAATTCATTAAAGAATTTCGAAGAGTCATAAAACAAGAAGGATTAATAGCTACATATACTAGTTCATCACCAGTACGATCTGCATTTATAAAAAATGGATTTCATGTAGGTTTAGGTCCAATTTATGGTAGAAAACAAGGAGGAACACTAGCATCCCCCAGTTCTTTTATGTTAAATGAATCCATTCCTAAAGATGATGAAATAAAAATTGCATTATCTGATGTGGGAATACCTTTTTATGACCCTAACTTAAATTGGTCAACACAAGAAGTTACGGAAAATAGACAAAAATTAAGACATAAAGAAAGACATCATACATTAATTTCTAGTGCTGTTAAAACAACAACTTATTTAGGTAAAGAACCTAAAAATTCAGCACTAAAAAGAAGAATGGAACGAAACTTAGCTAAAATTGGAATACCTGGACTTAAAAGTAAAGAAGCATTTTATTTAATAGAACCAGAAAAACAATATAACTTAAAGTACTTGGACAATAATAATTCTAGAACACGTATACTTGAAATACATAATCGTTTGAATAAAATTCTTAAAATGAATAATAATCAACTTAATGCATATAAATGTATGAAATGTGGTTTTAGTTGGCCACAAAATTCTAATATGGGATATAAATGCCCTCAATGTGGTTCATTTCATATAAACAAAATAATAGATAAAAAACATAGAAAAAATCGTCCAATTACAGGAAATCCAAATAAAGATTACCGTCATCATCATCGTTTATACAATAATGATGATTTTGGGGCACATATGCACCATAAAAAACATAAACATCACCATAATCATCTATGGTTATATAATATAGATAATTTTGGTCGAGGATTAAATCATTGGTCTAATCATGGACATAAACATTTTCATGACTATGATAGACATAAAAATCATCATAAACATCATAATTAACTATAAAATGTTTTTTTTTCCATTTAAATTTTTTATATTTTTTTAAAATTAATTATTTAACAATTTAAAAAAGAAAAAAATAAATATGGTTTTTTTATTTTATAAAAAATAAATCCATATGAAAACAAATATTAATGCTGTAATAAATATTAATGGTGCCATAATTTTACTAACAGCTACAATTGAACTTATTGTGGATATTAATTCAGTACTGTTATTTGGCCCAAAAGTTTTTAAATTTTTAATTTTATTAATATCGGTTCCTGCTTCAACAGGTTCAAGATCTTCTAAAGCAGTTAATATACTTTCACGTAAATATTCTATGATTTTACTTTTTTCAGAGACTCCAATAGGATTATATCCATTAGCTAATGTATTCACTGAATGAGTATCAGTAGTTAAAACTTCTAATTCATCTATAGGTAAATCATTTAATTCTTTAAGTATTGTTTCCCTAAAACCTAATTCCATATTGTTACTGTCAAATAATGCTATTGCGGTTTTTTGTTCTCCTGCTTGAATAACCATTACTTTAAGTGCACTGTCACCTACACCATTGTTTTTATCTAAACCTTCCATCGGATTATAACTTATTCCAACTTGTAATGGATAATTTCGTTCTAAGTTTTCAATCTTTTTAACAGTATCTAATAATTGGAATACTTCAGGATTTCCAGGTAATACTCCTCCTTTTTCAGCATTAAAACTATTATGACAATCAACAACTATACTATTTTCAATTTTACAAGTTTTTTGACTTTCAATAATCATTGATAATCCAATACTAAATTCAATATCATCACTACCTGAGGGTGCAAATGTTGAAAGCATGATAATTCCATCATTAAAAAATTGAACTCCAATATTTGCTTGTTTTTCTGAGTATCTGACAAATTTACTACATTTATTAGAATAGTTCATTTTTGCCAAGCTTTCATTAACAGCATCTTTAATTTTTTGTATTTCATTAACACTTACTGGATTGAAATCATGTGTTGATGGTCCATGAGCTACCATTGTGAAGTAATCATATTCATTAGCAAGTATTGTTGGCATATTAGCTCCACCAATGTCTCCAATAGGTCCCGGATGTACGGATGGGCTGATAAATAATGCTTTAATATCACCATTCATGTTTTTAAAACTTAATGTGCCCACTATTGTGTCAATTTCTTCTCCTGAAGTATCAAATAAGTTTTCTAAGTATGATGATCCTTCATTCATATGTGCAATAAAAAAACTTAGTAAATCTAAGGCACCAAATCCAAGATTATTCTTCATTGGATTTTCAACTACTTTCATAAATGAGTAAATAGCTACTAAAAATACTAAACATGCTATAATAACTTTTAATATTGTTCCAAAAATTCCTAGTTGGAAAACTATTTCAAGATTACCTAAAAATGTCACTACAATTAACATACTTATAATTAATAAAGGTTGAACTAAACTAATAATAAATGATTTTAAAGGCCCAATATGGCTGGTTCCCCATAACACTAAAAAATTCCAAGCAAAAATTAATACACAGCCAAATAATATACTATTTACAAATAGGTCCATTTTAAGAATTATTCCAGCAATTAATCCTAGTACAGATATTAAACATAATATCACCATACTAGTAAGAGAAAGAAACATACTATGTTTCCTTTTAAGATTAATACCTTTTAATAAATAAACCCATTGTTGGTCTGTAGCACCAGAAACAATGCTTCCTAATCCAAAAACAAAAAATCCAAATGAACCTCCATAAAAAAGGTTTTCTAATTGACTATATGTGTTGATTGGTTTTAATAAAAATATTATGGCTCCTGTTATAAAACTAATAAATATCATACTGAATAATGATATTTTAACTTTAGGGAGTGTTTTAATATACTTTGATAATCCTGCAACACTACTCATACTTGACATGTTTAACTCTTACTCCATTTTAAAAAAATTTTTCTTTATATCTTAAGGTAATATTATTATTATTTATTTAATAAAATTTATAATAGTATACTATAATTATAATAATGTTTTTAATAATATTTATTATATCTAAAAAAATTAAAAATAATATTAAATAAAAAATACACTTTAAGGATAAATTTATTATGATCGATATAAAAGTACCAGTTAAAAATCAAGATTTAACAAAGTTAAAAATAGGGGATATAGTGACAGTTTCTGGAACTATTGTTACTGCAAGAGATCAAGCACATAAAAGAATCATTGAACAAGGTGCACCATTTTCATTAGATGGTGTAGCATTATTCCATGCAGGTCCTATAATCCAAAAAGATGATGAAGGAAATTATGATATAGTTGCAATAGGTCCTACTACTAGTATGAGGATGAATCCATATCAAGCTGATGTTTTAGATAAAGGTGTAAAAATTGTCATAGGTAAAGGAGGAATGGATGATTCAGTTAAAAAAGCTTTAAAAAGAGATAAATCTGTTTATCTTGTTGCAACTGGAGGGTGTGCAGCATTATATGTGGATAAAGTAAAGGAAGTTTCTAATGTGGATTGGTTAGATCTTGGAATGCCTGAAGCATTATGGGAATTGTCTGTTGATAAATTTGGACCATTAGTTGTAGGGATGGATTCTAATGGAAATAGTTTGTATGATTAATTAAATTAATATTTAAATTACTTAATAAGTTAATTATATTTGCCGAATAGTTTATATAATAAAACTTTTATTATTTAATATTAGTTTGTAAAAAAACATTTTTTTAAAAGAATAATTTATAATGATTTTTAAAAAATTTTAATAATACAAAAATTAATAAATAAAAAAAGGTGAATTGAACATGCCTGGTGCTTTAAAAGAAACTGCAGAAAAAAAACTTAAATCTAGAATCCGAAAATTTAAAAAAGTAAATAAAAGTGATGAAGAAAAAGATAAATTTTTTGAACAATTAGGAGGATCTGTTGAAATATATTTACCATCTAAAAATCCTGAAGAAATATCTGATAGTATATTATTCTATACTACTGCTGATGGTAAAATCATTGAAGCAGAATATTCATATAATGAAGGCGATAACTTTGAAACTATTCCTTTAGATGGGAAAAATTTAGATATTGTTGTTGAAGCTTTCAGTTCTAATTTCCATTTAGAATTTCTAGATGATGAATCTTAAATTAGAAAATTATATCTATTTTTTAAATACTTTTTTTATTAATTTTATTTTAACCCTTTTTTTTAATTATGCTATTTTTTATTAAAAAAATTTAATAACTTTATAATATATTATATTATAAATAGTGAAAAATTATGCTAGTTACTAGTTCTTTAGATGAAGTAAAAAAACGTGAATCCGCATTAAGAAATATTAGAAAAATAATTAATCAAGATACTAGGAAAAATTTATATGATTTTACTGGTTTATCTGGAGGTTTTCTTGCTACAGAAAATGATTTAAAACTTTTAGAAACTTATGTAGGTCCAGCTATTTTTGAAGAAAAATTACAGAAAGAAGGTATTAAACATTTAGGTGGGGAAAAAGTTTTTGCAGTAAATAGAACCAGTTCTGGAATTCTTGCAACAATATTAGCACTAGTTCCTGAAAAAGGTTTTGTTTTACATTTTTTAAAAGAACACCCTGCTCATCCAAGTATACCTAGATCATGTAAAATAATGCATGCTAATTATTTAGAATACACAGACATTGATAAATTTCGTGTCCCTTATGATGTTAATTTAGTTATAATCACAGGTTCCACTATGGATCATCAAACTATTGATGAAAAAACTTTTAAAAAAGTTATAAATCTTGCACATAAAGAAAATATTCCAGTTTTAGTTGATGATGCTTCTGGAGCCCGTATAAGAACAGCAATTTTTAATCAGAAAAAGGCAACTGAATTAGGTGCAGATTTAGTTGTAACAAGCACTGATAAATTAATGAAAGGTCCTCGGGGAGGTTTAATGGCAGGTAAAGAGGATTTAATAGATTTAGTTAAATCCAAAGCCACACAATTTGGTTTAGAAGCTCAACCTCCAAGTATTTTAGCTATGGTGAAAGGTTTAGAAGATTATAATCCTGAAAATTTAAGATTATCATTAAATAAGAAAACAGAATTATTTAATCAATTAAAACTTAAATATAATTCTTTCCAAGAAACACCTACAGGGGTGATGGTTAAAGAAGGAGATATGTATAATGAATTAAATTGTGAAAATAAAGATTTATCCGCTAAAGATTTTAACTTCATCTGGTCAATGATATTACTTAAAAAAGAGGGAATAATAACAATACCTGCAGTAGGAATGCCTGGAGCTTCTGCAACTATCCGATTTGATATAGCTTCACCCGATAGTAATAAGTTAACAGTTGAAGAAATAATTAAAAAAATAAATTCATCAATTAATTCATTAAAAAATGTTATGAATAATACAGATAAATGTTATAATTTAATTTTTGAATAAAAAAAGAAAAAAAGGGGAAAATTTTTAATTTAATTTTTTTAGTACACATTACCTTTATGACGTAATTCCCCTGCAAAAATTTTTTCAAGAGAACCATCATTTTTTTCAATAATTAAACTACCTTCCCTATTAATTCCAATAGCATAACCTTCAATAATTTTTCCTAAAGGTTGACGAATAATTACTTCACTTCCAATAGTTTTAGATAAGTGTCTCCATTCATTTAAGATTTTTTCATAATCTTCTTCTTTGAAATAATTATAAAATTTTTCAAATTCTTCAAGGAAAATTCTGATAATTTTTTTCTCTTTAATCTCACGGTTAGCTTCATCTTTTAAACTTGTAACATTATCTTTTAGTTCCTCTGGGAAATCATTCATAGTTAAATTTGTATCAATTCCAATACCTACCACAACATAATCTAAATTATTAAATGAAGCTTTTGCTTCTGTAAGTATTCCAGATACTTTTTTATCCTTAATAAGTATATCATTTGGCCATTTAATTTGAGCATTAACTCCAATAGTTCTTAAAGTTTTACAAACAGCAACTCCAGTAGCAAGAGTAATTAGTGAAGCATGAGTTGGGGGAACATTTGGTCTAATTAATATACTTAACCAAGAACCTCCTTTTGGAGATTTCCAAGCTTTACCTGATCTTCCTCTAGCTTTAGTTTGGGTATCTGCAATTATAACTACACCTTCTTCTTCGTCTGATTCTCCAAAGAATTTAGCTATATTGTTTGTAGATTTTACTTCATCATAAAAGTATATGTTTTTACCAATATAATCAGTTTTTAAGTTTTCTTTAATTTTTTTGGCAGTGTTTTCACTGCTTTCTTGTGAACCTAATTCTTTAAGAAAATCAATGATTTCAGATTCATCTAGTGCTAAAACTTCATCAGCATCTTTATCTGAAATTTTATTTTTCTTTTTAAGCAAATCTATCATTTCTTGTTTCATCTGAAATTCCTCATTTTAAAAATATTTTCTCTTAATTTCTCTTTTTATTTTGTAAAGCTTGTGCATTTGTTAAGTAAGAACCAACTCCTGCACTAATTGCAGCTATTTTCTTTCCTGGCATGAAAGTAGCTTTTAAACGGTTCACGTTTTCTCTATCTTCTTCAATTACTTTCTTCATTTCTTCTTCAATTCCCTTTTTATGGTCATCAATGAAATGAGTGTTAAGTTCTCCTTTTAAGAAGTAAGGATTTCTAATAATTGCTTTATGGAATGGAATTGTGGTTTTTACTCCTAATATTATGTATTCGCTCAATGCTCTTTTCATTCTATCTATTGCATCTTGACGAGTACTTCCATTTGTAACTAATTTACTTATCATACTATCATAAAATGTAGGAATAGTATAATTCATATAAACTCCACTGTCTAATCTTACTCCTGGGCCTCCAGGTGATCTATATCCTGTAATTTTTCCAGGATTTGGTGCAAAATCAGATAATGGATCTTCTGCATTTATACGGCATTCGATTGCATGTCCTGTTACTTTTATATCTTTTTGTTCTAAGTTTAGTTCTTCCCCTGCAGCTATTTTTATTTGTTCTTTTACAAGGTCAATATTAGTTACTATTTCAGTTATAGGGTGTTCTACTTGAATACGAGTATTCATTTCTAAGAAATAATAGTTACCATTATCATACATAAATTCTATTGTTCCAGCACCAGTATAATTAATGGATGATGCTGCTTTAACTGCACTTTCACCCATTTGTGCACGTAATTCTTCTGTCATTATTGGAGAAGGTGCTTCTTCTAATAATTTTTGATGTCTTCGTTGAATACTACATTCTCGATCTGCGGCATGAATTACATTACCATAATTATCTCCAAGAACTTGGAATTCTATATGTCTAGGTTTTTCTAAGTATTTTTCTATAAATACAGTGCTGTCTCCAAAATTGGCTGCAGCTACAGATTGAGTGGATTCGATAGCACGTTGTAATTCATCTTCACTATAAACAGCTCGCATACCAATTCCACCACCACCTGCAGATGCTTTAATAATTACTGGATATCCAATGTTTTTTGCAATTTCTTTTGCTTCATTTATATCTGTTAATCCTTCTTGGGTTCCTTCAATTACAGGTATTCCTGCTTTACGCATTATTTGTTTACTTGTAATTTTATCCCCCATTTGACGTATTACATCTCCTGTAGGTCCTACAAGGGTGATTCCATTCTTTTCACATTCTTCTCCTAGTTTAGGATTCTCTGCAAGAAATCCATAACCTGGGTGAATTGCTTCTGCACCAGATTCAACTGCTGCATTAATAATTTTATCTATATTTAAATAACTTTGTAAAGGACTAGGATTACCTAGTGGGTATCTTTCATCTGCATAGTTAGTGTATAAAGATGTTTTATCTGCATCAGAATAGACTGCAACACTTTTAACATCTAATTCACGGCATGCTCGCATGATTCTGATAGCTATTTCTCCTCTGTTAGCTATTAATATCTTGTCAAACAATTTCATAACCTCTTTTTGTAAAGTAATAATTATTAAATTTATTCAATAATTAAATATTTATTATAATATATTATTATATAATTAAATTATCTTTATTATATTTTTTTAGATAACAAATATTTAGTACCACTATTAAGGTTTTATTATTATGATAAAAATTAAAAAGAAAAAACAATTAGAAATGATACTTCAAAAAATACCTTCTCATCCAAATCCTAAAGTTAACTTAGAACAATATACAACACCTTCTTATATTGCAAGTGATTTATTATGGAATGCATATTCAATTGGTGATATTGAGGGTAGAAATATTATAGATTTGGGGTGTGGAACTGGAATATTTGCTATAGGTTCAAGTTTGCTTGGGGCTTGCAAATCTTTAGGTTTAGATATAGATAATGATTCAATTGGTACGGCTTTAAAAACATCAAATAATTTAAATCTTAAGAATGTAAATTTTGATGTTTTAAATGTTCTACAATCTAATGATTTAATAAATATTGTAAAAACTTATAATTTAAGTTATGATAATAATTTTAAGGTTGAAACTCTATTCCAGAATCCTCCTTTTGGTTCTCAAGAAAAGGTAAAAAAAGGTAAAGATAAAAAATTTATTGATGTTGCAATGAATTCAGCAGAGGTGATATATTCTTTTCACATGTTATCTACTGAAAAATTTGTGTGTGAATATTTTGAAAGTAAAGGTGGTGTTGTGTCTCATAAATTTAGGTATCATTTTCCTTTACCTAAAGTTTATAGTTTTCATAAAAAAGAAACTTATAATGTTGATGTGATTGTTTTAAGAGTTGAAAATTTTTCAATTTAATTTTTTCATTATTATTTTTTTTCTTTTTCAATTTAATTTCTGATTTATTTTTTATTTCTTGTTTTATGTGTTATTTGTTCTCTTTTTCTATTAAAAGAAGTAAAGTATATATACTATATTAAACTAATATAATTATAATCTATATATTATATATTTAAATAAATTTGTTATAGTAGATCTATAAAATACTCTAACTTTTAGAGTATTGGAACTTAACTTAATATTTTCCTAGTTGATATTATAAAAATTTTAGGGTAATATTTATATATAGATTTGAATAAATAATTATTAATGCAGAAACGAAATTTATCAATCTTTATACCAAATTCATTCTTGTCTGAGACAACTGACTTAAAATTTAAGACTAGTAAAGTTGGAATTTTAGGAAGATTATTAGCTGTATATAGAGCTAATCAAGTTGTAATTTACAATGATATGTCTCATGGAGATGAAAATAACTTCAAAGATGGGGATTTCATTGCTGAAGTACTTTCTTTCATGGATACACCTCAATATTTAAGAAAACAGGCGTTTCCAATAAAGTCAGAATTGAAGCATGTTGGAATACTACCTCCTTTAAGAGCTCCACACCATCCTAATAATGTAGAACCTGAATTAGGTGATTACAGACAAGGATTTACTGTGAAGCGTAATAGAAAAGGAACATTTGTTGATATAGGTATGGATAAATTAGCATTCTGCAGAGAGCAACTTACAGTAAAAAAAGTTTTCAGCTTTAAAATTACAAAGTTAGCTAAAGAGGTAATAGTCACACCTGATGAACCAGATGACATTTACTGGGGTTATAAGACATTATCTACTCATAAAAGTCTTAAAAATAGCTTGAAATTAGTTAAACCCGATCTTGTTGTTTTAACTACAAGATATGCAGATACAATAGATTCTATTTTTAATGAATTAGAATATAAGGTAAAGGAATCTGATAATATAGCAATATTATTTGGAGGACCTTACTCTTCAATTGAAGAAAATGTTGAAAGTTCTAATTGGGATGTTGTGAAAGTAAATACAATACCTAATCAAGGAACTGAAACCGTCCGAACTGAAGAAGCTGTATCAGCTACATTATCTATATTCAATTTAATGATGGACTAATAAGGAATTATTAGTCTATTTGCAGGTTAAAACTTAACTTGCATATTGTGTATCAAAAAATTAGATTATTAATAACAATTATTTTTCCAGTTATTGATAAAAAGCTCATGCTAGATTTATTAGTCAGAGCTATCAACTATTAAATTTACTCCTAAATAGGGGTATGAAAATTTTAGTTGTAAAGAAAAATATTCATGTTTATCTAACTTTAGATTAAATTAAAAGAATAATAAAGTTCTATTTCTAATCTTTAAAGTTATTTATTTAAATTTAAAAAATAAAAGACATTTAATTAAAGAATTTGTATTATTATACTATTTAGATACTCTTTAATATGAAATGATTAAAAAAATGATTTAAAATACGTATTTTAAATTAAAATAAAAAGATAAAGAATAAACCAATAATTAATAGGTTACAATTATTAAAACTAATTAATTACGGGAAATAAAAATATAAAATAAAGGAGGAAAAGATTAAATGGTAAGACATCACCAACCAAGAAAAGGTTCAGTTGCATACAGCCCTAGAAAAAGAGCTGCTAAAGAAACACCTAGAATCAAATCTTGGCCAAGTTATGAAGAACCAAAACTTTTAGGTCTTGCTGGTTATAAAGTGGGTATGACACATGCAATGTGTGTAGATGCTGATAAAAACTCTCCTACTTATAATATGGAAGTTTTCACACCAGTAACTGTTTTGGAAGTACCGCCTGTTGTTATAATGGGTATTAGATCATATGAAAAAACTACTCGTGGTTTAAGAGCTATCACCGAGGTTATTGCAGATAATTTAGATGAAGAACTCTCCCGGAAGATTACTCTTCCTAAAGAATATAATCAATCTGAAGCTATTGCAAAAATACAAGATGCCTTAGAATATACTGATGATATTAAACTTTTAGTACATACAAATCCTAAAGTAACCAGTGTTCCTAAAAAGAAACCTGAAATTTTTGAATGTGCTATAGGAGGAACTTCTTCAGAAGAAAAATTAAATGCTGCTTTAGAATTATTAGGTAATGAAGTTAAAGCAAGCGATGTATTTTCTGAAGGACAATATGTAGATTCTATCGCTACCACCAAAGGAAAAGGATTCCAAGGTGTAATTAAAAGATGGAATATTAGAATCCAATATGGTAAAGCTGCTAGAAGTGGTAAGAAAAGACATGTAGGTTCTATTGGTCCATGGACACCTAGAAGAACTATGTGGACAGTTGCTCAAGCTGGTCAAACTGGATACCATAAGAGAACTGAATTTAACAAAAAGATTTTAAAGATTGCAGATGCATCTCAAGTAGATGAAATTAATCCTGATGGAGGATTTATAAAATATGGTCTTGTTAAAAATGATTATATTTTAGTAAAAGGTTCTGTACCTGGTCCATCTAAAAGATTAATTATCTTAAGAAAAGCTATGCGTCCTAAAAAATCTGATGCTAATGCACCACAAATTAATTATATTAGTACTCGTTCTAAACAAGGAGCTTAATCATGAAGGTTAATACTTATAATCTAAAAGGGGAAGTTGATGGAAATATTGAACTTCCAGCTATTTTTGATGAAGAATATAGACCAGACCTTATAAAAAGAGCTGTAATTTCTGCACAAACTGCTAGAGTACAACCTTGGGGAAACGATCCTATGGCTGGTAAAAGAACTACAGCTACTTCTTGGGGTTCAGGAAGAGGTGCAGCTATGGTACCTAGAATAAAAAATGGTTCTAAAACTGCTTTTATTCCTTTAGCTGTCGGTGGTCGTCAAGCTCACCCAGTACGAGCTGAAAAAAATCATCATGAAAAAATCAATACTAAAGAAAGAAGATTCGCTATTAGATCTGCAGTTGCTGCAACTACTAATGAAGAATTAGTTTCTGGTAGAGGTCATAGAATTGATAATGTACCTCAAGTACCTTTAGTTGTTGATGATGAATTAGCTTCAATCAAAAAAACAAGTGAAACTCGTGAAATATTCAAAAAATTAGGAATATTTGATGATATCACAAAAGCTAAAAATAGTAGAAAAGTGAAAGCTGGTAGAGGTAAACTTAGAGGTAGAAAATACCGTAATGCTAAGGGACCTCTAATAGTTGTTGATGAGGATAAAGGTATCAGTTTAGGTGCACGTAACCATGCTGGTGTCGATATTGTATCTGTTAAAAATTTAAATGCTGAATTATTAGCACCAGGTACTCATCCAGGTAGATTAACTGTTTTCACTAAATCCGCAGTTGAAAAATTAGGAGGATTATTCCAATAAATATCCAATATTGGATGTTTAAAATGGAATGATTATAAAGTGAAGGTGGATAATTATGGATCCTTACGCAATTATAGTTAAACCTCATGTAACTGAGAAAACTATGAACTTAATAGATCAAAATAATGAATTAACTTTTGTTGTTAATAGAGAATCTAACAAAAATTCTATAAAACGTGCTATTGAACAATTATATGATGTTAAAGTTGAAAAAGTTAACACTCATATTAGCTCAAAAGGTATTAAACTTGCATATATTAAGTTAACAGAAGAAGAAGATGCAGAAGATATTGCTGTTAAAATGGGAGTATTCTAAGGAGGAATGAAATATGGGTAAACGATTAATCATTCAACGTAGAGGAAGAGGAACTCCTACTTACCGTGTAGCATCTCACAGATTTAAAGATAAAATACAATATAGAAATTATGATAATCTTGAAAAAGAAGGAAGTATAAAAGGAGTAGTTTCTGATATTGTACACGATCCTGCAAGAACAGCACCTATTGCATTAGTCAAATTTGAAAATGGAGAAAAAAAATTCATACTCGCTCCAGAAAGTATACAAATTGATGATGAAATAGAATGTGGAATTTCTGCTCCAATAAGTTTTGGTAATACATTACCATTAAGAGAAATTCCAGAAGGAACTCCTATCTATGATATAGAAAATAGACCAGGAGATGGTGGACGTTTTGTTAGATCTTCAGGTACTTATGCTTCTTTAATAACTCATGATGTAAATCAAGCTGTTGTTGAATTACCGTCTGGTGAATTAAAATCTTTCAATCCAAATTGCCGTGCAAGTATTGGAGTAGTTGCAGGTGGAGGAAGAAAAGAAAAACCATTCCTTAAAGCAGGAAACAGATGGCATGCTCTTAATGCTAAGGGTAAAAAGATGATGACAGTTAGAGGAGTAGCAATGAATGCTGTAGACCACCCTCACGGGGGAGGTAACAGACAACACCCAGGTGTACCAACTACTATTTCAAGACATGCATCTCCAGGAAGAAAAGTTGGTTCAATTGCAGCTAAACGTACAGGTAAAAGACGATAATTAAGGAGGTAGCTACTTGGCAAGAAAAATATTTAAATATCAAGGATTAACCCTAGAAGAATTACAAGATTTATCTCTAGATGAGTTAGTTGAGATCTTACCATCAAGACAAAGAAGATCTCTTAAGAGAGGATTTTTACCAAGACAACAAACTGTTTTGGATAAATTCCGAAAACTTAAAAAACATGAAGAAAACAAAAAAGGCGGTAAACCAATAGTAATAAAAACACACTGCCGTGATATGATTGTATTACCTGAAATGGTTGGAACCACTTTTGGTATATATAATGGTCATGAATTCAAAGAAGTTACATTCACTCCAGAAATGATTGGTTGTTACTTTGGAGAATTCGCACCAACTAGACAAAAAGTTAGTCACGGTGACCCAGGAATGGGAGCTACAAGAAGTAGTATGTTTGTACCGCTTAAATAAGGAGATTAGAACATGGCAAATAACTATGCATATAACAATAAAGATATTGATGAAGAAAAAACTGCACGTGCTATGGCTAAATCTCTTAAGGTTTCCCCAAAACATTGTGTTGAAATTAGTAATGCAATAAGAGGAATGGAAGTAACAAAAGCAAAAGAATATTTACAAAATGTTATTGATATGAAACAAGCTGTTCCATTCAAAAGACATAATAAGAAAGTAGGTCATCGTAAAGGTGCACAAGGTTGGCCATCTGGAAGATACCCTGTTAAAGCTGCAGCTGAAATTTTAAAAGTTTTAGAAAATGCAGAAAGTAATGCAGAGTATAAAGGTATGGATACTGAAAACCTTATTATTGAACACATATCTAGTCATAGAGGTATGGTTATTAGAGGAGCTATACCAAGAGCTTTTGGTAGAGTCACTCCATTTAATACACCAACTACCCATGTTCAAGTAGTATTAGTGGAGGCTTAAGTTTATGATAGAAAAAGATTTCGTAACCGAAGGACTTAAAAGAACCAAAATCGACGAATTTTTAGAAACCGAACTTGAAAGAGCAGGTTATGGTGGAATGGATGTTCAAGTTACACCACTTGGAACAATGATTGTTGTTTATGCTGAAAGACCAGGAATGGTTATAGGTAGAGGTGGAAAAACTGTTAGAGCTATCACTCAAACTTTAAAAAATAATTTTGATTTAGATAATCCTCAAGTTGAAGTAAAAGAAGTTGATGTTCCAGAACTTAATCCTAAAATTATGGCATCTAAAATTTCTAATATGCTTCAAAGAGGTATGCACTTTAGACGAGTTGCTTATTCCACTATTCGTAGAATTATGGGAGCTGGAGCTCAAGGTGTAGAAATTACAATCTCTGGTAAAATTAGAGGTTCTAGATCTGCTGTTTCAAAATTTGTTGAAGGATACATTAAGAAATGTGGTGAACCTTCAGACCGATTTGTTAAAGAAGGTTTTGCAAGTGCTACTTTAAAACCAGGTGTTTTAGGAATTTTCGTACGTATTATGCCTCCTGAAGCAGTTTTACCTGATAAAGTTGAAATAATTGCTCCTCAAATTCAAGAAGAAATTATTGAAGAAGAAGTTGTTGAAGAAGTCGAAGAAGTCGAAGAAACTGAAGCTCCTGAAGAATCTGAAAACATTGAAGAGTTAGAAGAATTAGAAGAAATTGTTATGGAAGATGAAGCCGAAGAAACAAATTCTTCTGAAGAATCTAAAGAGGATGAGTAATTATGGCTATTTTAAGAAGTAATGAAATTTGGGAAATGGAAATTGAAGAAATTCAAGAAAAATTAATTGAACTTAAAGTTGAATTAAATAAAACCGTTTCTAAAGGTGCTGCTGCAGGTGTTATTGATAACCCTGGTCAAGTTAGAGAACTTAAAAGAACTATTGCTCGTGTTCTTACAATTATGAGCCAAAAACAGAAGGAGAACTAAATGAAAATTTGTGAGGTATGCGGTCTTCCTGAAGAACTTTGTGTTTGTGAAGAAATTGCAAGAGAAGTTCAAACTGTTAAAGTATTTACAGTAAGAAGAAGATTCGGTAAACTTATGACAATTGTCGAAGGAATAGATGAACACGATATTGATATTAAAGAACTCACTAAAACTTTGAAAAGTAAATGTGCTTGTGGTGGAACTGCTAAAAATGGTCAAATTGAACTTCAAGGTGATCATAAAACTAAAGTAAAAGAAGTTCTATCTAGTATGGGATTCTCTTCAGATACTATTGAAATTAGAGATTATAAAAAGAAAAATAATCATAAACATAATAATAATCATAATAACAATAGACATCATAAGAAACATTAAAATTCTAAATTCAATATTGTAAATTTGTCTGATTAATGTTCTAAAACAAAATATCATAAGTTTGATTATTTTATTTTTTAATCACACTTTTGTTTAGAATAATATGATAAACTCAGAAAATATATTCTATCATGAATTGATTGGTTTAGAGCTTAAGGTTATAAATAGCTCTAATAAATCATTGATTGGTTTAAGTGGAATTGTTATTGATGAAACTAAAAAGACTTTAAAAATCGAGACATCCACTAAAGGGGAAAAATTGATTCAAAAAAATGTTTCAATTTTTCATATAATTCTCCCAGATAAATCTAAAGTTGAAATTGATGGGAAAATATTATTGAATCGTCCTGAAGATAGAATAAAAAAGAGATATAAAAAAATATAATGGTGATAATATGGTTGGTCTCAATGTCCAAGAACCTGAAACTACATGTAAGGATCCTAATTGCCCATTTCATGGTAATTTGCCTTTAAGAGGTCAAGTCCTTGAAGCTACAGTTACATCCTATAAAAATGATAGAACTGTTACTGTAGAACGTAGTTACTACAAATTCATTAAGAAATATGAAAGATATGAAAAAAGAAATTCAAAAATTAATGTTCACAAACCTGATTGCATTAATATAGAAATTGGTGATGATGTAAAAATCGCTGAATGTAGACCTTTAAGTAAAACTAAACATTTTGTTATTGTAGAAGTTAAAGGGGATAATTAAAATGAAAGCAAGTACATCAAATATTACAAAACCTTTACCTGTTGGTGCTAGACTTCAATGTGTTGATAATACTGGTGCACGTGAAATTGAAATTTTATCTGTAAAAGGATTTAAAGGTGTCCGCAGACGACTTGATGCAGCTGGTGTTGGTGACTTAGTTACAGCTTCAGTTAAAAAAGGAACTGCGGATATGCGAAGAGAAATTGTTCAAGCTGTTGTAGTAAGACAAAAGAAAGAATTTAGACGTGCTGATGGTCTTCGTGTTAAATTTGAAGATAATGCGGCAGTTATAATAACTCCTGAAGGATTATTAAAAGGTTCTGAAGTAAGAGGTCCTGTAGCTAAAGAAGCTGCAGATAAATGGCCTAGTGTTGGTAGTGCAGCTAGCATTTTAATTTAAAGGTGAAAATTATGTCAAAACAACCAAGAAAACAAAGAAAAGCATTATACTCTGCACCTTTACACCAACGTCGTAACAGAATGAGTGTAAATTTAAGTCATGAATTAAGAGAAAAGTTAGGTAAAAGATCTCTTCCTGTTAAAGTTGGAGATAAAGTAACCGTACTTCGTGGTGATTTTAAAGGTCAAGATGGTGAAGTCGAAGCTATTGACATTAAAAGATACAAAGTTACTATTGATGGAATAACTTTAAATAAAGCTGATGGTAATGTAGTATTTTTACAAGTTCACCCTTCTAACTTAATGATTACTGATGCAGATTTAGATGATGATAAAAGAAATAAACATGTAAAGGAGGAATAAATAATGGCAAATATGGGATCAAGAAAACATCTTAAAAGATATAAAGCTCCTAAATCCTGGCCTATCCATCCAAAAGAAAAAACTTGGACAGTTAAACCAGCAGCAGGTCCACATGCTATTGAAGATTCCTTATCTTTAATGGTAGTAGTTCGAGATGTATTAAAAATAGCTGATAATTCCAGAGAAGCAAAAACTATAATAAATTCTGGAGATATCTTAATAGATGGAAAAGTTAAAAAAGATTATAAATATCCAGTTGGATTAATGGATATAATTACAATTCCAAAAAATGAAACATCTTACCGAGTATTATTAGATAATAAAAACAGATTAACTTTATTAAAAATTAATAATAATGATGCTGATGAAAAATTATCTAAAATCGTTAATAAAACTACAATCAAAGGTGGAAAAATACAATATAATCTTCATGATGGTAGAAACTTATTAACAGATGGAGATTACAAAGTCGGAGATGTTTTAAGTCTTAAATTACCTGAACAAGAAGTTCAAAACTCATTCAAATTAGAAGAAGGAGCTACTGTTCTTGTTACTGGAGGAAAACATACCGGAGAAATAGGTAAAATATCTGAAATTATTATCAGTAAAACTTCTAATCCAAATACTGTAATTATAGAAAACAATAAGAAAGAAAATTTCTTAACTTTAAAAGATTACGCATTTGTTATTGGTGGAGAAAAACCTGTAATTGACTTATTGGAGGTTAACCAATGAATCCTATGGATCAAATAAAAATTTCCAAAGCTACAGTAAATATAGGTGTAGGAGAATCTGGTGAAAAATTAACTCGTGCTTTAACTTTACTCGAAAATTTCACAGAACAAAAACCAGTAAAAACTTTTTCTAAAGTTACTAATCCTGAATTTGGTATTCGTAAAAGACAACCAATTGCATGTAAAGTAACTTTAAGAGGTGAAAAAGCTGATAGAGTTATTAAAATGGTATTAGATGGTATTAATAATAAGATTAAACCTACCCAATTTGATGCTCAAGGTAACTTATCTTTCGGTATAAGAGAACATATTGATATTCCAGGAATGAGATATAACCCTGATATTGGTATATTTGGTATGAATATTTCTGTAACCTTTGAAAAACCAGGATACAGAATAGCTAAAAGAAAAATCCAAAATAAAAAGATTCCTCAAAAACATAAAATTACTCCAGAACTAACCATGAAATTCATGGAAGATAATTTTAATGTAAACTATGTGGATGAAATTATTGAAACTTATTAAATAAATATAAAAGGTGATAAATTTGCCAAGAAAATACGGTAGAGCAGCAAAAAAATGTAGTCGATGTGGAGATCATTCTGCTATGATCAGTCGTTATGGATTAAATTTATGTCGACAATGCTTTAGAGAAGTCGCCCCAAAGATTGGATTTAAAAAATATAATTAAATTATATTGAATTTTTTACAAAAATTATTAAAATTAAAAATTAAAAAGGTGTTATAGTTATGACTCTTATGGATCCTCTTGCTGATGCTTTAACTAATTTAAGAAACAATGAATTACAAGTTAATAATCATTGTACTATAAGCCCAGCATCAAAATTAATCGGGCAAGTTTTAAGCACAATGCAAAAAGAGAATTATATAGATGAATTTGAATATATAGATGACAATAAGGCTGGAAAATTCGAAGTAGAATTAGATGGTAACATTAATCAATGTGGTGTTATTAAGCCTCGTCATGCTGTAAAGAAAGATGAATTTGAAAAATTTGAAAAAAGATATTTACCAGCAAAGAATTTCGGTATTTTAATCGTTACTACTCCTGAAGGTATTATGACCCACAAGGAAGCTAAAGAACGAGGTATCGGTGGAAGATTGTTGGCTTATATGTATTAGGTGATTATGTATGGTATTAGCTGCAGCTATTAAGGAAGAAATTGAAATTCCTGAAGGCGTTGAAGTTAACCTTGAAAAAGTTAACATTGAAGACACTATTTCTGTCAAAGGTCCAAATGGTGAAACTTCTAGAAAATTTAATTATCCAAACCTAACTATTACTAAAGAAGATAATTCTATAATAATAGAAACTAATTTCCCAAAGAAACAAGATAAATCTATGGTTGGAACAACTAAAGCTCATATTAATAATATGTTAATAGGAGTTACAGATGGATTTACTTACAAAATGAAAATTGTATTCGCTCACTTTCCAATGACTGTTAAAGTTAGTGGAAATAAAGTAAATATAGACAATTTTATTGGTGAAAGAAGTCCTAGATTATCTAATATTGTAGGTTCTGCAAAAGTTAGTGTTAAAGGTGATGAAGTAACCATTACTGGTGTAAATAAAGAAGATGTTGGTCAAACTATGGCTAATTTAGAACAAGCTACTAAAATTACAGGAAAAGATCCTAGAGTTTTCCAAGATGGTATTTACTTAGTTAGCAAAGAATAAAAGAGTTATTTATTGGTGATTATTATGAATAAAAAATTTAATAGACAAGAATATGCTCGTTACAAAAAATTAGGTAATAAATGGAGACGTCCTCGAGGTAAAACCAGTAAAATGAGAAGATATGAAGCTGGTAAGCCTGATATGCCTGCAATAGGTTATCGTTCCCCTAGAGTTACAAGAGGTTTACATCCTTCTGGATACAAAGATGTACTTGTATGTAATATGAAAGAATTAGAAGCTTTAAATCCTGATACTGAAGCAGGAAGAATTAGTGCTTCTATAGGTTCTAGAAAGAAAGCTATGATGTTAGAAAAAGCATCAGAATTAGGAATAAAAATATTAAATAAATAAATTTTTATTATACAATAAAAAGTTTTTTTAATCATTTTCAATTTTAAATGAAAAAATGATTATTTCCAAATTATATTAATGATTATTAGAAAAAAATTATCTTATAAACTACTTGATGAAATTAAAAAAATTAATTGGGCAGTTATTTAAAATGATATGGGATTATGGAGTACAGTTTGTAACCTCAAATCAAACTTTAAATAACATTTATCTGAATTAGATTAAATCTTTTTCAGCATTTTTTTAAAACTTCATTAAGCAAATATAATTCATTGTAAAATTTAAGGGAAATCTAAAAACTTGAAAAAATTGCAATTATTTTATTTCAAGCTATAAATAATTAGAATAATTCTATAATAAAAAAATAAATCAATTACTTTAAAAAAATAATTGGAGGATTATTAATGAATCTTACAACTCAAAAAAGATTAGCTGCTAGTATTCTTAAAGTAGGAGTTAATCGAGTATGGATTGATCCTGAAGAAATCGAAGAAGTTTCTAGAGCTATCACTAGAGATTCAGTTCGTCAACTTATCGATCAAGGAATTATTAAAGCTAAACCTGAAACTGGTATTAGTAGTTACAGATCTAAAAAGATTAAACAACAAAAAGCAAAAGGTAGACGTAAAGGACGAGGTAGTATAAAAGGAGCTAAAAAAGCTCGAAACCCTAAAAAGAAAGTTTGGATGAGAACTATCCGTGCTTTAAGAGGGGAATTAAAAGATATGCGTGATGCAGATCAAATAGATCCTACTACTTATCGTAAATTGTATAAAATGGCTAAAGGTGGAGCCTTCAAAAGTAAATCTTATATGAAGTCTTACGCTCGTGACCATGAATTACTTAAATAGGAGGAATGAACTTGGCACACGGATCAAATTATAAAGTAGCATTCAGAAGAAGAAGAGAAGGAAAAACTGATTATGCTCAAAGAATGAAATTAGTTAAGATTAATGCAAATAGATTAGTTGTTAGAGTTTCTAATGCTAATGTTATTGTTCAAGTTGTAAAAGTAGGTGAAAATGGAGATGAAACATTAGTATCTGCTCATAGTAAAGAACTTAATAAATTAGGTTGGAAAGCTGGAAACAAAAACACTAGTGCTGTATATTTAACTGGTTATTTATGTGGTAAAAAAGCTTTAGCTGCAAACATTGATGAAGCTATCGCAGATATAGGTTTAAAATCTCCTATTAAAGGTTCTAAAATATTTGCTGCTATAAAAGGAGCTTCTGATGCTGGATTTTATGTACCATTTGGTGAAAAAGTTATTCCTAGTGAAGAACGTATTAATGGTCAACATATTGCAGATTATGCAGAATCCTTAGATGAAGCTGATTTAAAAACTAAATTTAGTAAATATTTAGAAAATGATCTTCAACCTGTAGATTTACCGGATCACTTTGAAGAAATTAAAAATAAAATTGATGATGAGGTATAACTATGAGTTTTAATATTGATGAATGGGAACCTACCACAAAAATTGGTACTCAAGTAAAAGAAGGTACTATTACTGATATAGATGAAATTTTTGAAAAAGGTTTACCTATAATGGAATTAGAAATAGTAGATGCCTTACTTCCAGACCTTGAAGAAGAAGTAATGGATGTTAACTTAGTTCAAAGAATGCACAAATCTGGAAGAAAAGTAAACTTCAGAGTAATTGTTGCTGTTGGAAATAAAAACGGTTATGTTGGATTAGGTCAAGGTAAAGCTAGAGAAGTAGGTCCTGCTATTAGAAAAGCTGTTGATAATGCTAAGTACAATTTAATTAAAGTACGAAGAGGATGTGGAGATTGGGGTTGTGTTTGTGGTAAACAACATACAGTTCCTTTCAAAGTCACAGGTAATACTGGTAGTGTAGATGTAACTTTAATCCCTGCTCCTGCTGGAGTAGGATTAGCTGTAGGAAATGTTGGTAAAACAATCTTAGGTCTTGCAGGTATTAAAGATGTTTGGAGTAGTGCTAGTGGCCAAACTCAAACAACTGTTAACTTTGCATTCGCAGTTTTCGATGCTTTAAAAGAATTAAGTAAAGTTAAAGCAACTAAAGGCGAATTAAAAGGCATGGGAGTGCTTTAAATAGGTGATTATCATGTTTTTTGTTATTAGAGTTAGAGGTAGTACAGGTGTTATTGCTGACATCAAAGATACATTAGATTTACTAAATCTTACAAGAATCAGCCATGCTGTTTTAGTTGAAGAAAATCCAAGTATGAAAGGTATGCTTCAAAAAGCAAAAGATTATCTTACTTGGGGAGAAATTGATGCTGAAACATTAACTGAAATTATTGAAAAAAGAGGAAAACTTGTTGGTGGAGATAAAGTCACTGAAGAATATCTTAAAGAAAATACTGATTTTTCATCTTTTGAAGAATTAGCTAATGCATTAATCAATGCTGAAATTAAAGCTAAAGATATTAATATGAAACCTGTTTTCCGTTTACACCCTCCAAGAAAAGGTTATGAATCTATCCGTCTTACTTATAATGAAGGTGGAACCCTTGGTTACAGAGGCGAAGAAATTATTGATCTCGCAAAGAGAATGAGTTAATTATTGGTGGTATGAATGATTAGAAAAAGTCGTAAAATTAATAAACAAAGAGGCTCTCGTTCTATTGGTGGAGGATGCTCCAAAAAACGTAGAGGTGCAGGAAATAGAGGTGGAAGAGGTTTAGCTGGTGCAGATAAACAACACTGGACTTGGACTGTAATTCACGATCCTGATCATTATGGTAAACATGGATTTAAAAGACCTCAAAAAATGGTTAAAAAAATTAATCCTGTTAACTTAAGTTATTTAGATGATAAATCTGAAGAATTATTAGAAAAAGGTATTGCTTCTAAAGATGGAGATTCTATTGTTATAGATATAACTGAATTAGGTTACAATAAAGTTTTAGCTAAAGGTTCTATTTCAAAACCATTAACTATTAAATCTCCTTCTTTTTCAGCTTCTGCTATTGCTAAATTAGAAGAAGCTGGAGGCGAAGCTGTAGAATTATAATTTAACTAATTTAATATAATTCTATATTTTTTATTATTTCAAAAAGTTTATTTTATTAAAAATAGTTTTATTAATCATGAAAATTAATATATTATTAATTTAATGAGTTGGCTATTTTTATTCATTAAATTTTTTAAAATATTTAAAAATTTATTATTAGTTAGTTATATCTGAGGAATAACATGTCAGTTTTGGAAAATTTTAAACCTTTATTTAGGCTTCTTCCTGAAGTTAAAACTCCTATACATAGAGAAAGTTTTAATGAGAAGCTTAAATGGACAGGTATCATATTGGTATTATATTTTATTTTAACTCAAGTTCCATTATATGGATTGAGTAGTGCAGCTGTTGATCAATTTGCTCAATTAAGAGCGGTTATGGCTGGAAGTTTTGGTTCAATTTTAACTTTAGGGATTGGTCCTATTGTAACCGCATCAATTGTACTTCAACTATTAGTTGGTTCAAAAATATTAAAATTAGATTTATCTTTACATGAAGATAAAGCAATGTTCCAAAGTACTCAGAAATTGTTAGCTATTGTTTTCACAATATTTGAAGCTGGAGTTCTTGTTTTTACAGGAAGTTTAATACCTATAGATAACTCTTATCTTGGTGTATTAATGTTACAATTAGTTATTGGAGCTGTATTAATTATTTACCTTGATGAAGTTGTATCTAAATGGGGATTTGGTTCTGGTGTAGGTCTATTTATTGCAGCAGGTGTTGCTGAACAAATTGTTGTTGGTACATTTAACTTTTTACCATCACCAACTCAACCTGGTACTTTCTCTGGTATGATTCCGCAATTTATCCAATCAATTGCTGCAGGACAACCTAATCCTTCTGTATTGCTCCCATTAATTGCTACTATAATAGTATTTTTAATTGCTTCTTATGGTGAAAGTATGAGAGTAGAAATTCCTATTTCTCATGGATCAGTTAGAGGGCACGGAAGAATTAGAGGATCTGTTGGTAAATATCCATTAAAATTTATTTATGCAAGTAATATGCCAGTTATATTAACTAGTGCATTATTAGTGAACGTTTCTCTTATGGCTAGTGTCTTCCAAAAATTAGGATGGCCAATATTAGGTGAAGTTTCACAAGGTCAAGCAATTAATGGTTTAGCATTATATTTAACAACTCCTTCTGGAGTTAGTATGTTATGGACTAATCCATTTAGAGTAATCTTTTATGCTATTTTCTTCTTAGCATGTTGTGCTCTATTCAGTTGGTTATGGGTAGAAATCAGTGGATTAAATGCTAAAGAAGTTAGTAAAAAATTATATGATTCTGGTATTCAAATACCTGGATTCAGAAGTAGTAAGAGACAGTTATATAAAATTATGAATAAATATATTCCTGCATTAACCATATTAGGTGGTTTATTCGTAGGACTTTTAGCATTTGGAGCTGATTTCACTCAAGCTTTAGGTGGAGGTACTGGTGTATTACTTACTGTTGGTATTGTATACAGGTTATATGAAGAAATTGCTCAAGAACAACTTATGGATATGCACCCAGTATTAAGAAAATTCTTAGACAACTAAGATTTTTAAACAAAAATATATTTTTTATTTTATATTTTTTTTAAACATAAATATGATTTAATTTTAAATTTATAAATTATAAGAGGGATTATTATGAAATTAGTAGTTTCAACAGGGATACCTGGTTCAGGTAGTACAACAGTATTAGAAAAAGCTTTACAAGAAGTCGATTATCTTCATATTAACTATGGGGATATCATGACTGAAATTGCTATTGAAAAAGAGTTAGTTGAAGATAGAGATTCTTTAAGAAAATTATCTTCTGATGTTCAAAAAGAAATTCAAAAGGAAGCAGGTATTAAAATTAAGGAGAAATCAAAATCTCAAAATGTTATAGTTGATACTCATTGTACTATTAACACTCCAGATGGTTATTTACCTGGATTACCTATATGGGTTTTAGAAGGATTATCTCCAGATTGTTTTATATTAATCGAAGCAAATCCTGATGAAATATTATATAGACGATTGAATGATGATTCTAGAGTAAGAGATATTGAAAAAGCAAAGGATATTCAATTACATCAAGAAATGAATCGTGCAGCTTCTATGGCTTATGCAACTTTAACTGGTGCTACTGTAAAAATTATTAATAATCATGATAATCATTTAAATTCTACAGTTAAAAATTTTGTAGATTTATTAAAAGATTAAATTGAATAATTTTAAGGAACTAATATTATGGTAGTTGAAATAGTTTATATGGTTTTAGATGCAATTTTTGCACCTTTAATTTCATTGGATCCTACTCCTAAAAATCCAATGCTTACAATTTTTGTGATATCATTAATAATTTCTCTTATTACTACTCTTGCTCAAAAATTGTTAGTTGATCAAGATGAGATGAAAGAAATCCAAGATGAAATGAAAGCATATCAAAAAGAAATGAAAGAAGCTCAAATGAGTGGTGATAATAGGCAAATGGCCAAATTACAAGCTAAACAAGGAGATGTAATGGCTAAACAATCTAAAATGATGAAAATGTCTTTTAAGCCTATGATTGTTACTTTTATACCAATATTATTAGTTTTTTATTGGATGGCTCAATCAGTTGTTTCTAAAACAATTGTTTCACTTCCTCCGGCGGTTTATTATACTTTATTAACCCCGTTATGGCATATGTTTTATGGACCTCCAACTACAACTTTACCTTATGCTGTAGGTTGGTTAGGTTGGTACATTTTATGTACATTTGCTTTATCACAAATATTAAGAAAATATATGGGATTCAAAGATGGATTTTAAATCCATTTTTGAGAAATATTTTAGAAAAAAGAATAAGTTTATATTGATAGATGATTATAATAATATTATAAATTACTATTTTTAAATAAATTGGTTTTTTATTATTAAATATAATTATTTAATTTATATTTTGAATCTATTTTTTTATAATAATAGGTTCTTTAATTATTAAAATTTTATAAAAGGTGGAGAAAAGAATGCCTGAATTAAGATACAGATCAAGATCATACAAACGGATGCATAATAACACCCCTGGTGGTAAAAGTGTCCTAAGATATAAAAAGAAGAAACCATCTAAGCATGTATGTGCTGAATGTGGTGCACCGTTACATGGAGTTCCTCGAGGACGTCCATATGAAATTAATAAATTGTCTAAATCTCAAAAAAGACCTAGCCGCCCATATGGTGGTTATTTATGTTCTAAATGTGCTCGTAAGCACTTTAAAAATGAGGCTAGACAATAATGATTATAACTATCGGTGGTCTTGCAGGTACTGGAACTACTACTGCAGCCCAAGTATTATCTAAAAAATTGGATATACCCTTTTTATCTACAGGTAGTATCTTTAGGGATATGGCTAAAGAGAAAGGTATGTCAGTTTTAGAATTTAGTAAATTTGCTGAAAATAATACTGAAATCGATAATGAAATTGATAAAAGACAAGCTGAAATAGCTAAAATTTCTGATAATCTAATTGTTGAAGGTAGACTTTCTGCTTACTTTATTGATGCTGACTTAAAAATTTGGATGTATGCTCCTTTTGAAATTCGAGCTAACCGAATTTGTGATAGAGAAATTAAATCTTTTGAAACAGCTAGTCAAGAAATAAAGATTCGAGAAGAAAGTGAAGCTTCTAGATATTTAGATATTCATAATATAGATATTAATAATTTTGATATCTATGATTTAATGCTTAATACTAATAGGTTTAATCCTGATAGTATAGCAAATATAATTTTAACAACATTAAAGGTGATATAAATGGCATCTATTGAAGTCGGAAGAGTATGTATTAAGACAGCTGGTAGAGAAGCTGGCGAAAAATGTGCAATAATTGATATTATTGATGATAACTTTGTTGAAATAGTTGGTCAAACTATAAAAAATAGAAGATGTAATATTAACCATCTTGAACCTATTGATCAAACTGTAGAAGTTACAGATGATATTGAAGCTATTAAAAAATCATTATAAGAATAATTATCTTTAATTATTTTTATAAACTAATTTTTTCAATATATTTACATTATTTTTTTAATTAATAATTTTTATTTTAATATAAATAAAAATAAGTTTGAATTTTTTTTAAATACTTTATTTTAATGTGATTTTTATGGAAGGTTATGTAGTTAAATCTTCAAGTAGTACTAATGATGATTATGGTTGTGACCCTTTTAATAGACCTATTGAAGAACACATTACTCATGGAATAATTAATTTAGATAAGACTTCTGGTCCTACTTCCCATGAGATTGATTCTTGGGTTAAAAGAATTTTGCATGTTAATAAAACAGGTCATAGTGGAACTTTAGATCCTAAGGTTACTGGTATTTTACCTATAGGTATTGGTTCTGCTACTAGAGTTATTCAATTGTTATTACTTGCTCCTAAAGAATATGTTTGTTTAATGAAATTACATCAAGAAGTTGATGAAGATTCTATTAAATCTATTTTTGAAAAATTTACTGGTAAAATTTTCCAAACTCCTCCAGTAAAATCAGCTGTAAAACGAGAACTTAGAGCTCGTACTATTTATTATTCAGATATTTATGAAATAGATGGTCGGGATGTTCTTTTCCGTATTGGTTGTGAATCTGGAACTTATGTTCGTACTTATTGTCATAATATAGGTGAAGCTTTAGGTTGTGGTGCCCATATGGCAGAATTACGTCGTACTATAGTTGGTCCTTTAAATGAACATACTAATCTTATTACTTTACAAGATTTAACTGATGCATATTATTATTATGCTGAAGAAGGTGATGAAACTTCTTTACGTAATATGATTAAACCTATGGAAGTTGCGACTGAACATTTACCTAAAGTAATTATTAGAGATTCTGCTGTTGGTGCTATTTGTCATGGTGCTAATTTAGCTGCTGGAGGAATTGTTGCTATTTCAGAAAATGTTCGCTATGGTGATATTGTTGCTATAATGACTATTAAGGGAGAGCTTGTTGCTTCTGCTAAATCTTTATTTAGTCTTGATGAAATTTTAGATTCTGATTCTGGAATTATTTTTGAAACTAATAATGTTTATATGGATCCTGATGTTTATCCAAGTATGTGGAAATAAATTGGCTCTGTCAAAAACTTAGT
>DAGJ01000003.1 GCA_002495685.1 Methanobrevibacter sp. UBA412
TTAAAAAAATTATGAGTCAAAATTTTTCAAAAAATAAAATCAACTAAGTTTTTGACAGAACCAAGTTTGATTAATTATACATTAATTCAGATTAAATATAATTATATTGAAGATTTATTATAAAAAAATGGGGAATTAAGAAATTCAATACTTACCTTTTATAATTTCTTTTTTTTAATCAGTAAAGTTTATCTCATAAGCAGTACCTGGTAGAGGTAGTAGTTCTATAGATCCTTCAATTTGTTCAGTTAAACTTTTTATTAATATTATACCAACATCTTTTGGGTTTTCTATATTAACATTTGAAGGTAAACCAATTCCATTATCTGCTATTAATAATTTTATTAATCCTTTAGAATTCTTTTCTAAGCTGATTTTAATATTGCCTTTTTCATTACTTGGGAATGCATATGCAAAACTATTATTAATTATACCGGAAATGATTAAACTTAAAGGAATAGCTTTATCTATTCCTACTTTTACATCATCTAAATTAAAATCTAAATTTATATTTGGTTTTTTATTTCTTTTTGAAATGTTTTGCACTTCTTCTTCAATATATTCTTTTAAATTTATATGAACGTTATCATTTGATTGATAAATTTTTTTATGAACTGTTGCCATACTATTTATACGATTTTTTGTAGATTCTAAAATTTCTGTTGGTTTATTGGGTTTATAATGCATATTAAGGTTTAATAAACTGGATATTATTTGTAAATTGTTTTTAACTCTGTGATGTACTTCTTTTAAGAGGATTTCTTTTTCATTATTTAAATTTCTAAGTTCTTTTTGCTCCCAAACTTTCTCACTAATATCTTGGAGGTATCCTACACCTTGAACTAATTTACCATCTTTATCAGTTTTACAATCAACATATAATTCAATGTCCTTTATTCCTTTTTGTTTTTCTATTTTTGTTCGAATTAATGCTGTTTGAGTTTTTTTAAGTTCATCAAATAATAGAGAATTAACTCTCTCAAATTCTTCTTTTACAATGTAATGTTGGATTATGTCATCATTTAAATCAATGTCTTCTTTTTTTTCTTCAATTATATTATAGAATTCATCACTCCATTCAAAACCGTTATGGCAATCCCAGTAAATATATGCTATTTTGCTTACGTTTGAAACCATATTAAGTGCATTATCTAATTTTTCTGCCCGTATTTGATGATTCACTCCTTCTGTTATGTCAAAAGCATAGAATAGTGCTGCTGGTTTTCCATTAAAACGGGAGGGTTGCATTGTAGATTTAACATAAACAGTTTGCCCATTTTTATGTTTTAGGGTTAAAATATCAGTATAATTAAACATTTCTTTTTTAATTATTTTTGTATAAATTTCATGGATTTTAGAAGGTGTTGGGTTTCTTTTAAATTGGGGATTATTAAAGTAAAAATTTTTACCTATAATTTCACTTGGAGTATAACCTGTAATTTTTTCAATTGCACTATTTGCTTCTACAATTTTTTGGTCTTGAATAATCATTAAAGGATCAGGTGCATTATATAATAATTCAATTTCATTTTCATCAATTAATTTAAACTTAGATTCCACATAAAAAATAATAACAATGTTATTCTTATGTTTAAAAATTTTTTGATTAGATTCATATAATAATGAATTATCTCCATAGTATAAGAGTTTAATATTTCGTGAATTTCCTGTTTTATAAACTTCATCAAAGATTTCCTTAAAACCTAAATCCATCATTAAAGGACATAATTTAAAAAAAGATTTATTAAATAAAATATAATCACTAATATCTGGGTTAAACGGGGATTTACTAAAGTTAGAATATTGTATAACATAATCCTTACAATTATTATAAGGTATAAGTACATTAACTATTTCATTAAAGTTATCTAAAAAATCTTTATCATTATAAGGTTTCAAATCACTTATAACATTAGTGGTTTCTTTTAGTAAACTAGTTTTATTAATGTTCTTATTAAGTATTATATTATTATTTTCATCTAATAATTGACATTTTACTTTCATATTAGGGACATCTCGTTTATAACTTATTTAATCATATTTTTAAAATTAAGAAGCGAATCAAGAGAAAATTTTTTAATTTTTAAAGTTTTTTTCATAAATTAAGATTTTTATTATTCAATTAAATAATTATATATCCAAGATATAAACATTTTTCTATAATTACTTTTAGTTTATTAAAACAAAAAAAATATAAATTTTCATTTTTTAAATTTAAATTAAATTTCTATTTTATTTAAGAATTCATAATATTTTTTTTTTAAGTATAAATGCTTAAAATCATATAAAATATATTAAAGAATTAATTTTTTTTAGGGAGGAATATTATATTTTTATGATTAATGAAGATTTACCAATTAAAAAGAAATACTATAAAACTTGTGAAAGTTTACAAAATTATGTTGAAAATTATGCTAAATATACTAATGAGTTAACAAATGCTATTAACTTATCAAATAAAGTTAGAATTAAAAGTATTAATCATTTGAAGGATTCACCATCACCAAATGAAATAGAATTAATATGTAATGATATTGCTCAAGTAAATATGAATGAATATAGCGTAATTAAAGAGAATTCAGATTTAATATTTGAAAACTTAACAAAAATAATAAATATTGGATTTTATTTCACAAAACTTTACAATGAACCAATTTTAAAAGAAGAAAAAGAAGATATTTATAATTCCATAAATGCATTAATAGGGTTCAAAAAATCCATTATACAAAACCAAGAAAATTTAAATAATAATATAAAAGTCATGACTAATTTAAAAGTGCCTAATGATTTTGTAACAAATTCATTCAATGATTTAATCGAAATTAATAAAAAAAGAAATAAGAAATATAGTGAAATATTAGATTCATTAAATAAATTAGAAATTGAATTTAAGAAAATATAAAAAGTTTTTTCTAATTTAAAAAATAGTTAAAAAATGTGTTATGGTTTTTAGATTTTAAATTTTAATTCTAAACCAAAACCTTTAACATTACTTAATTGTGTTAAATTTGCATCTAATTGTTGTGTGAAGTTTCGAATAATAATAAAACCTAAACTTTCAGCAGTGAACAAATCAACACCATTTGCTAACCCTACACCATCATCCCAAATCTTTAAATCTAATATTCCATCAATGTTTTTAATGGTAATATAATAATTTCCTTCAACTTCATTAGGGAATGCATATTTTATAGTGTTTAATGAAACTTCATTAACAAGTAAACCAAGAGGAATGCTACGATCCATATCTATTTCAATAGGTTCAATATCTAAATGTAATTTAATATTACCCTTAGAGTAAAGGTTAAATAAATTATTAATTGCATCTTCAAGGAATGTTTTTAAATTAACATTAGATAAACTATCACTATTATAAACCTCCTCGTGTGTTAAAGCCATAGTATGAATACGATTATATGCTTGATTTAAAACATATTCTGGATTATTTTTATTAAATCTTGATTCAAGATTTAAAAAGCTTAAAATAAGTTGTAGATTATTCTTAACACGATGATGAACTTCTTGTAAAAGCACTTTTCGATCTTCTGATAATTGTTTTAATGTTTCTTCATATTCCACGGTTTCTGTAACGTCTTGAATAAATCCAACAATTTTAATTAATTCATGTTTATCATCAAATTTACCAGTAGCTTTGCATGAAAAAATACGATTATTACCTTTAGCTGTGAGAATACGATATTTAATTTGGAAATTTGGATTTTCATAAGAAACACTATTTACTAATTTAAATATTTTCTTTAAATCTTCAGGTACAACAACATTTATTAAATCATTAGAAGCTGTTTCTTCTTTTGTTGTTTCACAAAGATTGTACGCTTCATCTGTATATGTAAAATTTCCATCTTTATAAGTGGTTATGAATATTTTACTTAAACTTTGTATTTGATTAATATTATCTTGTAATTCAAAAGCTTCATTTTTAGCTAATGTTTCTTCAGTAACATCCATTATAAAACCAATCTTTCTAATAACCTGCCCATATTTATTAAATATTGCCTTATTTTGACTGTAAATATATTTTAAAGTATTGTCTTGACTAATTATACGGTAGGTTACTTCACTTGTTGGTTTACTTGTACTTAAATCAAATACCTCTACTAATTTATTTTTATCTTCTGGGACTAAAAATTCATGCATTAAAGAGACAGTATCAGGATATTCATTAGGAGTTATTCCAAAGATTTTATAAATTTCTGGGGTGTAGGAATATTTTCCCTTCTCATAAGTTGTAAGTCCAATTTTACTTGTATCTTGGATTAATTCAAAGTTTTCCTGTAATTTTAAAGCATTTTGTTCTGATTTAACTTCGTCTGTAATATCTTGTGTGAATGTGTAAATATTACGCTTATTGTTAATATATTGAACACTAAATAATGATTTTAAATATTTAATATTCCCTTTTGCGGTTTTAATTCCATAAATACATTTCTCTATCTGATTATCACTTAAATTATCAATGATTGTTTGAATTTTTTCATCTTCACCTGGAAGTGTGTAATAGTAAATGAAATTATCATTAGAGTTTAAATCCACATTATTCTGATTGATTTCAAGGATTTCATAAATTTCAGGTGTCCATTTAACAGTATTTCCTTCACGGATACTAATAGCAGTCTTATAACCTTTTTGTTTATTCATAAAGTTATCAAGAAAACTTAAATCAGTATCACCTGTTTCTTTAATTTTTTTAATATAATGAAAACCAATTTGTATCAAATTATCATCAATTTGGCGAATATAAGTATTAAACCATAAATTATCTCCATCTTTGGTTAATATTTCACATTCTAAATTAGAGTTCTCAATTTCACTTTTAAAAATAGCACTGAAATTATCAATAAAACTTGTTAATCCTTTAGGATTATTATGGATTGTTTTAACAATATTATCAATTCCTTTTTTATTTAATTCAGTTATACTATAACCAATTTTTTCTTTAAATGCTTGGTTTGATTTAATAATTTGATAATCATTGTTGATTTGCAATCTTGGAATGTATGCTTCTTCAAAAACACGATTGCTACGTTTTTTTTCTTGATAAATTTTAGTTTTATCTCTAAAAATTAAGTAGTAATACTCGTTTTGTTTAAAAAAGGATACTTTATAAAATTTTAATAGTTTTTCATTAATTAATAATTGTAAATCAAATTCTATATCTAATTTTATTGTTGTTTGATTATCATTTAATTTTTCATATAATGGGTTAAATCTAAAAACTTCACTTAAAAGTCTTCCTTTTAAATAATCCCCAAGATTAGGTATATACTCATTAAAGAAAGTATTACTTGAATAAAGGAATAAGAAATCATTATTCTTTAAGGGTTTTAATATACAAATATTATCATCTAATTTATCAAATACTGGAGCTAAACTGAAAGATTCAATATTTTCGTATCTGGGACATTCACAGATTAATTCATTTAAATCTTTAAATCTATATGAATAATTTTTTTTCTGTTTTTTAAATTCAAGTGTTAAAGTATACATTACCTTACCTTACCTTCTATGAATAATTTATAATTATTTTATTTTATCATGCTTTTATTATTTATCTTTTTTTAAATTATTTATTTTATTAAATAAAAAAATGTTGTAAGGTTTGATTTTATTTAATTTTTCTCCAAAAATAAGATAGTTTTTATACTATAAAACTAATATCTTTATTTAATATAAAAATTTAAAATATAATATCTAAAAAAATACTTACCAAATGCTATGCTAAAACAAGTATTAAATAAAAAACAAAAAAAATAATCAAACCAAAAAAATAAATTAAGGTGGGAAAACACTAAAATGACTAATAATACAAGTAAAAAACAAATCATACTCAAGGGAGCAAGAGAACACAACTTACAAAACATTAACTTATCTCTCCCTAGGGAAGACTTCATAGTAATAACTGGACTAAGTGGATCAGGAAAAACAACCCTTGCATTTGACACAATATATGCAGAAGGACAAAGAAGATATGTAGAATCCCTATCAGCTTATGCAAGACAATTTCTGGGACAAATGAAAAAACCTGAAGTAGATTACATAGAAGGATTAAGTCCAGCAATAAGTATAGATCAAAAAACTACACGTGAAAACCCAAGATCAACAGTTGGAACAATAACAGAAATCTATGATTACCTTAGATTATTATATGCAAGAATAGGAATACCACACTGTCCAGAATGTGGAAAAGAAATCAGTCAACAAACAATAGGTCAAATAGCACAAAACATCATAAGTGAAGGAGAAGGATTAAAAGTACAAATCCTCGCACCAATTATCAAAGACAGAAAAGGACAACATAAAAATGTCTTCGAAGATTTAAGAGAAAAAGGATTTGTAAGAGTACGAGTTGATGGTGAAATTCATGAACTAGAAGAAACATTTAACCTTAAAAAAACATTCAAACATACTATAGAAGTAATTGTTGATAGATTAATAATCAGAAAAGATTTAGACTTCAACAGAAGACTATCTGACTCATTAGAAACAGCTAGTCAATTTGGGGAAGGAGTAATAAATGTCCTATATGAAAACAAACAAGGGGATAAATATGAGAAAATGTACTCTGAAGACTTTGCTTGTCCAGACTGTGGAATAAGCTTTGATGAATTATCTCCAAGAATGTTCAGTTTTAACAGTCCACATGGAGCATGTCCAGAATGTAATGGGATAGGTTCTAAATTAGAAATCAACCCGGACTTGGTAGTACCTAATCCTGATTTAAGCTTAAATGAAGGAGCAATAATACCATGGAGTAAAAATAATAAAAAAGAAGGATACTACAGTCAAATGTTACAAGCATTATCCAATCATTACAATTTCAGTATGGATGTACCATTCAAGGACTTACCAAAAGAAGTACAAGACATAATATTATTCGGAACAGATGAGAGAATAGCCTTTGCATTTCAAAGAAGAAACAAATCATATCATGTAAACCGTAAATATGAAGGAGTTGTAGTAAGGTTACAAAGATTATACTTTGAAACCAAATCTAATGGGAACCGTAAATATATTAAAAAATTTATGAGTGACAGGGAATGTTATGTTTGTCATGGGAGAAGATTAAAACCAGAAGCACTAGCAGTAACAGTAGGGGAATTAAACATTGCAGAAATATGTGAATTAGCAATAAAAGACTCTTACCAATTTTTCCAAGACTTACAACTAAGTGATAGGGACCAATTCATAGCAAAAGAAATCCTAAAAGAAATAAATCAAAGACTCAAATTCTTAATTGATGTAGGTTTAGATTACATAAGCTTATCAAGAAGTAGTGGGACCTTATCTGGAGGAGAAGCACAAAGAATAAGATTAGCTACACAGATAGGTTCAGGATTAGTGGGGGTATGTTATATTTTAGATGAACCAAGTATAGGATTGCATCAAAGAGATAATCTAAAATTAATAGATGCTCTTAAACATTTAAGAGACATAGGAAATACCTTAATTATTGTAGAACACGATGAAGAAACAATATTATCAGCAGATTATGTAGTGGATATAGGTCCTGGAGCAGGTGAACATGGAGGAAACATTGTAGCCGCAGGTACACCATTAGAAATAATGGAATCTCCAGATTCAATAACAGGTAAATACTTATCCCGAAAAGAAACAATACTCATACCTAAAAAACGCAGAGAAGGAAATGGTAAAAACATAATAATACATGGAGCACGTCAAAATAATTTAAAAAATATAGATGTAACCATACCATTAGGATTATTTACTTGTATAACTGGAGTAAGTGGGTCTGGTAAAAGTAGTTTAATAAATCAAATCCTCTATAAAGGACTTGCAACTATAATTAATCGTAAATACATGTATGCAGGTGAACATGATAGTATTGAAGGTGCGAGAAATATTGATAAAATCATTATAATAGATCAAAAACCAATAGGGCGAACACCAAGAAGTAATCCAGCAACATATATTGGATTATTCACCCCTATCCGTGAATTATTTGCTAAAACACCTTTAGCTAAAGCAAGAGGATATAAACCTGGTCGATTTAGTTTTAATGTTAAAGGAGGGAGATGTGAAGCTTGTCATGGTGATGGAATTGTTCAAATAGAAATGCACTTCTTAGCAGATGTATTTGTTCCATGTGATGTTTGTAAAGGTAAAAGATATAATGAAGAAACTTTAGATGTGCGTTATAAAGGGAAAAACATTTATGAAGTACTGGAGATGACAGTTGAAGAAGCATTAGAATTCTTTGAAAATGTGCCAAATATTTATAAAAAATTAAAAACCTTAAATGATGTGGGATTAGGATACATGAAACTAGGTCAACCAGCAACAACTCTTTCAGGTGGAGAAGCACAACGTGTGAAACTAGCTAAAGAATTATCCCGGGCAAGTACAGGTAAAACATTATACATCCTTGATGAACCAACTACAGGATTACACTTTGCAGATATAAAAAGATTACTTAGTGTATTAGACCGTTTAACTGATGCAGGAAACAGTGTAGTGGTGATAGAACATAATTTAGATGTTATAAAAACTGCCGATCATATAATAGATTTAGGACCTGAAGGAGGAGATGGTGGTGGAAGAGTAATTGCAACAGGAACACCAGAAGAAGTAGCAGAAAGTGGAACATACACTGGAAATTACTTAAAAGAAATATTAAATGAAAATATTACACCATTAGCTAAAAAATTAATTGAAGAACATAATACAAAAATAGAAAGTAAATAAAAAAAATATTTAGATGATTGTAAAAAAAAGTAGTATGAAATTTTTAATGATATTATTTCTTACCAGTTATCCTAGAAATTTTATCATTAATATATCTTAAAACATACTCATTACTTTCTTTATTAATTAATTTTTTTAATTCAGGAACACTATTAATTTTTTTAACAGCAGCATATCGTACTTCCCAATCATTATCAGAGACAGCAATTTTTTTAATAATTGAATCCTTTTTAAGTTTATTAGTAGCTTCTACACGTGTATCTTTATAATGGGAATTCAAGGCTAATTTTTCTAAAGTATCCATATTTCTTATTTTTTGAGTTGCATGTATACGTATTTCATTATATCCAGGGTTTTCACTTAATTCAATAAATGATTTCTCTTTTTTAAGTTTATTAAAAGATTCATGTCTAGTATCTTCAAAACTACTATTAACACTTATTTCTTTTAAAACATTCTCAGATTTTATTTTATTTAATGCAACTTTTCTAATCTTACTGTTCTGATTATTTTCTGCAATTTCTTCTAAATATTTCTCATCAGTAAACTTAGGATTTTCTATAGCAATTTTACAAGTATATTCATCATCTTCCTTATCAATGATGTCTTTTAAAAGTTTTTGATTACCTATTTTTTTTATTGCATCAATTCTAACAAATTTATCCTTATTATTTTTAGCTAAATCTTCTAAAATTTCTGGCTTTGTAATCTTTTTCATTGCTTCAATTAGTATGGAATGATCTTTACTTTCATTTAAAATTTTACGTAATGTTTCTTCATCATTTAATTTCTCTATAGCTACTAATTGGACTTCCTTATTTTCAGTGTTTAATGCTATTTCTTTTATTAATTCTTGATTTTCTTTAGGAATTTTGTTCATTGCATAAGCTCTTACTTTTTCATTTTTCTCATTTTTCGCAATACCTCTTAAAAGATCAACATCAGTAATATGGTTAATTACTTCCATTTTAACATCTTTATCTGGATTGTTTTTAATGATTTCTTCAAATAAGTCTTTATCATTTTTTTCCATTTTTTGTAAGGCTTTAACTACAATGTTTTTATTGCTTGAATTTAGTGCTATTTTTTTATAATTTTTTTCCTTTTTAATCTTGTTTAAAGCTTCTGTTTGGATTTTTTTATCTTTAGCATTAATTGCAATATCTGTTAAAATTTCTTCATCATCAATTTCTTCTAATGATTTTTGTCTTGCTTGTTTATTTTTGTCATTTTTTGCAACTTCAGCAAAAGCTCTTTTTTCATCACCTAATAGTTTCCAAGCAACCATTCTTGAATCAGTGTATTCAGCATTTTCTGCTACATCATGGATAATTGAAGGTTTTTCTATACGATTAATTGCGAATAATCGCACATATTTATCTTTAAAGTGTTTACCTACTTCAGCTAAATCTTTTTGGTCTCTAATTTGACTTACTGCGGCTAATCGTACATGTCTATTATTACTTGTTTTTGCAAGGTCTTTTAGGATATTATTCCCTCTTTTTTCATGTTCTTGTTGTGTTAAATCTTCTTGAGCCTGTTGTTGGTTTTCCTCTTCTACTATATTTTGGTTTTCTTTGTCTTGGTCTTCTTTTTTATCTTTTTTTAAGAAATTGAATAATCCCATATTACTTTTCACCTCACATTTTTTAAGTTAATTATATATTTCTTATTTATATTATAAGTTTCTATAATTCCTTTAGTTTAGTTAATATTTCTATTTTTGTTTTATTTTTGAATAAAAAAATATATTAAAGTTTAATTTTTTTTAATTTATTTCTAAAAAATTAAATATTATTAATTAATAAAATAATCTTATATAATATATGTGAGGTGAAAAATTCATGGAAATAACTGATAATTTGAAAGAATCATTAAACTTTCCTATTCAAAATTATGAAAAATGGCTAATTGTTGGTGTATTATTCTTAATTATTGGAATATTTAGTTTTTTAAATACTAGTTATCCTAGTAGTGTAATGTCTACTATTAATACTATAGTTGATATTGTTCTTGGTTTAATCCTTTTTGGATATTCTATTAGTATTATTAAAGCTACTATTAATGGTGAAGATCTTCCACAATTTGATATTGTTAAGAATATTGTAGATGGAGTTAAAGTTGCAGTTTTAGATTTTGTATATTTAATTATACCAACTATAATTACTATTCTTGTTGCTTGGGGTACTGGTGTTTTCTCAAATTTCATTAAAGTAGTTAATATTTTTGCTAATAATGCTACAGCTTCAAGTGCTTCTATACCAGCAAGTTTATCTACAAGTTTAACTTATGGGGTTATAATTACTGTTATAATTGCAGTTATCTTATATCTTATATTTATATTATTAGCTTATATTGGTATGGCTCGTATGGCTGAATTTGATAGTTTAAAAGAAGGATTATCCTTTGTTGAAGTATTCCATAAAATAAGTTCTATTGGCTGGATGAAATATGTAGGATGGTTCATACTTTTTGTTATAATTTTAATGGTTTTAAGTTTAATTAGTGGTTTAATAGATATGATTCCTTATGTCGGTACATTTATAAATGCATTAATTGTAAGTTCATTTATAATGTTATTTACTTATCGTTCATTAGGGAATATTTATAATGAATAATAAATATTTTTAAATCCAAACCATTATTTTTATTTTTTTCTTTTAAAACTTTTAATTATTTTTTTAATAATTCTACTTTTTCTGAACAAAATTTTATAATAGTTTAAATAATAATTTTATGTTCAATTTTTAACTAGAAAATTCAATGACACTCTCTATTTTTATGAAAAAAATTTAAATACTTTAAACAAGAAAAATTTAATTATAATTATTATTTTATAATAATTAATTAATTTTTTTTATAAAAATGTATTAAATAAAAAACTTAAAAAATTAAGGAAGTGTTTTCGAGTTGAATTTAACTCAAATGGTTAAAATATCCTTAAAATATCCTTTTGAAAATAAAAAAGAATGGTTGTTACTTGGAATTATATTTTGTATTATAGAATTATTCAATGCTATTGCAGAAACTTTAGTAAGTCCAGAAGTTGCAGGGATTATAAAATTTATTTCATTAATAATAGCAGTTTTTGTAGCTGGTTATGAAGTAAATGTAATTCACCATGCAATTCACGAATTAGAAGGGCTCCTGATTTTAATTGGAAGAAAAGTCTAGTTGAAGGTTTAAGATCTAAAGTATTCTATATTTTATACTTATTAATCCCAGTAGTAATTATCTATTTTGTAGCCTTTTTAACAAATCTCGGTAAAAATATTGGAATTGTAACTACAGCATTAAAAACTCATAAATATTTAAGTACAGTAATTGCTAATCAAGGTTTAAGTGATGCTTTTAAAATTAGTCAATTATCTACAGTAGTACCAGTGGATGTTATTAATAGCCTTATATTTGGTTTAATAGTAACATCAATAGTTGCAATAGTTGTAATTTTCTTATTTGTAATGTTTTCTGTTATAGGTCATATTATAAGTGATACTCATGGATTTAAACATGGTTTTAATCATAAATTAATATTTGAAAAAATTGGTAAAATTGGTTGGGGTAAAATGTTAGCATGGTATATAAGTTTAATTATTATAGCATTTGCATTACTCATTTTAGCCACTATTATAGCAGAAATTTTACCATTTGAAATCGGCGTATACTTTGATATGTTATTCATAATATCTTACATATTTATGGCTGGTTTCCATTATGTTGGAATGATTTATACAGAAACAGAATCAAATTAAAATATAATTTTTTTTTGAGTATTAGGAATAAATACTATTTATTTTATTTTTATACTCATTACCTATTTTTTTTTAAATAATAATTTTTTTTATTTTGGAAAAATATTCTATTTACTTTAATATATTATTAACATACTAATTCTAATAAAAAAATATATTTAAATATATATGATGATTAAAATAATAATATTATACTAAAATATTTTAATATAAAAGGAATTGAGTATATATGGGTTCATTAAGCTTACTTAAACAATCATTAAACTATCCAATCAAAGATAAAAAGGACTTCATAGTTATTGCAGTAATATTATCCTTAACTCAAATCGTAGATTTTATACTAATTTCAATATTAAATATAAATTCATCAACTATTATAAGTACAATTAATTTTATTTTTAACATAATAATATTTGGTTATTTATTAAATGTGATTAAAAGCACAATAAAAAATCATGATGAAATGCCTATTTTTTATTTTAAAAAAAATATAATTCCTGGGATAAAAGCGTCAATTCTTAGATTAATATATTTTATAATACCAATATTTTTGACTGTTATATTATCATTTTTCTTAAAATATAATATAGATATATTACATAAAATTCCTGAGTTAATATTAATTATAATAAAACAATCTTATACTTTAAAAGGTTCAGCAAATGCTCTTTATGTTTTTAAAGATTTGGTATTCCATAATTTATTTTTAGCTGTATTTGCATTGATTTTAATAATTATTTTTGATATTGCAGGATTTATTGCAATAGGTAGGCTTGCAGAAACAAATAGTTTAAGAGAAGGTTTAAAAGTTAAAAAAATATTTAAAAAAATAGGATCAATAGGTTGGTTCAAATATATTCATTGGTATGTAATCTTTGTTATTTTCATAATAATATATACAATATTTACTGTAATAGTAAGTTTAATTCCATTGTTGGGGTATATATTGTAAGTTTCATATTAGCTCCTTATTATTTACTATTTAAATATCGTGAAATTGGGATAATGTATAAACAATCAAAAAATAATGAATTATAAAAATTAAAGGAGTGTTTTTTGTTGAAAGGCTTAATATTAATAGAAGATAATTTAGAGGAATATATTAAAACAGGAAAAACTCCAAAAGGAATTAAATTACTTTTAAAAATTTTTAAGAAAAACAATATAGAAACAGATTTAGTTAATTATAAAAACATTAAATTCAATTTAAATCAAGATAATCTTAAATTTACTATTAACAATAAAATATCAGCTAATCCGGATTTTGTTTTAAGTATAATTGTTCCAGAACCAGAAAATCATGATTATTATAATATTAAAAAATGTTTTGAATACTTAAATGTTAAAGTTATAAACCTTATAGATAATGTGAATCTAGCTAGAAATAAATTTTTAACATTAGTAAAAATCAAGAATCATTTGTATAATATTAAGGTTCCAAAAACTATGGAAATTAAAAATTTAGAAGATTCTAAAAATATTATACAGGAATTAGGTTTACCACTTGTAATAAAATTAAATAATGGGTATGGTGGAGAAGGAATAAGTTTAATCCGTAATGAAATTGATTTAAAACATGAACTAAAAAAGATTAGTTTAAAAGAGGAATCTTATATTGCTCAAGAAGCTATAATGACAAGCACTTGTCGAGATGTTAGGATAGTAATATTAAATAATAAATTCTTTTATAGTTTTGAACGATATAATCCAAATGATTTTAGATCTAATAAACATCAAGGTGGAGGATTCAAGGATTACAATCCATCTAAAGACTTAATAAACTTTGCTATTAAAATTTCTAAAATTTTAGGTTTAGATTACTGTGGAATAGACTTTCTTTTTGGGGAATCAGATACATTTTATTTATGTGAAGTAAATACTTTTCCAGGTTTTTCTTATATACTAAAAAAGTATGATGAAGGAGATAATAGTTTTTTAGATAAAATTTATTATTTACTTAATTATTTTTGATATTGTGAAACATATAATTATTTATATTTGTTTTAATAAAGTGTAATTATTATTTTATTTATTATAAAAATTATATTTATAGAGGTTATTTTGATGAATAGTAAATTAAAAAACGCATTTTATATTTTTATCCGTGGATTATGCATGGGTTCAGCAGATATTGTTCCAGGAGTGAGTGGAGGGACAATAGCTTTAATAACAGGAATTTATGAACATTTAATTGGGGCTATTAGTAATATTAAATTCATATGGTTAAAACCATTACTCCATGGTGATTTTCATTCCTTTAAAACTAAATTATTAGAGGATATTGATTTTGAATTTTTCATACCATTACTTTTAGGGATAGCTATAGCTTTCCTGTCTTTGGCAAAGGTTATTAATTTTTGTTTAGATGTGTATACTGCTTATACTTTTGCTTTCTTTTTAGGGTTAATTATAGCATCAGCTTATATTTTATACACTGAACTTGAAGAACTTAATATTAAAAGTTTAATTATTGTTGCAATATTTACAGTTTTAACTTTCATTTTTGTTGGTTTAAATCCTATTGCAGCTAATCATTCTATACCAATAATTTTTATATCTGCACTTATAGCTATTTGTGCTATGATTTTACCAGGTATTAGTGGATCATTTGTTCTTTTACTTTTAGGTCAATATCAATACATGCTTACTTGTTTAGCTAATTTAAAAATAGCGGACATTATAACATTCGTTTTAGGTGCTGTTATTGGTCTTCTTGGTTTTACTCGTGTTATTAAATGGTTATTAGAATATTATAAAGCAGCTACTATTAGTGCTCTTATTGGTATTATGTTAGGTAGTATTCGTTTACCTTATGTTAAGATGGCATCTAGTATGGCTGGAACTAATATAATTGCTATTGTTGCTTTAGTAATTATTGGATTTTTTGTTATTTATGTTCTTGAAAAGAAGTTTAAAATGGTTTAATTTTATTCCAATTTAAACAATTTTTTTTCAAATTTTTTCTATATTTTTCCCTATTTTTTAAATAAAAGCTTATAATTGTCTCTTTTTGCATTAAATTTTTTAATAATTTTACTGATTTTTTGTCTTTTTTTCAATAAGTTAATATATTAAAAAGTATAATATTAAAATATTAATTTTTTTTAATTAGTGTGAGGAGGTTGTACTTATATGGCATTTATAAAACGAAAATATTTAATAGATTTAGAAACTATTCTCCATTACTTTGGGGAAGTGGGAATATTTATTGGAATTTCATTATTTATCCCAATTATTGTAGCATTAATTTATGGGGAAGAAGCTTATATAACTCCATTTTTATATGTTGGTATTTTTAGTATTGTTCTTTCTTTAATCCTTAAATTTGGATTTAAAAAACGAAATAAAATGTCAATTAAGTTAAGTATGTTCTTTGTAATGTTCATATGGTTGTATATTTCTTTTTTAGGAGCATTACCTTATGTTCTTTCTGGTGAATTAACTTTTGTGAATGCTTTCTTTGAAGCTATGAGTGGTTTTACTACAACTGGTTTTACAATGTTTTCACCGACTCAAATGATACCTCATTGTATTAACTTTTGGAGAGGTTTCACACAATGGATTGGTGGTTTAGGAATAGTTTTTATGGTTTTAAGTATCATGCAAATTGTTGGAAATGATGTTAAACCATTATACAATGCTGAAGGACGAGATGAACGTATATTTCCAAGTATAAAACATACAACTAAATCAATGCTTTTAATTTACACTGGAATAACTGTTGTGGGTATTATATTATTTATTATTGCTGGAATGCCGGTATTTGACAGTATCTTTTACTCTTTCTCTGCAATATCAACTGGGGGATTTGCTTTATCTTCTTCTAGTATTTATCAATATAATAGTTTTCTTATAGAATTAGTTGCTATTGTTTTAATGATTTTAGGTGGGACAAATTTCAACCTTCATTATGTAGTTTTAAAAGGTAAATGGAGAGAATATTTTAAAGATATTGAAACAAAAATCTTTTTAGTAGTTTCAGTAGTGAGTATTCTTGTTATAGGATTACTTTTAACTTATCATAATGTGTATGGATCTAATATTTTCCATAATTTCCGTTTTGCACTTTTCCAAGTAATATCTGCTATTACAACTACTGGTTTACAAACAAGTTTTGCTCCAGAATTACATGGTGGTTACACTAATTTAGGAGTGTTCATTCTTGTTATTATAATGATTATAGGTGCAGGTACTGGATCTACTGGTGGGGGTATTAAACTTGAAAGAGTTGGAATAATGTATCATTCTATTCAAAACCATATTAAAAGTTTACTTGAACCTTCTAATGCAGTAGTAGTTAATAAGTACCATCATATCAAGGATTATAGGATTGATGATAAGATGATGAAGTATACTTTAACTTTCATTTCTCTTTACTTAATCATTTATATTATTAGTGTTTTAATTGTTTTATTGTATTGTAACGATTTATCTGGTGTTTTATTCGAAATTGCATCTGCTATGGGTAATGTGGGTTTAGGTGATGGATTAGTTGGTCCTACTTCACCATTAGTTGTTAAATTAGTTTATACTTTTGACTTTTGGGCTGGACGTTTAGAAATTTGGCCTGTAGTTATTGTATTTTATAATATTGCAAGAAAATTACATAAAACAATTTAAATTATTCTTTAATTTTTTTTAAAGTTTTATTAATGATAAAAATAATATACTAGTAATTGTTTATATATAGGGGTTTGTGTTAAAATTTTTATTAGAAGCCGTAAATTTACAAATAATTTTGAAACTCTTCTTCATTACTTTGGTGATGCTGGTCTAGTAGTAGGATTAGTTATTTTGCTCCCTATTTTTGTAGCATTTATTTACAAAGAATATGAATTTGTTTTTCCTTTCTTTATTGTAGGTGTTTCTACTATTTTTGTTTCATTAATTCTTATTCATTTTTGTAAAAGAAAAAGTGAAATGACTTTAAAATTAAGTATGTATCTTGCTGTTTTTCTTTGGTTATATTTTGCACTTATTGCGGCATTTCCTTATTTTATAAGTGGAGAGTTAAGTTTTCTTAATGCTTATTTTGAAGCTATGAGTGGTTTAACAACTACTGGGTATAGTATGTTTCCAGATACTGGTGCAATACCTTACACTATTAATTTTTGGAGAGGTTTCACACAATGGTTTGGTGGCTTAGGAATAATTTTTATGGTTTTAAGTTTAATGCAAGTTGCTGGAAATGATGTTACTCCTTTATATCAAGCTGAGGGGAGAAATGAACGTATTTTCCCTAGTATTCGACATACTACAAAATTAATGTTAGTTTTTTATTTATGTTTTACAGCAGTTGGTATTATATGTTTTATTATAGCAGGAATGCCCGTTTTTGATAGTGTATTCTATACTTTTACTGCTTTATCTGGTGGTGGATTTGCTACTAGTAATAATAGTATTTTCCAATATGATAGTTTTAGAATTGAAGTAGTAGCTATGGTTCTAATGATTTTAGGTGCTACTAACTTTAATTTACATTTTATGGTATTTAAGGGTCATATTAAAGAGTATTTTAAAGATATTGAAACTAAAGTTTTTTTAACTGTTTTAATAGTTTCTACACTATTTTTAACAATTCTTTTATTAAATAATCATGTTTATGGTGCTAGTATTTTTGAAAATTTCCGTTTTGCACTTTTCCAGGTAGTATCTGCTATTACAACTACTGGTTTGCAAACTAGTTTTCCTGCACAATTACATCAAGGTTACTATGCAATAGGTACATTAGTTTTAACTATTATTATGATTATAGGTGCAGGTACTGGATCTACTGGAGGAGGTATTAAATGGTACAGAATAGGAGTTATGGTAAAAAGTATTAAAATTCAAATTCTTCATTTATTAAAACCTAGTAAAGCTATTGTACATGCGAAATATTATCATTTAAAAAAGCATGTTATAACAGACAAAATAATGAAAAATACATTAATGTTTATATTAATTTATTTAATAGTTTTTGTTCTCAGTACAATGATTGTTTTAATTTATTATAATGATTTTTCAGGTGTGCTCTTTGAGATTGCTTCAGCTATGGGTAATGTAGGTTTAAGTGATGGTTTAATGACTTATCAATCTCCAAGTATTACTAAGATTGTTTATATTATTGATTTTTGGATTGGTCGTTTAGAAATCTGGCCTGTTCTTATTGTGATTTATAGTATTTTAAGAAAATTTAAAAAAGTAGGTAGAACTGTTGAGAAAGAAGAGAAAGTTGAAATTAAGAAATTGGAAAATAAGTAAATATAATTTCTTTTATAAATATTTCTCTATTCCAGTATCTAATTTTTTCCATACATTAAATGTTACTTCTGGTAATCTTGTTACAAGGTTGGTTAGTTGATCTTGTATTTCTTCAGATTTTTCATTTATTGGTGTTGGTTCATTTGCTGTGTTAAAGTATATTGCAATTTTTTCATCTACTTTTATTACACCTTTTTTCTTAAGTTTTATTTTATCTAACATTACACCTATAAGGTTTAGTTGATAAATTAGATTAGCTTTCTCATCATTATCAAATATTGAATATTCAATAGTATAAAGTTCATTTTTCTTATATTCTTCATACTTTAATCTTAGGTAACTGTAAGCATTATTGTTTATTGGATAATAATAATCAAAGTCTTCATCTTTAAAATCAACTTTCTTAAAAATCAAAACTCTATTATCACTAGCTTCAACCTTATCTAACAATTCTGGTTTTAAATCCTTTCTAATGCTACTAATCTTACTTTCAAAATCTTTCATAAAAAAACTTCCCCATATTATAAAATAATACAAAATATATCTATAATAAGATTTATAATAAAACAAACCTTTTATAATTAATCCCTAAAAAAACTAAAACCCTTACTAAAATTATAAATTTATATATTAAAAACTTAAAATAGTATAGTATAATAAATAAAAAGAAAAGTAAATTTTTTAACAATTATTTTTAATCCTTATTTTTTCAAAAGAGTGATTTGATGGTAAAATTAACATTAGTAGACCAAGACGCAAACGAAATAAATCATGCAATATTCAATCAAGAAAATTTTTATAATCCATCAGAATATATAAAAAACGATTACCAAAACATAAATGTAGATTCACAAACAAGAAATTTGATAAATAGTATGGAATACAAAGTAGACATACTTTTACCATGGCATGATGGAGAAGACTTTATAATAACAAAACCAGATACATTAGCAGATTTACTTCAAAAATATGGTGGATTAGACGATCCATTATCTTTAGAAGGAAGATTATTCACAAGAGTATTACCAAAACTAGGAGAACTTGCATATCCTCAAATATTTCGAGAAGTGCTAAAGGCAGGAACATTCTATCATTGCCGTTTATTAGAATTCTTTAAAAAAGAAGTAATAGAATCTTACACTCAAATTATAGTACCATACAATAATATGATATTACTTTTAACAAAAAGAGAAACAGAATTCGATTTAGTGTTTCAACAGGAAGAACATGATTTATTTGAAACAGCACCATCACCAATGGCAATAATCTATCAAGGAAAATTCGTAAGAACCAATACAAAATTCTTAGATTTAATAAATAATTTTCAAGATCAAGAAACACAAATTAATAAATTAAATGTAGAAACATTCTTCACAAGTGATAAATTCGAATTTGAAGGAGAAAAATCCACAGAAGCTTTACAAACTTTTATACAAATTCAGGACAGAGATGTGTACAGTCATGTGTGGACAATTAAAAAATATTTTGCAAACGGAACAGCAAAATGGTTAAATGTACAAGGGATACCTGTAAATTATAAAAACAAACCAGCTGTACAAGTTGTATGTGAAGATATAACAAAAAGAAAACTTGCAGAAGAAGAAGCTTTCCAATTAAAAAAGGACTTAGAAGTTGTAGCAAATGATGGTTTAATTTCAGTAATGCATTGGGATCCAATAAATGGTTTCAGATGGACAGATGAAATTTACTCTATATTGGAAGAGGAACCAGAAAACTTAGAATTAGGAACAGATATATTACTATCACAACTTTATGGTGATATGGAAGAACAATTAAGAGTAAGAAGACTTATTGATCAAGCAATAAAAGATAAATCTAGTTTTACAACTCAACTTTCAATACAAACTAAAGTTGGGATAAAAAATATTAGTTTAAGTGTTCATTGTTATGGACCAGAAAAAACTGGAGTACCTTACTCCACAGGTTTCATACAAGATATATCTGAAGTAGTACAATTACAACAAAGTTATAATAATTTAGAAATAAGTTTAGAAGATAAAAATGTTATTCTTCGAGGATTATATCAAAGATTTAAAAATAATTTACAAATTATTTTAAGCTTCTTAAGTTTAGATATGCGATTCAATCCTAATGATCCTGATAAAGTTGTAGGTTCTACTCGTGATAGAATTAACAGTATGGTGTTAATTAACGAAAGTATGTATCATTCATCAGATTTAGTTCATGTAAACATGGAACATTATGTGGAATCTGAAGTAACAAGTTTACTTTCAAGTCACAGAGCTGGTAATATAAGACCAATTATTGATGTTGAATCCTTAGAATTCACTATGGAAGAAACAGTTCCTGTTGGATTACTTATAAGTGAATTCTTATTAAACAGTATTGAACATGGATGGGAAGAAGGAGAAAAAGGAAGTTTCATGGTATCACTTAAATCAGAAGGGGAACACATGACATTAATCGTTGCAGATGATGGTAAAGGTTTACCTGATGGTTTCTCAATTGAAACTGCAAATAGTTTAGGATTTACTATAATTGATAGTCTTATAGATCAATTAGAAGGTACAGTTAAACAGTTAAATCAAAGAGGAGCAGCTTTCCAAATTGAATTTGATAGATTTGAAAACAGTAAAGTGTAATTAATTTCTAATTTTTTATATTTTATTACTATTTTTTCTTTTTATTTTTTTAAATTCTTTAAACTATTTTTTTTTAATAATTTTTAAATACTATAAATAAGTATATTTTAAAATATATCGATATGAATATTCTTATCGGTTGAACTTTTTTATAATAAATAAAGAATTATAGGGTAATACGATAATGAAAACTAAAAAACCAATACTAATTTTAACGTTAATACTACTAATATTTTTATCATTAACTTCAGTATCAGCTTCAGATAACCTTAATATTAATAATGTAACAATTAATAATACAAATTCTGATATTCTAGCTAATACTGAGTTAAATGAAGAATCAAATAATATATATGTATCATTAAATGGAAGTGATACAAATGGAAATGGGAAACAAGACAATCCTTATCAATCCATAAATTATGCAATTAATAAATCTACAAGTGGAAGCACAATAATCCTTAATAATGGGGAATACAGTGGATTGAATAATACTTATATAAAAATAAATACTACTTTAACAATTACTACAACAAACCCTAATCTTCCAACAATAATAAATGGGGCAGGAACCACTGATAGTATAATTACAATAAATGAAGGGGGAATTTTAACACTGAAAGGTTTAACCCTTACTAATGGGTATAGTGATGAAGGTGGAGCGATAAAAGTTAATTCACGAGGAATTGCAATTATAGATAATTGTAGTTTCATAAATAATAAAGCTAGTCGTGGAGGATTTATGTACAATTTTGGAACTTTAACTTTAACTAATTCACAAATAATAAATAACACTGCAAAAGAATTAGGTGGAGGATTAAAAAATTGGGGTAAAGCCACAATAACTAATACTTTATTTATGAATAATTATGCCGACTCCACTGGGGGAGCAATCTATAATTTTTATTTCCCTATGCAAATAAATAATTGTACATTTAAAGATAACAGTGCAAAATTCGTAGGTGGAACAATACATAATGTAGGAAGTTTAAACCTAAAAAATAGTGTGATAAATGGTAGTCGCTCATCAAATAGTGATGCAGGAGCAATATGTAATGATATTTATGGAGATAATATTGGATCATGTAATATAACAAATACAATAATAACCAATTCTTATGCAGCTAAAAATGGTGGAGCAATCTTTAATAATGAAGTACAAAAATTAACATTAACAAATTGTACAATAACAAATTCTCAAGCAAGATATGGTGGAGCAATCTATAACCTTGCAGATTTAACCCTAAATAATAATACAATGAATGGTTGTACAGCTAGTGACTTAGGAAATTATATTTATAATTTAGGAAATATTAGAACAAGTATTATACGATTTGAAGCTTTACCAAATAGTATTGATATTAATAAAACTATTAAATTAACTGCTAATTTAACTGATGATAATTTTAATCCAATAACTAATGGAGTAATCACATTCACATTAAACAATACGCTAATTGATTATTGTAATGTTACAGAAGGTATTGCAAGTATAAATTACACTCCAAAATCTTATGGGGAATTCATATTAAGTGGAATATATTCAGGAAGCAATACAAGTGATTTTAACTCAATAATCTTTAACTCTACATTAAAAGTTACAAATAATACAGTAGTGAATACTAATTTAAAAGGTGAAGATTTAACAATAATTTATGGAACTCCAAAAAATTATACAATACGATTAACTGATGAATTAGGTAATCCTGTGATTGGTCAACATATTGCTTTAAATTTAAGTAATCCTATTAATGGTTTAAGTAAAATTTATTGGGTTAGTAGTGATACTTTAGGATTTGAAAGTTTGGAAATAAACTTAGCACCAGGTGAATATTTAGTTAATGCTTATTTTGATGGTATAAGTAATTTTAATTCTAGTAAAACTAATAATACAATAATTGTTAAGAGCAATTTGGATAATAAGACTGGTACTATTTTAAGTGCTAATGAATTTAATCATCCTTATAATGCAGGATGTAATTTTACTGGTAGATTAACTGATGAATTGGGTAATCCTGTGATTGGTCAACATATTGCTTTAAATTTAACTAATCCTATTAATGGTTTAAGTAAAATTTATTGGGTAACTACTGATACTAATGGTGAATATCAATTAGAAATAAACTTATATAAAGGTAATTACACTGCAAAGGCTTCTTATTCTGGTAATGATTTATATTTATCTAGTTATTCTAATGCAAATATTATTGTAAATTAATTTTTTTTATTTTTTTATTTTTTTTAAATATTAAGTAATATAATTTATTCTAATTTTATTATTATAAGAAAATTTTTATACAATTATAGACTTAAATTAATAATGTATATTTTTTAAAAATTTATGAGGAAAACATTGTTTTTTCTTAAATTTATAAAATATCAAAATTTTTTATGACTTTAAATATAAGGAGGTTAAAGTATTAAGTCTAAAAAACTATACTCATTAGTTTTAATAGCATTACTTGCATTTGCAATATGCATATCTGTAGATACAGCATTTGCAGCAGATAATACTAACACTACTAATGCGGATAGTACTAGTATTACACTAGATGACGCATCAGTTAATGCAGTTTACTCATCTAATACTACATTAGGTAACTCAAATCTTGAAACAATACAAAATCAAGAAACATTAACTGCAGAAAATGCAAATTCTATATATGTAAGTACAACAGGTAGTGACACTGATGGAACTGGATCATCATCTAATCCATACCAAACTATCAACAAAGCAGTTAGTTCTGCAACAGGTGGAAGTACAATATACTTATATGATGGAACTTATTCTGGTACAGGAAATACTGGTATTACAATTAATAAAGATTTAACAATTACATCCATGGATAAAACTTTAAATACAATAATCGATGGAAGTAACAGCAACCGTTTATTCACCGTTACAGGAAACTCCAATGTTACATTTTCCGGTTTAATCTTCACACATGCAAGAGCAGATTATGGATCAGCAATTTATATAAATGACGAAAACAATTATGTTAATGTTAATATTTACAATTGTACCCTAACAAATAATTATGCTACCATTGCAGGTGGAGCAATAGCAATAAATGGTAAATACACAAGCAAAGATGAAAGCAGTAAATTCATCATTGAAAACAGTACATTAAGCAATAACTATGCAAGTCAAAAGGGTGGAGCAGCTTATGTAGAACGTGGTGGATTAAGTGTAAGACACACTGATTTAATAAATAATAGTGTTAACAGTAATTTGAATGCTAAAAATGGTTTTGGTGGAGCAATTTATAATAAATTCTTAACATGGTCTTATGGATCCAACTTCATTAATAATACAGCATATAATGGGGGAGCAATATACTCTACACAAGGACACCTTTACACTTATTATAATAAAGGTGAAAACACTATATTTATGAACAATGTTGCAACTGGAAGTGGAGGAGCTATCTACAAATATAATGTTAATGGTACCTCACGTATAAACAATACTTTATTCTTCAACAACACTGCACAATATGGTGGAGCTATTGCAACTATTGGATCTTCAAATTTTACTGATGTAATAAACTCTACTTTTGCATATAATACTGCAACCGTATATGGTGGAGCTGTTTATAATAATGCTATTTCACAATTTAGTGCATCTTACTGTGCATTTTATGGAAATAATGCACCTGAAGGTAAAAGTGTTTATAATAATGGTGGAACCTGTAGTGCAGATTACAATTGGTGGGGAAATAATACAAACCCTCAAAAAGATGGAGATATAAACTTTAAACCATCAACTTGGGTAATAATGGATATGACCACCACTGATAATGGTAATACTGTAAGTGTTACAGCAAACCTTAACAAATACACTACAACTGGTTCAGATAAAAAGAATTTAGAATATTACATCCCATTTAATACAGTAACATTTTCTGCAACAACTGGAAGTATAAGTCCAACAAGTGCAACACTTGAAAATGGAACATACACTGCAACATACTACAAATCTAATGAAAACAGTAATGTAAGTGCAACCATAGGTTCACAAACTATCACTGAAACAATTAATGGTACTGGTGTAGTTTTAAATGTAAACAATGTTACAGGTGATGTGTTAACAAGTACTCATGTAACTGGAACATTAACTGATAATCAAGGTAACCCTATAAGTTTAGGAAATGTAACATTATCAATTAATGGAGTAAACATTAGTACAGTAAATGTAACCAATGGAACTTATTCAATTCCAATAACATTAACTGCAAGTGGAGAATACACATTCTATGTAACTTATAATGGATACAAAAATACTTATGGAGTTACAACTACTGCTGGAAAATTAAATATTAAAGGATTACCAACAATAATCAAAATAGATGATGTTCAAGGATCACTTGGAGATACTGTAACCTTAAATGTTTATGTAGTAGATGAATCTGGTTATGATGTTAAAAACGGAACAGTTAAAATCCATATCTACGATCAGGATACTTTAGTAAATGTATCTAACGGAGTAGGAACTGTTCAATACACTATCATAGAACCATTAGGTCAATATCAAATGACTGCAACCTATTTAGGTAATGAAGTTTATGAATCCTCAACTGGATCTGCAAACTTAGTAGTTACTAAAGAAAAAGTTGTAATAGATGTTCCAACAATCAATGGTGAAACTGGAGAAACTATAACAGCAACTATTAATGTAACTAACCGTAATGGTACTCCTTTAAATGGAACAATAACAGTTAAATTCTATGGACAAACAACCACACTTAAAGTAGTTAATGGTCAAGCAAATTATACTGTAACCTTACCTAATGAAGAAGGTAACTTTAACTTAACCGTAACTTATCTTGAAAATGGAATTTATGATAACACTACTAAAACTGTTGTAGTAGGTGTTGGAGTAACAACCACAGTATTAACTGGTGAAAACTTATACATTGTTTATGGTAATCCACAAAACTACACTGTTAAATTAACAGATTTAAATGGTGCAGTAATTGTAGGAAGACATATAGCAATTAAATTAACCCGTGTAAGTGATGGGGCAAGTAAAACTTACTTTAGTACAACTAGTAGCACTGGTACTGCAGAATTAGAAATTAATTTAGCACCCGGATCATACACAGCTGAATGTTCTTATTCTGGTGAGACTGGTAAATTCTTACCAAGTACTTGTAATAATAATATAGTTGTTCAAAAAGAAGCAAGTAATAAAACTTTAACAGTATTAACTGCTGATAAGTTCAATGAAACTTATGGTGCAGGTCAAAACTTCACAGGTAAACTTTTAGATGCAAATAATAGACCATTAATAGGTCAACATGTTGCATTAAAATTAACCCGTTTAAGTGATGGTGCAAGTAAAGTTTACTGGGCTACAACTGATACTGATGGAGCATACCAATTACAAATCAACTTATACGCTGGTGAATACACAGCACACTGTTCATATGATGGAACAAGCAGATATGAAGCTTCTACAGCATATAACACTATAACTGTAACTGCTTAAATTAAGTAAAAATTTACTTAATTTTCTTTTTCTTTTTTTTTTAAATATTTAAAATATAATTTCATTTGATTCATAAAAATCTTTTTTTTCTTGAAATATATAAAAAATTTTTTATAAAACTTATTAATATTACTAATTATAAAAGTAGATATAATTATAAGAAAATATTATGGGGGTTTATATAAAATGAGTGATGAATCAAATGTTCAATGCACTAGATGTGGATATTTAAATGAATCTGATGCTAAGTTTTGCTTAAACTGTGGATATAAATTAGGTGAAAATAATTTAAATAAACAAAAATGTCCAAAATGTGGATATTTAAATGAATCTGATGCTAAGTTTTGCTTAAACTGCGGAGGCAAACTTAATGTAGATTTATCTTCAACAAATATTAATACTGATAATACGAATCTCAATTCTAATGAGGATAATAAAAATTTACATGATGCTGATGCTAAATTTAACAAAGAAAATAAAGATTTAAATATTAAAAATAAAGCTGAACCAATAAGTAATTCTAATTTAAACCAAAAAGGAGAATCAGTTAGAAATATTGATAATGTAAATTTTGAATCCACTAAAAATAATAATGTTAATCCTAATCAGATACATAAACCTTTAAAACATAAAAACAAGTTTTTAAGTATACTATTCGCGGTAATTTTTATAGGTGCTGGTGCCTGGTATAATAAGCAAACAAAAAGAGGTTTACTATACTTTATTTTAGCAGCAATAATTTTCTTTTCAATAGGAGTAAATTCAAATATGACTGCTTTTCTCATAATTATATACTTTGTTCAAATTATTGATGCATATTCATCTGCAAGTGAAATAAATAAAGGGGAAGAACCTAAATTATTAAGTTTTATTAAAGTACCTAAAGGATGGTAATTATGGTTAAATTTTGTACTGAATGTGGATATAAAAATGAAGACATATCTAAATTTTGTGTAAACTGCGGTCATCCTTTTAAAAACATGGATGCATTAAATTCTGAAGATGTAAATAGTGAAGATTTAAATAAATCTAATATTAATAATGAAAGTTTAGCAAATGAAGAATCTAAAACTGATAAACCTGAAGAATTAATTGATACTGTGGGATCTGTTGTTGATGAAAAAGATGACTCAGAAGTCACTGTAGATTTAAATAATGAATCTGATGAATCTAAAAAATCAGAGGATATTGAGGAATTAATTGATACTAAAAAACCTGTTACCAATGATAAAAATGATGTATCTGAAGAAACAAAGGAAAAAATTACTAATGTGATTGAAGAGAACAACAAGCCTGAAAAGAATATAAAAGATAATGAAAATCAAGAGATAAATGATAAGTTTGGTGTTAAAGTTAATTCTTATTTTTGTCCCGTTTGTGAAAAAAAATCTCTTAATCAGTATAAAAAGAATGGTTTAATTAAAAATTCTTATACATATTATTGTCCTGATTGTGGTTTGAAATTTAGTAAAAATATGCATGCTTATAATTTAAAGGATATTGAAAATAAGGATAATGCTGTTTGGCTTAAGTATAATAATCAAAGTTTAACTAAGGATGAATGGTACCGTATTTTTAAGGGTGGAATTTCAGATAAGGAGCAGAAAGTTTTAGATAAAGAAGCTGCTAAAAAATTAAAGTTAAAACGTGAAGGTGAAGAAAAAGTTAGAAAGGAGAAAATTAAACAAGCAACTAATGTATTGCCAATGCTTATACCTAAACATCCTGAATTATTAAAACCTATTACTACTAGTTCTATTATTCTTAAAAGGGGTGAAATTGCATATTTGGATTTGGATAATGTGATTTTATTAGAGCCTAGGGCTGTTAGAACTAGTACTGGTGGTTATGGTGGTGGTTCTGTTCGTGTTGCTAAAGGTGTTAATATTCGTTTAGGTGGGGCTCAAGGTCAGAGTAGTTCTCGTGATGTTTTAACTCAAATTGATTCTGGTAAACTTATTTTAACTAATAAACGTATAGTTTATACTGGTAAATTAAAGTCAAGTAATATTCCTTTTAGTAAAATTATGAATTTAACTACTTATAGTGATGCTTTAAAAGTTCAAATTGAATCTAGGGCTAAGCCTCAATATTTTAAGGATACTGATAAAAGTGTTAAATCTTTTAAGTATACTAATGAATTAGTTAATGTGAAATTAACTAGTAGTATTTTAAAGGCTATGATTTTAACTTTAATGGAGAATTAAATAATATATTTTTTTGGGAGTGTGTTATATTTTGAATAGTGAAAATTTTAAGGATATCTTATTAAATTATGAAGATGAAATGGATATATCTAAAAGTGAAAGTGAATTTGTTTCTAAGATTGAAGATGAATACTGTGATGATTTAAAATCAAGTATTCATAGTATTGTGGATGAACCTGAAGATTATAAGGTTAGTATTCATACTGGTCGGAAGAATTGGTTGAATGTTCCTTTTGCTATTATTTTTAATTTAAATGCTGGTGATTCTTATAGGACTGGATTGTTTTTAGGTTATAGTTTTTACCCTAAGAGTAATCGTTTATATGTGAAATTAGATCAAGGTTGTAAAGGTTTAGCTGGTAATATGGATTTACTTTTTATTCGTGGTGAAAAGTTACGAACTTATCTAGATGATGTACCTGAAGAATTTAAATTTAATCCAAGAAAGTGTGCTGCTGGAAATATTGTAGGTAAAGAATATAAGTTAGATGAAATAAGTGATGAATCCTTAAATGAAGATTTAAAATACTTAATTGATACTTATGAATATTTAATGCCTTACTATGAAAAAGTAATACAAATACCAACTAATACTTTAATAGAATCATTAAAATCTGAATAATAAAAATATTAGGATAAAAACTTTTATGAATACAAATATAAATAAAATCCCACTTGAAGGATTATATAATACAAGAGATCTTGGAGGAATACCAACATTAGATGGTCACAAGATTAAACATCATCGTTTAATTAGAAGTGGAGTGTTGAAAAATGCAAGCCCACATGATCAAGCGGTTCTCATTGAAGATTATGATTTACGTTTAATAGTAGATTTACGTACAGGAATTGAGATAAGTGAAACACCGGATCCTTACTTTCCAACAGTTAAAGTAATAGTGAATCAAATATTGGAAAATCCTGGAAATGTTTTAATTCATAGTAAAAGTCCAAATATTGATAAAGTTGAAACATTACTTGGAAGTTTTAAATCAAAAGGATTAACTCCTGAAGAGTATATGATGACATTATATGCTGATATGGTAAACAGTAAATACTCTCAAGAACAGATAGGTAAATTCTTAAAAATAATTATAAATCATGAACATGGTAGCACTTTATGGCACTGTAATGAAGGTAAAGATCGGACTGGGGTTTGTACGGCAATTTTACTTGCTTGTTTAAATGTATCCTTAGATGTTATAGTTGAAGATTATCATATAACTGGACATTTTATGCATGAAAAATTTAAGGCAACTATAAGTAAATATAATATCAAACAGGAAATAAGTCCAGAATTACGAAATGTATTATACACAATTTTAACTGCTAAGGAATCTTATATTTTAAATGTTTTCAGTACAATTAATGCTTATTATGGTGGTTTAGATAATTATCGTAGAAATTTTTTAGGAATAAATGATGATGAAATAATGAAATTAAGACAAATGTATTTAGATTAAAAAATAATATGTTTATGAAAAACTTTATTAATAAAAAACTTAAAAATGTACATAATAAGTAATATATTTTAAGGGAAAAGTTAAACACAATGAAAAATTATAAAATAATGTCATGTAATTTAAATGGAATTAATGCAGCTTTCCTTCGAGGCTTTGAAAAAGTTGTGAAAGAAGTTAATCCTGATATTATTTGTGTACAAGAAGTTAAAACACCTGAGCATAAATTAAAAGATAAAGTTCGTAATATTCCCGGATATAAAAGTAAATTTTACACTAGGGAACGTGGAAGATCTAGTGGAGTAGCAATATACACTAAAATCAAACCAGAATTAGTATTATGGGGATTAGGAATAGAGGATGGTAAAGAAGGACGATTGCTCCGTTTAGATTATGATGATTTTGTTTTAATCAATGCTTATGCTCCTAATGGTCATAGTGAAGAAATCATTAAACATAAAATAGATTTCATATATAACACGTTCCATTATGTAGTAAGCCTACGCCAACAAGGACATAATGTAATACTCTGTGGAGATTTTAATGTAGCACACACAGAACAAGATTTATATAATCCTAACTATACTGGACCAGGATATTTGCCTGAAGAGCGAAAACTATTTGATGAATTAATAGATTCAGGATTTATAGATACATACAGAGTATTCCATCAAGAAGATAGAGAATACACTTGGAGAAGTTCAAGATTAAGAGAATATGAAATCCAAGGTGGATTTAAATTTGATTACATATTTGTAAATAAAAAATTACAAAAGAATTTGAAAAATGCATATATGTTAAATTATGAATTATCAGATCATGACCAGCTTATATTAGAATTAGAAATATAAAAAAAAATTTTTAAAGGATGTGTTGAAAAAATGGAAACAGTGTTTAATGTTGAAAGATGGAGAAACTGGGCAAATGGATCTTACTCACTATTTTATACTTTACCTGATAATGGTAGAGTTGGTGTAGTGACAAATGATTCTAGTGAAGATATTTTAGTTTTCAAGAAAGACAGAAATAGTGATAAAGTTAATGTTGAATCAAATAAGATACAAGAAATTAGATTACAACCTGTAGTAGATATAGTTTTCATCATTAATGAAAGAAATTTTGATGAAGTATTAAATGATGATACCTTTAAAAGATTATCTGAACTATTAAAAGAAGGTTTAATTAGTATTTTTTCATTAATGCCTCTAAATGAATTAAATCAAAAAGATTACACATTATTTTTAAGTTCACTAGGCCTATCTTCTAGTGAATGTGTTTTATGTAATTAATAGGTTAGTATAAAAATGTTAAATGAAGATAAAGCATTTGAACAGAAAATTAAAGGACAAATGACTAATGGTACATGTCCTTGTCAAATGACAGATTTAAATCCACAAAAAACTAGTTTACATACTGTAACCTGTCGTGTATGTGGTAAAACATTTAAAACTAATAGTCAAGATGATATTTGCTTTTCATGTAAGAAAAAATCTTAAAAATAAATAGACAATTTTTTAATTTTTTTTCTTAAACTTTTTTTTAAAAAATTTTAAATAACACTTTTATTATATTAATAAAGTAATAGTAATTTACAATTTAAATGGAGGTGTTTTTAAAATGGATTTTAATCTAGATTTTAATACAGATAATTCCATTAAAAGATTTGGATTACCTGTAATAATTGGGATAATAATTACCTGTTTATTAGGATTTGTAGGACATAATACCTATGGAATCATTATTGGAGCCCTTATTATGGGTTTATTAACAATAGATGAAATGACTGATCTTGGAATAAATAGTGTTATAGTGGCCGTTATATCTGTACTCATTATAGACTTCGCTATTGGAGGTTATAATGGATTCGGATGGTTAGTATGGGATTTAATTATTGCAATTATATTAGCATTCATATTCGGATGGTTAGGAGTTCAAGCTAGAGGAATGAATGGTGAAAATACTTTAGTGGCTAAATATCTTCTACCTTTAATTTTCGGTTTAATAATCACAATCTTTTTAGGAGTATTCGCTCACACATTCTGGGTAATTATAATCGGTGCTCTTATAATGGGATTCTTAAGTGCTAATGAATTAGGTGATCTTGGTTTAAACAGTTTAATCTTAGGTCTAATCTCAGCAATTGTTATTGATTTCGCATGTGGAGGTTATAATGGATTTGGATGGTTCATATGGGATATCATAGTAGCAATAGTTGTTGCATTTATTTGTAGTAATATTGGAGCAAGAATTAAAGATTACTACTATTAAAAACAAAAATTTTTTTTATACTCTTTTTTATTTTTTTTCAGTTTTATTCTTAAAAATTAGTTTAAATTCTCTTTTTAATATTTATCTTAGATTTATTTAGGAAAATATATAAGTAATAACCTTTATAATTTAAAATTAATCATTAAATTTAATGTGGGGGTGAAAATTGTGGAATCTAACAAACTTATAATAATCTGTTTGACAGTTATTTTGTGTTGCTTAATAGTGGCAGGTACAGTATTTTTAGTTTCTGGTTCTGGTATAAATCTTTTTTCACAAGAAGAAAAGATTTTAGCTACAGGAGATTTGAAATTAAATCTGACTGGTTATAATTATAAATTAGTCTCTAATCAATCTACTGGTTCAGGTTTTACTGAAACATATAATGTTAATGGTCAAGGTGATAGCTTCACTTTAACTATTACAGTTTCATCTGATAATCCTAGTAGTTCTAGTGCTGTTGCATCTACTCAATATTTAAATGGTAAGAATTATTTAATCCAAATGAGTGGAGGTAATCAAGAGCATAATACTCAAGGTTATTTAGAATCTTTAATTATAACTAAAGGTTCTCAGAATCAGGGAACAACTAGTGATTCTGGAACTTCAAGTTCTAGTAGTTCTTCAAAATCTGTATCTAAAGATACAAGTTCTAGTAGTTCTAGTAGTGGTTCCAGTAGTGGTGTTAAAACACGTTACTGCACAACTCATGGTAGAGTAGTTACTGATGGATCTAATACTTGTCCTTTATGTGTGCAAGAAGGTTTAGATAGTAGAACTGTTAAAGGTTCAACTGAATATGTATAATTAAATTTTTTTTTACTTATTTTTTTATTTTTTAATTTAAAAGATTAATTTTATTAAATATTTATACTAATTTAATTAATAATTTAAATTTTTTCTATATGGATATAATATAAAGATATTTATATTAAAACAATTATAATTATTTATACTTATAATTTATACTTTAATAATAAAATTATTAACTTATATATAAATAAGTTCCATAAGTATATTTTTATTTAAAAAAATATGGAGATTTAAAAATGAAGTTCAACTTAAAAAATTGTATTAGTTTAATCCTACTTGTAGGTGTAATTGCAGTAGCAGGATCTTGTGTTGTATTTGCAGCAGATGCTACTTTAGATGATGGAAGTACTTTCACCATACCAACAGGTTTCACTCTTAATTCATCTAGTGAAACTAGTATGGTGAGTATTTCAAACGAAGCTGATGGAATATTCATTAGTGTAGGTTCAGATGCTGTTAAAGTAACAAAAGATACTTGGGCAGATAAAGGTTTCACATTCAAAACTGAAAAAAACATAACCTTAAACGGAGCTACAACAACTGAAGAACAATATGATAATTCAGGTGTTCCATTCTACGTTTACTATGTAACTAAAGAAGACACAAAATACACTATCATTGTTGCAATGGAAGATAATGCAGATTGGAATGTTCAAGATACTGCAAATCCAGTAAACAGTATAGTTAAAACATTAAAAGCATAAAATCTTAAATTTAAACTTTTAAGGATGATATTAATTTTAAATCCTTAAAAATATTCTTTTTTTTTAATATTTACATCTTAAATCTTAATAGATTATATTAATCATTAAAATTTAAATAAAAATATTTTAGTTAATACTTAATTCAATTAATATGCATATTAACTTTTAAACCATTACCACTTTCTTTTAATATATTAAGCTTATTTTGGCAAAGCCCCTATTTTTTTTAAGAAAACTTTTATATAATAAAAAAATCTAAAATATAATTAAGGTGATGAAGTTCACCTTTTAAAACAGCCAGACTAATTTTTTTATATATTAAATAATTTTTTTCTGGATAATGACTTCTACAACAAAAAATGTAAAATTTTTTTATAAAAAAAATGAATTATATATTAAATATTTATTCATAAATAAAAGAAGAATTATTATCCAAAAACATGAACATTAAAATTTTTTTTGAAATTACTAATTCTCGTATTATTGAAAATTTAAATATTTAATCTATATGAATTTTTATAAAAAAAAATTTTCATTACCCACTAAAAAAAAAGATTAATGGAGAAAAATTATTATGAATAACTTATGGAAAACAATTAAACCCGGTGAAAATGTACCTGAAGAAGTTAATGCAATCATTGAAGTTCCTAATGGTTCTAGAAATAAATATGAATACAATATAGAAATTGGTGCTTTTGAATTAGATAGAGTTCTATATTCACCTGTCCATTATCCAGTAGATTATGGTTTCATACCACAAACAATATACGATGATGGTGATCCAATGGATATAATGGTTTTAATGGATCAACCAACTTTTACAGGATGCTTAATTAAAGCTCGCCCAATTGGCTTAATGAAAATGATAGATACTGGGGAAAAAGATTTTAAAATACTTGCAGTACCCTGTGATGATCCAAGATTTAATGAAATCAAAGACATTTCAGATTTACCTGAACATATACCTAAAGAAATCAGTCACTTTTTCAGTGTATATAAAAATTTACAAGGAAAAAAAGTTGAAGTTCTTGGATGGGAAGATGCTAGTGTTAGTAAAAAAGAATTAACATACAGTATTGATTTATTTAAAAAGGAATATCAAAAGTAATTATTTAATTAATTATTTTTTAAACAAGGGAAAATTAAACATATTTTTCCAGGTGATGAAGTCCACCTACAAAAAAATTTTTTAAAAAATTATTAAAAACTGCACATAAAAAAAGCTAATGTTTACTTAACATTTTTTTTTATTTGCTAATGACTTCTATTTTTTAAAAAAAATGTGAAAAATTTAAAGGTTGGGAAAAACTTAATAATTTTTAAAATTTATTTTTTGTATAAGTAAAAAAAATTTAAACATTTTTTTATTACCTCTCAAACAATAAAGAAATTAAGTTTTTTCAATAAAGAATTTTAATTAAATATTTAATTTAAAAAAATTTCTTGTATCTAAAAAAATAATATTTTGAAAATTAAATAATAAATAAAAATAAGAAAAATTATTAAACCATAACTTTTTAAAAAGAAGGTAAAGAGTAATTTATTCTAAAAAATAAAAAGTTTTTACTATTTAGTTTCTTTTTTTATAACCTCACTCCTAAAAAGGACTAAAAAATTTTTTAAAATTAGAATTAATGTTCTATAAATTCTTTTTAATATAACTAAAAATATTTTTTAAGGTAGAATATAAAAAATTTAATTTATAAAAAAATAAAGGATATGGTTTTAATAATTAAAAACAATCTAAATAAATAAAATATAGATTATATAAACGAAAAAGCTTAATTAAAACTAAAATTTTTTTTAACTTATACTAAATAAAATAAAATTTAAGAAATATTTTTATTTTACCCTCCCTTCCTTTTTACATTTTTTCACCATAAAAACACCCTATATTTCACAATCTAAAGATCTGTTAGATTAGTGAAATTTTTTTAATTTAATAAAAATAATCAAAAAAAATGGAGGCCCATTAATAATGGCTGATATATTTCCTTTAATTTTAGGAATATTAATATTACTAGCTAGTTTAATCTCAATACGTGCTGGAATATCAGTTACAGTTATTGAAATTTTACTTGGAGTAATCGTTGGAAACTTAGGTTTCTTTCATGCGGAATCATGGATGTTATACCTTGCAAGTTTTGGAGGTATACTTTTAACTTTCCTTGCAGGTGTAGAAATAGATGTAAATATGTTGAAAGAGAATTTTAAAGAAAGTTTTACTATAGGATTCTTATCGTTTTTAATACCTTTTGCTGTTATATTTGTTTTAACATATAATATTATAGGTTGGGGTTTAAATCCAAGTTTACTTACAGCTACAGCATTATCTGAAACAAGTATAGCTGTAGTGTATAGTGTTTTAGCAGAAAAAGGATTATTTAGTGAGAAAATTGGTAAACTTATTATGGTTGCAACTTTCATCACAGATATGTGTACTGCTGTAGCATTAAGTGTTTTGTTTGTCAAATTTGACATATATACTGTAATATTTTATGTAGTTTCAATTGTTGTACTTGTATTATCTTATTACCTTTCAGATTATATATTTAATAATGTTAAACTTAAAAATAAATTAGCTGAAATTGAAATCAAATATATTTTCTTACTATTGTTGATATTCATATTCTTTGCTAGTTTAGGTGGAGGTCAAGCTATATTACCTTCTTTTGTTTTAGGTGTGATCTTATCTAGATACTTTAAAGAAAACCGTGGAGATTTAAATGTTAAATCAAGATTTAAAACAGTTGCATTTGCTATATTAACTCCTATATTTTTTATAATGGGTGGTATGAAAGTTTCTATACCTTTGATTTTATCCTCTTTTGGAATTTTCATTGTGATGTTTGCTCTACGTCAATTAAGTAAGTATGTAGGTGTTTATTATGTTAGTAGATATTTCCTTAAATCTAATTATACTTATGTTACTTTGATGATGAGTACTGGTTTAACATTTGGTTTAGTAGCAGCTTTATTTGGTCTTAATTCTGGATTAATTAATCAAACTACTTATAGTGTTTTAACTGGAGTATTAGTTTTAAGTGCTGTATTACCAACATTTATGGCTGAAAAATGGTATCCTCCAATACATAGTGAAGATATTGTTGAAAGTGAAATGTGATAAAAATAAAATTTTTAATAAAATTTTTATTTATCCATTTTTTTGTTGAAAATTAGTAAAATTTTAGATTAAATATTGTCATTTTCATAGTTGAAAATATAATCTACAGTTTGTATAAGGTTAGTTTTCTTTTTAACTTTTTTATTATTCTTTAATTTATCTTCTTTTTTTATTAAATCCTTATTTTCCTTATTATTGGACATAATAATTATTTCCATGTTTTAATTTCTAAAATTTTTTAAAAATAGTTAAATTTTTGTTAATTGTTTTAATAAAATCTTGTAATTGATGATATAAATTTATTCTAAAATTCTTTATATAATGTTTTCTTTGATTTATTCTACTTGCAAGTGTATTGATGTATAATACTTCAGATATGCAGTATACAAGAAGTAAACCAATGTTTAATATTGCGAATATAGTTAATAAGAAGTATTGAAAATGGTGTGTTTGTTTTTTTTCTCCTTTTAATTTTGTCCCACATTTGTAACAGTAAACTGATTCAAAATCATTTATGGTTTGACATTTTGGACATTTCATTTTATACTTACATCCTTTACTTTTTTTATATAATGGCATCCATTGTTTATTTTATTAAATTGTATGTTCTTATATTGTTTATAGGTTAAATATTTTGTTATTTAATTTTTTAATTATTTTAGTAATTTATTTTCGAAATTATTAAAAGAAATGAATTATAATATAATATTTATTCAAAAGTTATATGTTAAAAATAATTTAAATTTTTTCTATTTATAAAAAAAAGTTTGGAATAAGGTGATTTTTTTTGATTGATTTTGATTTTAAAATTATGAGTTGTAATCTTAATGGAATTAAAAGTGCTAAACGTAAAGGTTTTCTTGATGTTGTGAGTGGTGAAAATCCTGATATAATTTGTATTCAAGAAACTAGAACATGTTTAGATAATTTACCTGAAGATTTAATTAATATTCCTGGTTATATGAATGTTTTTTATAGTAATCCTAATCCTGTTTTATGTGGTGTTGCTATTTATAGTAAAGTTAAACCTTTAAGTATTCAGTCTGGTTTAAATATTGAGGAGGATATTGAGGGTCGTTTGTTACGTTTTGATTTCCCTGATTTTACTCTTATAAATGCTTATATTCCAAGTGGGAGTAATAAGTTAAGGTTACAGCATAAGCATGATTTTGTTTATAAATTATTTAATTATGTTAAAGATTTGCATGATGAAGGTAAGAATGTGATTCTTTGTGGTGATTTTAACATCGCTCATGATAAAAGAGATCTTTATTTTAAAGAGTTTAAAAGTGCTGGATTTTTACCTGAAGAACGTAAGATGATTGATTGTTTCCTCAAGAGTGGTTTTAAAGATGCTTTTCGTGAATTATATCCTGAGGAGGAAAAGTTTTCTTGGATGTCTTGGAGAACTCGTAATAATCCTAATTTAGGTGGGGGTTTACGTCTTGATTATTTCTTTGTTAATGATGGTTTAATGGATTCTGTTGTTGATTGTGAGATTAAGGATTTTAACTTATCTGATCATTGTCAATTGTTTTTGAAATTAAATTTGAAAAAGGAGAATGTTGAGGATTAAATTTTTTTATATTTAATCCTAATTTTTATTTTTATTTTTTTTATCCTATGTTTATGTTTACGTGTAAGAATATTAATCCAAATAGTAGTATGTTTAGGAGTAATATTATTATTCCGCTGTTTTCATGTTTTGGATAGGTTATTATGATGTAGTAACTTAGTAGTAAGCTTAGTGTTATTGTTATTAGGCTTAGTGGTATTGGTTGTGTGTTGTTGCCTATTATGATTTGTGATATTGGTATTATTGAGAATAGTATTAGTAATGAAATTATTGTTATTAGGTAGTTTAGTCCTATTATTGTTTTTTCTTTTTTTGGTGTTGGTGTTTGGTTTTTTTCTTTCATAGTTTATTTTTTCTTTTTTTTATCTTATTTAGTTTTAATGGTTTTTTTCTAAAAATTTTTACTAACAATCGTTAGCTTTATATAGTATTTATTACAAAATAAAAACTAACAAGTGTTAGTATATATTTTTTTTAATAAAAAAAATAACATTTGATAATAAAAATCATGGAGATAAAAATATGGAAACAACAAGAATAAGAAAAACAGAAAATGATGCTCAATATGAAGAATTAATTGATGAATACATAACAAGAGGATACAAAACAGAACAAAGAGGAGAAAAAACCTGTAACTTAATGAAACCTAATTATGGATCAACTCCCTCCCATTTAATAGTAGCAATACTAACCTGCTGGTGGACATTATTTGTTGGAAACATAGTATGGGCAATATACAATTACTATCAAAACTCTGACCATGTAATAATAAAAAAACAATCTTAAAAATAAATTAATAAAAGAATAAACTAACAAATGATTGTTAGTTTAATTAATATTTTAAAAAAACACTAAAAAACAAGAAGGGTAAAAATAAATGAGTATAACATACAACATAGAAGACCCAAATTACTACAAAACAATAAACAAGTTCACAAACACAATCATAAAAGAAGAAAAAAAATACTTAACATACATAAACAATTACACAAAACATGCCAAAAATAAAACAAAAAAAGAAGCAATACTAGAATCATTAATAATAGGAACATACTGGAACAACTATATCCAAAATGCAATAAACCTAAACCAAAAAGACTACATAAAACTCACAAACTTATTAAAACAACGAGAAGAAAAAAAAGAACTAAAAAATGAAATAGACCAAATACGAGGACAATTAAACACAAAAATAATAAAAAATAATAAAACACAAAAATCAAGAATAAAACTAAACTTACAAAACCTAAAAAAACTAATAAAATTCCTCGAAGCAACAGGAGAATTTAAATATGAAATAAAACACTTAAACACATTCTTAGACTATTTAGAAACATTAAACATTAATAAAATAGAAAAAATTTTAAGAGAAATCCAAAAATTCACAAAAAACTTCCAAGATAAAGCAGAAAAAACTTTAGGAAAATACACAATAAACATAAAAGAATACTTAAAAACAAGTCAAATAAAACATAAAAACAAAGAGGACATTATACTCTGCTCAAGAAACATAAATGAATACTACTTAGAAATGTTTGGAGCAGAAATAATGAACCAAATTAATCATCAAGAATTTCAAAAAAGACCAAGAAAAGCATTAATACTCCCAGGATGCATGAGACTACCAAAAAACATATGTAAAGGAGAAAAAACACACCTTGGAGATGTATGTAAAAAATGCAACGCCCAATGCCCTACTTACAAACTAAAAAAACAAGGCGAAAAAGAAAAATTTGAAGTATATACAATAACTCATGAATCAGATGCATTTAAAAATGCAAGCCAAGAAGATAAAAAAGAATTAGGGATAATAGGGGTAGCATGCACATTAAACCTTATAAATGGTGGATGGAAAGCAGGAAGTTTAGGAATACCTGCGCAATGTGTAATCTTAGACCAAGTAGGATGCACAAATCATTGGAGTGAAAAACCAAAAACAACAAAATTTAATATTAAGCAATTAAATACTATACTCATATAAAAATAGGAAAGATAAAAAAACATGACAATACCAACACCATTAGAATTAATGATACCAATACTTGATTTTTCAAAAGATAAAGAAGAAAAAAATATAGATCAAACACTTGAATACTTAAAAGATAAATTTGAATTAACCCCAGATGAGATTAATTCAACTAATACAAATGGACATTCTATAATAAGTAATAATATTAAATCTGCACGAAAATATTTAGTACAATCTGGTTTATTAGAATATACTAAAAAAGAATATGCTAAAATAACTGAAAATGGATTAAAAGTCCTTCAAAACAAAACACAATAAAAAACTATTTAATATAAAACTTTTTCTATACTTTTTATTTAATCATTTATTTCTAAATTAATTTTAAAAATTAAAGAAAATATTTTCACTTAAACATTTAATTTAAAACATAAAATCAAATATACATATAAATATTGATTTAACCCTATTTTTCAATATTAACTATTAAATCGTAAATTAAATCTTAATAACAGATTTAATAAATAAATAATTGACCTATTTAATAAGATTTGCCCTATTTTTACTTTCAAAAGTTTAAAAAAACTTAAATTTAAGTTTAGTGGATTGTTTAAATTTAAGTTTTAGTGTATTATTACCTTATAATGATGGTGAAGACTTTTATTATCAGTATATTAATAATACTAAATTTTTCAGTAAAAGTTTTAAAAGATATGAAATTGGATTCTCTTATAAAAATTTATTTAAAACATTACCTAACTTAAACCCATTAATATTCCTGCAAAGAGCATGGACAGAAAATAGGAAAGTTGATGTTAGTATTGAATTATATGAAGATAATATTTTAATTTTAAGCTTTGAGTATTATATTATACGAGATAACAATCAATTATACATAATAAGTAAAACAGTAAATGATTTAATTAGTCATCAAAGGGAAGATGAAAAAATATCTAGTATGGGTAATACTGGGATAATATATGTGAATAAAGATGGATTATTAGTTTTTAGTAATGAAAAGATATCTGAAATATTTAATACTGATAAAATGAATTTATTTAAGAATTTAAACTTTTATGAATTTATGGATAAATTTTCATTGTATGATAATGATTTTATCACAACTGATGAGTTTATGGATAAATTTAAAGCATTAACTAGTCATGAAATTAAAAGTATTACTTTAGAAGCAAATCCTAATATTGAAAAAGAAGAATATTATCATATAGAAGCTTTCCCTATAATATATAAACAAAAAGAAGTTTATAGGATTGATTTTGAAAGGATAACAGAAAGTAAACAAAAAGAAATCTTAGCTTCTAGATTAAATAAAATCTTAAACACTATGGAAGAATTAGCAGAAATTGCACTTGGATACTATGATTATAAAACAAAAAATATTCAATGGACAAATGAGATATATGAAATGCTTGAAACAAGTCCAGAAAATATTAATGTTTCCAATTTTGAGGATATTTATGAATACATAGTACCAGAAGATCGTATAATTCAAAAAGAAGCTTTAAGTCAATTAAGCATTACAAAACCTGATATTAACTTTATTGTAAAAATTAAAGCGGAAAAATCTAATATTAAGTATATTCATCATTATTATAAACTTTTCTTTAATCATTTCAATCAAAAGAGTTTACTTGTTATTTTTGCACAGGATGTAACTAAGAATGAGGAAGAGTTAAAACAAAAGGATATGCTTATTAAAGAGGTTCATCATCGTGTGAAAAATAATTTACAGATAATATTATCTTTACTTAACTTGGATTTACGTTTTAATTCTAATGATCCTTTAAGTATTATAGAAGATACTAGGATTCGTTTAAATTATATGGCTCAGTTACATGAAAAAATTTATAAATCATCAATTAATAATAATATAGATTTAAAGGATTATTTAGTTGATATTGCAAGTGGAATATTAACTATGTATAACAGTTCTATAAAAATTAATAGTGATATGGATAGTGTTATTGTGGATTTAGATTTAGCAGTGCCTTTAGGTTTAATTCTTACTGAAATAATAAATAATACTAATAAATATGCATTTCCTGAGAAAGATGGTAATTTTTATATTATTTTACGATTAAATGGAGATAAAGCTATTCTTGATTTATATGATGATGGTTTAGGTCTTCCAGAAAATTTTAAATTTGAGGATAGTGTTGGGTTAGGCATGACTGTTATTAAAAGTTTAACACAGCAATTAGAAGGAGAAATAAGTATAGTGCCTGATAAAGGGGCTCATTTTAAGTTAATTTTACCAATTAAAGAAAAAAATTATAAATCTTTAAACCATTAGTTTATGGTATATTATTTAAAATATTAATAATTTTGAAATTTAATATTACATTATTAAAATTTTTTCAATATATTTATTATACTTGAATAAATAAATTATATACAATATTAATTAATGGTAGGAGTATTTTATTATTTTAATCTTTAATTTTAATTTTTTTGGTTTGACTTTGATTACTGCAGGTATATTAGCTGCATGTCTCTCTCGTCATTATTATCATAGAAAAGAAGATAAAGTATTCTACTATTTCAGCATAATATCCTTTTTATGCTTTTTAAATTTCTTTTTTCAAGGTTTAGATACTATTACTGTTCCTTTTATACTTAAATCATTTTTTGGACAAATTTGTGTCTTAGGATATGCATTTATACCAGTATTTTTATTAATCTTAACTTATACAATAATAAACAATGGAAAAGATTTATCTAAAAAACTTAAAATAGCTTTGTTATGTATACCTGTAATTTTTTGTTTAGTTGCTTTAAGTAATCCTTTAACTGGTTGGTATTATAATAATATTACTTATCCTAATCCTGGTTTTTATCAATTACAATTACATTACATTCCTAATTTTGGGGAAATAATTTTACGAACTTATAACTTTTTAATGATATTCCCCGTTATATTTATGAATTTGAAAGCACTTATTCAAGATAAAAATTCTGAATATAGTACTATTTATAAAATAATGATAAGTGTAGGAATATCTATAGTCTTAATTAATTTATTTGTATTTACTAAATTCGAACCTGGATTTAGTTGGGGACTATTATCTATTTTAGTTGGATATATAGTTTTATTTTTTGCAATAAACCTTTATAATCCATTTGAAGTATTGCCAATTGTGAATTCAAAAATCATTAATGAAATAGATATATGTATCCTTTTTTTTGATGAAAAGAATAAATTATTATCAGTAAATCAAGCATGTACAGATTTAAATATATTTAATAATACTTTATATCAATCACCTGAAAATGTTTTTAAAGATAAACCTGAAATAATTGATTTTTACTATAAATCTGATTTGGATTCTTTTAGATTTAAACTTAATGATAAATGGTTAGAAATTGACAAGTCTGAAATGAAAGAAGAAAATCAAAAATTAGGTACTATTTTAAGTATTGAAGATGTTACAAGTAATATTTTTGAATTAGAGCAAAAAGACTTACTTGTAAAAGAAGTTCATCATCGGGTTAAAAACAATTTACAAATAATATTATCCTTACTAAACTTAGATTTACGGTTTAATAGTGATGATTATATGTCAGTTATTAATGATACTCGTTTAAGATTAAGTTATATGGCAAGTTTACATGAAAAATTATATAATTCTTCATCTAATAATAATATTAAAATTAATGATTACTTACCAGATATTGCATTAGGAATTTTTAATATGTACAATAGCCATATTAAAATTGTTAAAGACTTAGAAGATGTTAATGTAAACATAGATATTGCAATTTCTTTAGGTTTGATTCTTACAGAAGTAATTAATAACACTATTAAATATGCTTTCCCTAAAGAAGATGGACATTTCTTCATAAGATTTAAAACACAAAATGGTAAGGGTATCCTAGATTTATATGATGATGGTGTAGGATTACCAGAGGGATATAAAATTGAAGATAGTACTGGTTTAGGTATGACTGTTATACAAAGTGTTACCTCTCAAATTAATGGTGAATTAAAAATTATTCCAGATAAAGGAACTCATTTCAGAATAAAATTCCCATTATAAAAAAAAATTTTTATATTTTGTAAGTTTTTAACCATTATTTTTAATAATAAGTTTAAACATAAAAAAATTTAATGTTAATTCAAATAACTGGATTTGGAATTTTACTTTATTTAACTTGTTTAATAAGTATATATTTAATCTATATTTTTAAAGGTAAAAAAGATAATAAAATTTATTACTATTTAATATTATTATTCATATTTTTTACTATAGATTTATTAGCTCAAGCATTAGAATGTAGTTTTACTCCATTTAATTTTAAGAGTTTTTTTGGACATATCTGTGTCATTGGTTATAGTATTGCACCTGTTTTCTGGTTACTATTTGTTTATGCTTTCACAAATAAAGGGAAAACTATGTCACGAAAATTAGAGTGCTGTTTATTAATTATACCAATTTTTGTTGTGTTTTTAGTAATTACAGATCCATGGTTACATTGTTATTTTAGTAATATAACTTGGTCTACTTCAGCTTATACTATACAATTACATTATAGTTATACTTGGGGTAATCATATAATTGTAGGTTATAATATTATTTTAGCTTTAACTACTGCATTTTTACTTATTAAGGAAATTATAAAAGGAAATAAGCTTTTTAGAAAATCTTATTGTGTATTAATTACTGCTACTCTAATTGTATTCTTGATGAGTATATTAAATGTTTCAAATATATTGCCTAATTTTAGTTTTGAAGCATTATCTATTGTCATTTCAATTTTACTTATTACAACATCTGTTTTAATGTATGATAGTTTAGATTTACTTAACTTGTTAGATATGAAAATAATTAATGAATTAAATAGGGGTGTTGTTTTTTTTAATAGTCAAGATATTTTAAAAATAATGAATACTAAAGGTCATGATTTTTGTTTAAACACTGAGGATATAATTAATCAGAAAGCAGAGAATGTATTTAAATTTCGCCCTGAAATGTTTAATTTTTATAATAATCCTGAATTAAAGACATATAAGTTAACACAGGATAATAAATGTTTTGAGATTACAAAGGATAAAATTATGGATAATGGTAAATTTTTAGGGACTACTTTAATTATAAAAGATATTACAAGTGATAATTATGAATTAAATCATAAAGATATGCTTATTAAAGATGTTAATTTAAGAGTTAAGAATAATTTACAAATTATTTTATCATTACTTAATATAGACTTACATTCTCATCCTGATGATTCTTATGTTGTTATTGAAGATACACGATCCAGGATAAGATTTATGAGTTCTTTACATGAAGAGATTTATAAATCAGCAAATTTCCATTATATTAATGTTAAAGATTTTTTACCTAAGATTACAAAAAATATTTTTTCAATGCATAATACTATATTGAATACACAATATAATTTAGAAGATTATATGGTTGATATAGATTTAGCAATGTATTTAGGGTTAATTCTTATTGAAGTTTATAGTATTTCAATTAAGTATAATTTAATTGAAAACAATGATGATATCTATATGAAATTTAGAATCTGTAATGATTTTGGTGTATTGGATTTAATAGATCAAAATCAAAAATTAGAATATGAAATTAACATTGAAAATAGTGAAAACTTAAGTTATATGATAATAAAAAACTTACTCAACCAAATTGATGGAACATTAATAAAAATTCCTGAAGAAAACACACATGTAAGAATAAAATTCCCACTAAAAAAGTAAGATAAATAATTAATAAAAAAATTTTAATTAGGTTTTAATTCATTTAAAACCTTTTCATTAACTTTGCGTAATTCACGTAAAACCTTAGGACCCATACTAGTTTTCTGATTGAAATTATGGAATAAATCTAAAATTTGTATTAAAAGATACTTCATTATTTCATAAGTTTCATCACTTAAATAACCATTCTCATAAGCTAATTCTAAATCCTTTAAAATATTTTTTCCAATATGTAAAATTTCTTTAATATCACTTAAATGTTTATGACTGTTATTTAGAAAATTATACAATTCATTCTCTAATTTATAAGATTCCACTTTAAATCTTTCATACAATCCTTCACGATCAATATTATCTCTAATCATAAATAAACGTCCTCCCTTTTAAAAAATCTATTTTTGAAAAATAAAACAAATTAATTTATATAAAACTATATAATTTCAGGATTATATAATAATTACTAGTTAAATTAATGTTTTATAAAAGAAATTATATTAAAGGAGGATTCTTATTTAATGGAAGATGAAAATAATAATGATTTAAGTGAAACTAAATGGAGTAATTTTAGTATTACAGAGAAAATATTGTTAATAATAGCATTAATCCTCGTAATTGTGGTTTTTGTAGGTGCTATTTTAAGTATTATATATCCATGAGGATTTTAAACCAAAGTTTAAAATTTTATTAAAGGAGATTTTGTTTATGAAAATTAAATATTCAACAATGATAACGGAAAATATGGAAGAAACAGTGAAATTTTACAATGAAACATTAAGATTTGAAATAGAATCTACATTTGATTTACCAAACAATGCAAAAATAACTCTTCTTAAAGGTGAAGGTGAAACTTTAATTGAAGTAATACAAAACAATATTGATAAAGTAGGATTATACTCAATTGGAATAGAAGTAACAGATTTAAACAAAACTGTTGCAAATTTAAAAGAAAAAGGTGTTAAATTTTTGCTTGAACCAACTGAAATTAGTGTAGGATCCATGGCACGTTTTCAAGATCCTAATGGGGTTAATATTGTATTGCTCCAACATTACTAAATAAAAATAAAAATGTTAAAATTGGAACATTAAATAATATTATGCATATTCAGCTTCCATATTTCGTCTAGCTTGATCATCTACTGGAGTTAAGTCACCTGCACCTTTACGGTATTGACAATCATCACGATATAATCCACCATTTAAACGGTAATATTTACCATAATTAGGGTTAACTCCACCATCACCCCATTCTGATTGAGCTTGCTGTAAATCTCCTTCAGTTAAAATATCACTACCAGAATCACTACTTGATGAACCTAAATTAGAATTTGAACTTGTAGTAACTGATTTTTGAGCAGTTTCTTCATAATCTGAAGTGTCTAATGGTTTTAAAGTGATACTATTTAACATTTTAACAAGATCTTCAGTATTATTTGCACCTACCATAACTACAGTATTGTTAACACAAAAAGTTCCTAAATATTGGACTTTATAAGAATTATTATCGTTTAATCTATAAATTTTACAATTAGAATTTAAATTACTAATATTATTCACTGGACTTATTTCTCCACTTTGATTTAAAGCTTGACTCATAATTTCGCTAGCATTACCATTAAATAGTGAACTGTAAGCAAAACTTGCTATTAAACTATTATTCTCATCAATGAATAATGATTGACCTGGAACTAGTTGATTGTTTGTACTTGTATTATTTGTAAAAGTAGCATTAGATGAAACATTCATTGTGAATTCTCCAAAATCATAAACTTTAGAGTCATTAGTATTTAATGGGTTAATGTTACCTATTGCTAAAACGGTTCCAAATGTTATTACCACTAAGATTATAATAGTAGCTAAAATTATTATAATATTTTTTTCTTCCATTTAAAAAACCTTTAATAACTTATTATAAAAAAAGGGATTATATGAATTTAAAAACCATTTCTAATAATTAGATTAAGGCTTTTAATTCATAAAATTTACTTCTTTATTTTTTCATTAATGCTAATATACCACCTATACCTAATAGTATTGCAGGTAATACTCCAAATAAGCTGATACTTATAAGTACCCATATTGCGGATATTATTAATATTATTCCACCATATTTAGCATTTTTATTTAGATATACTGCTCCAATTATACCTACAATTGAACCTATTAATGCACTCATTCCTAGCATTAATATTTCATCTCCACCAAATGCACTAAACATGATTGCAAGTATAGCGCCTAATATACCGAATATTCCACCGAGTATTCCTAAAACTAATTCAGTTGTGTGACTTACGTTACTGTTTTGGTTGGAATTGTTTATTATTTTTGGAGTTGGGTTTTTGGAGTCAATTTCAGCTCTACAATTATTACAGTATACTGTGTCTTCATCTACTTCTTTTCCACAGTTTGGACAATATTTTGTCATTTAAATTCCCCCTTAATTTAAAATTTTAATTTTATTAATTATTTTTATAATGTTACATTTTGTGAGTATATTGCGGTGGATAGGTCTCCTCCACTAAATGGACTATCAAAGACATATATTTCTGCTCTAGTTGGTGTTCCACTGTCTACATAAGCTGTACCTGAAACTTTAATGTTTTGGTTTGCTTTTACATCATTCATGTTCCAAGTTAGTGGATCTTGTTGAAGTATAGTTCCTTGATCATCATAATATACTGTGACTATTTCTAGGTAATCATAATCTTGGCTTGCTACTAAATCTCCAGATACATCGTATCCTCCATAACCTGTACTTGTTATTGCTAAATTGGTTAAGCTTAAGGTTGGTTCTGTGGTTGTACTTGGACTTGATAGTGCACCTATTATTATAAATAAGATTATTAGTAATAGTACAATTATTATGAGTTTTTTGGCTGTGCTGAATGATTTGAATTTGTTTAAAATTCCATCATTTTTGTTTTGTGGGCTTGTAGTTGTTTGTGTTCCACATTTTTTACAGAAGTTACTTCCTTCAGGTATTTCTGCTCCACAATTTTTACAGTATTTTGGCACTGTTTTTATCCTCCTTCTTAATTTTTTATAAATTTATAAAAAAAAGTTTAAAAAGGGTTTTTAATGTTTTGTAAAAAATTGATATTATCTATTTAATATAAAGTATTACTATAATTGTATTATATAAAAAATTAGCACCCAAAATACAATTAATATAAAAAATGTATAAATTTATAGATTAATACAAATTTTTAAACCTTTTAAAATTTTTTATATGCACCCGATTTACAATTAATAATATGTACTCTATTTATATTTAAATAATTCTAAAAAAATTTTTGTAAAAATTAAAACATTAGTTTAATATTTTTATAAAAAAAATTTTAAAATATTTAATCAAATTTTTCTTCACTTAAAGATTAAATCTGAAATATAAACAAAAAAAGGGAGATTTTAATAAATAAATAAATTTACTTAACATATGCAAGTATCTTATAAATTAATTAAAATTAAAAATAATATTAATAATATATTAAAACATAATAAAACAATCAATAAACCTCCCTATAATTTTTTTACAATATAATATAACTAAACAAGAGATTTAAACAATATAAATTTTTAAAAAAAATAATAAAATCATTAAATTAATATATTCGTACATATAAAAATAAAAAATAAGTATAGGAGGGAGAATTAAAGTATATTATGAAAAAAAAGATAATATTCATATCAATTTTAACAATAATCTTATCATTAACCTTAATAACATGTGTTAGTGCAACAAATAATACAAATAATAATATTCAAGTTAATGATACTAATAACTCTAATAATTTATTATTAAATGAAAATAATAATATAAATAATTCCAGTTATAATGAAATCCAAAACAATAGTAATTTACAGTCTAATTCTAATACAATTTATATAAGTCCTAATGGTGGAGGTTCTGGTTCCAGTATCTCATCACCTACTAACTGGTGGAATGCATATAATAATATAAATACTAATGGAAATATCATTTTCAGGCTCTGTCAAAAATTTAGTTG
>DAGJ01000011.1:0-31570 GCA_002495685.1 Methanobrevibacter sp. UBA412
AAATAGGGTTTCTACAAAGCCATTTTGTTTAAATATTTAAACTACAAAAAATATTTTTTATCCAAATTCGGCATGAAGGAGGTGAAAATCGTGAAAAGTGAAAACTCTAAAGTAGACAAATGGATTCCTATATGTGTTGTGCTTATACTTAGTATGGTGTGTGCTGTGGCAATGGGATTTGCTTTTGCTGCGGATACTCCGAATGATTCAAGTGTGGATTTAGGGGACTCAAACACTGTTTTATCTACTAGTACTCAAATTAGCGATGTAGGGAATACATCAAGTACTGTAAATGATAATCTTAGTGATAACTCTAATTCTCAAAATGAAAATAATCAAGCCATAGATAATACAAATAATGCTTATTCTAATCAAGTATTATCTAGTATAAGTGAAGACCAATCTAATAATATTTATGTTGATGGATCCAATACCAATAATGGTAATGGTACATCAGATAATCCATATAATAATATTAAAGATGCTATTAATGCTGCTGAAGATGGTTCTACTATAATTATTGCTAATGGAACTTATATTATTCCTAAAATAATTATTGATAAGGATATAACCATTACTGGAGCTGATGATGCTACTGTAACTTTAACTGCTAAAGATTCTAATAATGGAAACTTCAAAGTTGTTGATGGTGGAATTTTAACCTTAAATAATCTAATTTTTACTGGTTTTAATTATAAGCCTGATGATGGTGTCTTTGTTAATGAAGGTTTGTTAAATATTATTAATTGTACTTTTATTGATAATAAACCATTCTACACTTATCTTATTAATAATAAAAAAAGTTTATCTATAATTAACTCAACTTTTATTAATAATAAAGCTTCTAGTAATGTAATTTTAAATAATAAAGGTGCAGATTTAACTATATCTGGTTCCAATTTTACTAATAGTTATGGTAATTATGGTGGTCTTATAAGTTCTTATTCAATTGTTAATATTGATTCTTCTTATTTTGAAAATAATTCTGCAAGTAATGGTGGTGTTATTTATAATTGGGAAGATGGTGAACTTACTATAAGTAATTCTGTATTTAATAATAATTGGGCTGAACATAATGCTGGAGTTATTTTTAATAATAATATTTTAAAGATAAATAATTCCAATTTTACTAATAATTATGTTTTAGGAACTTATATGGGTGGTGCTATTTATAATAATGATAATGCTGATTTAACTATTAAGGATTCAAATTTTATAAATAATACTGCTAATTCTGGAGCTGCAATTTACTCTAACTCTAAGGTTAATATAGATTCTAGTTTATTTGAAGATAATCATGCAAGTAAAAATGGTATTATTTACTTAGAAAAAATTAATGGTTTCATTATATCTAATTCTAAAATCATAAATAATGATAAATCTAGTGCTAGTGGAATATATTTAAGTAATTGTGAAAATGGAGACATTACAAATAATATTATTAGTAATAATAAAGGTAATGGGATTTATGCTTCTAATTGTGAAAACTTGAAAATTCTAGCTAATACTTTAACTAGTAATGGAAAGTTTGGAATTAAATTATACAAATCTAGTAAAGTTAGTATAAATTATAATAGAATTTATAATAATGTTAAAGGTGGAGTATATTTCAATAAAGGAACTGATAATAATGCTGATTCTAATTGGTGGGGTAATAATTCATTAATAGATAATGATATTTATGGTTTAACTGTAAATGATTATCTTACTGTTGAATTTAATAATGACACTGGTGATTATACTTTAATTTTCAGTTTAAATGGTACTAATATTAATGTTGATCCTAAATTCAGTCTTGATATTAATATAAGTGCTAAGGATAATGCAACTAATAAAACTAATGAAAGTAAAGCATATTTAGGTTTTGAAAAATCTAGTTTACCTATTGGTGGCATTTTCTTCATGTTAGATTCTTATGTTTCTAGTTTAATTGTAAATGAAGCTGAAGAAGTACCTGAACCAGAACCAGAACCTGAACCAGAACCTGAACCAGAACCTACTCCTGAGCCTACTCCAGATCCAGAACCAACACCAGATCCTGAACCTACTCCTGAGCCTGATCCTGAACCTGTTGTTCCTGAAACTCCAGTTATCCCAGATGTGCCTTTAGATGATGGTTCTAATGATGTAATTGGTGATGATAACAGTACTGATACTCCTGTTATTGATGATAATGTTCCTATTGAAGAAGCACCTTCTTCAGATGTAAATGAAGATAGTTCTTCTGATGAAGATAATACATCTTCTGATAATGATATTGTTATAGATTCTGGAATAAGTGATATTGTAAATAATGATGGTGTTACTGATTCTACTACTATAAATAATAATGTTTTAAATAGTAATGGATTCGATAGTAATGGTTATGATGCAAATGGATTCAATGCTGCTGGATATAATGCGGCAGGTTATGATGCAAATGGTTTAGATCGTAATGGTTTAACTGCTGCTCAAAATGCTGCTAATACTGCTCAAGCAAGTAATGTAGTATCTAGTACTAATAATGCAGTATCTAATAGTGGTAGTGAATCTAGAACTAATAGTTCATCTAGTTCTAATATTGAAACAACCACTACTTCTACTTCTGTTATGAGAAGAAGAAGATTTGAGGAAGAGTATGAATCTAATAAGGATGGAGATTTTGATAAAACTGATGAAAATGATAAGTAAGAAGGTTTAATATACTTTTTTCCTTTTTATTTTTTTTAGTTTTTTTTATTTTCTTTTTCCTTATTTTTTTAAAACAATAGTAATATTAATTATTATTTTATTATTACTTTTTTATTAAAAAAATAGTTATATGAATTGTTTATTTTAAATCAAAAATTGGTTTTAGTAAAGGGTTTTTCCCTACGAAAGTCATACAGTCAGATAATTGTTTTTGTTCTGCTAACTTCTCATCCATATTTAATAAATCATCTTTATAGTTTTCTTCTAATTTTAATATTTGGGAATTTTCAAAAAGTAAGTAATCTATTCTTTTATCTTCATAATTTTCTGTGTATATGCTTAATATTTCATTTATAAAATCAGGTATAGGTTCATTTAAGTGTGCTAGTTTGTTAATGTATTCTGTGGGTAAGTTTTTTATGTATTCTTCTTTTTCTTTGTTTATGCTTATTGTTTCTAGTATACTCATTTTTATTTTCCCCTTTTTTTTATACTATAATTATTTTATTTGTTTTTAATCTTTATTATTTTTTTACTTTTTTGTTGCTTAAGAAAACATTTAAATTTTGTTGTCAATAAAAGAATCAGGACATACTGCAGAAAAAAATATCCCTTAAAGATTATAAGATAAATTATCGTATAATGTGTATGAAATGTTAAGAAACATGAAGATGCACACAAAAAGATGATATGGGAAAAATTTTAGAAAAAATTGAAAAATCAGACATATTTAAATTTCACTAAATTTTTACCAAACTCTTCAATGAAAGAGGAAATTAAAGGTTTTGCAAGATTTATATGTGAAATAGAAAATTCAACAAGAAATATAAAAGTTTATGATTTGGAAAAAACTGTTAAAGATGGATAAAATTTAAATTTTGATTTTGTAATGTATGAATTTTGAACATTAAATAAATAATTAATTAGTATATTTTAATAACAATTAAATTAAACCACATGTAAAATGGTTTATATCGCTTTAAATTAATCATTAAATTAATTATTTTAAGTAGTGTTAAATATTATCATAATTTTATATTTGTAAATATAGATGCTGATATCTATAAATGATAAAAAATATAATAATTTAAATTAGAAAATATAAAACTTAAAAAATTAATTCTTTTGATAAAAATATTTTGTATTATCTTTAAAAAGTAAAAGGTTTTAGAAAATTAAAAAAGAAGAAAAAAAATAAAGGTGAATAATATTTCATCACCTTAAAAATTTTTATGTGCTTATAGTATCGTCTTTACTTGCCCATTTAACTGTTCTATTTGTAAATGGTTGAGCTAACACATTCCAGATTAACATTATAGTAAAGTGTACAAGTATCATTATTCCAATTTCAATAACTGGTACTTGTCCTATAAAGACTAATCCTATAAATATTATATTATCTAATAGTTCACCGAATGCTATTGCACCAATATTTTTAATTTGGGTGAATTTAGAATCTGTTCCACGGTTTACTATTGAGGTTAATCTTGCATTTACAAGGTTTCCTATAACATAACTAATGTAAGATGCAAGTAGTATTCTTGGTGTTTGAGTGAATACATATTCTATACTTGATTGTCCAGTATAATATCCTGGTCCTGGAATGATCATAGCAATTGTTGTTACTACAACAAATAGTAAGTTTGTTAATAATCCTAATACGATTGTTTTATGTGCAGCTTTTTCCCCGTAAACTTCTGTTATTACATTGGTTAATATGTAAACTAAAGGATAGATTAATACTCCTGCAGGTACATCTAATCCCCAAAATCCTAAGTTTAATATTTTCACTGTTATTACATTTGCAATTATGAAGCTTACACAGAATACTGTTATTATTATAATTTTTTTGTCTGTATAATCGAAATTTGTATTTAAATTCATGATTTTTTATTCCTTTATCCTAATTATTTTTTTAATTAATTTATTTTTAATTATTGTAAAGTTAATTTTACAGTTATTATTTTTTCTTTTTATATTATATATTTTTAAGTAAAATTTATAAATTTATAAATTTTGTTTACTGAATTTTTGGATAACTGTATGATTATTTTTTTATTTTTATACTTTGATGTTTTTTATTATACTTTATTTCATTTTATTTATATATTTGTTTAAAACTAATGGTAATCATTTTTTATTATTTTTTATTACTTTAATCTTTTGTCTATTAATACTTTGGCTAACTATATGATTTTATAAATATTTTTTAGCTAACTATTTAATTATTTATATTTTTTTATCTTTTACTGTTTTATGTTAAAAAATTGAGTTAATCATTATTTTAAATTTAGTATTATTCTATTATATTGAACCTATTTTTTAATAAAAAATTAAACAATTTAATACTTTAATTTAAGCTAATTATATAAATATATAATTGATTTTTACGATCTAAAATAAGATTTATATATGATGAAATTTCAATTTAATACTTTTTTCGTGAGATTAATGATTTAAACTTATTAACCTTACTTTAATTTATAAAAATTGTAAAGTTAAGATAAAGAGTAATATTATTAATTTTAGGTACAATTATTTTATTTTAATAATAAAACTTTTTATTATTTTAATGAAATATTAAATTTAAATGGTTTTAGATTTTAAATTTAATTTAGTAAATAATACTTTATAATAGTAAAAATATTACTATTATACAATATATTATAAAAATCTAAAATCACTATACATATAACTATTAAATTTTAAGCTAAGTATTAAAATAAATAATCGCATTTTGGAGTTTAAAAAAACCTTTATATACTCAATAAAGCATACTTATTATTACATATAATTAAATAAAAAAAACTCAAAAACCAAAGTAGAAAAAAATGATCTTCTATCAAATTCCTAACCACAAAATTAACTCAAAAAAAAGTTGATTTTGTTGATAAAAGAAAAATTTTAAAAAATCAACTACCATAAAAAAAATTTTTGAGTAAAAATTTTTATTTTAATTATATTCCAAAAAAATCCCAAGAAAAACCTAAAAAGTTTTTCCCAGGAAAAAAATGAGTTCTAAATATATTAAGGAGGAAATAAAAAATGATGAGATTCTGTATACCAAGAGATTGCTACCTTGGAGACGACGCATTAGAAATATTAAAAGATATTGAAGGAGAAAAATGTTTAATAGTCATCGGTGGAGGATCCGTAAAAAGAAACGGAACACTCGGTAAAATCGAAGACTACTTAAAAGAAGCAGGAATCGAAACTAAATTATTCGAAGGAGTAGAATCCAACCCTTCAGTTGAAACAGTAGAAAAAGGTGCAAAAATAATGCAAGATTGGGAACCAGACTGGATTATAGGTCTTGGTGGAGGTTCACCAATAGATGCAGCAAAAGCAATGTGGATATTCTACGAATACCCAGACCTCACTTTCGAAGAAGCATGTGTACCATTCGGCCTACCTAAACTCAGAAACAAAGCACACTTCATAGGAATCGGAACCACCAGTGGAACCGGTACTGAAGTAACAGCATTCAGTGTAATCACAGATTACAAAACAGGTATTAAATGGCCTATAGCAGATTTCGAAGTAACCCCAGATATAGCTATTATCGACCCAGAATTAGTAAGATCAATGCCAACAAAATTAGTCGCACACACAGGTATGGATGCATTAACTCACGCTATCGAAGCATATACTGCAGCAACTCACCAACCATTCGCAGACCCATTAGCATTAGATGCAATTAAAAAAGTATTAACATTCTTACCAGACTCCTATGCTGGAGACATGGAAGCACGTGAACAAATGCACTATGCACAAGCAGAAGCAGGTATAGCATTTTCCAACGGATTACTCGGTATTGTACACTCATTAGCACATAAAACTGGTGTAATATTTGAAAAAGAAATACCACATGGATGTGCAAACGCAATATACTTACCATATGCAACACGTTTCAATGCAAATGATGATCCAACAAGATATGTAGAAATAGGTCACTACTTAGGAATGACCGGAACTGATGATGAAATTGTAGATGAAATCTGTGCAAAAGTAATCGAATATAACAAAAAATTAAGCATACCAACAAGCTTACAAGAATACGGAATTCCTGAAGATGAATACAAAGCAAAACGTGATGAAATCGCAGAAAACGCTATGGGAGATGCATGTACAGGAGCAAACCCAAGAGAAATGACTGCAGACTTATTCAAAAAAGTTTTAGATAGTATTTACTACGGAAAATTAGATGAATTAGATTACTAAATGTAATAAAATAAGGAAGGAATTAAATATGGTAAAAAACCCAGCAGCAGATAATTATAAATTATACATAGATGGTAAATGGCAAGATGCATCAGATGGTGAAACATTTGATACATTCAGCCCAGCAAATGGTGAAAAATTATCCACATGTGCAGAAGCAACAAAAGAAGATGTTGATAAAGCAGTAAAAGCAGCAAATGCAGCATTTGAAGATTGGAAAGCAGTAGAACCTATTGAAAGACAAGAAATCTTAATGAAAATTGCTGATATCATAGATGAAAATGAAGAAAAATTAGCAATGATTGAAACATTAGATAATGGTAAACCAATTAGAGAAAACAATGCTATAGATATGCCATTCAGTTCAGACCACTTCAGATACTTCGCAGGAGCAGTAAGAGCTGAAGAAGGATCTGCAACAATGTTAGATAATAATACATTATCCCTCATACTTCGTGAACCAATAGGAGTAGTAGGACAAATTGTACCATGGAACTTCCCATTCTTAATGGCAGCATGGAAATTAGCACCAGTTCTTGCAGCAGGATGTTGTACAGTATTCAAACCATCCAGTTCCACTCCATTAAGTGTACTTGAATTTGCTAAATTAACACAAAAAGTTATACCTAAAGGAGTATTTAATGTAATCACTGGTAAAGGTTCCAAATCTGGACAATACATTTTAGACCATCCTGATTTCAACAAATTAGCATTCACAGGTTCTACAGAAGTAGGTTGTGGAGTAGCTGATGCAAGTGCAGATAAATTAATCCCATGTACTCTTGAATTAGGTGGTAAATCAGCAAACATATTCTTTGATGATTGTAAATGGGATATGGCTATAGATGGATTACAATTAGGTATCCTCTTTAACCAAGGACAAGTATGTTGTGCAGGATCTCGTGTATTTGTACAAGAAGACATCTATGATAAATTCATTAAAGAAGCTGTAGATCAATTCAACAAAATAACTGTAGATATGCCATGGAAAGCAGACACTCAAATGGGTTCTCAAATCAATGAAAAACAAGTAGAAAAAATACTTGGATACATTGAAATTGGTAAAGAAGAAGGAGCAACAGTTGCATGCGGTGGAGAAAGATACACTGATGGACCTTTATCTAAAGGTGCATTTGTAAAACCAACACTTTTAACTGATGTAACTAACGATATGAGAGTAGCACAAGAAGAAATTTTCGGACCTGTAGCTGTAGTTCAAAAATTCAGTGATGAAGATGAAGTTATTAAATTAGCTAACGACAGTACATACGGACTTGGTGGTGCAGTATGGACACGTGATATTAACAAAGCAATGCGTGTTTGTCAAGGTATTCACACAGGACGTATGTGGGTAAACACTTATAATGCAATACCTGCTGGTGCACCATTTGGAGGTTGGAAACAATCTGGTATTGGTCGTGAAACCCATAAAGTTATCTTAGATCATTATACTCAAATGAAAAATATAATGATTAATTTATCCGAAAATCCATCTGGATTCTACCCTAAAAAATAAACAAATCAATACCAAAAAAATTAGTTAATAAAAAGGAATAAATAGAATTTTATTTGGAGAAAAATAAATTCTTTCCACAATAATTTTTTAATAAAATCAATTTTTTTCTCCAAATTTTCTTTTTATACTAAATTGAATTTTTCAAAAAAACCCTAAAAAATATTTAATAAAAAACATAATTTATTAATACCCCCTTTTTAAATATAATAAAATATATAATAATATCAAATTTCATAAATGTAAAGGAGAAAAATTTCTATGATTAGTGTAATTGGAGGAACTGGTCCTCAAGGATTAGGTATTGCTAAGAGATTAGCTATTGCTGGTGAACCTGTTATTGTTGGTTCTCGTAAAGAAGATAAAGCTTTAAAGATTGTTAAAGAAACTAAAGAAGAATTAAAAGATTATGATATTGCTGATATGACTGGTATGGCTAATGAAGATGCAGCAAAAGCAGGAGACATCCTTATACTTACTGTACCATTAGTAGCTCAAACCGCAACCTTAAAAACTATTAAACCATTCGTTGAAGGTAAAATCTTAATTGATGCTACAGCACCTTTAGAAGCAGCAATTGGTGGTAAAGCATCCTGTATTCTTGATGTATATGAAGGATCTGCAGCAGAAAGAACTGCACACATTCTTGCTGGATGTGATGTTAAAGTTATCGCAGCATTTAACAATATAAGTAACAGCCTATTATTAAACATCCCTAATGATATTGACTGTGATTGTTTAATGGCTGGTGATGATAAAGAAGCTAAAGCCGCTGCAAAAGAAATCATTAACAAATTACCTGGAGTAAGAGTAATTGATGTTGGTAAACTTGAAAAAGCACATTTAATTGAAACAATAACACCATTACTTATTGGATTAAACATTAAATACAAATCCCAATTCGGTGGAATACGTATAACAGGAATACCAAAACTTGATGAATAATAAAAAATTTTTCATGATTAAAAGAAAATAAAAGTTATTAGTTAGAAAGAAATTTTATCCTTTATAAAAAAATCATACCTTTATATAAAAACTTTAAATTTCAAAATAAGTCACCTCTTATTTTATTAAAAAATAGAAAAAAATTTTATTACTAAAAAAACTTTTTTCTAACTTTAACTATTTTCTTTTATAAAAAAATTTTAGAAAAAAACTATTTTTTTCAAATATTATAAAAATTAACACCTTAACCATTATAAATACATATTACAATTTCTTTATTAAAATTAAAAACAAGATTAAAGCGGGATTAAATATGAAAGTTGGAGTAATTGGATGTGGAGCTATAGCTAATATCATAATAGATCACATTCAACCTAAAGACAATATTGAGTTTAAATATTTCTTTGATAAGGACACTGAAAAAGCTGAAGAGTTAACTGAAAAAACTAATGGTATTTTGTGTGAAAACTTATCTGAAATGTTAAATGATGTTGATTTAGTATTAGAAGCAGCATCTCAAGAATTTCTTAAACAATATGGTGTAGAAATTGTTAAACATGCCAATCTTATGAATATGAGTATTGGTGCATTAATGGACGAAAAGTTTAGAAAAGAATTGATTCAAACTAGTAAAAATAATCATACTAATATTTATGCTCCATCTGGTGCTGTGATTGGTGTTGATGGTTTAAAAGCTGCTTGTATTGGTGAGATTTCTAGTTTAACTTTAACTACTCGTAAGTCACCTAAATCTTTAGGGATAGAAACTGATAAATGTGAAACATTATTTAAAGGTAAAGCTTCTGAAGCGGTAGTTAAGTATCCTAAAAATATGAATGTGGCTGCTACACTTAGTTTATCATGTAAAAGAGATATTGATGTTGAAGTAATTGTTGATCCTAGTGTGGATCGAAATATTCATGAAGTTCATGCTATTGGTAGCTTTGGTGAATTTAAAACTATTACATGTAATCAACCAATTAAAGCTAACCCTAAAACTAGTGAACTTGCTGCTTTATCTGCTATTAAAAAATTAAAAAGTTTAAATAAACAATTTCATGTTGGAACTTAAGTGAAACTTTTTTTTTAAACTTTCTTTACATTATTATTTTTTTAAGATTATTATTTAAATTATTATTTTTAAATTTTTTTTCATAATTTTTTAAAAGCTTCACAATTCTTTCTTGTTCTTCTACTGGTGGTATTGGTATTAAATATTCTTTAATAAAGTTAACACCAAAATAGGATTTATTTATTGATTTTGTATAATTTCTAATATTTGATTCTGCTAATTTTAGAATGTAGTATAAGAATTCCATATTTTGGTTAGGTAGGTATGGTTTGAATAGTATTATGTTTCTCATTCCTATATCCATATCTTCTTTTAATAATTGGGGGTTTCCAATGTTTCCCATGTTTGCAAATAGTATATTATTTTTTTCAATTTTAAGGTTTTTACTTACTTTTTCATAATCTTTTTCTGTAATATATTTAATATCATTAAAATCAATATGATCCTCTTTTAAATTCTGACTTGTAATGTAAGGGTAACCTTTATTAACATATTTTGGTGATTTATGAGCACCATAACGAATATCTACATAATTGTATAATCTAGTCCAACACCAATTACTTGGTATTGATAAAGGTAGGAAATTATCTAATAAGTACTCCTCTTTTTGACTTACTTTTTCATAGTAATGATCATCTATACGAACAATTAAAGATTCCTTATCCATAGGTTTAATTTTTTTATCTTTAATTAACTTATTTTTAACTTCTCTAATATCTTCTAAGAGTTGGATAGCAGATTTATCCTCATGGTTCTGTTTTGTTAATTTACCACTTAATCCGGTAGTTAATAGGGAGTATCTCATTTCATTAAAAATATTTTCATTTAAATTATCTAATTTTTTTTGATAATATTGATAATTTTTTAAATCATTTCCTAAACTATCTAATTTTTTCACAATACGGTATTGTTCTTCTATTGGAGGTAATGGGACGAATATTTCATAAAGATTAGATTTATTTAATTTTGGAACATTAGATCCACTTATAAATCCACATAATCTTAAATTAACTGCATTTAAATAATACATTAAGTATCTGTTTAATGCTGGTTTAAAATCTAAAACATGTACATGTTTATTAGCCGTAAATCGTCCGTTAACTGTGAAAGCATAATTTTTTTCTGTTTCAAAAACATTACTATCTTCTGCAACTAAAAGAAAATCATCATCATAAATATAATCAGTTAAATAATCAATAACACCATTAGGTCCATAATATGGATAATTATTTAATTGATTTTTTCTACCATTTTTACTTATAGATTTTCTCATTCGGTAATAATCTTGAACAATAGTTCCTAATCTAACCCAATACCAACTTTCTGGTATTTTAAATGGTAAAATATCTTCAATATTTCGTGTTTTTATCCCATTTATTGATTCATAATAAGAATTGTTTCTTTTATAAATATAAGATTGGGTGGAATCTGTTTTTATAATTTTATCATGAATTAATTTTTTCTTTTTTTCTAAAATTTCTTCAATTAATTTTTCGGCAGGTGTATCGTTTTTGTTTTGTTTAACTAATTGGCCGGTTACTGCTGATTTTAGAATTGAAAATTTTAAATCATTGTAAAGCATGAAAAATCTATCCCTTTATCTATTTTATTATTTAAAATTCATTATTCTTCTTTATTTAACTCATTTTTAATGTTTTTTAAAGCTTTATTAATTTCTTTAGAGTATTCTTCGGTTTTTTCTAAGTAATTATCTATTAATTCTTCAGGAGGTAGGGAATTTTTAACATATGGTATATTACAATAATTTAACCGGTATTCATTTAATTTAATTTCATCTATACTGCATTTTTTTGCTTTATAATTACCATTTACTTCTATTTCATGCTTATTTTCAATCCATGATTCTATTTCTTTAAAATGTTTTAATTCTATTGGATTATTTAAACTAAAACTTTTATATCCTTCAGGTAAGTCTAAACGGTAGAACCATGTTTTTTTGGTTGTTCCATTATTACAGAAAAATAATATATTTGTTTTTACATTTGAGTAAGGTGCAAATACTGTAGGGGGTAATCTTATTATTGTATGTAAGTTGAATTTTTTAAATAATTTTTCTTTTATTTGTCTTTTGTTTACTCCTGTTTCTGTGAAGAAATCATCAGACATTATAATTGCTGCTTGTCCATAATCATCTAAGTATTCCATTGCTAATTCTAGGAAATTATCTTCTAATTTTTTGTTTTCTAAGATTTCATGTTCCCAATCAGTATCAGTTGATCCTTCAAATGGAGGGTTTAAGACTATTGTTTTGAATTTTTTATCTGATAATAAGTTTAATGTTTTATCCTCAAATGCATCTTGATGATATATGTGGGGTTCGTTTATTCCATGTAATAGTAAGTTTATAATACATAAAATGTAAAATGTTGAATTTTTTTCTATACCATATATTGAATTAACAAATTTTTCATAGTCTTCTTTGCTTTCTATTTGTTTAGATTGAAGTTCAAGTATTGAATTTAATAATCCACCTGTTCCACAACAGAAATCCATTACATCATTACCAATTTTTGGGTTTAAAGTTTCTGCTATGAAGTCACATATACCTATAGGTGTGAAGAATTCTTTTGTTCCTGTGTTTCTAAATAAATCCATTAAATTTTCTTTAAATTCATGTGCGATTTGATCGCACTCTACTTTATTACTTAACTTTATACTGTTTAATTCAATTATAACAGCTTTAAATATGTATCCATCTTTAGAATAGTTTTTAATGTCCTTTACTGTATAGTATACAATTTTTTCGTGCATTGGACTATTTTTTTTGCATTCAATTTTTTTTAAAGAAGGTATTAATTCTTCATTTATAAATTTAAGTAATTCTCTTCCAGTTAAACTAGAATCATCTTCTAAGTTTATAGTCCAATTTCTCCATCGATATTTTTCAGGGATCACTGATTTATATTGAGGATTTAATGCTTCTCTTTCTTTTTCTTTATAATCATATACTTTGAGGAATAGTAACCATGATAATTGTCTGATTATTTGTTTGTTAGATATTGTCCCTGGATCATCATGCATAAGTTTTTGGACATTTTTTAAAAATCCTTTTAATACCATTTTTTTTATACCTATTTTTTTATTTTTTAAAAAAATTTGTTTTATCCCATTTTTGATTTTTTTTAAAGTTTAATTGTGTAATGTTTTATTTCTCTTAACTAATAAATCTTTATATTTTATGTTTAAAATTTTAAGTTTATTAAATTAATTTCACAATACTTAGTTTATTAAATTGAACATTTTTTAATTATTAATTATTTTTATAATTTTTTAATTAAAACTATAATGATTTATCATTATGTTTAAAATCTTATAATAACTAATTTATATAAGCATTAGTTTAAAATACATTCAAAAAACAATTTTTTTAAATGAAAAAATTAATAAAAATATTAATAAAAATTATAAAAAATAAAAACATTAATAAAAATGTCCATAAATCTAAATAAAAGAAATATATTTAAAATTATTATCCTAAAATACCTTTTTTCAATCTATTCAATCCATCTTTTAATTGGGGTTCTGGACAAGCTATATTCATTCTTAAGAATTTATCCCCATTTTCACCAAAAATTATTCCAGGAGAAAGATATAATCCACTTTTTTTAAGGATTTTATCTGATAATTCAGTTGAATTAATGTTTAATTCATGGCAATCTAACCATAATAAGTAAGTGGCATCACAGGAACTAATTTAATACTAGGTAATTCCTTTTTTAAGAAATCCTCCACAATTATTTTATTTTCTAATAATGTATTCTTTAATTGGTTTAACCATTCTCTACATTGGGTATAAGCTGTAATTGTAGCTTCTACACTTAAAATATTAGGTTCTGAAGAAAAATCCGCATATAATTGTTGACTTACTTTCAGATTCAATTCCTTATTTTTAATATATACCATTGCACTTTGGATTCCAGCTATATTAAATGTTTTACTAGGAGATATACAAGTAATACTATTATCTACTATGGAACTAGCTAGTGATGCAAATGGAGTATAAGTTTTACCTGGATATGTTAAGTCGCAATGAATTTCATCTGATACTAATATTACATTGTACTTTTCACATAAAGATCCTATTTTTTCTAAATCATTTTTCCCCCAAATTTTACCAATTGGGTTGTGGGGGTTACATAGTAACATTAAACTTGTTTTAGGATTTTTTAATTTATTTTCTAAATCTTTAAAATTTATACTGTATTCGTAATTTTTATAAGTTAATTTGTTTTCTAAAACTTTTCGATTATTATTTAATATTACATTAAAGAATGCATTGTATACAGGTGTTTGAATTACAATATTATCAAGGGGTTTAGTTAATTTCCGTATTATACTTATTATTGAAGGCATTACTCCTCTTGCATATAATAATTCTTCTTTTTTCATTTTAATATGATAATTATCCTCCCACCATTGAATATAAGATTCATATAATTCATTGGGGACTGTTGTGTATCCATAAATAGGGTGGTTTATTCTTTTTTTTAGGGATTCTTGTATTTCAGAGGCAGTTTTAAAGTCCATATCAGCTACCCACATTGGAAGTTCAGATTCTATTGAATCCCATTTTAATGAATTAGTATTATCTCTATTAATCACTGTTGTGAAATCGTAATTATTTTTTTCAGTATTTTTCATAGTGTATTCTTGTTTCATCATATTTGTCCATGAATTTATTTTCTAATCCGTCTGCAGGGTAGCCTAAGGATATTATACAGAATGGTTTTATGTTTTCATTTAAATTGAAAAGTTCTCTTATTTTTTCCATTTTTTCATCAGTTGGTGCTACTCCATTCCATAGTCCGCCTAAGTTTAGGTTACATGCTTCCAGTAACATGTTTTCTGCTGCCGCACTCATATCTTGTTGCCAATGCTTTTTATAGAATGCTCGTTCTATATTTGCTATTAGTACTATTGCTACTTGTGAATTTGTAACTCTTGGACATGTTTCTCCAATTGCTTTTAGGGTATCTTTATTCTTAACTACTATAAATTCCCAGGGTTCTGCTCCTAGTCTGCTTCCTGGAGCTTGCATTCCTGCTTTTAATATTTTTTCTACTTTTTCATCTTCTACTTTTTGGTTTGAATATTCTCGTATGCTTCTTCTTGTTTTTATTATTTCTTCTAAATCTGCCATTATATCAAGTACTCCATTTACTTATAATTTAATTTTTATTTAAATTAAAGTTTTTCTATTAAAAAATGTATTTTTTTTTTTAAATAAAAAAATGAAAAAAAATATATATTTATATGTTTAAATACATAATAATATAAAATATATTTTTAATACATAAAAAGAATTTAAGAATTAAACAAACTAAAACTCATATTTTTATTAAAGATATGACTGTTTAATGATATCTGATTTAATTTAAGTTTAAACTCTACACTATTGTTTGTAAAAAATGGAAAATGCTTATTTTTTTAGGTGCTTTTTAATATGAAGGGAAAATGCCAATTATTCGATGAAGAGAATAATGTTATTCTAAATAAAGAAATTGATGAAAATTACTTATTTATACCTAGTTTACCTGTTATTAAAGATTTAAAACCTTATAATGATAGTGAACTTTTTGATAACTTAAATGATAAAATTAGTATTTTAATTCCATATAAAAATGATTATATTATGCAGTATGCTAATTTTAATTATAATGATTTTGATGGGGTAACTAAAGATATTGATTTATTTAATAAATCTTATTTAAAAACATTTCCCATAATGGATATTTTAGGGTTTAAGAAAATATTAGATGAAGTTTATGTAACTGGTAAAACCAGAAATTTAAAAATTTTATATTATGTGGAAGATTCATTAATTGCATCATCTAGGCAAAAAATCTTTAAATATAATAATAAGATTTATTGTATTTTTAAGACTAAATCTAATTCAAAAACTAAATTTATGGATGAAAATGATGTGAGATTATTATATAATGCACCTGATCCTTTAATGATTATTCAGAATAAAAAAATTGTAGCTGCTAATAAAGCTAATGAGAAAATTACAGGTTATAAACCAGAAGAATTATTAGGTAATGATTATTTTTTCAATAATCCACGTTTTAAAAATAAATCTTCCCCTTATGAATTTGATGAAGTTTATTCTAAATTACTTAATAAGGAACTTTTTAATTATACTGATGTTTTAACCATTAAACATAAAGATGGTAGTACAGTTTATGCTAAAGCTACAATGCAACCTTCCAGTTTTAATGGTGGGCCTGCAGTACTTTTTTATGCATTTGATATTACTGAAGGTGTTAATCATCAGATTAAAGCTGAGAAATTATTGAGTACTTTAGATTTAGTTTCAAATATTAGTAAAATTGCGTATGTTTATTGGGATTATAAGAACGGTTATGAGTGGAGTGATGAATTCTTTAATATTATAGGGGAAAAGAAGGAAAATTTAGATTTAACTAATGATATTATTCGCTCTTTTATTGTTAAAGATGACAGGGAAAGAACTAGTAAAATAATTTTTGATTCTATTATAAATAGTAATAGTGTTCTTTTTAAGACTCAAATTCAAACATCCCATGGGGATATTAAAGATGTTGAAATTTATATTGATTGTCAATCAGATGATGAGGGGCAATTAATTAATAGTGTAGGGTATATTCAGGATATTAGTGAAAATATTAAGGAAACTCAACAGCTTACAAATTTATTACAGGAAAAAGAAGTTCTTTTAAAAGAAGTTCATCATCGTGTTAAAAATAATTTACAAATCATTTTAAGTTTATTAAATTTGAATATGCGTTATAAACCTGATTCTCCTCAAGAAACTTTAGAATCTACAAAGAATCGTATTAATACTATGGCTATTGTCCATAAAAAACTTTATCAATCTGAGGATTATGCTCATATTAATTTAAAAGATTATATTGAAGAGCAAGCAAGATTTTTACTTGCAAATAATGATAATCTTGATATTGATTTGGATTTAAATTTAGATAATATTAAGGTTAGTATGGATAATGCTATTCCTTTAAGTTTAATTATTTCTGAAATTTTAAATAATAGTTTAAATTATGCTTTTCCTAATAATCAATCTGGTATTATTAATATTAGTTTAAAAACTAATGGGGATATTATTAAATTAATTATTGGGGATAATGGTATTGGGTTACCTGAAGATGTTGATTTTGATGATCCTAAGGATTTTGGTTTTTTAATTATGAAAAGTTTAATTAAACAGATTGAAGGTTCTATATTTTTATTGCCTTCTGAGGGTACATCTTATTTGATTGAATTTAATATTTAATCCTTTTTTTTGGGATGTTTATTTTTTATTTTTGTTTTAATACTTATTTGGTTTTGTATAAATTTTTTAAATATTTTCCATGCTCTGATTTTTTTCATAAATTTCTATTTTTTAAGAAACTTGTATATTTTTATGAGTTGAGGTATATGTACTTGTATCGTTTTTGTATTTTCGTATTTTGGGGTTTCAACATTAAAATTTATATATAAAGAGAACGTATATTTTATATAATAATATACGAAAACCTACAAAAAGGGAAAAACATGATAAAAACACAAAACCTACCAGAATACCTCCAAGACTACATAGAAGAAAAAACCGAAATAAAAAACCTCACCACAGAAACAACAAAAAAACAAACCTTCAACATCAACCAATTCATAAAATACCTCCAACAAAACCAAATAACAGAACTAAACACAAAAAACGTCAAAAAACAAATCAAACACTACAGACGACACTGCCTAAAAACACGAAAAAACAAAAGAACAACCGTCAAAACCTACATGATGAACATACTAGAATTCATAAACTCCGAAGAAGTCCAAGAAGAAATACAACACGAACCCATAAAAATGAAAGACATAATAGAAGTTAAAACCGAAGATCCAGAAACAGCAAAAAAAAGAATCGAAAAAATAAGCCTCACACGAAAACAAACCAGACTATACCTCCGAACAATCGAAGAAACTGGAAACAAAAGAGATTACTCCATAGTAAAAACATTCTTAGACTCAGGAATACGATTAAAAGAACTCGTAAACCTAAACAAAACAGACATACAAGCCCCACTCAATAACAAAGGATTATACACACTACCAGAAGATCGAAACGAAATAATAGAAGTACACCTAAGAGCAGAAACAACAAAAGGAGAAAACAAAGACCGTACAACATTCATAACCTACGACACCTTAATAAACATAAACGAAATGATCTTTGAAAGAATAAGCAAACTTAGAAAAAACAAAAAAGGAAAAAAACACAAAATAATACAAAGAAACAAAGCAGAACAAGAAAAAACAAGAGAAGAACTATTCACAAATCACTCCAACAAAAGAATAGGGAAAAGAGCAGTACAAGAAATAGTCAAAAAATATGCACGACTAACAGATGAACAAATAGAAAAAAACAATATAGACTGCCCAATAAATTACTATAAAAATGTAAGCGTACACATCCTAAGACACACAGCACTAAGCCACTACGCAGAAATATTAACAGTAGCAGAAGTACAAACTATAGCAGGACACAGTAACAGTCAAACCACAGACAAATACATTCACACAGACCATGAACACATGAAACAAAAAATAAAACAAAACCACATCCAAAATTATTAAAAAAAATATTTAAACCCTAAAATTAATGAAAAAATTTAATTAAAATGTTTAAAATCTTGAATAGAAGCGGAAATCTTATAGTAAAAAATAAATAATAATAGAAACTTATACAATAAATGATTAAAAAAATTTTTACAATTTAATCAAAAAAATAATACATTGTTAAATGCTAAAAGGAGGGAAAAAAATTAATGAATACTAAAAATAAAACGTTAACAATACTTATTACATTAATCTTATTCAGCTTAATTTGTATAAGCACAGTATCAGCAGCAGACATAAATAATACTACAAATAATCAAACAAGTATAAATCTAAACTCTGAAACTCAAGCAATAAGTAATAATGATAATACAACATTATTATCAACAAATAGTGAAAATACAAGTACAATAAGTTCTAATAATAACTCAAATACAAATATTGGTTCCAGTATAAGTACATTCACTGATTTAAGTAATGCTATAAACCAAAATAGTATAGTCTACCTAACTAGCAATATTACAGTAAGTAATAATGAAATTAATTATTATACTAATGGTATAAGTGTTGGAAGAACTGTTACAATCGAAGGTAACGGATACACAATAAATGGTTTAGATTCCGTCAGAACTTTCAATGTTAACCATGCAACTTTAATTTTGAAAAATTTAATCATAAATGATTGTTATTCTTATAGTAATGGAGGAAGTATTTTTTTAAACAGTAATGCTAACTTAGAACTATATAATGTAACTTTCACAGATAATTCTGCAAAATGGGGAGGAGCAATATATGGAATCAGAAACAATAAGATTATAATAGAAAATTCTAATTTCAATGGTAATGTAGCAACTTATGGTGGAAGTATATACCTTAATGAAGGTTCAATGCAAATAGTAAGTACTATTTTTAATGATTCTGGATCTACCTTAATGGGAGGAGCTATAGGAATTGAAAACAGTAATCTTATTATAGATGACTCTAATTTCAATGCTTGTGTTTCCATAAACAGTACTGGTGGTGGAATTTATAGTATAAAAACAGGTATTAGTTTAAGCAATACTAATTTCACTGATTGTGTGGCTCAAATAGGTGGAGGTATAGCTCAATTAAACAATACTTTAAACATTGAAAACTGTAATTTCATAGGTAATTCTGCATACCATTATGGTGGTGCAATTTACAATATTTACTCTAATTTAAACATATACCAAACTAACTTCCAATCAAATGTTGCTATTTATGGTGGAGCACTCTATGTAATTAATGCCTCTAGTTTAAAATTAGAAAAAAACAAATTTGAAAATAGCACTGCAGTCTATGGTGGAGCAGTCTTTTCATTCTTAAATAATGATTATACTGATTTAAATAATGAATATACTGGAAATATAGCAGTTTATGGTGCTGATTTCTACAATTCTGACAGTCCTATAGTAAGCATTTCAAATAATGTAAGTCAAACAATTAGTGCAAATTACACATTATTCAATGGAACATTACCTGATTCTTATGATTTAAGAAATTATGACTTAGTTACTTCTGTTAAAAATCAATTAACTAGTGGTAGTTGTTGGGCTTTTGCAACTTACGCTGCATTAGAATCTTGTTTATTAAAAGCTACTAATTCAAGTTATGACTTATCTGAATCTAATATGAAAAATTTAATGGCACTTTACAGTATTTATGAATACAATAATAATGTTCCAAATAGTGGTGGAACTTTTGAAATGGCTTATGGATATCTAGCTAGTTGGTTAGGACCTATTAATGAATCAACAGAAACTTATAATGATTATACTACTGTTTCTAGTGTTCTAAATAATATCTTCAATATTCAAGATATTTTAACATTCACACGTACAAGTTACACTGATAATAATGCTATAAAATCTGCTATACTAAATTATGGGGCAGTTGCGGCTTCAATTTACATGGATGAATCAATTTTATACCATAATACTTACTATTATACTGGAAGCTCTTCAGCTAATCATGCAGTATGTATTTTAGGTTGGGATGATAATTATAGTAGATATAATTTTAGAAACACTCCTTCAGGTGATGGTGCATTTATAGTTAAAAATAGTTGGGGAACCAGTTGGGGTGATGGTGGATACTTCTATGTGTCTTATTATGATACTATGTTTGCTCAAGTAGGTAAAACTAATAGTTTCACTTTTGTATTGAATAATACTAATAAATATTATAAAAATTACCAATATGACTATGTAATGATGACAGATTGGTTAGTAACTGGAACTAATAATGTTTGGTATAGTGTAAATTATAATAGTACTGGAAATGATAATCTTAAAGCTTTCAGTACATATTTTAATGAAAATACAGATTATACAGCTTACATTTATGTAAATGATGAATTAGTATATACTCAAACAGGTTACAGCCTACAAGGATATCATACTATTGCTTTAAATACTGATATCTTTTTAAATGAAGGAGATAACTTTGCAATTGATTTAAATATTAGAACTAATAGTAGTTCAGCTAATATTCCAATCCAAGAAAATGAAACCACTATTACACCTATTATTTCTGGTGTAAGTTATTTCAGTTATGATGGTAAAACATGGTATGATCTTGCAGAATATATTGATGTAGTACCAGGACACTCATATAAAGCAGGCCAAGTAGCTTGTTTAAAAGCTTTCACATTACCCATTAATAATTATGCTATAAGTGTTCCAAGCATTACTGGTATTCCTAAAGCTAGTACTACTGTAGAAGTAAATGTGTCTGATATTTATGGTAATTTACCGAATACGGGAACTGTTACAATAACTGTTGATGGTAAAGATTATACTTCTAATGTGACTAATGGAATCGCAAATGTTAATATATTATTACCTGAAACTAATGGATTAAATAATATAACTGTTACTTACAGTACAGGTTCTGAATCTACAACAATTAATAGTACTATACTTGTTAATAATTCATGTACTTTAACATGTAATGATTTAGTTAAAGTTTATGGTGTTGCAGCTAATTTAACTGGAAAGTTAGTTGATGCTTTTAATAATCCAATCATTGGTCAGCATATTGCTATTAAACTTTCAAATAGTAATGGTCAAAGTAAAGTTTATTGGGCAAGTACTGATAATAAAGGGGAGTATCAATTAGAAATTAACTTATATCCTGGTGAATATACTGCTCAAGCATCTTTTGATGGAGCTAATATTTATCAAAGTGTAAGTACTGGTGTTAAGAATATTGTTGTTACTAAATCTGAAAACTCTACTGTTTTAGTTGCTAATAAGTTTGTTGAACCTTATGGTGCTAATATGAACTTTACTGGAGTTTTAACTAATTATGCTGGATCTCCTTTAATTGGTCAGCATATTGCTATTAAGCTTTCTAATAGTAATGGTCAAAGTAAAGTTTATTGGGCAAGTACTGATGTTAATGGTGAGTATCAGTTAGAAATTAATTTATATGCTGGAAATTATCGTGCAGAATGTAGTTATTCTGGTACTAGTCAATATGAACCTTCTAGTGCAAGTACTACTATAACTGTTACTAGTTAAGTGTATTTTTTAATCTTTTATTTTTTTTATTTTTAAATTTTTTTCTTAAATTAGTGTTTTTCATTAAGTTAATGTATATGTACTTACTTATTTTTAGTATTTTCTCCAATTTTATAGATTTTAACTCTAATTTATTGTTTGCTATTTTATAAACATTTTTACTAAAGTATTGTTTTAGTATCTAGGAACTACTTTAATACAAAATTTGAATTAAATATTACTTTTTTAATTAATACTAAATTGATTAAAAGTATTATAATTCTTAAAGTAATATTCTTAATTTTAAAAGTATTACTTTTATAAAATAATACTATTAACTTAAAAAATATTACTAATTTTAAAGTGAATTTTTAGTAATACAAAATATCTAAAAAGGATTACTCCTTAAAAATAATACTTTAAAACTTATTAGTATTAATTTTACTAGATTTCTTAAAAATTTAATGTATGTATTAAAAATTAATAAGATCCAAAAAATTAATACTTATTATACTAATAGTATTATTTTTTAATTTATACACCCTATTACTTCTCCACTAAATAAGTAATAATTTTAATATAAAAAGTATTACTACTATTATAATAATACTTTTAATAAAATAAATAATACTAATATTAGATAATACTTTTAATAAAATAAATATTACTACTATTAAGATAATACTTTTAATAAAATAAATAATATTATTAATATGGTATTAATAGTAACAAATAAAGTAATAATATAAAATAGTTTTAATAAGATGAAACTATTTACCAAAGATTTAATAATTAAATATCCAAAAAATATGAGGAGGATCCTATAAAAAAGTGAGAAAATACTAAAATAGTATAAGTACATATACATCAACTTATATAAATACATGATTTTAATCAAAAACTTAAAATATTCTAATACTACTTAAGAATAATTCAATTTATATTTCTTTTTTTATAAATTAATTTTATATCAACAGTTTAATTTATTAATTTAAGTTTAAATGTTTATATAATTATTTATTAATTTTTTGAACTGTTTATAGTAAAGTATTTAATCTATAAAACATAGATATAACTACACTAATTTCTTATTTATTTTTTTAAAGAATTAGTACCTAAAAATTTATATATTCTATAAAAATCAAATGGTGAAAAATAGATGAGCAATAAAATAACCAAAATAGGAATCATATTACTAAGCCTAATACTAATAACCAGTGTACTAACTAGTGTATATGCAGCAGATGTAACTGAAACGCAATTTGCAGATTTCACATTCAAACATTCAGATGACTTACAAAGAACAGATTCACAATCACAAGATACTCATGGAATGACTTTTAAAGATAAGAATAACACAATGTACACAATACGAGACGATTCTGGAGCAATACCATCAAGTTATCATTCAAGTTCAAAAGATATTAAAATAGGTAATTGGACAGTAAATGAAATAAAATTAGATGATACAGGATCAGACACAGTATCATACCAATACAATATAGAAGTAAAAAATAAAAATGTTGAAATATTTGTTATAGTACAAGACAATGTAAATGCTAATTGGGATGCAACCCAACCAGGAAACCCAGTAAATTATATAATAAATAGTATAACAGAAAAATAAATAATAAATTCTATGGGGTTTAAAATAAACCCTATAATTCCATTTTTTTAAATTATTTAAATATTAAATTACTCTTTTTAAAAATTTAAGTCTTATGCATTGAAAAATTTAAATTCCACAATCATTATTTATATATTATTTAAATTTATACTCTAGCTAGATTCTAATTTTATCACAAAGTAGTTAAATAAAATATCACAAAATGGTTAAGTATATTACCACAAAGTAGTAAAGTATAATATAATTAAGATAAAAAAATATTACTTAATAAGTTCTAATTAGTGATAAAAATGGAGAATAAATATTTAAAAAGGTTAATTGATGAAGAAATTGATAAATATTTAGAAATGATAGGTGCAATCCTTATAATTGGTCCTAAATGGTGTGGAAAAACTACAACTGCAGAGCAACATTCAAATAGTATACTTAAATTACAAGATCCCGATAAAACTAAAAACTATTTAAAAATGGCAGAAATTAAACCATCATTATTACTAGAAGGTGAAAAACCAAGATTGATTGATGAATGGCAAATGGCACCTGTTTTATGGGATGCAGTTAGAAATAGTGTAGATAATTTACATGAACAGGGATTATACATTTTAACAGGTTCTACAAGTGTTGATGAATCAGAAATTTATCACTCCGGTACTGGAAAGATTCATAGGCTTCTTATGAGGCCAATGACATTATTTGAAAGTAATGAATCTAATGGAAAAATCTCAATAATAGATTTATTTAAAGATCCTGATTTAAATATTGAAGGTATTAAATCAAATTTATCAATTGAAGATTTAATTTATGCTTCTTGCCGTGGGGGATGGCCAGAAAGTTTAAACTTAAAAACAAGAGAAGGTCAATTATTTGTTGTATCATCTTATCTTACCAATATTTGTGAAAGTGATGTTTCTAAAGTTAATGGTGTTAAAAGTGATCCTAATAAAGTTAGGATTATATTGGAATCATATGCACGTAACATTTCTACACTAGCTAAAAATTCAACAATATTAATAGATATTAATGCTAATTATGAAGATATTAGTAAACCTACTTATTATTCTTATATTGATGCATTAAAAAGATTATATGTTATAAGAGATATTCCTGCGTGGTCACCTAATATTCGATCTTCTACTGCAATTAGAACTAGTCATAAAAAAGAATTCATTGATCCATCTATTGCTGTTGCTGCATTAGATTTAAGTCCTGAGAGTTTAATTCAAGATTTGAATACTTTTGGTTTTATTTTTGAAAACTTATGTATTAGAGATTTAAGTGTTTATACTCATAGTAATGGGGGTAGAGTTTCTTATTATCATGATAGGTATGGTTTAGAATCTGATTGTATTTTACATTTAAAAAATGGTGATTATGCTTTAATTGAATTTAAGTTAGGTAGTAATGAGATTGAAAAGGCTTCTAAAAATTTACTTAAATTAAAGAGTTTAATTAATGAGAGGAATATGCGTCAACCTAAATTTTTAGCTATTATTACTGGTGGTGAATTTGCATATACTCGTAGTGATGGTATTAAAATTTTACCTATTGGTTGTTTAAGATAAAAATTTTATTATTTTTTTATTTTTCTTTTTAATTTCCTCCTCTTGAAGTGAAAGGAAAATTGTAATCGAAAGTGTGTTTTTTAGATCTAGAAAAAAATGTTTTGGGAAATTCCTTTGAAAATCATAATCTTCACAAATTAGTGAAATGGCACTAATTACCCTATATGTACTAAATTATTTTCCTTGTTTTAGGAGTATTTTTTTTACTCTAAAAATACTTGTCGTTATACATTGGTATAACGACATAAAAAGTATAGGAAAACAAAAATTCCCCCCATCCAAAAAAATTAAATAAAAAAAAATTTAAGATTGAATATTTTAAAAATGAAAAAATTAAAATTTACGAATATAACCTGAATTTAATCAATATAAATTTTAAACAATAATTGTAAAAAAAAATAGTTAAAAGTTAAAAGTTAAAAATTAAAATTCCCTTATCTATCATAACAAATATAAAAAATGTTTACCGGACTGTTACAATAAGGACATTTCTGTAATGGGAAATCCTTAGGAAGTGTTCCAGGCTCAATACCAAAAGCAGGAGCCCCAACATCAGAAAGATAAATATAACTACAATATCTACATTCACACATCATGATTATAGAATTGTATTTTTTTATATAAATATTTTTATATTTAATTCTCCATTCCTTTCCTATTAACTAATTTATTTAGTCTTTTGTTTCTTTAAAACTAGGATTTAGTGAAAAATTTATTTAAGTAAAAATATTGAAAAAAGAATTTAAAAAAGGAAAAATAGAAGAAGAAAAATTTTATAATTTATTAGAATAGTTTGTTTATTGGATGGTTTTCCACAGGTTCAGTTCCTAATTGTGCTCCTGCTTCTGCAAACATTGAATCAGCCATTGCTGCTGCAGGGAATAAATCTAGGGAATTTTCTATAGGTCCAAATAGGCAGAAATCTCCCCCTACGCAAATTTGTAAAAGGTCTGCTCCAATATCACATACATGGAAAGCTTCTTTTCTAACATTCTTTTTAAAGTCACGTAACCAGTCCCATGCAGATGGAATGTTATGGATTCCAGATCCTACTGGGTATCCCCATTTATCTTTTTCAGCAAATGTTGCTCTTGCTGCATCTCCACCACCTTGTGTTATAGGGGTTACTGCAGTGTCCATGAAAAACTTTTCTATTCCACATTCACTAGCTAGATCTAGTAATCCTCTTTCCATTGGTGAACCACCATTATCCCAAATATCAATTTTTCCCATTACTCCAGAGTCTATTGGGTTAAATCCTAAAATAATTGAAGCATTAATATCAGTTTCTTTTAGTATATCTAGTTCTTCTTGTTCTAATGACATATTTATGGAATTATAGATTGCACGGTCAACTAATCCTGCTTCTTGCACATATTGTGCTCCTGCAGATCTTGCTTCTCCACTTGTTGAATCTATTAAGAATGGTTTGTCTGATATGTCTCCGATGAATTCTAAATATTTTTCTATTGCTTCTGGTGTTGCACCGAAACATTGTATTATACATGGATTTCCTGTTGTATCTTCCATTTCTTCCATGTCTTTAATTAGTTTTTCTGCAGCATCCTTATCGAATTCTCCAGTTAATTCATCTTTTATGATTTTGTGTCCAGCATAGAAGATTGTACCTGCAAGTACTGTTGGATATTCTCCAGGTTGTCCACCACATTTGAGTCCAGCAACTTCTACAACTTTTTGCTCAGTATTATATTTAAACATTTTTATCAATAATCCTTTTTTTTAGTAGAAAACTATTAATTCATCATCTTTTTTGAATGTATTGTTTTCTTTATTATTTATAATGGGCTGTGTTATTGTACCGGTTTTTACTTCAGGAGCTTTACTATTTTTTTGATAGTTTTTACCAGAAGGGTCTCTAATGTTTTTTTCTTTTGAATAAATTTTCATTTTTTCACATATCCTATTATTCTTTTTTTTAGAGAATATATTATAATGGAAAAAAATTTATTAAATAAGCTAAGGAGGTTTAATTAGATTGTTGGATTTACTTTTATCCGAATATTTTTTTTGATTAAATATTTTAGGTATTTTATAAAAAAATAGGTTTTGTATAAATTTTTTTTTTGGGATTAGAAACTTATTTTTTTATAAAACATGCTTTTTATTTAATTTTTTTTCTTTATTTTTTATATTCTCTTATGCTCAAATAGTATCTAAAAAAATATTAAAGTTTAATTTAATTTTTATAAAATATACTTGAGTAAATAGTAGTTTATAATCCTTAATATATAAACTTTACCAGTAAAAAAAACATAAAAATTAAAAGAATTACCCAAAAGCTTAATAAAATGAAATAAAACTAGAAAAAATAAACATAAAAATTAAAAAGATAATACTATTTTTAAAATATTTACTCAAAATTATTAAATAATTAATTGAGAAAAATATATTATAATGAGAGAGAATAAATTTATCCCCCCCCCTCAAAATATTTTATACTTTCTATTACTTTTAATAAATAATACAAAATTTAGAATTTAATTGTTTTAAAAAAAATTTGATTTATAAAATTTTTTAAAAAATTAATTTTCTTATGCAACACTATAAAAACGGATATCAGGATCAGCTACCCAAGTAGGTTTAAGACCTGGAGCTACTTTAGTTTTAAATAAATCAGATTCAAGATATGCTTGTGCATGTTCCATACTATCAAATCCATGTACAACTTCAATATCCTCATCGCGAATTAATAATTCTTTAGTTAAAGCACCTTCAATATCATCTAAAAATGGTTGACGATAAGTATTGTAAACTTTAGCTGCTGCCGGACGGTTTTCTTCATCTATTTTCATTATTATATTAAGATATGCTTTTACAGCCATATTAAATTCCTCCAAAAATATAAGATATATTTTAAATATTTTTCTTTTTAAATTTTTACAATAATTAAAAAACTAAATCATTTTCTTTTTAACTATTGTTATAATTCAATTTGTAAAAATACATATATAAAGATAAAGTGACTAAACAGATACTTAAAACAAATACTAAGTGAAATAAAGAAAATAACCAAGAAAAAATAATAAATAAAACAATTTAGGTGACAGAATAGACACCTAAAATAATTTAAACTATAAAAATTATAATGAATAATAATAAAAAAAATAATAGGGAAAATCATGACAAACATAGAAAAAACAATAAAGTACTGCCCAGTAGAAATGTCACTAGATTTAATAACAAAAAAATGGGTAATACAAATAGTAAAAGATATGATGTTTGGAAAAAAACATTTTAATGAATTTAAAGAAAATAAACCAAAATTAACAAATAAAGTCCAATCAAGATGCCTAAAACAAATGGAATGCAACAACTTAATCATAAAAAATATAGATCCAGAAAATCCTAAAAATATAGAATATGAATTAACAAAAAAAGGAAAATCATTAAATAAAATTATCTATGAACTAGCAATGTATACAGTAAATACAGATGAATATAATCAATATTACAGTGAAGAAACCAAAAAAAATATTAAAAAATTATTTAAAGAAAAATTAAACATAAAATAAAAACTTTAATCATCTAATTTAAAATAATTCCCATCATTATCTAAACCAATAGGATATTTACAACGATCCTTCCAAGTATCACTCATAAGAGAACTTACAGGTTCCATGTTAAAAGATTTCCTGAAATTCTCCCTAGCAGATTCAACAACATCCTCATTTATAGTTGTATCATCCTTAAAAATCTCCCATAAGTCTAATAAATGAAGTAAAGTAATTTGAGTTTTACCATTATACTCGTAAACATCTAAAACTTTAAATTTACTATCATTAGCTGCAGTATACAATCCCCAATCAGTATCATGTTCAAAACTAGATAAATCTTTCATCTGATTAGATAATATTAAGAACCTATGACTTGCAGTTATTTTCCCAATTTTAGAACTTGCATCAGTAAAACCTTTCTCTTGTAAAATTTCACCTTTAACATATTTATCCTCAATTTCAGGACTTAAATCCACATCCCTTACTAAATATTTAAGATTATTATATGTTGCTTCATAAATTTTATATTCAGGTGACTGTTCATCACTTAAATTAATACTATCCTTTTCATTATCATAAGGATTAAAAATATAAAAGTTACATTTTTCTATAAAATTAGTGTATTCCCAATCTATTAAATCTACGTGTTCATACAATTTCATAAGTTCATATCTAACTTCCATTAAAGCAAAACCAATTAAATTGTCACCAACAGACTCTTCACCATCAAAATAAACACCTAAAATAGGATCATCATATCCTGGAAAATATGCTAAAACTTTATTTTTGGTATTAAATAATTTATTTTTCAAGGATTCATTACTCATAGCACTATAGTATAATACATTTAAAAAAACAGTATACTGGATTTTTTCCCAAATTTCCTCTTCTTCTTGGGAAAATTCAATATTTAAATCTTTCAATTCATCATAAGAACTTCTAATATCCACATGATTATTAAAATATAAAATTTTAGAAGCTAATAAACCATGAGCTATTGAAGTAAATTTAAAAGAATTATAATGAAAACCATATTCTGTGCTATGTATTAAGTCCTTTTTAATGACAAATAAATCATCACTTAAACTTATTTTATCCCAAATATTAATATTATCATCTAAGTAGTAATCCTCTTCTAATCCTTTTAAAGTGTATAAAGGTTTTCCATATTTATTCCAACAATCCCCAAACAAGGGTAAACTTTTTAATTCTTGAATATTAGGTGAGAATTCTTCTATACGTGTAAATCTCCAATTAGGAGGTTTAGGGAAATATTTATCAAACTCTTCTTGATCTCTTAAGGCCATGAAAAAATTAGTCCTATAATTTTCCCCAGAACCCATCCTCCAACCTATAGTGAAACTTGAATATGTAGGATACATTAACCATGGTGGTGCAGGAAATTTACCTTTTTCATAACGGAAATATTTACTAATTAAATCAATTTGACCCCTTTTCAATTCATTATAAGGTTTTTCATCTAATTCCTTTATCTTACCTATTAAAAACTTCCGATTTTCCTCTTCATTATCAGTTAAATTAAGCTCTAAAACATTTTTAAACTCATTTAAACTATTTTGTAATGATTCATCCTCATCTTCAACCATGCAAAAATCCCCCCCTCTAAGATTACAAAGTTTTTTCTATTAAATCAAGAGTTTCTTTAACAGTAGTACTTACTTGGTATAAATTAAGATTATCTTGATTTATGGTTCCTTCACTCACCATAAAATCTAACATTTCAAATAAAGTATTGTAATAATTGTTTATATTATAAATTATGATAGGTTTATCATGTTTTTTTAATTTCTTTAAAGTTAAGATTTCAAAAAATTCATCTAATGTACCTAAACCACCAGGCACTATTATGAATGCATCAGAGTCTTCAAAGAATAATTTCTTCCGTTCCTGCATACTATTAGTTAATACTTTACAGGTGCAATTATTATTCATTCCCTCAAAATCTTCCATCCAATCTGGTGCAATACCTATAATTTCTTGATTATTATCTTTCACTCCATGAGATACAGCACCCATCATACCATCATCTCCAGCACCAAAAACTAAAGTATGTCCCCTTTTAGCTATTTCCTCACCTAAAAGATAACCTTTATCCTTATATTCCTTATTAATTTTATTAGTCCCTGATCCATAAAGGCATATGCGCAAAATTATCAAAACTCCCATAATTAAATCATTAGTAATTAGTTAATAGTTTTGTTTTTAATTATTTTAATAGTTTTATACTTAAGACTATAATTTACTTTTTGAAGTAGAAAGGGCTCTGTCAAAAACTTAGTTG
>DAGJ01000011.1:31853-70298 GCA_002495685.1 Methanobrevibacter sp. UBA412
TCAACTAAGTTTTTGACAGTGCCGTAGAAAGATTTAAAAAAGTTTATATTACACTTAAAAGAATATACTTAATCATATACATAATTAATTCTTAAAGGGGGGATAAAGATAATAAAAATTGAAAAAAAGTATATTCTTGCAATATTAATTATAATGATTGTGGCGGTTAGTGCTTTATCTACTGTTAGTGCTTATTATTATAAAGGTACAGGATTTTCACATACAATACCTGAAAGTAAATATTCAAGTATGAGTGTTTCTGATATTCTAAGTCAATACTCAGATACTGATTGTAATAGTGAAGTAAGTGGTACTTGTACTAAAGTAGTTGACGGGGACACTATATATGTTTCTGGTGTTGGGAAAGTCCGATTTGTTGGAGTTAACACACCTGAACGTGGAGTTGAAGGATACAATACTTCCAAGAATTTTGTTAAAAAATTATGTCTAGATAAAACTGTTAGTTTAGATATTGATGATAGTAAAAATAAGGATAAGTATGGTCGTACTTTAGCAGTTGTTATAGTTGATGGTAAAAACTTAAATCAAATCTTACTTGATGAAGGTCTTGCAGAAATAATGTATATTCCACCAAGTGAATTTAATCCATACTCTTGGCAATCAGATTCCAGTAGTACTTATAATTTCATTGGAACATGTGATAGTACTTTAGGTGCAACTTATAGTTTTATGGATAATTTTTACTCATTTTTCGGTATAAACCGTAATGATAACAATAATAATGTGGAAAATACTGTGCAAAATAATGTTAATGATAATGTTAATAATTATGAAATATTAAGTGGTACTTTCAGTACTGCTAGTTCATTATCTGCTAAAACTTATTGTACTGTTAACATTGGAGCTGAGCATGCTGGTGAAAATTTACAAATAAGTGTATTATATAGTCGTGATGGAAGTAATCTTAATCATGGAATTATAGTGCCTAAAACTGTAAGTTCTCAAGGAAACTTAAAAGTAGCAAGTAAAGATGCATTTAAGTATTACCCTGATCATGCACTTATAACTGTTTATGATAAGAGTGGGAATACTTTAACTACTAAAGAAGTGAATTTGGATCCGAGTTCAGGCTCTCAAAGCTTCTAATAAATAATTTTCTTATTTTTTCTATTTTTTTTTAATTTCTTATTTAATTGTATAAATTGTTGTTTCTAATTAAATTCTATTAGTCTTTATAAGAACTATTTTTTTTTAATTAAAAAATATATGATTCTTCAAACCTTTTATTTTTAAAGAAAAAGGAATAATATTTTATTCTTTTTTCACATTTACTCTTTTTTTAAAATATTAAAATTTATATTAACAAATTTAAAATCTTATAAAATATACTAAAAAATAACTAGCTAGTAATATTAAAACAACACCTAATTAAAATACTTACTAATAGATAATTCTTTATTTTAAATTATTAATACTATAATTAAATAAGATTAATCTACTATTTAGGGTTTAACTTATAAGTCAATCTACATATAACTTAATTAAAATTGTTTATATCTTATATAAAATTTTTATAAAAAAAATTAATTTTTAGAATTTATTTAATTTAAAATTACAAAATTTTAAAAAGAAAAAAAATAAAAAAAGTTAGGGATATAATGTTCGTAGAGTACTTTGCACCATTATTAATTTTCCCGAACTAGAATCTTTATACACTTTACCCATTTCAGTATAACCTTTACCACTTGCATTACTGGTATCAGGTGTGTCGTTTAATTGTTGGCCTTGATCTACCTGAGCTACTTTCTGCATAGCATTCATAGCATCTTGTTTTTGACTTTGACTCATATCCTCATTAAAAACAACACTTTGCATGTTCCAACTCATAACAAGGAAAACAAGTAAACCTACAGCAATAACTAGCATAGCATCAACAAGATTACCTACACCAGCCATTGGATCTTCTTCTTCATGTTTACGTCGTCTACGACTAGTCTCACGAACCATAAAAAAATCACTTTCCATAGGATTTTAAATGATTCAACTTATCTAAGACAACATCAGCTAAAGCATCAAGATTAGATAAATACTCCTCATACCAATGACTTCTAACCTTAGAGACAAAGTAAGCAATCGCACCAGCACCAATACCAACAACAGTAGTATCAAAAGCTACAATAATAGCTTGAGATAAAGTATTCACATCACCTGTTCCTAAAGCTGCAAGACCAGGACCCATAGGGATTAAAGTACCCATCAAACCAAGAGTAGGACCAATACGAGTAATAATATCAGTTTTCTCTAAAGACTTCGCAGTCCTATCCTCCTCATTTTCAATAAACTTACGAGCCAAAGCAACACGAGAATCCTTAGTCAAAGAACTAGAAGAAGCAATCTTATCCAAAACCCTTCTTTGAGATTTAGGAATATTACTAGAAGCAATAACTTCTTTCATACTCTCTACACTATCTGATTCTGTTATATTATAAATTAGTTCACGCATAGTTTTCATAGAAACTTTCTTACGTGAAGTATACTCAGATATGAGACCTCCTAATATTATAATTGAAATAATCGCAAATAATAATAAAAATACAATAACTGGAATCTGTAAACTTTGAGAAATAACATCTAAAGCAGATGTTAAAAAGCTACTTCCAGGAATGCTTGAAACCATTTAATTTTCACCTTTAAAATTTTTTTTAAATATAAATTTTTAATTTTTAAATTTTTTTTTTTAATCTAATAAGCTAGATTTTTTTGTCATAGAATATCCAATTACTATTAAAACTAGTGCTAAGACTATGAACATGAACAATGAATTAAAAGATTGGATGTTAATTCCACTAAACTGTTTACTTAGTGCAGTTGCTATGTTTGGTAAAACTATAGCAGATAATAGGAAGTAAACCCCAAGGAATAATTCAAAATTACCTAAGATTATAGGGTAAGGTTTTTTAATAAACTTAACAATTGTATTAGAAGCAAAATATGAAATTAATATAGTTGCAACTAATGCAACTGCAACATATTCACTTAAAATAAATACACCAATACTTACAGTAGGAGCAAGTAATAATATAGTTGCAATTATAACTCCAAAACAACATGGACAAGGAGCAATAACAACCATACAAGTAGCCGTACTAGTATTCTTATTATGCACCTTATACTCACGAATAGTTAAAACACCTGCCACAATCATAATAGCGGCCATTATAATAAAAAATCCAGAATTATAAGTATAAATCAAATTAGTTAACTGACTAGTATAATAAGACGCCACCTTAGACAATATTAAAACCCCAGCACCATAACCAATACATACTCCAGCAAGATACTTCTTAGAAATATTAGACAAACCAGAAGCCAAACCTACCTTAATACCAAAAACCAAAACAGCAGATAATATTCCCACTTGCATTAAAATACTTAAAATTTCCATTAAATATCATTTCTCCAAAAAAAAATATTATTACTTTTTCCTATGAGATAAAAATACACCAACACCTAAACCAATAATAAGACCTAAAACCAAACCTACAACTAAAGGTAGGGCTAAATTAACATTATCATTATTAGATTTATTATCATCAGTAGTATCAACTAACATCATTGCATTAAGTAAATCCTCATCATTATCAGATGAAATAAAAACTCGATCCTTTAATTCAGGATATTTACTTATAATAGAACGTGCTTCATCTTGATAAGCTATAACAACAATTCTTTTATCTGTATTATTTACACTATGCAATAGTATATGCTCAACTTCACTTGAGGAAGTGAATTTATACACACTAATATTAATATTATTAGAATCAGCTAAATTTTTAGCATTAACACCATTATTATTATCAGCAATCACCATATGATTATCAGTTACATCAACACCATGAGCTGTAACATTAGAAACACTTAATATACATACTAATGTAAATATAATTAAAATTTTTTTGAAATTCATTCTACCTTAAAACCTCCACTAAACTTTATCTAATTCTAAAATCCCAGGCTTAACTTTCCTTAAAAAAGAAATTATAATAACATTCATAAGACCTTCTAAAATTCCAACAAGAATATAAAATGGAATAAGGCTTGTTATTAAAATTTCAAAATTACCAGAACCTGAAATCAGAATTATAAACATTTGACAAACACTAGCTAAACTAATACTAGCTAAACTTGCTAAAAACACTGCAAACTTATCATTTAAATCTTTAAATATTAAATAAAAAATACTCACTATAAATGGGATAATAATACCCATAACTAATACATTAGCACCAAGAGATACAATTCCACCCATACCTAAAAATAATGCTTGAACTAAAAGTGCTATAAATGTAATTATAATACCACTATAAGGACCCATAATTAACACAGCTAAAGGTATTAAAAAGAAATGTACTGGAATACCAAAAGGTGTAGGGATACTAATACCTGAACATATTGTCACTGCAGCTGAAAAAAAAGCTAAAAGTATTAGTCTGTGAGTATAATCTTTACTAGCTCTAAATTTATAGAGAAAAATACCAATAAAAATTATACAAATAATCCAATAAATAATAGATTGATCTAAAGGTATTATACCATCAGGTAAATGCATAAAAAATTAAACCTCCCTAATAATTAAACATTTTAATCATAATAAAAATTTATATAAAATTACAACACCAATAAAACCAACAATAAAGACAATACTTAATAATATAATATTATTTAATGAAAAAATAGAATCAGACCCATTATTTCCATTACTATTATTTACAGATTGATTATCACTAGTATTAGCTGTAAGATTTGTATTATTTGAATAATCACTTGATTCAACTTGGCTTGTAGAACTTGAAGGGTTAGAACCTGAACTACTAGAACTTGTAGAATCACTAGAACCTAGACTACTTGAAGATGAACCACTGGAAATTGAAGCATGAGAACTACCAGAACTTACAGATGCATGAGAACTACTACTGCCTGATGATGCATGATTAACACCTGAATTACTTGAAGAGCCACTTGAAACTTCTTCAACATATTCACTACCATGACCTGGATGAGCTGATACAAAACTCAGACTTATACATAAACTTAAAATTAAAATAATAAATAATAATGATAATTTATTCAAATTCTTTATAAAAAACATCTCCCCATATTTTATTTTATTGATAAAAAAAAATTTTTAATAATTATAAAAAAAGTAAAAAAAAATTTATAAGTGAAAAAAATAATTATTAATTCACTTATAAAATTTTTAAAAATATTTATTCATTTTTTCGGGTTTTAATAAAACCAAAACCTGCAAATGCTCCAATAATTAAAACTAAAATAATTGCATAAATTAAATTATTAGAATTAATACCTGAACTAGATGAAGCTTGTTGGTTAATCTCATAAGCTGCACCTTTAGCATCAGAACTAGATGAACTAGAAGAACTTACACTATTAGATCCAATATTATTAGAAGAACCAAGATTGGAATTAGAAGCACTAGTAGAACCTAGAGAGTTAGAAGCACTTGAACCATGGTTGGATTGGATTGAATTAGAAGAGGAACTAGAAGATCCACCATTATCAACAATCACAGTACCATTATTTTGATTATCATTCTTTTTCATAGAATCTAATAAGTCTTGTTTACTCATATTTGGAAGACTTTTAAGATAAGAAATTGCATTAGTATCTTTACCTCCTCCAGATTTAATGAAATTGAATTGTTCTTGGGTTATATAACGAGTTTCAGAACCTAAGATACTATTTCCTTCTTTAATATTTGGATTAGATACACCATTATATAAATCAATGAAGGCTTGAATTGTAGTTGCACGTTTAGCTTCAGAAGTAGCAGCAGAACTTGTATCAATAGTTGCCCATTTAAAATTCATTATAACTGCTCTTCCTATATTTAATTCATTATCCCAAATTACAAGAACTCCTTCTTCAGTAGCACCATTAATATAATCAGATTCTACATCATCACTAGTTAATCTTTGATCCATATAATTTCCTAAACCTGGAGATATACCAAGTAAATATTCTAAACTATCATCTTTACAATATATACTAGATGCAATGTAAAAGTATGATTCATTTTCGTTTAATGGATAATTACTTTGAATATAATCAGTCATGAAAAATCCTGGTTGAACTCCAGGACAAGCATGTCCATGGAAAAGGAATGTTACTAATTGGTCAAATGCTAAATCTCCTGCCCATGCATTAGTTAAACTTTGAATGTTAAACCAATTACCATCAGGGAAAACATTACTACTAATTGCAGAACTTAATTTACTATTATTTAAAGTGTTCATTCCAATGTCATGAACATGAGTTCCATTGTATGAACCTATAAAGTAAGTTCCATCTTCATTATATCTTATGTAAACAGACATTAATTTACCATCATCTTGTTTTAATACAAAAGTAAACCATAATGGTTTCCACATTGGTCTGTGGTCTGGTAATAATGTGTATCTACTTAATCTTGAACCGAATACTTCAAATATTCCATCCCATACAGCTTCTGTGCTTTGTTCTTTAATATAACTGTAACCTGCAGTTGTAAGGATTTCAAAATTAGGCATTCCTTTTTCAATTTCTATGCCTAATTCTTTTTTGAATATATCTTTAGCTAAATTACTTGCTCTTAGTCCGATTTCTTTAAAATCATTATAAGTTAAATTGCCTCGATTAGCAATAGTATTATTACGAATTGCATTTGGTAAATTTAAACTCATTATATAATTATAATCTAAACCATGAGCTTCAATAGCTTCTATTCTTGTTTCCCCTGCGTTTGTAGCATTTTTACTTGTAGGGAATGTAATGTTTTTTGCTGAGCCTATTAAATAGTAGTATTGTTTTTCTGTTAAGTTTTCTTTTTCTAAGAGTATACTTACTAAACTAGCAGGATTAGTGTTAATCCGGTTAATCCACCAAGTATTATATTTTAATTGTTCTAAACTACCGTTACCTTTTATTCCAGTTTCTTTTTCAAATAGTTTTTTGTTTTCTGCTGAATTGTATTGCATTAAAATTAATGTTCCGGATCCTGGGCTTGTAACTTCATATTTATTACTTGTTTTATTATAAGTTACTACAGCATCTTTCCATCTTATAAAAGCCATCATATTAGTAGTTGCACCAGTTGATGTAGTGTCGAATCCTACATATCCACTTTTACCTGCTGTTGCATCTAAAAAGAATAGTACTGCGTCACTAGCAGAATCTCCAGGAATTCCTAACACTTTATATGATGTTATATCTCCAGGTGATCCACTTCCACCATCAGTTGCTTTTATTGGAGGGTAATATTGCATTAATGCTTCAGTTATTGTGTAACCTCCAAGTGTTCCTTCACAGATATGTCCGTGGAAGGCTGCTTCTTGCAGAACTAAGTATGATACATTATCGTACCATCCATTAGCTAAACTTGCAAAGGAAAATGCGTTTTCTCCACCTACTGCTTTATAGAGTTGGTTCCATTGAGCTTTTGTCATATTTTCAGATATACTTCCTAAATAAGAATAAGTTGTAGATCCATTTAAGAATATGACTGCATTTAATTTATTACCATTTCTTGTTACAAAACAAAAATCTATTGGACTAGTAGCTGTTTGACGTAACATTAGCATGTTTCCTAAACCATAAGATATTCTATTCCCATAGTTTAGTATTGCTTCTATTGCATCTTCACTAGTTTGTCCATTTAATTTAGGTACACCTGCAGTGGTTATTGCTAAGATTTCATCTGCAGTGTTGAAATTTAGGAGTGAATCTGCTTTTGCTGTTACATCTCTTCCTAATTGGTAACTTTCAGTAGCTTTCATATTGAACACTAAATTTCCTAATAAATCACTTTGATTATTATTTATTGTTAATAATTGTGATTGAGTTATATATCCAGGTGCTGAAACTGTAATGTTAAGTATGGAATTTGAATTAGAATTAAGTTTCACTTGGTATATATCATTTGAATAGGTTTTGTTTAAATTTAATGTATTGTTGCTTTCTTTAATATTAATTGTAGGATTCATTACATTATTATTTTCTGAGTATTCATAATTTATTTTTAAATCAAGATTGTATGTTGATTTATCATTTGAGTTACTAGAATCTAATTTAATATCATTTGTGGAGGATTCAATACTATCTGTATTAGATAATGTTGTATCCTCTACTGCTGATACTGTTCCTATTGTTAGTAATATTAAACTTATTAAAACTGCTAAAAATTTTTGTCCATTTGTCAAAAAATACACACCCTTTTTTTTAATTTTTTCTATTAAAAAAAGGTTTTTATTGTGATAAAAGATTAATTTATTTTTATCACGTTAAAACTTTCTAAAGTAATACTAATATAAACCTTGTTATTAAAAAAAACTTAATAAACAAGTAAAAAGTAATACTTCCATATATAAAAAAACTAATAAAAACAATAACAAAACACTCTTAAGCAAACAAAAAAATTAATAACTAGAAAAAATCTAATAAAACACTAAAAAAACAATGAAAAACTTAAATCATTAAAAATAAGAATCCTCAAAATATTAAAAAACAAAACAAGCCAAAAAATAAAGTAATAAAAATGTTAATACTTATAATAAAATCAATCTGATTCTTTTTTAGGTTTAATAAAAAATATTGAAATTAAAAAAGTGTTGTTTTTTAAAAATATTCTTGGTGTTGTTTTTGTTTTAAGTCATTAGATAGTTCTAAAATTTCATTGAATTTTTTTACAAAAATTGTGTAATTGAGTAAATAATCAATATTTGGGCTTGTATCTCTTAATGTTTTTAACATACTTGTTTTCCAACCTAATCCATCAGTAACCCATATAAAAAGTAGTCCTTGTTTATTTAATTGTTGTTGTAATTCTGAGTATGCGTGAGCTACTTCTATAGGTTTAGAACCTGTTGAATTATAAAAGTTACATTCTATAACTATTTTTTGCACTCCATTTTTACTTATTACGAAATCTGCTCTTTTACTTCTATCAATTCCATGAACAAATTCCTGTGAGTGAAAAGTATATCCTGCTTTATTTTTAAGATTTTCATTTAAGAAATCTTCAATATTATTTTCGAATACAATTCCGCTACGATTTTTTCGAGCGTTTGTATCTAAACCTACTTCAGTTCCAACAAGATATGCATATAAATTTTTTATTTTCCCAAAAAGATCTAATAATCCGGTTTCTTTAGAAAACTCTATTAAATCTTCAATATTATAATTATTCCTATCAAAGCTGTATTCTTTATATATTGAATCAAATATTCCTACATTTTTATTTTTTTTGGTTAATCTAATAGCTAGAATAGAAGGTAAAATTGGAACTACATCAGGATAGTTTTCTAAAATTTTTCTAAACTCATTTTCAATTTCATTTTCTGGTTTTTCAATTAAACTATTTAAAATATAAATAGGTACACTATTTTCTTCTATGTTTCCAAATACTTTATCCCAATCTACAAAGAAGTTAAAATCATGATTTGTATGTAATAATGTATTTACAAAGTGTTCGTAATATTTATCTTCACTATTAAAACCTAAATTTTGATATTTTACCATTTTTATCACTAATAATTTCTAATAATTAATTCATTAATTTTCCCACGTTTCTTAGCATTACTATTTATATTTCGTCTTGCTTGGACACGGTCAATATTAAAATCTGAATATAATGAATCGAAAAAGTTATCGTTAAGATCTACATTTTTAGGATCACTATTGCTTAACATGACTTTGGCATGTTTATCATTTATGCGTTTGTAGTATTCTCCAAGTTCTATTTGTTGTTTATCATTAAAATCATTTGAAGTGTAACTTGTAAAATTTGCACTTTTTGTTAATGGACGATATGGAGGATCAAGGTAAACAAATGAGTTTTCATTAATAAATTTTTCAGAATCTAAATAACTAGTATTTTTTATTGTTACATCTTTTAATAACTTATGAACATTTAAAATATTGTTTTCATCACAGATTTTGGGGTTTTTATATTTTCCGAAGGGTACATTGAATTCACCTTTTTTATTTAATCTGAATAAACCATTGAATCCTGTTTTATTCATAAAAATAATGTAAGCTGCACGGTAAATATTATAATTTGTGTAATCATTTGGATATGTTATTGTTAATTGGTTATTAAATTTTTGTCTAATATCTAAGTAGAATTCTTTTCTATCTGTGGTGTTTAATTTTAAGAATTTAGTTTCTAATTCTTTTAAGAAGTTTATTAAATCGTTTGGATCATTTTTAATTACATTGTATACTAATATTAGTTCTTTATTAATGTCTGAGATGTATGCATTTTTTATATGAAAATTACTCATTAAGTAAAAAAACACAGCACCGGCACCTACAAAAGGTTCAAAATAGTATTCAATTGTTTTTGATGTTAAAATAGATTCTGGTAATCTGTTAATTATTTCAGGAAGTAATTGTTTTTTTCCTCCTGCCCATTTTAGAAAAGGTTTTGCAGAAATTATATTTTCATTATAAAGCTTTTTTTGCATAAGCTTAATATGTTTTTTATATTATTAATAATTTAAATAATTAAAGATTCATGTTTTGATTATTTCAGGGTATATGTATCTGTTTATTTTCTATATTCTTTCACTTTTTTTTAGGGTTAAATTATTTTTACTTGTAAGTTTAATATTTAATTATAAATATTTTATCTTATTATGGGGGATTTATTTTTATGATTAATAGTTTGAATTCTAATCAGTTGGATGCTGTTCGTTATTGTGGTGTTGAGCCTTTGGTTATTGATGCTGGTCCTGGTGCTGGTAAGACTTTTGTTCTTGTTGAGCGGGTTAAGTTTTTGTTAGGTGAGTGTGGTGTGGATCCTGAGTCTTTGTTGGTGATTACTTTTACTCGTAAGGCTGCTGAGGAGTTGAAGCTTCGTTTGCGTGGTGAGGATTTTATTAGTGATGATATGATTAATCGTATGCAGATTAGTACTATTCATAGTTTTTGTTATAAGTTGTTAAGTGAGTATGGTAGTGAGGCTTTGAGTGTGCTTGCTGATGGTGTGGATTCTCGTGATGATGGTGGTTCTGAATTGTTGAATATGTTTGTTCGTAAGCATATGGGTGATTTGGGTTTTCGTTTTGAGTATTATGTTCCGAATTTTATGATTGATAATGTTATTGATAAGTTTGATGAGTATACTACTTTTGGTGTTGATACTGGGGGTTTGGTTGATTTTATCCAGTCTGAGAGTCCTGTTAGTAGGGAGTATTTGGATTTGATTAGGGAGGTTCAGGGTGATGGTAATGGTTATTTTGAGTTTCCAAAGGAGGTTGTTGATGATGATCCTGTTTTGAAGGATAGTTGGTATAATGCTCGTTATTTAGCGGTTGCTCGTGCTTATCCTAAGTATTGTAGTTTGTTGGAGAGTGAGGGTTATTTGGATTATGGTCTTTTGCAGGTTAAGGCTTTAGAGTTACTTATGGATGAGAGTGTTAGGAAGGGTTTGGTTTATCGTAATATTCTTGTTGATGAGTTTCAGGATACTGATCCGGTTCAGATGAAGATTTTTAAGTTGTTGCGTGAGGGTTGTGATTCTTTTACTGTTGTTGGTGATGAGGATCAGAGTATTTATGCTTTTAGAGGTGCTGATCCTGAATTTTTTAATGGTTTGGTTGATGGTGATGATTGTAGTGTTGTGACTTTGCAGACTAATTATCGTAGTACTCCAAGTATTGTTAGTGTTAATGAGTCTTTTATTGGGACTTGTCGTAGTAGTGGTACTTGTAAGGATTTAGGTGCTAGTCGTGGTGATGGTGGTATGATTTTCACTTTAACTAATTCTAGTAGGGATGATGAGGCAGTTAATATTGCAAGTACTGTTAATGATTTAATAAGTAATGGTAAAGTTAAGTGTTTAAGTGATATTGGAATCCTTTTTAGAAGCACTAAAGGTAAAATTGGTCCGCTTTTAGATGAATTAGATAAGTTAAACATTAATTATATTATAAATGGTAATCAGGATTTAATGGAGAAAGATGAAATCAGAAGCATAATAACTTTGCTTTGGTATTTCACGGGGTATCATGCATTAAAGTATACTGGTAAATGGGAGAAGGATTGGTTAAATCTTAAAGCTTTCACAAGTTCTGATTTTACCGATTACTTTAATTTAAGCACTGAAACACAAGATATTTTAATTAAATTACAAAGTGATTATGAAAATAGTGTAATTGAATGTGAACATGAAGTCTATTTAGAATTAACTGGTAAGAAGTCACGTATTAAAAAGTTTAGTGGAGTTTTCAATCGTCACAATAATGTTTTAGATGAAATTGATAAAAAGATTAAACCTATTGTTTTAAGTGAAATGAGTCAAGAAGACTTAAAAGAATTAGGAATCACAAATCCTAATGATTTAGAGTTCTTTAAAACATTAAACAGTATAAAAGAAGAATTTGAAAAACCAGTAGAAGATGTGGATATTAATGATAAATTAACCTTACTTGATTTGTATTATAAACTTTTAAACATCAACAATTATTTAAGCTCATTATCTAAGGAAGCAAAGCCTGGTGATGAGGATAAACTATTGAATCTAGCTAGTCTTTCTAACACTATTCATAATTATGAGAGAATGATTAATAAATATGATGTTAAAGGCTTGTTCAGTTTCTTAAATGGTAACTTGGATAAATACACTAGTCCATCCAATAATAAGAGTAAACTGGATGCTGTTCAAATTTTAACTGTTCATAAGTCTAAAGGTTTAGAATTTCCAGTTGTAATTGTTGGATCAGTTGAAGAGGATAAATTCCCAGGTAAATATGATAGTGAAAGGGAAACTAAAAAATGGAGTAATGGTAAGGCTAATTTCCACACTCCAAGTAAGTATTTAAAGTATAAAAACCCGGACCCTGATTTAGAAGCTAAATTATATGAAGATGAGGAAAAAAGGATTCTTTATGTGGCAATGACACGTGCTAAAGATTTATTAATCCTTTCTGTTATCACTAAAAAAGAGGATTCCAGTATTCCTGAAATTATATATAAATTGAAAAAGGAAAACTCTTGTATACATGAATTAAATAGTGATGAGTTATTAGAAATCAGTATTCCAACTAGTAAAATTAGAAAAGAAAAGGAAAAGGAAATTGTCCCATTATTTTATACTAGTTTTAGTGATTATACTGATTGTCCTTTCAAGTACAAGTTACATTATAATTATAAATTCCAATTAAGTGATACAAGTAAAATCACTTATGGTATTGCAGTTCATGAAATATTAAATAGTATTCATTCTAAATTAAAGGAAAATGAAAAAATAAATATTAACAAGTTAATTAAGTCTATGATTGATAATAATCCAAATATTAATATTCAAGATGAAGAATTAAAGGAAACAGTAAAGAATATTAAGGATTATTACAATAATTTTGCTTCTGATTTAAATGTTAAAGGTAGTGAAATCCCATTTAATATAAGTAAAAGTAATTATCAGTTAACAGGTCAAATTGATTTAATTAATCAAAAAGATGATGGTAGTCTTGAGATTATTGATTTTAAAAACACTGACTCTTTAAATGTTACTTATCATCCGGAATATTTTGAAAAACAAATATTTATTTATATTTTAGCTTTAATGGAGAATCCTGAATTTAAGGATTTAAAAATTAGTAGTGGTGGAATCTTCACTATTAAGGATTTAAAAAAGAATCTTATACCTTTTAGTATAGAGGATTTAGTGAATATTGATAAATCATTATCCTTGGTTGCAAGTAATATTAGTAAGGAATCTTTCCCACGAGATAATCATTATTGTAGTAGATGTGAGTATAAGGATAAGGTTTGTGAATAATTTAATTTAAAACATTTTTTTATTTTTTTTTAAACACTTACACTTTTTAAGGGTGTTAAGGTTTAGTTAATTTTTTTTTGTTTAAATATATACTAGATTATCTTCCAATTAAACCTTTTTTTTAAGAAAAAGTATATATGTAAAATCTTACAAAAATATTATTATTAAGTAATTTAGTTTTAAATGTGGATTTTAAATGAATAATAAAGAAAAGAGTAGAAAATATTTTAATAAAACATCTAAATATTACTATTCCCAAGGGGATGGAGTATTTGCCCAGCCAACATATGAAGAAGTTATACCAAGAGTAATTAATGAGAATCCTAAAGTCATGCTTGATTTAGGTTGTGGAACCGGGGATATGATTAAAAAAATTTTAAATCATGATCCTGATATTCAAGTTTATGGTTTGGATATTTCTCCTAAAATGGTTAAAAAAGCATCAACTAAGTTTCCTGAAGGATGTGTTAAAGTTGGAGATTCTGAACATATTCCTTGGGATGATGAAAGTTTCGATTTAGTTGTTTGTAATTCTGCTTTCCATCATTTTCCTAATCCTAGTAATGTTTTAAATGAAATTAATCGTGTTCTTAAAAAGGAGGGTAAATTAATCATGGGCGAACCTACTGCTCCAGGTTTAATTCGTCGAGTGATAAATATTATTTGTAGATTCGGACCTCATGGGGATTATAGGATTTATAATAAGCGTGAAATTAAATTTTTACTTAAAAGAACTAATTTTGAATTAGAAAATTTTAAGTTAATTGATGAAAAGCATTATGCTTTTACTGCTATTAAATTATAAAAATTTGTATTAAATCTTAAAAACATTTTTCTAACAAATATTTAGTACAAATATATATTCATTTTTTCTTATTATCCCTTTTTTTTTATAAAGTTTAAATTTTTTATTTTATTTCCTTATATTTTTTTTATCATAAAAGCAGAATTCATGGAAGCCTTGATACTTTTTTTTAGTTAAATTCATTTTTTTTAGTTAAATATGAATAATATTATAGAAATATTTTTTTATGTAATAAATTTATAATAATTATCATGGTTTAAATTAAAAAATTTAAAAAAAAGTTTGGAGGTGTTTTGAATTAATAGAATAAATATTCTGTTAGTATTTCTAGTTATATTAACTTTTACTATGTCTTCAGTTTGTGCAGAAGATATTAATAATGAAACTTATTTAAGTGCTAATGATAATGAAGTTAATATTAATAATATTCAAGTTCCTACTTCAGATTTATCAAATTTCTCAAGTAATAATAAATCTAATATTAGTTATGCTCAGGGAAATTAAGGTAAGTATAGTGTAAGTGGAAGTTTTGATGGTTTAAATATAAATAATACTATTTACATAGCAAGTGGATTAGTAAATAGTTCTATACTTGTAAATCGGATTGATACAAATTTAACAGCTAATAAGTTCCAAGCTAAATATGGGGCAGGTCAAAATTTCACAGGAAAATTATTAAACAGTAAAGGTGAAGCAATTAGTGGTCAACTCATTAGCCTTAACCTTACACGTTTAAGTGATGGTGCAAGTAAAGTTTACATGGTAAGTACTAATGATGAAGGGGATTATGAATTAGCTATAAACTTATATGAAGGGGAATATACTGCACAATGCTCATATAGTAGTACTGTTATTTATGAATCTTCTAATACAAGTACAAGTATAAACGTTACAGTTTAAAATTAAAATTTTAACATTCATCCTTTTTTTAATATTTTTTTATTGTATGTTTTGCAAATAGGTAATTGATTATTCCCATTATTACTCTTCCAAGGCAGGTTCCTATCCATATTCCTATTAATCCTAATCCGAATGTGAATGCGAATATGTAGGATAAGCTTAAACATGCGATTATTTCACGTAGGATTGTGAATATTAAACTTATTATTCCTTTTCCTAATCCTTGGTATATGCTACTACTTATTACTCCTATTCCTGTAAATGGGAATGCTAATCCAATTATTATTAAGAATTGGCTAATGATTGGTATTAAGTGATGGGTTTGTGGAGTATATGCGAAGATATAGGATAATTGTTTACTGAAGAGTAAGAATATTATTGTTATTGTTAATCCGAATATTGCTCCGAGTTTTGATCCGTATTTATGTGATCTTTTTAGATATTCATTATTTTTTGCTCCATATGCACTTCCACTTACTGCTACGACTGCTGAACCTATGGCTGTTAATGGCATTATTAGGAACATGTATAATCTTTGACCAGAGGAAAAAGCTGCTATTCCTGTTTCACCTGCTATTATGCTTATGAAGTATAGGTATGCTGCATATGAGATTGCTATTATTATCATTTCTAGTGAGCTTGGTATTGCTACTTTTAGGATTTCACTTGTTATTTTCTTGTTGTAATGGAATCCTTTGAATTTTATTTGTACATAAGTTTTTTCATCTTTTAGTATCCAGTAGAATATGAGTATTGCTGATATTGCACAACTTATTATACTTGCCCATGCTGCACCTGCGGTTCCGAGTTTTAGGGTGTATATGAATATGGGGTCTATTATTGTGTTTATTGTTACAGATAAGATTACTGCGTAGAGGGCTCTTTTCATATCCCCTTCTCCACGTAGTATTCCGGTTCCTCCGTTTGCGAATATGAATGTGAATAGTCCTGCAAATAGTATTGTACTGTAATTTAATCCTTCTGTTAATGCTTGTCCTGTTGCTCCATACATTATTAGTGCTGGTTTTTGTATTAGTAGTAGGAGTATTGTTAGAAGTATTGATGTTATTGTGAATATTATTATGGAGTGTGTTGCTGATTTACTTGCGTTTTCACGGTTTTTTGCTCCAACGTATCTGCTTATTAGGCTGGTTGCTCCTACTCCTAATCCTACGCTTACTCCGTTTAGTATCATGAATATTGGTGTTACGAATCCTACTCCTGCTATTGCGGTTTGTCCTAGTCCTGTTATCCATATTCCATCTATTAACATGTAGAGGCTTGTTAGTATCATGGATAAGACTATTGGCCATGCTAAGTGGTTTATTGCTTTTTCTGGTTCTCCTCTAGGAGTTTTATGTTTTCTTCTGACATTTTTATTTTTCCTGTTTATAAAATAATAATTTAGTACAAGTTAAGTATAGTACCATATTAGTACTAAATATTATTTATACTTATACCTTAAAAAAAAAGAAAAATCATCTAGAAAGTAAAAGAGAAATCTTATCAAACTTTTCCTTAACCACTTCATAACCTTTTAAATAAAAAGGACAAGCTTTAATACACTCAGTACAAGCTTCACTACAACCAACACAAGAAGAAGAATCTAAATCAACAACATCCATATTCTTAATTAAAGCATTATGAGGACAAGCCTTAACACACTTACCACAATAATTACAATACTCTCTAATCCAAGAAAAATCATCTGCTTTATTAATAGGTAAATTAGAAATATTTACTAAAATAGCACTAATCTTCTCCTTAGGACCAAAACTAGGACTAATTAATAAACCACTTTTACCAACATAACCTAAACCAGCCCTTTCACCTAATTTAGAAAAATTAATTATATCACCATTAGGAGGAGCAACAAAAGTTTCAAAACCATTTAATCTTAAAAAATCAGAAACCTCATAAGTCAAATTACCAAAATCTTCATATAATTCATCATTAAAACTTTTAGCTAAGCTACCTGGAATTGTACTTAAAATTTTATCATACATTTCCATAGTTAAAACAATAGCCCCATTAAAACCAAAATCATTATCATCTAACCATAAATCATCCAAATCATTAACATAAGCAATATCAAGCAAACCTAATTTACTAATTAAAGAATTTAATTCATTAATTAAATTATCATCTATTTTAAAATTAGGATTACTTGGATTTTTAACTTTAGATTTATCTGGGTATTTATTAATAAGTCCACAACAAGAATTTTCACTTACCATTTAAAATCAGCTCACACATAGGAATTTATTATCTTAGTATTTTATTTTTCTAATATTTTCACTATTTTCTTATTTAAAATGTTTTTAATAATATCTACACAAATTTCCCCATCATTGTCTAAGCGTGATGTGTCATTTGCATGGTATTCTGTTTTACTTAATTCTTCATTGACATTTATTGAATCGATTACATCTACATTTCTTTGTTTTAGGATACTGTTTACACATGATCCATCACAACCATTAACTGCTATTATTGGATATTTTTTTATTAAATCTCTAAAACCAGTTCTTTCTCCTGATGTTGCACCCATACAAATACTTATTACTTGAGGGTTTTCTTTATTTGTATCGTCACAGCTTACACGTGTGATTAATCCGTTAGGACTCATTCCACTACATGCTGCTACTGCTACTTTTTTTGTCATATTTTTTTTATTCTCCTTTGAAAATTTTATTTAAATGTTTTATTAATTTGGGATTAGATAGGCTGTAATAATTCCATATGCCTTCTTTTCTCATTTTTATTATTTCTGCTTTTTTTAGTATGTTTAAATGGTGTGATATTGTGGATTGGGATTTATTTATTCCTTCATGTATTTGACATACACATAATTCTCCGTCTTGAAGTAAGTATAAGATTTTTAATCTTGTAGGGTCTGCTATTGCTTTTAATGTTTCCTGGTTTTTATTGATTTCTTCTGATTTGGGGATTTTATGTTTTTTCTTTTTACATGAGCTCATATTCAATAAATCTATATATTAATATATTTAAATATATCGATGTATCTTTTTAAAAAAAAATAAAAACCTCAAAAATCAAGTAAATTATCAGAAATCTTAGAACACAAACTCAAAAACAAATCACGCTCATCACTAGAATCCAAAGCAGCTAAAACAGTACTACACAACTCATACTCAAAATCATCATGCTCCTTTAAAACTTTCTCACCATCACTAGTTAAAACCAACTTAAAACTACGCTTATCCTCAGGATTAATCTCCCTTAAAATCAAACCCTTAGCTTCTAACTTATTAATAACATTAGTAATAGAACTCTTAGGAAGATTAGACTCACGAGTAACATCCTTAATAACAGTATTCTTATGATGACCAGTACGAGCAATAACACCAATCTCACGATTATCTAAAGATTTAAGATTAGGATAATTAGATTCAATATTGCTAAATAAATTCTTAACAAAAATAGAATGCCAAACACTATTCAATTGCTTAATTTGACTTTCCTTAATTTCACACATAAATAAAAAAACACCTTTAAAATTATTTAATTTAATTTAAAAACAATCACATATTTAAAATAGTACTATAAAAAAATTAAATCCCTTTTTAATCTTTTAAAACATTAACCTGAACATCACTAATTAAATGATCCTTATCAGTATATAAAGGATTATTAAAAAACACTAAATAACTAGTATCTAAAACAGTGTAATTATTTTCCCCAGCATATTCAACAATTTCATCATAAGTCTTATAAGCACTATCATGAGAACCTACATGAATAGAACTTAAAACAAGATGTTTACTAAAAGATTTAATAGAAATACAATCAGGAACCTTTAAATCATCACCACGTATAGACACACCACAATAATGAACCTCTTTTTCACTATTGAAATTTTTAAAAACACTAAAAGGAGCACCCTGAATTTTAACTTTAGATTCTTTAGCCCACTCAAAAAGTTCAAAAAGAGTATTATTCAAACCATCACCACTATACTCAAGTAAAGCCACTAAATTCTCAGGTATTATTTTTTCTTTAATTTCCATATCCATAACAATCAATTTAAAAAAATTTTTTTTATATAATATCTACTTTTATTTTTCAATTTATATTAAAATTATGATTTAATATTTTTACTTTGATTATTAAATTATTTATTCAATACCTTAGCAAATGTTTTATTAAATAGAAACTATATATATTTTTATAAATTTTAAAGGGAGGAATTCTTATGAATAAGAAAATTTTAACAATCTTATTAATTAGCACTATTTTAGCTTCTACGGGGATTATATTTGCATCTAGTACTGTGAATTTGAATAATAGTAGTTTCACTTGTCCTGATGGTTACACTCAAGTTACTACTGGTTTAGATGGTTCTTTAGTTGTTTATTCTGGAAATGATGGTTACTTTGCTGTAGCTGAAGATCAAATTATGTCAAGTGATCTTATAAGTCAGTATGGTGGTAAAATCTTATCTCAGAATAGTTTAACTGTTAATAATATTCCTGTTACTGAATATAAAGTAAGTTATAATGGTAAAACTGGTTATGCTTATGGTTTTAATAAGGATAATCATGATTTTATTGTAGGTGTTTTACCTAATGATTTAAGTAATTGGGATGTTAGTAGTAGTTCTAATCTGGCTAATCAATTGATTAATAGTATTAAGGTTTAATACTATTAATTTTTTTTAATAAAATTATGTAATACTTAAAATGATATTTATATTAATGGTGAAAGAATAATCATTAAACCTAAAAAAGTTTTTATAGATTTAATGATTATTAAATTTTGAATGTTTTATTTAGCTGCCATCGTGTTGTAATTGTTTAATTTAAACATCATGAAGTATCTGTCTAAACATACAATCATGTCATCATAGGTGGCTCCTATAGCTTTTCCTATTTCTTTTAGATCTTCTGCAATCATTTGTTGACCTCCATATACCATGGAAGTAACAAAAAGGTAATCTCCATCTGGAGATATTGTGTACTCAAAATTTTTTCCACCAGGATATTGGTTTTTGAAAAAAGTATTAAGCTTATTTAAAAATCTTGTATCAGTTATGTTCATTGACATTCACCTCAATTTTGTTATTATTACTTTATGTAATATAAACTATGTTTAATGTTATATTTAAATATTGTTATTACTTTTAACATTATACTATTTTGTCTAAAAAATTTTTAATTAAATGAATAAAGTATTAAATCTCAATATTTAATAAGACACATAGTCAGTTTTAAAAGTCTTATCTTAGTATTAGAATAAACTTATATATAAAGATATCGAAATTAAAATATGAAAATAAAAAAAACAAAACCCTAAAAAAAATATAAAAACAAGACAAAAAATCAAAATAAAAACCAAAAACAAGACAAAAGAATAATCCAAAATGTGAAAAGAAAGTATATATATGAGAAAAAAAACAAAACATAAAATATCGAAAACCGATAAAAAATAATATAAAAATGGAAAAAATAAATGCAATACAGAACAATCACCAAAACCGGAGAAAAACTCTCACCTCTAGGATTCGGAGCAATGAGACTAACAACCACCATGAGTGGAACAGACCTAAAAAAAGCAAGCCAAGAAATAACATATGCAATAAATAATGGAGTAAACCTAATAGACACAGCATACATGTACGGAAACGGAGAAAACGAAAAAGCCATAGGTGAAATACTAAAAAAAACAGGCCTAAGAAACAAAGTCAACATAAGCACAAAAATGAACCGGCTAAGAATAAAAACCTACAATGATATGCACAAAATGTTCAACCAAGAACTAAAAAACCTACAAACCGACCACATAGACTACTACTTCATACACAATATAATAGGATACGAAGACATAGAAAAACTCCAAAAAAATGATCTAAACAAATTCATAGAAGAAAAAAAAGAAACAGGAGAAATCCGAAACATAGGATTCTCCTATCACGGACCAAGCAACCAATTCCAAAAAATAGTAGACTCCTACCCCTGGGACATGTGCCTCCTACAATACAATTACTTAGATGAAAACTTCCAAGCAGGAAAAAAAGGAATACAATACCTACACGAAAAAGGAATAGGAATAATAATAATGGAACCATTAAAAGGAGGACTACTAGCAGGAAAACTACCACCTGAAGTAGAAAAACTAAAAAAAGAAAAAAACATCACCCGCTCAAATGCAGATTTAGGACTAAGCTGGTTACTCAATCAAAAAGAAATAACCTGCATACTAAGCGGAATGAACAGTTTAGAAATGGTTAAAGAAAACATAAAAATAGCAAACACAACACAAGTAAACACCCTAAAAAAAGAAGAACTCAAAACAATAGAAGAAATAAAAAACATAATACTAAAATTAAATAAAATCAACTGCACAAGCTGCGGATACTGTATGCCATGTCCAAGAGGAGTAAGCATACCAGAATGTTTCCAAACATACAATGAAAAATACTTATTCAACCAAAAACAATTCGGAATCCATGAAGCAACAATCAATTACATAGGAGGATTACTAGGAACAGTAGGACCAGCACAAGATGCAAGTCTCTGCACGCAATGTAATGCCTGTGTGAGTAAGTGTCCACAACAATTACCAATACCCAACCTCCTAGAAACCGTGAATAAAGAATTCCATGGAAACCTAACAAAGAAAACCTTACCATTATTAAGACAAATATTAAAATTATTCAAAATCATATAAAAAAAAATATATTGGAGCCAAATCAAAATGCCAGAAGAAAAAGCAGATAAAACCATTAAATACTGGGGACTACTATATGAAATGATAGAAAACTTCCATAAATACGGTGGACTAAGAATAGTCATATTATACGAACTAAAAGACAAACCATTAAATGGAGTAGAAATAAGTAAACAAATAGAAATCCATAATAAAAAATTACATGAAAAAAAGAAACAAATCTACTACACTAAACATGAAAAAGACTTAAATGATCCATTCACACGAAAAGTTAAATCAAAACCATCACCAGGAAGCCTATACCCTAAACTTAAAAAAATGAGAGAAGAAGGCTTAATAGTTAAATTAAGTAATGGTAAATATCAAAACACTAAACTTGGAAATGATAAATTACATGAAGTACTAGAAACTTTACAAAAAAAAGAAGTATACTTTAATGAAAACCCATTAGAAAACACACTTGCAGATTTAGACTTTGCAATAACAAGAATCGAAAATATTAATGAAGAGGAACTAAAAACTTATGAAGATGACTTACTAAATTTAAGTAAAAGACTTAAAAAAATAGCAGTAAATGTTTACTCCCAAAACATTGATGAAAAATAAATTAAATATAAAAAAATTTTTAAAGGGAAAATGTATTGTCCAAGATGCGGTGAAAAAAACGAACCTCAAGATCAATATTGTAGAAAATGTGGAACACTACTAAAAAAAGACCCTAATCAAGTTTACCAACGGAAATATAAAAGATTACAATATCTAATAATTATAATCTTACTTTTGATTATTGGTGGAATGATTGTAAGTTTCACAACATATAATATAGCTACAACAACTTATACTTCCAATAATTTCACAGTTGAACATCCAATGTTTGGAAAAGTTATTGAAAACCCACAAACACAATTTACAGATTTTTACAGTGTAAACGGCACATACATTGGAAGTATTAGTGCAATTCATGATGATAAATTAAGTGAAACATCAGCCGATGACTGGACTACAAGTAATAGTGAAACACGTGTGGATAATTCTCAAAGTGTAAACGTACTTGGAAATCCTGGACTTGAAATAAATGAAACCAGTTTAACAGATAATAGTCACAGTACCGTGTTTATCTTCAATAAAAATGATAAAATAGTGAGAATAACATTAAACCCAGAAAACCCTGACAGTACTAATCTTTTAAACAGTGTGAAAATAAAATAAAAAAAATAGATTTAAACCCTATTTTTTTCTTCTTTTCTCATTTTCCCTACCATTAACATAATTCCCCTTATTAATAGTAGAATTAGACATATTCACAATACTATCAAAGTAATCTATTTCTTCTTCAGGATTACCTAATTTTTGCTCATAAAGAGAAATAATTCTAGATACAAATTTAGGAGTTGTGAATCTACAATCTAAGGTGATATTATCAATACCCATATCCTTAATCTCCTGGATTTCATCAATAAGTGATAAGCAATCATCATTGTAAAAATGACTTTGTTTATTATAATCTAAAAATATTTTAAACTTAGCCTTATTACGTTTCTTATCCTGTAAGACCATATACTCACCAGCTTCTATATGATAATCCTTCTCGTTGATTAATTCACTGAAATCATCCTTTGTAACCATGATTTCCTGATTTCCATAAACTATTAATTCTAATTGAATATCTTCTTCCTGTGAATTTTCTATTAAATCCTTAATTTCCTCTTTATTCAATTCACTACTAATTGTTAAACCTTTAAAACCAGTATTATTTAAGGTTTTAACAGTATAATTATTCCAAACATTCAAATTATGAGCACCATACACATTAGTATTGAAAATTAAAGGTAAGGATGGTGAATCACCCATTATACTAATATGAATATTTTCCCTACTTAAATTATTTACTATTGTATTTGCTTTTTCTAAATCTTCATCAGAAGTGAAAGCAGATAATACCCATACTAATTCTTTATCAAAACAGATTCCCGCAGCATTTCTAAGAATTCCCTCAATTTTATTAAAGTAATCAGTACTATTTGTAAATAAGTAAGAAGGATCAAAGTATACTCTTTGGAATGAATGTTTTGCAACAAGTTTTAATAAGTTAAAATTATCAACATAAATATTAAATCCAATATAATCCTTAGATTTAGCAGGGACTTGTTTACTTTTAAGTTCATGAGTATAATCTTTAATTTTAACCCGTATATCCTCAGATTCTTCTTCTTCAGGCAAGTAATATCCAAGTAAAATATCAGATGCAATATCCAGGACTGATCTTCGTATCTTATTCAATCTACTCATAGACATGAACACGTCTGTTGGGAAATCTTCAAATAGGATATTATCCACTATAAATGGAGTGTTTCCAGTTTTACTCATCTGATTTTCTATTGCCTCAGTTGTTAATGGTCGGTTAATAGATTTCTCAAACGCTTTCTTACTCATATATTCAAAATCTATTAAATTATTCTCAATTATAAAACTAGCATTAATAAGCATCTTATTTTTTTTATTACGCTTAATACTTAGGGATAATGGTATGTGAGGTTTTATTTCCTCTTTCTTATACTGTTTTTGCTTATCATGTAATGCTTTACTATAACTTATATAAACTTTAGATCCAACTCTAATATCTCGAGTGGTTTCAATTAAGATATGTTTATCATTTTGCTCTACGATTTTATCTAAATAGATTCCACGAATATGATTATTATGTTTAAATCCTATACCATCACCACTTATAAGAATTGGATGATTAGGGTCAACAAATTTAATATCTACTCTTTCACCGTTAATACTAATTATGTCTCCAAGATATAATCCTTGATGGAAACTACTTTCTCTTCCCATTACTTCTGGAGGTTCATCATCAAGAATATAACCATTAGTATAGTACCGGTTAAAGGTTAAATCTAAGTCTCTTTGTAAAAGTTTTAAGGTTTCAGGATTTGTATCATCTAATTGGTCTAGTAAGGTTCTATAAGTATGAACTACTGTTGCTACATAATCATCAGATTTAAGTCTTCCCTCAATCTTTACACTATATACTCCTGCATCTGATATTGATTTTAAATCCTTATAAACTGCTAAATCATGAGTACTTATTAAACATCCATTTGCCACACTATGATTATTATATTTTAATTTATAATCACTTCTACATGGTTGTGAGCATGCTCCTCTGTTTGCACTTCTACCATTTATAAATGAGGAAATATAACAATCCCCGGATATGCAGTAACAGAGGCTTCCATGACCAAATACTTCAAGGTCTAAGTCAATATTATCAGTTTTTAATTTATCTCTAATTTGACTTATTTCTTCTACACTCATTTCTCTTGGTAATATTACACGATTCATTCCTTGATTTTTAGCCCATTTTATACTATTATAATCTCTTAGGGTCATTTGTGTTGAGGAATGTATTTCCATATTAGGAATAAACCTATTAAGTAAGTATACTAATCCTAAGTCTTGAACGATTAAGGCATCTACTCCGATACGGTATAAGAATTGAGCATATTTAAGTACTTCTAAGATTTCACTTGAATTAAACAAGGTGTTTACTGTTACATGTACAGCTGCACCATTTAAATGTGCATATTGTACTGCTTTTTCTAATTCTTCACTAGTGAAGTTTTGAGCAAATGCTCTTGCCCCATACCTATGTCCTGCAATATATACTGCATCTGCTCCAGCATTAATTGCAACAACAAGTACATCATATGATCCTGCTGGTGCTAATAATTCTTGTAATACCACTTATATAATCTCCGAAAAAAATAGTTAAAATAATTTAATTCTTAATTAATATTGATTTATGTTTTTTAAAGTTAATAAATATTATATTTAGAAATCTTTAAAACTTTAAATATACTATTTTTTTTTGGGGAGGGGAAAATTTTAAAAATATTTAAAAATAAATATTCTAATTAGATATTTTATGGAATTTTTTAAAAACAGACGAAATTTAGTACTTATTATATTATTAACTGCTGGTTTTATGGGTTCACTTGGTCAAAGTTTACTTACAAGTGCACTACCTAATATTATGAGTGATTTCAGTATAAATGCTACTACAGGCCAATGGTTAACTACAATCTACATTGTTATATTAGGTTTAGTTACCTGTGTAAGTGCTTTTATAATTAACAGGCATAATACTAAACATGTATTTATGGGTGCTTTAGGATTATTCATTATTGGTTGTATTCTAGCTTTTTTTGCACCTAACTTCAATGTACTTTTAATTTCACGCATAATACAAGCAACAGGAACAGGAATCCTATATCCATTATCACAAGTTGTTATTTTATATTATTTCCCATTAGAGGATCATGGTAAAGCTTTTGGTTATATGGGTTTAGTTGTAGGTGCAGGACCAGCATTCGGACCAACATTTAGTGGATTTATTGTGGATTTCTTTGATTGGAGAGCAATATTCAGCATCCTCTCAGTAATAGCTATTATATTATTCATTATAGGTAGTGTGGAATTAAAGAATATTAAAGAGAAATATCCTGTGAAAATGGATTTCTTATCTGTAATTATGTATGGTTTAGGTTTTACTCTTATAATGTATGGTGTAACTAATGCAGTAAATATTGGATTAGGAAACCTTTTATCATTACCTCCTATCATTATTGGATTAATATTCCTACTTGTATTCTCCCATAGACAATTACATGCAAGTATTCCTTTATTAAAATTAGAATTATTTAAATGTAATGTTTTCGCTGCAAGTACTATTGTTGTTTGTTTAAGTTATATTTTAATGATGAGTGGAACCTTACTTGTACCATTATATATTCAATCTGCAAGAGGATTAAGCGCTATAACTTCAGGTTTAATCTTACTGCCTGGAAGTATTTTACATGCTCTTGTAAACCCTAAAGCTGGACAATTCCAAGATGATTATGGTGCAAGAACAAGTAGTCTACTTGGTTTTGTTTTTATTATAATAGGAACACTACCTTTTGTCTTTTTAAACCTGAACAGTAATTTAGTCTTAATCACTATAGTTTACTGTTTCCGTATGATAGGTTTAAGTTTCCTTATAACACCACTTCAAGCTTATGGAGTAGATCCATTCCCACGGTCCGATTATAGTCATGGAACCGCAATCCTAAACAGTTTAAGACAAATCACAGGAGCACTTGGAACAAACATACTAGTAGCAATAGTAACCTTTTTCAGTTTAAACGGAAATGTAGACTGTTATGGGATAAATATAAGCTTCTTAATACAAGTAATTTTAATGTTATTTGCACTAGTAATTATTTTAAAATATATTCAAAATGATCATCCATCATATAATCAATAAAAAAAAAAGAGAATGGAAAGTTTTTATAATGGTACGTCGCTTTTATAAGTGTATAACCAGGTAATAAAAACTCCTATAATGAATGTGGCTAGGATTATTAATGATGGTGTTAGGGTTCCGTAGGTGTATTCTCCTAATTTCCCTGCAGATATTATAAATGGTGATATCCATGGGAATAATGGTGCGAAAACTTTACCATATACTAACATGTTTCCAAACACTATACCTGCACTTGCAATCATTATAAATACTGAATTTTTCATTAGAATACTTAAAAATACTAATGGTGACATTGCAAGATAAAGTAATATGCTTCCAAATATTAATTCTTTAAACATTTTAAAGAATATTGTCCAGGTAAATCCATCTCCTCCAAGTAGGATAAAACATAATGAACTTGAGAGGAAAGTGAAGATTGATAATATTAATATCCATAGTAGGTACATTGAAAACTTACCAGTTAAATATTTAGTTTTAGAAACAGGTAAAGTTAATATTGATTTAAGTGTGTGTTCATTATACTCACGTGTAAATAGGTGATTAGCTATTACTGCAAAGAGTACTACTCCAAACATACTTAAGAAATAAAGATTTGATTCGCTTAAGAATAAATCAAATAGTAATTGATTACCTTGTGATTGCACATATAGAAATTCTCCTGATAATAAAAATGGTATAACTAAACATCCAAGTAGGGTTACTAGAAATATTTTACTTCTTTTTAGTTTTAAAAATTCCATTTCAATAAAATTTGTTAACATTTTTATATTTCTCCTATTAAATTTGTGAAGTATTCTTCTAAGTTTTCCTCTTCAAGGGATAATCGGTTTACATTTATTCCATTGTTTATGAATTCTTTATTTAAGGTGCTTCTATCATTGAAGTGATTGTATAATTCTATTTCATCTTTTATTTTGTAGTCTATATTTTCTGTTAATCCTTTATTTGTTAAAATTTTTTTAGCTAAGTCTTTATTATCTACTTCGATTAATAGTTTTTTATTGGTTTTTTCATGTAGGTCTTCACGGGTGATTTCTTGTATTAATTCTCCATGATCCATTACTCCGATTACGTCTGCTAGGTGTTCGATTTCATTTAGTATGTGGCTGCTTATGAGGATTGTTAAATTGTATTCTTTTACTAATTTTTGTAGTAGTTTCCGTATTTCCCGTATACTTACTGGGTCTAAACCGTTTATTGGTTCGTCTAGGATTAGGAGTTCTGGTTTGTGGATTATTGCTGCTGCTATTCCTAGTCTTTGTTTCATTCCTAGTGAGTATTGTTTATATTTTTTATTTTCTTCTTTGAGGTTTACTATTTCTAGGACTTTTTGTATTTGTTTTTCATTGTAGTCTCCTCTGATTTTTGTAAATATTTTCAGGTTTTCTTTTGCTGTGAGGTTTTCATAGAATCCTGGTGTTTCTATTATGGATCCTATTTTTTTGTAGATTTCTTTTTGGTGGTTTTGTGTGTTTTTGTTAAATATGTGTATTTGTCCACTAGTTGGTTTTATTAAGTTTAGGAGCATGCACATTGTTGTGGTTTTCCCTGCTCCGTTTCTTCCGAGTAATGCATAGATTTTTCCTTTTTCTATTTTCATGTTTATGTTGTTTACTACGGTGGTTTTTTTATATTTTTTTGTTAGTTGGGTGGTTTCTATTATGTATTTTGTCATTTTTTTCTGACACTTCCTTTTTTTTGGGTGAATTGTGAATGTGTATATGTAATGAAAATTTTACATTTGTAAAAAATATATTACATATGTAATAAATATATTACAATTCTAGTATATAAAGATAACCCCACCACAAAAAGATTAAGAATTATATAAAAACAATAAAAAACATAAATAAACATAATTAAAATGGAAAAAATAACATACAAAAACCGGATAAAAAGACTAATAAAATCAGAAAAAAGGCCCCACTGGCCAAAAATGATTAATATGCTACTAGGATTAACCCTATCCTCCATAATAGGTTACCTCTTATTTCCCCAACTCATATACCTATTCATAATAACAAGCATACTAATGGGCTTACTAGTCAACACACCATACCCCTTAAAAACACTCACACACCATGCAATAAAAATGATAATCTGCGGAGGCTTAGCAGTCTTTACAGCAACATTCGCAACCCTAAACACCTACATCGCAATACTATTTTTCATAATATGGTTAATCTTCTTCATAATAATGAACATAAAAGGAGGCTTAAACCGGACAGTTGGACTATTTACAATGTTCACATACTTCATAAGCTTAAACATTGTACTCACAAATGTCCTAAACATAACAAGCACAACACACCCATTACACATACTACACTTAGCCCTATACTGTGGAGCAATAGGATCATTTGCAATATTCCTAGAAACCAGTCCAACACTAATAATTAAATACTTAAAACATGACCCTACAAAAAGGAAAATCCTAGCTGAACTATACTCACCTAAAATCAAATATGATAAATTCATAAAAAACCGTACCATAATATTAAAAGCAGACCAATCAGACTACACATTCACACTCATACACCTAGCAATGAGTCTAATGATATCCAGTTTCAACCTCCAATATGTTAAAGATGATATAAGCAAGGAAAACCAGGAATACTTTAAAAATTTCATAAAAGAAGTAGATAAACTACAAACACAAATAAGCACAGCAATAATAAAAAACAATGATAAAGGTTTAATATTAAACCTAAAACACTTACGACGAATCGTAGAAGATATAAATCAAATAAAGGATACTAAACCAGAATCATTAAATGTTAAAAAATCTATACACACCTACCTAAAAACATTCCAAAAAATAAATTTAGGATTAACTGGTGCATACACAGAAGAAAATATACCATTACCTGAAGATGAAGAAAGCACATGGACAAACTTAAAAGATAATTTAACCTTAAACAATATTAATGTTCGCTATGGTATAAGATTTGCAATCGCCACTAATTTATCATTTATCTTTGATATATTAACTGGAGGAATAATACAGTATGCAGCAACCATTAGTAGTTTCTTTACAATGAAACCTGATGCAAAATTTACAAAAATAACTGTATTAAAAAGAGTAATTGCAACACTTGCAGGTAGTGCACTTGCAACCTTAATAGCAATAATACTTTTAAACTTTAACTTATCCTATTTAATTCCAGTTTTAGCTGTGCTAACTATGAGTCTTTTCTATGCATATATGCAGAATAATTATAGTATTGGAATATTTTTTGCTATGATGATGGTGGTTTTCATCCAACCTTCAAATTTATTAGTATCACAAGCAATGTATCGTATTTTCGGAACAGCAATTGGGGCCTTAATTAGTTTCCTTGTTGGAATGTTCATATTACCTAATGAAACTAAAAATAATTTAAGTATTCTAATTGCAAATAAAATTGAATTTAATAAAAATTTAATCATACATATCCTAAATGAAAATGAGGATAATTTATTTAAGGATAATAAACTTATTCATGATAATAATTTACGTATGACTGGAAGTATAGATCGTATTAGTGAAGAATATGAGGATATAAGTGATGATATTGATTTATTTATTGAATTATCAAGTTCTCTTAATCAGATTCATGGAAATTTTTTAAGTCTTAAACGTTATATTTTCCGTACTAATCGGGATTTTAAGTTTGAGAAAGCTTTAAATTTATTTGATAATTTTTTCACTAATATTAATAATGTTATATTGGAAGATGATGAAATATATTTTGAAGAAGAATTTGAAGAATTAACTAGTATAGTTGATTATTTAGAAACTAAGTATAGTGATAATAAGGATATTATTCTTTTAAGATATTTTAAATGGATTTATGAGGATATGGAAGTGGTTTATGATCTTGTTAAAACTGGTCGTAGGAATAGTACTTTCACTCGTTTTAATCAAATGATATAAGTTTCCTATATACTTAAAAGTTTTAAGCTTTAAAATAAACATCATCAATGTATTAAAATAAGAATAAGATTAAAAAAACTTATACTTGCACTTGTTAAGTATAAGTTAAATTGTGTTAAGTTTTAATTTTATGAATATTAAAAAGGGTAAAGGAAATGAAAAAAAATAATCCCCACCATTTAAATATTATTTAAATTAACCTCACTTGGAAAACCATGAGAAACAATATATGCAAATAATTTAACATACTCATCATGACTTAAAGAAACACCATTATCACCAAACTCCACACTATTAGGAACATTACCATTTTCCTGAATAGAATTAACAACTTCACTAGCAAGATTACTATACTCACTACTAGAAATCATATTAGAATCCTCAGTATTACTACTAGTATCACTAGTACTAGAATGATCTAAAATATTACTTGCTAATAAGTAAGTAGCATCATCAATACTAAGATTAGCATCACCAATATCAATATTAGTAAAACCAGATGGAGCACTTTCAACCATACTAGCTAAATCATCAACATTAACATTACTAGAACCAATAGAATCATTCACACCTTGCACAATATTATTCTTCAAAGAATTAGAATCATTCTCCTCCTTAAATATGGAAGCAACACTAGAATTAGTAGTATCATTAACCATAGAACTAAGATTCTCCTGAATACTAGAATCATTTGCAGGACTAGTCACATTCTCCTCAGCATTATTATCAGACTGACTTACACCTGAACCTGTAACATGATTCGTGTAAGGAACAAGACCTTTACTTGGACTATTAGTACTATTATTAGTAGAATTAGGACCAGAATTATTAAATGATAAAGCAACAGCAGCACCAATCAATAAAACAATAATTAAACCAACACCAACCATATAATAAATACTATTATCCTTTTTTCCATCAGGATTTGAAACATTCTTTGGATGTTTACTATTAGAAATATTTCTACGATTATCACTAACAGGATTATTTAAACTTTTACCACAACGTTTACAATAATCTAATCCATCAGGATTTTCAAATCCGCATCTTGAACACTTCATAATATATTATTATCCTCCTTAATATTTATATAAATCTAAAAAAAATTTTAAAAAATAAAAATCAACTAAGTTTTTAACATAGCACCTATATTAAATTGGAAATTTAATCATAATCCCTGTACCTTTACTGGGTTTTAAGTTAATTAACTCACCATCAATTTGCTTAGTTAAACTCTGCAAAATAGTCATACCTAAACTACTAGTAGTATTAATATTTAAATCACTTGGCAAACCCACACCATTATCACAAACAGTTAAAACCAAACCCTCATCTGCCTTTTTAAGTTTAATCCACAAATCACCCTCACCAGAAGGGAAAGCATACTTAATAGTGTTTAAAATCAACTCATTAATCATCAAACCTAAAGGAGTAATAATATCCATATTCAACTCCATACTATCAATATCAGTATGTAAATTAATATTACTACCACCATATAAGGAAAAAATTTGTGAAGACTCAGAAACAATATAATCTCTAACATTAACATAATCCATACTATTAGATTGATATGTTTTATCATGAATAAAAGCCATACTATTAATACGATTAATAGTATTCCAAATCGTAGTTTCAGGATTATCCTTATTAAAATTATAATCAATATTTAAAAGACTAAGAATAATTTGTAAATTATTCTTCACACGATGATGAACCTCTTTAAGTAAAACCTCATCACTATTAATATTAGACTCAATCATCATATTATTACTTTTTAACTCCTCCTGAATACTTACTAAACGTGTAATATCCTGAACATAAAAAATAATCCTATTATAACCATTATTATATAAATTACCAGACACAAAACTATAAACAGTTAAATATTTAATATTACCTTTAGCACTAGTAATCTTTAAAACCTTATTATAGAAATGATCAATTTCACCATTAACAATTTTATCAAACTTATCTTTACTTTCACTATCTAAAAAATCCCTAAAAAAATTATAATCAGAATCATAATTCTGTATTTCACTTTTATTTAATTCTAAAATATCATAAATCTCCCTATCCCAATTAAAGTAACCAGTATTATCCACATGTAATAATGCAAACTTATTAAGTTTCTCACTAATTAATAAGTTCTGTTGAAAAATCTTAGAATTAAACTTATCATATTTAAAACTTGTAATATCCCTAAAATAGAACTTAACAACTGATTCACTTTCATAATACTCTGGACTTATATAAACAAAAAAATAAGCAGAAGAACCATTATTTAATTTAAATTCAACCTCTCCAGAATAGGATAAAACTTCCATTTTAAGTATTTCATCATAAAAACTTAACCATTCCTCATGTGTAAAGTCTTTAAAAATCATATCCTCAAAATTAAATATTGAGTACTTTTTTTCTAAATCCTTGAATTTCTTATTTTTATTAATAAAAACTTGATTTTTACTTATCACTACTGCAGGATTATATTGATAGAATATTTTCTTATTCTCCTCAATTAATGCTTCTGAGTCAGTTACATTATTTGTTAAAACAAAAATTAAACCTTTAGATTTAAAAATTTTACTTTCATAACTAAACAGTAAATTATCATTAGAATCATGAATCATAAACTTAGCATATAATGTAATATTGTTTTGATAAACCTTTTTAAAAGATTTAAGAACACCTAAACTAGTATAAACAGGTAAGAACTCTGAATACAAGCACCCATTATATTCACTTAAATCCCTTTTTTCATCTTTTTTATGATAATCCTTAGAAGATAAATAATTTATAATGAAATCATCACAATCAGAGTTTAAAGGTTTATAAATATCAATAATTTGATTAGAATAAGCATATAATTCTTTAAACTTCAAATCTTTAAAAGGATAGAAATGTTTAGGAGGATTAGAAAAACTCACACCTTCATCTATTTTAATCATTTTAAATGATTCAGGATTACCCTTCTCAAAATAGGTTAAACTAAGAGGAAACATACTATTTAACACCTCAACTTTTACTAAAAATCAAATTTAATTCTAAACCATTACTTAATGGATTTAATTCTAAATCAGCATTAATCTGATTTGCTAATGCTTGTATAAGTATAAAGCTAAGATCAGTGAAATCTTGGAAAACATTAAAATCATCTAAACTATAATCCTCATATTTAAGTTTAAAATTAACCTTATCCTCTTTTAATTTTAACTTAACTGTTAATTCCCCTTTAACATTAGAACTAGAGTATTTGAAGATTTTCTCAATTATAATACTTATAATTAAACTAAAAGGTATAACTATATCATTAGATAATTCAACATTACTAATACTTAAATTAAGATTAATATTATCTTTTAATGGTTTTATTTTTAAATCTATTAAATCAGTTAAATAACTTTTAATATTAACCCCATTTAAACTAGTAGACTCATAAGTCTTCTCATGCATTAAACTGATAGTTTTAATATAATTTTTAGTATTACTTAAGGTTTCTAAAGGATTATTCTGATTAAAACGCATATTTAAATTCAATAAACTTAAAATTATTTGTAAATTATTCTTAACACGATTATGAACCTCTTTTAATAAGTCTTCCTTAACCTTTAAAACTTGACTTAACTCCTTATTAGACTTTTTTAACTTTAATTCATAATTATGTAATTCTGTAATATCCTGAACTATAGATGAAATAATTGAATCAGATTCATTATAGAAATCTTTTAAATATACAGCATGATAAGTTAAAAATTTCATATTACCCTTAAATGAAACAATAGAGAAATCTTTACTATAAAAACTATTAAATGATTCAGGATCCTTTATAAACTGGTCAAACTCATTTTTCACAGCACTACCTAATTGATTATAAAGTATAGTGTCTCTACTAATATTTTTTCTCTGATTTTCTGGAACCTCTAAAATATCATAAATTGCAGGACTCCAATCATTCAAATTACTTATTGAACCATAACGTAGGGAGAATTTAGATAATTTCTGAACTAGATTTAAATCTTGTTTATAAAATTCTGCCTTCAATTTTTCTCTTCGAACTTTAGTAATGTTAAAACAACTAAATTTCACAAGTCCCTCATCACCACTTTGGGAGTTTAAGTATACTTTGAAATAGAAATAATTCTTATTAGCTTTGTCTTCAAATAGGATCTCATCAGTATATGAACTAATCTCTCCTGTACTTAATTGTTTATAAACTTTTAAGAATTCCGCATGTGTTAAGTTTTTAAAATTTAGGTTATTAAAATTTATACTCTTTAAATTATGCTTTTTTAGAAACCCTGATACATTATTATTAATTTTAATAATTTTTTTATCTTTAACCCAAAAAATTCCATAATTATAATCATCAAAAACTTTCAACTTAGTCTTAACTGTTCTATCCTCTAAAATATCATTAAGTAAAAAAATTAATCCTTTATATGAAAAGATTTCTTGTTTAAAATCCAATAATAGGTTTTCATCTTCATAAATACTAATTAAAAGATTAGTTTTCAAATCCTCTTTAAAAGCATTAGTTAAAAAAGTAAAATACTTAGATGCTCCAATTTTATGGGAGATTAATTTAAAATGTTTAGAAACAATAAAATCATTAGATAAGTTAAGTTTACACCAAATATCAGAAGCATATAAAAATATATAATCCTCACAATCATTATAGGGTTTTAAAATATCAACCGAAATATTTAATTCATCAAGTAAAGATTTATAAGAAAAATTAGGTGAAATATAAGTATCAGGAAACTTCTTATAATAAAAATCAGATGTAGTGGTGTTTAAATTAAATTCCCTATCAAATTCACCATTAATTTCCTTAATCTTAACCCTTAACATATAATAAAACCCCCCATAATGGATTATCATATATTTTTTTTATTATAATATTAAATTATAATATTTAATATTTGCTTTATAATTAATAAGATTTTATATTTAATCCTCCAACTTTTAAAAAAAAATTAAAAGTGGAATAAAACAGACATAAATAGTAAACTTTATTTATTTAAAAACACTAAATATATAATTAAATATTAATTTAGGTAATTGATATAAAAAAATATTCAATAATATGGACGTGAATTAAATGAGAGACTTAAAAGAAATCAATAAGGAAATTAAAATTGCAAGAAAAACATTACTTAAAACAGATGATGAAAAAAAATATCAAGAAGCACAAAGTAATCTACAAACATTAATTGATGAAAAAAGAACCTTCATGAACAAAGATTCTGGTGACTTCGAAATGACAGAAAACTGCTGGCATAAAACTCACCTTGAATAAAAAATTAAAATTTAAAACTTAAAGTAATTTAAGAGAAAAAAAATAAATCTCTTAAATTACAAATAATTACTCTTTTTAAAAAAATAAACATTTAAAACATTCCCATTATACTATTTTTATTAAAAAATTTTTTAAGCTAAAAAAAAAATTAGTCTATAAACATTAAAAAATCTAAATCATCCTATAAAAAAAAGAAGAAAAAAAGGGTTAAAAATTTAGGCTGTTACAATTATACTATTACTAGCATTACTAGATGTGTAAATGTTTGTTCCAGTATAACTGCATTCTGCTGTGTATTCGCCCTTAAATAAGTTTATAGGTAATTGGTATTCACCATTAGTATCAGTTGTAGCATAGTAGAATTTACTTACTTTGTCACTTAAACGTGTGAGTTTCAAGCTAATGTGTTGTCCAATAACTGCTTCTCCTTTACTATTTACTAATTTTCCTGTGAAGTTTTGACCTGCACCATACTTCTCTTGGAATTTATCAGCACTTAAAACAGTATCCAATTTATTTACAAGTATTGAACTGTTTACAGGTCCACTTGCTAGGTAATTTGTAGTGTTTGTTTTTAATCCATTAAATGTGGCACTTACACTGTATTCTCCTGGATAGAGGTTGATTTCTAATTGATACTCACCTTTATTATCAGTAGTGGCATGATAAATTTTACTTAAACCATTAACTGGATTGGTAAGATTCAAACTTATATGCATACCAATTACTGGTTTACCATTCAAGTCTAAGAGTGTTCCTGTAAGATTTAAGCTTTGACCATAAGTTTCAGTTAAATTATTAACATTAAGTACAGTATTGGTGTTAATAGTTTGATTATAAATTTTTATACTTGCATTTACTGGTCCACTTGAATTGTAAGTAATGTTATTTACTCTAGTTCCATTATAAGTAGCACTTACAGTGTACTCACCAATTGGTAAATTTAATCCTAAATTATAGTAACCATCACTATTTGTAATACTAGTATTTATTAAGCGTAAGTTATTATTAACTCCTTGAATATCTAAAAGGATGATTTGACCACTAATTGGGTTGCCGTTAATGTCTAGGAGTCTACCTGTTAAGTTTCCAGGTTTATTTACAATTCCAGTATAATCATTTACAGTTAAATTAGTACCCATTTCACTTGTTTGATTATAAATTTTTATATTAGCATTTACTGGTCCACTTGAATTGTAAGTAATATTTCCAATGGTTTTATTATTGTAAAATGCACTTACACTGTATTCTCCAGTGTTTAAATTGATTTCAAGATAATAATCACCATTACTATCAGTACTTACATTGTAAACCTTACTTAAATTATCACTCAAACGAGTTAAATTTAATGTTATACTTTGATTAACAAGGGGATTACCATTAATATCTATGAGTCTACCTGTTAGGTTACCTTTAACACCATAAACCATAAAAATTAGTATAATTACTTATACTTAACTTAGTTTCTATGAAATTAGTTACAAGAATAGTATTAGAACACTACTTCCTGCATATAGGTTATTTCCATTATAAACATAGCGAATATTATAAGATCCAAGACTTAAACCAGTTAAAGTCACACTAGCAATACCATTCTTATCAGTATTTACAGGATGATATTCACCATTATAATAAATGGTTTTGTAGAAACCCTTTCTTTTTTTTCTAATTTTTTTTCAATTGAAATTGTACCTTGATGTTTTTGTTTTTTCGATTTCTTTTAATT
>DAGJ01000010.1 GCA_002495685.1 Methanobrevibacter sp. UBA412
CTAATCTATCCATATTACTATGACAGAGTTTCAATAGATAAATCTTTCACAATTCAACATGCTGGAGTAAAATTTGAAGAGGTAACAAATGAAGAATATACTTATGGTCCTTATCATGAATACATATTTTATCCTTTGATATTTGATAAAAAATTGAATAAAACTTCAGAATGTATGGCAGTTACAGCAGCAGCAGTACTCATTAAAAAATCTATTTATAAAAAATTAAATGGACTTTCTAATGACTTTTTTTATGGTTATGAAGATGTTGATTTCATGTTGAATCTGAATCAAAAAGGATATAAAATATTATACTGTGGTTCTGCATTACTATTCCATCATGAAAGCAGCACAAGAAATAATGAAGGCAATTATGATGAAATAAACCTTAAAAATATTAAAACTTTAATGAAAAAATGGGATAATTACCTTTTTAAAAGTATTCTTAATGATAAAATTACCCAAAAAAAATTTTTCACAGATAAAAAACTTAAAATAAGTTTTATAAAAGAAGGAAATAGTCAAAAAATCACAAATGGAATAATTAATGGAAATGAAGATTATACTCTTATATCAAATTTATCAAAAGAATTTAATGATATGAATTATAATATTGATTTAATTTCAAATATTGAAGATAATAACTTTGGAAAAGATGTAGATATAATTTTATCCTTTGATTTAAGATATGATATAGAAAATATAATCTCTAGAAACAATATTATTAAAATTATACAATTAAATAATAATTATAATTCAATAGATAAAGATAAAAAATCTAACATTCCAAAATATGATATAATTTTAACTAAAAATGAGCAAGATTCTAAAGAAATAAAAGAAGATTTAAACATAAAAAATGTTTTTTATTTAAATGAAAGCAAAATTCCTAAAAATTATTATTTTACTGCAGAAAAATTATTATATACAATATCAAAAGTATACAATTTATAATTTCTAAACTTTTTTAAGAATTTTTTTTATTTTATTTTTAATTTTATTAGTATTATTTTTTTTATTCAAAGAAATATTAGATTGAGGATTTTTAATATTATCGCTAATTTCCTTTAAGTTACTAAATGCTTCTTCTAACTTATCATCTCTTAATTTTTCCATAACATTTCTAAATAATTCAAAATTAGGATTAATATTTAAATCAATTACATTTAATTCTTTAAATAATGGTTGGGATTGTTTAAGTAATTGATATTTTTCATTATCCGTAAGTTCACTATTAATTATATTATCTATCCAACTACCTAAGTGCATACTAAACAACAAATCATAATATTTACAACCAGCATTGTTTTTAAGGATATTCTTAGTGTAAAAATATCCATCTAATAATTTACTTATATAATGGAAACTTTTTGAATAACTTGTAGAAGAATTATCACTTTCTCTTATTCTAAAACAGTAAACATAATCTGGTAAAAAAGTAATTTTCTTAGCATTTAAAAAGGTTTCTATCATAAAAGCTAAGTCTTCAGCAAACATTTTTTCTGGAAAATAAATATTGTTTTTTCTAATTAATTTTTCTGGAAAAATCATTCTCCAAATGTTATTTATAGTTATAAAATTAGTATTTTCATCCAATGAACTTATACTCAATTCTTCTGTTACCCATTCATCAGAAACCCAATCTGCAATTCCAAAAGTTTTAAATCTACCAATCACAATTGAATCTTGACTTCCATTAATTTTTTGATATAATAATTTCAAAGAATCCTTAGGGTAACGATCATCATGATCCATAAACATTAAATATTCTCCATTTGCTTTATTTATCCCAATATTTCTAGCATTCCCTGGAGCACCTGCTTTTTCACTTAATTTATAAGATAAAATATTATTATATTTTTCAACATATTTTTTAATGATATTTGGAGTATTATCTGTTGAAAAATCATCTATAAGAATTAATTCAATATTTTCAAACCCAATACTTTGGTTTTGAACAGATTTTATAGTTTCATCTAAAAATTTTTCAGAATTGAAAGTAGGTATTATAACACTAATTTTATATTTCATAATTTTACTATTGATTAAATTATATATTAATTTAATTAATCAAAATTAAAAAGAGGTTTTTAAAAATTTTTAATCACATTTAAAAAAATTTTATTAATAAAAAAAGTAATATAACTATTCATAATAAATATTTTATTTAAATTAAATTCTTTTATAAAGGGATATTAAATCATGTATGAAGAAATTTATAAAACTTATAAAAATACCGTAGAAGATCATATTCATAGAAATTTATTCATGGATATTGATGCTAATCCGGATAATGAATTAATTAATGATATTAAGAATAATAAGATTGTTATTTATACAGCATTTACTGGGGATTATGATACTTTAAAAGAACCTAAATTTATTGATGAAAATTGTGATTATGTATGTTTCACAGATAATCCAAATGTTGAGTCTGATTTATATAAAATTATACCTATGGAAGATTCTAATTTAGATAATAATCGTAAAGCAAAACAGTACAAAGTTTTACCTCATAAATATCTTTCTAATTATAAGTATAGTTTTTGGTTAGATGGAACTTTTGAAATTAAAAGCAGTTTAAGAGAATATATTTACAAGTATATAAAAAACCCAATGCTTTGTGTGGTACATACAGAACGGGACTGTATTTATGATGAATTAGTTGCTTCTTATAATATTGCTAGATACCCTAAAGCTATTATGAATAAACAAGTAAATCATTATAGGGATGAAGGTTTTCCTAAACATTATGGCCTTGGAGTTATGGGCTCTATATTCAGACAACATAATAATCCTAAGGTTTCAAAATTAATGGACGATTGGTGGAATGAAATAATAAAATATACAAATCAAGACCAATTAAGTTTTGCATATGTAGCTTGGAAAAATAATTTCCATCCTTCTGTTAGTCCTGTTTATTATTGGGATAATGAATTTTGGAGTAAAACAAGTGGGGAAAAATATCATCATAAATTTGAATCACCTAACCCCTTATCTAGTGATAATTTAATAAATTATATTGAAAATAATATGAAAGAGGAAATGACTCTTAAAAAAGAGGAGATATATTTATTATTAAATGATATTGATACTTTAAAAGTTCAATTACATGATCAAGAAATAATGAATTCAAGAGCTAAGAAAGAGATTAATACTATGATTAATTCAAACTCTTGGAAAGTTACTAAACCTTTACGAAGTATAAGTCATAAAATTAAAAAATAAACTTTTGAGTAAGTAATGTGGTTTTTTAAAATGGTTAATGAAAAATGTTCTAAAGATTTAATTATTTCATATTTTTTCCCAGAATATGTTGATACTGGTGGATTTGTAGTAGCTAAACGTATAATTGAAAATGGAAAAAAGGTGGATGTAATCCAAAATCATATTGAAAATGTTGCATTAGATAACTCTTTAAATGATTTAATTAATGAATATGTTGAAGATAAAATAGTTTTACATGCATATGATGCTGAAAAATGGGAATGGAGTGTAATAAAGCCTTTTATTGAAGAAGGTATGGTGGAGTTAAACAATCAAAAATCTAAAAAGGGTGTTTATAAATCAATATATTCCAGAGCCATGCCTACACCGGCTCATTTTTTAGCTTTTGAATATAAAACACAAAATCCTGATACTAAATGGACTGCTGAATTTTCTGATCCTGTTTTGTTTGATAATTATGGTAAAGAAAGAAATACTAAGTTAAAGGATGAAAAATACATAAAAAAAGTCAATTCAATTATTTCACAGGATGTAAATTTAAAGGAAATGAATCTTAATAGTGCTCTTGATTCTAATTTAACTTCTATTGAATTTTTATGTGAATTATTGCCTTTTTTATTTGCTGATAAAATTATTTTTACAAATGAAAATCAAAAAAAGCTCATGATAAATAAATTTCTTTTAAAAAATAAAGGAAATTTTAAAAATTTCAAACAGTTCATTGATAATAAAAGTTTAATAAAACCACAACCTATTTTAAAGAAAAGTGCTTATGAATCTATTCAAAGTAAGTATAAAATAGATAATAATTATATAAATTTTGCATATTTTGGACTTTTTTACGGTAATAGAAATTTTGAGGATGTTTTTTATGCTTTTGAAAATATTTCTCCATTTTTTAAAAGTAAATGTAAATTACATATTTTTACATCTCAGACCGAGTTTGTTAAAAGAGCAACTTCAGATTTAAAGATAAAAGATAATATTATTATTAATAAAAGCCGTTCATTTTTAGATTTTTTAAATCTTACAACTAAATTTGATGTATTAATAGTCACTGATGCTAATACAGAAGATTATTTTGAAATTAATCCATATTTACCTTCAAAATTATCTGATTATATTGGAAGTGGGAGTGATATTTGGGGAATTTGTGAGTTGGGTAGTATATTAGATTCAAATGAAATAATTAAGTATAAATCTCGATTAGGAGATTATATATCTTCTAAAGTTGTTGTTAACAAAATAATCCAAGAAAAATTAAATTGCAATGAAAATGGAGAAGAATTTAATAATCCCAATTTGACCGAAGTAAATACTCAAGAACAGAATGATATATTAAAATCTAATTTAAATGAAGTAATTAATTACTTAAAAAAGAGAAATATTGGTTTAACCGATGATTTAAATAATGTTATTAATTTAAATCACGAAAAACAATTTTATATTAATAAATTAGAAAATGATTTAAAATCTTCTAAAGTTCAATTAAATGATCAACAGGTAATGAACTTAAAATCCACTGAAGAAATTGATAAAATGGTTAATTCTTCTTCATGGAAACTTACTAAACCTTTAAGAAGTATAGGTCAAAAAATTAGGAAATAAATTTTTTTACAAATGGAGTATAAATAATGAGTGTGCCATCTTTCAAAACTTTTTTAATTAAATCTAAATTCAATTACAATAAGGCTTCCTTGTATAAAGAAGCTTATTCTAAAATTTTAGATGAAAATTTATTTAATGAAGAATTTTATATCGAAAAATATCCTAATATAAAAAATTCAGGAATTAATCCTTTGTTACATTACTTATTTTATGGATATAAAGAACATAAAATTCCAGCATTAAATTTTGATAGTAATATCTATTTAGATAAATATCCCTCTGTAAAACAACTAAATATTAACCCTTTGGTTCATTATGTGATGTATGGTAAAAAAGAAGGGAAAAAATCATTTTTATCTCCAGCATTAAATTTTTATAATAAATTATTCGAAATTAATTCTTTATTCTTAAATAATTATGTTTTTGAGGT
>DAGJ01000007.1:0-26770 GCA_002495685.1 Methanobrevibacter sp. UBA412
TCAACTAAATTTTTGACAGAGCCAATAAATTTTTAATCAAAACATTTAAATATGATAAAATACAATATTTTTTTATCAGGTAATTATGATAGTCGATTATGTTTATTTTTACATAAATAAATATATTTTTTAATTAAACTATTTTTTTTATTATCTAAAAATAAATTTTAACAATATTTATTATTAGTAATTAATCCTGTGTATATAGGTTTATACTATTTATTATACCATGCCGAGATAGTCTAGCCTGGTAAGGCGCGAGACTGGAAATCTCGTGGGGATTTTCCCCTCCTGGGTTCAAATCCCAGTCTCGGCGTTTATTAGTATTTATTATTTTTATAATCTAATCAATTATTTTTTATTATGGATTATAAATCTTATTATAAATCTGATATAATTTTGCACTCTTAACTAATGTACTTTTTTTAGTTAAGTTTTAAAAACTGTTGAAAAACTGTGTTTTAAAAGAATTTTTTAAAATTCTTATTGAAACATTCGAATTCGCTACGTCTCGCGAGTTCGCTCTACTAAGCGGAGGTTAATTTTATGGAAGACGATTTTAAGCACTTAGTGCGTATTTCAAGAAAGGATGTAGACGGTAATAAAACTGCCGAATATGCTTTAACTGATATTAAAGGTGTTGGATTATCTTTATCCCGTTCCATTTGTCTTATCTTAGGTTTAGATCTTAATCAAAAAATAGGTTACATGCCTGATGAAGATGTTAAAAAAATAGAAGATATTTTAGAAAATCCTATGGAATCTGAAATTCCAGATTGGATGTTAAACAGAAGACGAGATTATGCTACTGGTAAAACTACTCATTTAATTGAATCAGATCTTGACATGACTTTAAGAGATGATTTAAACAGAATGAAGAAAACTAGAAGTTACAAAGGTCGAAGACATGAAGCTGGATTACCAGTTAGAGGTCAAAGAACTAAAGCTACATTTAGACATGGATCTTCTGTTGGTGTAAAAAGAACAAGACCAGCAAAGTTACCATAGATTAAAGTAACTTTATCAAGAAGACTATTTTAAGATTAATTAATTTAATTATTTAATTCTTATTAATCAATTATATTTACTAAAATATTATTAAGGAGATAATATAATGGGAAGTCCAAGAAAAGCAAGAAAGAAATATGATACTCCACCTCATCCTTGGAATGCTGATAGAATAAAATCAGAAAACAAACTTATGTCCAAATATGGATTAAAAAACAAAAAGGAAATTTGGAAAGCTGATACTCTAGTAAGAAACTATAGTCGGGATGCTAGATATTTATTAGGTTTCGCTCAAGATGAAATAAAAGTTCAAAAAAGAGAATTATTAGGACATTTAATCCGAGAGGGCGTATTACCAGATAATGCGGAATTAGAAGATATTCTTAATTTAACTGTGGAAGATATTTTTAGAAGAAGATTACAAACTGTGGTTTATCAAAAAGGTTTAGCTAGAACTGCTAAAGAAGCAAGAATGTTTATTGTTCATGGTCATATTACATTGAATAATAAAAAGATTGATTCTCCAAGTTATGTAGTTCAAAAAGGAGAAGAAGATCTTATAGGATTTTATAGATCATCTCCTGTTGCAAAACAAATTGAAGATTATAATAAAACTCAAAACAAAGTGGAAGAACAAACAGAATAATATTCAAGGGTTGATAAATTATGGCAAAAAATGAAAAATGGGGAATAGCTAATATTTACTCATCATTTAATAACACTATTATTACTGTAACTGATATCACTGGTGCTGAAACCATTACTCAATGGTCTGGTGGTAAAGTTGTACGTTCTGATAGACAAGAAGCATCTCCTTTTGCAGGTATGGAAGCAGCTACTCGTGCTGCTGATGATGCTAAAGAAAAAGGATTTGTGGGTTTACATATAAAAGTCCGAGCTCCTGGTGGAAATGGTCCTAGAAGTCCAGGTCCTGGTGCACAAGCTACAATTCGTGCTTTTGCTAGAGCTGGAGTTAAAATAGGAAAAATAGAAGATGTAACTCCTATACCTCACGATGGTACCGGACGTCCTGGTGGAAAGAGAGGAAGAAGAGTTTAAGAAGGGGTTTAATATGGAGATTGAAGTCAAAAATCAAACTGATGATGAGATTACTTTTATCATCCGTGATGCGGAAGTACCTTTTGTCAATGCAATAAGAAGAATCGCTATGATGGAAGTACCAAAAATGGCAATTGAAGATGTTTATATGGTTCAAAACGATTCTGCTATGTTTGATGAGGTATTAGCTCATCGTTTAGGTTTAACTCCATTAGTTTCTGATTTAGATGCTGTTGACGGATTAGTCATGCCAGATAATTGTGACTGTGGAGATCATTGTCCTAAATGCAGTGTATCTTTAACATTAAATAAATCTGGTCCAGGAGTTATTTACTCTAAAGATTTAGTTTCTTCTGACTCAAAAATTAAACCTGTATATGATACCATACCTCTTTTAAAATTAAAAGAAGGTCAAAATGTAGAATTAGAAGCTATCGCTCAATTAGGTATTGGGAAAGATCATGCAAAATGGGTACCTACTACAGTATGTGCTTATAAACAATATCCTGAAATTACATTTAATGATGATTTAAATATCGATTATGCTTGTGTCGAAGCATGTCCGAAGAAAATCCTTAAAGCTAATAAAAAGAAAGGAAAAATTGAAGTTACTGATATTGAATCATGTACATTATGTAAAGCATGTGAAAGAGCCTGCGAAAAGCAACTAGTCAAAGATGAAAATGGAAATGAATTTTCCAAAAAATACATTAATGTAGGGTATCAAGAAAATAATTTTATATTTAAAATTGAAACAGATGGATCAATGCCTCCTAAAGAGGTTTTATTAAAAGCTTGTGATGTTTTATCAAATAAAGCAGATGAGTTTATTACATTTAGTAAAGGAGGAAGCTAATAATGGCTAGAAATGTTATTAAAACTAATCCTAACCTTATTGCATTAGCTCATAACTTAAGAAAAAAATCTTATGATGAAGATGTAGCTATATGGAAATCAGTGGCAGCTAAATTAGAAAAATCAACAAGAAATCAACCAGAAGTAAATGTTGCAAACATTAATAGATATACTTCTGAAAATGATACAGTTGTTATTCCAGGAAAAGTATTATCTAATGGAAATTTAGATCATAAAGTTGTTGTCGCAGCATTAAAATTTTCTGAAACTGCTAAAGCTGAAATTGAAAAAGCTGGTGGAGATTGTATTTCCATTGCAGATTTAGTTGAAAAGAACCCAAAAGGTTCTAATGTCAAGATTATGCAATAAGCTTATTTAGGAATTATTAATTTAAAAAAAATAAATATATGAAAAATATTATAATAGGTGTTTATTATGATTATTAACGGAGAAGGACATATTTTAGGAAGACTTGCTAGTGTAACTAGTAAAAAACTTCTTGAAGGTGAAGAGATAGTTGTTCTTAACGCTGAAAAAATTATGTTAACTGGTAATAAAGATTGGGCTTATGCAAGATATAAACAACGAGTAGATAGAAAAAGTATATCTAACCCTCGTGATTTAGGTCCTAAATATCCTAGAAGACCAGAAGATATATTCAGAAGAACTGTTAAAGGAATGTTACCTACTAAAAAAACTAAAGGTCGAGTTGCTTACAAAGGATTAAAAGCTTTTGTTGGTGTTCCTGCAGAATATGCTGATGCAAACCTTGAAACTATTCCTGATGCTGAATATACTCATGTTAAAAAGGGTATTAAATTAGGAGAAATCTCTGAACTTTTAGGTGTAGATTTCTAGATAAAAAGTATTAAATTACAATTAAAACAAATTAAAATAAATAAACGGAGTGTAACTATGAAAAAAGTTGTTCACACAAGCGGTAAACGTAAAACAGCTATTGCTAGAGGAACCGTTCAAGAAGGTAAAGGTAGAGTACGAGTAAATAAATCTCCAGTTGAACTTTACGATCCTGAATTAGCACGTTTAAAATTATATGAACCATTAGAATTAGCTGGTGAAGACCTTATAAATACTGTTGACATCAATGTACATGTACAAGGTGGAGGAGTAATGGGTCAAGCAGAAGCTGCTCGTATGGTAATTGCTAAAGGTTTAGTTCAATGGACTAATGATGTAGATCTTAAAGAAAGATTCACTCAATATGACAGAACAATGTTAGTTGGTGATCCAAGACGTTCTGAACCAAAGAAATTTGGTGGTCCTGGGGCAAGAGCTCGTAAACAAAAAAGTTACAGATAAATTCATTATTTTTAATTAATGAATTAACTTTTTTATGTTTTAAAAAGATCTTTAAAAAGATATATGAAAATTAAAAATTATAATAATAAAATAGGAAATGATGATTTAAGATGATACCTATACGATGTATTAGTTGTGGAAAACCCGTTTCTGCATACTTTGATGAATATCAAAGTAGATTAGCTGATGGAGAAGATTCAAAAGCTATTCTAGATGATATGGGTATTGACAGATATTGTTGTAGAAGAATGCTCATTTCTCATGTGGAAACTTGGGAATAGAAACCTTTTTATTATTTTTATTCACTCTTTTACAATTAAATAAAAATTATATTTTTATTTGTGAATGTTTTTTAAATAAAAGGAGTAATTAAGATATGCCTGCTAAAAAAACAAGTACAAAAAAATCAACAGCAAAAAAATATACAAGATTTGAAAAAGCTAGACTTTTAGGTTCTAGAGCTATACAATTATCTATGGGTGCTAAACCTTTAGTGAAAGTTACTGAAGATGATGATCCTATTGATATTGCTCTTGCTGAATTAAAAGAGAATGTTTTACCTTTAGATGTTAAACCTAGAGAATAACATTTTAACTTAATAATCTTGTTTTTTTATAAATTTTTTAAAAAAAAATTTCATCATAAATCATATTATAATAACTTATTTATGAGTAAAGATTTATTTAGTATTAAATCAATACTAATAGTATATATAAAAATTTAAAATAAATTTAACTAATTAAAAAAATTATTATCATAAGCAATCTATGAATCGAACTACTAATTTTTTATAAGATTAACGATTCTTTAGTTAATCTCAAAGTAGATTTTATGGTAAGAGGAACATGGAATTAAATTAATAATCCATAATAAATTAATAATATGTGATATTAATTGGTGCATGATAATAATTTTTAAAAATATATTAAAAAATGTTTAAAAAAAATTAATGTGGTGTTTTTTTATGGATAGTATTATAGAAGATGTCCGTGTTAGAAAAATATTAGATAGTAGAGGAAATCCAACTGTAGAAGTAGATATTCTCACATGGAATGGATTTGGTCGAGCTGCTGCACCTTCAGGTGCTAGTACAGGTTCTAGAGAAGTTGTTTCTTTCCCTCAAGGAGGGGTAGATCAAATTATTAGTGAAGTTGAAGATGTTATATCATCTGAACTTATAGGTATGGCTGCTGAAGACATTTCAGATATAGATTATGTGTTAAAAGAAATAGATGGTACTGATAATATGTCATCTATTGGTGGTAACACTACTGTTGCTGTATCTATGGCTGCAGCAAAAGCAGCAGCAAATTCATACAATTTACCATTATACCGTTTCTTAGGTGGAAATATGGTTAATAAATTACCTTACCCATTAGGAAACATGATGAATGGTGGAGAACATGCAGGACCTAATGCTCCTGATATTCAAGAATTTTTAGTTGTACCTGTAGGTGCATCTAATATATCTGAAGCTGTTTTTGCTAACTCTGCAATACATAAAAGACTTAAAGAATTAATCCAATCCAAAGACAGTAATTTTACAGGTGGTAAAGGTGATGAAGGTGGATGGATACCTAACATTTCAAATGATAATGCTTTAGAAATTCAATCTCAAGCATGTGAAGAAGTTGGAGATGAATTAGGAATAACTATTAAACCCTCTTTAGATTTTGCTGCTTCTGAATTTTGGGATAAAGATGAAAACAAATATGTTTATGCTCAAGATGGTATTAGTAGAGATAGTGGTGAACAAGTTGAATATGTTAAAGATATCATAGATACTTATGGTATGTTCTTTATAGAAGATCCATTTGATGAAAAAGATTTTGATGGCTTTTCTGAATTAACTTCAGCTGTAGGAGATAAATGTATTATCTGTGGTGATGATATATTTGTTACAAATAAAGAAATTTTAGCTGAAGGAATAGAAAAAGGCGCAGCTAATGGTTTAATAATCAAACCAAATCAAATTGGTTCTTTAACTGAAACTTATAAAACAGTTCAATTAGCAAAAGAAAACAATTATGTTCCTGTAGTATCTCATAGATCTGGAGAAACAACTGATGAAACTATTGCTCATTTAGCTGTTGCACTTGGAACTCCTTTAATTAAAACTGGAGCAATAAGTGGAGAACGTATTGCAAAATTAAACGAACTTATTCGTATTGAAGAAGAATTACCAGACCCAGAAATGGCTGATTTAAAATTTTAAAAATATTTCAAAATTAAAAATTATTAACAAAATAAATTACAAAAATAAAAAAAAAAATTAATATTAAGGTGAATTAAATGTCAGAACTTTTAATACCATTAGATAATTATTTAGCAGCAGGTTTACATATAGGAACTCAACAAAAAACTCATGATATGGAAAGATATATTTTCCGTGTAAGATCAGACGGTTTATATGTTTTAGATATACGTAAAACTGATGAACGTATTTGTCAAGTTGCTAAATTCTTAGCACAATATGATGCTGATGATATTCTTGTAGTAGCTACAAGACAATATGGTCAAGCTCCAGTAAAAAAATTCGGAGAAATCACTGGTTGTAAAACTATACCTGGTAGATTTATTCCTGGAACTTTAACTAATCCAACTTATCATAAATTCATAGAACCAAAAATTATTGTTGTAACTGATCCAAGATCAGATGCACAAGCTGTTTTAGAATCTAAACAAAATGGAATCCCTGTTGTAGGTTTATGTGATACTGAAAACTTACTTACTAATGTGGATATTGTTGTACCTGTAAACAATAAAGGTAGAAAAGCTATTGCTCTTGTATACTGGTTATTAGCTAGACAATTATTAAGAGAAAGAGGTACAATTGGTCCGGAAGATGAATTAGATATTGAAGCTGCAGACTTTGAATTAAAATTCTAGATAAAAGAAAGAAAAATTAAAAATAATACTATATTTTATTTTATTTTTCCATCCCTTTTTTGTAAAAAATATTATAGGTTATTAAAATAAATATTATTATAATATTAGGGTTAAAAAATAATTTATTTTTCGGAGTAATGTTTATTATGATTAGACAACCTGTAGTTGCAGGAAGCTTTTATCAAAGTAATGTGAGATATTTATTAGATAGTATTGAGGATGCATTTAAATCATCAAGTGGTTTTGGAGAAATCCCAACTCTATCTAGATCTAAATATAAAGATTCCATGTTAACTGGCATATTAGTTCCTCATGCAGGTTATATGTATTCAGGTGCTGTTGCAAGTAATTCTTATGCTGAATTAGCTTTAGATGGTTTTCCTGATACTTTTGTCATTTTATGTCCTAATCATACAGGATTAGGAGATCCATTAAGTGTTTTTTCTGAAGGAGAATGGGTTACTCCTTTAGGACATGTTTCAGTAGATGAAATTTTTTCTAAGGAATTAATTAATAATTCTAAGTTCGCAAGTTCTAATTTTGAGGCCCATATGCAAGAGCATAGTATAGAAGTCCAGTTACCTTTTTTACAATATTTTTCTAAAGATTTTAAAATAGTACCTATTTGTATGGGGGTTCAGGATTCCGCATTTGTGGATGATATTTTGGATGCTATAATTAAAGCACAAGATGTTACTGGTCGTGATATTCGTGTTATTGCTAGTTCTGATTTAAGTCATTTTAATAATCAAAAGATAGCCGAAAATTTAGATAATTTAATACTTGAAGATATTAAAAATATGGATTCATTAAAACTACTTTCAGATGTTAAGTCTAATAATATTACAATGTGTGGTTATGCTCCTGCAATGGTTGCTATAAATTATTCAAAAATTAAGGGAGAAGGTATATCTAAAGTATTAAAATATTCTACTAGTGGTAATGTTACACATGATTATAACTCAGTTGTAGGTTATGGCTCTGCAATATTTAAATAAATAAAGGAAAAATGTTAAAATAAAGTAAAATATTGATATATAAAAAAAATAAAAATTTGATGATTAAAAATGGAATCTGTAGCTTCAGCACCTGGAAAAACAATTTTATTTGGTGAACACTCAGTTGTATATAGTGAACCTGCTATTGCCGGTGCTGTAAATAAAAGAGCTACAGTCAAAATTAGAAGATCAAGAAATCAAAATACAATTTTAAAATCTAAAGATTTAAACTTTGAAGCAATATTAGATACTCGTAAAGAATCTTACTCTCTTAAACATGGGAAACCTGGGATAATAAGATATATTTTAAATGCTTTAAGTAAATTTCATGATCATACTCCTATTGAAATATTATTATCAATAAATATACCTATTGGTTCAGGTTTAGGATCTTCAGCAGCTGTTACTGTTGCAACATTAGCAGCCCTATTTGATTATCATGATATTCCATTTACAAAAGAATCATTGGCTCAAGACGCTTATAATGTTGAATTAGATGTTCAAGGTATGGCTAGTCCGTTAGATACTATTGTGAGTACTTATGGTGGTTTAATTTATCTTTCTAGAGAGAAAAAACCAATCAGTTTCACAAATCATATAAACTCTAATTTTGTTATAGGATTTACCACAAAATACGGTAATACTGGAAAAATGGTAAAAAATGTTAAAAATCTTAAAGATGCTTATCCAAACATAATTAACCCTATAATTGAAGATATGGGATTTATAGCCAATGAAGCTCGTATAGCAATTTTAAAAAATGATATATCTAAAGTAGGGGAATTAATGAATATAAATCAAGGATTATTGGATTCTTTAGGAGTAAATACTTCAGAATTATCTCGAATGATTTATTTAGCACGTAAAAATGGTGCTTTAGGTTCTAAAATTACAGGTTCAGGTGGAGGAGGAAGTATAATTGCTTTATGCCCTCATAATCCTGATAAAGTTATGAAAGCTATCAATAGATATGATAATACTTTAAAAATAAAATTCTCTAAAGATGGAGTTTTAACTAAAGATTCTATTTAATAAAATAAATTATATATATTACAATTAAACATAAAGCCGTGTTCTCATGATTATATTAAAAATTGGTGGAAGTATATTAACAAAAAAAGACTTAGCAAAACCAGAAGTAAATTATGAAAATCTTGAGCGTATTGCAAGTGAAATTGAAGAATCATTACATTCTGATGACTTAAATTCTGATTTATCTGATGGTTTAATTATAGTTCATGGTGCTGGATCATTTGGTCATCCTCCAGCTAGTAAATATAAAATAGGAGAATCCTTCCCAATTGAGGATTATCCATTTAAACGTTTAGGTTTTGCAGAAATACAAAATCAAGTAAAAAAATTAAATTCAATAATTTGTGACAGTTTAATAAAACATAATATTCCAGTAGTTAGCATGCCTCCTTCATCTTTTGTAACAACAGTTGATAAAAGAATATATGAATTTCGTTTAGGATTAATTAAAAAATATATTAAAGAAGGGTATGTTCCAGTTTTATATGGGGATATTGTGTTAGATGAAGAATTAAAAATGGCCATAATTTCAGGAGATCAAATTTTACAATACATAGCTAAAATTCTTAAATCAGATAATATAATTCTTGGTACAGATGTAAATGGAGTTTACACAAAAAACCCAAAAAATCATAAAGATAGTAAATTAATATCAGTTTTAACTAATTTAAATCAAATAGAAGAATTAGAATCTACAACTAATATTGATGTTACTGGGGGTATGGTTGGTAAAGTTAAAGAATTATTAGAATTAGCTAATCTTGGAATTGATAGTGAAATAATTAATGCTAATACTCCAAAAACTATAGCAAATGCTTTACAATCAAAGCCAGTAATAGGTACTAAATTAACAAGTAAATTAGAAGAATATAACTATTAAAAAATTTAATAGTAAATTATATAAAAAAGGTTTAATACAAAAATCGAAAAAATAATACTTTTAGTAAATTAACTTTTATCATTATCATTTTAATCAATTAAAAAATTAATAAAAAAAATTTTAGTGAGGAAATTTGATAAAAATAGAGTAAGTAGAATAATAGAAAAAATAGAAATTAATATAAAAGAAAAAATTTATTAATTAAAAAAAAATTTTCATTATAACCATAATGAGTTTATTATAAAAATTAAGGAAGAATATCTATGATATCTAATAGAAAATCAGAACATCTAAACATTTGTAATAATGAAGATGTTAGTTTTAAGAACAAAACAACTGGATTTAATGATATAGAATTGTTACATAAAGCTTTACCTGAAATAAATAAAGAAGAGATTGATATTTCTACTTCTGCTTTTGGTAAAAAATTAGATTCTCCTCTTTTTTTCACTGCAATTACTGGTGGTCATCCAGAAGCTAAAAAATTAAACAAGATTTTAGCATTAGCTGCAGAAGAAAAAAATATAGGTTTAGGATTAGGTAGTCAAAGAGCAGCAATTGAACATCCAGAACTTAATGATACTTATACTGTTGCTCGAGAATATGCTCCTAATGCATTATTGTTAGGAAATATTGGAGCTCCTCAAATAGATCTTGCTGAAGATGCTGTTAAAATGTTTGATGCAGATATATTAGCTGTTCATTTAAATCCTTTACAAGAATCTATACAACCTGAAGGAGATCTTAATAGTGAAGGATTTTTAGATTCTATAAGTAAAATCACTGATCTCGTAGATGTGCCTGTTATGGTTAAAGAAACTGGATGTGGATTAAGCTCTGAAGACGCTTCATTATTGGAAAATGCTGGAGTGAACTACATCGATGTGGAAGGTGCTGGTGGTACTAGTTGGGCTGCTGTTGAAACTTTTCGTGCAAAAGATAAGTATCTTGGAGAGTTATTCTGGGATTGGGGTATACCTACAGCTGTAAGTACTTTTGAAGTTGTAAATACAGTTAATGTTCCAGTAATATCTTCTGGAGGTATTCGTTCTGGTTTAGATGCAGCTAAAGCTATTGCTTTAGGTGCTGATAGTGTTGGAATGGCATTACCTGCTCTTAAAAATGCTTATTATGGACTTGAAAATTTAATTAATTTAATAAATCAATTTAATGAATCTTTGAAAATAGCCATGTTTTTAGTAGGTGCTAAAAATTTAGATGAATTAAAAAATTCTTCATTAATAATTAAAGGCAAAACTAAAGAATGGTTGGAACAACGGGGATTTAACACAAAAATTTATGCAAGGAGAAACTAATTTATGACAGTAGAAGTTATAGCAATAGGTGGATACGAAGAAGTCGGAAAAAATATGACTGCCGTAAAAGTAAATGATGAAGTCATCATTTTTGATATGGGTATTCACTTAGATAGAATAAACATACATGAAGATACAGATATAGACAGAATGCACAGTTTAGATTTAATAGAAAGAGGAGTAATTCCTGATGATACATTAATGAAAGATGTAGATGGTAAAGTAAAAGGTATTATCTTTACTCATGGTCATTTAGATCATATTGGTGCAGTAGCAAAACTTGCGCATCGTTATGATGCTCCTTTAATTGGAACACCGTTTACTACAGCATTAATAGAAAATACTATTAAGGGTGAACGAAAATTTAAAGTTCATAATCCAATTAAATCATTAAATCCTGGTAGTAAGATACAATTATCTAAAAATATTACTTTAGAATTTGTTCAATCAACTCACAGTATACCTCAAGCAGTAATTGCAGTATTACACACATCTGAAGGAATTATTGTCTATGCTTTAGATTTTAAATTTGATAATCATCAAAAAATAAGTCCACCTCCAGATTATAATCGTTTAAAAGAATTAGGTCGAAAAGGAGTTTTATGTTTAATAGTTGAAACAACTAATGCTCAAAATTATGACCAAGTAAAAACTTATTCTGAAAGAGTTCCTAGAGTGATTTTAGAAGATTTAATGAAAGGTCCAATGGAAGAAGATAAAGGAATGATTATAACAACATTTTCATCACATGTTGAACGTATCCAAGCAATTGCAGATATTGCAGCTAAAGGAAATCGTGAAATTCTCTTTTTAGGTAGAAGTATGGAACGATATTGTGGTTTAGCAGAAAAAATGGGATTATTACATTTACCAAAGAATGCTAATATTTATGGTCATCCAAAATCAGTTAATAAAGCACTTGCAAAAGCTGATGATCATCCTGAAAAATATTTATTAGTTACCACAGGACATCAAGGTGAACCTGATGCTTTACTTCCTAGAATAGCTGGTGGACGTACTCCATATAATATAAAGAAAGGTGATAATGTAATTATTTCTGCACCTATTATTCCTAATCCAACTAATGCAGCTAATCGTCATATTTTAGAAACAAGATTAATTACTAAAGGTGCAAGAATATACTCAAATGCCCATGTATCCGGACATGCTGGTCGTGAAGATCATCGTGAATTTTTAAGAATGCTAAAACCTAAACATATAATACCTGCCCATGGAGAACTATCTATGTTAACAGCTTATGGTGAACTTGCAGAGGAAGAAGGATATCGTATAGGTAAAGATGTTCATATTTTACGTAATGCACAAGCACAAGTTTTTAATGGAGAATAATTTTTTTATTCTCCTTTTTTTTAGAAAACTTTTAGAATGAATTTTATATAAGTTTTGTTAAAAATTATATTAAGTAATTATTTTACATTTCATAATGTTTTTATTTAAAATTTTTTGGGATATTTTTTTATAAATTTAGGTGGAGGAAAATTATAATGGTTGATGTTGTATCAATTTTAAAAGAAAATTCACAAGTGGTTATAGATTCTATTGATGAAAATTTATCTATCATTGTACCTGAAGAGTTAAGTGATGCTTCAAAGTATTTAACTAAAGCTGGAGGTAAAATGTTACGTCCTTCTTTAACTTTAATTACTAGTGAAGCTGTTGGTGGAAACAAATCTTCTACAGTTCAAACTGCTGCAGCTATTGAATTAATTCATACTTTTTCACTTATTCATGATGATATTATGGATAAAGATGATATGAGAAGAGGTAAACCTTCTGTTCATAAAGTTTGGGGAGAACCATTAGCAATCTTAGCTGGAGATACTTTATTTAGTAAAGCTTTTGAAATGATTATAACTAGTAAAGGTGAGAATCTTAATTTTGAACAAATTAATAAGACCTTAGCTACAGTAGCTGATTCTTGTGTTAAAATTTGTGAGGGCCAAGCTAGTGATATGAGTTTTGAAGGGGATTTCACAGTTAAAGAAGATGCATATTTAGATATGATTTTTAAAAAGACTGGTGCTTTAATTGCTACTGCCACTAAATCTGGTGCGATTATGGGTGGAGCTGATGAAGAAGTTATAAATGCTATGTATGATTATGGTAAACTTATTGGTCTTGCTTTCCAAATTCAGGATGATTATTTAGATGTTGTTAGTGATGAAGAGTCTTTAGGTAAACCTATTGGTAGTGATATTGCTGAGGGTAAAATGACTTTGATGGTTGTTAAAGCTTTAGATAAAGCAGATGATGATGATTCTGAAAGATTAATTGAAATTCTTAAAAATACTAATTCAACACAAGATGAAGTAGATGAAGCTATTAATATTTTTAAAAAATATGGTACTATTCAATATGCTCATGATGTTGCTCAATTAAATGTTAATAAAGCTAAGGAAATACTAAAAATATTGCCTGATTCTGAAGCTAAAACTTCACTTAGTTTAATTGCAGATTTTGTTTTAAATAGAAAGTCTTAAAAAAAAATTTATTTATAAACTAAAAGATAATAATATTAAAATAACAAATAAAAAGGGGTTTTTTCATCTATGGGAATTATTGACAAAACTTTTCATAAAGGAGTATATAGCGAAAATTGGTCAGAAAGACAAAATGCTATAAAAACTACGGATGATATAAAACTCCTTCAAAAAATAGCCTTAACTGATGAAAATTGGTTAGTTAGAAGCGAAGCCTTAAAAAAAATTGAAAATCAAGATTTTCTAGAAACTATAGCATCAAATGATAAAAATATTGATTTAAGACAACAAGCATTACAGAAAATTGATAATCCTAAAATACTCAAAAACATAGTTTTATACAATGACAATCCAGATGTAAGAAGAAGTACACTAGAAAAAATAAAAGACCAAAAAGTAATTCAATATGTAGCATTAAATGATGATCATTGGTGGGTACGACGAGCTGCACTAGAAAAAATTGAAGATCCAACTATAATTGAAAACATTGCTTTTTTAGACAAAAATTACAAGGTTAGAAAAGCAGCATTAGATAAAATTCCATATGAAAAAGTTATAGAAAAAATAGCATTAAATGATGAACATTGGGTTATAAGAAAAGCTGCTTTAGAAAAGATTACCAATTCACAAATTTTCGATAAATTAGCTAAAAATGATATAAATTGGGAAATTCGAAAAGATTGTGTTGAAAAATCTAATAATCGTTTATTAATGGAAGATATTGCAGTAAATGATGAAAATTTTGAAGTGCGAGCGGCTGCTGTTAAAAAAATTAATAATCATGATTTACTATTTAAAATATCTAAAGATGATACAAACTTCGTAGTACGGGAAGTTGCAAGAAGTTGTTTACATTAAATATAATTCAAATATTTTTTTTTGATAAATAAAAAGAATAAAATTTTTTATAGAAGGTTTAAAAAATTTTAACCTTCCTTTTTTTTAAATATTAATTTTTATTACTAATTTTTAAATATTGATTCCAGCATAATTCAATAAAGCATTCATCATATTAAAAGACTTGTTAACAGTTCCACTTGCGATAGTTCCATGAGAAGTTAAAACTTCACAAGTTACTGCAGGAATACTATTAAGATTACAAACATCTTCAACAGCACCTTCATATTCACTACCGGCATAACTGTAAATGATTTTAGAAACACTACATTTACTAGCAATATAAGAAGCTATAGTTGCACTTTCACTAGTTGGTTTATAAGTACCAAAAACAGTATTTGCACCAGGATTTCCTCCAGGTTGAGTGCAATGGAAATCTCCAAAAATATTAGTACCTAAACTTTTAGCAATTTTAATAAGGTTATTACTTACAGTTCCATCTACGTTAGCTACACTATTTAAATTAACACCATTAAAATATCGAGTACTGGTAGCTGCACTAGCTGGACATAAATCACAAACTACATATATTGTACCATTAATTTTACTTTGATCTAGATTAGCAAGAATATTAATAAGTTTAAAAGTAGCAGCAATAGATGATAATTCATTTCCATGAACACCTGCATTAATAAACACTGTTTTTCCATTTCCATTTCCAAAAGTAAGTAAAACAGTACCATTTTTACTTGCATCTAATACTTGAGTAGTTAAACTAGTAGATTCAATATTATTCATTAAAACACTATTTTTAGTTAAATCCCCACCAGTTCCCCAAAGAAGAGTAGTTAAAGTATATGAACCAGAGCTTGTTTTTATAACCTCTGTAACTCCTCCTTTTTTCATAATATTTGTATTCACAGCAATACTTGAAGGAAGAACATTATTTTGATTATAATAACTTAATGTTTCAGCAAATATATTTACATAATTTTCATAGGAAATTTTTCCAATACCATTACTAGAATCATAATTTGCTGCACGATTATTTTTAATAATATAACTTTCTATTCGTGATGCCATAGAAACAATATCATCTTTTGATAAAGTTCCAGTTAAACTTTCAATATTACAATTTTTCGCATTTGAAACATTTGTAATTTCAATATCCTCTTTAGATCCATTATTTATTTCAATTATTGCTTTTGTCATTAAATCTAAAAATTGTGCAATACTAAAATTTTTATTATTTAAATTTATAGTTGAAGGTAAAGTACCATTAACGACAATATAATTTTTTAAAAATGAAGCTGTAGTTAATATGCTATTAAGGCTAACATAATTATCATTAGTAGTTTCATTAAGACTATAAACTATCATTGAATTAATTATACTATCTGCTGCAGGGTAACTATATTTGGTATTGTTAAATCCATAAAATGAACTTTCAGTAGTATAATCTCCAGGATAAAGGTTAATCTGTAAACTATATTCTCCATAAATATCTGTTGTAGCCCAATAAACTTTACTCTGATTATCTGAAAGTCTAGTTAAATTAAGACTAATATGCATACCTATAAGTGGGTTTCCATCACTATCTTTTAAAGTACCTGTGAAATTCAAACCTTCTCCATAAGTTTCATAAAAATCATTTGCATTTAAATAATTACCTGATAAAACTTTAATAATATTATTAATAGTAATATTTTGATAAGAACTTGTTACATAATAAAGTCCGGGCCCTAAATTGATACTTAAACTTGCTTCGCCACTATCATTGGTTAAACAAGTATATGTAATATTTTTCCCATAACTATTTGCTAAATTAATTGATATGTTCTGATTATTTAATACATTACCATCATTATCAGTTAATTTAGTTATGAATGAGTCATTATAACAATAATATTTAGTGAGATTGTCTGCTGTTAAAATTGCATTTGAATTATCACTTAAAATATTATTAACTTGATTATTTTCTAAATTATTTGTATTAGTATTATTGTATTTTTCATTTGAAATAGATTGAATACTATCTTTGTTATTATCTGAAATTCCTAATATTGTAGTATTAACATCTTCAACTATTCCAATATTATCATTGTTACTTATATCTTCTTTTGAAAAATCTGTAACATTTTCATTTGCAGAGATACAAGATAAGCTACTAACAATGATAAAACTAAAAATTAAAAAAGATATCATAAGTTTTAAACGATTTTTTTTCATTATACACCTCTATTTTTTTTTAAAAAATTCACTTAATTAATTTTTTATTCTATTAACTATATAAAATTCGGAGTTTTAAAAAAGTTTGATATATTACTTTTAGATAAAATTTTAAAATTAAAAAAAAATTAAAAAAGGAGAAAAAAAATTTAAAAGTTTGGATTACTATCTAAACTTACATTAAATCCATTATACATTAAAAATCCAATTTGGAAATTATAAGAGATTTGTGTACTACTACGTGTAATGGTATTATGTAATACAACAACTTCGCCAGTAATAGCTGGAATTCCTGCTATATTAACATTATCTTGTAATGCAGTTGGATAAACTTCTCCAGCATAAGTTACAATTTGAGTATCATATCCAGAAATCTTTGAAATATAATTGGCCATTACAGCACTTTCATTATTAGGACTGTAAGCACCCATAATGACATTATTTCCAGGTAATCCTCCTGGTTTAGTAGTGTGCATATCGGCAAAAGCATCAATATTTAAACTAAGTGCTAATTTAACTAAGTTATTAGCAACAGATCCTGAAATTGTAGCTTGTCTGTTTGGATCAACACCATTATATTCACGTACTCCTAATTGAGCAGTATATGGTATTAAATCACAAATCATATAAATAGTACCATTGATTTCTTTCATATTAGATAAATATTCAGCTATTTGATAAGCTGCAGCTTGTGAAGATAATTCATTTCCATGAATTCCTGCATTGATAAATACTGTACGACCATTTCCATTACCGAATTTCACAAGAACTGTTCCTTGTTTTTCAGCATTAATTATTTCATCAACAATACCTCCACGAGAAGTAGTACTAGTTATGTAATTATATAATATACTATTTTTAGTAATATCTCCACCAGTTCCCCAATTAAGAATACTTAAACTGTAACCTTTACTTACAACAATATTAGTAGTTATACTACTTCCACCATAACTTGCAGTAGCTATATAATTTCCACTAGCTAAATTAATAGGTAAAAATGCAATTCCATTAACATCTGTAGTTGACCAGTAAGTTTTATTAAGATTACTATTAGCAACTCTAAGATTAATTGCAATATGTTGACCAATAACAGTTATATTTGGAGTTGCAAGAGTAACAGTATAATTTGCAGCTTCACCAAAGTTAATATTTAAATCATCAGCAGTTAAACCAACTTTAAGAACTTTCATACTATTATTAGTATTACTGCCAATATAACCAGATTTATCATTGTCATAATATGCTCCAGCAGTATATAATCCAGGTGCAAGGTTTATTTGAAGTTGTGCATATCCTTCATTGTCAGTTGTAGCCCAATAAATTTTACTTGCATTATCACTTAATCTTGTTAAGTTTAAACCTATATGTTGTCCTATAATTGGATTACCTAAAATATCAGTTAATTTTACTGTAAAATTTTTCCCTTCACCAAAATATTCTTCAAAATCATCACCGAAAAGTAAAGTATTTTTAGGAATTTCTGTAATATTTAAAAGGAAATAAACAGTTTGATTATCAATTTTTGCAGTAATATTAATTATTCCAATTTCATTACTTAAAAAAATTGTAGTTAAAGAACCATCATTTAAATATCCTTCTTTAACACTATAATTCCCATTATCGGTATTAAATTTAACATAATCAGAAGGTAATTCAAGACCTAAATAAAATGTTTTATTAGTTTTAGTATCAATATAAGAATTTAAATTAACTACAATAGGAGTAGTTGTATTAACCATCACATTATCATAAGAGTTCATTGTTGCAATTACGAAGAAATCAGTGTTTACATTACTTAAATTATTTATTTCGGGTAAATTTTTACCCCACCAATTAAAATTAACATTAGATTTATCAGTATTTGTTACATAAATCACTTTATTAGTTAATGAGTTTCCTTTAATTATATTATAATTAATGGTTGCAGTTCCAGCATAAATACCACTACCTGTGTTAGCAGTATTGTTAATTAGTTGACTGGTTATTATATTTACATCCCCAGTAGTGTAAACCGCTCCTCCATTATTAGCACTATTATTAATTAAATTACTTCCACTAATTTGAATATTTCCACCATTCAAAGCATATACTGCACCTCCATTTAGGGTGGTCTTTCCATTAACTAAATTTAAATTGTTTAATGTTAATGTTCCAGTACCAGCATAATTAATTATTCTAGCACTATTACATCCATCAATGGTGAAATTATTACCATTTATTTTATAATTCTCATTTGAAATGGTGATTCCATTAATATAGGCGGAATCAGTGGCAATATTATATTTATAATTTTTATCTAAAGTTATAGAATTGTTGTTTGAATTAATAAGATTTTGTAAATCAGAAAAAGATCCTGAATTAGAATCTGAAATTACATTTTCTGTAGAACTTATTTGATTTTCATCAGCAACACTAATAGTTTCTAAATTTGAAACATTATCATTACTTAAAAGATTATTATTTGCATCAGAAACAATATTATTAGTGTCTGCAGCGGAAACAACACCTAAACTACAAATAATTAATATAAAAATGCTCACTAGTACTATTTTATTTAATTTAATAATTTTTATTCACCTCGAAAAAATTTTTTAATTAAATTTTATAATAGTATAATTAATTTTGTTGGATTTGATTTATTAATTTAATTGTTTATAAAAAAAATAGTAAAAAATAGTAAAATTTAAAAACATTATATCTCTTTTTTCCACCAAATAAGAATCCAATCTCCTTTATTATTTGGGTTTTCCCATTTGCCTTCGCTGTTTTGTATTAAATTCTTTTTAAAATGATTATTTAACTTTTCACGCTCTTTATCTGAAACTTTACCTATTCTCCAATTAAAACGTTCAATTGCTTCATCTATACTATCATAACCTTTAACACTTTCACATTCAAGATTAATAACATTAGGATGAATTCCCATACTATTTAACAAGTTAAATATAATTATATATTCATCAAATTTTCTAGGTACTTTCTTACCAATTGCTTCAAGAGCTTTATTTTCTTCTTTACGATTATTAGGCCCATAAAAACTTATATAAACATATTTTCGAGCAATATCATTTAAATTACTCAAAACTTCTTTCATATTATAAGCACTGTTAATAGAACGAGAAGCTACAATAACATCATATTGTCCAATATTATCTTTATTTAAAGTTAAAATATCTTGTCTTAAAGTAATAATATTACTTAAACCCTCATCAATCATTTTGGCTTGAATTGAATCTAACATTTTATCTGATTTATCAACCGCCAAAAGATGACCAGACTTTTTAGCTAAAGGTATAGTAATAGTACCTTCACCACAACCTAAGTCCATAACACTATCACTAGGTGAAACTTTCACATGATTAAGTAATTTAATTGGGTAATCATCCTTTTCAATCCACTTGCCAAACTTATCAGCTATTTCATTCCAATCTTTCTTTTCACGCTTTTTTTCACCAAGTTCTTTTTTCCAAATATAATCCCAGTCAATATCTTCAATATTTTCTTCACTTTTCATTTTAGATAATCCCTTTTTTTCAAAATATTTATATTTCCATTTGATCTTCTTTTTTCCACCAAATCAACATCCAATCTGGTTTATCCAATGGATTAAAAAGTTTTTTAGTTTTACTATCTACTTGTAATGTTTTACTTAAAAATTCATGTAATTGGCCTTTTTCCTTATCGCTATAATTGTCTAGTTTCCATTTACCATTAACCATAGCTTCATCAATATCATCATATGTTCTAACTGGACCCACATCTAAATTTATAACATTTGCATAAATTCCTATTTGTTCTAATAAATTTAATAATAAAACATATGATGGATGGTCAGTGTAATTTTTATCAATAAAATTATAAAATTCCTTTTCCATTCTCCAATTATTAGGTCCAAAAAAAGTTATAAACACATATTTGTTAGCTATTTCATTTAAATTAATTAATAAATCTTCCATTTCTGGAAATGAATTGATACTTCTTGAAGCAAGAACAATATCTTTATGACCAATACTATCTAAATTAATATCTGAAATATCCATTTCTATAGTTTCAATATTATTAATGCTTTTTTCTCGGATTCTTTTGTCAAATAATTCAATCATTTTTTTAGAAGAGTCTACTGAGGTAATATTTTTAACTTTTTCGCTTAAGGGAATACTTACAGAGCCTTCACCAGCACCAATATCTAATAATGAATCAGATTTATCTAAAATTAAATTATTAATTAATTTATCTGTATAATCATCTTTAGCATTTAATTTTTCATATGGCTCTGCAGCTTTATCCCAATTTTTATTAGCACCTAAATTGCCTTTTTCTTTTAATCCTTCTTTCCAAAAATAATTCCAATCTATATCATTAATATTCTCTATTTTAATTTTAAATAACATTATAATTTCCTCTTAATTAATTATTTTTATTTTTCCCACCAAATTAACACCCAATCTGCTTTATCATTTGGATTAAAATATTTGCCTGTTTTTGGATTTTTAACCATAATTTTATTAATATACTCATAAAATATTTTTAATTCTTTGTCAGTTAATAATTCTCTTCTCCATTTACCCGATTCACAGGCTTCCTCAATACTAGAATACTCTCTAGATTTTCCAATATTTAAGTTTAAAACATTAGGGTAAATATTTTTACTTATAAGAATATTAAAAAAATAATCATGTGAAGGAAAATCATTAAAAGGTTTTCCAATTTTTTCATAAAAATCCTTTTCTAACTTCCAATTATTTGGTCCAAATAAAGTAACATAAACCCTTTTATTAGCAATTTTATTAATATTATCTAAAACATTTCCAATATCAACGATACTGTTTAAACATCTAGAAGCAATAACAATATCAAATTTGCCTAATTTTTCAACATTTAAATTATTCAAATCCATTTTAATTGTTTTAACATTATTAATATTCATTTTTTCGCATTTATCATTTAATATTTCAAGCATTTTTTTAGAAGAATCTATTCCTGTTACAGTTTTAACTTTTTTTGCAATAGGTAATGTAATACTTCCTTCACCGCAACCTAAATCAAGAACACTGTCCTCTTTATTCAAATCTAATTCTTGGATAAAACGAGTATGATAATCATCTCGTTTTGCAGATTTACCAAAATGGGGTGCAGCTTTATCCCAATCTTTATTACGATCAATTTTTTGTTTTAATTTTTCACTCCAAAAATATACCCAATCAATATCTTTAGGAGTTTTAATACAATCATCTTTTTTCATAAAAAATCATCACATTTTTTTAAAATGAATTATTATTGTAATATATTTATAATGTTATTAACATATGTATATTTAATGAAATTAATTAAAGACTAATTTTTTATATAATCTTATTTTTATTAATTTTTGAAAAAAATTTTTATTTTGTTGATATTTATGGATGAACTAGAGGAAATAATTTATAAACATGCATTGTTGAATGCTATAAAACATAAAGGAAGCGCAAATCCAAAAGCTGTAATGGGTTCTATAATGAGTAAAGAAGCAGAACTTCGTAGTCGTGCTAGTGAAATAGGTCCTTTAAGTGGTAAAATTGTTGCTAAAGTAAATGCTTTATCTAAAGAAGAGCAAAAAAGCGAAATGGAAAAGTATGATGTACATGTTGAAACCAAAAAACATAGTAAAAAAGTTAAGGGTTTAGGTGAATTACCTGGCTCTCATAAAAATGTTGTTATGCGTTTTGCACCTAATCCAAGTGGACCATTACATATTGGGCATGCACGTGCAGCAATTCCTAATAGTGAATTTGTTAAAAAATATAATGGTAAATTAATATTACGTATTGAAGATACTGATCCAAAAAGAGTTTTTGAACCAGCATATCAAATGATTCAAGAAGATCTTGAATGGTTAGGTGTTAAACCTGATGAAATTTACTATCAATCTGATAGATTTGAAATTTACTACAAATATGCTGAAGAATTAATTGAAAAAGGTAAAGCATATATGTGTACTTGTAATAGTAAAGATTTTAAGGAATTAAAAGATAATTGCAAACCATGTCCCCATAGAAATAATACAATAGAAGAAAATCTTAAACTCTGGAATGAATTCCCTGAAATGGAAGAAGGTCAAGCTGTCCTACGTGTTAAAACAGATATTAAACATAAAAATCCTGCAATAAGAGATTGGGTTGCAATGAGAATAGTTAATCAAGAACACCCTAAACTTGGAAATAAATATAAAATTTATCCTATGATGAATTTTTCTGTAGCAGTAGATGATCATTTAATGGGAATGACTCATGTATTAAGAGGTAAAGATCACCTTGCAAATAGTGAAAAACAAAAGTACTTATACAATCATATGGGATGGGAAGTACCTGAATTTATTCATTATGGTCGTTTAAAAATGACTGATATTGCATTATCTACTAGTAAAGCTAAAGCAGGTATTGAATCTGGAGAATACTGGGGATGGGATGATCCTAGACTTGGTACTCTTCGTGCTTTAGCTAGACGTGGAATTCAACCTGAAGCTATTATTGAATTAATGAAAGAAATTGGAATTAAAATGAATGATTCATCTGTTAGTTGGAAGAAAATTTATGGATTAAATCGCCATATAATCGAGGACAAAGTTAATAGATATTTCTTTGTACCAGATCCTATGAAAGTGTCTATACCTTTAAAAGAGAATATGATTATTAAACGTCCATTACACCCAGATTATCTTGAAAGAGGGGAACGTGAACTATTATTTGATGGTGAAGCATACATTCCTAAAAAAGATTTTAAAGATGGTCTTGTACGTTTAATGGATGCAGTTAATTTAGATTTAAAAGATGAAAATGCAAGTTATCATAGTTCATCCTTTGAAGATGCAAGAGAACATCATGCAAGTATTATTCAATGGGTTCCATTAAAAGATAATGTTAAAGTAAAAATTGTAATGCCTGATGCTAGTACTGTTACAGGGTTAGCAGAATCAGATATAAAAGAATTAAAAGTAGGGACAATCTTACAATTTGAAAGATTTGGTTTTGTAAAATTAGATTCAAAAAATGATAATGAAATTACTTTTTATTACGCCCATAAATAATGGTTTAAATAAAAAGTTTTTTTAATTTACTATTTTTTTATTTTTCACTTATTTTAAAGTTTTTATTCTTTACTGGCATTATGGTTAATATCATAGGAAGAATAATAATTATTCCACTTAAAATTAATTTTATTCCAATACTTATAAAATTTCCATAGGTTAAAATTTCACCAATTCCACCTATCCAAATAAATATTATTACAAATGGTAAAACATATTTTATAATTTTTTCCCACCAATTCCCAATTTGGAATTTACTTTTTTCATTAAATATTGGAATCAATTTATCTACACCATATATCCAACCAAATATTAAACATTCAAGTAATATACCAAATAATAAAGCGAAGTTATTTAAGAAACTATCAGTTATGTCTAAAATATAAGATCCCATTCCTGTTGAGAATATTAATGCACATATACAACCTATAATACATAAAATACTAGCAGCTTTTTCACGACTTATTTTGAATTTATTTTGAATAGATAAAGATGCAGGTTCAATTAATGCTAAAGTACTTGTTATACCTGCAAAAAATGTACATAAAAAGAATAGGGGTCCAAGTACATATGCCCAATTTCCAAGAATATTAAACACAGTTGGATAAGCTATAAATATTAATCCAGTTCCTTGTGTTATCAATTGATTAATAGGTGTTCCACTATTTAAAGACATATATCCAAGTATTGAAAACACTCCTAAAGCAGCAAAATTTTCAAATCCACAGTTAGCTAAAACCACCCATAATACATTATCACTTAAACTTGAATTATCAGGCAAGTAACTAGCGAATGTTAATGCTATTGACATTCCAAGACTTAATGAGAATAATACTTGTCCAAATGCAGCTAACCAAATATTTATATTTAGTAATAAAGACCAGTTAGGATTGAATAATGTTTTTAAACCAATTACAGCTCCTGGAAGAGTGAGTGAAAATATTACTACAATAACCATCATAATAAATAGTAAAGGAACTAAAATAGAAGATGCTTTTCCTAAACCTTTTTCCACATCCCGATGAGCTATAAACCACATTAATCCCCAAACTATTAAAATTGATATTGCTAAAACAGGCACTATGTAAGTTAATCCAGATAAAGAACTAGTAGATTGTAATAAGGTTGAAGAGTAAAAATTATTTGGATTTGCACCCCATCCTTTAAATAAACTTAAAACGAAATATATCCCATTTAATCCGACTATGCTACTATAATATATGAGTATTAAGAAAACAATTACAGGAATTAACCAACCAATATACTCTAATTTTGGTTTAATATTATAAATTGTTTTAGTTATTGAAGATTTAAATTTATAACCCACACCATATTCTAATAATAAAAATGGAATCCCCATTACTAAAATAGCAATTAAGTAAGGTATATAAAAAGCTCCACCACCACTACTATATAAAACATAAGGATATCTCCAAATATTTCCTAAACCTACAGCAGAACCAATCATTGCTAATAAGAATGATAATTTGCTTCCCCATTGATTTTCTTTGTTTTTTGTTTTATTCATTAATTTCACTTAGTTTAGAATCCTTGTTTGTATAGTTTATTGTTAATACTTAATTTTTAGTTCCTTTTTTTTAAGTTTAAAAAATTTTTAATTTATTAAAAAGAAGTTTGAAATGTTGATTTAATTAAAAAAATTTAAAAAAAATATTAATAAAAATTTATTTAGAATTTTTTCTTGACTGAACCTGTACTTATCCAAATTCTATGTTTTCGGTAAGTAACATAAATTTGTCCAGGTTTAGTTTTAAGAATAGTACTGGAATAAGTTTCTCCATTATGATTAAATATAACTGTTTCTCCTCTTTTAAGTTCTATAGGGGTTCCATTAACTTTAATTGTTTCTGGAGTATTTGATTTGATATTGTTTGAATCAGTTTTGGGAGTAGTTTTTGCAGTAGTTTTTGGAGGTGTTCTAAGTTTTGAAATATGGTTAATTTCATAAGGAACTTCAAGATTAGGTAATTCATCATTACTTAATTCAATTTTTTTATCTTTCTCAGTTTTTTCATGTTTTTTATTATTTTTAATGTTTTCTTGGATTTTATTAGATCCTTCGGAATAAACTTTTTTGGTTTTTTTACTTATGTTGCTTAAATTAAATTCACTTAATTTTTCATAGAATTTATCTATGTGTTGACTTGCATTTTCTATTTTCTTTTGATCGGTATCGCGATGAACGAAGTTTTCATATGGAGTTAAAGTTTCATTAAAATCTTCATCTTCTGGATATTCTTCAATATCTCCAATTTCTTCGCCAGCTTCTTCTTTTTGTCGTTTTTCAGCATAAATTGGAGTTATAAATTCCTCTTCCTCATCTGTCTGGTAACTTGCATCATCTAAACCTTCAAATGATTTACCAATATCATCCTCAACTTCAGTATGGTTATAGGGAATATTATTTATTTCTTCGTAAATTTCATCAACATTTTCATTGGGTTGATTATAACTTTTATCTTTTAAAATTTCTTCAAGAGTGACATTATCTTTTCTATCACTTTCATCTAAAACTACTACTCCTTCTTCAGTAATTCTTTTTTGAGCATGATGTTTTTTGTTTTCTTCAGTTGGTTTTGTGGAAGTTTGATTAATAAGCTCTAATTGTTTATCACTCATTGGTACACTAGAAACACTACTCACAGCTTTATCCATTATTGTTTCGGGCTTATCTGTTTCATTCAATAAGTTTGTAGAATTTAAAGATTCTTTTGAATCTTCTTTTTCATCTTCTTCAAGGTTTTTGTTTTCTTCTAGTTTTG
>DAGJ01000007.1:27012-132857 GCA_002495685.1 Methanobrevibacter sp. UBA412
TTCTAGTTTTGGTTTTGTTTCTTTTTCGGGTTGTGTGAGAGTATTTTGATTGTCATCATTATTTATTTTTAAACTAGTTTTAACAATAGGATCTTCGATTTTGAATTTTTCCTTTTCTTCCTCTTTTAAAGGGGTTATTGTTTCAACTTCATTATATGTAGATTTTGATCCTTTTTTAAGAGAAGCAGGTTTGTCATTTGAGTTTTTAATTAAATTGTCATTGAATTCACTAATTTTGTTTTTAAAATCTGTTGTTGGTTCACCAATAGTATCTTTAACTAAGTCTTTTGCAGAATATTCTTTTTTATTATTATTATTTTCCCCGGTAAACATATTTTTAAATGAATCTGTTAAAGAATCATCATTTTCAATATTTTGTGTTTGTTGATATGAATCAATTTTTTCTTCTTTTTTATTAAAATTAAACATTGAACTTATATCTTCAGTTTCAGGAAGTTTATTTTTTTGATTTTTAAGTTTATTTATATATTTAGTTGTATTGAGTCCGTTTGTTGGCATTTCAGTTTCTATTTCTTTGTAATACTTTTTTACCCAAACAATAGAGCCAATACCGATTATTGCTATTATTAAAAGTAAAACTACTGTTAGTGAATTCATTTATTTTTTCCTCACACATTTTTTATAAATTTATAATTATATTTTATTATAATTATTATAAAATATATATTTTATTTATTTTTAGAAAAAAATATTTTTTTTAGGAACTTTTTTAGAAACTTTTTTAACAAAAAAAATTTATAATTAAATATAGTATATATAATAAGCAAATTTATTATAATATTATATTTTAGATTAAAAAAAATTTTATAGGAAATGAATTTAGATGGTAGTAAAAATTAATGAAAATTATCTTTTAATACAAAATAGTTACCTTTTTGTGGAAGTAGAAAGACGTGCTAATAAATATCAGGAAGAAAATCCTGATAAAAATATAATTAAAATGGGTATTGGTGATGTAACAAAACCTTTAGCTAAAACTGTTGTAAAAGCTTTTAAAGATGCAGTTGAAGAAATGGGACATTCTGACACTTTTCATGGTTACGGTCCTGAACAAGGTTATGATTTTTTACAAAAAGCAATTATTGATAATGAATTTAAACCATTAGGCGTCAATTTTGATTTAGATGAAGTTTTTATCAGTGATGGCGCAAAATGTGATACAGGAAATATACAAGAAATTTTTGGTATAGATAACACTATTGCTGTAACTGATCCTGTTTATCCAGTATATGTAGATACTAATGTAATGGCTGGAAGAACTGGACCTATAATGGATAATGGAATGTTCGAAGGAATTGTATATTTACCTTGCACTGAAGAAAATGATTTTGTCCCAGAACTTCCAAAAGAACCTGTGGACATTATATATTTATGTTTCCCAAATAATCCAACTGGTGAAACTCTTACTAAAGAACAATTAACAGTATTTGTAAATTATGCAATAGAAAATGATGCAATTATTCTTTTTGATGCTGCTTATGAATGTTTTATTCAGGAAGAGGATGTTCCACACAGTATTTATGAAATTCCCGGAGCAAAAAAAGTTGCAATTGAATTTAGAAGTTATTCAAAAACTGCAGGATTTACTGGAACACGTTGTGCATATACTATTGTACCAAAAGACATTGAAATCACAGCATCTAATAAAGAAATTGTAAAATTAAATGATTTATGGAATCGTAGACAAACCACTAAATTCAATGGAGTTTCTTATCCAGTTCAACGAGCAGCAGAATCTATTTACACAGAACAAGGTCAAAAAGAAATCAAAGAAAATCTTGCTTATTACAATGAAAATGCTAAACTTATAAGAGAAAGCTTTTTAAAAATGGGATTAAACACTTATGGTGGAGTTAATAGTCCATATGTTTGGGTTAAAACTCCAGAAGGTGTTGATTCATGGAAATTCTTTGATATATTACTTGAAGAAGCAAATGTTGTTGGAACCCCAGGTTCTGGATTTGGTCCAAGTGGTGAAGGATATCTTAGATTAACTGCATTCAATACACATGAAAACACAAAAGAAGCAATGGATAGAATAAGTAAATTATCCTTCTAAAAATAATTGAATTATAGGATTTGATAAAATGGTTAAAGGCATAGATATATTAGAAAAAAAAGATGATTTTAATGATATTTTCACTAAAACAGGTACAATGGCTTATGAAAGACAACAAAATTTAAGTGAAGTTATAGGTGAAAATAATTGCGAGATTAATTTTGAAGATGGATTATTAGTTTTTCCAGATAATGAATTTCCAATGCAAATTATAGGATCATTATCACAAAAAGAAGAAAAATGGTCATGGGCTTGGGATAATGATGATGTTGGTTTTCCACAAATTTTACTTGAAGATGTAAATAAAATCAAGAAAATTGGTGAAGAATATAATATTCCTGAATTTTCTAACAGCATTTTAACTAATGTTAATATTGATGTAGCTCATATTTTACTTATGACTGTTGCACCTTTAGTTGATGCAGATGCATATTATGCAGTTGATGCAGGGGATTTAATTTTATTTGTAACTATTCATTCAGATGAAATACCTACTAATGAAGATTTAGATAAGTTTTCTCATAATTATAACGATTTCCAAATAGATTATCCCGTAAATGCAAGAAAAGCATTAAAAGGTTATACTATTCTTAAAGGTTATGAATTTGTAGATAGAGAAGACTTTTCAATGGCTAAAACTGGACAACAAAGAGTTATTGTCGGATTTTCAGATCGTGGAAAAGTTACTAATATTCAAACAATGAAATAAAAAATAAATTAGTACCAAATTTAAGGGTTAGTTGTTTATGAATGTAGAATTGAAAGAAGAAATAATATATGAAATTAGTCTTCTTGTTAAATCTGGATTCTATGCTCCTCTAGAAATTAATGAGATAATAGAAGAACAATTCCTAGATGAAGATGTTAATCTTAATCAAATAGATTTAATAGTTAAAGAAGAATTAGAAAAACATATTGAAGATTTGAAAGATTGTAAGTTTAAATTTTTTAGAAGTTTGAATAATAGTTTTATAGATTTAACTAAAAAAAACATTGTCCCTATTCATAATGCAGGATTTGACTTTGAAGAGGGGGTTAATGATGCATTTGAAATTTATACTCATCTTGTAAATAATAAATATGATGCTAAAGGTTTTGTTTTCTACTCTTTTTATGATATAGAAGATTGTATTAATGATAATGAATTATATTTAACTTTTGGGGATTATAAACAAAATAAAAAATTAGCTCTTAAAATTGGTAATGAAATTGTGGATTCATTAAAATTTAATAATTTAAATGTTAAATGGGATGGTAGTCTTGATGAAAGAATTTGTATTAAACCATTTAAATGGATGAAACATTTTGATGAAGATTTCACTTATGGGATGGAAGGAGCCGTTGAAACTTATATAAAAATTAATTTAAAGGATTAATATCATGGAAAAAAAGTCATTAAATCTAATTGAAGATATAATATCTACTGCTGGACGATGGACATGGCTTGAAATATCTAATGATGCATTATATTTTGAATTTAAAGATGTTCAAATCTTTAATCCCAAAAATGATACTAATAAATTTGAAGATTCTAGTAGTGAAATAGCTATAAGATTTGGTGAAAATATTTTTCTAGCTATTTTCTATAATGATATTAAAGATGTGGAATTTTTAGGACTTTCAAATGATTTACAAAATTTAATGAAATCTGATACAATTAATTTTAAAGATAATCTAATGAATTTTCATAAAGAATTTTCATTAAAAATAGTGAAAAATCAATTTAAATTTCAAGATCGGGATTACCTTAAAGCAATAGCAAATTTTTATGAAAATAAAAAAATACTTGTTGAAAATTACGAAGAGGGTAATAATGGTTATGATTTTTTATTATGTTTTACTGTTAGTAATGTAAGTATTGCAGTAGGAGGTAATAATATTCATTTTTTCAATGATTTTGAGCAGTTAACTGGTGAAGATATAAAAAATTTATCTAATAAATGGTGTTTGTACTATTTAGATTATTGGAATAAAAAAGGGACAAATGAAGAATATTCTTTTGATTCTATATGTGAAGAATTCCCCCTTAATTTATAATAAAAATAATTTTTTTGATTAATATGAAAAATACAGATAAAGGATATAATTATTTGAATGTTTCAAATGATTTTTATGGTGAAACTCCAAGCCCCAAAGCTATTGAAATAGCGGATTATGAGTTTTTTTGGGATTGTGTGGATCAATTAGCACCTTTTGGTTCTGATGAAGGTTATATGGCTTTTGTTGAATTATGTGATTGGAGAGAAGATAATCCCAATGCTCCTCTAATTGAGTGTTTTAATTGGATTTTAAATAGTTGGGATTTAAATTTAGAGGATTATAATGAAGAAATTCTTGAAGATTCTAATATAACTAAAATTATTAAAGATAAAAGTTTTGATGAAGATTTAATCATGCTTGATGTTACAATTATTGCAACAGCTTTTGGTCAATTAATTTTAGAAGGAAAAATTGATGCTGATGTTAAGAATATTGTTCAATTAGCAGTTCTTCGTCAAATGAATCATTTAGTTTTAGATGAATTCTTAGGATATAATGAAGAATGGAAATATGATAGGTATAAGTATCTTCAAATTCTTTTAGACATATTGAAAATTGCATAATTTTTAGGTTAATTTTATAAAGGTTTAAAAATATATTAATTGTTTGGTGTATTAATTATAATTATATGTTAATGTAATTGATTATCATTTAAGATTTATGAATTTATTAAGATATTTAAAAAAATTTTTTTTATCATAAAATTTTTTTTAGGAGATTTAAATAATGACTTGTAGTATATTAGTCGGTGGAGCTTGGGGAGATGAAGGTAAAGGTAAATGTATTACTTACCTTTGTGATAACGATAAACCGAAAGTTATAGCTCGTGCAGGTGTAGGTCCAAATGCGGGTCACTCTGTTGTTTTAAATGGAGAAAAATATGGTTTAAGATTAATTCCTTCTGGTTTTGTTCAAAGAGATGCTCAACTTCTTATTGGTGCTGGTGTCTTAGTGGATCCTGAAGTATTTTTCCATGAATTAGAATATTTAGATAAGTTTGATGTTAAAAGTAGAACTCTTGTTGATCCTCGTTGTAGTATGATAACTAAAGAAGATCGTGATCGTGATCGTGGTTCAGAACATTTATTTAAAAAGATTGGCAGTACTGGTTCAGGATGTGGTCCAGCAAATAGTGATCGTGTTTTAAGAATAGCTGACATGGCTAAAGATGTTCCAGAACTTCAAGATTATTTGACCGATGTTTCTGTAGCATGTAATGATAATATTGATGCTGGTGAAGATGTTTTTATTGAAGGTTCTCAAGGTTTTGGACTTTCATTATACTATGGAACTTATCCTTTTGTAACTAGTAAAGATACTACTGCTAGTACTTTTGCTGCAGATGTAGGTGTAGGTCCAACAAAAATTGATGAAGTTATCAATGTTTTTAAAGCTTATATTACTCGTGTTGGTGAAGGACCATTTTCAACTGAAATAAATCAGAATAAAGCTGAAGAGATGGATATTGAAGAATATGGTACTGTTACTGGTCGTCGTAGAAGAGTAGGTCTTTTTGATTTTGAGTTAGCTAAGGAATCTTGTAGAATTAATGGTGCTACTCAAATTGCTTTAACTTGTGTTGATAGATTATATCCTGATTGTGCACGTACACAAGATTATGGTACTTTATCTGCTGAAACTAAAGATTTCATTGATCAAATTGAAACTGAAACTGGTGTTCCTGTAACTATTATTAGTACTGGTCCGGATTTAGTTGATACTATTGATTTAAGAAGTGAATTATTATAGATTTATAAATTTTATGAATCTATTTTTTATATTTTAATTTTTTTTATTTAATAAAATTTTTTTGTAATGTTATTATGATATTACATAAAATTTATTAATAATGTATATTTATAGTATAATCATGAAGGGTGTTATTAATCCTGAAGTTAATTTGCCTGATGAAAAAATTGCAATGGCTTTTTTTAGGAGCATACGTTGGGTTCATGGAGTTTACTGTCCTAAGTGTAAATCCTATGATATTAATAATCGAGGAATTCAGGGGAGAGTTCGTAGATACTCTTGTAAAAAATGTGGAAATAATTTTAATGATTTTAGTGGAACCTTTTTTTATAAAAGTAAAATCCCTTTAGGCGTCATGTTGTATATCTTATTTAATATGAATATTAAAACCGTAAAAGAGTTAGTTGCGGAAACTGGTTATAGTAGACAGTGTATTAGTCGCATAACTAAATTATTTAGGGATAAATTATTTGATAATCCTGAATTTTATCATAATGAAAAAGAAATTAATAATGATATTGAAAAGAAGATGTAAGCTTATTAGTCATTATTATTTTATGCCTTAAACTATATTTGATATTGTATATTTGTCTTTTTTTAATTTATTTTAGTATTTGTCTTTCAATCTTTTTTTAAATTAATGTTCTTTCTTTTAATAATAAAATATATTTATAATTTGATTTATATAATAAAAAAATATATTATTTTGCACTATTATATTAACTAATACTATTTTATCTTTTTTAAAGTATTTTATTATCATATGCTTATGTAATTGTAATATTAAGATTACACTAAATTTTTTTATCAAAACTATTATATATCTAATGTTTTATTATAATATATTAATAATGATTTTATGTAAAAATTTAATTTTTTTAAAAAATTTAATTTCTCTCTCATTATTTTAAAAAATTTTTGGTGATATAATTGAATAAAAAGACTATAATTGTAGCTATTATTATAATTGCAATAATTGCAGTTTTTGGAGCTTATTTTTATATGAACTCCCAAGATGATGGAACTGTAAATATTGGTTACTTACCATCTGATCATGATGCTGCATTATTTGTTGCAGATGCTCAAGATAAATACCAAGCTGAAGGTATTAAAACTAATCTTGTACAATTCAACAATGGTGGAGATTTAATGACTGCTATGGCAAGTGGGGAAGTTGATGTTGGTTATGTTGGAATCACTCCAGTGTTATCTAGTATTCAAAAAGGTGTTCCTGTAAAAATAGTATCAGCAGTTCAAACTGAAGGTAGTGGACTTGTAGTGAGTTCAAATTCTAGTATAACTAGTATTAAAGATCTTAAAGGTAAAACTGTAGGTACTCCAGGTGAAGCTTCAATACAAAATATGTTACTTAAATATGCTCTTCAAAAAAATGGTATGAATGAAAGTGATGTTAAAATATCTGCAATGAAAGTACCAAGTATGAATGATGCTATTAAAACTGGTAAAATTGATGCTATGATGACTTATGAACCTTATGTAACTATGGCAACAAGTCAAGGTTATGGGAAAGAAATTGCAGATTCTAGTAATATTTTACCTAACCACCCATGTTGTGTAGTTACAGCAAGTGATGATTTTATTAATAACCATCCAGATGAACTTAAAAAGATAGTTGAAATCCATGCAAATGAAACTAATTATATTAATTCTAATGTGGATAAATCTGCAGAATTACTACCTTCTGATATAGTAGCTAATTCTACTGTTGAAAAACAATCTTTAAACAAACTTCACTTTATAAGTGGATTAAGTTCTGATTATAAAGATAGTGTAAGATCTTTCATGGATATTGAAGTTCAAATGGGATTATTAAAACAAAAATTGACTGATAATCAAATTTTCTATGATATTAATAGTACAAATAGTACTAAATAATATCATAATTTTTACTTTTTTAATTTTTAATTTTATTACTTGCTTTATAATATAAAGTTTAAATTAATTTAACTAATTTTTTAATTTTTTAGGTTTTATTTGAGTTAAATTTCTGTTATTTTATTTTTTTTAATTAAAATTTAATTTAAAGAATTTTGTAAGAGTTTCATTTATTAATTACTTTTAAATATTAAAAAGAGCTAAGTTATATTCGTATATTATAAAATTTTTAAAAAAATTATTATTGATGATTTAATGAATAAAAAGAAAATTATAATTCCAATATTATTGCCTGTAATAGTATTAATATTCTGGTATGCAATAACAGATGGCTTAGGCTTAATAACACCTTATGTTTTACCTGGACCTATAGAAGTTTGCCAATCAGCTTTTACTGCAATTATTAATGGAAAGTTATTAAAAGATACTATTGATACATTATTTAAAGTATTTTTAGGTTTAATACTAGCATCTATAGTAGCTATACCTTTAGGTGTTGTGCTTGGAAGTAGTGAAACATTAGAAGATTTATGTAGTGTAGTTATAAGTATATTACGCCCTATTCCACCAGTTGCTTGGATTCCTTTCAGTATTTTATGGTTTGGAATAGGTACCGTTCCTGCAGTATTCATTATCTTCATGGGTTGTGTTTTCCCAATTCTTGTTTATACCTTAGATGGTGTTAAAAGAACTCCTAAAGTTCTTGTTGAAGCAGCTCAAACTCTTGGTGCTAATCGTTGGAATGTTTTACGCCGTATAATTTTACCTTCAGCAGTTCCTTACATAGTTTCTGGGTTAAAAGTTGGTGTAAGTATTGCTTTAATGTGTACAATTTCTGCAGAAATGATAGGATCAAGTAGTGGTTTAGGTTATTTAATTTTAACATCTACAAACTTATTTGATACTGGAACAACTGTAGTGGGAATGTTAACTATTGGTATTATCGGAATAATATTTGATTACATGTTTAGAAAAGTTCAAGATCAAATATTTTGGTAGAATGAATAATATTTCATTAAAATAAATTTTATAGGGGAATAATATTTTGGTAATTCAAGTAAAAAATGTAAATAAATCTTTTAAACAAGAAGATGGTGATATTCTCCATGTTTTAGATAATATTAATCTTGATATAAAAGATAGGGAATTTATCTGTTTATTGGGTCCTTCTGGATGTGGTAAAACTACTCTTTTACGTATTATTGCAGGATTAGATGAACCTGATTCTGGGGAAGTTAATGATAGTGCTGGTTTAATTAAAGGTCCTTCACGTGATAGAGGTTTTATTTTTCAACAGTACTCATTGTTTCCTTGGATGACTGTATTGGATAATGTTGTTTTTGGATTAAATATGTGTTATCCTGATAAAAAGGAAGAAAATTTGGAATCTGCTAAAAGATATCTTCAAAGAGTAGGTTTAGAAGATTTTCAAAATAGTTATCCTTATCAATTATCTGGGGGTATGAAACAAAGAGTAGCTATTATTAGATCTTTATTAAATCATACTCCGGTTCAATTGATGGATGAACCATTTTCTGCTTTAGATATGCAAACTAGGCATACTTTACAAGAACAATTAATTGGAGTTTGGAAAAGATTTGATACTACAATTGTTTTTGTTACTCATGATGTGGATGAAGCGGTCTTTTTGGCAGATAAAGTTGTTGTTATGGATAAAAATCCTGGACGTGTTAAAGATATAGTTTCTATTGATTTGGAACGTCCAAGGAAGAGAGAATCCACGGAATTTTTAAAAATTCAGGAGGAAGTTATGGAATCTCTAGGTGTTCATGATATGGAATAAATTTATTTTTTTTATTTTTTTTATTTTGAAATTCTTTTTTTAGTATATACTTTTATTAGTTAAAAAAATCTAATCCTATTTTATAAATGATTTAATTAATTAAAATAATTTTTATTTAACTGATTTATGGATTAATTATTCTAGTTATAATATATAAGTAGTGATTTTAATGACAGGAAAAGTAATATTTATTGGCGCAGGTCCTGGAGCTCCAGATTTAATAACAGTTCGTGGATATCAAACTATTCAAAAAGCAGATTGCATAATATATGCTGGTTCATTAGTAAATAAAAAAGTATTAGATAACCGTAAATCTGATGCAAAAGTTTTTAATAGTGCTGAATTAAACTTAAATGAAATAGTAACAATAATGGAAAAAGCAACAAGTGAAAATAAATTGGTTGCAAGAGTACATACTGGAGATCCAAGTATTTATGGTGCAATTGCAGAACAAATCAGATTATTAAAGGAAAAAAGTATTGAATATGAACTTATTCCTGGAGTTAGTTCAGTATTTGGTTCAGCAGCTGCATTAGAAAAAGAATTAACTTTACCTGAAATTTCTCAAACAGTCATAATAACAAGACCTGAAGGAAGGACACCTAAACCTAAAGATGAATCATTAGAGAGTTTAGCATCTCATCATGCTACAATGTGCATATTCTTAGGTGTGGGTATGATTGATAAGGTAGTGAGCGAATTATCTAAAAATTATCCAATTAATACGCCTGTTGCAGTAGTTAAAAAAGCTACATGGCCAGATCAAGAAATTGTTAAAGGTACTTTAAAAGATATTGCAATTAAAGTAAAACAGGCCAATATTACAAAAACTGCAATGATTATTGTAGGAGAAGTTTTAGGTCCTATAGACTTCAATGATTCTAAACTTTATGATGCAACATTTGCACATGAATATCGTGACAGTAAAAAGTAACCAAATTTAAGGAAAAAAATTTAAAATGAATTTAATACCATATATAAATCCATTATCTGATGAAAGTTTAAAAATTGTTTCACAAAATAGTAATTTAAATGAAACATTTGAATATAACAATGGCTTAGTGGATACTATAAACCGTAGTTCAAATCAAAATTTAGAATCTAGTCATGTGCCTATAAGTATTGGGGATTTGGCGATAAAAAGAATTAATTGGTATATTGAACGTAAAAATAATAAAAATTATAAACTTTCAGATTATTCTTACCTTTTTAATAAGGATATATTGAAATTTGATGTAATTGCTTTTCATATGTTGGCACAAGCTGTAGCCACTAAATTTAATATAAGTTCTAGAGAGACTAAACTCTTCATAGAATCAGAAGGATCATTGATTCTTGATAGATTAAATCGTTTGTTAACTAATGAAAGACAAGATATGGTTGATTCAATTTTAAAACAATTATCCATAACACAGGGTTCAAGATGGACTATATTAAAAGATATTATTGATAATCGTAATTTATCTTTAACTAATTTATGTATAAACAATGGTGAAATAATTTTAAGTAAAGAAGATTTTTTGAATGCTTATAATGATAAATTTCATAATAGACGTCCTGAAAGCATGTATGATATGTTAGTTGGTGAAAATCTTAAAGAACAAATAGTTTCTAATATGATAATGTTAAATACTGAAAATTATATTAAAATGATTAAAGAAAAATCTTCTTTTGTAAATATTCATTCTAATATTGAAAAACTAGGTTCTGATGTAGAAAAAACTATTTCTGAAGAAATGACTAAATATAGTACTTTTTATGCTAATGCAAATAATTTTAAAATAGGAAAATTAATTAGAGAAGCATTTCCACCATGTATATATAATACTGTAAATGGTGTATCTTCGGGTGGCCGTAATGATGCTATTGTTTTACTTTTAACTAGTTTTGTATCTTATGCTCGTTTATATCCAGGTATTTTTGCAAGTGAAGGTGGGGTGAAAGTTTCGGATATTGATAAAAATTTGGTCATTACTGAAAATGAAATTTTACCTTTAATTTATGAAGCTGCAGATAATTGTACTCCTCCATTATTTGAAGATCAACCCCAAGAAAAAATAAATATTATTTCTAAACTAGGATTTGGTATGCATGATAGTCCTGATTTAAATCATGAAGGTGAAACTAAATGGTATACTCCAATGAGTTGTGAGAAAATAAAGATGCACCTTCCTCAATTGTGTAAAGCTGATAAAGATTGTAAAAAAATTAATAATCCTTTAAGTTGTTATGGTATTAAAAAAAATAGATTAATTAGGGAAGGTAAAATAAAAGAAGAAGAAAAAAAGAATTAATGAAGAAAATTTATGCTTTTTTAGTAATTATCACATTCATTATTATAATTTTGAATTATACTGTTTTCCCAATCATTGTAATTCATGAATTTATAATCTTCGATGCAATCAGCTAAAATATTAATTTTACGTTCTTCTTCATCAATATCTTCTTTTTCACAGAATTCACTTAATAAATCTGGAGAATATTTGTCCTTTTTTCTATCTACATATTTCAAGAATTTTTTATATTCTTCTTCATTAAAAAATTTTTCTGGAAGAAATAGTTCATCTTCCGCTTCTATGGTGAAAATTTCAACATAATTTAAATTATCTGGTATTTCGCCTTGTTCTAATCCTATTCCTTTTATTATTCCGGAATCTAATTCTATTATTGTCATTCCAGTTTTTTGATTAGGAATCCAGTTTTCTAAGGCAGGTTTTACAAGTGCTCTTGGACTAATATCATTGAAAATGCTTTTTAGTTCTTCTTCACTAATCATTTTAATCACTTCTTTTTATATTTCTTATTTAATAACTATGAATCTTTTTAATTTATATATTTATCCTTATTATTTTAGTATGAATTTTATATGTATTTTAAGAATATTTTATATCTTCAAAAAGTTATTTATATAATTTTAATATAGATATAAATAATAGTATAAATATAATTACATTTATTTATAAAAACTATTTTTTTAAAGATTGTCATGTTTGGTCCGTCATCATTACAAGAGCGAAGAAGATATTACAGGGAAGAATGGTCTCCAAATAATGTTCCTAATTTTATTTTAGATGAAATTATAAAAAAGGAATTTGGTTTTGATCATAATGGGACTGGTCCAAATGATCGTTATAAAACTTTTAAAGGCCCTAAATCTTTGAGACGATTTTTACGTGCTAAAGCTCCTTTTGCTGCTTATGTTAGTGTAGCTTATTATCAAGAACCTCGTCGTAGAGAAGGTTGGGAAAAAGCAGAGTATGTTTTTGATGTTGATGCAAAAGATTTACCTATACGTTCCTGTAATTGTGATGGTGTTTGTGAAATTTGTTTAAGTGAAGCATTAGAAATTGTTAATAATTTAATCGATACTCTTAAATCTGATTTAGGAATAAAAAATATTCATTTAATTTACTCGGGTAGAGGTTATCATATTCGGATATTAGATCCAGATATGGTTGTTGCAGGTACAGGTTTGCGAAGTGAAGTTTTGAAGTATGTAGCAGGTGCTGAAGTTCCAAAAAGTAAATTTTCAAATCCTAATAGTATTAATAATACTTATGATATTCCTCATTTTATGATCCCAATTGCATATCCTAATGTTTTTACTCAAAGAGTGAAATATGATATTTTACATCTTAAAGGTAATGAAGAGATTGATGGTATTAATCCTAAATTGCTTAAAGATGTGATTAAATATAGAGGCTATTTGAATAATGATGATTGGGGTTCTTTTAAGGCTAATATAGGTCCTAGGCGGTATAAAGATATGGAAAGGGGTTTGGCTAAAGTGAATCTTTCTACTATTGATGCAAAGGTTTCTATTGATTTAAAACGTATTTTACGTTTACCAAGTAGTCTTCATAGTAAAGTTAGTATGAAATGTGTTGAAGTTAAAAATCGTGAAAATTTTGATCCACTTAAAGAAGCTGTTCCTAAATTTGTATATGAACGTAAAGATTCTTAATTTAATTTTTGGTAATGTTTTTTTTATTTTTTCCATTATATTTGTTATTTTTAATTATGAATCTGTTTTATTATTTAGTTTTTAATTTTGACTTTCATTTTTCTATTTTTTTTATTTAATAACTAATTATTTGATTTGATTTAATTTCTATTATTTTTTAATCTTTTATTTTGGAAATTATTTTTTTCTTAACTTTTTTAATTTATTTTTATAGTTTATGTGCTTGTTTTAGTGTTAAATACTATTATTTAATGTTGTAGGTTTGTTTATTCTTTAATTTTGTTTTATTTAACTTTTTATTTTAACTGCTGTGTTAAAATATTTTATTATGTCTGAATTTTAAGATATTTATCTTGGTGTTTGGTTTAGTTTCATTCTAAAAGATTATTTATAATTATATTTTGTTCAATTTTTTTATTAATATTTTATTAAAAATAACTATACCTTTATATACTTGAAAGCACCTATCTATTTCTTGGAGTTAAAAATTAAACAAAATTTTTTTAACTTCTAAAATTTAGAATTGAAAATTTTTAGAAAAAATATAATCTAAAATTTTTCAATTATATCGCCAAAAAAAATAAACTAAAAAGGATATTAGTTTAGGAGGCATAACATATGACAGAAAAATTTTACTAATAGAAATATTAATAATTTTAATAACTCTATCAATTGCAATGCAAGTAACATGTGCAACACCTGAAAATGAAATTAGTATACATAATAATACCACTACACAAATTACTAATATTCATCCCCACCATATACCAATAGAACCGAATACAAAAAATAATTTAATAAACAACACCACAAATCATGTAAATGATACACGAGAACATCTGAATTCAAGTTTAATTAATAAAACACCAAATAATATAAGTCCATTAATATTAAATAAATCACCAAATAATAATTCAGAAAGTATATTTGCACACAATCAAAGTTTCCAAAAATCAAACTTTTCAAACACAATAATCGATTCATTAAACGATACACATTTCAGAGTAAACGAATTAACAATCATAAATAATCATTTAATGATACATAAAGAAATGAAAAATCCTGACAAATTCAATGAATCAGAAATTTTAGGTAAACAAATTGAATTAAATAATCATATTAATAATCATTCGCATTTGCCTAAAATAATTGATGAAAAAAATCGAAATTCAACTAATTTCACTAATAAAACCAGTAGAGATTTTAAGGAGGATGAAGATTATGATTAAAGGAAAATATGTAAAAAAAGATATTAAATTCACCAAGGTAATCCAAAAAATTTGGCATTACATTTAAAATTTAAAAAAAGTAAAAAATATTGGTGGTGATGTAATAATAAAATCATATAAGGGTAAAAAGTCAAGTCCCTTATTTATCAATTTACTTTTTTTATCTTTTTACATACTGTTTAGGATAAATAAAATCATCTAAAAAGTTTAAAAAATCTTTTTTAAAAGAATAATTTTCAAAATTTTTATTAGATAAGAAATTTTCAATTAAATCTAAATCATAAGTGGCAATGATTAAATCTTTTAAATTTTTACCAATTTTAATATTATGAATATTTTCATTAGTTAAAATATAATTAATATAAGATTCTGGTGTTTTAAACTTTCTTTCTTTAGTTAATACTAATAAATCATCAATACTATACAGTTTATCCCCACGATAATTTTTAAAGTTATCACAGGATTTTTTACTCCAAATTTTAGGTCCTTCATGTATAATATATTTACTTTGCTTGTAAACATTTAACTCAAAAATAAAAATTGCTAATTTATTTTCATCAGTCCAATAATCACTTTTAAAAATACTGAAATCTTTTGTTTCTAATTTTTCAGTAATAGATTCCATAGTTTTATTTAATTGGGGATGTAAACTATCTGGAGGGATTTCTGGTATTTCAAATTTTAACAAAAGTGTATGTGTTTCACGATCTTTGAATTTTTTTAATATTTCAGAAGTGCTTATTTTTTGTTTTTTATTTAATGGTTTGAAGTAATCTGATTTTTTGTCATTATTAGTTTCATCTAAAAAATTTCGTGAAGCGATTATAAAATCTACCATTTTTTCTAATCTTAATGCTGCTCCAACATTCCTATTTTCATCAGTTGGATCTATTGTTATTAGGGGATCATTAAAATTTTTTCCAGTCCCATAATCTTCGAGGTCTATAATTATCCCATAATTCCAATTTTGTGCATTTTCTAATAATTTTTCAAAGGTTCCATATTTGAGAATGAGTAACTCACAAAGATACCCTGCAAATCCCCCGACCTTAAATTCAGATCCATAAGTTTTTATTTCGCTCATGAATTTTTTTAAAAGTAAAACTTCACTTTTTTGTTCTTCTTTTAAATGAGAAGTTATATATTTAGTATGGAGTAATGTTCTATCTACTGCGGATTTTAATTGTTTTGCGGATTTAATTTTATAACAAGGAACAAAATCGATATCATAACCATCAATACAACTTGTGAGGTATGGATGGGATGCGTAATGTTCTTCTGCTTTTCCATTAAATTCTTCACTACATTGATATCCTAATTTAAGCCCTAATTCTTTTAATTGATCCATTGGTGTTGAGAGGGGGAAATTTATAAAAATATCTATATCAGATTTCCCTCTTAAAAATGTATTTTTTGCAACTGATCCTACAAGTAATGCCTCTGCATTAATATTTTGTTCTTTTAATATTCTATTTAAGTATTTTATTAAGTTGTTACTTAATGTATGTATTTGTTCTTTTTCCTTAGTAGTAGGTTGTATTTCATTTAAGATTGTTTTATAATTCATGTATTTTTCCCTTTTATTTTAGAATCTTTTTTGTATTATATTATCTTTATTTGTGCTATTTAAAAAAATTTTGGATGTTATTCTATTTTACTAAAAGTTTATAAATGTTAATTAATATACATTGAATTAAAGTATTTTAATATTTTAGGAGTTAAGTATATGTTACTCGTATTTGCAAAATTAATCCCTGTAAACGGAAAAGATAAGGAAATTATTGAAGAAGCACTAACTTTGGTTGAAGAAACCCGTAAAGAAGCTGCGAATATTGAATATAATTTCGATAAGGATGTTGAAGATGGAACCTATCTTTTTATTGAAAAATGGGAAGATATGGATGGTTTGAATAAACATCTTACTTCAAAACATTTTAAAGCTTTCGATACTAATATTAAGGCTTTTTCTAAAGATATGGATATTAAAATTTTTAATGCTGAGTCTGTTAATTTATATGAGTAGCTTTGCTACTCTTTTTCTTTTTTTTAACAACCAATAATAATTGTACAAAAAAATACATTATAGTTTTTATTTGTACATTAAATTTATATACTTTTAAAGATTAATTAATTTTATATATAAGTAAACTTTATTAAAAATTTACAGCAATTAAGGAGTTTTAATCATGATAGGTAAAAAAATTCGATTAGAAAGAATAATAGACAGAAAAACAAAAAAAACCGTAATAGCTCCAATGGACCATGGGGTATCATCTGGGCCAATAAAAGGAATAGTTGATATGGATAAAACCATAGAACAAATATCTCGTGGAGGAGCAAATGCAGTTCTTATGCATAAAGGGATTGTAGAACAAGGACATAGAGGGTATGGAAATGATTTAGGATTAATAATACATTTATCTGCTAGTACAAGCTTAAGTCCAGATCCTAACAATAAAGTAACAGTAACTAGTGTAGAAAAAGCAATACAACTCGGTGCAGATGCAGTAAGTATACATGTAAATATAGGGTCTGAAAAAGAACCTGAAATGTTAAAAGAATTAGGGGAAATATCAGAAACTTGCAGCCAATGGGGAATACCATTATTAGCAATGATGTACCCAAGAGGACAAAAAATCAAATCTGAAACAGATGTAAACATGGTAAAACATGCAGCACGTGTGGGAAGTGAATTAGGTGTGGACATTGTAAAAACAAATTACACCGGTGATCCAGCAAGTTTTGAAGAAGTGGTAGAAGGAGCATTAGTACCAGTTGTAATAGCAGGAGGTCCAAAAGTTGATACAGATAGAGAATTATTACAAATGGCTAAAGAATCAGTTGAAGTAGGGGGAGCCGGAGTAGCATTTGGAAGAAATATTTTCCAAGCAGAAAACCCTGGAAAAATAACAAAAGCAATTTCAGAAGTAGTCCATAACAAAATGGATGTGGATGACGCATTAGAATTATTAAAATAAATAATTAAATAAAGGTAATTTTTATGGAAAAATTCGCATGGATAATGTCACCTAATAAAAATTGGGATGATAAAAAAGATTTAATCACAACCTCATTGGAATCTGGAATAAATCACATAATGGCTAAAGAAGACGAAATCAAAAACATCAAAAAATTAGCAAATACAAACATAATCTCTAACAATCCAGAAGCGGAAATATATTTAATTGGAATAAATGGTGAAGGAGACAACACTCTACCTTTATCCAAAAATTTAGAAAAATCCAAAGATTTACAAGATGCAAAAGAACATAAAAACTTAGGACAGTCTGTTGCAGCTTATATAGAAATAATTGATAAAGAGCATGAACATTTAGCTAGAAAATTAGGTAAAACTGTAGATTACTTAATATTAGTTGGAAAAGATTGGACAGTCATACCATTAGAAAATATTCTAGCAGATTTACAATCTGAAAATGTTAAAATTATTGCAGCAGTTACTGATGAAAATGAAGCAAAACTAGCTTTAGAAACTTTAGAAATTGGAACTGATGGGGTAATATTTGAACCTAAAGATTTTGCACAAATAAAAAAAATTGCTGATTTAATCGAAAACTTATCACATGAAAAATATAATTTGAAAGAAGCAACCATAACAAATGTAAAACCTTTAGGAACAGGAGATAGAGTTTGTATTGATACAACTTCCATGATGGTTCCAGGTGAAGGAATGCTTATAGGTTCCTATAGTAAAGCAATGTTTTTAGTTCATAGTGAATCATTAGAAAGTGAATATGTAGCATCAAGACCATTCCGTGTTAATGCTGGCCCTGTACAAGCTTATGTTATGGTCCCTGGAAACAAAACAAGATATCTAGCAGAATTAGAAGCTGGAGATGAAGTTTTAATTGTAAACAAAGATGGCACCACTAGACCCACTATTGTTGGAAGATGTAAAATTGAAAAAAGACCTTTACTATTAATAGAAGCAGAATATGAAGATATAAAAATTAAATCCCTTTTACAAAATGCTGAAACAATTCGGATAGTATCAAATAATGGGGAGGCTGTAAGTGTATCAAATTTAAACCAGGGGGATAAAGTAAAAGTTTTTATTGATGAAAATGCGAGACATTTTGGAATGGCAATAAATGAAACTATAATTGAAAAATAGATATAAAAAACATTTTATATTTTATCTTTTTTTTAGAAGTGATATTTATGAGTGGAGTTAGAAGTTTTTTAGCAATAGAAATAGAGCCAAATTTAAAACCATTAATTAATAATTTAATTAAAGAATTTAAAAAAACAGATACTAATATAAAGTATGTATCAACAGAAAATATACATTTAACACTTAAATTTTTTGGGGATGTATCAGAAGACATTTTGAAAAAAATAGAGATTGCAACAAATAAAGTAATTAAAAATTTCAAACAATTCAACATAAGATTAGAAGGATTAGGTACATTTCCAAATTCAAATCATATAAAAGTTATCTGGGTAGGTATAAATGAAAGTTCTGATTTAGAATTATTAGAACAAAAATTAGATACTGAATTTAATAAATTAGGATTTAAAAAAGAGAAAAATTATATTAGTCATTTAACTATTGGGCGCATGAAAAATCCTAAAAATAAAAAACAAGTTCAAAAAGTGTTAAAAGAAAATAATGAAGTTTTAATTGGTGAAATGAAAGTGAAAAATTTACATTTAAAAAAGAGTACATTAACTTCTAAAGGTCCAATTTATGAAGATTTAAAAGTATTTAAATTAAATGAATAATTTTTATTAAGTTAAATTTTTTCACTCCACAATTTAAACTCTTTAATTTGTGGGGGAATTCCCATATCTCCACAACTATCAAGGAAGCCGTTTTCAGAATGCATATCCTCATTACTGGTAGCAGTATTTATAAAATCAATTAAACCTCTATTTCGTATAATACTATCTCTAGGTTTAAATGTGGAAGACCAAATATAATAAACTTTAAATGTTGTATCTGGGTGATAACCTCCTCCAAGATCAACACTTAAAATATCACATTTATCTATTTTTTCTTTAACTTTTTTTAAACTTTCATGTAAACGAACATCACTATTTAAAAAACTTAAATTTTTATATTCAAATGATAACTTATCCATTTTAGATTTAGCTTCTGGACTATTATCTAATGCAATTAAATTCCCATTAGGGATTCTATTTAACATAAATTGGCTTGATTTTCCCACGTGACATCCTAATTCAATAATAGTATCATCTGGTTGTATAATATCTTTTAGGTTTTCTCGGTATGACTTCATTTTATAAGTAATTTTGATCATTAACAACTTTTCCTTTTTCTAAATATTTTATTCCATCATTATATAACTTAGATATGGTATATTCTTCTGGATCTATTTCAGATATATCGTCAGTTATTGCAAAAGCGGTATTTCCTAACATTGCCATACTTGCACCAAATGTTTTAGTATTTAAATCTTCTATTATCTTTTTTACTTTAGGATTCAGTAATTCTGTTTCTTCAGAAAATTGATAAGAATATTTTAAGAATGTTCTAATGCTTGGAAGTTTTAAGAATTTTTCCTCCATATTGGAACCTATTTTAGTAATTTTTTCTTTTTGTTTACTGTTTGTTATAATGTTTTTTGTTTTTATACTGCCTAAAGATTTTGTTATAATGTATAATTCGTTATCTGTATTTATAACTTCACACTCTCCGTAACCGGGGGCTCCAGGTTTTATTCTGAATACTAAACCTTTTTCCATTTCAGCTAATACATCACCAAGACCAGTTCCAAGACTTACTTCAACAAGATGTGCATATTGTCCTGCTTTAATTGGGGATATTGGAAGTTTGAGTAATTTAGTAAGTGCTAAACTAGTACTCAATGCAGAAGCTCCACTTGTTCCAAATCCACAACCGACAGGAACATTAATGTTTTGATTAATTGTGAAATTATCTTTAAAGTTGAATTCACTTTTCATTAATTCTATTGTTTTACGGATTATTGCTTCTTTTTCTGGATTAGAATCAGCATTAATACTTATATTAGTTTCCTCATTATTTGGATTTTTCTGAATAGAAGTTGTTACTCCTCGATTTAATAATATTCCTGCACCTTTAGATCCGGTTTGTAAAGGTGTTGTTGCTTCTTGTATACTAAAAAATCCTGTTATATGTGAAGGTACAAATACATTAACTTTTTTCATTTTTATCACTAAAGATTTTTTTAAAATATGAACCCTTAAATATTTAATATAATATATAAAAATATAACAAAGATAATATTTAATTATAACTATTAATTTTGAAGGAGATTATTGATTTGGCATATAAAAGAATTGATTTGCATATGCACAGTTTATTTAGTGATGGTGAATTATTACCTAGTGAATTAGCTAGAAGAGCAGATGTTTTAGGGCATGAAACAATAGCGATTACTGATCATGTTGACTATTCTAATGTAGAAAATTTACCTGAGCTAATGGGTGCAATTGATGATGTTAATAGTAAATGGGATATAAATGTGGTTTTAGGTGCGGAAATAACTCATGTTCCTGCTGAATCAATTGGTGAATTGTCTATACGTTGTAGAGAATTAGGTGCAAAAATTGTTGTTGTTCATGGTGAAACTTTGGCAGAACCTGTAATAGAAGGGACAAATCATGCTGCTGTTCAATCAGATATAGATATATTAGCACATCCAGGTTTAATTAATAAAGAAGAAGTTATTCTTGCTAAAGAAAATGATATAGCTTTAGAAATTACAGCTCGTAAAGGACATTGTTTAGCTAATGGTCATGTAGCTAAAATTGCAACTGAAATTGGTGCAGATCTTGTAATCGATACAGATTGTCATGATCCTGATGATTTAATTAGCTTTAAACAGGCTTATCGTATTGCTCTTGGTGCTGGTTTGTCTGATTCTCAAGCTATGAAAGCTTTGATTGATAATCCTCATAAAATTTTAAATAGAAGATTAAGATAAACTATTTTTTTACTTTTTTTTATGAATTCTAATACTTTTAAATCTAAACTAAGTGTTGAAGAAACTAAAATTAACTTAGTAACAGATATTTCATTTCATAATTTAAATGATTATATTTTTAATATCCGAAGTACTATTAAAGATTATATGAAGCGTCATCCTATTTTTAGCGGTAGTTTCGAGCCAGTTATTGTAGATGATAGTGCTCCGAATATTATTAAAAGGATGTGTGATGCAAGTTCAGTTGCTGGTGTTGGACCTACTGCTTGTTTGGCTGGAACTATTGCTGAATTTTCTAGAGATTACTTAATAAGTTGTGGTAGTAAATATTCAATTGTTGATAATGGTGGGGATATTAGTTTTGTTACAGATAAAGATTTTATTTGTGGAATTTATGCAGGTAAATCTTCGTTATCAGGTAAATTAGGTTTTAAGTTTTTAGCTGGTGAAAAATTAGGAATTTGCTCTTCGTCTGCCACTGTTGGTTTTTCTACAAGTTTGGGTAAGTCTGATGTTGTAACTGTTATTGCTGATGATACTTTATTTGCTGATGCTTTAGCAACTAGTATTGGTAATCATGTTTTGGGGGTAGATGATGAAACCTCTGTTAATAATGGTTTAGAATTTGCTGATAATTTAAATAACTATTTTAAATCTGCTTTAATCATTGTTAATGATACTGTTGGTACTATTGGGAATTTACCTGAAATTGTTAAGCTTAATCCTTCTTTGGAAATTAATAATTTTGAGGAAATTGACTGATTTCTTTTATTTCTTGAAAATTGATTTTTTAGATGTAAGCTTATTAGTTCTATTCTTATCTTTTTTATTTTATCTTTTTTTATTTAATTTTAATTCTTTTTTTGTTTTATAGTTTTTTAATGTTAATTTTCCTATTTGGATTGTTTTTATGTCTTTATTTAAATTTTTATATTTTTTTATTTACTTTTTTTATTTAAATTTTTTGTTTTATGAACTAATAAAAATTTAATGTTGATTAATTATTTTATCATTTTATTAAATTATGTATAATTTTTATTTTATAAATTGAACTAAATTAGGGGTATTTTTATATAATAATGAAAAACCTTATATATTATATTTTTATAATAAAATATTAATTAAGATTAAATAAATTTAAACATTTTTTAAAAAAATTGGATGTAAAGGTATGAGTAAAGAAAAAATAAATGAAAACCCTTTAGAACTTGCCGAAAAAATAATTCATAATCCCAAATCCTCAAAAGATATTGGATTATTAAGATGTGTTCAATGTGGTATGTGTACTAGTGTTTGTCCAGCAGCTAGACATAGTGAGTATAACCCTAGAAACATGATCGAACGAGTTTTAGAAGGTGATGAAACAGTATTAGAAGATGAAAACTTATGGAATTGTTTTTATTGCTATACCTGCCACAGTATTTGTCCAGTAGGTAATAGTGCATGTGAAGTTAATCAAGTATTAAAACAAATAGCCTTTGATGAAGGGAAAACTAATAAAAAATTAAAACCCTTCTACAATTATGGTGAAGTCTTTATAAATCAGGCTATGGGTGGTATTCCTAAAAATTTCGTAAAAGATTTAGCTAAAGATTTTGGTCCTGAATGGGTGGATTTTAAAAAAAATTTAATTCCAATACGCGAAAAATTAGGTTTAGGAAAATTAAATCCTCCAAAAAAGACAGTAAAAGAAATAAATTTATTACTTATGAATTCAGGATTTGATAAACGCCTAAAAAAAATCAAAAAGGGTGATGATTAAATGAAATCTATTCCTAATGGAAAATTTTTACTTTTTAAATCATGTATGGTAAATGTAGAATATCCAGGTATTGAATCATCAACTAAATACATATTTGATAAGTTAGGCATTGACTATATAATATCTCCTGAACAAACTTGTTGCACTGGATTAGGGCACTATAGTGATGTTTTTGATGAATTAGATACTACTGTAGTTGCAGCACGTAATTTTAATTTAGCAAAGTCTTTAAATCATGGAAATTTAGCTATGATGTGTTCTACATGTTATGCTATTAATAAAAAATCTGCAGATTTATTAAATAATAATAAAGAAGTAAGAAATCATGTAAATGAAATATTTATTAAATCTGGTTTAAATGATAAAACTTACTCTGAAGGCGATATGGATTCTAGGGATAATATTTTTCATGTTGTTGAAATATTTTATAATAATCGAGAAAAAATTAATAAGCTGTTAAAATATCAATTAAAAGGATTAAAAGTTGCAACTCACCATGCGTGTCATTATTGCAAAGTTCAATATGAAGATACAATTGATGGAGTTAGAAATCCAATGTTACTAGATGAACTAGCTAAAACCTGTGGGATTGATACTCTAAAATGGTATGATCATAAAAGATTAACTTGTGGGAATGGGTTTCGCCAAAGATTTGTAAATAGGGATTATTCTTTAGAAGTAACTAAAGAAAAATTATTATCCTTAAAAGATGAGGGTGTGGACATTTTACTACATATGTGTCCAAATTGTCAAATTCAATATGATCGTTATCAACCCGTTATAGAAAAACAAATTGGGGAAAAAATTGGTATTTATCATATGAATATTAGTCAACTTATAGCTTTATCTATGGGTGCTGATCCTTATACTGTTGCAGGTATACAAACTCATAGTGTAAATTTAAATCAGGTTCTTAAAAATTTTGAAGAAATTCCTCGGGAGGTAGAATAATGGTTGTGGAATCATTAAATCATAGTAGTAATTCTGATTTACGGATAGGAGTTTTTATTTGTAAATGTGGGGGTAATATTTCTGATAAAGTTGATATTAATCGTTTAATAGATGAGATTGATGCTAATGTTATTGAAGTTTACACTAATCTTTGTAGTTTAAATGGTAGGAAGATTATACGTGATAATATTATTACTAAACATTTGGATCGTGTAGTTATTGTGGCATGTTCTCCAATTTCTCATGAAAAAACTTTTCAAGATTATATTAAACCATTAAATCCTTATTTAATGGATATGGTCAATTTACGTGAACAATGTAGTTGGGTTCATTCTTCTAAAACTAAACTTACTGATAAAGCTGTTAGTTTGGTTAATGCAAGTATTGAGAAAGTAAAACAATCTCATCCTGTAGATCCTATTCTTTGCCAAACACCAGATAGTGTTGCAGTAATTGGTGCTGGAATTAGTGGAATATCTGCTGCTACAAGTTTAGCTCGTCAAGGTTATGAAGTTTATTTAATTGAAGATAAACCTAGTATAGGGGGGCATATGGCTGGAATTGGTAAAGTATTTTCTCCAGTTAAAATTGCTGAAGAATGTGGTTTATGTCTATTGAATCCTGTAATAAAAAGTGTAGTTGAGAATGATAATGTTAATATTTTAACTAATACTCATGTAAAAAGTATTAATAGACGTGCAGGTACTTTTAATATAGTTCTAGAAAATAATCCTCGTTATGTTGATAATAATAAGTGTATAAGCTGTGGAGAATGTGCTGAAGTTTGTCCTGTTCAAGTACCTGATGAATTTAATGAATGCTTATCTTCACGTAAAGCTATTTATAAACCATATTCTCAAGCATATCCTGACACATATACTATTGATATGGATAATTGTAAAAAGTGTGGAGCCTGTGTTAAAAAGTGTAAAATGGATGCTATTTATTTAGATGGTGAAGTGGAAAATTTACCTATTACTGTAGGATCAGTGGTTATAGCTACAGGTCATGAATTATTTGATCCAAATAAAAGACCAGAATATAGTTATTCTCGTAATGAAGATGTTATCACTCAAAGTGAATTAGGTCGAATAATGGGGGTTAATGGGCCTACTAGGGGTAAACTTCTAAAACCAAGTAATAATGAGATCCCTAAACGTGTTGTAATGATACAATGTGTAGGTTCAAGAGATGATAAACCAGGAGCACATAAATATTGTAGTAAAGTTTGTTGTATGGTTGCTTTAAAAAATGCAAATATTATAAAACATAAATATCCTGATACAGATATAGTGATTTGTTATACAGATATACGAACACCTGGAATGTATGAAAAGTATTATAAACATTCTCAACAATCTGGGATACGTTTAATAAGAGGACGTCCTGGTGAAGTAGTTAAAAGTGGTGATAATTTAATTATACGTGTTGAAGATACTTTACAGAAAAAGGTTAAAGAAGTAGAAGCCGATTTAGTAGTATTGTCCACGGCAATTGAACCGTCTCAAGGAACAAAAGATATGGCTAAATTATTAAATGTTGGTTTAACTGAAGATATGTTCATAAAAGAGTCACATCCTAAAATCAAACCTGTAACAACAGATGTAAAAGGAGTATATGTTTGTGGAACTGCTCAAGATCCAAAAGATATCACTGAAAGTATTATGCAAGCTAATGCTGCAGCAAGCAAAGTATCTGAAATAATGCATGATGGAATTGAAGTTGAACCATTTATTGCTGAAATCGATAATGAAGCTTGTAATCTTTGTGGTGATTGTATAAACATGTGTAAATATAAAGCTATGAGTATTGTAGATGATGAATTATACATTGATCCTATGTGTTGTTCTGGTTGTGGAAAATGTTTAACAGTATGTAAAAGAAAATCCATAAGAGTTAATGGGGATGTTGATGAGAAGATTTTCGCAACAATTTATGGTATGCTTAAGAATAAACCTTCAAATGAAAAATGTATTCTTGTATTTTTAGATAATATTGGTTATACTGCAGCAGATAATATTGGAGTTAATAGAGTTGAATATCCTGAAAGTATTCGCATAATTAAGGTTCATAGTGTAAATAGAGTAATGTCTAAACATATTATTTATGCCTTGAAAAATGGGGCAGATGGAATATTTATTGGGGAATATCCAGGAGATTTAATGTATTCTGAAGTTGAAAGAAAGATGCATACTATTCAAAATGATATAATTGCTAATAATATGGATCCTGAAAGATTACAATTTGCAAGAGTTTATATTCCTTATTTCAGAGGTTTAGCTGATAAATTTAAAGATTTTGATAATAAAATCAGATCTTTAGAATAAAATTTAGATATAATGAAGGTTTTTGGGATGAAAAATAGGACTAAAGAAGAAATTAATGAGAAAATTGTTAATGGTGAAGCAAAAATTTTAACAGCCGATGAGCTAAAAAGTAAAATTAAAAATTCTGATGAGATTTCATTTGATGATGTTGATGTTGTAACAACTGGAACCTGTGGAATTATGAGTGGAACTGCTGCTATTTTACATATTCCTATTGCTGATGGGGGTTCATTTAAAAAAGCTAAAAAAATATTACTTAATGGTGTTGAAGGTCATGTGGGTCCTTGTCCAAATGAATGGTTAGGTTCAGTTGATTTAATAATTTATGGTACTGAACATAGTAAAACTAATCCCGAATATGGTGGCGGATTTTTATTTAAAGATTTAGTTATGGGTAAGGAAATTAATGTTGAAGTTGAATCTGAAAATGGAGAATTTTTTACTAAAAAAGTAACACTTGATGATATGCCAACTGCTGAAATGATTGGAACACGTAATGCATTTAAAAATTATAATTCTTTCACTAATCCTGATAACGAAGATGGTATAACAAGTATTTTTGCCCAACCTGCTATGAAAGGAAATTTAAAAGAATACACATTTAGTGGTTGTGGAGATATTAACCCATTACAAAATGATCCGCAGCAAAATGTTATCAAAAGTGGATGTAAAATATTATTAAATGGGGCAGAAGGATTAATATTAGGTAATGGGACTAGAAGTTCTAAAGATAAACCTAATCTCATGTTAGCAGCTAATATGAAAGATATGGGTGAAAAATATTTAGGAGGATTTAAAACTTCAGAAGGTCCTGAAGTATTTGATTCAGTAGCAATTCCAATACCAATTCTTGATGAAAAAATATTTAACAATACTTTCTTGTTAGACAAAGATATTCCATTATCAATATCTCATATTAAAGGGCGACATTTACCTTTAGCTCAAATTGATTATAGTAAAGCTTGGGTTGAAGGTAATGATGAAAGACCTATTTTTAATAAAGATGAATGTTTAAATTGTGATGAATGTGATGTAAAAAAATACTGTCCAACTAATGCTTTTAAAAATAAAAAAATAAATTTAGAGTATTGTTTTGGTTGTGGAGTATGTCATAATGTTTGTAAAAATCGAGCATTTAAAATCAATTTAGGAAGTATTAAAACAGAAATTAATTCGAATAATGTTGAAATTCCTATTGTTTGTCGTGAATCTGATAGAAAACGAGCTAAAGATTTAGCTTTAGAATTAAAAGATAAAATCTTGAAAAATGAATTTAAGTTATAAATATTAAAGGTTGTGTGAGAAAATGAAATCATTTGAATTTTTATTACCTGATAGAATTAGTAAACCAAGAGATTCTGGTCTAACTATGGTTTTAGATAAAGGTTTAGGGTTAAAAAATGCAGAAAGTCTTATGGAAATTTCTGGAGAATATGTTGATTTGTTAAAATTTGGTTGGGGAACATCTATTCTTCATGATAAAGATTTAATAAAGGATAAAGTTAAAATGTATCAATCTTTTAACATAAAAACTTTTACAGGGGGGACTTTATTTGAATTAGCTTGTTTAAATAATAAAATTGATGAAGTTTTTGAGGAATCTAAAAGTATTGGTTTTGATGCAATTGAAATTAGTAATGGTTCAATTGATATGGGTGAAGATGATAAATTAAGTTTTATTAAAGAAGCTAAAAATAATGGATTTTTTGTTTTAAGTGAAGTAGGTAAAAAGAATATTACTAAAGATAAAAGCATATCTTTAGATGAACGTATTGATGCAATTAAAGAAGAAATAAATGCTGGTTCAGATTTAGTTATTATGGAAGGTCGTGAAAGCGGTAAAAGTATTGGTATTTATGATGATACTGGAGAAGTTAAGTTAGATGTTGTTAATGCGATTATTGATAAAATTGATGTTAATAACATTCTTTGGGAAGCTCCTAATAAAAATCAACAAGTTAATTTGGTTTTAAATATTGGTCAAAATGTAAATCTAGGGAATATTTCAACTACTGATATTACATCTGTTGAATCTATTCGAAGAGGTTTACGTGGTGATACAGTGGGGAAAGTATAATTAAATTTTTTCCATAAATCTATTTTTTATTTCCTCAGGAGATAATGGAATTACTGGAGATTTTGAATTTCCAGGTTCTATTTTATATCTAATTATTACCGGTTCTGTGTAATCTTTTTCTAATAATTTTTTGAAATCTATTTTTTCATATTCATAAGCATATTTGTATCCGATACTTTTTATTATTTTTAAAAGATCTGTATTTTTTGCATATGTTTCTTGGTTTCCTGTTGAACCGTAAGCCCCATTGTCTAGAATTATTAAAATATAATTTTTTGGATTTTGGTTTTTTATTGTAACAAGTGTGGCTAAATTCATTAAAATGGATCCATCTCCATCTATACTAATAACTTTCTTATTTGGATTGGATAATGCTATTCCTAATCCTATACTGGAACATAATCCCATAGAACCTAACATGTAAAAGTTTTCTTCTCTATCTTTTATTTGGTATAATTCTTTACATGGGAATCCTATGTTACAAATTATTAATTCATTAGTTATATGATTCATTATTTCCTGGATTGCATTGTATCTAATCATTTTTAATTATCTCCTTTCCAGTAACTAATTTCAAAAAGGATTGCAACTTGTGTTTTTTCTTTTTCTGCTTTAATCCATGATTTTTTTACAGTTTCTTTTGCATTTTCAGGTGTTTTTGGTTTATAATATGGAATGTTTAATGATTCTAAAATTTTTGGTGTTGCTTTTCCCATGGGAACTTGACCTATTACTGGTTCTCCTTTTGTTCCTCTATGACTCATTATCATTAATAAGGGGATTTTGTATAATTGGCATAATGATGCTAGTGCATTTACACTATTTCCAAGTCCACTATTTTGCATTAAGATACATGGTTTTTTTCCAGCTAAGTAAGCTCCTGTGAGTATTCCTATTCCTTCTTCTTCTCTGGGTACAGGTATGTATGTAATTTCTTCATCTTTTTTTATTAAGTTGAATAAGTTTTGTAAATTGACACATGGTACACTTACAATAAAATTGATTCCAGCCTCTTTTATTCCTTCATATATTGCTTGGCTACTATTCAAAATTTATTTCTCCTTTAATTATTTTAATCTAATTTTTTTTAATAATATTTTATGTTTGTAAATATATATTCCTTTGTTCTTTTAAACTAATTTTGTAATTGATTTTTAATTTTTTATATTTAAATAAAAACATATTTATTTACTTTGATATTAATTATTATTAAGTAAGGAGATTATTTTATGGATATGTTTAAAGATTTAATTAAATTAAGTAAGCAGTCTAAAGTAAGTAAAAATAATGTTTTAGACATTTTAAAAGACTATGCTAAAACTATTGGTATGTATGATCAGATGCTTGCTTGTTCTAAAATGAAAGAAGAGAATGTTTATATTCAAAAAGAATATGCAGAAAAATTTGAATCTCTTTATATTAAATCTTTTATTTTTAGAGTAAATGATATTGAGTCTGATAAAAATGAGTATGTTGGTTTAATTGATAAATTTATGTTTAATGAAGCTATAGGTTTATTTAAATTTCAATATGGCGAGGATTCTGGTTCACGGGATGAAAATGATAAATTTCCACTTATCTATGCTTTAATCAGTTTTTATACTACTTTTATCCTTGGAGAACCTATTCATCCTGTAGGTTCTCCTTTTCCTGGAAATTTATATGTTATTGAAGAAGATGGGAAGTATCTTTGTCCTGTAAAAGATGCTCAAGAAGATTCACCAAATGCTGTATGTAAAATGTGTATTGCTGAAAATTTAGATCATAAAAAATGTTAATTTAAATTTTTTTTATTGTTTATTAATCCTTTTTTTTAAAGTTTAAACATGTTTTAAGGTTTTGATGTAAAATTATATATATCAGTTTTAATAGAATAATATATAATTAAGTTTAGGATTACCTAAACTTTGTTTTTTTATTAAAAAAATAAGGGTGAAATAAGTGTCTCATAGACATTTTAAAAATCATAAAAGACATCAACAGGAGCATGTAAATGAAGAACATTGTCATGGTCAAAATAAAATTCAATATCCTCCAAATTGTAAAAAATTAAATGAATTAAAAGAGGGACAACATGGCAAAATAATATCATTCCGTAATCATGGAAGTCATGGGCATGTTGATGAATCTCATAAAGAATTAAAACGTCATTTAATGAGTATGGGGTTTGTAAAAGGGGCAGAAATAAAATTAGAAGAAATTGCACCTTTAGGTGATCCTTTAAAAGTGAAAGTTAAAGGATATGATATAGCCCTCAGAAAAGAAGAAGCTGAAGATATAGTAGTTGACTTATCTGAAGAGAAATAACTTTTTTTAAAATTTTAAATACTAATTTTTTTGAAATAGTTAAAGACAATTTTTTTAAATAAAAGTTTTTTTTTAATAAAAAATATTTCTTTTATAATTATTCACCACTTATCATAGACATAAAATAAACTAAGGAAAAATATTAAAATGAAAACCCTACGAATTGGTCTTGCAGGAAACCCTAATGTTGGTAAAAGCACAGTATTTAATTACTTAACTGGTATGCATCAACATGTTGGTAATTGGCCTGGAAAAACAGTGGAAAAAAGTGAAGGAACGGATATTATAATCCATAATGGAGAAAAAATAGAATTAGAAATTGTGGATCTTCCTGGAAACTATAATTTAAGTGCTAAAACATTAGAAGAAAAAGTATCTATTGACTATATTGTAGATGAATCAAGTGATTTAATTATTAATGTAATAGATGCATCTAATTTTGAGAGAAATATGTATTTAACATTACAGTTAATGGAACTTGAAGCAAATCTTGTAATAGCTTTAAACATGAATAAATTTGCCCGAAAAAAAGAATATGAAATTGATTCAAAAAAATTATCTGAATTACTTGGTGTTCCAGTTGTTGAAATAGAAGCAACAGATGAAGTAGGTATAGAAAATTTATTAGATAAAGTAATTGAAACCTGTAAAAATCCGATAAATTCAAGTGATAAATTAGTTTATGGTTATGAATTAAAAGATCATATCCAAGATATCGTGAATGAAGTTGAAAAAGTTCCAAAATTAGCAGATATTCCGCCAAAGTGGGTTGCTATAAAATTATTAGAAAATGATGAAGCTATTACGGGAAGAGTGCAAAATTCAAAAAATGCAGCAGAAATTCTTAGAGCATCTAAAAAAGTTAAAAAGCATTTGCAAGATGTTTTTAATGAAAATTCTGAAGAAGTTTTAGCTAATGCTCGTTATGGTTTTATTGATGGGTTAGTAAAAGAAGCAGTTGATAAACCTGCTGTAGAAAAACCTACAACATCTGATAAGATAGATAAAGTAGTGACAAATAAGATACTTGGTATTCCTATATTTCTAGGAATAATGTTTGCAGCATTTGAATTAACTTTCACCCTTTCATCACCATTACAAAATTTAATTCAATATGGATTTAACATTTTAGGGGCAGAAATATATGTTGTATTAGGTCATACATTTTTATCTAGTTTTTTAGTTGATGGAATAATTGGAGGGGTTGGTGGAGTACTTGTATTTTTACCATTACTATTTATATTATTTTTAGTTTTATCTTTATTGGAAGATTCAGGATATTTGTCACGTGCAGCTTTTGTAATGGATCGTGTTATGCATAAACTTGTAGGTTTGCATGGTAAATCATTTATCCCTATGGTTTTAGGTTTTGGATGTTGTGTTCCTGGTGTAATGGCAACACGTACATTGGATAATGATAAAGATCGTTTAACTACAATGCTTATTATTCCTTTTATGAGTTGTAGTGCTAGATTGCCTGTTTATGCATTATTAACAGCTGCATTTTTTGCAGCTTATCAAGGTTTAATTATATTTGCATTGTATGTAATAGGAATTATTGTAGCCATTATTGTAGCGTTAATATTTAAGAGAACTTTATTTAAAGGTTTATCTACTCCATTTGTAATGGAACTTCCATCTTATAAGTTACCTTCACTTAAAGGAGTTCTTATACATACTTGGGAAAGAATTGTCGTATTCCTTAAAAATGCAGGAACTGTTATTTTTGTATTATCTATTGTTATTTGGATTTTCAGTAGTTTGCCTGTAGGTGTTAGTTATGGTGCTAAAGCTAGTTTAACTGGACAAATAGGTACATTTATTGCTCCAATTTTTGGACCTTTAGGTTTTGGTCAATGGCAACCATCTATTGCTTTAATATTTGGAGTATTTTCTAAAGAAGTTATTGTTAGTACTTTTACTTCTTTATTTGGAGCATCAGGTACTATTGGTGTAATATCTGCTTTACAATCTGTTTTCACTCCATTATCTGCATTTTCATTTTTAGTATTTGTACTATTATACACTCCATGTTTAGCAACATTTGCAACAATGAAAAATGAAACTCATAGTTGGAAATGGCCATTATTTAGTATGTGTGTAACATTAGTAGTTGCATATATTATTTCATTTGTAATATATCAAGGCGGACTTTTATTGGGTTTCAGATAAAAAGAGCAGTTTAAATATATTTTTATAAAAAATAAGAGGGGGGGGTGATGATTATATCCTCTCCACTTTTGTTTTGATTTATTCTTCTTTTTTAATTGGTAATAAATCTAATTCTTTAAATACTTTTTTTGCAGTCATCATACCATTTATTGCTGCAGGAAATCCTGCATAAGCACTCATTTGCATTATAATTTCAACAATCTCTTTGGGACTATTACCTACTTTTAAAGCAGCATGGACATGATCATATAATTCTTTTTGTGCATGGCCTAATGCAGTTATCGCAGCTACAGTGCATAATTCTCTAGTTTTTAAATCAACTTCTTTACGGGTGTATATTTCTGAATATGGAAATTCTACTACAAATCTTCCAAGATCTGGGGCAATATCTTCTAAATCTTCAAATAAATTTTCTATATTTTCTTTATTAATTTCTCTTAAAACATTCATTCCTTTTTCATATCTATCTTCCATAATTATCCATCCTTTTTTAAATTATTCACATTTATTAACTATAATAATTATTGTAAAAAAAAGTTTCATTTTTTAAGAGTAGGTAAATTTTAATTAAGTAGTAATTATAAACTTATTTTAAAAGTATATAAAAATTTTAATGTAAATCTTATTTTTAAGGAGATATTATATGAAACCTTATGTTATATTAAGTGCTGCAATGACTCTTGATGGTAAAATTGCTACAAAAACAGGTAGTTCTGAAATTTCTGGAGAAAAAGATTTAGAAAGGGTGCATAAGTTACGTAGTGATATGGATGCTATAATGGTGGGGATTGGAACAGTTCTAGTTGATGATCCACGTTTAACTGTCCATAAAGTACCTGCTAAAAAGGAAGATAATCCTATACGAGTTATTGTTGATAGTAAAGCTAGAACTCCTTTAAATTCTCGTATATTAAATGCTGATGCTAAAACTATTATAGCTGTTGGAAATAATGCTGATCCTTTTAAAATTAATAATCTTTCGGATAAAGTAGATGTTTTAGTTACAAATGGAGAAAAAGGTGAAGTTAATTTAATGGAATTAATGGATTATCTTAAAAACATAGGGGTTAATAGTTTAATGCTTGAAGGAGGAGCTACCTTAAATTTCAGCATGTTTAATGAAGGTTTAATTGATGAAATTAGAGTTTGTGTTGCTCCAATGATTGCTGGAGGTAAATTTGCTAAAACTTTAGTTGATGGTGAAGGTTTTGATAAAATGAATGATGCTGTTAAATTAAGTTTTAAGGAATCTTATATCTTAGATGGGGATCTTGTTTTAATTTATTTGGTAAAAAACTTTTTTTAATTTTACTTTATTTTAAAAACTTTTTTTGCATTATTTGTTGTTACTTTATCAACATTTTCTATGTCTATATTTTGAAGTTCTGCAATTTTTTTAACAGCTAATTTTACATTGGATGGTTCATTTCTCTCTTCTTTTGTCATTGCTAAATAAGGACTATCTGTTTCAGTAAGCATGTGATCTATAGGTATTTGGCTAGCTAAATCTTGGTGTTGTTTACTATAACAAACCATAGTGGAGAAACTCATAAAATAGTTTTCATGTTCCATAATCCTTCTTGCTGTTTTTAAACTTCCACTGTAACAGTGAAAGATTACATATGGAATATCTTCATAATCTAATATTATGTTTAATGCTTTTTTATCAGCATCTCTTACATGCATCAGTAAAGGGATTTGTTCTTGGTTTGCGATTTCAATGAAACTTAAAAATATTTCTTTTTGTTTTTGTCTTAATGCTTTATCTTTTACAAAAAAATAATCCATTCCTACTTCGCCTATTGCAGATATGTTTTTTTTGTTTTCTATTATATGTTTTTGTACTGATTTTCTTTCTTCTATTGTTGCATTTTGTGAAGTTACAGGGTGGAAGCCTAAGCTTGGGTATATGAAACCTTTTTCTTCTTTGGCATATTTCAATGCACCTATATTTGCTTCATAGTTTGTTCCACTTAATACTACTGCATCTAATGTGTTTTTTGCTCTTTTTATTACTTGGTCTCTGTCTTTATCATATTCTGGGAAGTCTATATGGCAATGTGTATCTATCATATATTTTCATGCTCCAAATCTTCTATCTCTTTCTTGGTAATCTCGTAATGCTCTTAAAAAATCTGTTTTACGTAATTCTGGCCATAAACTATCACAGAAATATAATTCACTATAACTTGATTGCCATAATAAAAATCCACTTAATCGTTCTTCTCCACTTGTTCGTATTATAAGGTTAGGATCACTTAATCCTTCAGTATATAAGTTTTTACTTACTAAATCTTCGGTTATATTTTCTTTATTTATTTTTCCATTTTCAACTTCATCTACAATTTTTTTGATTGCATCTACTATTTCTTGTCTTCCATCATAACCTATTGCTAAGTTAAGTTGGCTGTCATGGTAATTTTTTGTTGCTTCTTCTGCTTCATTAATAGCTTCTCTAACATTTGATGGTAGTAATTCTAGTCTTCCAACTGCTTTTACTCTAACTTTATTTTTGTGGATTTTTTTATGAGTAACTAATTTTTTGAAATTTATCTCAAATAGGTTCATTAATCCATCCACTTCTTCTTTTGGTCGGTTAAAGTTTTCTGTTGAAAATGCATAAACTGTTACAACTTTTATTCCAAGATCTATGCTCCAATCTAAGACTTTTTCTAATGTGTTTACTCCTCTTTCGTGCCCTTTTGTAACGTCCATATTGTCTTGAAGTTTAGAGTATCTACGGTTTCCATCCATGATTATAGCTATGTGGTAAGGCATATTTTCTGGTGTTAAATGTTTGGTTAAATACCATTCATAAATGTCGTAGATAAATTGAAATACCATATTTTTGTTTTCCTTTTAATTTATTTAATCTAATTATTTATTTGTTTTTATTATATATCTTGTTTTTTTATTTTATATCTTGTGATTTTTTTGATAGGTAGTATGCTAATTTAATACTTCTTATATAAGTTTCAGTGCTTTGATCTCTACTTGTGTCTATATATATTTCGGGTATTCCTAATGTTATTGCACCCATACTTGGCCATTTGTTCATTAATACAAGTGTTCTAAATATTATATTACCTATTATTCCATCTGGGCATATTATTATATTATTTTTTTCTTGTATTGCTTTTTCTATTAGTATGTAATAATTGGTGATTTGATATTGAGGATATTCTTTTTGGATTTCTTTTGTTAATTTTTCTGATTCTTTTAAACTTTGATCTATAATTTGGCTTCTGTTTTCATCGTCTTTTCGTCCTTTTGCAAGTATTGCTATTTTTGGTGTTTTTTCCAAGTTTTCTAGGAATTCTATATTTTGTTTTATTAGTTCTTTTTTGTTTTTTAATGTTGTTCCTTCATCTATTCCTACAGGAGTTAATAAAAATTTATTTTTTTCTCCATTTATTATTGTGGAGCGGTTTATTTTTGTATTAGTATGTGTTTTTTTTATATTTTGTATTATATTTTTTGCGGGTAGTGATCCTCTTATTACAGCATTTATATTTGGGTTTTTTATTGCTTTTAAGAGTTCTTGGTTGGTTTTCACTGTTTTTATATTTATGTTTGGGTTTTTTTCAAATTCTTTTGTTGCTTTTAAGGTGTTTTTGTTTAGTCCTTCACCTATTATTATGTTTATCATGTTATTCTTTTTGTTTATCTTTTATTTTATATTTATTTTTTTTAAGGTTTCTTTGTTGGGTTATATTTATATAGTATGTAATCTATATTTTACAATTGGAATATATATTTTACATAACTATTAATAGTTTGATAATTATAAAAGTTAATAATTATAATTTTTAATAAAAATTTAATGGAAGATGATTCAAAAATGGGAACTCAAAAGAAGATAGCAATCCTATTACTCATAATAATATTATTTGGATTAATATTCTTTGTCTTTAATGGAATTTTCTTAGGAGACAGTAGTGGATCCAATATTTTAGTATGTGCTGTTGATGAATCTGAAAACAGGCCTGGAATGGGTGCTGTTGATATGGCATATTTAATAAGTACAACTGGAGGAAATAATACTCCAATTTATCCATCTGGAATGGTTCATCCTACTGCATCTGAACCTGCCGAGGCGCAAGCAGAAGGGGCGGGAAGTCAATTATTATTACATGATTCATTATGGAATAATGATACAAAACAAGGAGCCCAATATGCAAAAGAAATAGTTGAATATAATACAAATCAATCAGTTGGTCCGGTAATTTTAATAAATACAAAAGCTTTAGATGCAATTATACAAGCGGCTTCACCATTAGAATATAATGGTCAAGTAGTAAATGCTTCAGGTATAGATCTTATACGTGAAGATCAAGTCCAAGGTGCAAGTAGGGGAGATGCTGTTTTATCTTTTGCTGATGCACTAATTAATGCAACACATAATCCGATGAAATTAATTAAAATGGCAGGAGCTGCATCCTCTCAATATTTCCAAGGTAACCTTAGAATATACTTTTAATTTTAAGGTTATTTCTTACTTTTTTTTAAATTTAGAATTAATCATTAAATATAATTTTAAAAAACTTAAATTTATATTAAATGAAGTTTAAAATTATAATTTGATTATTTAATCAAATTAACTTAAGTGATTTTTTTATGAAGAGAAGAAATAAACTATTAATAGCGATTTTAATTTCTATAATCGCTTTAATTTTAGTAGTTATTGCTGGACAAATGTTTTTTGACCATGGTGGGGATTTAACTCAAGGTGAAAAGAAAATATTAGTTTGTGCAGTGGATCAAACTGAGGAGCGTCCTGGAATGGGTGCTGTTGATATGGCTTATATTATTACATTGGAAAATGGTTCAGTTTCACATTATACTCCAATTTATCCTCATGGTATGAGACATCCTACTAAAAACGAGCCTACTGAAGCTCTTAATACGGGTGCTAGAGATAATGGTGGAAAAATGTTGCTCCATGATGCATTGTGGTATAATGACACAGATGAAGGTGTTCAAAATGTTAAAGAAATTGTTGAATATAATAAAAGTGTTAAATTAGATGCTGTTGTATTGGTTAATGTGGAAGCTGCTGATGCAATTGTTAAATCTGCGGGTCCGTTAGAGATTAATGGAACTCCTACAGTTGTTAATGTACTTGATTTTGTTCGGGAAGATCAACATCAAAATAACAATACTAGGGGTCAAGCTATTATAACGGTTGTTGAAGGTTTATCTAATGCTGTTCAAGATCCTGCTACTCGTAATACTATGATGCAAATGGCTATTACTCAGTATAATAAAGGAAATATTGTGGTATGGCCTAAAGGTTCATTTATACAATTGCTTTATACGAAAGGTTTTAATTCAATTGTTAATAACTAATGAATTTATTAATTGTTAAGGGAAAACTCTATGGGGTTTTCCTTTTTTTTATAGATTAAGTAATACTTTTTATTATTTATTTAATATCAAGATAATAATTTTATATAATAATTTATAAAAAAAGTAATAACATAAACCCTTCATTTAGTACTAAGATAAAAAAAGGGAGGATACAAAAAATTGCAATACAGAGAATTAGGAAAAACAGGAGAAAAAGTATCACAAATAGGCTTTGGACTAATGAGATTACCAGTATTAATTGGTGACAACACAAAAATTGATACTAAAAAAGCCTCTGAAATGTTATCTTATGGAATTGATAATGGAATAAACATATTAGATACAGGATTTGATTATCATGGCAACTGCTTAGATGAAAATGGTGGAGCATCCGAACCATTCTTATCCGAATTTTTAGATATGGGTTATCGAGAAAAAGTATTAATAAGTAGTAAACTACCATTATACCCAATCAATAAAAAAGAAGACTTAGATTATTACTTCAACAAACAATTAGAAAGATTAAACACAGATTGTATTGATATTTACATGCTCCATGGAATTAAAACAAACCTATGGGGTAAACTAATGTTTACTGGGTATCTTAATGAATTTTTAGACAACCTCTTATCTGAAGGAAAAGTAAAACATATTGGATTTTCACATCACGGAGATTATCAACTGTTCCAGAAAGTAATGAATTATTATGATAAATGGGAAGTAGTACTCACACAAATGAACTACTTAGACACACAATATAAAAGTGGAAAAAAAACAATAGATTACGTTGGAGACAATGGAATAGGAAATATGATAATGGAACCTCTAAGAGGAGGAACATTAGTAAATAATATACCTCCAAAAGTTCAAGAATTAATGAATGCTAGTGACAATATTAAATCACCAATAGAATGGGGATTAGGATATCTTTGGAACATGCCACATATCAATTGTGTATTAAGTGGAATGAGTACATTAGAACAAGTAAAAACTAATATTGAAATAGCAAACAAAGCTAAACCAGGATATTTCACAGAAGAAGATAATAAAATCCTTAAAAAAATAATCAATGAATTTCGTCACTCTAGTGAAATCTCATGTACTTACTGTAATTATTGTATGCCTTGTTCCCATGGAGTAAACATACCTAAATGTTTTCATGAATACAATGAATCAAAAGTATTTGATAAACCAGATAAAATTTCTAATCAATACTTTGATGTAATAACTGAAAAAAGTAGAGCAGATCAATGTAAAAATTGTGCACAATGTTTAGAAGAATGTCCACAAGATATTGATATAATGACTGAATTACATAAAGTAGAAGATTACTTCAAAAATACTAAGCATTAATTCATAAACAAATTTTTAATAGTGATTATTGAAGTTAGTATAGTGTGATTAATTTTTAATATAAAATAGGATTAACTATTTTTGTATTGATAATTTTAATAGTAGAAATTATAAAATATAAAATAACTACTAATTGAAGTGATAAATTTGCCACGAAATGTATTGATTAAGCATGCTCCAGATCGTTTATCTGGGTTAATTGATGGAATTTATGCTATTGCTATGACAATACTTGTTTTGAGTATTGCAGTACCTTCAGCTAATGTAATTACTACCAATTACCAAATGACTACTTATATAATTGAATCCTTAGGACCTTCAATATTAATGTATTTTATAAGTTTCTTTTTAATAGCTAACTTCTGGTCTAATAGTAATTTACTTTTAATCATTGAAGAAATTGATAATACAGTTTACTATATCAATTTAGTTGCTTTAGCATTTATTTGTTTAATTCCATTTGCTACAGAATTTTTAGCAAAATTTTGGACATTTTTTGAAGCAGATATTATTTTTGCATCATTAATTTTTATAGTATCCTTATTATACCTTTATATGTTTATACATTCATTTAAAAAAGATATTATCATGAAAAATTTTAGAGTTCAAATGAAGCCATATATGCGTACTCTAATGTTTATAATTTTGTATCCCGTTATTGCATCTGGATTAGCAATTATTTTAAGTTTTTATTCACCTGTATTAAGTATATCATCCTATCTCTTAGTATTAATCCTAAGATTAATTTGGAAAATCTTTAAACATATGGATATTAATCCTGCTGATGAAAATCATATTAAAGCTCTTGAAAAAGAAGTTGAAGAAGGCAATAATTAAAAATCTAAATATTTTTTCTATTTTTTAAAATTTTTTGTAATTTTTAAATATAATATTGTACTATAATATTAATTATGATAGGTGAGAATTTGATTACTGGTATAGTTGATATAGGTTCTAATACTATACGTTTAAATGTTTATAATATAAATGAAGAAAATTTTGAATTAATGCTTTCAAAAAAGGTATCTGCAGGTTTAATTAATTATAAAAAAAACAAAATCCTCAATGAACAGGGGATTAAAATATTAATAAGTACTATTCAAGATTTTAAAAAAATTTTAGACTTTTTAAATATTAAAAATTATCATTTTTTTGCTACCGCATCTTTACGTAATATTAAAAATAAAGATAATGTTTTAAAACAAGTGAAAGATAAAACTGGAATTAGTATTGAATTAATTTCAGGTAAAGAAGAAGCGCAATTAAGTTTTCAAGGAGTTGTTTCATCTATTAAAGAGAAAGATGGAGTTTTAATAGATTTAGGTGGAGGCAGTACTGAAATTGTTATCTTTGAAGATTCCAAATCTAAATTAACTTTTAGTTTACCAATCGGTTCTTTAAGTCTTTTTAATAAATATGTAAATCATATGTTACCTACATATGAAGAAGCTGAAGATATTAGAGAAGAGGTATTTCATCAATTAAAAGTTTTAAAAGTCCCTCATTTAAAAATTAAGAATATGGTTGGTGTAGGTGGTACTATACGTGCTATAAAAAAATTATTAATATCTGAAGGTTTGCAAGATGAATCAAATAATTTAATATTTTCAAGTTTACTTAAAGAAGTAGAAAAAGACTTGAAACATAATGATAAAAAAACTTATATGAAAATTTTAAAAGTTAAAGCTTCACGTATACATACTTTAGTTCCTGGTTTAATTGTAATTGATGCAATATGTGATTATTTTGGTGTAAGGGAAATACAAGCTTGTAAATTTGGTGTTCGTGAAGGATATTTAAATTCTAAAATAATTAATGATAGTGAGTAATTTTAATGTCTAAAAAGAAGAATAAGAATAAAGGTTTTATTTGTTCATATACACAAAATCGTGAACTTTCCTGGTTGAAATTTGATCAAAGGGTTTTAGAAGAAGCAGAAGATCCGGATGTTCCTTTATTAGAAAAATTAAATTTTGTAAGTATTTTCACCAGTAATCTTGATGAATTTTATATGGTTAGATGTGGAACTCTTTATGATTTAACTTTAGTCAATGATCCTGATTATTATGATAATAAAACCGGGTGGGGTGCTCAAGAGCAATTAGATAAAATTTATGAAGAAACTGTAAAATTATACCAAAAACAAGATATAATTTATCATGATATACTAACAGATCTTAGTAAACACGGTATTGTAAATTTAAATTATAAAGATTTAACAAAAAAAGAAAAAACTTTTGTTGATAATTATTTCACTGAATTCATATTACCTGTACTCTCCCCATTGATGTTAGGTGATAATCAACCTTTCCCTCATTTAAAAAATAAAGCTTTAAATATTGTTTTAGAATTAAAGGATGAATATGGTATTTATCATGCGGTAGTTCCTATCCCTAATTCACTTCCTAGAGTAATTTATCCTGATGAGGGTATGAAAAATTTTGCTCCTGATAGAATTAGAAATCTTAAAAAAGCTCGTTTTATTTTACTTGAAAAAGTTATTTTAAAACATGTTGATGAGATTTTCAGTAATTATGAAGTAGCAGAAAAGGCAATAATTTCTGTAACACGTAATGCAGATATTAATTTATCTACTAAAAAATTAGATGATGATGAGGATTACAGACATCATATGAAAAGTATTCTTAAAAAAAGAAATCGTTTAGCACCTATACGTTTAGAAATTTATAAAAATGTTAATCCTTATCTTAGGTTAATGTTATGTAATTATTTGAATTTAAATTTAAATCAATCTTTTGTTTCAAACACTCCTCTTGAAATGTCTTATACTAAAGAAATTTTCAATAATGTTAGTCATGATTATTTTAAGGATTTATTTTATACTCCTTATACACAACGGATTACTAATGAGTTAACTGATGATCCAATTATTCCACAAATTAAAAAGAAAAATGTATTAATATTTTATCCTTATGAATCTATGGATACATTTTTAAAATTGCTTAAGGAAGCAGCAAGAGATCCTAAAGTTGTTAGTATTAAAATGACTATATATCGTTTAAGTAACACTAGTAAAGTTATAAAATACTTATTGGAAGCTGCAGATAATGGTAAAAAGATTACAGTTTTAATGGAACTTAAAGCACGTTTTGATGAACAAAACAATATTAGATATACTGAACTTTTAGAACAAGAAGGTTGTAATATTTTATATGGATTTGATCAATTTAAAGTCCACAGCAAAATTTGTCTTATTACAAGACGTGAAGATGATGGTAACTTTTCTTGTACTGCTCAAATTGGTACAGGTAATTATAATGAAAAAACTAGTAAAATTTATTCTGATTTTTGTTACATAACTTCTAATAAAGGTATTTGTGGAGATGCAGTTGAATTCTTTAAGAATATGGAAGCAGGTAATCTTAAAGGGGATTATAAAAATTTACTTGTTGCACCTTATGGTTTTCGTAAAGCAATGTTAAAAAATATTCGTAAAACTATTAAAAAAGCAGAAAATGGTGAAAAAGCAATTATTATAATGAAAATGAATAGTTTGACTGATAAAAAAGTTATAGATCAATTAGAAATTGCTTCTCAAGCGGGAGTTAAAATTAAATTGATTATTAGAGGAATTTGTACTCTTGTTCCAGGTATTCCTGGACATACGGATAATATTTCAGTTATTAGTGTTGTGGGTAGATTTTTAGAACATACAAGAATATATTGTTTTGGTAGTGAACCTGAAAATGATTCAAAAAAATCTCCAGAATCTTTACTTAAAATGTATATAAGTAGTGCAGATATGATGACACGTAATACACAAAAACGTGTAGAGATTGCTACTCCAATTAAGGATAAAAAAGTGAAAAAACAAATTTACCATATTCTTAATGTCTTTTTACATGATAATGTTAAAGCTCGTAAGTTAAATCGTGAAGGATTCTATGATAAAATTGCTGAAGGATCTAAAAAAGTTAATGCCCAAGCAACTTTCATGAAAGAGTATGCAAAAAAGGATAATAAAACTATAGAAGATTATTAATTAAATTTTTTATGGGAAGATTTTTTTTAATCTTCCTATAATTTACTTTTGATATATTGTTTTTAAACTTTTTTCTATAGCATAAGATGTTTTTTCAAGGTCTTCATCACTGTGTGCTCCACTTAGGAAGCAGCATTCAAATTGGCTTGGTGCTATGAATACTCCATTTTTAAGTAATTCATGGAAATAATCGGTGAATAAGTCACTGTCACTTTTTTTTGCTTCAGTATAATTTGTTACAGGTTCTGGGTTAAAATATATTTGAAACATACTTCCTATTCCATTTACTTGTAAGTTTAGACCTAAATCTTCAATATTGTCTTTTAATCTGAGTCTTAATAAGTTTCCTTTTTTGTTTAAAGTATCATAGAATGATTTGTCTAATTGTTCGAGTGCTGTTATACCTGCTCGTATAGATAAAGGGTTTCCACTGAATGTTCCTGCTTGGTACACTGGACCATTAGGTGCAAATAATTCCATTATTTTTTGTTTCCCCGCTATTGCTCCAATTGGTAAACCTCCTCCTAATATTTTTGCAAAAGTACAAATATCCGGAGTTACTCCGAAGTATTCTTGTGCTCCTCCTGATGATAATCTGAAACCTGTAATTACTTCATCGAATATTAATATTATCCCATAATCTATTGTTAATTTTCTTATGAAATCTAAGTATCCTTTTTTAGGTTTTATACATCCCACATTTCCCATTACTACTTCCATAATAATACATGCTATGTTGTTTCCTTCTTCTTCAATAAGTTCTTTTAATGCTTCCTCATCATTAAATGGTACACTCAAAGTGTTTTGTGTTGTAGATTCAGGTATTCCTTTACTATCTGGGTGTGTTGCTGCACCAGAACCTGATTTTACTAATACATAATCATGGGCACCATGATATGTTCCTTCAAACTTAACTATTTTATCTCTTCCAGTATACCCTCTAGCTAATCTAATTGCACTCATAGTTGCTTCAGTTCCACTATTACAGAATCTAACCATATCTGCACAGGGGACACGATTTATTATTTCTTGGGATAATTTAATTTCATTTTCAGTAGGTACTCCATATAATGTTCCTTTTTGGGCTTGATCTGTTATGGCTTCTACTATTTTTGGATTTGCATGGCCAAGTATTAATGGCCCATATCCAAGACAGTGGTCAATATATGTTTTACCATCAATGTCTGTAATTTTACTACCACTTGCTTGTTTTGCAAAAAATGGGTATGGTTTATATGCTCTTACAGGTGAACTAACTCCTCCGGGCATATTTTCTTTTGATATTTTAAATAGTTCTTCTGAATACATTATTTTTGAACTTCCTTTATTTTTGTAATTATTTTTTACTATTTTGGATTAATGAATTTGCACATGCAACTGCTATTGGTGTTCCGCCTTTTGGGCCGTTAGTTATTATATTTGGTATATCTGATTTTTGTAATACTTTTTTACTGTCTGCTGCTCCAACAAATCCTACTGGAACTCCTATTATACTTTTAACATTTAATTCTCCAGTTTCTTTTAATTCAATAGCTTTTAAAAGTGCAGTTGGAGCATTACCTATTACAATTATTCCTTCAAAGCCAGTTTCTGCTGCATATTGAATTGCAGCTGCTGCACGTGTAATAGGTTCTTTTTGGGATAATTTTTTAGTTATTTCTTTAACTTTTTCATCTTTAATATAACAGTAAACATCACCATCATATTGAGTTATTCCTGATTTAACCATGTTAATATCAGTTAAAATATCTTCATTGTTTTTCAAAGCTTTAATACTAACATTAACAAAATTAGGACTTATACTTACTAATTTAGCATATTCGGGATCAGCAGTTGAATGAACAATACGCTCAACAATATCTGTTTCTATAGGATTTAAATTTTTAACATCATCCTTAATAAGTTCTCTAATAATTTCCCGACTTTTTGTTGCAATATCCATTCCTTGATTGGTTGAAGCTCCCATAAACATTTTTATCACATTTCTTATTTATACTACTCTTTATTAATTAAAATTTTTCATATTTATTGTTCTAAAAAAATTGTTTAATTTAAAATTAATTTAATCGTAAACTTCTATACCTATACCTGCATAACCACAAATTGCACAATATTCATCTTCAACATTTCCATATTCATCAACTATTTGTACTATAGAATTCATTCCACATTCAGGACAATATCCGTCATGTTCTTCTCGATAACTCATATTATATTTCCCCTTAATATTTTTAATATATTATTAAATATTGATTGTTATAATCTAAAAAACTTATTATTTTTATTTTAAACTTTCACTTGCACTTTTTCCTGCAAGATAACCAGTACTAAAACATAATTGTAAATTATATCCTCCAGTAGGACCTGCAGGTTCTAAAATTTCACCTGCAAAATATAATCCTTCATTTAATTTTGATTCTAAAGTTTTATTATTAATTTCATCAATTTTTACTCCACCTATAGTAACTTTAGCATCTTCTTTAAAGATTCCAGAAACAATAAATGGGAAATGTTTTAAATTATTAACTATACGATTTTTATCTTTACGTGTAAGATTACTCATAGTTTTGTTACTACTAACTTGTGCTTGATTTAAAAAATATCCTATAAAACTGTTAGTCATTAATTTTTGCATATAATTCTTAACTTTAGTTTTTCCATGATTTGGCATATCTTTTGTTATTTTTTCTTTTAATTGGTTTTCTGTTAATTTAGGTTTTAAGTCAACACTTATTTTTATTTCATCTAAATCTGTTGCATTGTTTAATATGTCATAATTACTTTTTTTCATTATTTCATTACTTAAATCAATTATTGCTGGTCCAGTTAATCCTTTGTGAGATATTAGTATATCACCAGTTTTACTTATCTTCTTTTTCTTATCTTTAAATGAAACTGTAACATTACTTAACTGTACTCCTGCTAATTTGTGTAAGTGATTATCATCTATATTTAAACTTACAAGTCCTGGTTTAATTGGACTTATACTATGTGTTAAGGTTTCTGCGAATATGTATCCATCACCATTGCTTCCGGTATTTGGGTAAGCTATTCCACCTGTTGTAATTATTAATTTATCACATTGATATTCTTCATTATTTGTTTGAATTTGGAATTTAGAGTCTTTAAGATTAATTGACTTTACAGTTGTATTAACTATTAAGTTCACTTTAAAATTTTCAAGATACTCTTTTAATACTCCTTTTATAATATGAGCATCATCTGTAGTGGGAAATATTCTGCCGTTGTCTTCTGTTTTAAATGTAACTTCTTTATTTTCAAAAATTTCAAGTAAATCTGTATTTGTTAATGTATAAAATGAAGGTTTTAAAAAGTTTTTTTCTTCATATAATTTTAATTGGTCTTTAATTGGTTTTTCGTTTGTTATGTTGCAACGTCCACCACCAGTTAATAATAATTTTTGACCTAAATCATTATTCTTTTCTATAATTGCAATTGTTTTGCCATTATTTAAGTTTTTTGCTGCACTTAATCCTGCCATCATTCCAGAGGGTCCACCTCCGATAATGCATATTGAATATGTTTTCATAATTTTTTATTTCCTAAATTGTTTCTTTATTATTTAGTTATCTTTTTTATTTTTTCTAGTATTTTATTCTTTATTTTTTCTTAAATGGATTTTTTTTATAATAAAGTTTATTAATTATTTTTTGAATATGTTTTACATATTATGAAATTAGATTCTGATTATATTTTAGATCATTATATTGAAATTTATAAAAAAATTTTTTGTGAACCTGTAGTTATGCCAAGGTTAATTAATCAATGTATTGGTAATGAAAGTAATTCTTTAGGATATAAACTTATTTTATTGATGGAAGATGTTAAAATTCCTCCTGAAGTTTTAGAATTTAAAAATAGGAAACGTGAAGAGATTCGTCATTTTGAAGAGGATACTTTAAGTAATTATAATAATACTGAAGCTCAACGTCTTATTAATGAGTATCATGAAAAAGAGCTTATGAAATTTTTAGAGGATTATCCTGAGTTTAGTGGTGTTATTTTAAATAATAATTTATCCAAGCGGTTTTTAAATTTTTTACACAAATAATAATTTTTTCATTTTTAAGTGTATATATGCTTTTATCTTTTTTTGTTTTAAGAATAATACTTTAATTATTTTTGTTTTCCTTTTGTTTATTTTATACTTTGTATTGTTTTTTATATCTTATTTCATTGGTTTTTTTGTTTTAATTGATTTGATATTATGAGGTGTTTGTAAAAATAATTATGTAAGTATATTAACGAACTAATTATTTTTGTATAAAAAAAGAGAAGAAAAAAATATATTTTTTCTTCTCAAAAATTTATTACTAAAAAACTTAAGGAGTAAGTCGACGTCTATCTCTAGGGAAAAGAACAGTTTCACGAATGTTTTCAACACCAGTTAAAACCATATTTAAACGATCAGAACCTACACCCCAACCAGCATGAGGAGGCATACCATATCTAAATGCTTTTAAATAATCTGCAAATGCATCAACATTTAAACCTTTAGCTTCAAGTTGATTTTTAAGTAAATCATATTGATGTATACGTGTTGCACCTGATGAAATTTCTAAATCTTTATACATTAAATCGAAAGCATGACTAATTTCAGGACGATCTTCTTGAGGCATTACATAAAATGGTTTAATAGCAGTAGGCCATTCAGTTAAGAAATAAAATCCTTCTTGACTTTCACCTAAAGCCTTTTCACCAGCTCTACTTAAATCTTCACCCCATTCCATTTCAACACCTTTACTGTTAACAATATCTACAGCATCATCATATTTAACTTCAGGGAAAGGTCCTTCTGGTATATCTAATGTTTGATTTAAGATTTCTAATTGATCTTTACAATTTTCATTAGTGCTTCTTAATACACGAGAAATCATTTTATCTAATATTTCCATTGCATCTTTATCATCCATGAAACTAGCTTCCATATCTATACTTACAGCTTCATTTAAATGTCTTAAAGTATCATGTTCTTCTGCTCTGAAAATTTGACCAATTTCAAATACTTTATCGAATCCAGCACTCATCATCATTTGTTTATACAATTGAGGGGATTGACCAAGGAAAGCTTCACGTTCAAAGTAAGTGATAGGGAATAATTCAGTTCCTCCTTCTGTAGCACTAGCTACAAGTTTAGGTGTGTGAATTTCCATAATACCTTCTTCATCAAAGTATTCACGAACAGTTTTGAACATGTTATCTTTGATTTTGAAGATGCTACTAACATGAGCTACACGTAAATCAAGGAATCTAGAATCTAATCTTGTATCAATTTCAGCTTTAACTTTTTCAGTTGGATCCATTGGTAATGGTTGTTGTGCAAGGTTTAATACTTTAATTTCTTCAGGAATTATTTCTACACCATTAGGTGCTTTGTTAGAATCTTGTACTTTACCTTTAACTGCAATAACAGATTCTTTGCTTAATCCACGTAAATCTTCTAATATTTCTTTTGTAACTTTCTTACTTGGTGCTGTAACTTGTATCATACCTTCACGATCACGGACAAGTACAAATATGATTCCACCAAGGTCTCTTATTTCATGAACCCATCCCATTATAACTATTTCTTCACCAGTTATTGTGGGATTAACTTTATTAGTATAATGGGTTCTTCTCCAATCATTTAATAAGTATTCCATTATAATTCTCCTTATTCTGTTAATATAATAAAATAAAATTTAGTATTTTTTTAGTATTGTTATTAATTTAAACATACTATATTAATTTATAATCTTTTTAGTTTATAAAAGTATAAGACAAATTTTTTAAGAATATGGTGAAAACTTGTTTATTTAAAATGGTTTACATTATTTTTTATTCAGAAGTTTTATATTTAATTCTAAATCAATTGAATTTAAAAAATTTTTAAAAAAAGAATTTTATTTTTTATTAATTCTTACTTTAACACTGTCGCCGTGAGCAGCAAAACCTTCATAATCAGCTATTGGTAGGATTGTTTTACTTAATTCTTTTAAACCTTCAAGTGTTAATGTTTGTATTGTAGGTTTTTTAAGAAATGCTTCTGTGGATAAACCAGAATACATTCTTGCACCTTGGCCAGTAGGTAATACATGATTAGTTCCAGATCCATAATCTCCAGCTGCAACCGGGGAATATTTTCCAATAAATATACTTCCTGCATTGTTAATTTTACTTAATGTTTGTGTATCATTTTTAGTTGTTATTATTAAATGTTCAGGTGCATATTCATTTGTAAAATCAATTGCATCTTCTAAATTTTCAGTTAATAATATTTTTCCATATTTATTCAATGATTCTTTAATTATTTCACTTCTTACAGCTTCTTCTGCATATTTTTCAATTAATGGTTTAGTTTTTTCAGCCAATTCTTTACTTGGAGTTACAAAGAAACAAGAAGCATTAGGGTCGTGTTCTGCTTGTGATAGAATATCATATGCAATGTATTCTGGTATTGCAGTTTCATCTGCAAGTACTAATAATTCTGATGGTCCTGCAGGGAATTCTATATCTACTTCTCCATAGACTAATTTTTTTGCTGCAGTTACAAAAACATTTCCAGGTCCAACAATCTTTTCAACAGGTTTTATTGATTCTGTTCCATACGCCATTGCAGCTATTGCTTGTGCACCTCCTACTTTATAGATTTCATCTGCTCCTGCTATATCTGCTGCTACTAAAATAGCATCTAATATTTTACCTTCTTTATTAGGAGGTGTGCAACAAATTATTCTTTTAACTCCTGCAATTTTTGCAGGTATTACAGTCATTAGTATACTTGATGGATAAGCTGCTCTTCCACCGGGAATGTAACATCCTACACTATTTATAGGTCTTATTATTTGCCCTGCATTTATTCCAGGTTTAACTTCCATACTCCATTCTTTTGGAATTTGTGCAGTGTGAAATTTTTTTATATTTTCTGTTGCTGATTTTAATGAATTTATTAAATTTTCATCTAAATTTTCATATGCTTGTTTAATTTCATTTTCTGTAACTTTTAAATCTTCTACAAATACTCCATCAAATTTTTCAGTATATTCCTTCACAGATTTATCTTTATTAATTTTAACATTATTTATAATGTCTGTTACTGTTTTTAATACTTGATTTACATCAGATTGTGATCTTTTAGTTAAAATTTTCACATCTTTTTTATCATATTTTGTAATTTCCATAATATTTTCCAATCCCTATTTTTTTTTGATTGATTATTTGATTTTATTATAATAATTATATATTATTAATTATTTTTTATAGTATATTAATAAATATTTATCTTTAAATTAAGAATTTTTTTAAAAAATAACCTTCTAATATATATACTTTTACTATTAGTTTAATATGATAAGGTTTATATATGATATTGGAAACTTTTAAATATCATTTCTTATAAATCTAAAATAGATAAAAGATTTTGATTAGAATTTGAATATATTATTTATCAAAAAATTATTCTAAATAAATAAAAAATAATACTAAAATTAAAAGTTTTTAATCTTTTTAACTATAAAAAAGATGTTTCAAACTCAAAAATTTAAAGAAAAAATATTATAAAAGGGTTAAATGTATGTATAAAGATGAAATGATTCAATTACATCAATTTTTAGTATATGTATTAAAATATTTAGACACTGACGAAAGGGTTCATGAAAATTGTGCAGAATACCTTGCTCTTAAGATTAGTCCTCATCATATTCATAAAACTAAAGCAGAACATAAACATGCTATTTTTGTTTTATGTAACATAATAGGTGAAGTAATTTTAGAAAAAGATCCAGATACAATACCTCCAAATGTATCAAATGCACTTCAAGATCTTGTAAGAAGATCAAGAAAAGAGTTAATGGCTCAAGAATTAAGTAAATAATTTTTAATTATTATTTATTTATAAATCCTTTTTTTAAAATTTACTAAATTATTTATTATTAAATTACTATTTTTTCAGGTTAAAGAATATTATAAAAATCTTGTTTTTCAAATTTTTATATGAGTTATACAAAAATTTTAATAATTATATTGTTTATATAAATTATTATTTAAAAAAAAATTTTCTTTATGGATTTGATTGAAAATGTCTCTTAATAAAATGGTATGTTTAGTAGATGGAGAACATTACCTTCCAGTTACTAAATCTGCTATTGATACCCTAAACAATTTGGAACATATAGATGTAGTAGCCGTAATCTTTATTGGCGGAACAGAGAAACTTAAAACAGATAATGCTGATTTATACTCTGAAATGATGGGTTTACCGGTTCATTTTGGTGAAAATAAAAGTGAGATTCCATATAATTTGATAACTGAAATAATAAGAAAATATCATGCTGATTCTGTTATGGATTTAAGTGATGAACCTGTATTGGATTATACTAAACGTTTTAATATAGCTTCTAGAATTCTTGCTGAAGGAATACCTTATGAAGGTCCTGATTTTAAATTTGAACCTATAACACAATATGAAGTATGTGAAAAACCATGCCTTAAAATTTTAGGAACAGGTAAACGTATTGGTAAAACTGCAGTTTCAGGATATTTATCAAGGTTAATAGATAAATTAGGTTATGAACCATGTGTTGTTGCAATGGGTAGGGGAGGTCCTGAAGAACCAGAAGTTGTTCATGGGGATACATTTGAAATAACACCTGAATTTTTGATTGAACAATCAGAAAAGGGTGTTCATGCTGCAAGTGATCATTGGGAAGATGCTTTAATGAGTCGTATACTCACTATTGGTTGTCGCCGATGTGGTGGAGGTATGGCTGGAGAAGTATTCTTAACTAATATGAAAAAAGGTGCTCAAATAGCTAACAGTGTTGAGAATAAATTTGTTATTTTTGAGGGTAGTGGAGCAGCTATACCTCCTATAAAAACAAATAAGAACATTGTTCTTATTGGTGCTAATCAACCTTTAATGAATATTAAAAACTTTTTTGGTCCTTTCCGTATAAATTTAGCAGATTTAATTATTTTAACAATGTGTGAAGAACCTATGGCTTCACATGATAAAATTAAAGAAATAGAAAATTTCATTTCAGAAATTAATCCTAACTCTAAAATTATATCAACAGTATTTCGCCCTAAACCTTTAGGTGATATAAAAGGTAAAAAAGTACTATTTGCAACTACAGCTCCAAGTAGTGTTAAAGATGTTTTGGTTTCATATTTAGAAAAAGAATATTCTTGTGAAGTTGTTGCTACAACACCATATCTTTCAAATAGGCCCTTATTACAAAAGGATATTCAGAAAAATATAAATAATGTGGATGTTATGTTAACTGAGTTAAAAGCTGCCGCTGTTGATGTAGCAACTAAAGATTCATTAGATGCAGGTTTAGAAGTTATCTATTGTGATAATATTCCATTACCAATAAGTTCTAATTATCCAAATTTATCTGAAAGTATCATTGAAATTGTTGATGGTGCAATAGATGATTTTCATCAAAATTAATTTTAAATTTTAAGGAGATTCTAATTTTTGTTTGAAATAAAATGTAAACATATGGAGACTGGGGAAGTTAAAATTGTTACTTTTGATAAAATATCTGAGGTTATATCTGATTATGAACCTATATGTGAAATTCCTGAACCTAAGTTTTTGGAAATAAATAATTCTTTAGATTATAATTTTCTTCCATTAAAACTATTTGATAAATTAAATTTTCATATACATATTTTAGTACCTATTGATAATGATGAAGACTTTTTTTTCCAATATGTGGATAATGATGATTTTTCTAATGTTGTTAAAAACAAGGGCAGTTATTTAGGTTGTAAATTTTCAGATGTTTATCGTAATCTTAAAGATTTAGGTATTTTGGGAATTTTACAAAATGTTTATGAGGATGGTAAAACTAGGGAGACTCAGATTAAAGTTTATAAGGATAATCATTTGATTTTTTATTTAGAATCTGTATTTGTTATGTATGCTGATAAGATTTATAATTTTTCTCAACCTAAAACTGATGATTATTTAAATAGTATTCAGCTTGAAAAGACTGTTTCTGATAATGAGAGGCTTTTAAAAGAATTACAAGATAGAGTTCGTAATAATCTTCAATTAATTCGTAGTTTTATTGATCTTGAAATTATGAATAATCCAGGTTCTCCAGAAATGACTCTTAAAAAGACTAGTGCTCGTATTTCTGCTTTGAGTATTGTTCATCAAGAAATTTACAATAGTGACAATCCTCTTTATTTATCTAATGCTAATTTTATTGAGATTATATTAACTAATTTATTAAATGATTTTCAGTCTAGTAATATTTCATTGGATTTAGATTTTGCTAAGGTTATTTATGTTGGCATGGATCAAGCTATTTTGTTAAGTTTAATTGTTAATGAATTATGTACTAATACTATTAATCATGCTTATCCAAATGGTGAAACTGGTATTTTGCATGTTAAACTTTATAATGATGATTCTGATTCTATTGTTTTGGAATTTTTTGATGAAGGTGTTGGTTTACCTAGTGATGTTGATGTTGGTTCTTTTGATAATTTAGGTTTTACTATTGTTAAGAGTTTAGTTGGTCAATTGAATGGTAATGTTAATGTTATGGATTTAGATAAAGGTTTTGGGCTTTTTATTAAATTTTAATTTTTTTCTTTTTTTACAAACATTTATATGTTAGTAAGTACTTACTTACATTATGGAAGTTGATGATACATCACTAAAAATAATAGATGCTACAATTCAAGTCTTAAATGAAGAAGGATTAAGTGGCACAACAACAATGAAAATAGCTAAAAAAGCAAAAGTCAGTGAAGTAACTATCTTTAGAAAATTTAAAAACAAAAATAATTTAATTGCTAAATCTAAAGAAGCTTACCTTCAAAGATTCTTAGAAAAAACAGATAATCTATTTAGTATAGACCCAAACTTGGATTTAAGGGATTATATTAAACAGTTATGGATTGAATCCAAGAAAATGTTTGAAGACGAAATGAATCTTATAAAAATAAGTTTTGAAGAAATCAATGTTGAAGTATTACACCGAAAAGCATTAGCACAATTTTCTGAAAAAATAATTAATAATTTAACTAAAATATTCCAAAATCAAATAAACAAAGGAAAAATAAGAAAAATTAATCCTAAAATGGCTGCTGTAAATATTTATAGTGTAATGTTTGAATCATTAGTTTTATTGAAAGTTTATGGTGTTCATTTAGACCAATCTGAAGATAGTTATGTGGAAGACTTCCTAAATATATTCCTAAATGGGATTTCAATAAATTAAATTAACCTTAAATAAATTTCACAAATAAAAATAGTTTTTTAGGGGGAGTTAGTAGTAAAATGTTAAATAATATATGGAAAATCATAAAAAATGATGCAAAAAATTCATTAAAAAATCCTGTAATTATTATTGTTATAATTGCAATTATAATTTTACCTTCTCTTTATGCAGTATTAAACGTTCAAGCATGTTGGGATCCTTATGGTAAAACTGGTAATATGGATTTCGCTGTAGTAAACTTAGATGATGGTTCAACATATAATGGTATATCTCAAAATTTTGGGAATGATTTAGTAAATGAGTTAAAAGATAATAATCAATTTAATTGGCAATTTACTAATGAAACTGATGCAAGAGATGGTGTGACCAGTGGAAAGTATTATGCTGCGATAATTGTTCCAGATAATTTTACGGAGAGCGTTCTAAGTATCACTAGTCAAAATCCACAACCCTCTAGTTTAGAATATCTTGTTAATGAGAAAATTAGTCCTGTTGGTAGTCGTATGACTGATTCAGGTGCTAAGGAAATTCAAACAAATCTTAATAATATGATTAGTCAAACAGTAGGTAATCAAGCTTTAACACAAGTTGCTACAGTTGGTGCTAGTTTACCTGTCCAAACATCATTAAGTAAACTTTCAGCAGTTAATGAGTCTGGAGCAAATAATTATTTCTATAGTCCTGTGAGTATTGATAGAAAAGCAGTTTATCCAGTTGATAATTATGGTTCTAGTGTTGCCCCATTTTATATTTCTTTAGCTTTATGGCTTGGAGCAATTATGTCAGGTGTTATTCTTAAAACTAGATATAATGATCCAATATATAAACCAGTAGAAATGTACTTTGGACGGATGGTTTTATATATTGTAATAGGATTGTTACAAGCAATTGTAACTGCTTCCGGATGTCTATTAGTTGGAATGGAAGTTGCAAATCCGTTATTATTTGTTTTAACGGTTCTGTTTGGATCAATTGTTTGTACGACTATAGTTTATTCATTAATCAGTTTATTTGATAATGGAGGTAAAGCATTAGCTATTATTATATTAGTGCTCCAAATATCAGGTACTGGTGGTATGTACCCAATTCAAATTATGGCTTCATTCTTTGGAATGGCACATAATTATTTACCTATGACTTATTGTATTGATGCAATAAGAGAGGTCATGCTTGGTATGTATTGGCCTAACTTTACAGCTGCAATGCTTAAATTAATTGTTTATCCACTTATAACATTTATTGTTAGTGTTTTAATTAAATTTAAGTTTGATGGTACAGTAAAAGGATTTGTAGATAAACTTCATGATAGTGGATTAGCTTAAATCCACTATTTTTAATTTTTTTAATTTTTTTATCCGCCTGCAAGGATTATTTTTTTCCCTTGGCTGCTTATTTCTTCTTTTTTAAAGCCTAAGTCATGTTTTACTTTTTCTATTACTTCACTCATAGCTTTTAATGTTTCACCTCTATGAGGTCCAAGTACTGCAACTAAAAATAATGGATCGCCGGTGTAAAATTCTCCTATATAATGCACGAGGTTTATTTGGAATACTCCATATTTAATTTTTGCAGCTTCTGCTATTTGTTCCATTTCTTTTTCTGCTTTTTGTTTATCTTGAATTGTTTGTATGAGTTTTTCAACAGTTTTATTTTCTTCATTACCCCTTACAAATCCTTCAAATGTGAATATTGCTCCACTATCATCTACTTTTGGGTTTTTCTTTAAATCATCTACTAAATCTTTTGTTTCAATGTAATCGTCATCTTTTGGGATTATTTTTATTATCATAATTTTCACCATATTATATATTAATATAATTTTTATTAACTATTGTTATATATTTTTGTTTTTTATAACTACATTTAAACTTATTTGAAAAAAATTTATAAACTTAGAAAAAATATGTTAAATTTATTCTCTTTTTTTAAGATCACTAACTTCTTTTTTAGAAAGATCTTTTAATCGTTGGATACCATCAACTTCAGACACAATATCTACAGTGGCTTGAGGCACTAAACTTTCCCAATTTTCATCATGTAACATTCGATATCTAACTTCAGTTCCAGATAATTCTTCACGGTTAAACAAAGGTGGACGAGTAACATCATAACCTTCCTCTCTGAATAACCTATCAACTAAAGGATTACCTGTAAAAACTTTACTAAAAGGAGGAGTCATCATTTTAACATGAGCCGGCCAAACAGCATTTAATTGAATATCTTCCATAGGTATAATATAATAATGTCTATGTTTAATACTATTTTCAGATAATGCTTGAGTAAGCATCATAACACGTTCACCAGCAGTAAATGGATCTTTAAGAGTATGGGATAATTGAGCACTACCAATACCAATAATAATTTCATCTACATCTTTTAAAGTTTCTTTAATTACTTGTATATGGCCATTATGAACGGGTTGCATACGACCAATAAGTAACCCTCTTTTCTTTTCTATCATTACTATTTATTCTTATAAAAACATCTTATTAAATTTAACTAAAAAAAATAATTTTTTAAATCATTTTAAAAAATATTCAAACACATACTTATAATAGAAAGCTTTTTATTAAAGATTATTTATAATCCTAAATATGAAATTTGATTTAGAACTTAATGATAAGACTAAAAAAATATTGGACAATGCTATAGATGAACCAATTAGTGTTGATGAAGCTAACTATTTAATTAATGTTCAGGGTCAAGATTTATTTGGATTATTAGCCGCAGCAGATAAAGTTCGTGAAAATGTTGTAGGAAATAAAGTTACTTTTATAAATAATTGTAATTTAAATTTTACAAATGTTTGTAAAGTACTGTGTGGTTTCTGTGCCTTTGGAAAAAGTAGAAACGATCCAGAAGCATATATTTTAACAGATGAAGAAATAATTCAAAAAGCAGATAGTGCTGTTAAAACTGGAGCTCATGAATTCACATTAATGGGGGGAGTTCTTCCAGAAGCAGATATAGATTATTATGAACATCTACTAAAACTATTAAAAGATCATTATCCTAATACTATGATTCATGGATTTTCACCTACAATGATTTATGATGCTGCACAAGTATCTGAAATGGATATTAAAGAAGCATTTCAAGTTCTTAAAAAAGCGGGTTTAGATTCATTACCTGGAACTGCTGCAGAAATTTTAACTGATCGTGCACGTAAAATAATTTGTCCGAAAAAGGTAACTACTCAACAATGGATAGATATTGTTGAAACTGCTCAAAAAGTTGGAATACCCGGTTCTGCAACTATGATGTATGGACATATTGAAACAATTGAAGAACGTGTTAAAACCATGGATATCTTAAGACAAATACAATCTAAAACTCATGGATTTACTGAATTTATTCCAATGACTTTTATGTATGAACATTCTCCAATCTTCCTTGAAGGACAAGAAAATTTAGGAGCTACTGGAACTGAAGATTTGAAATTATATGCAGTTTCCCGTTTAATGTATCATGATTTAATACCTAATATTCAAGTAAGTTGGGTTAAAATGGGTTTTCGTTTTGCACAAGTATCTTTAATGGCAGGAGCCAATGATTTAGGTGGAACATTAGGTGGAGATGAATTATCTGCTGCTAGTGGAGCACCTGACGGTGTTGAAACAAATATTCAAAATCTTGAAAGGTTAGCTAAAAATATTGGTAGAGATCCTGTTGAGAGAAACACAAAATATACTGAGTTTTATCCAATAAATTCAGAATAAAACATTTTTTTTTAAACTTTTTTTATGTTGCAAAAACAATTTTTATCAAAATTAAGTTCTATATTACAAGCACAACCTAAAGTTTGTGCTCATCCTTTAGCTCCTGTTAGATATAAAATTATTGAGGATTATGCATTAATCATTAATAATATAAAAATTAATGAGTTTGATACATTTTTCATTGATAATTATTATGATATTCATTTTTTAAGGAAAGATATGGAAGTTGATGTTCTAAATTTATATGATGTTGTTGAAGTATCATATCAAAAAATTGATTAAATTTATAACTTATAGTTTATATTATAAGATACATAATATAATAACTAAATGTAATAAAAATATTTTTTTATAATAATCTAATACTTTTGGAGAGTAAAATCGTGATGCTTAAAGTAGATAATCTTAGTAAAACATTTGAATTAGATAATGGGGAAAAAGTAAAAGCTTTAGATGGTATATCATTTGAAGTAGAAGAAGGTGAAATACTTGGAATAATCGGTCGAAGTGGGTCTGGAAAAACTACATTACTTAGAACATTAAGAGGAGTGGAACCAGTTGAAGAAGGTGAAATACAACTAGAACGTTTACATATAACACCGGACACTACACCACATTATTATCATGAATTAAAAAAAATTACTGCTATACATTTGCAAAGAAATTTTGGTATATGGCCTGAAACACCTTATAATAATGTTTTACGTAAATTATATGCAAATACATATGGTGATGAGTCCATGTGTGATTTTAAATTAGCTGAACAACTTTACGGTGATGAAGCATTAAAACTTTTAAAACTTGTAGGTTTGTATGATAAAAAAGATCATTTAGGTACTGTACTTAGTGGTGGGGAAAAACAAAGACTTATTATGGCTAGGGAACTAGCTAAAAAACCTAAATTGTTATTATTAGATGAACCTGCTACAATGGCATGTCCTAAAACTAAACAAGAAACATTAGATGCTATTAAGAATATTAATAAAGAATTAGGTATTACTATTGTCTTAGTATCTCATTTACCTGAAATTCATGAATATTTATCTGATCGTTTAATTCATATTGAAAATGGTAAAATAGTTGATGAAGGGGAAGTGGAACCAGTAATTCAAAATTTCCTTAAAGACATGGAACCTGTAAATGATATAAATATTGAAAGTACTGATGAATGTATAATAAATGTAAAAGATTTATTTAAGCGTTTCTTCCTATTAACTGGGGGGGATGTGTTAAATATGGAAGATATTAATCTTGAAGTATATAAACAGGATATTCTTTCACTTATAGGTCCAAGTGGTGCAGGTAAAACTATTTTACTTAGAATGTTAGGTGGATTAGAGGTACCTGATAAAGGCGAAATATTATATAAATTAGTTAAAGAGGATGATTCTGTTGAATGGGTTAATATTGGAAATGCAAGTATTAGTCGTTTAGATATTCGTCGTAAATCAACATTTATGCATCAAGAGTTTGCATTAACTCATTATTCTACTGTTCGTGAACAATTAGCAACAAAATTAGGTTATAAAAATCGTAAATTAATGGATAAAGCTAAATCACGTGCTAAGGAAATTAATTTAAGTGATGAATTGTTAGATGCAATTTACTTACTTACAGATTTACCTGCAAATGAAGCATCTGATCGTTTAATGAAAGTTGGTTTGCCTCATGGCATATTAGATGAATTATTCCCTAAATTCCCATCTAGTGATGTGGAATCAGAAGTTAAAGAGATTTTTGAAGATTTAAATTTATCTATGGATATTCTTGATAGAAAATCTTATGAATTATCTGGAGGTCAAAAGGTTCGGGTAATGTTAGCTTTACAATTAATTAGTAAACCTGAAATATTATTACTTGATGAACCATTTGGGGATTTAGATCCAATTACTTTACGTACAGTTACTAATAGTTTAAAAACTTTAGCAAAACGTTTAAAATTCTCAGTAGTTATGGTTTCACATAATACTGATTTTGTTAAAGAGTTTGCAAACAGAGCAGTCTTTATGGATGATGGGAAATTATTAGATGATGGAAAACCTGATAAATTAGTGGATGATTTTATTAAGTATTGTCATGCTGATTATTTAATGTAAAAATTACTGAGGATTTTTTTATGTTTGATGTTATAACAGTTCCTATAGATGAATCAGAATATGCGGATAAAGCTATTGATATAGCAATTGATTTAGCTAGTAAGTATAATTCTAAAATTGCAGCAGTTCATGTGTTAGATGAAGGGTCATTATTTAGTTATGATGCTCTTGAAGATGAAGGTGATAATCTTTTATCTAAAATCACTAATAAGGCTAAAGAGTATGATATTGAAGTTGTGGAGCATTTAATTACAGGGGATGCTTTACGTGATATTGAGGTAATTATTCGTAAAACTTGTGCTGATTTAGTAGTTTTACCTGCTTATGGTAATCATTCTTTTATTCGTGGTGTTGATAAAACTAATTTTATTGGTAGTGTAGCTGAACGTTTAATTAAAACAAGTAAAGTTCCAGTTTTATTAGTTAAATAAATCTTTTTATTTTTTCCTTTTTCTATTTATTCTATTTTTCTTGTCGTTAATAATTGAATAATTGAATATTCTTTTATTTTTTTTATAATTAACTTAATTTTTATTTAAAAAAATTTATTAATAACTATTTACTTATATTTACATGTTTTTAATTATGTTCCTTTATTTAATTTTTTATAAATAATATTTTAGGCATATAATTAAAATATTTAGTTGAATTTATTGTTAAATTTAATAAAAAAAGTGATATAAGATGAAAGAATTATACCAAAAAATGATTGATGAAGCATTGGCTGCTCAAAAGGCTGATGTTTCTGTAATCAAAGAAAAACGTGGTGGAAATTTTAAAATTCAAGATGCAAAGCCCTATATGGATGCAGCATCTAATATGAAACCAATTGGAGAGCAAGCACAATCTGTTTTTGATTTACATACAAATAGTGTTAAAACTCATTTTAAGATGTTGAATCAATTAACTGATACTGTTCGCCCTGAAGATGATCCAATGGTTGAACACTATCAAACACCTCCTGTTTTAGAAATTGTTAAAGAAGAAGATCCTGACTTTAGTGAAAGTGTGGATAAATTTGTTCAGTCTATTGCTGATCATGAAGCAATAGTTGGAAAAGAATCTATAAGAAGATATGGTGGATTTTATGGGCCAACTTGTGTAGTTGATTTTGCATTGATTCCGGGAAGTACTAGTAATATTGTAAATCAAATTCTACAAAAAACTGATATTCCAGTAGCACATAAACAAGCCATTCTTGCAAGTAAATCTTGGGGTATGAATACTTCTTATGGTGTAGGGGATAAATTTGCACAAGAAATTGAAGCGGGGGCAACACCTGCTGAGGCAACTGAAGCTGAAGTTAAACAATTCCAAAAGTTATATTCTTCACCTATTGAAGCTCAATGTGAATTGATGGCTGCTGCAGGTGAATCTAGTTTTGATGTACGTAAATATATGAATGGATATAAGGATGATATGCGTAAGTATGTTAAAGCTGCAATGGATGATGATGTTCATTATGGTAATATTGTAACTGTTCCTGCATATTGTGTAGGGGATATTGCTCATCATATTAGTCAATCTACATATAATATGTGTAAAGATGATGTGGTAATGGCAATTATTGAAGCAGCTACAAAAGTTATGGATGATTCTTTAAACAGTAATATTGATAATTTCAAATCTGAATTTGAAGTTTTATCATTAGCTACAGGTTCTGCAGCATGTGCTGTAGAATATATGCTTGAATTAGATGGTTTTAATGCTGTAATGATTGTTGACTTATTAACTAAACGTTATCATAATTTTGTACAACAATTCCCTACTCGGGGGGCAGCTTCTGAATTACATAATTGTGACTTTATGGATATGATTTATCGGGGTTATGGTTATCTTGATAAAGCTCGTAAAGCAAGAAGTGCAGAACCTGAAGAACTTAAACCTATTGTTGGGGGAAAAATAGTTGATTTATCTAGTATTAAAGATAATGAAGTTATTATGAATCCTCAAAGATACACTTATCCTTCCTGTGCAATTAGTGTAAGATTCAGTAGTCTTATGAGACTTGCAGACTATCCATGTTTACTTACAAGTGAACCTGTAACTGCTACAATGATGACTAATGTAATTGCTTTACATAAAGAAGATCCTGCAAGTCCTGTTCGTGGATGTAAGAATTGTGCAAGTGCTTCTTTAATTGACTTTAGACATGATTATTGTCAATGGAGAGAAAGTATTTAAATTTAATATAAATTTTTAATTTTTTTTTAAGTGAGGTATTTTTTTATGGAGTGTGGAATTGAAAAAAAGATGATTGCTGAAGCTTTAGGGACTTTTTTCTTAGTTTTCTTCGGTACAGGTGCTGCAGTAATGACACTTATTATTGCTCATAGTGTTAGTCCTGCTGCAACTATTGGTACTCTTGGAGGATTTGCCGATTGGTTAGCTATTGGTTTAGCATTTGGTTTAGCTGGAATGGTTAGTATTTATATATTTGGTAAGATTTCTGGGGCTCATATGAATCCTGCAGTAACACTTGGTTTATGGATAAGTAAAAATATTTCAGGTAAAGATTCAGTATTGTATATTATAGCTCAATGTATAGGTGCTGTACTTGCAAGTATATGTTTATATATTATCTTAGGACCTCAAGCAATAACTATTGGTTCTTTAGGTGCAACTGTACCTGCTGCTGGTATAAATTACTTCCAAGCTATGTTTGTTGAATTTATAGGTACTTTCTTCTTAGTTCTCACTGTTATGGGTGTGGCTGTTGATAAAAAAGCAGAACCTGCAGTTGGAGGTTTTGCTATAGGTATGGCTATTGCAACTGCTATTTTCCTTCTTGGTGGAATTACTGGAGGATGTATTAATCCTGCACGAGGTTTCGGACCATATCTCATTGACTTTTTACTTGGTGGTGTAAATCTTTGGAATTACTTCCCAATTTACATAATTGGACCTATAGTTGGAGGTCTTCTTGCTGGATTTATATATCAAAAAATCGCTGAAGGTACTGATGTTTGTGATTTACCAAATCTTTATGATTAAAACTAAATAATTTATTTTTTTATTTTTTTATTTTTTTGCTTATTTTTTTTGTTTTACTCAATATTAAATGTTTTATAAGGATAAAACAATAAACTTTTATATGTGGAAAAATAATATTTCAATTGTTATTAATTATATTATATAAAAATTAATTTTAAAGGAGAATAAGAAATATGGCACAATATAAATGTAAAGTCTGTGGATATGTATATGATGAAGAAAAAGGAGAAGCTCGTAAAGACATAGCACCTGGAACATTATGGGCAGATGTACCAGAAGGTTTTAAATGTCCTTCATGTGGAGCTCCAAAGAGAATGTTTAAGGAAATTTAAATAAAATTTAATATAGAAGATGTTTAACTATGGTAAAATATATTTGTGATGCATGTGGATATGAATATGTTCCAGAAAATGGTGATCCAGATAATGGTATAGCACCAGGAACAGCTTTTGAGGATTTACCTGATGATTGGGTATGTCCAATTTGTGGACTTGAAAAATCAATTTTTGTAGAAGAATAAAAAAACATTTCATTGTGAAATGATTTTTAATACCAAAAAATGTTTATTGAGATGAAATTACGAAATGACAAGATATTTCTGTAAACTATGCGATTATGAATACTTGCCGGAACAAGGAGATCCCCATTTTAATATAAAACCTGGGACTTCTTTTGAGGATTTACCTGATGAATGGGAATGTCCTTTATGTGGAATAAAAAAATCATTCTTTGAAAAAGAAGATTAATATAAAATTTAAAATAATTTAAAAGGATTTAAGATTATGGCAAAATATATTTGCAGCACATGTGGATATGTCTATAATGAAGAAGACGGTGACCCTGATAATGGTATAGCACCAGGAACTTCTTTTGAGGATTTACCTGATGATTGGACATGTCCAATGTGTGGTGTTGGTAAAAAGATGTTCATAAAAAGATAAAAAAAATAATTTTTGGAGGAAATGATTAAAATGATAGATGAAAAAGTATTAGAAGCTTTAAATAAACAAGTAAATGCAGAATTATACTCCTCATATTTATACATGGCTATGTCTGCATTTCTTGAAGATAAAGGATTACCTGGATTTGCAAACCTTGAAATGGTAAATGCTAAAGAAGAATTAGATCATGCATTGAAATTCTATGATTTCATCATAAGAAGAGGTGGAAAAGTAGAAATTGAAGCAATTGAAAAACCAACTACAGATTGGGAAAACCCTGTTGCAGTGCTTGAAAATGTAGTATCTCATGAAGAAAAAGTAACAGGACTTATTAATGATTTAGTTTCATTAGCTATAGAACAAAAAGATTTTGCAACAAACCAATTCCTTCAATGGTTTGTAGATGAACAAGTTGAAGAAGAAGAAACTGCTAATGATGATTTAAATAGTCTTAATTTAGCAATGGATTCTGGCAATGGATTATACTTACTAGATCAACAATTTGCTGCACGTGTTTACACACCACCTGCAACCAATGAATAAATTTAATTATTATATTAAATTTATTCCACAACTTTTTTTAAAATTTTTTTAATTACTTACTTATCCTATGAAAATTAAATAGGAAACTTTTTTCTTTTTATTTTTGTTGTTTTTAGGTCCAAAGATTTGATAATATTGAAAATTTTCTGTTTAAAATTTTCACATATTTAATATCATTAAAAGTTAAGTTGTTTGTTTTAAGTAATCATTTTTGTCTCTGTTTATTTTTTGTTTAGTGTGGCACATAAAAATTTGATGTTTAAAAACTAATTTTTGGAAAGGTTGAAGATTTCTATGTTTTAAATCGGTCACAATAAGATTTTAATTGTGAGTGTAATTAGACTCAAAATTGATAAACACATTTTTAACTTAAAAGAGAATAATCATAATGAATACAATAATATTACTTTTTAAGTCAAAAATCCTCTTTTAATTCATTTTCAAAGTCTACTAAAATGTTTTCAATACTCTGATAAGAAATATCAACGTTATAGATTTCTTTTAACATGTACCTGATTTTGCGGATACTATCATTACAAATACTATCACCACTAATATTATAAGATTTAATGATAAAGTCAATCACAGGCTTAGTAATTTTTTTATTAACTTCAACTAAAGAGGATAAATCAGTATTAAATATGTTATTGCATTTGCTGCATTTATATCTTTGAATTTTACAAATTTGGGTTCCTAAGTCCATGAAAATCAATTCACGTTCTATTTTATCACCTTTAATATTATGTTTAGACCCACACACTGGACAAACAGCAATATTATTGTTAAATATTATTTCACCATTTTTTTCAAGACGAATTAAATTAGGACTCATGTCTTGACATCCAATCAACTTTTTTGACACATCAGATCTAAAATCCGAAAACTCTTCATAAAAATCGTAAAGTTTAAATTGTATTGGTTCTCTAATAGGATGTGGAGGTTTTATTTTTTTATTAGGCATATAAATGTGTTACTTTCACTTAATATATTAACTTTACTATTTTTAATTCATTATTAACAACATAATATACTTTAAAAAAAATTATGAATTATTATATTACAAAAAATAAAATTAACTAAGTTTTAGACAGAGTCCGAAAATTAAATAGGAAACTTTTTTTATACATATTTTAATATATTTATTTAATAATAAAATTTAGGTAAAGATGAGGTAAGGTATGTATTCTCAAACAAAAATTGCTGTACCAATTTTTAAAAAAGATAAAAAATCAATAATTGAAGAAGCTCAATATTGTATTCAAAAAGGAGCAGATTTAATAGAATTTAGAATAGATGGTATGGATAATCCTAAACCTCAAATTGTACGTGAGATTATTGAAGAAATTAATTTTCCCACAATAGCTACAAATCGAGTGAAAACTGAAGGTGGATTATTTAAAGGTACTGAAGAACAACGTGTAAATATTCTTCTTGAAACAGTTGATGTTGCAGAATTTGTAGATATTGAGTTACAAACAAATGATAATTTAATTAAACAAATAACAGAAACAAATGTTAAAACTATAATAAGTTATCATGATTTTAAAAAAACACCACCTTTAAATGAATTATTAAATATTGTTTTTAAGGAAAAAAATTTAGGCAATATTGCTAAAGTAGCTTTAATGCCAAATGATTTAGAGGATACTTTAACAGTTCTAGCTATTTTAAGTCATTGTGAAGATACCATAGCAATTAGTATGGGGGATATTGGTTCATATACTCGTGTTATAAGTACTAAATTTAATGCACCTATAACATTTGCAGTAAGTAGTGATGTTACAGCTCCTGGTCAAATTGATATTGAAACAATGAAACAATTATTAAATTTGGATATAATGGATATTGATGATTTAAATTCTTCTTATTAATCAAAAAAGTTGCTTGGAGATGATTTTTTTGAAAAAGATTTATTTTTTGATATTATTTTTATTACTTTTAAGTATTAGTTTTGCTAGTGTTTATGCTGATTCTAATATTAATATTAATGTAATAATTAATGGTCAGCAAGTATCTATAACTGATTCTTCATTAAACTTTTTAGATTCTAATAGAGCCAATATGGATAATGAAATTATAAATTTCACTGCAAATCAAGTAGTAGATATGTATGCTAGCACGGAATCTTACAAGCAAGGGGTATCTGATATTGCAAAAACTTATGGGTATGATGTTGTTACTGTGAATATTGATTCAGATTTAAATGATGGATCTCTTCCTTTGGTTTCAGCTGTCAAGGGTACTAGCATGACTCCAACTTTGCATAGTGGGGATATTATTATAATTAATCGTACTCAAGAAATTAAAACTGGAGATGTGGTTGTTTGTAATGATACTGAGTATGGTTTGATTGTTAAAAGAGTAGGTGAAGTTAATGGGGCTAATGTTTATTTACAAAGTGATAATAAATCTAAAGAGTTAATTAATGATGGGGGATTATTTTATGTTGAGGAAGGTTTACATAAATGGGTTACTCTTGATAGAATTTATGGTGTAGTTAAATATGATTTAACTGAAAATTCTACTAGTTGAATTTAATATTTTTATTTAAAATTAGAAAAAATATTATATGTGGAGAATTTTTAATTTTTCTCCATAAATTAAAGTTTTTGTTTTATTCTTTTCCTGTTTGGATGTCACTTAATCTTTTTACTCTTTTTAACATGTCTGGGTGGGTGCTGAATAGTTCCATGATTTTGCTACCAGTGCTGATTTTAACATTTTCGGTTTGTAATTTTTCTAGTTCATCTGCTCCAAGGATTCCGTCACGGTTGAAATCTACTTGTGAGAATTCTGAAATATCTCTTTGTGTATTACTTACATCATTTAAGAAAAATGCTTTACTTCCTTCTACATCTTTAATTTCTTGGGGGTTACATTGTGCTGCACCATATACTAGTTTGTATAATGCGCTTGCAAGGTATTGTGGTTGGTTTCCAAATTCTACACTTGCTTGGTCTGCATAATATTCACGTGTCCGGCTGATAAATAAAACGATTAATTGTCCTAAAGCATAACATACCATTGCTATTAAACCAAGTATTATACCTGCTCCATTGTCATTGTCTCCTTGGAACATTGTGCTTAATGCAACATAATAACATATCATAGGGATAGCACTTACAAGAGTGGTTATTACCATATCATTATGTTTTAAATGTCCCATTTCGTGTCCAAGCACTGCTTTTAATTCGTCACGGTTAACTACTCCAAGAATTCCTCTTGTTACACAAATATGTCCACTACGTCTAGTTCGGCCATATGCAAAAGCATTTGGTATGTTTGTTTCACTAATACCTATTTTTGGCATTGGTACATCTGCAGCTAGTGCTAATTCTTCAACCATTTGGTAAATGTTTGGTGCTTCTTCACGAGTAACATGTTTAACACCCATACTCATTTCAACAAGTTTAGGTCCCATTAAGTATTGTATAAATATTAATAGTAACCCTATGAGGGCATAAGCACTCACTCCTAAGTTTATACCAAGTATTCCTAAAACTAAGAATAATATGATATATACCATTGCAAATAATGCTATCATGGCTAAAGTTAATCTGATTCTTAATTTCCATGTTCCTTTCAATTTATTTACTCCTTAAATTTTTTTATGATAATTAGTTAATTTTATAAGTATATAAATACTTTCAATATATTCTTATAAATTAAATTTCAATTTTATAAACAATTAATAAAACTATTTAGAATACATTTGATAATGGGGAATATGTTATTATCTTTAACTTTAAAAAAGTATATTAATGTTAATAATTATAATTTAATTAAGAATTTAAATAATGATGCAAAATGTATACGCTAACACATATTGACTTGGATAATAATACTAAAAAGAATGTAACTCTTAGAGATTTGAAAGAATATCACCATTTTTCAGATAAAATTCATGATGTTAAAGAATTAGAACACTCTCCCATTGCTAATAATATTGATTTCAGTATTGGTGTTTTAGAACCCTTGGATGGTGCTGAAGACTTTGTTTATGTATATTTAAATCGGCCAGTTGTTAAATTTGGTGATAAAACTGATAATATTATAGGAAGATCCTATAAAGACTTATTTTCAAATGTTAAGGAATTTAATTCTTTTGATTGTTTAATGCGAGCTTGGAATGAAAATCGTAGGATTAACACAATAGTTTTAATTTATAAAGATAATAATTTATTGTTTGCTTTAAACATTTATTATGTTCGTGAAGATGACTATTTAATAATTTATAGTAAAGATATTACAGATTATGCTAAACTTAAACAAGAACATGAAAAACTATTTTATAATTCTAAAGATGGGTTTTTAATCATGAATTATAAAGGGGAGGTTTTGCATACTAATAATAAGTTTTTTGAAATTTTAGGTTATTCTATTGAAGATTTTATGCAAGTTAACCCTTTATCTTGGATTTTAAAAAATGTTGAAGTCATTTCTTTAACTGATGAAGAATATGGAAATATGTTAGAATTATTAGATGAAGTTATTAGTCATAGAATTAAAAATACTACTTTTGATGTTAAATACCCATTGAAAAATGGTAAATATGGTTATCTTCATGTTTTTGCAGTTCCTACTAAATATGAAAATCAGGATGTAGCTCAAATTAGTATTACAGATATTACTAAATCTAAGAAAAAAGAAATTGAAGCATTAAGATTACATAAAAATCTTAATACTATTCAAGGTATGGCAAAAATTGCTATTTCTTCATATAATTTTAAGAATATTCAATGGACTACTGAAATTTTTAATATTCTTGATATGGATCCTTCAAAACATGATTATGAAAATATTAATACTTATTTAGATTTGATTCTTGATGAGGATCGTAGTATTTTTGATGATGCAATTTCTAAGTTAAATCCTGATAATCCTCAAATTTCATTAACTGTTCGTGTTAAAACTTTTAATGGTAAAATTAAGTATATCGCTCAACTTAATAAAGCATTTTATGATGATGATGGTAATTGTAAAGTTGTTATTGGTTTTATTCAAGATGTTACTCAACAAAAAGTTTATGAAGATAAATTACGTAATGCTTTATCTGAGAAAAATGAATATGCTGATGATTTAGAACTTATTTTGGATGAGAAGGATGTTCTTATTAATGAGGTTCATGATCGTGTTAAGAATAATCTTCAAATTATTCAAAGTATATTCGATTTAGAAATGCATTTTAATCCAGATAATCCTTCAGCTACTGTTCGTAAGACTTATAATCGTGTTAAATCTATGGCTTTTGCGCATGAACAAGTTTATGATGATTTGGATTCTAATCGTGTTATTGATGCTTCTGTTTATATTAGACAAACAGTTTTAACATTGTTTTCTTATTATAATACTAAAATCCGTCCAGTTTTTGAATTAGATAATATAACTTTACCTTTAAATATTGTTATTCCGTTAGGTTTAATTTTAAATGAGTTATGTATTAATACTATTCAACACGCTTTTGATAAAGGTAATGAAGGTGTATTTTCAGTTGTTCTTAAAAAGGGTTCTGAAAATGTTGTTCTTATTGTTAAAGATAATGGTCATGGAGCGCCAACTGATTTTTCACCAGTTTCAGATAGTAATTTAGGAATAAATATTATAAATAATTTAGTTAGTCAAATAGATGGTAAAGTTGAATATTTAAGTGAAAGTACTGGGTTTTCAGTTTTAATCACTTTTTAATAAACTTTTTTTCATGATAAATTTTATTATATATGAAAATCTTATAAATGTATTAGATAACTTATTTTAATAAATATTATTTAAAATGATTTTTTTAAAGAATTAAATAATTGGTGATTAATAAAATGATTGGTCCATGGGTAGAAAAATATAGACCTCAAAGTTTAGATGATATTGTAGGTCAAACACAAATTATAAACAGACTTGAAAAGTATGTTAATGAAGAAAGTATGCCTAATCTTATGTTTACTGGCCCTGCAGGTGTTGGTAAAACAACTACTGCTTTAAGTTTAGCTAAAGCTGTTCTTGGAGATTATTGGAAACAAAATTTTTTAGAGTTAAATGCTTCTGATGCTAGAGGAATTGATACTGTACGAAATAATATTAAAAACTTTTGCCGTTTAAAACCTGTTGGTGCTCCATTTCGTATAATTTTCCTTGATGAAGTTGATAATATGACTAAAGATGCTCAACATGCTCTTCGTCGTGAAATGGAAATGTATACTAAGACTGCTAGTTTCATTTTAAGTTGTAATTATTCAAGTAAAATCATAGACCCTATCCAATCTCGTTGTGCTATTTTCAGATTCGCACCACTTAAAGGTGAAGATATTAATAAACGATTGGAATATATTGCAAGCTCTGAGGGTTTTGAATTTGATGAAGAAGCTATCAAAACAATTGTTTATTTTGCTGAAGGGGATATGCGTAAATCTGTTAATATGTTACAATCTGCAGCTTCTGAAGGGGAAGTTATTTCTGAAAATGCAGTATATGATGTTGTAAGTAAAGCTAGACCTGAAGATATTAATAATTTAGTTACAAAAGCCCTTACTGGTGATTTTATGGGTGCTAGGAATATTTTACGTGAAACAATGGTTTTACATGGTACTAGTGGTGAAGATATGATTAATCAAATCTATCAAGAAGTTAGTAGACGTGTTATGGATGATAAAATGGAAGGTAAAGTGTATATGGATTTAATTGAAGGTATTGCTGATACAGATTTCCGTATACGTGAAGGGGCCAATCCTAGAATACAATTAGAAGCGTTACTCGCTAAATTCTTATAAATATGAATTAAAATATTAAAAGGACTTTACATAACATGTTATGGACAGATAAATACCGACCACAAACCTTTAAAGAATTATTAGGTAATGGTAAAAGTAAAAAACAAATAGAACATTGGGTTAATGAGTGGAAAAAAGGTAATCCTCAAAAACCATTACTTTTAGTTGGACCTGCAGGTATAGGTAAAACATCTTTAGCTTATATAATAGCTAAAGAATTCTCTGAACATATAGAATTAAATGCCAGCGATAAAAGATCTTATGATATATTAATGAGTACTATTGGAGAATCCTCTAGTACACATTCTCTTTTTGGTGAATCATATAAACTTCTTATCTTAGATGAAGTAGATGGTATTAATGGTAATGATGATCGTGGAGGATCACGTGCTATTAATAAAATTATTAAAGAATCTAAACAACCTATGATTATGATGGCTAATGATTTTTATAGTAAACGATTAACCACTATTAAAACTAAATGTCTTGTAATTAAAATGACTAAAGTTCACACTAACTCTGTAGGTGCTGCATTAAAAAAAATCTGCAGAAAAGAAGGAATAGATTTTGATCCTGAAGCTATAAAAGTTTTAGCTAAAAACAGTAATGGAGATATGCGTGCAGCAATCAATACTTTACAAGCTGCAAGTGAAGACGGTGAAAAATTTGAATTATCAAATTTAGATAATATTTCACAAAAAGATAACACTAATAATATTTTTGACACTGTACGTACAGTTCTTAAAAGTAGAACAGTTAATCATATTAAACCAGATATGATGATTGATGAAGATCCTACTCTTGTAATGGAATATATTGCAGAAAATATTCCCCATGAATATGAAAAACCATCTGAAATAAAAAATGCATATGAAAATATTGCTAAAGCTGATTTGTACTTTGGAAGAGCAAGAGCTACAAGGGATTATACTTACTGGAGATATGCATCTGATTTTATGGGGCCAGGTGTTGCTTTAAGTAAAAAAGAAACTTATCGTAAATTTACAAGATTAACAGGAGCTCAAGCTTTTCGTTTAATGGGTCAAACACGGGGTAAACGAGCTTTACGTGATCGTATTGCTGAAAAAATGGAAAATAAAATGCACGTTTCATTAGAAGTAGCATATACTATGTTTCCTTCATTTGAAATTATTTTCCAAAATGATGAAATGGCTTATGAAATCAGTAGCTTTTTAGAATTAGAAGATGATGAGATTAAACGCTTCCGTAAAAGAAAAATTCCAAAAAAAGTCATTAAGAAAATGGAAAAAGAAATTAATGAAGCTAAACGTTTAGAACGTGAAGAACTTAATAAGAATATAAAAACAGGAATTTATCGGGAATCTACTAAAAAAACTTTAAATAAAGTAAAAGAAAATGCAGAAGAAAAAGTTAAGGATTCTAAATCTGATGATGATTCTAATGTAATTAGTAATGAAAATCCTGAAAAAGAAAATTTTAAACCAGAAGAGAAAGAATCTAAACCTAAAAAGTCTAAAAAACCTAAAAAAGAAAAAGAATCTGAAAAGTTAGATAAGGGACAAACTAGTTTATTTAGTTTTTAAAATTATCCTTTTTAAAATCTTTTTCCCTTTTTTTAATGATTTTTTTCAATAAATTTTTTAGATTTAAGAATATTTTCTTTATATTGAGGTATGATTTCTGATATGAAATCCATAAAGCTTAAACTTAATTTTCCATAAGTTCTTGCAGGATAATCTGTTTTATTATTGTTATCTAAAAAGCTGTTTATCCATTCATTAGAAACATTAATAAAAGGATAAATAATTGGAACATTTTCATTATTGTTATGTCTTTTGAAATTAATACCTTCACCTGTGAAGATATCGGATAATATATTATATGCTTCAATATTTAAGGTTAAACTACTAATTTTTTTATTTATTTTAAAATTATCTTTATCCTTGTATTCAACGAAATTTATTCCGTATTTTCTACTATAAGGTTCCAGTATAATTATTATTAATTCATCAGTTGAATCTTTAATTTCTGGAAGTAAAACAGTGTCTTTTGGTTTTAGTTGGTGGGATAAAATTTTACTTGCATGATTACAAATTTTTTGAAGTAAACTACTTCTTAATATTTTTATTTCAGGATAATATTTATTGAAAGTTTGCTCTCGTTTTCTACTGAATTTACTGAAACGTAAATTATTTATGTAGATAATTTCAGGTGTGTAACTGATAAAGCGAGTATCTACTCCTATAATTTTTAAAAGTTTCAATACTTCTTTTTTGTTGGTGGATGTCATAATTTTTAGAATTTAAAAAGAAAGAATAATATTGGGATTTATATTTTCTTTTCTTCTATTTTTGTGGTTAAAATTTCTCTTAATTTATTTTCCATAATATCTTTTGGTGCTTCTTTACCAGTCCATATTTTTATTGCTTCTGCAGCTTGGTAAATTAACATTTTTACACCGTTTACTGTTTTTGCTCCTGCTTCTTTTGCTTCTTTAATTAAGTTTGTTTCAATTGGATTGTAGACTATATCATTTACAATTATGTCTTCAGGTATTTCATCAGCATGTAATATAGGGTTTTGGTCAGGATATCCTTTCATTCCAAGGGGTGTTGTGTTTATTAAGATATCTGTTTGTTGTGCTTGAAGTATTAAATTATCCATATTGTCATAGTTTAAATCTGATAGTATTCCAGTATTTTTAATATTGCTTGTTAATTCTTCTGCTTTAGCTAAATCCCGATTTATCACTGTTAATGAGTTTATACCTGAATGTGCTAATTGGTAACATATTGCTCTGCTTGCTCCACCAGCACCAACTACAAGTATGTCTTTATTTGTTACACTTGTTTTGTTTTCTAGGGCATGTAAACATCCTATTCCATCTGTATTGTAACCAATAGCTTCATTATTCTCGAATTTTATAGTGTTAACTGCTCCAATTTCTTTAGCTATCGGGTCTAAGTGGTTTAAAGTTACAAGTACATTTTTTTTATGAGGTATAGTTACATTTAAACCTTTGATATTTAATTTGTTAGCTCCTCCAATAGCAGATCCAAGATTTTCACTTAATACGTGAAAAGGTAAATAAACATAATTTAAGTTTAAATATTCAAATGCAGCATTATTTATTATTGGACTAAAACTGTGTTCTATAGGATCTCCAATAACTCCAATAATATTTGTTGTTCCATCAATAATCATTTTTTAATTTCACCTTTATGGATAAATTTAATTTTTAATATTTTATTATTATAAATAAAAATCAGTATTTAATATATTTATTATTATTTTTTATCTTATAAATATATTAAAGGATTAAGAAAGTTTTTATTATAGTATTATTTATTTTGAATTCATATTTTTATTAAATATTTTTAATAAGCATAACAACTAATATTTAATTAATAATAAATTTTTAACATTAATAAATTATAATTATATTAATAAAAAAATTATTTTCATGGAGATAAACAATTTATGGAATTTAATAGACCTAGAGGAACAAGAGATTTCCTATTTGATGAAATGAGAGAAAGAAAAAGAGTAGAAAATATATTACGTGATGTTTTTCAATCATATGCTTTTCAAGAAATTAAAACACCAATTTTTGAAGAATTAGAATTATTCACAACAAAATCTGGTGAAGAAATAGTGGATCAATTGTATAATTTTAAGGATAAAAGTGATCGTGAAATTACATTACGTCCAGAAATCACTGCACCAGTTGCTAGATTATATTTAAATGAATTAACAAAAACAGCAAAACCAATTAAATTATATTATTATGGTAGTTGTTTTAGATATGAACGACCTCAAAAAGGTAGATTTAGACAATTTTGGCAATTTGGATGTGAACTCATAGGAGCAAGAAGTCCTGATGGTGAAGCAGAAGTATTAAGTATGTGTAATACTTCCTTAGAAAGATTAGGTATAAAAACTGCAGAAATACATATTAATCATCTTGGAATTATAAGAGGTTTATTCAAACACTTTGATATAGATTCTGATACTCAAAGAGAATTAATGATAATAATAGATAAAGGGGATAAAGATTTATTAAAAGAATCTCTTATTGGGGAAAAACCATTAATAGATAATCCTGAATTAAATGCAGTACTCATTGACTTAATTGATATGGTGGGGAATAAAAATATTATTAAAAATATTGAAGATTTAGTTGGGGATTATGAAGAAACTGTAGATAGTATAGATGAATTAAAAGATTTAATAAAAGCTTTAGATAGTTATAATCTTGAAAATTATAAACTAAATTTAGGTGTAGCAAGAGGTTTAGATTATTATACTGGAATAGTTTTTGAAGTATACATTCCTGAACTTGGAGCACAAAAACAAGTTTGTGGGGGAGGAACTTATAGTCTTATAAAAATATTTGGTGGTGATGAAGTAGAATCTACAGGTTTTGCTTTTGGATTTGATAGATTGATGAATGCAATTAAAGAACCAGAAGTTTTAACTCCTTATATTGATGCTTATGTTTTACCTATAAATGAAGAAACACACTTTGAATCATTTACTATAGCGACAAAACTTAGAAATCAAGGAGTAAAAACTGAAGTGGATTTATCTACTCGAAAATTTAAAAAAGCATTAAAACATGCTAATAAATTGAAAGTTCCTTATGTTGTGATGGTAGGTAAAAGAGATTTAGATCAAGGTTCAGTAACACTTAAAAATATGTATAGTGGAGAACAAGAAATTGTTAGTGTTAATGTACTTGCTGATACTATTAAAAAACATTTATAATTAAAATTATTTAAAGGAGGAATAAATTAATGGAAATGAATTTTCGATTAGAAAAAAATGGTGAAAATCTTATAATTGCTGTAGCACAAGATTATCAAACAAATGAAGTTTTAATGGTAGCATTTATGAATGAAGAAGCGTTACAAGATACATTAAAAACTGGTAAAGCACATTATTATAGTACATCTCGTGGAAAACAATGGATGAAAGGAGAAAGTAGTGGAAACACACAACAAGTCCATGAGATATTATTTGATTGTGATGCAGATGCAATAATTTTAAAAATAGATCAAAAAGGAGCTGCTTGTCATTTAGGATATAGAAGTTGTTTCTTTAGACAATTAGATTTAAAAACAAAAGATATTACTAATATATCTGATGATGAAATAAAAACAATTAGTGAAAGATTATTTAATCCAGAAGAAGTTTATGGAAAACAATAATTATTAAAAAAAACAAGTATGAGGATTTTTAAATGGATTACGATATAACTGAAGAAGATGAAGAAAAACGATTCGTCCCAGATACAAGTGCAATAATTGAAGGAACAATAAAAAAAATCCTCGACAATGATGATTTAATTTATCCAGAAATAATTATTCCTGAAGCTGTAATAGCGGAATTAGAACACCAAGCAAACAATAGTAGACCAACAGGATTCACAGGATTAAATAATTTAAAAGAATTACAAAAATTAGCTCAAAATCAATATTTAAATATTCATTTTACAGGAAGAAGACCTAATACTTCTGAAATTATAGATGCCAGAAAAGGGGAAGTTGATGCACTTATAAGGGATGTTGCACGTGATGAAAATGCAATACTTGTTACAAGTGATAAAGTTCAAGCCGAAACTGCAGAAGCACAAGGTTTAAATGTAATTTATAATGCTCAAAAATATCATGGAGATAAAGATCTTAAAATTATGGAATTTTTCACTGCAGATACAATGAGTGTTCATTTAAAAGAAAATGTTCCTGCTTTTGCTAAGAAAGGAACACCTGGACATATTGAACTTGTACAAATTTCAGAAAATAAGATTTCATATAATGATTTAGAAAACTTTGCTGAAGAAATTCTTGAAAAGGCAAGTAATGATAAAAGAACATATTTAGAAGCTGATTTGAAGGGAGCTATTGTAGTTCAATCTAAAGATTTAAGAATTAGTATCACTCGCCCACCTTTCAGTGAAGCAATGGAAATAACTGCTGTTAGACCTGTTGCTGAAGTATCACTTGAAGATTATAATATAAGTGAAGATTTACTTAATCGTATTAGTCAAGGTGATCATGGTATTTTAATTAGTGGGTCTCCAGGTGCAGGTAAAAGTACTTTTGCACAAGCTTTAGCTACTTATTTTAGTCAGAATATGAGTAAAGTTGTTAAAACTATGGAATCTCCTCGTGATTTACAAGTTCCCGATGAAATTACTCAATATTCTCCTTTAGAGGGGGATATGGAGAAAACAGCTGATATTCTTTTACTTGTACGTCCTGATGTAACAATATATGATGAGTTACGTAAAAGTTATGATTTTCAAATTTTTGCAGATATGAGACTTGCAGGTGTGGGGATGGTTGGTGTGGTTCATGCTACTAAACCTATAGATGCTATTCAAAGAATAACTAATCGTGTTGAATTAGGTGTTATTCCAAGTATTGTTGATACAACTATTTTTATAGATGAAGGCCATATTAGTAGTGTTTATGAAACTCGAATGACTGTTAAAGTACCAAGTGGTATGCAAGAACAAGATTTAGCTAGACCAGTTATAGAAGTTAGAGATTTATTAACTGGTGATTTAAAGAATGAGATTTATACTTATGGGGAACAAACTATTGTTATAGATGTGGAACAAGTAGGTAAAAAAGGTTCTGAGGAAGATGAATCTAGTAGTGTTGAACGTATAGCTGAAAAACAAATTATTAGGGATGTTAAAAAGGTTATTCCAGGAGCACAAATTGAAGCTAAAATTATTTCACCTAATAGGGTAAGAGTTTCAGTTCCGAATGAGTATCGTCCTAAAATTATTGGACGTGGCGGTAAACGTATTGATGAATTAGAACGTAAAATCGGTATTGGTATAAGTATTGAAACTTTAAATGAAGGTCCTGATGATGATTTAAGAATACCTTGTCAAGTTAATAAGAAAGGTGTTAATTTAGAATTCCCAAAAGATAGTACTGGTTCTAGTTTTGATATTTTTGTAGGTGATGACTATTTATTCACTGCTACTGTTGGTAAAAGTGGTTTAATACGTTTACGTCGTGGTTTGGAGTTAACAGATATCTTATTAGATGCTATTGATGAGAATATTGGAATTTTTGCAAGAAGAAGAAATGATTAAATAAAGGTTTTATTATGAATATTGGAGCATCAACTTTAGCAAGCACTGATTTAGAAAAGTTTTTGGATTATTGTGTGGATTTAGATTTGGACTTTGTGGAGCTTGTTAAATCTTATCCTAATCATGATTTGGATTTTGATTTATTAAACTCTTATGATTTTACTTATAGTGTTCATAGTCCCCTTATTGATATGAATATTTGCAGTTTAACACGCAGTATTAGAGAAGCTAGTATGCAGGAATTAAAAGATAGTATTGATGATGCTGCTCGTTTAGGTGCTAGAAATGTTGTTATTCATCCAGGTAAGGTTTCTTTTTTGGGTCAACCTTATGAAGATCATATTTATGATATTTGTGTTGATTCTTTTAAGGAAATTCATTATTATAGTTCTGGTACTGGGGTTATGCCTTTAATTGAGAATATGCCCCTTATTCCTGGTTTTATGTATACTGATATTAATAGGTTAAATTCTACACTTGATAATTTAGATATGTTTATGACTTTTGATATTGGTCATGCTTACACTGCAGGTTTTAGTGAAAATGAAATGTATTTTCCAAGAATTAAACACATACATTTGCATGATAATAATGGTGATGATGATTCACACTTGCCATTAGGTGAAGGCAGTATAGATTTAAAACAGGTATTATATCTTCTTGATGAAAAAAATTATAAGGGCACCTACATTATAGAAGCAAATAATCCTGAATCATTAAAGATTAGTTTAGAATACTTAAAAAATAATAATTTCATTTAATCTATATTCTTTTTTTATAAATCTTTTTTTATTTTTCAAATGCTCTTGGAAAATTCATATTTAAATAATAATTTAATATTATTAATTAGACCTGGAAAACAAAAATTTAAAATTATTTTTTTAAGGAGGTAAAATCAAAACATGATTCAAAATAAAACATTCCGCAATGATATTAATATTGAAATAGATCCAGTAATAATAAACACCCAAATAGAAGAAATCAAAGAATTAAATGAAGATTTCTATAAAGAATATAGTGAAATATATAATGAATACACTGGATTAATAATAAAATTAGATGAATCAAGTAATGATTTAACAGATTTCATTAATAATCAAATCCTTCAAAACTTAGAAAAATCACTAGATATTTGTGAATTATCAATAAAAATCTTACAACATAAATCTCATGATACTTACATAAGTGTAGCAAATATTATAAAAAATTATAATTTAAAAATTCCAGGTAATGAAAATGAAACACTATGTGAAACAATAGCGAATTTTATTTCCTTTAAAAACGATTTAAATTACTATAATAATCAACTCATCATATGGAATGATACATTAAATAATCCCACAAGTAAAGAAGAAAATAGTGAAGTGAAAAAATTAAGGAAAAAAGTAAACTATCATTTCACAAATCAAATTTTATTTAATAAAGAGTACTTATCAAACATTTTGCTCTTTTTTGATGAAATATTAAGTATGAGTGAAAAAAATAATAAATTATTAAATTCTGCTATTGATTGTAAATCATTAAAATCTTACTTAAAATATACTAATATTCAAATTACAAATAAGCAGAAAAACTTATTCAGTGGATTTGATGACTTATCTGATTATATAAATAATATGGAAAATGAATCTAATCCTGAAGATGCCCTAGATTATATTGTTGATATTATAAAAAACAATATTGATTGGCCTTTCATATTCCAATTCATGATAAGTAAAATTAATTCAACAATAAACAAGCATGGTTTTGATTACTTAAATGAAAATTTTAATAATTTTTCTAACAATCAAATAGCATACTTAAACCAAATATTAAACCGTTTCATAATTCCTCATCAAGATGAAATAAGTAGAATTTTAAAATCATTAACAAAAAATTCACAAGCTAATCAAAAACATAAATCTGAAATAATATCATTAATAGATATTTATAATGACAGATTGGATAATATTGTATTTGATATTAAGCGTTTCATAATGAAATATCAATAAATCATATATCATGCTTATGGGAAGGTTTTAAATTTAAAAAAATTTTTTAATTCTCACATACCAAACCAAATCCAATAAAATTTTAATAAAAATTTTAAGGAATTAAAAAATAATTTTTAAACCTTCCCATATTACTAACCTATTTATTAAAACTTTTTTTAACATAATCTAACTAAATTTAAAAAATATTTTAACACATTACATTATAAAAATCTTTTTTTATGGATAAATATTTATATTAATTCTAATATTATAATAAATAATTATAAATTATTGGGTATGTATTTTATGGTTGATTATTGTTTCACATTTTTAAAAGATAAGTTTCCTGAAATCGAAAAAATGACAAAGGAGCTTGAATTTAATTTGTATAATCAAAATAGTATGAGTGTTCTTACTATGGGGGGATCTATTGCAGAAAATATTATCAATAAAGTCTGTGAATATGAAGATGTTCCTATTAGTGATTTAACTACTCAAGAATCTCGCATAGATTATTTATTTGATAAAAAAGTTTTATCTTCTCGTTTAACAAAGGATTTTCATGAAATCCGACATCTTCGTAATATGGTAGTTCATCAAGCATATCAAGGTGATATTGATGAAGCATACACAGTACATCATATAATTTATAATATTATAGAATGGTTTTATAAGAAATATGAAGATCCAGAATATGAAATCCCTGGATATAGTGCAATGTTATATGAAGATAAAAAATATATTCAACAATTATATGATGAAGCTTTAGCAGGTGATAAAAAAATTACACCTCCATTATTATGTCCTACTTGTGGATTTGAAGTATCAAAAGAAAATAGGTATTGTCCGGAATGTGGTGAAAGATTAAAAAATTTGGATATTAATCAGGATGTAGCTAAAAAGATTGAAAATTTCCCTATTACTGAAGAGTTATACTCTGATGAATTAGAAAAATATCAACTTCAAAAGGAATTAGAAACAAAAAACACTAGATTAATAGATTATCAAAGACGTCGGGATGATCAAATTCATGATTTGAAAAAAAAGCATAAAAGACAATTAGATGAATTATATGCTGCTTTAAATAATGTGAATTTAGATTTAACTGATATTACAAAGAAAATTAAATCTTTAGAAAATAAATCTTTTTTAACTCAGCAGGAGAAAGTTGACTTAAAAGATGCTAATGAAGAGAAAGATTATTTGTTAAATGAACGTAAAATTATTAATAAACGTAAAACTCTTTTGTTTGAGAAACAACCTTGTGAAATGCAAGATTTAATTGATGATTTGAATTTTGAAAGAGAAACTATTGATCAAATGAATTATCGGGAACAAGAGGAAATATTAAATGATATTGCAATTGAAAAGCGCAGATTGCGTAGGGTTCAAAGAAATATTGAAAATGGTTATAAAAGGGAGAAATTTATTATTTGCCCACATTGTGGTGAAAGAAATACTTTAGATACTGTTTATTGTATTAATTGTGGTAGTATTATTAAACCTAATTTGAAGCCAAGTCATAAGGTTTATTGTACTCAGTGTGGACTTTTGCTTGATTCAGATTATGATTATTGTACTTCTTGTGGGCATTGGATGCATTAAATAGGTTAAGGTGGAGTGTGTTATTTTTTTGATTCAAAATAATGATTTAGATTCTGAAACTAGTGATGAATTTATGGATGAGTATAAAAGTGTACATCAAGATTTTTATGATAATTATTTACAAATTATTGAATCTTTTGATGATGATTTAATTTATTCCTTAGAAGAAGCTTTTGAAGAAAACGATTTAAAAAGGGTAGACAGTATACATGAAATTTTATTAAATACTTTAAAAGAATTAAGCAATTATTTAAATAAAAGTGGGCCTTTATTAAATGAGGAGAATAATAAATTATATGAAAATTTTAACAAGGTATTTCAAATTATTAACATTGAAAACCCTAACACTTCAGAGTTCAATAGTTTCATTGCAGAAGTATTTCTCTTACCTGAAGTATACTTATCTACAATTGAATTAATAAGTCACAGTCAATATAACATATTTAACAAGATAATATTATTACCTGTAATAAATGAAAATATAGAAAAACAGTCTGTTGAATTATTAACATCTTATGAAAAATTCCAAAAAATTTTAAATAGATTCTTAGAAAAAATGGTTACAATTAAAAATCAAACACAAACATTAATTAAAAACACAAATAATAAAACTTTACAAATTACCATAGATTCAACACACTTAATAAGTAATCTAGAAAATATAGAAGACTATCTTGATGATTATTTCATTACTATAAAAGAAAAAGTGAATGAAATACCAAAATATGATTCAAAAATAAGTTATGGATTAGATCTTGATTATATTTTAATAAAAGACAATGTTTTAAAAGAATATATAATAGATAACAATGAATGGATAGAAGATTATAAAAATTTTTTAGAGGAGTATACTAATTATAAAGAAAATTATTCACAATTACTCATAATTGAAAGTATAGGGTATGATTTTATACCACGGATCAATTTTTGGATAAATGATAAAAATAAGCACATAATTGAATATTGTGAAATTTTAGAAAAATATGAAAAGAATATAAAAAAATTTTATCAACAAAGCAAGGAAAAAGAAGAATTAACTGAAATTAGTTTAAATAAACACTTAAAAAATTTAAATTATTTAATAAAGGATATAAATAATGATTAATATTATTTTTCAAATTTATCAATTATTTTCCTATAATTCTCATTTTGAAGTTCTAAACTAATCATATTTGTCTTATTAGCTTTAATAATGTGTTCTTTACTTTCAATTAACTCTTTTATATTTTCATCTTGTTTATTAATAATCTTATCCTTTTGCTCAAGAAGCCCTTCATAAGTTTTACTAATCTTTCGTAATTGAGTTTCTAAATTAACAGTATTATTTTCTATTTGGACCTTATAATCATCAATTAAACTTCTTAAATATTTAACTTGATCTTGTTTATCCTCAATAATTTCAACTTTTTCATTAATCTTAACTTGTAAATCATCTAACTCTTTAAGTTTAGCTTTCTCATTATTCACTTCACTACTTAATTTTAATTCCATTTTTTGTTTTTCAAATTTAAACTTAGCAATATGGGAATTCAAAGCACTAATCTTATCATCTTTTTGACTTAGACTCATATTTAACTCATCTATTTCCCCATCTTTCAATTCAATAATACCTTCTAAGTCTTGAATCTTCTTTTTATTATAATTATTTTTGTTATGATTCTGATTACTTGGTTTACTCATACTTTTAATCCCTAAAATAATATTTACTATTAAAACTTTTATTTTTATATAGCTACTAATTATTATTTTTTCAATATAATAATAATTTTTCCCTAATTTTTTTATATTTAATTGGTCTTTTATTTTCCTATTTTTTGGTTAAAATTTTTTATAAAAATTTATATATTCTTATAAAAAAAGTATAATTACTATAAAATTTTTTTAAAAAAAAGAATAAATTGTTTTTAAATTATATTTAGAGGGAGTGATTTTTTCATGGAATTTAATAAACTAATTTTGTTATGTGTATGTGTAGTAGCAATTGTAGTAATTTCTTGTGCATCTATATGGGCTTTATCTTCTGGAGTTGAAACCAATCTTGTGGCATCTGCCACTACTATTAATCAAGGAGAAAATTTCACAGTAACATTATCTGATAATGAGGGCAATAAATTAACAAATAAAAATGTTAGTTTAACTATAAATAATTCTAATAATCAATCTAAAGAATACAATCTTACAACAGATAATAATGGAATGGTATCTTTACCTATAAATTTACCTTCAGGAAATTATTCTATACTATCAAAATTTAATGGTGTTGATGGATATAAAAGTTCCACTCTTTCACAAGATTTGATTGTTACTAGTTTAATTTCACAAGGAACTAAATCCAGTAACAGTGATAGTTCTATTTCAAGTAGTTCAAATGGGCCTGAAACTTTTGGAGTGTGTGTATATTGTGGTAAGGTAGTTCCTGGAAAATGGGGTAGAATATGTTGTGATAGTTGTCAAAAAGCTCGTGATTCAGGGGACATGTCACAAATTCAACATACTGATGAATCTAAAGCATATATTGATCCAAATGGAAGAGTTAGTGGGGATGGTGATCATAGTGATGTTTATCACAATTATAGGTATGATAATCTTTAATTAAAAATTATTTTTTTATCTAACCTTTTTTTACTTTTCTTATTTTTTTTTATTAAGATAAACTTGTTTCTGCATGATGTTTAAGAATATTTCCACTAACAGATTGAGAAATACTTACATTTTGATTAATTAAACTAATAGGTAATAAAGCATTATCAAAACGATCATTTTTCAATTTATCTAAATTGTTTAAAATTATATCAATATTTTTAAAATCATTTTTACAAGGTTTGCTTAAACGATGACTTGAAGGTATATCTAATACAAAAACCTTATTTTTAGTTGATTTATAAATAATTTTATTACTATAATATGTAGTACTACCATAAGGTTGGTTAATGTTTTCTTCACCAAATATTATGTATTTATAGATATATTCATTATCTGGTATGATATAGGTTCCAGGTTCTAATAATTGACTTACTTCATGTGCATGGTCCACAAATTCTCCACTTTTTTCCACACCTACTAAAAACAAATCATAAGTATGTTCTAAGTAAGTTATGAGTTCTCTCATTGGTTTACTCATATTACTTGTAACACCAAAAAATGCTAAAGGTCCATCTTTAATAAATAATGATTCTTTAAGTAAACTTGGAGCAACATCCATAAGTATGTGAATGTAATGAATTATAAGGAATTGTTCTAAAGTATTCATTAAATAACTACTTATTCCTTTTGCTAAATTTTCACTTATTAATTCGTGTAATCTGAAAACATCAGTTAAATAGATTTTTTCATGACAATGTGGGCAGTTGAATGTGTAATTTTTCATATTGTGTTTATAGAGTATTACAGGTTTACCACATTTTGGACAAGAACTTAAAAGGTATGTCATTTTTTCAGGTTTACGATATTCTCTATATATAAACCAAGATAATGTTTCCATTAATGTTTTTTGGATTTTAGTTTTTTTGAAATGATTATATAAAAAGTATCTGATACTGTTTTTAAGATTTTTTTGTGTTTTACTTTTAATATTTTTTGTAGGGATACTGAAATTATATGCATCAATATTATGTAATTTTCCAATATCTAATTTTCCTATAAACTCTTTATCTTCTAATTTAAATAAGTCATTTAATTGGAAATAGTTCACACCATACCTGTAGAATGCTACAGTACTTGATGGGAATTCTTTACCTATCATTACTTCATTATATCCTCCATCAAATGCTAATACTTTTCTTATAGGATTTTTTTTAATCGTTTTGGCAGTGTAAGTGTTCATGTTACCTATTAATTCTTCTGTTGCATGTTTTGGATAGTAACAATCTTTTAATAATTCTTTTATATCTTCATCTAAAATTAATGGTGTTTGTGATGATTGGCTTGCGAATTCTGCTGGTTTTAATCCTTCGGAATAACTCATTTTTTCATCCTCCAAATTTATCAATTTGTACTGGTACTACAAATGGATTGCTGTATGTTTTCATTCTTACGAATCCTTTATCTTGTGGTGCGAATCTTCTTAATGTGTCTAAGAAGTCTTCGAAGTCATAAAATTTTCGTAGTTCATTTAATTCATCAGTATTATTTAAGTGTGAGATAAACCAATTTTGAGTATTTTTTAGTATATTACTACTTATACTGCTTACTTCTTGTGTTGCGTAAACTAATCCTAAGTTTAATTTAGCTCCTTCTTTAGCTATTCTATTATATATTTGGTTTAAATCTGAATCATCATGTTTTGGGAATAAGTTATGTGCTTCTTCAAAGTAAAATTGTATTGTATTGTTTTCCTTGTTTTTTATGAAATTTTTTATACTATTTTTGAAGATGTGTTCACATATTCTTTTACTGTAATCGTTTTGTATTTCTCTTTCGCCTTGTGATAGGTCTACAATTATGATTTTTCCTTCTCTTAAAAAATTTATTATTTCTTTTTTATAATTATCTGTAGTGGTGGTGTGATGATTGTTTAATACTTCTAAATTTTTGTATCCTCTTAAATTTTCGTTTGTACTATTTTTTTTACATCTTGTTAGCATGATTAATAGGTTTTCTAAATCTTTATCGATCCAATTTCTATTTTCATGTTTTAGGGGATAATCTCTTAAGTAAGGTATTTCATCGTGGTGTTGCCAGATTGATGTGAAGAATTCTATTGCATCTTCGTAGCTTATTCCTTCTGTTGGATCTATTCCTACGTTTGGATCATTGGAAATATGTGAACTCACTGTGAATCTTATTTTCTCAGGATTTCCATATTTGTCTTTTGGTAGTTCAAATCCTGCTTTATATAAACAACATTGGTATGCTGCTTCTTTTCTTTTATATCTTCTCATTTTACTAAAGTATGAGTCTTTTTCTTCTTGGCTTATTTCCCCTTTTGGTTTTTTAGGAGGATGTAATTCTATACTTACAAAATCTTCCATGTATCCTGATCTGCTTGTTTGTCCTAGTTTTGTTTTTATAATGTTGAATCCTTCGTTGATATCATGATAGAAGTTTGCTCTTAATGTTTTGAAATTAGGTTTGTCTAAAACACTGTATCTTACTACTTTTTCAGGATTTAATATTTCATATATTGCTGTTCCTTCGTCTTGTTGGTTGCTGTTAGCATATTCTCCATTTATATCGAAAACTATTTGTCCTATCGGATTTTTTGGAGTGTTTAGTTTGTCTGTTAATTGTATTATCTTTTTTAATGTGTTGGATTTTCCAGTTCTTGTCATTCCAAATATTGCTGTTCTTTTTCCGATGAAGTCTTCACTAGATACGTATACATTAACTTTATTATGTTTGAATCCACAACTGCTACTGTACTTTACTTTACCTATACTAACTGGGTGACGTTTTTCTGATTTTTCACATACTCCTAAGTTTACTATTGCTTCTAATGCTTTATCTTTTGGTTTGTATATGGTGTAATTACTTGGGCTGTAAAAATTGTCAATATCTGATCCGAAGTAAACGTCTCCATTTTCAGTTTTGTGAAATGATCCGAGGACATTACATTCTAGACCGCTGAAACTGAATGCGTATCTGGTTAGTGGGTCCATTTTTTCTTTTTCACTGGTGTTTGGTTCTTTATAATATTCTATGAGTGTGCTGAATATTTCTTCTTGGTTTGGTAGGTGGACTTGTCCCATTGCTCTTAAGAGTATTGCTTCAGGGTTTTCCCCATTATCATTGTCGTAGTATGCAAGTAGGAATGTACCTTTTGGTATTCCATCTACTTTTGCTTTACTTTCGTCTCCAATAAGTATGCATGCTTTCGAGTAATCTAAGTAAAATGGTTTTCCTACCATTTCTTCTTTGCCTAATGCAAATATATCGTTTTTATTTAGTTCAAATTTTTCTTTCATCTTTACAAGCACTCCCTATAATTTTCTTGTAATATGATTTATCTATTTTTTTAATGGTGCTTCTTTTTTGTACTCTTCTTGGGAGGTTTAATTTATAAATTCTTCAAAAATTTTAATTTTTTTTGCTAATGCTTTTTGAAGAATTTATTTAATATTTTTTTAATCCATTTTTTGGATTTCAATCCCTTAAATTATTTTTTTTAAGGTGAATGATTAAAGTTAAGATATTTTTTTTAACTTTAAATTTTTTTTATGAGTGAATTTATAAAGATAATTAAGTAAGGTATATATATTAGGCCTTGTGCTAGAGCATTTGAAAAGTATTATTCAATTTATTAAGTAATATTTATATACTAAAATAAACATATTTTAATTTTTAATATGAATTAATAAAATTATTTTAAAGATTGAGACTATGGGCCTGTAGCTCAGTCTGGCCAGAGCGCTTGGCTCTTAACCTTGTTGTCGCGGGTTCAATTCCCGTCAGGCCCGTATAACTTTTTTTAACTTTAAAATTTTTTACATAATTGGAATTGTAAATTATATAAGATTAATAGAAACCCTTATAAATGATTAAAACAAAAATCTTATTATCGTTGTAATAGTAACTAATTTTTAATATAACTATTAATACTTTTTTAATATTTACAAAAAAATTATCAACAATATACTAAACGATACTTTTTTAGGGACTAAAATAAAATCTTATTTTTATTATATATCCCGTGGATGTGGCCCATTTTAAAAATAAAATAATTTAAGAAATTATTTTATAATCATTAAAAAGGCTGAACTAAATTAAAGGTGTAACTTAAAATGATGTATAAATATATTAAAGAAGCATGGAGAAATCCATCTGAATCTTACGTAAGAGAACTTATGTGGCAAAGAGCTCCTGTTTGGAGAAGAGAAAATGTCATAACCAGAATAGAAAGACCTACTCGTATAGACAGAGCACGATCCTTAGGATACAAAGCTAAAAAAGGATATGTAATGGTACGTACTCGAGTAAGAAGAGGAACACGTCGAAAAACTCGTTTCACCAGTGGTCGTAAACCAAAACGAATGGGTGTAAACAAAATCACAACAGCTAAAAGTATTCAAAGAATAGCTGAAGAACGTGTAAGTAAAAAATATCCAAACCTTGAAGTTTTAAACAGTTACTGGGTATGGTCTGATGGTAAATTCAAATACTATGAAGTTATCCTTGTTGACCCACAAAGTCCTTCAATCAAAAATGATTCTAAAATTAACTGGATTTGCGAACCTCAACACAAAAACCGAGCACTTAGAGGATTAACTAGTGCAGGTACTAAAGGTAGAGGTATTAGCAAAAAAGGTAAAGGAAGAAAGAAAGTAGGTAAAAACAAATACGGAAAATTCAAAAACTCTAGTAAATTCTAAAGTTTTAATTTCCTTTTTTTTTTACATTTCTTTTAATTTTTACTTTTTTTCTAAAAAATAAATAAAATATAATTAAATAAAAACTATTTCTTATATAACAAAAAAATTAATAGAAAAAAATCATAAAAGATTTTTTCTAATAGGATTATTAAAAATTATGATACATAATATTCGCTTCAGATTATTCATATATGAAAATGAAGATCCTGAAGAACTTATTTTAGCATTACTTAATATTTTACCTACTGCAGAATATGAAGTAGAAATGGCTGAAGGTTTACTTGGTGAACCTATGCAAATATTAACTGGTAGAATAGATAAAAAAAGAGATTGTAAAGATTTTCTTAAAAATTTACTTGAAACAGATCAAGAACAATTAATCAAACTTAACAAAGATTTAAATTCTAAAATGGATCATAGTGGTAACCTATTTTTAAGATTAGATAAAACAGATGCAATAGATGATATTTGGACCATTATTGATAAAGGAGATGCAATACATTTAAAAATAAAAATAGAAGCATATCCTGCAAAAAAAGAAATTGCAATGAAAAATTTATCAGAAATCTTACCATAAATATTAACAATATTAATAATTAATAAAAAGGAGACGGCCTTAAATAATGAAATATTATGATTTTAACTTAAAAGGATCTAATTATCAAAATGACCTAAAACTCTTAAATGAAGCTCATAATCTAAATTGGGATTATGTGAAAATAATGTATTCACAAGAAGAGTATACAAATGCACTTAATAATGAAAACATTTTAAGAGATGAAGAGAAAAAATTAGGTATAAATTTTGATTATGGTTTAGAAATCAATACAAATAATCCTGAAGAATTACGTAAACTTACACGTAAAAATCGTAGTAAAATCAAATACATTTCATGTTTAGGTGGAAATTTAAAAATAAACCGTGCAGCCCTTGAAAATCGTCAAATAGATACTTTATCAAGACCTTATTATCATCGTCGAGATTCTGGTATGAATCATGTTCTAGCTAAACTTGCACGAGATAATAATGTATGTGTGGAATTATCACTTAAAGATATTTTAACTAATCACTTATCATATCGTGCAAAAGTAATTTCATATTTTAAAGAAATCTTATTATTTCAACGTAAATATAAGTTTCCATTAATTTTAACAAGTGGCGCTACTAATTTTTATGATACTAAATCAGTTAAGGATTTTTTATCAATTTTCAATTCTATAGGATTTACTAATGAAGAAATAAATAATGCAATATCTACGGTACCTTCTAATATTATCGATTTTAACAATAATAGGGAAAATATGGTTATTGAGGGCGTATGCATAGTAGATGATGACTTATGAAACTAAAAGTTTTACCTCCAACTCTTCGTAAAAATAAAAGATATTTAACTTTAGATATTAAATCTGAAGTTAAACACAATAAGGATGATTTTGTTTTAGCTATATGGGATTCATGCATAAGATTTTGGGGAGAACAAGAAACTAGTAATTTTGATTTATGGTTAATGAAATTATTTTATGATGATGAATCTGATGATTTTTACCATTATCGTGCTGTTCTCAAATGTCAACGAGGATATGAAGAGGAAGTTCGTGCAGCATTAGCATTATCAACTCGTTATAATAATAAAAAAATTAACATTACAACTATTGGTTTATCTGGAACTATTAAATCAGCTGTAGATAAATATATTTAAACAATTATTCTCATATCTTTTTTTAAAATTTTCTAATTTTCATTTTATCAATATTTTATTAACTAATAAATTATAATACATTTAATTAATTATTATAAAAATTTATTATTTTAATAGAAAAAATAGGATAAGGAGATTTTTATGCAATGTTAACTAATATTAATCAATATAATTATGCTACATGTTTTATTAAAGATTATATTAATGAAAATAATTTAAAGTATAATTGTCCTTTAAAGATTAAGGAAGTATATAATGATTTTCAAAATAAATTTTCACCTTATATATTAAAAAATTTGAGGGATGATGAAATTTTAGATTATCTATTTTTACATGATTTTGATAAGGATAATTTAGCTTATATTTTAGAAAATTTTGAAACTAATTTTACAGGTGCACTTGGTTTAAGTAGTCCATATAAATATCGTTTGTTTAAAAAGAATAATCAATGGGTTTGGGGTGCAACAAGTAAACATTTAGAAAAATTATCTACAGATGATGCTATTATTAAAGCTAAACTAATTAGGGATGCTCTTATAAAAGGTGCGGATTTAATTCAATCAACTACTCTTATTTCTTCAGAGGATTATATAAATCTTGAAAAGGCTTTAGTAAATATTTTTAATGATTCAAAAGTTTCACCAACATCTTCTTGGGTTCATAAGTATTATCATTTAATTTTTCCAAAAAAATTCATAAATTTCCATTCATTAACTTGGAGATCTTATATTTTAAACAATTTAAATATTTCACCCTCTTCTAATTTTTATGGATGTGATGGGCAAGTGTTTTCAATTATTCATGGGGCTGATTTAAATCTTTATAGTTTTAATATGGTTTTTAATCAAATGATTAGTGAAAACATTTTACCTTTAAATAAATCTAAGGGTAAGGATTTTAATGTTTGGCTTTTATCACCTGAGGATAATCTAGATTTATGGAGTGAATTTAAGTTAAATAATTTTATAAGTATAGGTTTTTCTAAATTAGGTAATTTAAATAATTTTGAGAATATTCATGAAATTAGGTATGAATTAGATGAGAATTATCCTGGTTCTTTAAATCAGATTAATAATTCAAAAGCTTTGTGTGATTTTTTAAAACAAATGAGTATTGGTGATTATGTTTTTATTAGAATTGGGGGAGATAAACTTTTAGGTTTAGGGCGGATTGTTTCTGATTATAAATTTAGTGAAGATTTTAATCATTATCGTGATGTGGAATGGTTAAAAATTGATGATATTGTTGTTGGGGATCCTTTAGCTCCATTTTTGCCTTTAATTTTAACAAAAATTACTAATATTAATAAAAACAGATTCAGGGGTCATGATTTTTATAAAGCTTTAGGTGAAAAATTTGGTTATGAATTAGAATAAATTTAAAAAAAAGTGGGGGGGAATATTGTGGGTGATGTTTTTAGAATTTAATTTTTGGTGTTATTCTATCTTCATCACTTATTTGGAAATAATTTATTGGTTTAAAGTTGAATAGGAGTGCTACTATATTTGTTGGTATTTGTTGGCATAGGTTATTGTAGTTTAATACTTTATTATTAAAATTTTCCCTATAATTTGCAATTTGTCCTTCAATTTGGTTTAATTGGTTTTGTAAGTCTTGAAAATTTGTATTAGCTTTTAAATCAGGATAATTTTCGGCAACCATAAATAAATTATTAAGAGTTTCAGTTAATTTATTATTAGCATTTAATGCACTTTTAACAGTATCCGCATTTTTCAATCCAGATCTAGCTTCAGTTACTTCATTTAAGGTTTCTTTTTCATGACTTGCATATCCTTTAACGGTTTCTACCAGATTAGGGATTAAATCCATTCTTCGGTTTAATTGGACGTCAATTTGAGCCCAACTATTATCAACACTATTTCTCCCATTAATTAGTTCATTGTATCCTTTAAATAGTAAATAAGCTATTATTACTATGAAAGCACCAATTAAAGAGCAAATCCAATTGTTCGGATAACCTAAATTACTTGTAAAGATTAAGAATATTATTAGACTTATAAAACCATATAATAGACTTCTACTAATATCGTTCATTTTTAAATCCCCTTTTTTGTTGTTTTTTAAATATATAATTCAATTTAAATAATTAGTTTTCTATAAAATCTATTAAATAAATTTTTTCTATTTTTAAGAGTTTTTTTTATAATAAAGTTTATTAACTAATTTAAGTATAAATAAATAAGAACAAGAATTAGTAGGATTAAAAAAAACTTTTACCAAGTAAAGGATATTTGGTTTATTTTTAAGAATTGCTTATATTTTAATAATAAAATTATAAGTAGAAAAAAATGTGGTAAGGATTTAGTTTTTTTGTAGAATTAGGCTTTGTCTTTATTGTGGAATTAATATTGAGTATTTTTTTCATTTTCTTATATGATTTAATAAACTTTTTTTTATTCCTCTATTATATGAAAAATGTATTTTTGTATTTATAAGAATTGATTTGATTTAAAAAAAAATATTTAGTGAGGTATTGAATAATATGCAACCTTTACAACAACAAAATGCTGGATATGATAGAGCTATAACCGTATTCAGTCCAGATGGAAGACTTTTCCAAGTAGAATATGCAAGAGAAGCTGTTAAACGTGGAACTACCAGTTTAGGTGTTAAATCTAAGGATGGTGTGGTTCTTGTCGTGGATAAAAGAACAACTAGTAGATTAGTCGAAACTAAATCTATTGAGAAGATTTTCCAAATTGATGATCATATTGGAGCTGCTACTAGTGGTCTTGTGGCTGATGCTCGTGCTTTAATTGATCGTGCTCGTGTAGAAGCTCAAATTAATAAAATTAGTTATAATGAACCTATTCGTGTTGAAGCTTTAGCTAAAAAGATTTGTGATTTAAAACAATTATACACTCAAAATGGTGGTGTTAGACCTTTTGGTTCTGCTTTAATTATTGGTGGAGTTAATAAGAAAGGATGCCGATTGTTTGAAACTGATCCTAGTGGAGCATTAATTGAATATAAAGCTACTGCTATAGGTTCTGGTCGTAGCGATGCTATGGATTATTTTGAAGAAAACTATAAGGAAGATTTAAGTCTTGATGAAGCTATAGATTTAGCATTAGATGCTGTTTATGTTGCAACTAGTGGTAAAGTTACAGATAAATCAGTTGAAATTGCTGTTATTGAAGCTGAAACAAAAACTTATAGAAAATTAGATCATGATGAAGTAACAAAATATGTTGAAACTCTTTTAGAACGTAACGCTCCAGAAGAAGATGAAGACGAAGAAGATGCTGATGCTGAAGAATCTGAAGATAAAAAAGATGCTGATGCTGAAGAATCTGAAGATAAAGTAGAATAAGAAGATTAAAATAAATATTGTTTTTTTTAATCTTCTTTTTTTTAAAAGGGAGGGTATGATGTTATGGTTAATGTAGATGATGCAATTATTGCAAGGTTAGAATCTTATGGGGAAAAATTTGAGATTTTAGTTGATGCTGATTTAGCTGCTGATTTTAGAAACCCCGACCATACAGAAGAAATACCAATTGAAGATATATTAGCAGTTGAAGAAATATTTAAAGATTCTAAAAAAGGAGATAAAGCTTCTGAAGAAGCTATGGAAAAAGTTTTTGATACAGTTGAGCCTTTAGAAGTTGCAAAACAAATACTTGATAAAGGACAAGTTCAATTAACCGCTGAACAAAGACGCCATATGCAAGAAGATAAACGTAGAATGGTGATTAATACTATTGCACGTGAATCAATTAATCCACAAACAGGTTATCCTCATCCAGCACAACGTATTGAAAATGCTATGGATGAATGTAAAGTAAAAATTGATCCATTTACAAGTGTAGATCAGCAAGTTAAAACTGCACTTAAAGCTATTAAAGTTAAAATACCTATACGTTTTGAAAAGGTTAAAATGGCTGTTCGTCTTCCAGGAGATGCAACCGGACATGCTTATAAAGAAATTAATAGTTTGGGCAAAATTTTAAATGAAGAATGGCAACAAGATGGGTCTTGGATTGGTATAGTTGAGATTCCTGGTGGTTTACAAGATGCTTTTAATCATAAGATGGCCTCTATATCTAGAGGGGAAGCTGAAACTAAATTAATTAAATAAAGAATTTTTTTGGAGATATAAGGATTATGTTATATGTAGATGAAAAAGATTTAGTGATTCCGGGTGAAGTCTTAGCTGAAGGTGACTTTTATTCAGGAAGAGGAACCTTCCAGGAAAATGGTTCTGTTTGTTCAAAACTTATGGGATTAGTTTCCCTTCGTAATAAGAAGATTAGTGTAACTCCTCTTAAAAGTAAATACATTCCTAAACGAGGGGATGTTGTTATTGGTAAGATTCAAGAAGTAAGATTCTCAATGTGGGATGTTGATATTAACTCACTTTATTCTGGTATTTTATCTGGTTCTGAAGTGTTTGGGAGAGATAAAAGAGAATTGAAAAGTGTTTATGATGTTGGAGATACTCTCTTTTTTAGAATCATTGATGTTGATGAAGTTAAAAAAGCTAAGCTTGGTTTAAAAGGTCGTGGAATGGGTAAATTCTATGGAGGTATTATAGTAAGTATTTCACCTACTAAAGTACCTAGACTCATAGGTAAAAAAGGTTCTATGATTAATATGATTAAGGATAAAACTCATTGTAAAATTATTGTTGGTCAAAATGGTTTAGTCTGGGTTAAAGGTGAAGATCATATGCAACAATTAACTAAAGAGATTATTAATCAAATTGATGAACAAGCTCATACTAGTGGATTAACTAATCGTATTCGGGATAAATTATGTTTAGTTATTGATGGTAAATTACCTGAACCGGAAGTTGAAGTTGAAACTGAAAATGATGTTAAGTTTTTTGATAATTCACCAAAACATGAAATTTTAGAAGATGATGATGAAGATGTTCTAGCTAAACCTACTCTTCAAAACTTTAAAGATGATTTAGAAGATGATGAAGGTTTTGTTGGAGATTCTGTAATTGAAGAAGTAAGTAATGTTGAAGATTTCAGTAATGATAGATTATCTAATTCTAATAGTATTGATGAAATTTCTATAAATGAAGAAGATAATTCCAATTTGGATGTTAAAGAAAATAATTCTATTGAAGATTTAGAAGATGTTTTAGAAGAAGATAATGAAATTACAGGCATTGAATCTGATTTAATATCTGAAGTTCGGGCTAAGGTAGAAGCTGATTCAAATAAAGAAAATAGTAATGGTTTGAAGTTTAAGACTTTTGGTAAATCAAAGTTTAATGATAAAGTTGATAAGCATTCTAAATTACATTTTGGTAATATTTCCCAAGCAGATGGGAGAAGTTCTAGTAGTATTTTGAATCCTGAAACTAAAGGTAAGAAATCTAGTAAATGGAGAAAATTAGATTAAATATTATATTTTTTTAATAATTATGAGGTGTTAGTATTTCAGAGGATACTTTACGGGGCGATGGTAGAAAATTTGATGAACTTCGTCCAATAAAAATTGAAGCAGGGGTTTTGAAACGGGCAGATGGGTCTGCTTATGTTGAAATGGGTGGAAATAAGATTTTAGCTAGTGTTTATGGTCCTAGATCCACTTATATGAGAAGATTTTTACGTCCAGATACTGGTGTTATTAGAGTTAGATATAATATGGCTCCATTTTCAGTGGATGATCGTAAGAGACCAGGTCCAGATAGACGTAGTATAGAAATTAGTAAGATAGCTGAGGATGCTTTACGTCCAGCTTTACTTTTAGAAAGTTTCCCTAATAGTATGGTTGAGGTTAGTATTGAAGTAATTGAAGCTGAAGGTGGTACTCGTTGTGCGGGTATTACTGCAGCTGCAGTTGCTCTTGCTGATGCTGGTGTTCCTATGAAGGATATTCCTGTAGGTTGTGCTGCTGGTAAGATGGATGATAAAGTTGTTCTTGATTTATCTGAAATTGAAGATAAAGAAGGGCAAGCTGATGTTCCTATAGTTATATTACCTCGTACTGAGGAAATTACACTCTTACAAGCGGATGGTAATTTAACTGAAGATGAATTTGAAGAAGCTTTAGATTTAGCTATTGGTGGTTGTCAACAAATTGCGGAATGTCAAAGAAAAGCTTTAAAAGCTAGATATGGGGAATAATTATGGATATTGTACCGGAAATCACAAAGAATAGTATTACTAAGTTAATTAATGAAGGTGAAAGACCTGATGGTAGATCTGTGGATGAATACCGTAATATTTATGTTGAACCAGGTGTTATAAGTAAAGCTGAAGGTTCAGCTAGAGTTAAATTAGGTGATACTCAAGTAATTGCGGGAATTAAACCTAGTATTGGTACTCCTTTCCCTGATACTCCTGATGTTGGAGTTTTAATGACTAATTGTGAATTATTACCTATGGCTTCACCAGATTTTGAAGCAGGTCCACCTAGTCCTGATAGTGTTGAATTAGCACGTGTTGTTGATCGTGGAATTCGTGAAAGTCAATTAATAGATTTAGATAAATTATGTATTAAAGAAGGCGAAAAAGTTTGGATGCTATTTGTGGATTTACATGTAATAGATTATGATGGAAACCTTTTTGATGCATGTAACCTTGCAGTAATGAGTGCTTTAATGGATTGTAAAATACCACAAGCTACTTTAGTTAATGATGAAGTAGAATTAGATTATGATAATATGGTTTCTTTATCTATTAATGATAAATTATCTTTAAGTACTTTTGTTAAGATTGGTGATGGAATAGTATTAGATCCAAGTTTAGAAGAAGAAAGAATTTTAGATGCTAGATTAACTGTGGGTATTAGTGAAGAAGGTAATTGTGTTTGTTCCATGCAAAAAGGTGGAAGTGAACCTTTAACACGTGATGAAATTTTAGATTCAGTTCATACAGCATTTGAAGTTAAAGATGGCTTACTTGGAAACTTGTAAATAGGATGTTTTTATTCAATTCCTATTTTTTTATTTTTTTAAGCTTTTTAACCATTAACTTTAAATACTTTTAAATCTTATATTAGTATATTATATGTTTTAACAATAATTTAGATTGTTGAAATTTAAGTAAAAAATAATTCTATTTTATTATATTAAAAAAAATAATTTTTTTTTATAAAAATCTAAAAAAAATATTATAGGATTTGAAAATTAATTTTCATTCTAAGGTTTTTTAATGAATTTTTTCTAAAAAGGTAAAAGGAATTAATTTTAATATAATTTTTTATTTATTCAAATAAATTTTTTAAGTGATTATTATGGCAAGAACAAAGAAAGTTGGTATAACAGGCCGTTTCGGAGCAAGATACGGAAGAAAAGCAAAAAGATCCGTTAAGAACATTGAAGAAAACATGAAACAAAAACATGTTTGTCCTAGATGTGATAGACCTTATGTTAAAAGAGTAAGTGCAGGAATTTGGAAATGTACTAAATGTGGTACAGTCTTTACTGGAGGAGCTTATGTTCCTGAAACCCCTATGGTTAAATCTGCAACTCGTAATATCAAAGGATTAGGAGGAGACTAAACTGTATAGATGTCCAGAATGTGGAACTGAAGTCGACCATCATGGATATATGGAAAATAAGTGTCCTAAGTGCCGATATAGAATTTTATTTAAGGAAGTTCCTAAAGTAAGAAAACTAGTTAAAGCACGATAATTTTTTAGACTTTTTTTTACTTATCTAAAAAAAATATTATTAAATATTTTTTTTCTAAAAAAACTTTTTTTTTAAATAAAAACTTTGAATATATACTATTTTTTTATAAATTTAAAAATAATATAAAAGGGAAAATTCCTAAATTTTTTTTATGGGAGAATTAAATGATTATTTATGTTAATTTCAACATCTAGAAAACCATCACAAAAAACAAGAAAGTTTTGTAAAAATTTATCCCATGCTTTTGATTATGATTATACTAATCGTGGAAAATCTTCTATTAGAGATTTGCTTGTTAAAAGTAAAGAACTTGGACGAAATGGTTTATTGTTAATTTATGAAATCAAAGGAAATCCGAGTAAAATGACTTTTATTTCATCAATGGGTGAGGAAGAGTTAGCTTTATTAATTTCTGCTGAAACTTGTAATGAACGATTACATATTAAGCCTAAAGATTTGAAAATTCGTAATGATTTTCCAGATTTAAGTCCTTTGTGTGATGTGCTTGGTTTTGAAGTGGATAATAAGAGTAAATTAAGTTCTAATTATCTTCATTTCCGTTCTGCGGATAATGGTAATGAAGAGGGATTATATAATCTTCCAATTGCAATTATTGATTTTTATAATAAATTTGGGGATAAAATAGATCTTCGAATTAATGTTAAAAAGATTGTGGTTGATTAGAAAATAAATTAATAGTGGGGGTTGTTTTTATCCTTGAAAGTACTAGTAAATTTTTAAACAGTATTAAATCTAATATTGAAATAGAATTTGATGATTTTAATCAGGCAAGTATTGTTCATGATTCTATTTTACTTGAATTTGAAAGTTCTCCAGATTATAGGAGTACTATGAATATTATTCAAGATGGTAATGTTTTAATTTTAAGTATTGATGCTGAGGATGCTACTAGTTTTCGTGCTAGTCTTAATTCTGCTATTAAATGGATGAGATTATCCGTAGAAATTAATGAATTAGTTTAAAACTTTTTATGGATAAGGTTTAAATAGATTATTAAATATAATTAAATATAGTATTTATTATAAAATTTATATTATGTTTTAGAAAAATTTTAAAGGTGGATAATAATTATGGATATTCCAAAAAATGTACAAGAACAATTAAATCAATTTCAACAATTACAACAACAAGCTCAAATGATTGCAACTCAAAAAAATACTAATGATATTCAAATTAAGGAAACTGAATCTGCTCTTGAAGAATTAAAAAAAGCTGATAAGGATGCTGATGTTTTTAAGACTGCAGGTAATTTACTTATTAAAGTAGATCATGATGAGATTAATAGTGAACTTGAAGATAAACTTGAAACTTATAATCTTAGACAACAAACAATGTCTCGTCAAGAAGATCGTGTTATGAAAAAGCTTAAAGAAATGCAAGCTAATATTGAAAAAGCTATGAAAGGTTTACAATATAATAGTGAACCTTCTGATGTGGAATAAAAGATTTATTTTTAGGTAAAGAATTTATTTTTTTACTTTTTTTAATATTTTCTTATTTTTTTATAGTTTATTAATTCTTTTTTGTGTGTGTGTTTTTTATGAAGGTTCTTAAAGATTTGTCTGAGGATGATTTAGTTAATATTTCTGATTTTTTATCTAATGAGATTAATAAGGAAATAAGTTTTATTTCTAATCCTAAAGAGATTATTGGTATGGATGTTAATGTTAAGGTTGCTTTTGATGATATTGATAAGCGTTTAGATGTTGATACTGATGTTGATTTGGATACTGATAGTTTGTCTAATTTAAGTGAGGACGCTATTGGTGAAGCTGTTGATCGTGCTTATAAAAAGTTAGATAATTTTATTGATGCTCATTTTAAAGTGGATGAGTGATTTCTTTTTTATTTTTTTTATTTCTTTTTTTAGGGTTTTTTATATAAAAAATATTTTTTAAAGTTAAATTTATTTATTTTAAAGTTAACTTTATATACTTGTTTTTAGATAATATAAAATGGTCCATATAAAAAAACAATAAAAAAACTGTTTTTTTATTAATTAATTTTTTTTAAAACCAAAAAAAACAAATTCCTTAATAAATTTAATACCTTTTTTTAAAAACAAAATATTACCTAAACCAAATTAATAAAACATTATAAAAAAACTTTTTTTCAAAAAATATTTTAACCATTAGAACCTTATAAACTATTATAAATTAATAAACCTCATAAAATAAAATAATAAGAAAAAGGGGAATATAAAAAAATGGCAGATAAAATAATAATAGCTTCATGTAGTGGAATGAGTCCTAACGGATTAGTTGCACGAGTAGCCGCATTAGATTATGTAATTGACAACGAAGATGTAATAGAACTATGCATGGGATTAGTATCTGGAGACCAAATCAATTACAACCTCCTAATAAAAGAATACCCTGTCTTTGCAATAAATGGATGCGATGGTAACTGTGTGGAAAAAATACTTAACGAACGAGGAGTAAAACCAGCAGGAGCTATAAATATAGGGGAAGAATTAGAAAAACAATCTTATACTCCAAATGATCCAGCAAGATTAGACGAAGAAGGAGAAAAATGTGTAGAATACATAAAAACCCGCCTCAACGAAGAATTAAAAAAAATATTTGAAAACCAAAAAGAATAAAAAAAAGGGGCATAATAAAATTGATTGAAATAATTCCAGTATTAGATTTAAAAAACCACATAGCAGTTAGTGGAAAATCAGGACAAAGAAACACATACACACCATTACAAACAATATACTCACCTAACCCCAATCCATTTGATATTGCAGGAAACCTAAAAATAAACAATGCAAAAAGAGTATATATAGCAGACTTAGACCTAATAGAAAAACAAGGACACAATATAGATCAAATCAAAAACACCAATATGATATTACCTGTAATATTAGATGCAGGAGTAAAAAATTATGAATCCTTCAAATTCTATCTAAATTTTGCATATAAAGTAATAATTGCAACAGAAACCTTAGAAAGTATAGAAGAATTAGATAAAATATTTAAAACATTCCCATCTGAGAGAATAATTATTAGTGTAGATGTAAAAGACGGTAAATTATTCTCACAAAACCTAAACATGAACTTAAAAGAATTCCAAGAAATCCTAAAAAAATATGATCCAAGTGAAATCATACTCTTAGATATATCTAGAGTAGGAACTGGAGAAGGATTTAACAAAGAATTACTAGAAGAATTTAAAGATTTCAAAGACCAAATCATAATAGGTGGGGGAATTCAAGCAAAAGACCTTCAAAAATTAGAAGAATTAGGTTTTAAAAAAGCACTAGTAGGAACAGCCTTACATAAAGGTGAAATCAAAATAAACCCCTTTTAAAAAGAATTAAAAAAATTAGTAAATATATGCTAAAAAAATAAGTAAAAAGTCATAAAAATTTTTTAAATCATAAGAAAAAGTAAAAATAATTAATTAATTTAATTTTTTTTTTTAAGCTAACATTGTTGGCAGTATAATAAATGGACTTATTGCAGCTATAAAAAATAATATTATACCAATTGCAGTTGCTATTTTCCGATTATCCATAACTCCTGTTATTATACAGAGTACTCCCATAAATCCTAAAATTACTGGAATGATGTGTGAAAAAAATATAAATCCTGTTGCCATTATAAATCACATTTAAATATATTTCAATTAATTCTATTTATGTTATTTTTCCTATATAATACTATTTAATTATAAAAACACTTTATTTAAATTAAGCTTAAAATAATCCATTCAACTTCTTCAGCAAATAACATTAAACCATAACCTGCTATTAAACCTGTAAATAATCTTAAAGTATTATTACTCAAACGATTACCATAACGTTGAGTTAACCCATCAACCAAACATGGAATTACTAAAACTACTGAAAATATTAATAAAAATAAATTATGAATCACACCTTGTATAAAGTAAAATATAAAAAATGAAATTATACCAAGATATAATCCAGTGCATCTTGCACAAACTGGGAATTGATGGCCTTTAATATGAAAACTTCTCTCCGGTTTCCTATGACAAATATAATTTAAAGGATTTATAATAAATTTCACCCTCTTCTTTTTAGTCTCCAGAACAACATGCACTGAAAATAATCATTCCAATTATCACAGCCAATACAATCATTATAAAACCCATATTTTTTCACCCCAAAAAAAAATTTTATTAATTCTAAATTCCACTTTTTTTTAATTAATACCTTTTTTATTCATCTTTTTTTATAAAACTTTTCATAAACAATTTTTTAAACTTTTACTAAAAACTCTATTATTCTTAGTAATCATGTTTATTATATATTCTCATATTATTTCAATATAAACAATATATGATTCCAGTTCCATTTAATAATATCTATTATACTCCTTTGCTTATTTGAATTAATATAACTTTATTTGGATGAAATATTTTAAAAAAAAGTTAAGAGTTTTTACAAGATTTTATTCTAATTAGAAATTTTTTAAGAGAATCAAATCAAAAATTATATATTTATCCTATGTTCATAACTATTCAACAGATAAAGGATTTAAATAGTATATAAAAAAAAATTTTACTCAATACGAATATAATTCCTTTAAAAAAATTTAATTTTATTCATTAAATATAATTTTTATTTTCCATTATTTCGGTTTTTTTAAGTGGAATTAATAATTCCTTTATCAAATAAATTTAAATTAAATAATTAAAAAAAAATGGAGTATATTAATATTTAGGAAATGAAAAATGAAAAATTGAACATTATCAGTATATGTATAATAACGCTGCTATTATCCATCTTAACTACTGCCGCCATGGTGACAGTAAGTGCAAGTGATCCTCAAATAACAGATAATACTAACATAACTACATGTTCTGATAATTTGTATGATGAAAAATTATATGTTGATACGATGTATGTATCAAATGAAAATGAACTTATTAATGAAGAAACACAAATAGATTCATTACAAACAGACTGTGAAGAAAAACTCTTAGAATCTAAGGATGTGAATACAGGACTAAATTCACGAGAAGTGAGTTCTGAAGTTAATCTTTTAAAATTTTATAATCCCAAATTTGAGTCATATCTTAATAAAAATTATATTGATTCGTATTCATCTGATTTTGTTTGCTCTGGATTAACTTTTAGTTTAACATTTCAGGTAGCTAAAAATGAAAGTGCTTTAACCTTTGATAAATTTATTAATTATTATTTAGAAGGGGACACTATTACATCAATAATAAATGAAACTGATCCTAAGGGTTGGGTATCAGTAACTCATACTATGCCTACTTTAAGTGTTTATACCTTATATCATGGTCTTCAAAATAAATTATCTGCTTATGATTATACTCAAAAATTAAATTTTAAGCACAAACTTAAATTAACTTCAAATTATAATCAATATAACACTTATGGGGAAACCCCTCATATGATTGAAACTACTACAAATTCTAGTGGTACTCAAATATTCAATATAACCCTTAAATCTAATAATCTCACTTTTATAACAACTAATTCTAATGGTCAACCGACATTTTTATTACCTTCAACTTATTCTCTTTCTTCTATGTATGATGTAAATTTTTGCACCAGCAATAATGAGGATGAATATTCACAATCTAAATTTGGAGCATCATTAAAGGCTAGCTCTCAAACTCCAACTATTAATGCAATCATTCCTAATACTTTTGTTTATGGTGCAGAGGATAATATTATTACTGTGACTTTAAATGATTTTAATGGTGCCGGTATACCTGATCAAACTATTAAGTATAAGGTTGATAAAAGTATTGAACAATCTTCCATTACTGATTTTGAGGGTAAAGTGACTATCATTTTGTCAAGTAGTTTAAAAGGTGGTTCTCATACATTTAATTATTATTATGAGGAAAGTACTAACTATAACTCTGTTAATGGAGAACAAAAAACATTCAATATTAATCCTCAGGAATCTTGGTTGGATACTGAGGATGTTAGTTATAGTTTTGTTTATGGTTATAGTTCTGGTAATGTTATTGTTAATTTGAAGGATGTTAGTAACAATGTTTTTCCTGGTTATCTTGTTAATTGTACTTTATGGTTAGGTAATGAGAAAATTTCTGGTATGCCTACTGTTAAGTCTGGTGAGGCTTTTAGTATTCCTACTAATTTAGCTGGTGGTGAGTATACTTTGAAGTATGATTTTGGTGGTAATGAAAATTACTCAAAATCTTCTAGTGAAACATTTATTACTATTAATCCTCAGGAATCTTGGT
>DAGJ01000007.1:132908-153033 GCA_002495685.1 Methanobrevibacter sp. UBA412
GCTGGTGGTGAGTATACTTTGAAGTATGATTTTGGTGGTAATGAAAATTACTCAAAATCTTCTAGTGAAACATTTATTACTATTAATCCTCAAGCTACTAGTATTAATACTACTGATGTGAGTTATAGTTTTATTTTTAATAGTGAAAGTAATACTGTGACTATTAATCTTTATAATGCTTCTAAGGATTTATTGCCTAATAAAAAGATTTCTTATACTTTTAATGGTGAAGAATCTAAAGAGGCAGTATCTGGTGAAGCATTTGTTTTACCTATAACTGGTTTAAAAGTTGGTGATTATACTTTATCTTATCAATTTATGGGTGATGAGAATTACACAAAATCTAATGTGGTTACTACTAATATTAATGTGATTCAGCAAACTCCAAATATAAGTACTCCATATCTTAAGTATACTTTTACTTATGGTGTGGATAATGCTATTATTGTGACTTTAACTGATTCAAAGTCTAATGATCCTTTAGAGGGTAAGACTATTAAGTATCATTTTGATTCATTAACTGCAGAAACTTTAATTACTAATAGTAATGGTCAAGTTAGTATTCCTGTTTCTAAAGATTTAACTGCTGCTTTAAATCATATTTTGAATTATAATTTTGTTGGTGATTATAATTATACTAATAGGACTGGTTTACAAGTGAATTTTACTATAAATTCTCGGAAGACTTTTGTGAATAATAGTATGGATCATTATATTTTCATTGAAGGTACTAATTCTAATACTGTTCCTGTGTTCTTGTATGATGTTTATAAAACTAAATTATTAACTGGTAAAACTATTTATTATAATATTAATGGAGTGAATGGTTTCACTAATGATGGAATTATCTCTATTCCTAATGGTTTACCTGGTGGACGTGTTTATACTTTAACTTACACTTTCCGTGGTGATGATAATTATATTAAATCTAGTAATAGTTCACTAATTTTCATTCAAAAAATTACACATTTTGAGGGTTTTAATCTCAGCACTATTAATAGTAGTGTTAATTATACTGTTTGTTTAAAGACTTTAGATGGTAATGTTTTAAGTAATGAGAGTTTACTATTCGTATTTAACAATACATATTATCCTGTTGTGACAAATGTGAATGGTGTGGCATGTTTAAGTTTAAACAATTTAAGTTTAGGATCATATAATGTAGATTATGTTTACTTTGGAAACAATTTATACACATCATCTAATGGATTTAGTAATATTAATGTTGTTGATAAATTAAAAACTGATTCTAATATTATTCTCACTTACGATGTTAAAGGTAAAGTTTTAAATTTTAACTTAACAAGTAATAATATTCCTATTAATGAAGCTAATATCACTGTACTTATTAATGGAACTAATTATACTTTAATCACTGATAAGGATGGTTTAGCTAGTATTGATTTAAGTAATTATAGTCTTGGAACTTATAATCTAAGTTATTATTATCCTGGAAATAAGGATATTAATAAGTGTAATGGGTCTTGTAATATTAGTGTAACTAATCCTATTGATTCTGTTTTAACTTTAAACAATTATACTATGACTGTTGGTTTACTTGGTAATCTTACAGGTAAGTTAACTACATTTAATGGTACTCCTTTAAATGGTATGGTGATATTTTTAAATCTCACTAATCTAGGTAATAATTTAAGTAAGGTTTATAATGTTACAAGTGATATTAATGGAGATTATGCTTTACCTATTAATCTTGCAGTAGGAGAATACAGTGCTAGTGCAAGTTATCTTGGAAAAACCATTGGAAATAACACTTACCTTAATATAGGTCCTGTTTATAGTAGTATTAGTATTAAAGCTAATATGACATTTGTTGGTACTGTTTTAAGTGTGAATAATTTAACTGAAACTTATGGTGATGGTTTAAACTTAACTGGAAAACTCTTAGATATTAATGGTAAACCTGTAATTGGTCAACATATCTTATTAAACTTAACACGTCTTAGTGATGGTGTAAGTAAAATTTATCCATGTACAACTGATAATACTGGTGAGTATCAATTAGAAATCAACCTTTACCCTGGAGAATATAGTGTTAGTGGAAGTTTTAATGGTTTAACTGTTAAAAATGTTACTTATTCCCTATCAACTATAATTAATGGTTCAATACTTATTAATAAGGTTGTTACTGTTTTAAGTGCTGATGAATTTCTTGCTAAAGTTAATTATGGTCTTATTTTTACTGGAAAACTTATAAATAGTGAAAGTGAACCATTAAGTAATCAAATGATTAGTATTAATCTTAATAATTCACGTAATGGTTTAAGTAAAACATACTATGTATATACTGATACTAATGGAGTATATAGTTTAGTTATTAATTTAGCTAAAGGATCATATACTGCTCAATGCAGTTTCACGGGTACAAATGAATATGAATCTAGTATTGCAAACACAAGTTTAAGTATTAAAGCTTAATATATAAAATTTTAAAACTTTTTTTTCTTTTTCTTTTTTTATTGTCTTGTTTTAAGTTATTTTTTTTATACAAAAACTTTTATAACAATAGTTATATAATAGTATTGTATATATAAATATTTATAAATACTTAAAAAAATAAATTATTAATTAATATAAAACTTTAAAAATTATAAAAAAATACAATTTAAAAATTTTCTAGGAGAATTATAGAATGGAAAAAGGAACAGACGTATTAAAAGAAGGCTTTGCAAAAATGACTAAAGGTGGAGTCATCATGGATGTAGTAAATGCAAAACAAGCAGCAATTGCAGAAGATGCAGGGGCAGTAGCAGTAATGGCATTAGAAAAAGTACCAGCAGACATCCGTAAAGCAGGTGGAGTAGCAAGAATGGCGGATCCAACTATCGTAGAAGAAGTAGTAGATGCAGTTAGTATACCTGTAATGGCAAAAGCAAGAATAGGACATATTGCAGAAGCACAAATACTTCAAACACTCGGAGTAGACATGATAGATGAAAGTGAAGTACTCACACCAGCAGACGACGAATTCCACATAAACAAAAAAGAATTCACAATCCCATTCGTATGTGGAGCAAGAAACCTCGGAGAAGCATTAAGAAGAATCGACGAAGGTGCAGCAATGATACGAACCAAAGGAGAACCAGGAACAGGAAATGTTGTTGAAGCAGTACGTCACATGAGAATGGTAACTGGGGAAATCAGAGATGTTCAAAACAAAAACACTGAAGAATTAAGAGAATATGCAAGAGTCATAGAAGCACCATTACCATTACTTGAAGAAACAGCAAAACTTGGACACTTACCAGTAGTAAACTTTGCAGCTGGAGGAATTGCAACACCAGCAGATGCATCCTTAATGATGCAACTTGGATCTGATGGAATATTTGTAGGATCTGGAATCTTCAAATCAGGTAATCCAGAAGCATTTGCAAAAGCAATTGTTGAAGCTACAGCTAATTATGATAAACCTGAAAAACTTGCCGAAGTATCCAAAGGACTTGGAGAAGCAATGAAAGGAATAGAAATCTCCAACATTTCAGATTCTGAAAGAATGCAAGAAAGAGGAATATAAAACCTTTCTCTTACTCTTATTTTTTTAAAACATTAATAATACTAAAAGGTAAGAAATTAATATGAAACCAGTATTAGCAATAGGACCACTAAGTAAAGACATACTAATAAACAAAACACAAAAAATAGAAAAAACAGGTGGAGCCTTATACTACCAAAGTCAAATCTACCAATACTTAAAAACCCCATATCAAATAATCCTATCACTAAAAACTGAAGATAAAAACTTAATAAACAACTTCCCTAATCCAGAAAAAATACATCCAATATATAAAAAAGAAACAATAACATTCACTAATAAATACTTAACACCAGAAAAAAGAATACAAACAAGTAACTTCGCAAATACACCAATAACTATAGAAGACATTAAACCATTAACAGAAAATATAAATTTCTCAGCAATAATCTTAAATCCTCTATTAAAAACAGATTTCAACTTAAATATTTATCAATATTTAAATACATTAAAAACACCTATCTATTTAAGTATACAAGGACTTTTAAGAACACAATCTAAGAATAATCAAATAAAATTAGAGAAAAATAAGGACCTTAATCAAATATTACCTTATATAACTGGTTTATTTTTAGATCAATTTGAAGCACAAACATTATATCCAAATGATCCCTTAGATTTAATAGCATATAAATTATCTAAACTAGGACCATTAGAAACAATAATAACACAAGCACATAAAGGTTCACTTATACATTCTAAAATTACTAATACTACAATTTCTGTACCTGCAGTTAAAGTCCAAGAAGAAAATTTTCCAACAGGAGCTGGAGATACTTATATGGCAGCATATATTTCACAAAGATTAAATGGGTATAGTATTAATTATAGTGCAGAATTCGCATCTGAAATCACTAGTAAAAAAATAGAATGGGGTAAACTAATATAAATCCTTGTTTTTATTTTCTGAATTATAAAAACATTTAAAACTTCTTTTGATATCCCTATTTTAAAATTTTTTTTATTCAGTTTTTATTGATTATTTATTTTTAATTTATTTATTATCTTTATTTTGAATGTTGAGGGGGGAATGTTTTATATATTTTTAATTTTATATTTTTAAATGTCGATATGTAATGTATCACTTGTCGTTTATTTATTTTTAAAATTAGGAGGAAAATATGAAAAATTTTAAGTGTTTAAATATTTTAATTATTTTAGTAACGCTAGCTGTCTTAATATTATCTGTTCCTTCAGCTTTTGCAGTTGATACAAATAATTATACAAATGATAATGTAATATTAAATTCTAATACTACTAATAATATTTATGTGGATAATAATACTAATATTCAAACTGTTATTGATAATGCCAGTGAAGGTTGTAATATTGTTTTAAGCAATGGCACATATCATGAGTCCGGTTTAATTGTTAATAAAAGTTTAAATTTTATTGGTGATGAAAATTCTATTATCAATGCTACAAATTTTAATACAAGTATTTTCACCATAACAGGAAAAAATACTAATATTATGTTTGCTGGTTTAAATTTTATTGGAGGTTCTAGTAATTTTGGTGGTGCTTTAGACATTTATGATGCAAAAGTTACTATTTCTAATTGTAATTTCACAGGTGCCTATGCTAGTAACAATGGTGGTTGTATAGCTAATCTTGGTGGAAATTTAATAATTGATAATTCCTTTTTTAATAACTGTAGTAGTGGTCATAACGGTGGTTCAATAAACTGTTTTAATGGGGATTTAACCTTAACTAATAGCTTTTTTGCAAATTGTAAATGTGATTATGATGGGGGTGCAATTTCCCTAAATAATTACAGTAGTGGAAAAATTATAGGTAACTTTTTTATAAATAACACTGCAGGTGAATGGGGTGCTTGTGTTTATGAATGGAATGCAATAACTGTTAATATTACTAATAATATTTTTATTTCTAATAATGCTAAAAAAGGTGCTTGTTTATTCATCTATGGTGCAAATAATATAACTGGTAATGTTTTTAAAAATAATAGTGCTGATTATGGTGCAGGAGTATATGTTGAAGAAGCTTATGGATCTGTACTTTCAAGTGTTGAATGTAATTTTAATAGTTTTATTAATAATATTGCATTAAATGGTAGTGATGTTTACATTTATCGTTGTTCATTACCTAGTAATTTTAATAATAACTGGTGGGGAATAAATAACCCTTTAACCAATATTAGTCAATTTAACCAATCTTACTATGATATTAAAAATGATGTAGGTTTACCATCTACATGGTTAAACACTAAAGCTACCTATAAAAATAGTATAATAACTGTTGAAATGGCCTCATCTAATACTTCTAGTAAGGATAATATTAATTTACCAGTTTTCGCTAATTTATATTATAATAATAATTTAATAGATACAAATATTTTAATTAATGGAACTACAGATTTTAATGTTTCATCATATGAATTAGATAATATACTAATTAATGTAGGTAATCAAAATTTCACTTTCACATCAACTAATACTAGTACTATTCTTAATAGTTCTAATGTTTCTGTAATTTATGGTTATACTAATAAATACACTGTTAAATTAACAACTAATACTGGTAAAGCTTTATCCAATGAAGAAGTTCTTTTAAATATTACTAATTTAAGTAATGGATTAAACAAGGTATATAAGATTTTAACTGATAATGAAGGTATTGCAAGTTTACCTATTAATCTTTTAACAGGTGCCTATAGTATGAATGCAAGTTATTCTGGAAATAATCAGTATACATCATCAACAATTTTCACTTATTATAACATTATAACAAACCTTTATAATACTAATCTAATTGTTAATAATTTTAATGAAACATTTGATAGTGGTAATTCTTTAATTGGTAAATTGAGTGATGTGTGGGGAAATCCTATAGTAAATAGAATTGTTAATTTAAAATTATCCTGTTTAAGTGATGGTGTTAGTAAAACTTATTATGTTACCACTGATACTAATGGGGAGTATAATTTACCTATAAATTTAAATATTGGTTGTTATAAAGTAGATTGTTCTTTTGATGGGGATAATCCTTATTTAGCAAGCAGTACCTTGGGTACAATTACTGTTTATTAATTAAATTTAATTTTTTATTTTTTTTAGATTATTTGTTAAGTTCTTTTTTTTATAGAATTAGTTTTTATATATTTTAAAACATTTTTCATATGAATATTTGCTCATATGATTAATTTATCTTATATAATATTATATACTGTTTAAAACATAAAACTACTTATGAATAAATTAGATGATTATAATCATAAAGCTACTGTGCATTTATCCTTTGCACTAGTTTTAAATCTACTTTTTAATGTTATTGTTATTGTTGGAGGATTACTTACTAATAGTATTGCGATTCTTGCAGATGCTGTTCATGATGTTGGTGATACTCTTGCAATTTTTATTGCATGGTTTTTGCAAAAGTTTTCTGAACGTGGTCGAAATTATATTTACACTTATGGATATAAACGGTTTAGTGTTTTAGGTGCAGTACTCACAAGTACTATTGTTATTTGTGCTTGTGTCGTTGTATTATATGAAGCTTTTAGTCGTTTATTTGCACCTGTGGAACCTTCTTCAACTGGTATGGTTCTTGTTGCCCTATTAGGTATCCTTTTAAAAGGTTTATCAGTTTATGCCTTACATGGAGGTAAAACATTTAATGAACGAAGTATTCTTGTTCACTTGTTTGGTGATGTTGTTGAATGGATTGTTGTTTTAATTTTAAGTGTTGTGCTTGTATTCTATAATATTCCTATTTTAGATCCTTTAGCTAGTATCGGTATTAGTTTATGGATTATTTATAATCTTGGAAATAATCTTTATCGTAGTTTAAAAGTACTGGTACAATCAGTACCTAATGATTTTGATTTAAAAACTTTTAAATCAGAAGTTACAAATATCCAGGGTGTTATTGGTGTTGAAGATTTACATGTGTGGAGTCTTGATGGAATTAGTAATGTTCTCACTTTAAAGATTAAGACAAATATGACTGATGCTAATAGTTTATTTAAAATTAAAGATGAAGTAAATAATATTGCTTCTAATTATGATGTTAGTGATTCTACAGTTGAGTTTAAAACCTAAAAACTTTTCATTTACACCATCAACTTTCATTTTCAATATTTTTAAAGATTCCTTTCATTATTTTATTAAATCTTTTCTTGTTTTCAATAATTTTAATCTTTCCATCCGTTTAAACCTATCTTCTAATCTTATTATTTAAAAAGTAATAATAAATGTATATATCTATTATTTAATTTTCACTTTTCTATAAATTAATATTTATAAAAAACTAAGAACTAATAAAAAAAAGTATTTGATAATTTGTGAGTATAAAAAAAAGTTTTTAAAATAAGGAAAAAAATTTGGAGAATTTAAATTTAATTTATAAATCTCCATTTACTTTTCGCTCTTCAAGTAATTTAAGACCTAAATCTCCAAGTTTATACTTTTGAATTTTTCCACTAGTAGTTAATGGGAATTCTTCTACAAAGAATACATATTTAGGAACCTTAAATCTTGCAATATTACCTATACAAAAGTCTCTTATATCAGCTTCTGTTAAGTCATCACAATTATCTTCTTTAATTATGAATGCACCTACGATTTCCCCATATTTTTCATCAGGTATTCCTGCTACTTGTGCATCTTGGATACATGGATGAGTGAATAAGTATTCTTCAATTTCACGAGGGTAAATATTTTCCCCTCCACGTATAATCATATCTTTAATACGTCCAACAATACTATAATATCCATCTTCATCTTCCACAGCTAAATCTCCACTGTGTAACCATCCATCAGGTTCAATGGTTTCAGCAGTTTTCTCAGGCATGTTATAGTATCCTTTCATCACATTGAATCCTTTACACATTATTTCCCCTTTTTCTCCTTGAGGTAATTCTTCACCAGTTTCAGGATCTACAATTTTAACCTCAATGTTTGGGAATTTTCTACCTACAGTGTTAACTTTCTTTTCAAAAGTATCTTCTGCACATGTTTGTGTGAATCCTGGTGCTGCTTCAGTTAATCCATAAACACTTGTGATTTCTTTCATGTTCATTTTATCTATTACAGCTTTCATTGCTTCTTTTGGACATGTGGAACCTGCCATAATACCTGTTCTTAAACTAGTTAAGTCGAACATATCAAACATAGGATGGTTTAATTCTGCAATGAACATTGTTGGAACTCCATAAACACTAGTACATTTTTCTTTTTGGATACTAGATAAAGTGAGTAATGGGTTGAATTCTTCTAACATTACAAGTGTTGAACCATGAGTGATTACTGACATTACTCCAAGAACTGTTCCAAAACAGTGGAATAATGGTACAATTAAACATAAACGATCTTTATTAGTATAGTTCATGTTTTCCCCAATATAAAATCCATCGTTTACAATATTTCTACTTGTTAACATTACTCCTTTTGGGAATCCTTCTGTACCACTAGTATATTGCATCATGATTACATCATTCTGATCCACATTAGCTTTTGCATCAGTTAATTCTTTATCTGCAACATTTTGACCTAATAAAAGTAATTCATTAGTATTGTACATTCCCCGGTGTTTTCTTTGTCCAATATAGATTATATCTTTTAAATGTGGATATTTTTTACTGTGAAGATTTCCTCTTGCTTGTGTTTTTAATTCTGGTACTAGTTCATACATTATGTTAAAGTAAGATGTGTCACGGAATCCATCAGTCATAGCTATTGCTTTCATGTCTGATTGTTCTAATACATAATCTACTTCATGTTTTTGGTAAGCAGTATTCATTGTTACAAGTACTGCACCAATTTTTGCTGTTGCAAACATGAATGTTATCCATTCAGGCACATTTTTTGCCCATATTCCAACATGATCTCCTTTTCCAACTCCAATTCCAAGTAATCCTTTTGCTAGATTATCTGCTCTTTCATCGAATTCTTTGTATGTGAAACGTAGTCCTCTGTCTGGGTAAACTAAAAATTCATGGTCTGGTTGTTTTTTTACCATGTCTTCAAAGAATGCTCCTAGACTTTTTTCTGTGAATAATTCTGAAATTTTAAACACCACCATTATATATTATTTTTTTTATTTTTCTTTAAAAAGCAATCATTTGCTATTTCATCTTCACTAATTAAGTGTTCTCTAAGTTTCTCTTTAATCTCTTCTGGTATGGGTTCTTTGTGTTGTGCCATAAAATCAAAGTTAACTACTACACTTTTTCCTTTAGCTTTTAATTCTCCATCTTGCCATGCTTCATGGCCTGTAACAAAAGATGTGTTTCCAATATGTAATATGTAAGTTTTTATAAGTACATCTTTACCATAAACGGTTTTTCCAACAAAATCGTTTTCTGTACGCAACATTATAAGTTTCCATTTTTCATAATGTAGGTCTAAATCCGGTGTGAAAAATCTGAATACATCATTTCTCCCAACTTCAAACCAGTTACCTATCACTGTGTTGTTTACACAACGCATTGCATCAATGTCCCCGAATTGTGGTTGAACTATAGTTTCAAACATTTTTATTTCACCTTCATACTTGGTATGTGTTTTCCGATTTCTTCTTCACTTATTAAGTGTTTATTAAGTTTTTCTTTTATGTCCTCAGGTATTGGCATTTGTTCATTGTTTATCCAATCATAGTATACAAGAATTGATTTTCCAACTGCTTTTAATTCTCCATTTTGCCATGCTTCTTCCCCTGTGGTAAATGAGGTTTCACCAACTCTTAAAATATATGATAAGATTGTTACATCTTTTCCAAAGAATGTTTGTCCAACAAAGTTTGCTTCATTGTGTACAAGTATTAATTTCCAGTCTTCATCTTCTAAGCTTAAATTTGGTGTGAAAAATTTAAATATTTCATTTCTAGCAAGCTCAAACCAGTCTACCATTTTATTATTGTTTACATGTTTTAAACCATCTATATCTCCAAAACGGGGAGTTACTGTTATTTCAAACATTTTTATGTTCTCCCATTTTATTTTAATCTTTTGGAGTGTAGAGTACTGCTAATATTTGTGATTTTTCTTTATGATAACTGTGAAGGTGGTGTGGTACGATTCCATCGTAGTATGCACTATCACCTTTGTTTAGTATACTTGTTTCTTTTCCATATTCTAATTCTATGTCCCCATTTAAAACATATATAAATTCTTCACCTTCATGGCTAGATAATTCATAGTTTTCTTCTTTAGATTCAACATCTATTATGAATGGTTCCATATGTCTGTCTACTTTTCCTGCTGCTAATGCATGGAATTCTAAATCTGAACTATTTGTTACATTTTCTCTTCCACTGAAGTATACGGTATGATCACTTTTTCCCCCTCTTACTATTATTGGATCTTCTTCAGGGGTGTCATCAAGGAATGTTCCGAGTCTTACTCCTAATGCACGAGATATTTTAGTTAGTGGTGTGAGTGATGGTATCACATCTCCTTTTTCTATAGCTTTTACTATAGGGAGGCTTACTCCACTATCTTCTGCTAGTTGTTTGATTTCCATGTCTTGGGTTTCTCTCATCTGTTTTACTTTAAATCCTATACTATTTTTTTCAGGCATTTTTTCTACCATCCTATTATGAAAAATTTTTTTAATATTAAGTTGTTATTTTTTTTTTTGGAAGTTTTTAAAAATATTTTAAACTAGTAAAATTCTTGTAGTTTAATTTTTATTAAAATTAGTAAATTAATTATAAAAAAAATCTTAATCTTAATTTTTTTTATTATAATAATAATTATTATATTATATTAATTATTTTTATGATTATTTTTTCTGAAAGTTTTTGATAAAATTATTTATTTTTTATTTGTTTGGTTTCTATTTCTCTTTCAGATAAATTATTTTTTTTTGTAGGTGTGAAATTACTATTATATTGTAGTTAATTTACTTGAATATCTGTTGGGTACAGACTATTGGTTATTATGTTCCCTGTGTATTGAGCAGCGATGCTGCTCAAACCTAATGTTAACAAACCTATGGATAATAATTTTATTGTATCTCCTTTTGTTATTGAATTCAAGTTTGTTCACCTATATTAATTGTTTTGTATTTAAAATAGTTTTTATATATATTTTTTGTATAATTTTCTATTATACATTTTTAATATTGAATTTTTTATCATTTAAAGTTTGTTATTGTTTGAACATTTTTTTACTATTTTTTTTAGTGTTTTCCCTATTTTTAAATATTTTTTTATTTTTTATTTTTTTCAGATCATTATTTTAGTGTTGTGCCGGTGATTTTTTCAAATTTTTTCCGGTTTGCATGTTTTTTTAAGATTCATATTTTTTTAATTTTTTTCCTATTTTTTTATCTTAAATTTTTATTTATAATGTATTTTATTTTTATTTCTATTTTTATTGGTTTTATGTTTTTATTTTATCTTTTTAGTTTTGTTTTTTTGTTTTTTTTATTTTTTATCTTTTTAATGTTGGTTTTGGATTCTTATTTTTTTACCAAAACATTTAAATACTCTTGTAAACAACATTATTATGTCGGAAGGTGGTTTCCGTATTCCGGCAAAAAATATTTTTTGAATAAACATCCATTTTTAAGAAATGATTCTTAATTCAAAAAGAATATGATAAATATTTTAAGAATAATCAAAAACCATTTCAAAAAAAATTCATAATTTTATAAGCTAAAAAAAAATTTCTAATTAATCATTTAATTTAAAAAGTTTGTTTATTCAAAAAAAAATTTTAATAAAAAAATAACGGAAAACCTCACAAAAAAAATTAATTTAAAATCAAAAATAATATTTACAGAAGAGAGAAGATTTATATGTCAGCAATCGCAGCATTAAGTTCAGGTGATACAGCATGGATAATAGTAGCATCTATTCTAGTATTACTCATGAGTATACCTGGAGCCGCATTTTTTTATGGCGGACTAGCTAAAAAGAAAAACGTATTAAACACAATGTTTTTAACACTCATAACATTTGCAATAATTGCATTAATATGGGTAACTTATGGATATTCATTTGCCTTTGGTTCAACAATTAATGGAATCATAGGAGCACCTGCAAACCTATTTATGTCAGGAATTTCTCCAGATGCATTAAATGGATCAATACCAACAATGCTTTATATAGTGTTCCAATTAACATTTGCAGCATTAACAGGAGCATTAATATCAGGTGCAGTAGTAGGAAGAATGAAAACATCTTCATGGATAGTATTTATTATCGCATGGGCAACACTTGTATACCTACCAATATGTCATTGGGTATGGGGTGGAGGATGGTTAATGAACCTCGGAGCTCTTGATTTCGCAGGAGGTACAGTAGTTCATATTAACTGTGGTCTATCCGCATTAGCACTTATCTTAGTATTAGGTGCACGTAAAGAAAAAACATTATTACCTCATAACTTAACAACATCCATACTTGGTGCAGCATTCCTATTCTTTGGATGGTTAGGATTCAATGGAGGATCTGCATTAACAGCTGGAGGATTAGCTTCCAGTGCCATACTTGTAAGTATAGTAGCAGCATGTGCAGCACTCATCATGTGGTGTATTATTGATGCTATAAAAGTTGGAAAACCAACAGTATTAGGTGCAATAACAGGACTCATAGCAGGACTTGTAGCAATCACTCCTGCAGCAGGATTTGTTGATGTTCCAGCAGCAATTATAATTGGTCTTGGAGCTTCATTAGTTTCATACTTCGCAGTATACTACATTAAAGAAAGACTTGGATACGATGATGCATTAGATGTATTTGGTGTACACGGATGTTCCGGTATATTTGGATCAATCGTAACAGGTATATTCGCATCCCCATTCATTAACTCCGCAGCATCAGGATTATTATATGGAAATCCAGGACAAGTAGGAATACAATTACTTGCAACTGCAGTCTCAATAGTATGGGCATTTGGTGTAAGTTATATCATTGCTAAAGTAATCGATAAAACAATGGGTCTAAGAGTAGAAGAATCAGTTGAAGTAGAAGGATTAGATACCAATCTTCACGAAGAATCCGGATACAACTTATAAGATCAAAAACAATATATTATTAATGGAGTCATGATAACTTGAAAAGAATAATAGCAGTAATTCGTGAAGCAAAATTAGAAGATGTAAAAAAAGCCTTAATAAGAATAGGGTGTGATGGAATGAACATCTCCGAAATTAGAGGAAGAGGACGACAATTAGGAATAAAAGAATCATACAGAGGTTCAAACTATTGTATAGATTTAATCCCAAAAACACGTGTAGAACTAATTGTCAAAGACGAAGATGTTGAAGAAGTTAGTCAAGTAGTAATAGATGCTGCAAGAACTGGTGATGTTGGAGATGGTAAAATTTTCATCTCACCAATTGATGAAGTCATAAGAATAAGAACAGGTGAAAGAGGAGACGATGCAGTATAATGCATCTAATCCAAATCCCACCTTCTTTCTCCTTTTTTTAAAATTACTAAATATAATAAATTAATAAATAACTTTTTTTTTTAAACTTCAGGTAAACAATAAGCCATGAAAGCAACTAAAATCATATAAACTAAATAAATTATACCTGCCCAAATATTACTTGTAAAACTAAGAACTATCCAAAAAACAAAAGTAATAATTAAAAAATAGATTCCAATATGATCATGTTGCATAACATGACCTAAACCGGGCATAATCAAACTAATTATTCCTGCAAAAACACTTTCAACCATTATAAATAATTTCCTTATTAAACTTATAATTAATAAAACTTTAAAATCATAAGTATTTAACTCTTATTATTTATGAAATTTAAAACTATCATTTTAATATAATAAAAAGATGAATTTTGTAGAAATAGTATCAAAAAATATTTCGTGTTTATAAAAAATTAGTATTTTAAGGGGTTAATAAGGGGAAATTAATAAATAAAAATTTTCCCCAAAATTTAAATTTTTAATTTTATTCACTCATTTTGTAAGTATCATATGCAAAGTAAATACAATATATTAATACTATGATTGCTAATATGCTGTATACAATACTACCTTTAGTGGAGAACATAATTGCACCGAGTATAAGATAAATGATGAATATTATAATATTTTTTTTAGTTTCTCCACCTTGTATTAATTCTCCAATACCTGGTAAGAAAAATGAGATTATTGTAGCTAAATATTTATTTACCATAATTTTCACCTCCATAAAAATGTTTATTAATATTTTATTATTATACTTAAGATATATTAATACTTTTTGTTTTTTTTTTATTTGTTTTTTTTTTATAATTAAATCTTATTTTTAAAGTATTGTAATTTTAAGTATTGTTTTAATCTTTAGATTAATAATTAAAGAAACATTTTTTTTAGAAATTTATTTTTTTGTCTATTTTTTTATTATTTTTTTTATTTAAGTTTAAAAAGATTAATTATTTTTGGGAAATTTATATTAAAAATAAGATATATAATTATATTTAATATGATTATTTTAAGAAAAAGTAAAAATGCTTGGAAAATGTATCCTATAGGTTCTCCTAAAGGGGCTTTAAACACTAGAAGGGAACCTGAATTTGTAGGAACACTTAAATTTCACTATGATGAAGCAGGTTTTAACTTAAACAAATATATTAAGAAAACTGAAAACGAGGATAAATTATATCCTCCCTCTGATGCTATAAATTTCTTGCGCTCACAAGCAGTATTTCTAGCTAGTCATGATGAGGATATAGAAGAATTTTTAACCAGTTCTAATATAAAAGTAAGACATACTAAAGTTTGTCCCCACTGTATATATGAAGGGTTTGTAACAATCATTAGTAAAGATTATAGTTACTCTTATCATGATCAAAGAATTTGTAAAACTTGTGCTGAAGAAACTATTAAAAGAGAAATGAAACTTCGAAGATATGATAAGCATGTTTTTAAAAATTTTAGTCGAGTTTTGCAGAAAACTGGAAGTTTAGATACTGTACTTGAAATGTTATCTCCAAAGTTTGATCCTTTAAAACATAATAATTTAACACTTTTTGATAAGATTAAAGTGAATGATAATAAGTTTCCTGAAATCAAGATGAGTAGATTAAAAGTTCCTAAACCATTTAAAAAAGTATTAACTAGGGATCCTGATGCAAAACTTTTACCTGTGCAATTACTTGCTATACGTGAAGGTGTGATGCGTGATGAGGATATGCTTGTTGTTTCTGCTACTGGTAGTGGTAAAACTTTAATTGGTGAACTTGCAGGTATTCCTAAGGCTTTAAATGGTAAGAAGTTTCTTTTTTTAACACCTCTTGTTGCACTTGCTAATCAGAAGTATCGTGATTTTAAAAAGAAATATGAACCTTTAGGTTTAAAAGTTGCAATTAAAGTTGGACAAAATCGTATACATGCTAAAAATGAATTAAGCTTACCAGATTCTAATATTACTAATTCTGATATTATTGTTGGTACTTATGAAGGTTTAGATTTCATGTTACGTAGTGGTAAGAAGGATTTACTAACTAATCTTGGAGTAGTGCTTATTGATGAAATTCACACAATTTCAGATCCTGATAGAGGTTTAAGATTAAATGGTTTAATTAATCGTATACGTAATCTGTTCCCCAAAACTCAGTTGATTGGTTTAAGTGCTACTGTTCGTAATCCTAAAGTTTTAGCTGATGCTTTTAATATGAAACTTGTGGAATATGATCAACGTCCTGTACCTTTAGAGCGACATCTTGTTTTTGTTAGAAATGAGGTTCAAAAACGTTTAATTATGAAGAAACTTGTACAAAAGGAATATCATAGTAAGAGTAGTAAAGGTTTTAAAGGTCAAACTATTATTTTCACTAATTCTCGTCGTAAAACTCATAAAATTGCGAATTTTTTAAGTAATAAAGGAATTAATGCTAGTGCTTATCATGCAGGTTTATCTTATTATAAGAAGGAACGTATTGAGAAAAATTTTGGTAAAGGTAAGATTGCTGCTGTTGTAACTACTGCCGCTTTAGCTGCTGGTGTGGATTTCCCTGCCAGTCAAGTTATTTTTGAATCTTTACTTATGGGTAATAAATGGATTAGTCCTAATGAATTTAGTCAAATGCTTGGAAGAGCAGGACGTCCTAGTTATCATGATCGAGGTATGATTTATTTATTACCTGAAATTGATAATGAATTTGACAATATATCTGAGGAAGTTACTGCTTTAAATTTACTTGAAAGTGATGTTGAAGATGTTCATGTTAATTATACTGAATCAGGTACTTTAGAAGAGATTTTAGCTGATGTTAGTAGTGAGTCTTTAACTAATATTCAAATGATACATGATTTTTACTCTAAAAAACCAATTCCTATAGAACTAGATATAGGGGTAAATGAATTAATAGATAATAAAATGTTAAACCTTGATTATAATAAAAATGTTAACTCTTCAAAGTATGGTCGAGCAGTAAGTATGAGTTTTTTATCACCGGAAGATGGAGAATATGTGAAGAATTCACTTAAACGTGGAGATTACTTAAACCAATTTATAAACAAACCTTACATGCAAAAACGTATTACAAAAATTTCATCAAAAAAACAAACAACACATAAAAGTTTAGAATCACAAAAAAATAAAAAAAATAAAAATAAGAACAAAAAAACTAAAAAAAATAATTATAAACACTTAGATAAAAATAATCCAGAATTAAAAATAGAAAACATTGCAATGGATTTAGAATTATTTGAAAACGCTTACCTCTCTCCAGTAATACATAAACAAATATCAAACAGTATGAAAATGAATTTTTCAACAAGATTATTCAGCGAATCCACTTTAGATATTATATCCTCTGGGGATGTTCTAGCTAAAGTAGATAAAAAATTTCAAGAAGCATTACTTCGTTTACAAATAGATTTCTTACGTTGTAAATGTAAAGATCGTCCATTTTGTGATTGCTTACAAAGAGGAGTTACTATGATAATTTTAGAGCAACGTTTAAAACATAAAGATCCTAATGATATTAGTCGTAAACTCTATAATGAGTACCAAATACAAGCTTATCCTGGAGATATTTATAGTTGGTTAGATACTTTTGTCCGTAACTTAGATGCTATTAAACGCATAAGTAAAGCATTTGATAATAAGAAAATGGTTAAAGCTTGTAATAATTTAATTAAAGTTATAGAAAAAGGATAAAAAAAGATTTCATTGCTTTTCAAGGAATTTTTCACCAAGACTAATTATTCGTATTTGATTTTGTAATTTGCTTTTAATAGACTCTAAAAGTTTAACATCTAATAAAGCTATAATGTATTTCACATCTTCCACATACTCTTTTTTAATTATTCTTAAGTTATGGTTTCTAATTTCATTATCCACATTCTTTATAATAGTGTAAGAAAATATTAATTGAACTGTTTGGTATTTTTCCATTTCAACTATTTCTGCGGTTTCTAAAGTGTTTTGCACACTTTTACTATATGCTCTAACAAGTCCTCCAGCACCTAATTTTATTCCACCAAAATATCTAGTTACTATTGCTGTGATGTTTTGAAGATTATTTTTCTTTAAAATATTAAGCATAGGTCTTCCAGCAGTTCCACTAGGTTCACCATTATCATCATAACCTTCACCCTCTTCTACAATATAAGCAGTGCAATTATGGGTTGCATCTTTAAATTCCTCAGATATTTGTTTAATTATTTCTTTGGCTTGTTTTTCATTAGTTGAAGGTATTAATCTACAGATGAATTCTGATTTTTTAATGTTTAATTCATTAATATATGTTTGTTTAATGGTTTTCATAAAAAAGTAGTCACCAAAATTTAATTATAGTTTTTTCTGTTTTTTTTAATATTTTAATATTATTCTTTAAAAACTATTTTTTTTAAGAGATCCATATTTAATAATTAAAAGAAGTAAGTAGTATTTTAAAAAAGATTTTTTAAATTGAAAATTATAAATTTTCTTTTTTTATAGTAATAAAAACATTTTTACACCAATGATTATGAAAACAACACCAGCGATTCTTGATATTAATTCATGATAGCTTTGGAAGTATCCTCCAAAATAATTTCCAACACATAATACTATTACAGTTAAAACGATATCAACAGCTAAAATCATTTAAAATGGAACACCATTTGCTCCAGATAAAGTACCAATTAATAAATTATCTAATTCTGCAGCACCAATAAGTGCTATAAGTTCTACTAACATTTTTTATCAATCCTTTTATTATATTGATTTGGTTTTTAAAAATTCTATTATATTATAATGTTTTATTCCTTTTTGTGAAAAATCAGTTTCATCTGCACTTATTACGAATTTTGGATAATTATTTTCAATTTTTAATAATTCTCCAAATTCTCTTTTTTCATCATTTTCACAGGTTAAATAATCTGTAATTTGGAAGTAAATTTTTTCATCATTTTTAATGCAAATAAAGTCTATTTCTTTATCTCTTAGTTTACCTATTGTAATACTATAGCCACGTCTTAACATTTCCATATAAACTATGTTTTCTAAGATTTGACTTAAACATTCTGTGTTATTTAAACATAATGCTTGTCTGAATCCGTGGTCTGTTAGGTAAAATTTTTCATTAGTTTTTAGGACTTTATCTTCTATTAAATCTTCTCTTTTTACTTTGTGTATGAAGTATGCTTCTTCACAGTAAGTTAAGTAATTATAAACTGTTTCGTGACTAATTTTTAGGCCTTGTTTTTTGAAATATTTTGAAATACTATTTGCTGAGAATGGGAAACCAATGTTTAATGTGATGAATCTTATTAATTGATCTAGGATCATAGTACTTTTTATGGGATTTTTTTGAACTACTTCTTTGAAAATTATGGAATTATATAAATCTTCTAAATAAGTGAGTTTTAAATCTTCATTTAAATTAGAAACGTATGGTATTCCTCCAGATATTAAGTATTCTTCAAATATTAATTTTTCATTGTATTTTTCTTTTTTTTCTTTTTTTGATTCTATTATTTCTTTAAAATTTAAGGGATAGATTTTTATTATCTTATAATCTTGTTTTAATCTTTGTAATTTTTCGTTTAATTTGTGTTTATTGCTGATTGTGAGGTAAATATCAGTGTTGGTGTTTTGTAATTTATTTATACTTTCATTCCAGTTTTCTACATTTTGGATTTCATAAAAGAATATGTATTGTTTTTCTTTTGTAATTTTTTTTTCTAGTATTTTGTCTAGTTGGGTATTATTTTTGATTTTGTGGTATGTTCCATTTTCAAAATTAATTTCTGTAATGTTTTCTTTTTTGGTTTGTCTTTTTTTTAATTCTTCTATTGTATTTTTTAGTATTTTTGTTTTACCTGCTCTTTTTATTCCGGCTAGTATTTTTATACAGTTTTGGTCTATTAGTTCTTTGATTTGATTCGTGTATATTTCTCTTTCTATTGTCATTTTTTTCACTTTTGACTATTTTTTTAGTCACGTTTTTTTGTTTGTCTTCATAATATATAAAAGTTTTGCGTCTACAACTGCAAAAAATATGCAATTACTAAATTTTTATACTGTACATACAAAATTTAGTAAATTTTTAATTTTTACTCTAAAACTAAAAAATACACTCAAAAAAAATGAGTATTTAAAAAAAATTTAGATTAACTAATAAATTTACTGTTAAATTATAAATTTAAAATTAGGCTCTGTAGAAATCC
>DAGJ01000009.1 GCA_002495685.1 Methanobrevibacter sp. UBA412
GGATTTCTACAGAGCCTAATTTTTTATTATTTATTAAAATTTATTTGTTTTTATAAAAAATTTTATTAACAAGTTAAAAGATAAACTTCTATGAATATTTAATTTATAAAAAATTTTTTATTATTCTTAATGAAAATGTTTTTATATATTTAGTGATAGTTATGATTCCAAAAAAAGAACATGGGAAAAAACTAAGAAAAGCTCCTAAAGGATTTAAAACAGCTAATGATTTCTTTGAAGAACTTTTCCTTGATGAAGATTTAATATGGATGGGTCAAAATACTAACCACTTACATGATGAAAACTTTGTAAGAGATGCTATGATTAAAGCTGTGGAAAGTAAAGATTATTGTAAATATCCTCCACCAGAAGGTCTCAGTGAATTAAAAGAATTAGTATTAAAAGATTTAGATCTTGAAGATATGGATTTAGTTATTACTGCTGGAGCAACAACCGCTCTTTATTACTGTATGAGTGATTTATTAAGTCCAAATGATAATGTTATATCTCCGGATCCAGGTTATTTGATTATTGACAATTTTGCTAGTCGTTTTGCTAAAGAAGTTAAATCTATACCTATTTATAATGAAGAATGTGGTTATAAATTAACTCCCGATTTGGTAAAAGAAAATATTGATGAAAATACTGGTCTTATTATTCTAATTGATCCTTTAAACCCGTTAGGTGGTGCATATACAGAGGATGAAATTAAAGAATTTGCAAAAATCGCTAAAGATAATGATTTATTTTTATTACATGATATTACATATAGAGATTTCTCTAGAAAACATTATCTTGCCGCAAATTATGCGCCAGAAAACACCATAACTGTTTATAGTTTTTCTAAAATTTTTGGTATGGCAGGAATTAGAGTAGGTGCTTTAGTTTCAACTCATGAAGTTATGAATTCAGTTAGACAAGTTTTAATTGATGATTTAGGAACAAATGTTATAGCCCAATATGGTGCTATTGAAGCACTTAAATCTAAACCCGATTGGATAGATTATGTGAAAGATACAACATTTAATAATCAAAAAATTATTAAAGATGCAGTGGATGAATGTGATGGTGTTTTTATAGTTAGATATCCATCTGATGCTAATATGTTGGCTATTGACCTTTCAGGTGCGAATATTAATCCTAAAGACATGTCAAAATACTTATTAGAACGTAATGTATTTACTCGTGAAGGACAGTATACTAGTAAAAAATTTGGTGATAAATATTTACGTGTTAGTTTTTCTGTTCCACCTGAAGATGTAAAGGTCTTTGCTGATGAATTTAAAAAAGCAGTAGAAGTTTTACGAAAATAATTTTTTTATATTTTTTTTTAATTTAATAAAGAATTTTTTTGGGTTTTTTTAAAAACCCAAATTTTTTAAAAAAAACTTTTTTTGAAAATTTTATTATATTATTTATTGAATATATTTTTTTTTATTCTAATTTTAAATAGTAATATTCGCCTTGTTCTTTTTGTTCTCTATCAAGGTAACTATCTAATTTATTAACTCTTGGACGTTTTGTTTCTTTATCCCGTCTAAATGTTATGTTTAAATCTTTTAAAAATATATTCATTGAAGTTCTAAGATCGGAGGGTGCTGTTGCATTACCATTTAATCCTGGTTCTCCTTGGAATACCATTGCTCTGTCTGATACATAATCGATAAATACTATATCGTGGTCTATGATTAATGAAGCAGCATTTTTACTTTCTACGATTTTGCTTATTGTTCTTCCTGCGGTTAATCTTTGTTCTACATCCAAAAATGCTGTTGGTTCATCAAATAAGTATATATCAGCATCTTTTGCTAAAGTTGTTGCTACAGCAACTCTTTGTAATTCTCCTCCACTTAAATCTTTAATATTTTTATCTAATAATTCATCAAGTGCAAATGGTTTTCCTATTTCACTTTTAAATATATTTGAACCGTAAGTTGGTGCATTCATATATAAGAAGCTTTCTACTGTGCCTTCAAAGTCTGAAACAATATATTGAGGTTTGTAAGCTATTTTAACTTTTTGTTCTACTCTACCTTTGTTTGCTTCTTCTTCACCGGCTAATATTTTTGCAAATGTTGTTTTTCCCATTCCATTGGATCCAAATGCTGTTACTATTTCGTCATGATAGATTTCTCCAGCTTTTGCATTTAATTCAAATCCTTTAAATTTTTTATTAATATCAGAATAGTTGGTTAATATGTTTCCTTCATCTTCAGGGGTTGGTGGTCTTATATCAAATTCTATGGGTTTATTTCGTATTCTTACATTTTCTTCTTTTAGGAATCCGTTAATGTAAGCATTTATTCCTACTCTTACTCCTTTCATACTTGAAACTACACCATATGCTCCAGGTTGGCCGTATAATACATGAATGTTATCACTTAATGCATCTAATGTTGCAAGATCGTGTTCTATGATTAATACTGTTTTGTTATCTTCTGCTAGTGATCTTATTACTTTGGTTGCATTTATTCTTTGTCTCACATCTAACCATGATGTAGGTTCATCAAAGTAGTAAAAATCACCTTCTCGTAGTACGGTTGCTGCTATGGCTACTTTTTGAAGTTCTCCTCCACTGAGGTTTTTCATATCTCTTTCTAAGACACTTTCTAAGTCTAAATTTTCTACTATGTAATCAAATTGGTTTCTTTCATCTACATTAGTTAGTAATGTTTTTACGTTACCTTTAACTACTTTAGGTAGTTGGTCTACCATTTGTGGTTTGTGTATTGTTTTTATTTCTCCTTTTTGTAAACTTTTGAAGTAATTTTGTAATGAAGAACCCTTGTAATATTCTATTACTTCTTCCCAATTTCCTGGTTTTTCAAAGTTTCCTAAATTTGGTATTATTTCTCCTGAAAGTATGTTCATTATTGTGGATTTTCCTATTCCATTTTGTCCAAGTAAACCAACTACTTTTCCTTGTTTTAGTGTTGGTAATCCGAATAATTCAAATTGATTTTGTCCAAATCGGTGTATTGGGTCTTCTAATGCTTCTGGTAAATTTATTACTTTTATTGCTTCAAATGGACATCTATTTGTGCAAATTCCACATCCAGAACATAGTTCTTCAGATATTAATGGTTTTTTATTGTTTTCATCTATTACTATTGTGTCTTCATCCATTCGGACTCCTGGACAGTACTCTATACAAACATAGTTACATTTTTTGGGTTGGCATCTATCTTGGTCTAATATAGAAATTCTACTCATTTTTAATCTCTCTTTTCCCTTTATATTTTTGTGATTTTATTGTTATTTTGAAAAAAATAATTTTTTATTAATTTTTAGTATTATAAGTTATATATTTATTAAAGATTATGTTTAAATATTTGTATATGTTAATTAAATTTGAGATGATTTTTAAATGAAACAAGTTATTGTTGTTCGTAATGATCTTAAGATGGGTAAAGGTAAATTAGCTGCTCAATGTTGTCATGCTTGTCTTGGATCTTATGAAAAAGTTAATTCTAGTGTGATTCGTAGATGGGAGTCTGAGGGTTCAGCTAAGGTTGTTCTTAAGGTTTCTTCTTTAGATGATCTTTTTGTTATTAAAGAAATGGCTAAGAAAAATAATATTCCTAATTTTTTAGTAACTGATGCTGGAAGAACCCAGTTACCTACATCAACTATTACATGTTTGGGTATTGGGCCTGATGAAGATGAAATTATTGATAAGGTCACTCAAGATTTAAAGTTGTTATGAGTTAACTATCAATTTAATTATAAACTTCTTTATTTAAATGATAGTTAATTTTTATTAAGAATATTGTTTTTTGAAAAATTATTTTTGGTGATTAAAATTATTGATTGGGTTATAAAAATTGGGGGAAGTTTAGTTCCAGAAAGTGCAATATCTCTTATAAACGAATTAAAAGGAACTAATACATTACTTGTTATTGGTGGGGGAGAATTTGCAAACTTAATTAGAAAATATGATATGGAAATAGGATTTTCTAATGATGTTACTCATGAAACTGCTATAAATTCAATGGATATTTTAGCTAAATTATTAAATGATAAATTTAATTTTACAAAATTAGCTAAAACAATTAATCAAGCAGTAAAAATATCAAATGAAGGTAAAATACCTATTTTGTTATGTTCTGAGTTATTGTTGATTGAAGATCCATTTGAACATACTTGGGATGTGACTTCTGATTCTATTGCAGCATATGTTTCACACCTCATAAATGCAAAACTTTTAATAGCAACAAATGTAAATGGTATATATACTCGACAACCTACACTAGAGGGGTCCAAATTTATTGAAGAAATTGATGTAAAAAAACTACTAACTTTTGAAGAATCATCAATAGACTTAATGTTGCCCTCTACTTTAATACGATTCGAGTCTGATTGTTACATTGTTAATGGAAACTTTCCTAAGAGAGTTTTATCAATAATTACAAATCAAGGGAACTTTGATGCGTTCCCATATACATATATTAAAGGTGATAAAAAATGGAAAAAATAATTTGCCAATCTTGTAAACAAGAAATACCACAAATTGAACCTTATGTTCAATTTAAATGTCCACAATGTGGTAAACTCATCGCTAGATGTGAAAAATGTAGAACTTTCGGTCACTCTTATAAATGTGACTGTGGATTTGAAGGACCATAAGATTAAAATTTAAGTTTTAATCTTATTTTTTTTACTATTTAATTGGAGGAATGATTATGGGAGATGTTGTAGCAACTATTAAAGTAATGCCTGTAAGCCCAGAAACTGATTTAGAACAATTAAAATCAGATATTAAATCTAATATACCTGATGATGCAGAATTTTACCAAATTGAAGAAGAACCAATAGCATTCGGTTTAGTAGCTTTAAATACTATGGTTGTTGTTGATGATGGTGAAGGTGGATCTGAATCTACTGAAGCAGCTTTAAGTAATCTTAAAGATGTAGAAAGTATTCAAGTAACTGATGTTCGAAGATTAATGTAAAAATTTTCTAGTTTTTACGTTAAACTTAACTTTTTTTTAAATTTTTTATTATACTAATTTAGTATAAAATTAACATAGCTTTTTTTATAGATAAATAATTAAATATTATATTATGGCATTATTTAATAAAGATTCTGCAAAAGAAAAAGTTAAAGAATTTACCGGAGGATTTTCATTAAGCCAAGACTTTAAAAATAAATTGGAGTCAAATGGTTTAGAAGTGGATTATGGTCCTAAAATTCAAATATTATTAAAGCAAGATGTTAATAATGGTTTACCTGCAAATCAAGTTGAAGATCGTTTAAATTTTTATATTAAAAAAGCAGTATTAGAAAAGATTGAAAATCAAAATGTTGAAAATTTTAATATCAAAAATGAAGATGTTTCAATTAAGCAAATTAAAAAAGAGTTAGATAATTTAAATTATCAAAATCAAATTTTAGTTAAGCAAATTGAAATTTTAAAAAAACAAAATGATGACATTTTAAAAAGGTTAAATGAAAAATAAACTTTGTCATGAAAAAAATTAAGTTTTACTTTTTATATGATTTTTTATTTCTTCAATTTCAGGATTATATGGACTTATATTTAAAATCATTTCACATATATTCAAGGATTTTTTATAATCTTTCAATTCATTTAAAATTTTTACTTTTAAAATTAATAATTCAATATTATTTTGATTAACTTTTAATCCTTTATTACAAGTATTTAATGCTTCTTGAAATTTATCTTGCTTTTTATAAATTTCTACTTCTTTAATTATTGCTGATAAATTATTTTTATCTTTTTTTAAAATATAATTAATATATTTATGTGCATTATCATATTTTTCTTTTTTACAGTTGTTTTCTGCTATTTTTATTAGTATCATTTTCCAATAATTTAATAAAATGATTAATGTTAATATAATAGATAGGAATGCAACATTCCAATCATTTATTATTAAACTTATTAGAAATATTATTATTAAAGCACCTAAAAATAAATTATCGTACCATTGCCATATTTTTGCTTTTTTTCTTCCTCTTTTGTAACTTTCATGGTACAAGGTTTTAATATTCATTTTTTTTACTCCTATAATTAATTTAAAAAGTTATTTTCTTATTATTGGATGATATAATTAAATTTTATTTTCTTTTAATTATTTTTATATTCTGTTCATATGTATAAATACTTTTTTACTAATTAGTAATACTTTTTTAATCATTTTTTAAAAATAGTATTATTTCATTTTTATTTTTATAAAAACTATTTAAATAATAAAAATATAATCCTATTTAATAATAAGAAAAAAGTGAAAAATATTATGTTAACTATAAATATTTTTAAAGCTATAGATGAAATGATTCCTAAAGAATTAGCTTTAAAAGAAGATAAAATAGGATATTTTGGAATAAATTACCAAAATTCCGAAATAAAAAACATCAAAGTCATGATGGATATATTACCCAAAAATGATGATTCTTTCAATAAAGGAGATTTAGTTATAACACATCATCCCCCAATTTTCACACCAAGAACACCAACGTATACGGTCCACACAAACTGGGATGTTTATAAAGGAGGATCTAGTGATGCATTAGCTAAAAGTTTAAACTTAAAAGTAATGTCAACATTTGATATAACAACAGGTTTAGGACGTATATGTTCATGTTATCGGACACTTGAAGAAATATTAAACACAATTTCTCAAAGATTTAATGAAGAAAATACAAGAGTGATTAATGGTAGAAACCCTAATAAAATTGTAAAAAAAATTGCTATTTTAGCAGGAAATGGATTAAGCAACTTAAATTACATAAAATTAGCAAAAGAAAGAAATGTTGATGTTTTCATATCTGGAGATTTAAATCATCAATCAAGTATTTTAGCTGAAAAATTAAACTTAACATTAATTGATTTATCTTATTATTATAGTGAAATACCAGGATTATATGCTTTAGCAGATTTAATATCTTCAATTGGTATTCCAATTGAAGTAATAGATTCAGGTGTTCCATGGGATTATATTAAAAACTTAAAATAAATTAAAAAATTTTTTCATAAATTTTTCAAGGTATTTATTTTTTTATCATACATAATTAATAATATTTTGAATATTATTATTACTTATTTATAATAAATGTTTTTTTAATATTAAAATTTTCATGAAAATGGAGATTAATAAATAAATTATGTAGTAAGGTATTAAGATTAGGAGTGATGAACTTGATTAATTATAAAATTATTGAATTATCTGAACTAAAATTTTCATTATATAAAGTTCAAAAATTTTTATTAAATTTAATTAAAAAAGAGTATGGCTTAAATTATATTCCTAAGTTTCATAAAGATATTGAATTGTTAAAAAATTTTTATATTGCTCCTGTAAGAAATACATTCTTTTTAGCTATAAATACAAAAACTAATGAAATTATTGGTTCCATTGGTATAAGAGAATATGATCGAAAATCTGAATGTTTTGAAAATAATTTTTCAAGAAAATCAACTGCTAGTTTTTATAAAGTTTTTGTTGATGAAAAATATCGAAGAAATGGAATAGCTTCTGCTTTAGTTAAAAAAGCAGAAAAATTTTGTTATAATCAGGGATATAATGAAATATATTTACATACTCAAAATATTGTTGATGGGGCTTTGTTTTTTTGGAATAAAATGAATTTCAATATCATATTTAAAGTAAATGATAAGTTAGATACTGTGCATATGTCTAAAAATATTTATAGGGCGCCTTTAAAACTTTATGATATCTCATTAACTTCAATTCAAGCTAAATAATTTATTTTATTAATATTATCATTAAATATTCATGATTTTTTCTTTTTTTATTTAAAATTTAATTTTGTACTATTTAATTTAGTAGATATCATTTTTGGATTAATTATTTTAAATTTTAAGTTTTTTATTATTATTTTAGCTTTGTTATAAGAGAATATTCTTTTAATTTATTAAATTTGCATTGATTTATTCTTGAATGATAAAATATTCTTATTTTAGTTTTATTTTATTTTTTTATTATTATTTTATTAATTTTTAAAAAATATAACCGATTATTAAAATCTTTTAAATAATTATTATCTAAATTTGAAGTATTACTATTTTATCTAAATTTATATTTAAATTATTACTAACAAAATCTTTATAAATGATATTTTAATAAATAACTTAATTGTCAAGTAATTTTTAACTTAAAAATTTATTAATGGGCTTGATTTTTAATATTAATCATTTAAATAAAATATTTGTAATACTCCATATATAAATAAAATTATAAAAAGTATTACTTGTATTTTAAAACAGAAAAAAATAATTTGGGAGGATTAAAAATATGCATATACCTGACGGTTTTATTCCACTTTGGCAATGTGCTATTTACTATGTAATTTTAATAATTGCACTTTACTTTGCATCTAAGTGGGCACGTAATAACCTTAATGAGAAACGTATTCCTTTATTGGCTGTATTAGCAGCAGGTATATTTGCTATAATGTCAATGAACATGCCTATTCCATTTGGTACAAGTGGACATATGGTAGGTGGAACATTAGTAGCATTAGTATTTATGGCTCCAGAAGCAACAGTACTTGTATTTACAGTGGTTTTACTTGTACAAGCTTTATTCTTTGGTGATGGAGGTATCACTACTTTGGGAGCTAATGTACTTAATATGGGTATTATAGGGGGTGCAGTTGGTTTATTTACTTTTAAAGGTTTACGTAAATTTATTGGAAAATATCCTGCAATTGGAGTGGGAGCATGGCTTGCGACTTTTATAGCTGCAGAAGCTTGTGCAGTAGAAATGGCACTTGCTGGAACTTTCCCTTTAAATATAGGTTTAGCTTCTATGGGTCTTTACCATGCATTCATAGGAGTAATAGAAGCTATTTTAACAATTATTGTTATTGCTGCTCTTGAAAAATACAGACCTGACCTATTAGCTTGGAATGATAAATCAACAAGTAAAAATGTGGAGGTTAATTAAATGAAACAAAAAGACAAAATTTTAATTGTAATTGCTATTATAGTTTGTGTTGTTTTAGCATGTCTTTCTCCTTTCATTGCATCTGGAAATCCTGATGGATTAGAAAAATCCGCAGAAGATTCTGGTGTTGGTGAAGCAAGTGCATTTTTACAATCACCATTTCCAGATTATACTTTTGAACCATTAGGAAAATTAGGTGAAATTGGTGTTTTAATAATTGGTACATTAATAGTTTTAGCACTAGGATATGGTGTTGGGGAAATTGTTAAAAGACGGAATTAAATTTAAATAGGAAGAACTTAAATAAAATAGATAATAAGTTAGTTATTAATTATTTTTAACTAATTTATATTTATTTTTTAAAAAATTTAATATTCTTTTAATTCTTAAATAAAATTAAAAAAATAATATTGAAAACTTATTTTTAATAAATAATTATTAATAAATAATGAATTTATTAACTTAAGTAATAAATTGATTATTTGTAATATGAAATGGGGTTAGTTAATGGTGAATATAAATGATGCACTCGATTTGGATGTTGTAAGTGCACAAAATAATGTTATTCATAATTTGGACGGAAGAGTAAAATTAATATCTGTACTTTTTATAATAATATATTCAGTTTTTTCTAATCAATTATTTGTCCCTATAATTTTAGAAATATTCTTGTTAATTGTAATGGGTCTTGCAAAATTATCATTTAAAGCTTCATTTACACGTATTTTATTATTGATCCCATTTGGTGGGGCAATTATACTATTTCAACCATTTATTCATCCTGGAAATATAATATGGGTTAGTTCTATTTCATGGATTCATATTACCGATGCTGGACTTAACTGGGGAATTATTTTAATGTCTAGATTAATTGTTTGTTTAACTGCAATAGTCATATTGTCATCTACAAGTCCAATGCAAGAAGTTGTTGAATCATTTAGAAAATTAGGAATGCCTCGAGATTTAGCCATGATTTTAAGTATTATGGTACGTTTTTTATTTATGTTTATTGATGAATTAGCACAAATAAGAAAATCACAAAAATCTAGAAACTTTGATATTCATAGTAAATTAACTCCTTATAAATGGAGAATAAAACAAGTAGGTTATACAGTAGCCATGATGTTTTTAAAATCTTATGAAAAAGGAGAAACAACATATTCAAGTATGGTAAGTAGAGGATTTTCTAATGATTCTCAATTTTATGTAAGTAGAAAGAAAATGACAAAATCAAATTATGTTTTCATAATATCTATTGTATTATTAATTTTATTTATAGAAATTTTAGTTATATTTTATGCACCACAATTAGGATATTTTGGTTTACATTTTACAGCAACATAAAGAAATAATTATTGGGAGGAAATTATTATGTCAGAACCTATTTTAGAAACTCAAGATTTAACATTCACATACCCTGATGGTACACAGGCATTAAAAAATATAAATATGAGTATTAATAAGGGAGAGAAAGTAGCAGTTATGGGGGCTAATGGTGCAGGTAAATCAACTTTATTCTCCCATTTTAATGGATTATCCCAACCAACAAGTGGGATTGTTAAAATTAATGGGGAAGAAATGAAATATGATAAAAAGAGTTTGCTTAAAATTAGGCAAAAAGTAGGGGTAGTATTTCAAAACCCTGATGACCAATTGTTTGCCCCTACAGTTCAAGAAGATGTAGCATTTGGTCCAATGAATTTAGGTTTAGACTTAAATGAAGTGGATAAAAGAGTTGAAAAATCTTTAAAAATGGTAGGAATGGAAGGTTTTGAGGAAAAACCTCCTCATCATTTAAGTGGAGGTCAACAAAAAAGAGTGTCTATTGCAGGAATTATTGCAATGGATCCTGAATTAATGATTATTGATGAACCAACAGCAGGTTTAGATCCTCAGGGTGTTGATCAAGTTTTAACAATCCTTAATCACTTAAATGAAAAGGGCATGACTTTGCTTGTTTCTTCTCATAATGTTGAACTTATAACAGAATTTGCAAATAAAATTTTTATTGTTCATGATGGTGAAATTATTAATGAAGGATCTACTAATGATGTATTTTCTAATCATGAAATTCTAAAAAAAGCACATTTAAGACCTCCAAAAGCTAGTGAAATATTACATAAGTTGCAAAAAGAGGGGTTAAATGTCCAACCTAATAAATTAACTACTCAAGAAGCCTGTGATGAAATTATTAAAGCTAAATTAAGCAATCATTAATTAAATTTTTATGGAGTTGTTATTATATGAGTTGTTGGAAATATTGGCCAAAAATTGAGGAAATTGCTGAAAAACTTGAAGAATATGGTGTTGATTCTTTAAATGATTTAAATACTTTAGATGATGTGAATTTAAATGAAATCACCATTTTATTGGATGAAATCGAAGTTATTGCTCATGATGAAGAAATTGATTTTGATTCAGCAAAACATATATTAGATAATGTTCGGATGAATAAAGCATTAAAACTTATCAGAAAATTTTATTTATATATTGGTGCAAGATTAGAAACTGAAAATGCTATGGATATTATTCAATCTAAAGACCCTTATCAAACTTTAGATACTTTTCATTTTTATGAAAGATATGAAGGTTTATTAATTAATGAATCTAAATTAGCTAAGTTTAGTAAAGATAAAACCTTTGTGTTTATTGGTAGTGGACCATTACCTCTTACATTAATATTATTTAGACAAGCATTTGGTTGTAATTGCATTGGTATTGAAATTCAAGAAGATGTTGCTGAATTATCTCGTGAGGTTATAGCTAAATTAGGATTATCTGCTGGTATTAAAATTGTTGTTGGTGATGAGACTAAATTAAAAGATCTTGATTATGATATTGTGATGGTTGCAGCATTTGCTATTCCTAAAGATAAAGTTTTTGCTAATGTTTGGGAAACTGTTGATATAAATACTCCAGTTCTTGTTAGAACTTATAGTGGTATGCGAGCTATTCTTTATGCTCCATTAACTGATAAAGATATAAGAGGATTTCATAAAGAGGTTATGCTTTTACCTATAGGAAATACTAACAATACAAGTGTATTACTTAGAAAAGTAGTTTAAATATTTTTTCATATCTTAAACTTTCTATTTTTTATTAAAATTACTAAGTATATGAATAATCCTATTATGAAATATAATATAACTTGAATGTCTAATATTCCTGTTTCTACTCCAAGTATTGTGTAAGTTAATAATAATGCATATATGAATAAGTAAAATGAATTTTTAGTTTTTTCCACTATTTTAAATCCTATTCCTAATATAAAACCTATTAATCCCATTCCGATTGCAACACCTATTCTTCCAAAATCTACAATCATTGGTCCTATTATTGTAGGTGTTACTGTAACTTCACTTCTCCAAGCTATTAGTTTTCCAATCATCATTCTGGGTCCAAGAGCACTACCTGGTAGTGAGCTAGCTATTAGTTTTCCATGTAATAATCCATAATCTCCGGATACACTATTTATTAGATTTAATACATGTAATGTGAAATCTGCTCTTGATTGTAATGTTGATATTGGGCTTGCTCCTTTTGTTATAGTTCCTTCTTCAATTACACGATAATAACCAATTCCTACAATTGCACCTATACCAATTAATGCAGCTATTACAACTTCCCATAGAGAAAGTATTTCTCCATAATATCCCATGATTATAAGGAGTAATAAAACTGCAAGTAGCGGGGTTCTATAAGCTAAAGTTAAAAATATGACTGCACTAATCATAAACAGAATTAAAAATCTGAATCTAACTTGAGTTCTTGAAATAATATTTTTTTTATAATCCATTAAATAACAGCTTGCTATCATTCCAATTCCAGGTATCATTAAAAATATAGGCATTGTTAATGCAGGAGAAAGTTTATATCTTAAACTTGAATGGATTATAGGTAATCCTCCAGCTTTACCTATACAAAGAATAAAGAATATTAATCCGAGTAATATCAGGCAGAATCCTATTGAATATATTTCTTTTCTTTTAAAATTAAATAATTCAATATCTTTGTTTAACAAGTATTTTGGTATTAATTTTGCACCTATAAAAAAGGTTAAAAATGCTATTAAAAGATTTATTTCTAAACTCCAACTTACAGGGGTAAAAGAAAGAAGTAAAAATATGGTAAATACAACGATTACAATCAATGGACTAAATAGATATTTATTCAATATTTTACTTTTTTTAAAGAAAGATAAAAAGTTTTCTTTAGGATAAAAACTTTTAAAAAAACTGTTGATCCATGCATCTTCAAAATATTTTAAAATATTAAATATAGTAATGAATAAGAATGATTCTTTTACTTTACTTGTAATACTTTCTGTAATATGGGTTAATATATTATAAATGGTGCTCATATTTTTCACATATTTTTAGAAATTCTTATGAAATATATCCAACATTTGTCACGTTATAATTACTTTCAATATTTTCTAAAGTAGTGTTATTACAATTATAAATACGTAACTTTATTGAGTCAGTTTTACCATCAAGTTGGTTTAGAATATTGCTTGCAATGTTAATTTCTTTTCCTGTTGCTCTAATAATTTCTATTTGGTCTTGTAATGCAGCATTTTCAGGTTTAATACATATTCTGCAATGATTTTCATATAATTGATTTGTAATTTCTTGGTAAGTTTGAGTATCTTTAGTTGAAGATGCAACTGTTGTTGAAATCTCATAATTTGTACCATTAGGTATTCCTTTTATCAATTCATTTAAAGTATTAATATTCATTGGACTTATTGTGCATTCTACAGTATTATTATACTTTGAACCATTTTTTTCAAGTGTTAATTCATCAATATAAATATCTGCATTTTTAACATCATTATATACTGCAGCTAAATATTTGTGTCCTCCAGAGTCAATTAACAATTTTGTATTTGCTCCGGAATCATCATCTTCCCACAGTACAGTACCATTTATATTAATATTTTTCCCATTACTTGCATTATATCCTTCAATAGTAGTAGTTATAATGTCTCCTTCTAAATAATATTCAGAATATTTTTGTCCAACTTTACTCATTGTTGTACTATCAATTGATGTAGATTCAGTTCCATTATCATCTGTTGCTATGTAAATAAATGCAAAACAAACTGCTAAAATAATACATAGGATTATAATCCAATCAATAATAGTTAATTTTTTTAAAAATCCAGGTAATTTCATTTTTTTCAAAACCTTTTAGTTATATATTATGCTTCTTTATGAATGGCACCACAAGGACATATTTCTAAGCATTTCCCACAGTTGTTACATCCTTCTAAGATAACTACTGAAAATACATTTCTTTTTATTATATTTAATGGGCATAAGTCTATACATTTTTCACAAATACCACAAGCTTCATTATCTATTATCAAATTGTGTCACCAAATTATTTTAATTATTGATACTATTTTATTTTTAATTAATAAATAAGTTTAGAATTGATTTAGTTTTTAAAATTTTTTAAAAAACGTTACCTTTATATATGAGATAAATCTTAAATTAATATGTTGTAGTATGCAGGGGTGCCCGAGTGGCCAAAGGGGGAGGACTTAAGATCCTCTGGTATAGGCCTTCGAGGGTTCGAATCCCTTCCCCTGCACTTTTATATTAATCAAAATCATTTTTTTATCAAGTTTATTACTAAAAGGATGATTTATTCTATTTTTAACACATGTACCAATTTATTGCCTTAGTGGCTCAGCCGGTAGAGCGCCACCTTGGTAAGGTGGAAGTCGGGGGTTCGAATCCCCCCTAAGGCTCTTAATTTTTGGAGAATTTACTTATTTCATATTTTAATAACTATTTTTTACAGTACTAATTTTATATTAATCAAATAATTTCTTAATTTATTTTAAAAATAGATAATTTTATTAATTTATAAAACAAATATATAAAAGAATATAAAATTTTACATTTAAACACCAAAAAATCATAAGAGAATTATGATTATTTTATTAAAAAAAGTATAATAGACTTTATTGGAGGGTAAAATGTCTAAAAAAACAAAACATTTTAATATTTTAATGGCAGGAGTAATTTCTGGTATAGTCGCAATAACCACCGCAACTTTAGGACTAACTGGGACTGTCATAGGATCTGTATTAAGTTCAATAATTTATCAATTATTATCAACTTATTCTGAAGAAAAAATTGACACATATTCAAGAGATGGTATAAAAGTTAAGAAGTTAGAAACAAATATTGGTGGAGAAGTTGTTTATTTGCTCCCTATAGTTGTTATAACATTAATTGAATTAGTCTATTTATTAACTACATTCCATTATAATTTTGTTGAAATCTTCAATTTACTTGAAACCGCAACAAATCAAAATCTTTTCCGTGTTATGGGTTTAGGTATGATAGTTTTAAGTTTTTACCCATTCTTCCGTTCTAATAACATTCCGAAAAAAAATGGAGTGTTAGTATTTTTCACTGGTGGAATTATACTACTTAGAGGATTAGTAGATGTTAACAATGTCTTCTTCTCTTTAGTGGGTAAAGTATTTGATAAATTTGATTTTTTCGCTACATTAATAATATTATTATTACTATTAATCATTATAGTTGGTGTAATAAGCAGTATATTTAATGCACGTAACGAAAATAAAGATAATGGTTATGATAATGAATACCGAAATCAGTATAGATCTTCAAGAAATCCACGAGATTATGACCCATTAGATTTTGATGAATTAGAAATGTCAAGAATTCAAAAATCTAGAAGAAACAGAAATTATGAGAATGATTATAATCGGGAGTATATTCCTAATAAACGAGTGGTAAATGAAGAGGATTATCAAAATTATCATAATCCTAAAAATTCATCTTCAAATTATTCAAATAAGTCTATGAATGCTTCTGATAAAACTAAAAAATTTTTTAATAATAAATTCAATGATAAAAAAAGATAAAAATTTTAAATTTTATTTTTTTAATTCTTTTTCAATTTCTTTTTCTTTCCATTCACTACCTTTTTTAGGGAATAAAATAACTTTTATAAATTCAATTACTACAAAAATTCCCCAAATTATACTTACCCAATAGAACCACCAAGTTCCGGGGCTTGTAAAATAATTTATTGCTAATAATAAAATATTTACTATGATATATATTGAAAGATGCTTGTAAAATCTAATTTTGCTCTCTACACGTTGTTCTGCTTTTTTATATTCTTTGCTTTCATAATCTACCATTTTCATCACAATTTTATTTATATATAATTTTATTGCCGATATTAAATTTTATTCACATTGAAAAATTTTATATTTAATATAATTTAAACTATTTAATGTAAAACATTTAATTATTAATTTAATTATTATATCATTATTCGATTTAAATAAATATTATTAATTTAATTATCTGTTTTTTTTATTTAATATTTAAAAAAAATTAATTATGGGAGGATAAATTTTATGACAAAATTTTTTCATAAAATTATTCTATTATTAATGTTGTTCTTAATGGTATTTTGTGTAATACCATTTGTTGCTGCTGAAAATGTAGAAAATAATAATTCAAGTTTTAATAATAATATTGCTATTGATTCTAATAGTAATTATTTAAGTTCTAATTATGATTTGTATGTTTCTTCTGATGTAAATACCTCAGGTAATGGATCAAAATCTAATCCATTTAAAACAGTTCAAGAAGCATTAAATGCTAATACTGGAGGTCAATCAATTTATGTTTCTAAAGGAATATATAATATAAGTAATTATGAATTAACTAAAAATGTGAAATTAATCGGAGAAAATTATTCAAATACTGTAATTAGTGGAGATAATGCTACTCATATTTTCATTATAAATAATCAAGTTACAATTAATTTAAATAATTTAACCTTTATTAATGGAAATACGATTTCATCTCAAGAAGTTGGTGGAGCCATTCAAAAAAATACAGGTACTTTAACTATTAATAATTGTATTTTTGAAAATAATTCCGCTCAATATGGAGGAGCTATATATAATCTTATAGGGGAATTAACAGTAAATAACTCTAAATTTATTAATAATTCAATTATTAATAGTGGTTGTGATGGGGGTGCAGCTATTTATGATTTATATGGTACTGGAAATATTTATAATACATTATTTATAGATAATATTGCTTATAAGCAAAATGGGGGAGCCATATATCAAAATAAGGGATATTTAAATTTGTACAATTCTACTTTTATAAATAATCAAGGTACTGGTATTGGTATAGGTGGGGCTTTGTACTTAAACGATAGATCTTATTCTAATATAACTAACTGTATTTTTAAAGGGAATTCTGCTTCTCAAGCAGGAGCTATATACTCTGCAAATGCTCTTAATGGTATGATTGGGTCTTGTTTAATTTATAACTGTATATTCGATAGTAATAAAGCTAATTTCTATGGAGGTGCTATTTTTAATTACTGGTACTATAGTTTAATGACAGTAGAAAATTGTATGTTTTCAAATAACACTGCTAAGTACGGGGGAGCTTGTTATAATCAATATTCTGTATTAACCTTAAAAAATAACACTATTAAAAATTGTACAGCTTTAGAAAGTGGTAACAAGATTTATAATGACGGAATTTTAAGTAATGCTTATCTCACTTTACTAAATAATCAAACTATTAAAGTAGAAAAAGGTGAAATTGTAAATATTACAGCTTCACTCACTGATGATAATGGTAATGAAATAACTGCAGGAATTGTTAATATTTTGGTTAACGGTATTTCTATAAATAATTTAACAGTTAATGAAGGTTTAGTTTACTGTAATTATACAGTTAATAAATTAGGTGAATCATTAATTGAAGGTAATTATTCACAAGCACAAAATACTATATTAAAAACTGCTATTTTAAACACCAATACTTCATTAAAAACAGTTTTAATAGGTGAAAATTTAACAGAAAATTATGGTCAAGGGTTAAATTACACTGCTAAATTATTAGATATTAATGGAAATCCTTTAATCGGTTATCATGTTGCTTTAAATTTAACCAATCCTCTTAATGGTTTAAGTAAAGTTTATTGGGCTACAACAGATACTGAAGGTAAACTATTTTTAGAAATTAATCTTTTCCCTGGACAGTATACTGTTCAAGCATCTTTTTCTGATATTGAAGGTTACTTAGCTAGTACTTGTAATAATTCTATTGTTGTAAATAATGTTGATAAAGTATCTACACTTTTAAGTGTTAATAAATTTGTAGGTACTTATGGAGAATTGAAAAATTTAACTGGAGTATTGCAAACAGTTTCTGGGGATAAATTAGCAGGTCAACATATTGCTTTAAATTTAACTAATCCTCACAATGGTTTAAGTAAGGTTTATTGGGCTACAACTGATGATAAAGGGGAATATCAATTGCCTATTAATTTATATTCTGGCGATTATATTGTAAAATGTTTTTATTATGGTTCTACTGATTATACTTCTTCTTTTAATAATACAAGTATAATTGTAAACCTTTAATTTTTTATTTTTTTTAGTAATGTTTATTAATTTGAATTTATTAAAATAATTTTAGTTAAATCTAATTTTTGCTGATTTTTATGGTGAATAAAGGAAATAGTACTTTAAAAGATATTTTGGACATAATTTTATATGAAAATCCATCTACTCAAGATGAAATTGCTGATAAGTTAGGTATTACTCGTCGTTATGTTACTCAATTATTACAACCTCTTGTTAAAAAGGAAATTGTTAAAAGGGCTTATATTATTGATTTAAAAAAATATGAAGAGTTATATGGAAATAATACGAATTCCCCAGAGTATTCTAGTAATTTATTGATTAAAAATATGTTACAAAATATGAGCGATCACGTTAAACAGGAAGTAGAGGTTGCTTTTAATTCTATTGTTGAAAATGATAAGAAAATAGCTGAAGATGCTCTTGAAATGGATTATACTACAAATAATCTCTTTGAAAAGGTTCGTTATTCTGTTGAAACTATTGTTAATATTGATCCTCATTCTAAAGTTTCTAAAGTTTCTGTTTATAATGAAGTTGCTTATGATTTAGAACGTATTGGTGATTATTCTGCCCATCTTGCTAAATTTACTGTTAATGATGATTTAGCTGTGGATGAAGATGTTTTGAAATTTTTAAAAAAGATGCATAAAGCTGCTCAAAAATCTATAGATATTTCTATGGAAGCTTTTATTGATGGTAAATTAAGTGTTAAAGGGGATCTTATGGATAATGAAGAAAAGATTCATACTTTACAGAAAGATGCAATGAATTGTATTGCTTTTCAAATGGCAGATACTAGTTTTGATGATACTCAACATTCTAATTATTATTTGTACTTGTCTCGTGTTGTTAAAGCTTTTGAACGTATTGGGGATATTAGTGTTGAAATTATGGATACTGCAGCTGAATTTCATAAAGATATTCCTCGCCCTATTACTCCACGGTCTTTTCGTGAATAAGCTTTTGCTTTAAGCTTATTTTTATTCCTATTTTGTGAATTTTGTGTATTTTTATATCACTTCTTTTTTACATTTAGTTCCTATTTTGTGTATTTTCATTCACATTATGGAAACCTTTATATATATAAAAATCAACCTTTTAAATGGGTGAGAATGATATATGAAAAAAAATAAAAAAATAGCAATACTTGCTATTATAATTATAATAGCTGCAGCTTTATTGATTGTTACAACATCAAGTGCTCAAAAAATAGATATTGTAGGCTCAACTAGTGTACAACCAGTAGCTGAAAAACTTGTATCTGAATACAACCAAACCCACTCTGGAGTAGAAATCAACGTCCAAGGTGGAGGATCTAGTGTAGGGATAAAAAGTGCCCAAGATGGTACTGCAGATATAGGATCTAGTTCTAAAGAAGTAAAAGGTTCAGATGCAAGTGGATTAAAACAATATGAATTAGGTAAAGATGGTATAGTCATTGCTGTAAATAATGAAAATAGTATTTCTGACTTAACTACAGACCAATTAAAAGGTATTTACTCAGGTAATATTACAAATTGGAACCAAGTTGGGGGAAATGATGGGGAAATTAATTTAATTACTAGAGAAGAAGGATCAGGAACCTTAGATGCATTCCAAAAATTAGTCTTAGGAAATGATTCAATGAAAAAAGATGCAGTAGTACAAAGTTCTACAGAAGCAGTAAAACAATCTGTAGCACAAGATCCAAATGCAATTGGATTTATATCATATGCTCATATGAGTGATGATGTAAAATCCGTAAGTGTTGATGGAGTATCTCCATCAGACAGTACAATAAGTGATGGATCTTATAAATTACAAAGACCTTTCATATTTTTAACTAAAGGTGAACCTACAGGAGAAACTAAAAAGTTCCTTGATTGGGTCATGAGTGATGAAGGTAAAAAAGTGTTACAACAAGAAAAAATTGTGCAATCTACTGCATATATTTAAAAGTTTAATATTAATAGAATTATATCACTAAAAAAAATATTATGAAATTTTAAAGAATTTCTTCTCTTTTTTCCTTTTATTTTTTTAAAATAAAATTATTTTCTTCACAAAAAAGATATGTGGTTTAATACTTATTTCTTATTAATTAAATTTTAAAAAACTAAAAGTGGATTTTTTTATGAAATCAAAGTATAAATGGATAATTGGAATAATCATAGTAATAATAATTGCTTTGTTACTTGTCGTACCAGGTATGAATGTTCAAAGGATGGACATTGTAGGTTCAACAAGTGTACAACCTTTAGCTGAAGAATTAGCAGATGCTTATGATACAAACCATTCTGATATTAAAATTAGTGTTCAAGGAGGAGGTTCTGGAATGGGTATAAGAAGTACTCATCAGGGAATCGCAGATATTGGGATGAGTTCTAAAGAATTGGATTCTTCAGATAAACAAAATATAACTGAAGTGGAATTAGGTAAAGAAGGAATAGTCATTGGTGTGAATAATGGTAATAACATTTCAGATCTTTCAAGTTCACAAATTAAAGGTATTTTTAATGGAAATATAACAAATTGGAAAGAAGTTGGAGGTCCAGATCAGGAAATTCATGTTATAACTCGTGAAGAAGGATCTGGTACAAGAGATGCTTTCACAAGTCTTATCATGGATAAATCGGATATAATGTCTTCAGCTATAGTTCAAAGTTCTACCGAATCAGTTAAACAAGCAGTTTCAACAGATCCAGGGGCTATAGGGTACATGTCTTTTGCTCATATGTCTAATGATGTTAAATCTCTTTCAGTTGATGGTGTTCAACCTTCTGAAGAAACTATATCTAATGGGGATTATGAACTTCAAAGACCTTTCTTGTTCCTTATTAAAGGAAAACCTACTGGTGAAGTAAATAAATTTTTAGAATGGGTTAAATCTCCTGAGGGAACAAAAATAATTGAAGAAAATAAGATTATTCCAGTATCATGAAGAATTGGTACTTTTTATAGAAAAATAGATGAAATTAAAAAATTATCATGTTATTAATATATTTTAATAAAAAAAAGTTATGGGGTATGAAATGGGAGAAAAAACTTTTTCAGAATTGTTTATAGAGAAAGGCTTGTTATTAACAGCTTGTTTTTCTATTTTAATAATTCTTGTAATAGTGGCATTCATATTAATTCAAGGATTTCCTGCATTTCAAGATTATGGATTTTTAAATTTTATTTTTGGAATGGATTGGGCTCCTGATTCCAATCAATATGGTGTTTTCACTATGATTGTTGGTTCATTAGAAGTTACATTACTTGCATTGCTTATGGCTGTGCCATTATCAATCTTATGTTCCATATTCATGGCGGAAGTTGCTCGCGATAATGTAAGAAAATTTTTACAACCAGTAATTCAAACATTAGCTGGAATTCCAAGTGTAGTATATGGATTTTTTGGTTTAATTGTTTTAGTGCCTATAATTAGAAATAATTTTGGGGGAACTGGGTTTAGTATTTTAACAGCTGCAATTATATTGGCGATAATGATTTTACCTACAATTATTAGTGTATCTCAAGATGCACTTCGTAGTGTTCCTAAACAGTTTAAAGAAGCTTCATTAGGTTTGGGTGCTACAAATTGGCAAACAATTCGTCATATTATTTTACCTGCGGCGCTTCCAGGTATTGTAACTGCAGTAATTTTAGGTATGGGTCGTGCAATAGGTGAAACCCTAGCAGTTATAATGGTTGCAGGTAATGTTACTCAAATTCCAGGATCTATTTTTGAACCAGTTAGAACTTTAACTTCTAATATAGCATTAGAAATGGGTTATGCAACAGGTTTACATTATAATGCATTATTTGCAACAGCAGTAGTATTATTCATAATCATAATGATTTTATTATTGTTTACTAATTGGATTCAACGTAAATATAAAATGGACATCGGGGGTGGGGGTTTATGATTTATGAGAAAATCAATATTCAAAAAAATATTAGAGTCCCACGTCGTGTTATTGGAACAAAAAAAATTTTAGAAGAAATAGATTCTTGTGATTATTATAATATAATGTATTCAAAAAATATTAAAAACTATATTAAGGAGGAATATTAAATGTCATTTAAAATTTGTAGTTCAAAATCTTCAGATAAAATAATGAATAAAATTTTTATTTTATCTGGTATAGTGACATTAGGTATTCTACTTATTATTTTAGGTTATATTCTAGTAAAAGGGTTACCTGTAGTTAATTTGGAATTTTTATTAGGTAGTCCTATAGATTCTGGTAAATCTGGTGGAATATTACCTATGATTATATCTTCCGTATATGTGACTTTAATTGCAGCTGTGATTGCAACTCCTCTGGGTGTTGGGGCTGCTGTGTATATGGTTGAATATGCAGGTGAAAGTAAAATTGTTAATTTAATTCGTTTTGGTGCAGAAACCTTATCAAGTATTCCTTCAATTGTATTTGGTTTATTTGGTTTAGCATTTTTCGTGGTATTTCTAAATTTAGGATGGTCTATTCTATCAGGAGGGTTAGTCCTTGCTATTATGGCGGTTCCAACTGTATTTCAAGTTTCTGAAGTTGCTATAGCTTCTGTTCCTAATACTTATCGTCAAGCATCTTTAGGTTTAGGTGCTACTAAATGGCAAACTATAGCTAATGTTGTTATTCCGGCTTCAATTCCGGGAATTGTGACTGGTGTAATACTTGCTATGACAAGGGCTATATCTGAAGCTGCTGCTGTTATGTATGCTGTTGGTTCAGCACTTTCAGTGCCTATATCCATATTTGATCCAGGACGTCCTTTACCTCTCCATTTATATATTTTAGCTACTGAAGGAATTTCAATGGATAATGCATTTGGTACAGCTGCAGTTCTAGTAATAATTGTTCTTATACTAACATTTGCTACTAATTACTTAGTTAATAGATATCAAGAAAAAATGATGGGGAAATTTTAAAATTTAAGGAAGGTTTTGTAAATGAATAGAATTACAGTAAAAAATTTGAACACAAAATTTGGAGATAATCACATATTAAAAAATATTAATATGCAAGTTCCAGAAAATACAGTCACTGCACTTATTGGTCCTTCTGGTTGTGGTAAATCTACTTTTTTGAGAACTTTAAATCGTATGAATGATTTGATTCCTTCATTTAATCATACAGGTGAAATTTATTTAGATGACACTGAAATTTATGGTAAAAATATTGATGTTGTGAATTTAAGAAAAAGAGTAGGGATGGTTTTTCAAAAAGCTAATCCATTTCCTAAATCAATATTTGATAATGTAGCGTATGGTCTTAGAATCCATGGAATAGAAGATGAAGATTTTATTGCACAAAGGGTTGAAGAAAGTTTAAAATCTGCAGCTATATGGGATGAAGTTGAATCTAAACTTTATGATTCTGCTATGAGTTTATCTGGTGGACAACAACAACGTGTTTGTATTGCCCGTACAATTGCTAATAAACCTGAAGTTATTCTTATGGATGAACCATGTTCTGCTTTAGATCCAATATCAACTATTAAAATTGAAGATTTGATTAATCGTCTTAAAAAAGAGTATACTATTTTAATTGTTACACATAATATGCAACAAGCTACACGTGTTAGTAAATATACTTCTTTTTTCTTAAATGGTGAAATTATTGAAAATAATTTAACTTCTGAACTTTTCATTAATCCTCGTGAAGAAAAAACTGAGGAATATATTACTGGAAGATTTGGTTAAACAGTTAAGTTTGAATTATTTACTAAATATATATAATATTATAATTGTGGAGATGTGATGATGAATAAAATTTTTCCTAGTATTTCATTTAAAAATCAAATGAAGAATATAAATAAAGATTCTGAAAAATTAGGACAGCTTGTGATTGATTCTCAGAGTGAATGTATAGATTTGCTTGAAAGTTATGATGAAAATAAATTTAATGATTTAAAGAGAAAAACTGATGAAATTGATGTTTTTACTATTGAATTAGAACGTAAATGTATTAGGTTTATTGCTAGTGAACAACCTTATGCTAGTGATTTAATGTATATTGAATCTTTAATACGTAATATTAGTCATATTAAACGTGTTGGTCATTTATCTTTGAATATTGCAGATTCTATTAGTAAAATTAATTTTGATTTAGTTCCTGAGAAACTTGTTAAAGAATTAGCTTTTATGAGTGATTATGTTCATTTAATGTTAATTAAATCTATTAAGGCCTTTCATAATCATGATTTAGAAAAAGCTAGAGAATTAAGTACTGATGATGATAAGGTAGATGAACTTTTTGATAATGTACTTACTAGATCTACTAATTTAATGAGTGAAAGTACTGAGGGTATTGAAAATTTTGTTCAATTAATTTTTATTGCAAGATTTTTAGAACGTTCTGCTGATAGAGCTGTTAATATTTCTAATCGTACTATTTTCATGTTAACTCTTAAAAGACCTGATATTAAACCTTTAGATAATGAAAATGATGAAGATTTATAGGGTAAATAATAATTTTTATTATTTTATTTTTTAAACTTTTTATCTTGTTTTATTTCTTTTTTTTAATTATTTTTTTTAATTATAATGATTAATCATGACTATGTTTTTATTTTTTTCAATTTTTATTAAATGTTCTTATATTTTATTTTCTTCTTTTATTCATTTTATACTATATATTGCTTATTTAAATGATTTTTGATTTGTTATTCTTTATTTTATTTTTGTTTTGCTTTTTATGGCTTGTTTTATTTAATTTAAGATGTTTTTTCTATTTTTGAATATTTTTTATTTTTTTTACTAATTTTTTAAAAATTTTATAATAAAAATACTAATTTTATTACTTTTTTCTTTTATTGTTCCTTTTTTAGTTCTGTTTTTTCATAATTTTATATTTACTATAAAAGTATATATATTATTTAATTTAAATGATTAATTATGACAAAATGGAGGAAAATATTATGATTGAAATTCGCTTTCATGGTCGTGGAGGACAAGGTGCTGTAACTGCAGCTGAAATTTTAGCAAAAGCAGCATTTGAAGATGGAAAATTTTCTCAAGCGTTCCCATTCTTCGGAGTAGAAAGAAGAGGGGCACCGGTCATGGCTTTTACTAGAATTGACTCAAAACCTATAAAAATCAGATATCAAGTATACAATCCTGATTATGTAATGGTTCTAGATGATGGATTACTCAATGTTGTAGACATTTATTCTGGAATAAACAAAGATGGTGAAGTAATTATAAATACTACTAAAGAATTAGATTCTAAAGATGTGGAAGTATTTGATATTGATGCAACTGGTATTGCATTAGATAACTTAGGTAGAAACATAGTAAATACCATTATTTTAGGATGCTTTGCTAAAAGAACTGGTGAAGTAACCATTGAATCTATTATAAAAGTAATTAAAGAAACATTCCCTGGAAAAATAGGGGAAAAGAATGCAACTGCTTGTAAGATTGCATATGACTTAGCTTAAAAAATTTTTAAAATTTTTTTATTAAAATTAAAATTTATTTTAACGTATTATCAAAAAAATTATAAAAAGGTGATATAAATGGATACTATTGGAGGAGCAATAGCCAATCCCGGAAATACCCGTATTAATAAAACAGGTAGTTGGAGAACCTTTAAACCAACACTTAATAAAGATGAATGTGTTGATTGTGATAACTGTATCCTGTTCTGTCCAGAAGGATGTATAAATAAAGATCATGATATAGATTACGATTATTGTAAAGGCTGTGGAATTTGTAAAAATGAATGTCCAGTAAAAGCTATTGAATTAGCGAGAGAAGAATAAAAAGGAGATTATTTATGACAAAAAAAGTTATGACATCAAATGAAAGTGTAGCTACTGCTGTAAAGTTAGCTAAACCTAAAGTAATTCCTGTTTATCCTATAACTCCACAAACAACAATATCTGAAACATTAGCACAATATGTAGCTGATGGAGATCTTGATGCTGAATATATTAGAGTTGAATCTGAACATAGTGCAATGAGTGCAACTTTAGGAGCTTCTGAAGCTGGAGTAAGAGTATTTACTGCTACATCTTCTCAAGGATTAATGTTTATGCATGAAGTAGTATATGCTGCTGCTGGAATGAGAGCACCTATTGTTATGGCTGATGCTAATAGAGCAATTTCTGCACCATTGAATATTTGGAATGATCATCAAGATGCAATAGCAGAAAGAGATTCTGGATGGATACAAATCTTTGTAGAAGATGCTCAAGAAGCATTAGATACAACTTTAATGGCTTATAAAATAGCTGAAAACGAAAATGTATCTTTACCTGTAATGGTTTGTTTAGATGGATTTATTTTAACACATACTGTAGAACCTGTAGAAATTCCAGAACAAAGTGATGTAGATGAATTTTTACCACCTTATGAACCGGTACATCAATTCTTAGATCCAGAAAAACCAATGAGTTTAGGTAATTTTGCAGATACTAAATCTTATACTGAATTAAGACATGATATTCAAAAAGCTTTAGATTATTCTAAAGATGTAATTACTGATGTTGGTAAAGAATTTGGTGAAAAATTCGGTAGAGAATATGGTCTTATTGAAACTTATAAAACAGAAGATGCTGATATTATAATTGTTTCAATGGGAAGCCTTTGTGGTACTATTAAGGCTGTTGTAGATGATTTACGTGATAAAGGTGAAAAAATAGGATCATTAAGAGTTAGATCTTACAGACCTTTCCCATATGAAGAAATTGAAGAAGCAACTAAAAATGCAAGTAAATTAGCTATAATTGATAAAAATGTATGTTTCGGTGTTGGAGGAGCATTATATAATGATATCAAAGCTCGTGTTGGTAAAGAAGCTTATGATTTTATAGCTGGTTTAGGTGGAAGAGATATTACTCGTGAAACAATTTTAAAAGTTGTTGAACAAACCAAAAATCCTGTTAAAGATGTTAATTGGATAGATCTTAAGGAGGACTATTAAAATGGAAGTACCTGAAATAGAATTATTAGCACCAGGTCACAGAGGTTGTTCTGGTTGTGGAGCTAGTATTGGAGTAAGACTTGCTCTTAAAATGTTAGGTAGAAATACTGTAGCTATAGCTGCTACAGGATGTTTAGAAGTTATGACAACTCCTTTCCCTGAATCTGCATGGGAAGTTCCTTTTATTCATGTTGCTTTTGAAAATGCCGCATCTGTTGCTTCTGGTGTAGAAGCAGCACTTAAAGCTCAAGGTAAAGAAGATGTTAATGTAGTAGCTTTCGGTGGTGATGGGGGAACTGTAGATATAGGTCTCCAAGCATTATCTGGGGCAATGGAAAGAGGTCATAACATGTTATATATTTGTTATGATAATGAAGCTTATATGAACACGGGTATTCAAAGAAGTGGAGCAACACCTTATGGTGCAAGTACAACTACTTCTCCTGCAGGTAATGTTAGTTTTGGTAAAACAGAAACAAAGAAGAACATGCCTCTTATTATGGCAGCTCATGGAATACCTTATGTTGCAACAGCAAGTATTGCTTATCCTGAAGATTATATGAAGAAAGTTAAAAAAGCATCTGAAATAGATGGACCGTCATATATACATTTACATCAACCATGTACTACTGGTTGGGGATTTGATCCAAGTAAAACTATTGAAATTGGTCGTAAAGCTGTTGAATCTGGTGCATGGTCTTTATATGAGATTGATCAAGGGGAATTTAAAGTAACTTATAAACCTCAAAACAGAATTCCTGTTATGGATTATTTAAGTACTCAAAAAAGATTCAGACATCTTAAACAAGAACAAATTGATCAAATACAATCTTATGTTGATTCAAATTGTGAAGAATTAGGAATATAAATAATAGAAGGAGGTAACTCTTTTGGAAAAATTATTAGTACAAAGTGAATTATGTGATGGTTGTTTAGATTGTGAAAAAGCTTGTGAAGGTATTCATGGTGTTAAAAATATCACTATTCATGATGTAGGTGACAGTTATTATCCAATACGTTGTCAACAATGTGAAGATGCTCCTTGTGAAACTATATGTCCTACTGGTGCTATGACCAGTGAAGGTGTTGATGCAACTAAATGTATAGCTTGTGGTTTTTGTTCCATGGTTTGTCCATTCGGTAGTATTTCAATAGCTTATGGAAGTTCTCATAAATGTAATCTTTGTAAAGATCGTGAAGATGGTCCAGCTTGTATTCAAGCATGTAGTAAACGAGCTATTGCTCTTGTTGATATTGAAAATCTTAAAGATAAAAAACAGAGTGCACATGTTGCTAAAATTCAAAGTTTAGGTAAAAAACCTAAACGTAAAGGTGTTTTATCTCTTGTAACAAGTGCAACTAAAAATAGTGCTGCTATGGATAAGGAGAGTGAATGAGTATGCGTGAATTGAATTTAACTCCAGAATTATGCGTAGATTGTGGAAAATGTGAAAGAAATTGTCCAAATAATGCAATTCATGTTAATGAAGGAATACCATTATTCTGTATGCACTGTGATCCTAATCGAGCTCCTTGTCTTCATTCATGTCCAGAGGGCGCTATTGAAGAGTTAGGTGGAGCTATAATTATCAATGAAGATAAATGTATAGGGTGTGGAACATGTACAACTGTTTGTCCTATTGGTGCCATAAACATTGATGAGGTTGGAACCGCAAAAAAATGTGATTTATGCTTTGATAAAGAATCTCAAGCATGTGTAGATTCTTGTCCAACTAAAGCATTAACTAATGACATAGAAGAAATTATTCAAGAACGTCAAGAAAAAGTTTCTGAAGGATTAGTTAAAATTCAAAGCATAATGAAATAAAAAATTTATATTTAAGATTTTTTTAGATTATTTTTTCTTTTTTTCAAATTTTTTTTACTATTTTTTAATAAATTATTTAAATTTGTTTGTATAATATTTAATAGAAAAACTATTAAAAATTTTATTTTTTTAAGGGAATATTTTTATGATTACAGAAAAACTTATTGAAGATACAATTTTCCAACTTTATAAAAAAGCAGCTATAGAAGTTAGAGATGATGTAAAAAATGCACTTGAAAATGCACTAGAACAAGAGGACAATGATTTAGGAAAACTAAACATTAATAATATTCTAAAAAATGTAGAATTAGCCTTTAAGAATCAAATACCTATGTGTCAAGATACTGGCTTACCCATAATTTTTGTTAAACTTGGAAATGTCAAATGTGAAAATTTAGTTAAAGCTATCCAAAATGGGGTTAAAAAAGCTACTAAAGATGTGCCTTTACGACCTAATGTTGTAGACCCATTAACTAGAGAAAATACGGGTACTAATATTGGGGATGGTATTCCTCAAATAAATATTGATTTAATAGATGAGCCCTATGTGGAATTCACAGTTTTACCTAAAGGTTTTGGTTCAGAAAACAATAATAAATTAAAAATGGCATTACCTGCTGAAGGTATTGAAGGAATTAAAAATTTTGTAATAGAATCTGCTTTAGCTGCAGGTGGAAAACCTTGCCCTCCAATGATTGTTGGAGTTGGAGTTGGTGGAACTAGTGATATGGCTATGAAATTAGGTAAAAAAGCTTTATTAAATAATATTGGTGAACATAATCCTAATGAAGAAATAGCTAAAATTGAATCAGAAATTTTAAGTGAAATTAATAAAAAAGGTAAAGGACCAATGGGAATGGGTGGACGCACAACTGCTTTGGATGTTAAAATATTAACTGCAAGTACACATACAGCAGGATTACCTATTGGGGTAGTTATCCAATGTTGGGCTCATAGACATGCTACAACTCGTTTATTTAATGAATAAATTTAATTAAATTTTTAGGAAGTAACTAAATTGAAAGTTCTTATAATTACAGGAAAACTTGCTTATCCTTTAGTAAAAGAAAAAGCAGACAAGAGTAAAGTTGATACAATTGTTCATATTGCAGATAATACTCAGGTAGCAGCATTTTTAACTCCTAATAAAATTATTAAAGAAATCAAAAATAATTTTGCTAATCAATTGGATACTGTTGATTTTATTATTGCTCCAGGTTTGATGAGAAAATCTACAACTGAAATTAAAGAAGCATTTAACATACCTACTTTTAAAGGATCTACTGATGCAGCAGATTTACAAATGGTTCTAGATTTAATGGAAGATTTAGAATTATCTGAAGTTAAAGCTGCAGATAGGTTGATTGAAGAAGAAAAGCGCAAACAAGCATTTGAATTAATTAATAATTATGAAAATGATAAAATTAATGTAAATAATTTACTTAAAAAATCAGAAAATATTCTTGTTAAAAATTTACCTGTAGGTGAAGACTTTCCAATGCGAGTATTATCTGAAATTGCAAATGCTCCGGCTTTATCTAAAGAAGATTTAATTAAAAAAGCAGAATACTTTATTGCTTCCGGTTCAGATATGATAGATATTGGTATGCTGGCTGGTGAAGATCGTTCTGAAGATATACCTTCTTTAATTGATACATTAAGGCTGATTGTTGGGGATAAACCTTTAAGTATTGATACTTTAAATCCCAAGGAAATAAAAATTGCTGTTGATTGTGGAATTGATATGGTATTAAGCTTAGATCATGGGAATTGTGAAGAATTATTACCTTTATTAAAAGAACATAATGTTCCTGCAGTATTGCTTCCAACAAATTATAATGAGGGATTTGTACCTCATACTCCTAAAGAACGTATCGACTCTATGAAAAAGCTTATTAAAAAGACTGAAGGCTTGGATATTATTGCGGATATGGTTTTAGATCCAATTAATAGTAATAGTCTTGTTGATTCTATAACTGCTTATAATGATTTTCATAAGCAATGTAAAAGACCAATGTTTTTTGGTATTGGGAATGTTATAGAATTAATGGATACAGATTCTGTAGGAGCTAATGCAGTACTTTCAGGTTTAGCCATGGAATTAGGGGCAAGTATACTTTTTACTCCTGAAGAAAGTGCTAAAACTGCAGGTAGTGTTCATGAATTGGCAGTTGCTAGTAAAATGATGTTTTTAGCTAAAAAAAGACATTCTATACCTAAAGATTTAGGTATTGACTTATTGGTTTTTAAAGATAAAAGAAAACATAATAATTTATCAGAACAATATAATGTTCCTTTAGAAGAAGCTAGTGAATGTAAAAAATTTAAAAGGGATCCTAAAGGTAGTTTTAAGATTCGTGTAAGTTATGGTAAAAATGTTGAGGATAGTAAAATTATTGTAACACATTTTACTAAAACAAAGCCAGATATTTCTATTTCAGGATCTTATGCTAAAGAAATTTATGATGAACTAGTTAAAAAAGGATTAGTAACCAGATTAGAGCATGCTGCTTATTTAGGAAGTGAATTAGAAAAAGCTGAAATTGCTATGATTACTGGTAAAGATTATATTCAAGATTTTCCTTTATTTAACCATCCATTAAAATTAAATTAATCTTTTTAATTATTTTTATATTTTATCAATAATTGGGGATATTTTTGAATCAAGGTTATTTAATTCAGATTCTTTAACCATTAAAGTTTCTAAAGGTTCTTTTCCAATAATCTCACTCATTTTATTAAAAGTTTTTTCACCCTTATCGGATTTACTTGTTGCAACATATATTACATTTTTAAATTTATTTGCATTTTCATTGATGTAAGCTAATATTGGTGAAGACATAGTTCCTGCCCATATTGGTGTTGCTAAAATAATACAATCATAATCTTCAGGATTATAATTAGTTTTTTCTATTTTAATCTTTTTTCCAATTGCAGAATCTTTACCGCCTTTTATATAACCAATTTTTCCAGAATAATTAGTTTTTGGTATTATTTCTTCAATATCGCATGAAAGTTTATTTTGTATTCCTTCAGCAACTTTTTTAGTATTATTTGTTCTTGAATAATATGTAATTAGTGTTTTCATTTTTTTTCATCTCTTAAAGTCTATATTTTAAGGTTAATTTTATATTTAATAATAAAAATATTATATTATATAAATTTTAATGAAAAAAGTCTATTTTAAAAATAAAATTTTTATAATTATTTTTGAGGTTTAATTAATGAGTTATCGAGGAAATAGGATACAAAAACGTAATAGAATAGCTTACTTAGATCAATTAAAAGCTATTTCAATTTTACTTGTTATTATAGCTCATGTTTGTTATTATTATATTCCTGGACATATTAATGGTTCAGAAGTTGCAACTTTTTATGATATTATTTGTAAAGTAAGTATTCCTCTTTTTATGATGGTTTCAGGAGTTCTAATTTTAGGTAGAAAATCTGATTTTATTAATTTTGTAAAACTTAGATTTCCTCGAATGTTAATTCCATTTTTTTCATGGTGGATTATATTCATAGTTTTAGCATTAGTAACTGGAAATTATGTAAGAACTGCATCTGTATATCATGTTTCTTTTATAACTTATATTTTTAAAATGTTATTAGGAGAACCACAATACTTAGGTCATTTTTGGTTTGTTTGGCTTATGTTAAGTATTTACTTAGTTGCTCCTATTATTAATAAATGGATAACTAAATCTTCTTTCGATGAAGTAGGTATTTTCCTCATTATTTGGTTTATAACATGTATTTTTACAACTTTCCATCTTCCATACATTAATATAGATTTAAGATACTTTGCGGGACCATTAGGTTATTTTATCTTAGGTTACTATTTACACAATAAAAGAAGTTTTATTTTAGAAAATAAATGGATTTGGCCAATCGTTTTCATTGCTGTGACTATAATTAGGTTAACTTTACCCTCAAATAATATATTAACTGCAGGCACAAGTGATAATTCATTATATTATAATATACTTATAGTCTTCCAAGCTGTTAGTTTTTTCTTAACTATAAAAAACTTTAATTATGATTCCAGAACATTAAGTAATAAAAATAATTTTTTCACAACAGGTTTTTTTAGTTTTGCTATAATATCCTTAAGTAGTAATGTTTATGGAATTTATTTAGGGCATATGTTATATTATGAATTATTAACACCATTATTCCTGATTAATAATTTTTGGTTAATGATTCCATTATCTGGAATATTTATTTTACTATTAACTTGGGCTACAATGTTAGTATTTAATGAAATACCAATATTAAGAGCTTTAACAGGTAGAATTAGGTATAAAAATACTAGATAAAAAAATTTTATTATTTTTTTTATCTTATGCTCTTTTTAAATTTATTTATTTTAAAAATTAAGAATTATTATTAATTTTCATATTTGGATTATTGTATGGAATGTTTAAATTTTCTCCTATATTAATTAAGGGTATTATGCAGTTTAATTCATTGGTTATGGAATTATTTCCATTTAATTCTTGGTTGTTTGTGTTGTTTTGGGTGTTGTCAGTTGAATAAAATGAACTTATTGCGAATCCGCCTAAAACTATTATAAACAATATTATTAATCCTATTATTTTTTTATTCATTTTCATTATGCTCGTAAAATTAATTATTAATTATCTTTTATAATTTTTAGTATTTTATTTTTTGGTTTTAAAAAACATTTTTAGTTTTAATTGTTTAAAACAAATCTATTTATTTAAAGAAAATGAATATTATAATTATTAAAAAAAAATAATTTTAATAATAATATTAATTGAATTATAAAAAAAATATAAGAAAGGTTTTTAAATTGGTTAAAGATGAGATTACAATTAAAAATATTGATAAAAATTTAAATGAAATTGGTTATGTTAGTAATAAAGAAATAACCACAGCTATGTTCTTAGCATTATCTTTAAATAAACCTATACTAATTGAAGGACCTCCAGGTGTAGGTAAAACTGAATTAGCAAAAGCTATTGCTAAATCATTAAATAGGGAATTTTTCCGTATACAATGTTATGAAGGAATAACATTTGAACAAATAATTGGTGAATGGAATTATCAAAAACAATTATTACACTTAGAATCATCTAAAGGAAAAAATCAAGATGAAAATAGTATCTTTAATAATGAATATTTTATTAAAAGACCATTACTTAATGCTTTTATGAATGAAAACGATTCACTATTGTTAATAGATGAAATTGATAAAGCAGATGAAGAAGTCGAAAGTTTTTTATTACAAGCATTAGGTGAAAAAGAAGTTACAGTAAATGATTTAGGGACTTTTCAATTAAATAATGATCTTATTGTTATATTAACAAGTAATTCACAAAGAATGTTACTGGATGAAACTAAGGATAGATGTTTATTTTTATATATTCCATATCCAAGTGTAGAACGTGAAATGAAAATTGTTAAATCAAAAATACCTGAAGTTGATGATGGTTTATCTCGTAAGGTGGTTAATTTAGTTCATCGTATTCGTGATTTGAACTTAACTAAGAAACCTAGTGTGAGAGCAACTGTAGACTGGGTTAATAGTGTAGAAAATTTAAACACTAAAAATGTAGATCAAGCACTTATAGATAGTGTAGGTGTAGCAGTTAAAAGTGAATCTGATAAAAAAAGAGTTATGAAAGATATTTTCAAACAATAATAATTATATAAATAATGAATTAATTTTTTTGATGTTTATGAAAGCTAAAATAATATATTTGTCTAATCAACTTAGAGATAAAGGTTTAAATGTAAGTATTCGTAGTACACAAACTGCATTAGATACTTGTGAAATTATAGGTGTGAATGATTTAGTTTCACTTAAAAGAGCTCTAAGAAGTGTTTATGTTAAAGATAAATATGATATGATTAAATTTGATGAAATTTTTGATCAATGCTTTATTAAACCTCCTTTAACTGATGAATCTAAGAAAGTTAAAAAAAATAGTAATATGAATGCAGGTAAAGCTGGTGGAAAATCTAATAAGTATGTTATTAAGAAAAAGAATGCTAAAGTTCATAAAAAACCAAATAAAATGGGAATGGAACAAATTAAACAACTTTCAGGGACACCTGTATTAGATGATAGAGAAAATTTAGAACGTGAAGGTGAACTTTTAAATAAAGATTTAACAAAGTTAAATAAATTTGATCCTAGAATGTTGGAGTTATGTCAACAATTGGGTCGTCGTATTGCTAATAAAAGATCTAGACGTAATAAATTAGCTAAAACTAATAAAGTTGATATTCGAAGAACTATGCGTAAAAATATTAAATATGGTGGAGTTCCTGTTGAGTTAATTAAAGCTAAACCTAAAAGACATAAGAATGAACATTTATTTTTAAATGATATAAGTGGATCATGTGAATGGATTAGTAGTTGGTTTTTCATGTTAATGTATTCCTGTCAAACAGCTTTTAAGAATTCAAGAGTTTTTGAATTTGATAATAAAGTTATTGAAACAACTGATGCTCTTAAACAGGATTATTTATTAAATGCTTTTGCTGATGTTAGAACTTTACGTATGAGGAATGCGATGGTTCATGGAACTAGTAATATGTATTCAGCATTTAATTTATTTAAGAAACAAGCAAAATTAAATAATAAATCTTATGTTGTTTTATTATCTGATTGTCGTGATTGGGCAGGTCCAAAAATTGACGGTATACCTGCAAGTGTTGAAGTATTACAAGATATAGTAAGGGACAGTAAAAAAGTTGTTATACTTAATCCTGAGGATAAAAATAAATGGGATGTAGTTGATAGCTGTGTTAGTTTATATGAAAATGTTGGTGCTAAAGTATTTGAAGTTAGCACTCTTAATCAGTTAGCTGATTTTGTAGTTCAAATGTAAAAATTTAATAGATGATTAATATGGATATATGTAGTAAATGTGGTAACCCCAATATTGTAATTAAAAGAAAAGCATCTGGACAAGCCTTGTGTCAAGATTGTTTTATAGAAAGTATTGAGAAAAAGGTTATTAAAACAATTAAAAAAGAAAATCTTTTACAAAAAGGAGATAAAGTTATGGTTGCGTTATCTGGAGGTAAAGATAGTGTAGCTACACTTGAAATTTTGAATTCTTATGTTGAAAGACATTTCATTGAGTTATGTGCATGTACAATTGATGAGGGTATTAAGGGGTATCGTCAAGAAGGAGTAGATATAGCTAAGAGACATGCAAAACGTTTGGGGATAGAACATCAAATTTTATCATTTAAAGATGCTTTTGATATAGATCTTGATGAGATTATGAATGTTCCAGATCATAGAGGAGCTTGTACTTACTGTGGGGTTTTTAGACGATGGTTAATAAATCGTGCAGCAAGGGATATGGGTGCAACTAAAATTGCAACTGGTCATAATTTGGATGATGAAGCTGAAGCTATAATGATGAATTATTTAGAAGGCAATATTGGAAATTTAGTTAAAATTGGTCCGATAACAGAATCTAAAAGTGAATTGTTTACTCCTAAGATCAAACCACTTCGTGAAATTCCTGAAAGAGAAGTTGGATTATATGCTTTATCTAAAGGTTTAGAAATCCATTTAGATGGTTGTCCTTATGCTCAACAATCTTTCAGAATGGAAGTAGGTAATGTTTTAAAAGATTTAACACCAGAACATCCTACAATAATGTATAGTACACTTAGAGGATTTGATAAAATGCGACCAGTTATTCGTGAAGAATTAACTGAACCTTTTGAATTTGATAGGTGTGAAATTTGTGGTGAACCTTCATCAAATAAGGTTTGTCGGGCTTGTACTTTCTTAAAAGAGTTAGGTCATAGCCCTAACTTAGATTATTTTTAAGGGATTAAATTTTTTTTAAATAAATATAAGATGATTTTTATGACATTTAAATTAGAGTATAATGAAATTAATGAAGATAAAGAATTAAATGGTAAAACAACAATATTAAATGTTTTAGATGATTTGGAAGTTTCTCCACAAACTATTGTTGCAAAAAAGAATGATCAAATAGTATCAGAGGATGCTGAAATAAATGATGGAGATACTATTAAATTAATTCAAATTATATATGGGGGATAAGATTTGAATTTTATCGTTATGAGGTTAATTTTATGAAAGTATATTATGAATGTGGGGCATGTTATTTACGTCAAGCTAAGGAAGCATTAAATCTAGCTAGTGATGATGATGATTTAAAACTTAAAATAATGGAAGATGTAATTAAGTTTTTGTCAAAAAATTTTAAAAAGGGAGCATCATCTAATGCAACAGGATCTGGAATGCATAAATTGATAATGGATGAAACAGGTTGTAATGATCCTTATAATGAGAAGAAACATTTAGGTAATGAAATAGCTAAAAATTTATTACCTCAAGTAAAAGAAATACTTAAAAAAGATGATAGTTTAGAAAATTATGTTAAAATAAGTATTGTAGGTAATATTTTAGATTTTGGTGCTTTTGGTTTTGATACTGATATTAATAGTTTATTAAATGATTATTTAGGTAAAGATTTGGCTATTAATGATGTAAATAGTTTAGATTATGCGTTGAAAAATCATGATGAATTGTTATATTTGGTTGATAATACTGGGGAAATAGTTTTTGATAAACTTTTGCTTGAAAAAATAAAAGAGGATTATGATATTCATATTACTGTTGCAGTAAAACATAATCCAATTTTAAATGATGCATGTATGGAAGATGCATTAGAAGTTGGTTTAGATGAATTTGCAGATTTAATTACAATTGGGACTAATACTGTAGGTGTAGTATATAATAGTTTATCTGATGATTTTAGGGATTTCTTTGATAAATCAGATTTTATTATTTCTAAAGGTATGGGTAATTATGAAGGTTTAAGTGAATTAGATTTTCCAACTCAGGATGTTTTTTATTTATTATGTTCTAAATGTAAAGCTAATGCTTTATCTTTAGATGTTGCTAATGGTGATATGGTTTTGTTAAAATTTAAGAATTAATCTTTTTTTTAATAAAATTTATTATTCGTATATTTATGAACAAATTGGTAATCTTTATAAACAATAAAATTTATTATATAAAATTATGAAAGAAAAAACTTCATGGATAATATTAATTATTGTTTTTATTTTAATAGTGGTATCCGCTTTTGCAATAACTAATAATTATTTTAATATTAATCCGCAAACTAATGAGGTTTCTACCTCTGCTGATTCCAATTCTGTAAGTGATTCAAGCAATTATCATGTTGAAAATAGTTCAAATGTAACTGTAATTAGTAATAATATTGAATGGTATACTGATTTAGATTCAGCACTTAGTGTTGCTCAAAAGGATCAAAAACCATTATTTTTAGCGTTTCAATCTTCCACTTGTCAGTATTGTCAACAAATGAATTCTGAAACATATACAGATGTTAATGTTCAAGATAAACTTAATAGTAATTATATTCCAGTAATTATTGATGGGGATAATCATCCTGAATTATGTAGTAAATACCAAGTTGTAAGTTATCCAACATTTGTAATTTTAAATTCAAATGGTGATGTGAATAAAACAATTATAGGATTCCAATCTGTAAATGATTTATTAAGTAAAATTTAGTTAGTAGTGTAGGTATTGGTTTATGGATTTCATGTTTATTATTTCATTTTTAGTAGGTATAACTTCAGTACTTTCACCTTGTGTATTACCTGTAATTCCTATAATTATTGCATATTCTTTTTTAGAAAGAGATAAAATTGAAACATTAGTTTTTACTTTGGGATTATTTTCAGTTTTCTTTGTAATTATCATTTTGTCTATGATTTTTACTGCAACTATTACTCATTATTTACATTGGATAAGAATTTTAGCATCTTTAATTTTAATATTTTTAGGTTTAGTTCTATTATTTAATTTAAATCTATTCAATTTTAATTTAAGAGTTAAAAATAATAAAACTGGATTGTTAAAATCTTTTTTAATGGGTTTAGTAACTTCTTTAGCTTGGGCTCCTTGTTATGGCTCATATCTTTTAAGTTTGATGAGTGTTACTATATCTAAAGGTAATGTTGTTTATACTGGTTTGAACTTATTATCATATACTTTAGGTTTTGCTTTTACAATTTATTTAATAGGATTTATTGTATCAGAAATAAACTTCAAGAAAATCAATGAATGGTCCAATATAATTAATAGAATTTGTGGATTAATCATTTTAATAGTGGGAGTATATATGCTACTTGCTCAATATGGAATTTTATTATAAAAATGGTGAGACAATGGATATAGGGTTTATAGGTTTTGGCAAAGTTAATCAAACATTAGCAAATAAATTAACAAAACAATATAAAACATATGTCTCAATAGAAAACAGAAGCGAAGAAACAATAAAACGCATAAAACAAACAGAAACAATAAAATTAGATTCAAATAAACAACTAATGGAAAAATGTGACATAATAATAAGTGCAAATAGTCCAAAAAACGCACTAAACGTAGCAAAACAATTTTCAAACTATGAAGGATTATACCTAGATTTAAACAATATAAACCCAACAACCACCCTAAAAATAGAACAAATATTTTCAAACAATTTCATTGATGGTGCAATAATAGGTAAAGTTGAAAATTTAAAACTTTTAATATTATCAGGTCCAAAATCAAAAAAATTATCAATTTTCAAAAACTGCAATATTAAAACAAACATCATAAGTGACAAAATTGGAGATGCATCTAAATTAAAAATGTTAAGAAGTATCTATACAAAAGGAGTAAGTGCCCTATTAATCGAAACATTTGAAAATGCAAATAACTTAAGCTCACAATTATGGGACATATTAGAAATTACAGAAAATACAGATTTCAAATCATCAAGCACATCCCGTATAAAAAATAGTAAAAAAAATAAAAAACGTAAAAATGAAGAGTTAAATGAAATATTAAATTTCTTAAAAAACCAAAACTCTTCTACAAATAATTTAATCATGACTGAAGCTACAAAAAATAAATTCGAAAAACTTTAATTGTCATGAATATAAATTTTAACTCTCAATCCACGATCCCTTTCCACTACCTCTCCCCTAACAGGTATGAATTGTGAATCGATAATATAACGTAAATAAGTAACATGCAATGCAGGTAATTTTAATATAGTTTTAATCTTAAATTTACCCTCTTTAATCTCACAAGATAACATATTATCCTTATCAACATAAATTTTAGCAGGGATTCTATGTTCCTTTAACCCTCTTTTAAGCTTTTTAGTTTCAAACTTTGTAATATTCAAACCACCCTCAAAACTTAAAGGAACATTATTTACCTCAATATTCTCACTTCTGAAACGTTCATTAGCATCTTGTGTTAGTTCCTCATTTTCAACTTCACTAGCAACATAAAAAGCTCGTTGAATAACTTTATCAACAATTTGTTCTGGAGGAATAACACCTTTAGCTTCATAAGTCCTCATAAGTTTAACAACTTCATTTTTACTAACCTCTTTTTCAATAGCACTAGTTGCTAATCTTGTAAGAACAGGACCATAACCAACTCTTCTAAAAACAGCCCAAATACTTTCAGGATCTTGATATTGCCGAGCTTCAATTATTGCATTTACAGCATCTGCATTTAAATATGCAATATTAGTCAAATCTCCACGGGAATAAGTATTCATTTTATGAGTGATACTTCTATAATTTCTTTGATTATTAATAGTTCCATTATCAATTTCCCTTTTAATAATCTTAATACTTGATTTTGGAAGTAAATTTTCCACTTCATCTGTAATTTCCATATCATTCTCAATTATAGATTTCCTAATAAAACGTCCACTAATCTTTCCATCCTTTTCTAACTCCGGTATGATATGGATTTTCATATTATGTTCAAATTTGGTTTTCAAAAACTCATTAACTGCATACCATCTAACAACATTCCTATTTGGTATTTCACGAGGCATTCCTAAAAAGTTTTTTTCACGCACAAAACGATCACCCATCTTTTTAATCTTTTCAGGACTAACTTCTGCAGCACTAATATAATCAGTTATACCCTCCTCAATCATTTGTGATGCACGTATAGGTACACTATAAGATAAAGTTAATCTATGATGTAATCCTTCTACAGGTACAATAACATCTGCACCACATGCTTTAGCCATTTCAGCCCTAGCATTAAAATTACAGAAAAAAGGTGCATGATTTGCACTGTAACCTTTATTTAAGTATACAACTACTTTATCTCCAGTTTTATTTGCTATTTTTTTTCCACTTTGGATTAATTGTTCATGCCCTAAATGTACAGGGTCAAAATCTGCACTGATTCCAATCATTTTCATATATTCCTTAAAAAAATATTATTCATTTAAAAAAAGTTTACTTATTCATTAATAAAATAAAAATTTTAATTTTAAAAAAAATTTGTTAAAGACAGATTATACTTTATCTGTCTAATAAATTCAATATACCTGCTAAAATTAACCATATTCCGATTAAAGCTCCTAGAACTGTAGGATCTTGTATGTAAGTTCCTACTATAATATATATTACACCTAAAATAATACCTATTATACCAATCCAAAATCCGTAACGTGTTTCTCTACTTGTTATAAGAATTATTAAACCTATGACGATTAAGAATAGTCCTGCAAGGTAAATAGTTAATGCTGCTAAGAATGCGAATAAACTTGGATTGAAAATTAATCCTAATGAAAGTACTAACATTACAATACCTATTATAAGGTATAAAATACATTTAGTTTTACTATAATCAATTTCAGATACACCAGTAACAAGTAAAAATATACTCATTAATAATATAGATAATCCAAGAATACTACTTGCTCCAATTACGCCCAGCATAGGAAATGCAATGATTATAACACCTAAAATTATGGCAATAATACTAATTGATTCCTTTTTCAATATAATAAACCTCCCTTTATAATTGTTATTAATATAATATTTTTAATTAATTATTAAAAAAACTTTTCTTTAATATAAAGGTAAATGTTTTTTATTTGTTTTAGATTGACTTAAATTATTAAATTTTATTTCTGCTTCCCATTCTTTTTTACAAGCACAATCATGATGAATTTGTGTTTGTGTAAGATTACTACTAATAATTTTATGTTTTAAATCTTTATTACATTTCTTACAATTGTAAGGGCCACGTTTAGAACCAAATCCTGAGGTATCCATTAATGCCGGAATTTTTACATTTTCTCTTATTGTGTTAATAATCTTAACAGTACTCCAAATCCAAGGAGGTTGATATGATCCTCTTCTCCATAATCTTTCTATCACAGTTCCTTTATGGATAGTAGCAGGACAACAACTAATACGATCAACTCCAATTTCTTCAACAAAATATGTAGTATCAATAGCTTCTTTTATAGCTTCAGATTCGGATACGAGAATAGGTTTAACAAAAATATACGCTTTACTTTTTATATTATACTCATTTTTAGCTTCTTTGATTAAATCTATGGCTTTTTTAAAAGTTTCTGTACTGAATCCCTTATTTATTTTTTCTAAACGTGTTTCTTCATTTACTGTTTCTAATCCTATACTTATTTCAAAAAGTTTTCCATTTAAAATTTCACAAATTTCATTTATACGTGTACTTGTAATATATTCAGGTCTTGATTCAACAATAACTTCACTTATTTCATCAATATTACTAATTATTTTTAAAATTTGATCTCGTGCTTTTATTGGTAGTTCTTCAGGATTAAAAAAACTTCCAGATGCAAATAATTTTATAGCAATCTTTTCACCATTATCAAAATCTTCTTTAATTTCTTCTAAATATCTATTTAATTGATTTTGGAACAATTCTATGATTTTATCAGTTTCTATAGGTTTTAAATAACAATCATGAATATAACTACACATTGTGCATCCACCACTTGGACTTAACGCCCAACTACAACCAGGTGTAGGTAATATTAAAAATATAGATTTTCCTTTACCTGAGTATAATAAGTCTTCTTGGTACCAACTTGTGGCTAGATATTCTAAATCCTTAGGTTTTGTTCTTTCAATAGCATTATCCCGTATTTCTTTTGTTAATTCTCTTATTTCCATAGTTTTAAAATCCATTTTGTTTAATTGTTATTATTATAATTATTCTTTATGTTTTTAATTAATAATATAAAAAGATGAAACATAATTTTTTATATATAAATGTTTCGATATTTTTCTAATAACAAATACTTTATAAGCTCTTGCATATAATTTAACATGGTGATAATAAATGAAATTTGGTATAGAATTTGTTCCGAATGAACCATTAGACGAAATTGTAAAAGACGTAAAATTAGCTGAAGACGCAGGATTCGAATATGTATGGGTAACAGACCATTACAACAATAAAAATGTATATGAAACTTTAGCATTAATCGCTAAAGAAACATCTACTATTAAGTTAGGACCTGGTGTAACTAATCCATATGTACGTGGACCAGCTATATCTGCAAGTGCTATTGCAACTATAGATGAAATCTCTGACGGAAGAGCTACCTTTGGTATCGGACCTGGAGATAAAGCTACATTTGATACATTAGGTATTGAATGGACAAAACCTGTAACTACAGTTAAAAACGCTATTGAAGAAATTAAAACATTAACATCTGGTGGATCTACTCCTAGTGGAGCAGCTTTACAAGGTGCAAAAGCGGTTCAAGAAGCAATCCCTATGTATATGGGTGCTCAAGGACCAAAAATGCTCGAAACTTCTGGAGAAATAGCAGACGGTTGTTTAATCAACGCTTCTAATCCTAAAGATTTCGAAGCAGCTATTCCAATGATCAAAAAAGGTATTGATGCTGCAGGTAAAAACATTGCAGACTTTGATGTAGCAGCTTATACTTCTACTTCTATTGGAACTGACTCTGAAGCAGCTAAAAAAGCAGCAAAAATTGTTGTTGCATTTATTGCAGCTGGAGCACCTCCAATGGTTATTGCAAGACACGGATTACCTGAAGGATTCAATGATAAATGTGGTGACTGCTTAGCTAAAGGAGACTTCGGTGGAGCAATTGGTTTAATAGACGATGCTGCATTAGATGCATTCTCTGTATGCGGAACCCCTGATGAATTCGTTCCTAAGATAGAAGCTTTAGGTGAAATGGGAGTAACTCAATATGTTGCAGGATCCCCATTAGGTAAAAACAAAGAAGAATCTATTAAATTATTAGGAGAAGTAATCGCTAAGATGTAAATTCTCTTAATTTTTTATTTTTTCTTTTTTTTTTAAAATTATAATTTTAAATTCCAATAAATTAAATATTCAATTAAAATAAATACTATTTTTAAATAAATTTAATATAATAAATTTGAAATATTATACTCTTTTGATAAATTTTTCACTTTCTTTAATAAATTATATTGATAATGTTTATTAGGATAATCTAAGTATTTGCTTTTCACTTTACTTTCAAACAATTTTTTAGTCTCATCATAATATTCAGGATAAAATTTTTTAACTTTTTTTAAATATTTGTAACGGCAGTCATTTTCACTTTCACCATATAAAGTTAGAGTGCTAGGTAAAATGTAATCCACATTATAATCTTTAAAAATTTTTATAGTTTCTCTTAAAACTTTATCAGTATCTGTTATAAAAGGAAGGATAGGCATAAATGTAATACCTACTCTAAAACCTGCATCTTTTAATTTTTTAATAGATTTTAATCGTCTGGTAGGTTTAGGAGCATTAGGTTCAAAAATTTTAGCCACATCATCAAAAACGGTACTAAAAGAAAAAGAAACAATAACTTTTTCATCTATTTTATCAACTAATTCCATAGGTAATATAGAGTTTTTATTAATTTTTTGTAATATATCTATATCTCTACAAATTAAATCGGATTTTGTAACTATATGAACTGGGTAATGAAATTTATTAGCAATTTTTAAGAACTCTCGAGTCATAAATAATTCTTTTTCAATTTCCATGTAAGGATCAGATGCAGAACCAATAGTAAATAAAGCCCTTTCACCTTTTTTTGCTTTATTTTTTAATTGTTGGTGTAAAAGATCATTAGCATTAGTTTTTACATAGTATGTTTTTGTATCTTCCGCATACTTGCTTCCATTGATATAACAATAACTACAATCAAAGGTGCACCCGTTATAAATGTTAAAACTATAGTCTTCCATAAATAATTGTCTAGGACCATGTCTTTTATTTAGTATTGTTTTTACTGTTTTTTCTTTGAAATGATACTTTTTTATTATCTTTGTTTTATCATTTAGAGTATTAATCATTATTTTAATCTCTTTTATTCTATTTATTTATCTGTTTTTTTATTATTACCTAATTTAATTTTCTTTTTTATTATAATTTACTGTTTAAACTAATTTTTATTTTAATTTTCCCTATTTTCTTTCATACCGTAAATTTTATTTTTTTTATTTTTTTTATTTTTTCCAATTTTGTATTACTATTTTAAATTTATTTATTATTATCTATTTTTTTAAAAATTTTAAAGATTTAATAATACTTTAATAATTAAAATATTAAATTTTAATTTTTATTTATCCATATAAATTAAAATATATTTATATTTTTTAAAAATAAATTTTTTTGCAAATATTTTTATTAAATTTTATCTTTGTTGTAACTTTCTCTAAAGGTTGTGCCATGTGTTTATGGCGTTGGTTTAAGTTTGATGTATTTTACATTTTAACTATGATGACTGCTTTTCCACATGTGGCTAAATTTTTTCATGTTTATAAGTCAATCAACTTTGATTGATTCAATAATTCTACATGTTTTTATGAGGACCTAATACTTAGTATTATGGTTTGATGTTGGTTTTGTAGATGTGGTGATATTTGATTGTTATATCTGATATGTAAGATGTAATGAATCTGTATTTTATGTGTATTACTCTGTCTATTTTTTTATGTGTACTTCTTAACGTGACTAATAATGTTATAACGTATTTAGTTTACTATTTTTTTGTATTTTCTGTCAAA
>DAGJ01000017.1 GCA_002495685.1 Methanobrevibacter sp. UBA412
AGGATTTCTACAGAGCCAAAAAATTATAAAATTTATAAAATTAAGCTTTTTTTTATCCAATTTAATAAAAAAATCATAATTTCTATTTTGGCCAATAAAGTTTGTTTTTAATAAAACTAAACATTTTTATTAAAATTTTTAAAAAAATTAAAAAAATACACAAAATTAAAATATTTAACTTACAAAAAAATAAAAACACATAGAAAACTTAAAATTAACTAAATAAGTCAAACTAAAACCAAAATAAAACTATTAAATAAAACTAAAATATTATTAATGAATAAAAACAAAAAAAAACATAATAATTAAAATTAATAAAAATTTATCAAAAAAAAATACAAAGGGAGAAAACAAATGAAATTTGCTCACTTATCAGATACACATTTAGGTTATAGACAATATGGCCTACAAGAACGTGAAGACGACTTTTATTACACCTTCAACAGTGTAGTAGACAATATAATAGAAGAAAGAGTGGACTTCGTAATTCATAGTGGAGACCTATTTGAAACAAATAGACCATCACCAAAAGCATTACTAACATTCCAAGAAGGATTACTAAAACTACGGAAAGCAAATATACCTATATATGGAATAACAGGTAATCATGATACTGTACTAAGAAAAGGATTCATACCTCCTCAAGCACTTTTTAGAAAATTAGGATTTCGACCATTAAGTGCAAAAAGACCATCTTACTTAGAAGATGATATATGTATAACAGGAGTACCATACTTACCAAAATCTATGAAACCTTTATTAATGAAAAAAATACAAGAAGCAAGTAAAAAAGCAGAAGAATATAAAAAAAGCATAATAATTCTTCACCAAGGAATAGATAAATACCTTCCATTTGATTATGAACTTGAAACAGGAGAATTACCAACAAATTTCAATTACTATGCTATGGGACATATCCATAATTATATAAACGAACCATACGGAAATGGTAAATTAGTATACCCCGGATCAACTGAAATATGGAAAACAAATGAATTAAAAGATTATCAAAAAAATGGTAAAGGATTTGTATTAGTGGACATGTCCGGAGACATCCCAGAAACAGAAAGAATCAAAATAGATTTACCAAGAGAATTTATCAAAAAAACTGTATCTTACAATAAATTATTAGCTGAACTTCAAGAATTAAAAAATAATATAATAAAATTAAAAACTAAACCCCTTTTGGATATCACAGTTGAAGAAGGTAACTTTAGTACACAAGAAGCATTTGACACAGTACACAAAGTATTAGATGAATACACATCTTATATAAGACCTCATTTCTATCCGGATAAAATTAAAGAAGAACTAGAAATAATACAAAATGAAAAGACATTAGAACCTCGTCAATTAATAATCAAAAAAATGTCAGAATTAGAAAATGAAGATGTAAATCATTTAGCTGTAGATTTATTTGATAATTTATCCAAAAATAAACTACCTGAATCCGAAAAAATAGCGGAAAATTTCTTCAATGAATACTTTGGAGATAATGGTTTAAAAGTATCCGAAGAAGATATTAAAAAAGAAATGGAAACAATTGGTGTATTTAAAACGGAGGATGATTAAGTATGATTTTTAAAAAATTACAACTTAAAAACTTCAAATCACATGAAAACACAACAATAAACTTCAAACCTGGTATAAGTTTAATAGTAGGTGAAAATGGGGCAGGAAAATCAACCATATTTGAAGCAATAAGTTTTGCACTCTTTAAACAATATACTGCGAAAAAAATTAATGAATTAATTAAAATAAATAATGTTCATAAAAGTAATGAAAAAATGAGTGTAACATTAGATTTTATTGCTAATGGAAAAGAATATGAAATAAGAAGAACAAGAACTAAAACTACTTCAAATGCAGGTTTATATGAAAAAATTGGAGACAGATTCCAAAAAATTGTTGGTGGAGATGCAGAAGTCAATAAAGAAATTCAATCTTTATTAGAAATGGATGGAGATTTATTCTTAAATGCAATTTATGTAAGACAAGGTGAAATTGCAGAATTAGTTGGAAAAACACCTGCACAAAGAAAAGAATTAATTGGTAAACTTCTAAAACTTGAAGAATTAGAAACAGCTTGGAAAAATTTATTACCTATCTTAAATGAATATGATAAGAAAATTTCAGAAATTAAAGGAAAACTTTCAAGTGAATCTGAACTTAATTATGAATTAAAAACTAAAAAACAAGAACTTGATAATTTAAGTAAAAAAGGAAATAATGCTGAAGAAAAATTAAATAATCTTAATAAAGATCATGATCAAAAAGCCATTACTAAAGGACAAATGGAAACAGAAAAAGGTATTTTTGAAGCATTACAAACCAACTTGAATAATGAAATAAATAATGCTAAAAAGATGGTTGAGGATAAAAAAGAATTACAAAACCAAGCTGATGAAATTGTTCATAATGAAAATGAAATGAAAAGACTTGAAAAGTACTCTCAAAAATTACCTATATATCTTGATTTTAAAGATGCAGTCAATAAAATTCAATCATTAAAATCTGATCAAAAGAAATATGAGAAAATTTTAGAAGATATTGAATCTCATAAAAAGATTTTAGATGAAGAAAAAATGGATTATGATACTTATCTTGAATTAGAAGGTAAAATTAAAGCTTTAGAATCTAATAAATCTAAAATTCAATCAGAAATCAGTGTTTTTGAACAATTAGAATCTGAAAAGAAATCAGTTGAAACTGAATTAGAAAATAATAAAATAACTTCTGATAAATTCTTCAAACGGGCAGAAAATATTATTTCTCCATTTTTAGATGTTAATGAATCATTTGATGATTATAAAGATTTTAATAAATTAAAACATTTTGTTGATACATTAAATGTTAATATTTCAAATGAAGTTAAGAACAATGAAAAATTAGCTATAAATTATAAAAAAGACATTGTAGTTTTAGGTGAAGGTATAAAAAGTAGTGAGTTACCATTAAAAGATTTAGCTAAAGTTGGAGATAAATGTCCTATTTGTCAATCAGATATAACTCCTGAAAAGAAATCAGATTTGCAGGAAGGTTATAAAAAAACTATTAAAGATAATAAAGTTAAAATGGAAGAGTTAAATGCTCAAATAAACGAATTTGAAATTAAAAATAAATCTTTAATAAGTAAACATGAAGAATTATTAGAAATTGAGAAACAAATTTATTCTAATAAACACATTGTTGAAAGTATAGATAAAAATACAAATAAAATTGTTGAATTAACGGATAGATTAACTTTAAAACAAGATACTTTAGATAGTTTATCTGAAGTTGAAAAGCAAATTAAAGAAGAAACTGAAAATCGTGAATCTAAAAAACAACATCATGATAAATATATTGAATCTCAAGGTGCTCTTAAATCTTTAGGTAAAGAACATGAAGCTAAAGATGAACTTTATAAAATTACAGGGAAAACTGATTTACAAGTTCAACGCATAAAAGATGATATATCCCAAGATAGTTTTTTAAGTGCTAAAATTCAGGAAGATGAATTAAATAATAAAATTGATGAATTAACTGAAAAGGATAGACGTTATAATGAACTTAAAGGTACTATTCATTTAAAAAAATCAGTCAATAATAAATTAGAAAATAAAAAATCAGATATCAAAATTATTAATAAAAAAATTAATAAATTAGAAGAAGATATTCAATCCTCTCATTATGATAAAGATAAATATGAAAATATAGTATTCATATATGAACGTTTAAATAAAGAAATTCAAGAAGTAACACGTGAAATAGGAGAAATCAAAGGTCAAGTAACCGAAATTATTCCAGCTATAGAAAACTTAACACGTAAAATTCGTAAAAACCAAGAATTAGAAAATGAACTTGCAGATTACGAATCATTCATGAATTTATTAACTGAAATTAGAGGTGTTTATGGTAAAGATGGTGTTCAAAAAGATTTAAGAGAACGTTCTAGACCATTAATCCAAAAATATACCAAAGAATTCTTCGAACAATTTAACTTTAATTATAGTGATTTGATGATAGATGAAGATTTTAATATTAAAGTATTTGGTCCTGAAGGAGAATCTAACCTTGAAATGGTTAGTGGTGGAGAAAAAATAGCTATTGCTCTCGCATTAAGACTAGGTATTACTCAATCTATGAGCCATGGTAATATTGAAACTATATTACTTGATGAACCAACAATACACTTAGACAGTTACAGAAGACATGAATTGATAGATATTATTCGCGAAATGAGTGTTTTACCTCAAATGTTAATTGTTACTCATGATTCAGAATTAGAAACTGCTGCAGATAATATTATATCTGTAACTAAAGAAAATGGTATTAGTGAAGTTAAAACTTCAGAAGAATAATTTAAAGATTAAATTCTTTATTAATCAATCAAAAATTTACATTATAAAATAATTTAATGGGGATTTAATAAAAATGTTTGAAGATGAACAAGACAATAAAATATATAAAATATTTATAACACGTGGTGAAGATAAAGAAAATGAGTATGGTCAATTCACAGAAAAACTATACTCAAAAACTGATTTCTTATGGAAAGAAACCAGTATAGGTGCAGATGACTTTGAACAAGTACCAGCACATTTTTTTGAAGATATTGATGTGATAATTTTATTAGCCGGAATATACACAGCTAATAAAGAAAAAATAGATAGTATTGTAAAATCTGCATTAAAACATAAAATACCAATGATACTTGTAAGACCTTATGGGATGGAAGAAGTACCATTAAACCTTGAAGAAGTAGCAAGTGGTTTAGTAGGATGGAATGCAAATTGTATTGTTGATACAATTAAATCAACATTAAATCCAGATTTAAATCCAGAAGTATGTGAATTATAAAGAATTTTTAATTATTTTTTTTTATTAAATATATTAAGTTAAAAGAGGATTATAAAAACATGTTAACTATTGATATGGATAAAAAAATCAATAAATATATAGATCAATTAATAAATGAAAAATATGATTTAAATAATGATTCTTTTATTACTGAATTAAAAATGAGAATTTGGGATCGTGCAAATGCATTAGCCCAAGAACGTGATGAAGATTTTAATGAAGAATTCATAAAAGAAATTATAGATAATATTGGCATTGTTGAAGAATTCTTAAAAGAACCAGCAACACCAAATTATAAATGGCAATTAAATAAAATAGTAGATGAAGACTTATGTGCTAAGTGCGGAACCTGCAGTATAGTATGTCCAAATAATTTAATTGATTTCACAAATCAACCAGAATTAAAAGAACAATGTTTACGTGAAGGTAATGGTATGTGCCAAGAAGTATGTCCAAGAACAAATTCAGGAGCATACCAAATTTCAATACGTGAAAATTTCTTTGAAGAAAATTACTATGGTAATGGAAATATTAAAGGGCAATCTGGAGGAGTAGTAACTACTTTTTTACAAAAATTAATAGAAGATAATAAAATTGATGGGGCAATAGTCGTTGGGGATGACCATTGGAAACCATTAAGTTTAATAGTTACAGGTTATGAAGGGTTAGCTGATGCTAGAAAAAGTAAATATACTATATCTTCTTTATCTGCCATTCGTGAAGCAGGTGAAATGGGATTAAAACGTGTAGCAGTTGTAGCATTACCTTGTCAAGTTGCAGGTTTAAGAAAAATTCAACATTATCAATACTTAGCTAAACATAGTCCAGAAAGAGGTAAAAATGGAAAACCTGCAGAATTACCTGAAATAAAATATGTACTAGGATTGTTCTGTACAGGAAAATTTGACTATAAAGATTTATCAAGAGTATTAGAAAACAAAAATATTGATATTAAAGATGTTATTAAATTCAATGTTGATGGTCCGAACTTTATTGTATCAACAAAAGATAAAGACACTAAAATTAAGCTAAGTGACATGTCATTATCCCCTGGATGTTTAATGTGTCGAGATTTTGATGCACAATTAGCAGATATAAGTTTTGGTGAAAAAGGATCACCTGAAGGAAACACAACAATTATAGTAAGAACAGAAACTGGAAGAGATATTGCAAATTATATTGATTTACAAGAAGAAGTCAAAGTAAAAAATATCCAGAAAATGAGAGAATTTAAAGAGAAAAGGTTTAAAAAAGAGGTTGCTAGAAGAGAAAAAGAAAATCAATACAATTCATATTACTATAATGGGGATTATGGTGGAATAGGTCAAGCACAAAATGGTTTTAACTTTGTAAGATTCAGATCAAACCCTGCAGGATTTTATGATGCTGATGTTGTTATTAAAGTTGCTGAAATTACAAAAAAATATGGTGGGAAAGTTAAACTCACAAATAGGGGAGAATTTGAGATTCACGAAATAGAACCAAAATATTCAGAACCTCTTCTATTAGAATTACGTAAAATCGGATTAATCAATGGGGGAGAAGGGCCTTTAGTACGTTCTACATTGGCATGTCCTGGAAACCAACATTGTATGTTAGGATTAATTGACACTATTGATTTAGCTGAAAAATGTGAAGATAAATATGCAGAAAAACCATTCACATACAAATTTAAAATTGCAGTATCTGGATGTCCTAATAAATGTGTACGTCCACAAGTCACTGATTTTGGTATAAATGGTGTGAAATACCCAATTACAATTGAAGAAAAATGTACAGGTTGTGGAAGATGTCAAGATGTATGTAAAGTAGATGCATTAGAAATACGTGGAGACATTGCAATAACCAATCCTGATATTTGTATAGGTTGCGGAAAATGTTTTAATGCATGTCCAAATGATGCAAAAGATGTTTTATACGAAGGATATTCTTTATATATTGGAGGAAAAGGTGGAAGAGAAATGGTTCAAGGTTCTCAAATGTTTGTAGAATCTGAAGAAGAACTCTTTGAAACCTTAGAAGCAGTTCAAGAAATCTATTCTAAAAATGGTAAAAAGCCTCAAAAAGAACGTTTAGCAGGTACAATGAAACGTATGGGTGTAGCAACATTCTTACGTCAAGTAGAGGAATTTAAAAACCAATCATAAGGAACAGGTTTTATTATACATATAATTCAGAAATTTAGCTAAATTAACTACATCTAAATTGTTATGTTCAATAATAGGGATTAAAGGACCAATATTATTATTTTCATGGAATGTTTCCCAGTAATTAGGTATAAAATTACCGGGAACATCATTAATTCTTTCAATATTAAATATTTCTTTTTCTATTGTTTGTAATTTACAATCAGGTAATGTATCTTTCCAAAAGTTCCGTGCATAATACATTAAATCATAATTAATCAATTCATCAGGGAAATTTATTCTATAATAATTAGCTCTATTTAATATAAATGGGACATCAAAACTTTTACCATTAAAAGTTACAAAAACATCATCTTCATTTAACTGATTTAAAAATTCATAAATTAATGCAGGTTCCTCATTTTTATCACGTAATAAGTATTGGGTAGTAATTATCTCTTTTTTATTTATTTCAGCCATACCAATTAATATTATTTGAACATTACTTAATCCTAAAGTTTCAATATCCATGAATTTAAAATTTTCTCGTGGGATATCACAGGCACATTTTAAAAGATTATTTTTGTTAGAACTATTTTCTTTAATATAATTAATCTTATCTTTAAAATTATCAGTTTCAATATTGCTTAAAACATTTTCAGCTTTACTAGAATATTTAGCATGATTTAATAATGATTGAATATTATTATAACCAGATTTTTTAAGTTTTTCTTCAGTACTTTGACCAATACCTTTAATAATTTTTAAATCACAAGTAACTGAATCAGAATTACTTTCAAGATTAAAATCAGTTTTTTCTTTAGAAACAATTTTTAATGTTTCACCATATTGATTCTCACAGATATTAGTATTTGGAAAATCTTCAAATTTAGTATTTTCATATTTTTTAAGTAATCCATTTTTTAAATCATTATAAAAACTTGAACTACTTTTTTTCCCCTTTTGCATTGTTTCTTTTGAGGGATTTTCACTAGTCAATGAATTAGATAATACTTTATTTAAATATGCTTCGTGTTCTTTTCTACGACTTACCATATTAATCAAAAAAATTTAAAAAAGAGTTAAATTTTTAGTCTTTAGACTTTTTCATATTAAAACTTAAATAATCATAAGGTAATTCGCAGCATGGCACTACATGACGTTCTTTAATTGTAGCATCACCATAAGATTTAATAATTTTAGTAAAACCTTTTTTAATAACTTTTAATTTTTCAGGATCATGTATACGTATACTTCCTATAAAACCAACACTATCCTTTGTATTTAGAATACTTACTTCATCCATTCTGTAAGGTTCATTGTTTTCTTCAAGTAATTTATTAGTTTTACTTATAATATTTTCCCGTATTTCTTTTTTTTCTTCATTGCTTACCATTTATATTCATTTCTCCTTTTTAAAATTATTTTTTTATTTTAAATTTTATTTCAAATCCTGTACCTTCACATTTTTTTTCAGTAATTGTTCCATCTATTTGTTCAATTAAATTTTTTATAATTATAAATCCTAAAGTATGAGGTTCATTGATATTTATTTCTTCAGGTAATCCTATTCCATCATCTGTGTATGTTAATATAAAAATATTATCTTTCATTTCAGTATTAATATTAATATTTCCTTTTACATTATCAGGATAAGCATGTTTCAAGGAATTAAATACTAATTCATTAATTATTAAACCAATAGGGTTTGCATATTTTGAATTTATTTCATCTTCAATTAAATCTACTGTGAATGTTATATTGTCACAATCATATACACTTATTAAACTGGTTAATAGTTTTTTTAAATATTTTTTTAAATTTATATGAATTAAATCTGGGGATTGATAAATTTGTTCATGAATATAACTCATAGCTCTAATTCTTGCATTTGTACTGTTTATGATTTCTTCTGAATTATTAAAATTATATCTTGTATCTAATTGCATTAAACTTAAAATAAGTTGTAAATTATTTTTAATTTGGTTGTTATCTTTTAAATGCTCATCTTCAAAGTAAGAATCTATGATTTTGGGATCATATTTACTTAAATCCTGAACAAAACCTATAAATGATTCAACACCTTCAACATTACTTGTGAAAAATTTACCATAATAATAAATTCTTTTAAGTCCTGATTTAGTTTTCACATAAGTTATTAAATTAAAATCTGAAAAAGTTAGGTATGCTTCTATTTCTTTTTGTTCTAATTTTTTATGTTCTTCTTCATTTAAGTGTTTAGCTATTATGTTCTCTTCAGGATTCAAGCTTTTAGAATCTATTTCTAAAATATTAAAAATTTGTTCTGTCCACATATATTTATTTTTGCTGTCCCAGTAAACATAAGCTACTTGATTTTCTTCTTTAATTAACTTATTTGTTTGACTTTCATTTTTTTTAGTATTTTTGGATTGGATTTCATTTTTTGGGGTTAATATTAAAACATAATCTTTAAATCTTGTTAACTTTTGATTAATAATATTTAATAAATTTTGATTTTCGAAAATTTTTAGATAAATATTAAAATTTTTTCCTTTTAATGTTTGATAAATAATTTTATAATAATAAGTTTCTTCCATATCTTCAAATATATGACTTATTTCTTTATTTGTTAAGTTTTCAAATATATTATCTGTATCCTTAGGATTTTCTGAAAATATTTCATAAAATTTACTTAAACTTGTTGGGTAAAGTATGATAAATTCATCAAGTTTTTCGTCATATTCTAATATATCTAAATCATAATTCATGAAATTGAATAAATTTATTAAATCACTTAAATCCTTTTTCTCCCTTTTTGTTTCTTTCATGTTTGGAATGAAATTTGTAGGCTTAATATACTTCTTACTTAAAGTATTATTTTCAGGATCGTGTATGACTACATTTTTCATTTTAATAGCCTCTTAAATTATTATTATATGTATCTTGTTTAGTTATTACTTTTAATTTATATATAATTTTATATTTGATTTTTGAACAGGTTTATTTTTATTTACTATTTTAATATAAGTTTAAAACAATTTTTAGCAATTACAAACTATTTTGTTATATTTAATAATAATTCATTAGCTTCCATATGTGATGGGTTGCTTTTTATAGCTTTTTTAAGAAAATTTACAGCCCCATATTTATCATCTTGTTTATTTAATATGGCACCTATAAGATATAAAGCATTAGAGTTTGTTTTATCTTCATTCAATATATCATTACAAATTTCTTTTGCATAAGTTAAATTATTACTTTTATAAAAGTTTAATGCTTCATTATACTTTGATTTATCTGAATTTATTTTTTCTAGTTTTGATTTGTAATCATTCTTATCTGCTGATGTTTGTTTTTTAGTCTTTTTTAAATGTGATTTAGTTTTTTGTCCCATTTCATGATACATATAATTAAGGATTGTTTTTGTAGCTTTTTTATGCAACGGTTTGTTATCATTTCCACATTTAGGTGAATAAATACAAGAAGGACAACCTTCTTCACATTCACAATTATCTAATAAATCTTTTGTACTCTTAACTAAATCTTTAAATACTTCTATTGCTTTTTTAGTAATCCCAATTCCGCCTTCATAAGCATCATATATGAAGATTGTAGCTTCTTGTGTATCTTTATGATAATTAGTACTTAATCCTCCAATATCAAATCGATCACACATAACATGTAAAGGGAATAATCCAATTAAAGCATGTTCTGTTCCATGTAAACCTCCAGCAAACACTTCTTCATCATCAAATGTATCTTCTAATTTATTTTTTATACTTTCTGGTATGGTGAACCATAACCCTTTAGTTCTAAAATTTAATGGGGGTAAATCTAAAATATAAGAACCTACAGTTTTGCTGAATTGAATTTTCTTGTATCTATGATAATCTTCGGATACTTCTAATTCACCATAATGCACTGTTAAGTCTCCAAATTCTTCTCTTTTAATTTTACTTATAATATTAATATTCACACTTTTTAAAACACTAGTATGATAATTAACTTTATGTTTTATTACATTCACATAATGACTTTTAAGATTCACATTATCTACAATGTAAGTTTCACCCTTATTTATTAAAACTGCACCGGGATGTGCTTCTCTATACATTTGAGAACGTTCCATTACTTCTAAAAGTTTATTATTATTCATAACTTTAAAAGAATCATTACTTAATTGATTAAGTGAACAAGTAAAACTTGGACTATCATCATAAGGGTAAGTATATAAACCATTAGTAACTGTAATTTCTTTTTCTTTAACTAAATCATTTAATATTGATTTTGTTGCATTAAAATATTCTTCTGATTCTTTAAAATCAAATGGTAATTCATTTGCTGCACATATTAAATGAGATTTAATTAACATAGGGTTATTTAAATCTATAACTACATTTTCATGAGGTTTATCAAAGAAAAATTCAGGGTTTTTCATAAAATATTGATCTAATTGATTTTCAAATGCAACTAATATGACCAATGATTTATTTGTTCCTCTACCAGCACGTCCGCCTTGTTGCCATACGCTAATCATTGTTCCAGGATAACCACTTATAACAACTGCATCTAATGAACCAATATTTATTCCTAATTCTAAAGCATTAGTGCATGTTACTCCTAAATATTTTCTAGATTTTAAACCATCTTCTATTTCTCTTCTATCTTCAGCTAAATATCCTGCTCTATATGCTGTAATCTTATTAGTCAATTGCTTTTTATATGTTAACATATCATTTTTAGCCCACATTGCAATTAATTCAGCAATTTTACGAGAAATAGTGAAACATAAAGTTTGAACATTTTTTAATAATAAAAAAATAAAAATATATTCTGTTTCTTGATGAATACTGGGAGCATCATCATTTTTTTTCCCATTTCTTTTTTTGTAAGGATTATACAAGATAAAATCTTTATCACCACTTGGTGAAGTGTCCTCACTGATTAATGTAAATTTTTCACCAGTTAATCTTTCAGCTAATTCTGTAGGATTTGCTAGAGTTGCACTACTTAAAATAAATTGCGGGTTACTTCCATAAAAATTACAAATTCTTTTTAATCGTCTAATAAGAAATGCAACATTGGATCCAAATATTCCTTTATAATAATGAGATTCATCAATCACAATAAATTTGAGGTTACTGTAAAAACGTTTCCATTGATGGTGCCAAGCAAGAATATGGTGTAATTGGTATGGGTTGGTTAAAACTATTCTAGCTTTTTGTCTAATCCCATATCGTGAACTTTTAGGTGTATCTCCATCATATGTTGCTGGTTTAAAATCCATTTTTAAACCTTTTTCTAGTTTTTTAAGAACATCTAATTGATCATAACTTAAAGCTTTCGCAGGGTATATGTATAAAGCTGTAGCATTTTTATCATTATATAATTTTTCTAAAACAGGAATGTTAAAAGCTAAAGTTTTACCAGATGCTGTAGGTGTTGTTATTATTATATTTTCACTATTTCGAATGTGTTTTATACTTTCTGCTTGATGTTTATATAATTTAATATTTTTACTTTCAAAGTATTCAATAAAATTAAGGTCTAAATTATCTACTTTCATGTATTCTGCTTTTTTTCCTGGTATTGTTTCAATATGGGCAATTTTATCTTTGAAACGAATATCTTCTTTAAATTTATCTACAGCAGTTTTTTTCATAATAACCCTAAATAATTTTCTTATTTAATACTTTAAAACTTATATTAATTCTTTTATAATAATGTAATATCTATATTTTTTATTATATTAATATTATTCCATGCTTATTCGGTTTATAGATGTATTGTTTATTTTTAAAATGATTACTTTTTTTTTGCTCTTAGGAAATTTATTTATAATTTAAATTACTTAATAATTAATTATTAAATAAAAAAACATACATAAATGAAAACAATTAAAAAAAAATTTCATTTAAGTTAAAAGGGGAAATTATAATTTTATGATAACTTATAGTCAATTTAAAAATATTGTCGTAGAAGATTTAAGTAGAGATATTAATTCAAATATTGAACAAAATAAGGCAATAAGTTCTAATTTAAATGATTCTTTATTTTTAGTTGCAGGTCCGGGTAGTGGGAAAACAACAGTTATTGTTCTTAAAATTTTAAAATACATTTTTGTTGATGATGTTAAACCTGAAGAGATTCTTGCAACAACATTTACTAAAAAAGCAGCTAATGAATTAAGTTCTCGTATTCTTAGTTGGGGACAAACAATAAAAGATGTTATCATAAATAAAATGTTAATTGCTGATGATGATATTTTACGTAAATTAGTTAGATTAGACTTAAATCAAATATTAACAGGTACATTAGATAGTATTGCTGAAGAATTAATGAGAATCCATAGGGATCCTGGAACAAAACAGCCGGTAGTCATTGAAGATTTCATCACTCGAAGTGTTATGTTAAATGTAGGTTTATTTAAAAATGAACGTTATAAAAATAAAGATTTACAAAAGTATCTAGCTAGTCTTCTAGGGAGAGATGTTTTAACAAATCCTTCTAAAATGAGTGAAATTCTCTTAAGTATTAAAGATAGATTATATTATGATTTGATTGATTGGGATAAAATACAGCATGATGTTAATTCAGAAGGTTCAAAGGTTGCTTTAAACTGTATACGAAATTATGTTAATGAATTAGAAAATCGTAACATGTTAGACTTTGTAATGTTAGAATATCGATTTTTAAAACGCTTGAAAAATAATAAATTAAATATTTTTTTAAATAATGTTAAGATTTTATTAGTTGATGAATATCAAGACACAAACTTGCTTCAGGAAAAAATTTATTTTAAAATAGGTAATCATGCTATAAAAAATAATGGAAATATTACAGTAGTTGGGGATGATGATCAATCTTTGTATCGTTTTAGGGGCGCAACTGTTGATTTGTTCACAGATTATAAAAAAAGAGCAGCTAAATCATTAAATACTGAAATTATTGAAATAAATTTAAAAAATAATTATCGTAGTAGTAAAGATATTGTTAATTTATGTAATGATTTTGTGGAATTAGATTCACATTATCAAGAAGCAAGAGTAAAAGAAAAACCCCAAATTAAATTTGCAAGAGAAGATATGAAAAATATCCCAGTTTTAGGAATGTTTAGAAATAATGGGGAGCAATTAGCAGCTGATTTAAGTAAATTAATTAAAAACTTAGTAGAAGGAAAAGAAGTAGAATTACCAGTTAAAAGGGTTTTAACCTCTAAAAATTCTGAAAGAATTAGTAGTGATGATGCAGATATTGCATTAAATAGTCGTAAATTAAGTATGGATTTAGCAAAAGATAAAGAGTCTATTAAATTACAGTTAGATCCTAAAAATGGTTCTCCTTCAGATATTGCTCTTTTAACTTACTCTCCAAAAGAAAAAAATAGTAATGGTTATCTTTTCCCTTACTATTTAAAAAAACGCTTAGAAAAATTAAAAAATCCAATTGAAGTTTATAATCCAAGAGGGCAAGATTTACAGGGAATTCCCTGTGTAAAAATTTTCTGTGGTTTAATGTTGGAATGTATTGATCCTGCAGGCAAAGTCCAAAAAAGTATTCATAAAATTCCTACTATAGCAAATCATAATATGCGAGAATGGAGGAAAGCTGCACTAGAATATGTTGATCAATCACCTGAACCAAATAAGCCTATTTCTTTAAATGATTTTTTAACACATTGGCAAGCAAGAATACCATTTAAATTAGATAATTGGCCTGATAGGGCTAGTTTGATAGATCTTGCATATAAATTAATTACTTGGGTACCAGATTTACAGGATGATGTTGAAGGTTTAGTTTATTTAGAAGCTATAACAAAAACAATAACTCAAACAGGATTTTTCAATGAATATAATGCACATATTATATTTGATGCTAAAGGTGAAATTGAAAGTAAAAGTATTAATGAAGCAATTTGGAATATTTTTATACCTATATCTATGGGTGGGGTAAGTATTGATGAATCTTTATTATATACATTACCTGAAAATCGTTTGAATATAATGAGTATTCATCAATCAAAAGGATTAGAATTTCCACTTGTTATTGTTGATGTGGGATCTAGATTTAATAAAAATCAAGCAAGCACTAGTCAATTCAGATTTCCCAAAAAACAACCTAAAAATGAAAGTTTAGAAGATAAAATCAGATCTTTTAGTACAATAGGTGAATCTAAACGTAATGTTGTTGATCGTAATTTTGATGATTTAACAAGATTATATTTTGTAGCTTTTTCTCGTGCAGAAGATGTTTTAATTCTTATTGGTTTGTATCCTAATATTAATGGGTACATGACAAAAAGTACACATAAAACAATTCCAAATGTTGCCTTAGGATGGAGTCGAGATGAAGAATACATTGGTTTTAATGAAATATATTTAATATAAAGATATTTAATGGAGGGAACTAACTTATGAAGTTATCATCAAGAAGTCAAGCATTTATAATGCCGGAATATAATTTAACAGGAGATTTGCTAAGTTTTTTAACATGTAACCTACAATATCGTTATCAAAACAAGGCAACTTTACCTCCAAGTAAACCAGTACAATTATGGTTTGGTGAATTTATTCATGGGATAATGGAAGAAGCATACTTAAAATATAATGATGCTCATAAAAGTTTCCCATGGGATTGGAAAAAAGATATTAGGCCATTAGAGGAATTAATTGATAAAAGATTACAAGTTAGAGGTTTATATCCCCCTGAAAAATATTACTGTCATTTTACTCATCCTAATAATAATCAAGCTCAATGTAGTACTAATCAACATCCTCATAAATTATTATATAGTTTTCGTGCAGAAACTGCAATAAATAAATTAGGACCATATTTATTTCCCTTAATAGATAATGCTGAAATATTACTTAAAGGTATGAGGACTATGCCTAATTATAAAGATGGGTACAGTAGGAGTAATTATTATAGTATTAATGGGGTTATTGATGTTTTAAGCAGTATAAAGATAGAGGAGAATATTAAACCTCAAAAAAGCTTAGATGAGTATAAACAAAAAAACATAATATTAGAATATTTATTTAAAGATGAAGATTTTCAAAATAATATAAAGAAAATTTCATCAGATAAATATGAAATTATTATAGATTATAAAGGAATGAAAAGACCACCTTTAAATAGCAAAAATTGGCTTCGTCATAATTGGCAAATACAAACATATGCATGGTTAAGAAGCATGCAAGAAGGTAGTAAACCTGTAGCTGCAGGTATTATATTTTATTTAAATGAGTTAGCACCTTCTAATGAAGATTTACAACTTATTCAAGAAGATTTAAAAAATAATTTATCCGATGTATCAGGTCATAGTAGGGATGAAAATTTAATTAAACAATGGGATGTAAGTAAAAAATATCCAAAACTGTCTGAAAAGTTTATGATGGATAGATGTGTTAGAATCATTCCTATTAAAGATAAATCTATTAATTTCGCTTTAGAAAAATTTGATGAAGTAGTGGAGGATATTGAAAATAGTACTATCTGTGAATTAGCGGGTAAAAATATTAAACAATCTTGGAAAGCAGATGCAGATGAGAGAACTTGTAATGCATGTGATTTTAAAACTTTTTGTGATAAACATAAACTTGAGGAAATGACAATACCTTAAATATTTTTTCTTTTTATTGTTTCAAATAACTTTTTTTTAAATAAATTTTTTAAGAATAAAAGAGCTTATAGTATACTATGAAAATTTTATATTTTAGTGGGACTGGAAATAGTTTATATGTAAGTAAAAAAATTGGGGGAGAACTATTAAGCATTCCACAATTAATTAAAAATAATCAATATAAAATTGTGGATGACCTGGTTGGTATTATTTGTCCGGTTTATTGTATGACAATGCCTAACCTTGTAAAAGAATATTTAACACAAGTTGAAATTAATTGTGATTATTTATTTGTAATAATGACTTATGGATCCTCACATTTTAACTCTTTATCTGATGTTACACAAGTATTAAATAAAAAAGGATTAAGAATTAATTATTCTAATTATGTTTTAATGGTGGATAATTTTATACCTTCATATGATATTAAAGAGCAAAAAGAGTTGCATGATAATAAATCAATAGCTTTAGAAGTCAATAAGATTAAAGAAGATATATTTCTTAGAAAAAATTATCAACCTTCTATTAATAAAGTTAGAGATAAAGTCATGGAATTGGTTTATAAGATAATTTATAAAGTATTTTTACGATTTGCAGTTAATTTATATTTTGATTATGAATCATGTAATCAATGTAAAGTATGTTATAATATTTGTCCTAAAGGTAATATTGAATTAAAGGATAATATTCCATTTTTCAATGATAATTGTGCTTATTGTTTAGCTTGTATTCAAAATTGTCCAAAAGGTGCTATTCATGATAAACGAGAAAAAAATTCAGAACATTTTAGAAATCCTAATGTTAAACTTTCAGAATTAATTCAGAGCAATAACCAAAATTAATATAATAGGAGATTTTTTTCAATGAAAACTTTATATTTTACTGGAACAGGGAATAGTTTATATTTAGCAAAGCAAATTGGTGGAGAATTGTTTAGTATTCCCCAATTAATAAAAGATAAAACTTATAATATTGAAGATGATGTAGTTGGGTTTGTAGTACCATGTTACTATTATACCTTACCTCGTTTAGTGGAAAAATATATTCGACAAGCTAATATAAAAGCAGATTATGTATTTTTAATATTAAATAATGGTGGTGGAGGTATTGTGGCTGCAATGACAATTATTGAAAATTTGTTTAAAGAAAAAGGGTTCACTCATTATTATTTAAATAAGATTGTTATGGTTGATAATTTTCTCCCATGCTATGATATGATTTATGAAAAAAAAGTAAAAAACAATCAACTTTTAGAACCTGAAATCACGAAGATTAAAGAGGATATTCATAATAAACTAGAATTCAATATAGATGAACCTATTAAAGATTATCATAACCTTCCAGAATATAATTTAAATGAATTACACATGGATCAAATTGATGAAGATTATACTATTGACTTAGATTCATGTAATGGTTGTGGAATTTGTGTTAAGGTTTGCCCTGTTGGAAATATAAAATTAGAAAATACTATTCCAAATTTTTTTCACTACTGTGAATGGTGTATGTCTTGTATTCATAATTGTCCTAAAAGAGCTATTCATATTAAAAATGAAATAAATGATGAAAGATTCATTAATTCTGATATAAGTTTAAATGAGATTATTAGAAGTAATGAACAATAAATAATTAAAAAAGAGAGATTTAGGGATATTTTTTTTAAAATTTTCCCATTAATAAAAAAATTTTTTTTATAAATCTAATTCTAAAACTATAGGGGAATTTTTAGTTGAAGTGATATTAGTTAAAATTTCACTTTTATCCACTTTTTCTTTTAAAGATTTACTTACATATGCGTAATCAAATCTACTACCATTATTTTCTTCTCGTGCTTTATCTGATTTCCAATTTGTATATACTGTTTTTTCAGGGTTAGAGTTACGGTAAGTGTCGATGTAATTGTAGGATTCTAATTTATTGAAAAATTCACGTTCTTCATCTGTAAATCCTGGTTTTTTATTGGTATTAGCTGTGTCTATTTCATTATGTGCCATATTGAAATCGCCAATAATGATTACATTTTCATTTTCTAATTTTTTTGCAAGTGTTAAGATCTCTTTAAAGAATGATACTTTTTCATCCATTTTGTCTTTGTTTCCAGCACCTGTTGGTCCGTATACTTGGATGATAGTAAAATTTGGATATTTAATGTTTGCAAATCTTCCTTTTGTAACATCTTTAGGTTTGTTAATGAATTTTTTAATAGTTTTAGGTTGAGATTTACTGAAAATAGCTAAACCGGCAGATCTGTTAGTTTCTCCAGGTATGCAGTTAATAGTATATTCATTATTTTCTGTTAATTTTTTATTTAATTGATTGTATTGTGCTCTTGTTTCTTGGAATAAGATTATGTCAGGTTCTTCTGCATATATTGGTTCTAATTCTCCGTTTTTGAATCGTGTTCGTAATCCATTTGTGTTCCATGAAATGATTTTAGTTTTTACCATTCTTATCTACCTAAATTATATTATAAATAACATATTATTTTATATTTATATTTTAATACTTATACTAGTTAAGTTACTTAAGTATATTAAATGTTTTCATTATTTTTTTACAATATTGCTAATTTACCTGCTGTTGTAATTTTTAATTTATTTTTTTGAATTAAGTTTAAATTTCTTAATTCTCTTATATGGTGGTATATCATTCCTTCAGATAAATTTAATTCATTTGAAAGTGTTTGTAATGTTTTATTTTCATTTGTTAACTGTTCAAGTATCTTTATTTTATTTTTGGTTAAATGATATCTTAATACGGGTAAATCAACTATTCCGCCTTTTCTATTTATTGCTACAATTCTTTTAACAATTTTAAATCTTGAATATGCACCATAGGATAAGCAGAAACTATATTCACTGTGTTCGGTTATGTGCATTATTACCTCCTTGCCTAAGGAGTGTTCTTTATCAACTATTTCTGTGATGGTTTTACTATTTTCAATAATATCATTTTTGTCAATAAATGTTTTTTTGATTTGTATTTGTCTTCCGAAGGTATTTGCAATAAAATTGGATGTTTCCTTTACTTTTTCATCATTTTTATGGGGTGTGATGAAAATCACTGTTTTAGGTTGAACTCCTTTAAGGAGAGTTTCTATCAGTTTTATGTCTGTTTCTACAGTTATTATCGTGAATTCCATTTTTATTCAGCCTCTTTTGTTTTTATTTATATCCTCTTTGTACTGTTTTTAATTTTATATTAATTATTATATTTTTTAATGTTTATATATTTTTTTTCTTTTTATTATTATGATTTTATGAATATTATTATAAAATTTTAATCAATTCGTGTATTTTTGAACTTTTATATTTTTTTAAATTTGATATTTTTTTCATAATTTTTTAGCTTTTTTAGAATAAAATATTTAAAAAAAATTTTTTAATACTTAATAATAATTTTTAATGGAATGTGTTTTCCACCACTATTAACTAATTAAATTAAAATTTTATAAAAATTATTAATATAAAATCTTTAATTGTTATAATATTGTTTGTTAAAATGAACATTTATTAATGATTTTTTTATTTACTCTTATAAACAATAAATATTAAATACTTCTTAAAATATATAAATAAAACAATTTAAAGTATAAAAAAACTAGATTCAGGGGACAATCACATATGGTGGAATATGATAAAAAAGAAAATACAAAAATAGCACAAAACTTTAAAAATATTTTAAATTTAGATTCAGAACCAGTTGCAATAAAATTTGTATTAAAACCTGAAGAAGTTCCAAATGATATTGAAAAAATTGAAGAACCTCTCCGTCACTGTGAAATGGTTAAATTAGCTTCTAAAGGAAAAACTTTCTATGCAAGCAAAGATGAAGAAAAATGTAAAGGAGGATCAGCTGCATTAGGTTTAGAAGACTTACCTCCAAAAATTGCAAGTGGAGAATTTTATGTAAATCTTGGAAGATTTAAAGACACTGAATCTGCTAAAGCCACATTAAATGCTTTACCAACAATGAAAGTTAGAAATTATGGTTTGTTATATGCGCCTTTAGAAACAGCAACATTTGCACCTGATGTTGTAGTGATCTTTGCAAAACCAGTTCAAGCAATGAAAATATCCCAAGCAATTATATATGAATTAGATGATCGTGTCAAAGCAGACTTTGCAGGAATCCAAAGTATATGTGCAGATGCAGTTTCAAAACCAGCATCTACAGGAAATGCAAACATAACACTTGGATGTAATGGAAGTAGAAAATATGCAAAATTAGCGGATGATGAAGTAACCGTCGGTTTAAGCACTAAAAATATTGAAAAAATTACAGAAGCATTAATAAAATTAAATTAAAAAAAATATATAATGAAGGATTTAGTTATGACTGAAAAAATAGATGAAATGATAGAACGTATGCAAAATGATTATATCAAATTTGTACGATTACAATTTGTAGATATCCATGGAGTACCAAAAAGTATAGCATTACCATCTAAACCAGAAGAAATGGAATCATTATTCCATGATGGTTTATTATTTGATGGATCTAGTATAGAAGGATTTGCAGATATATCTAGTAGTGATTTATTATTAAAACCTGATATAAATACATACAGTCCACTCAGTTGGAGACCGGAAGAATCTGCTACATGTAGATTTATTTGTGATATTTGCACCTCTGATGGTGATCCTTATCCTGGAGATCCTAGAAGTTTACTTAAAAATGCTTTAAAGGATTTAGATAAAAAAGGATATACTTATAATATTGGTCCTGAACCCGAATTTTATATTCTTGATGAAGATAATTTAGGTTATCCTATTCCTTCAGATAATGCAAGTAATTTTGATGTTGATCCTGCAGATAAAGGTGTTGATTTCCGTCGTGAATTGTCTTTAAACCTTGAAGAATTAAATTTTAAAATTGAAGCAAATCATCATGAAGTCGGTCCAGGTCAAAATGAAATTTCATTCAAATTTGATGATGCTTTAATAACAGCTGATGCAGTAATAACTTATAAACAAGCTATAAAAGCAATAGTTAATAATATTGCAGAATTTAATAATCAAAAATATAGTGTAACATTCATGCCAAAACCTTTCAATGGAGTAGAAGGCTCTGGTATGCATTGTCATCAAAGTTTATTTAAAAATGGTAAAAATGTTTTTGCTGATCCTGATGCAGAATATGGTTTAAGTGACAAAGGATTATACTTTATTGGAGGATTATTAAAACATGCGTTCCCTCTTACTGCTATTACTAACCCTACAGTTAACAGTTATAAACGTCTTGTTCCAGGTTATGAAGCTCCAGTACATATTAGTTATGGATTAAAAAATCGATCTGCTTTAATTCGTGTTCCTGCAGCATTTGGGGAATCTACACGTATTGAATATCGTTCACCTGATCCAACTTGTAACCCTTATCTTGCATTCACTGCTATGTTAGCTGCAGGTATGGATGGAATTAAAAATAAGATAGAACCTGGAGAACCAGTTAATTATAATCTTTTCGAGTTATCTGAAGAAGAATTAGAATCTAATGGTATTAATCCTTTACCTGCTAGTTTATGGGAAGCTTATCATAGTCTTGAAAATTCAGAATTGTTAATGAATGCTCTTGGTCCTCAAATTGGTAATAAATTTTTAGATGCTAAATATGCAGAGTGGGATGATTATCGGGTTCAAGTATTCAATTATGAGCAAAGAAAATATTTAGATATTTAAATAATTATAACAATTAATAAAAGGATTAAGAATTATCCTTTTTTAAACTATTTTTTTGGATTAATTTTTATTAGTTTTTATATTAAAGCTATTTTTTTGATTTGTAATCTTTTTAGGTATCTAATTTCATTATTAGTAAAGTTTATATACTTATTTTAATCAAATATTAATTATACAATTAAGATTATCTAATAGATTAAGATTATTTGGTGATAAAAATAAATAAATCTTTTAATATTATTAAAGATGCATTAACTTATCCATTATTTAATTGGAAAAAGATGTTAGTTTTAAGTGTTTTGAATTTAGTAATAACATTAATAGCTATATCTCCTGAGTTAAATGGTAATGGTAATTTAATATTGAGTCTTATAACATTGATTGTTGGTTTTATTTTATCCTTTTTAATTGTTGGGTTTCATGTTAGTATGATAGCTCATACAGTTCATGGGTATAATAATGCACCTAATTTTAATTGTGTTAAAGATTTTCAAAATGGTGTGGGATTTGTATTATTAAGCTTTTTGTATTGCTTAATTCCTATTGTAATAATAGTCCTTGTTGCATTTGTTACTGGATTATTGGATCATATTTTACAAATAGGTTCTTTTATAATGAAGAATACTATTGTATTAGTTAATACAAATCTTTTACCTGATGAATTAATTGCTAATACAATTTCTAGGTTAGGAATAACTGCAGTTGTTAGTTTTATTGTTATGTTGTTTGCTCTTTCATTATTTTATATTGGATTAGCTAGATTTGCAAGTATGGATAATATTATTAAGGGAGTTGATTTAGGTACTATTGTTAACACAATTGATGGAATCGGAACAAAGTTTTATTTAATGTGGTTTGTATTGGTTTTAATAATTTCATTATTATTAATTTTTATAAGCTTTTATTTGTTTAGATTTTTATTTTTTGGGGGATTAATTGTTGTTTTATTAATAGTTCCTTATATGATAATGTTTTTAGCTAGATCTATTGGATTGATTTATATGGAAGTTTAATTTAAAGTTAAATTTTATTTGGAAGTGGATATTATGGGAGTTTTAGATATACTGGTGGATAGTTTAGATTATCCATTGAGAGATTGGAAAAAGTATCTAATTTTAGGTATTTTTTTATTTATTATGCGTTATGTTGAAACATTTGCAAGTATTAGACCTATTAGTCTTTTAGTAATGTTTATTGTTTTAATTTTGGAAATTGTTATTTTTGGTTATATTTGTAGTGTGATTGCTTCTGCTATTAGACATAAGAAAGATATCCCTAGTTTTTCTTTTGTAGAAAATATTGTTGATGGTTTGAAATATTTAGTTCTTGGGATTGTTTATACAATTATTCCATTTGTTCTTTTCTATGTAATGTTAATTTCTTCTGGTAGTAAGAGTGCTATAATTCAATTACTTCAAGCTTCAAATCCTTACTTTACAGTATTAGGTTTCCCTACTGGGGATTTATTTAGTGGATTTATTAATGGTATTACTCAATCATCTTACATTATGACATTTATTATCCTATTCATTTTAGGTTTAATTTTTTCATTTTTCTTTGTAATGAGTTTATCTAGAATGGTTGATACTGAAAGTTTAAAAGAAGCTCTTAATTTCCGTGCTGTTCTTAAAACTATGAAAACTATTGGATGGGGTACTTATATTACTTGGTTCATTGTTATATCTTTATATTTAATAATGTTTGGTTGTATACGTATTCTTTTAGGTCTTATTCCTTATGTTGGCTTATTAGTGGCATGTTTAGTTATTTTCCCTTACACAATTTTATTTGCTAGTCGCGCTATTGGTTTAGTTTATAAACAAACTAAATATGTAGGAGCTTTAAACAGTGATATTGATCCAAATGATGAGTTAAATCAAATGTCTATATTAAAGGAAAAAGAAGTTTTACGTCAAAAGAATTTAAAAGAAAGTGCTGAAAAACAAGATTCTGCTATAAAACAAACTCAAAACTTAAGAAAACAAGGTATTAATTATTCTCAAGATAAAAATGTTAATGTTAAAAAACCTATAGGTAAAGTTATTCATCCTAAACCTAAAGGAGAAGTTGTTTATCCCGAATCTAAGGGAACTATTATTAGTTCTGATGTTGAGAATGATGATGTTTCTGAGGATGAAATTAAACCTGAAGGTAAAGTTCTTATAAATCCTATTGATGGTTCTGAACTTTTAATTAAAGAACCAATTAAGGGATCTATTGGTCCTGTTAAAGATGATGTAAAAATTGATGAATCATCCATTAAAAAAGAATTTATTACAGTTGATGATAAAGAATTATCATCTAAAAAAGCTAAAGAGGATGCTTTTAAAGAAATTCAAAATTTGATTTCTGATGAGGATTCTAATCCTGAGGATATAATAGCTAAACTTCAAAAGAGTGAGGAAGATAAAAAGAAAGATTAAAAGTTTTTCAATAGTATTCTCTTCCTTTTTTTAATTTTTTATTATTTTATATTCTTGTCCAAATATTTTTTCTACTGGTTTTTTCAAAATTTTTTCAGTTTTTATTTTTGGTTTATTAATTTGTTTTGTTTTATCTTCATTAAATTTTTTCAATAATGTATTTAATTGTTTTTCTTCATTGGAGTTTAAAATATTTTTTAATATATTTGTCCAATTATTTTCATGTTTAATTAGACTATTTAAGGTTTCTTCTGATTTTTGGGTTAATATTAAATCTTTTTTTCTCTGATTCTCATGATTAGGTATACGGTTTATGTATTTGTTTTTTTCTAATTTTCTTATTGATCTAGTTATGCTTGATTCATTTATATTATAAATTTCAGATAAATCTTTTTGATTAACTTTAGGATTATTTTTAATTGCAAGTAATAATTTTAATTGTTCATAACTAATTTCATATTTATTTATTTCTTCTTTAAGGTAGTTTTGGTGTTCTTCTTGGATTTCTTTGATTAAAAATATAGTTTCATTCATTTTAAACGTGTTTTTAAATATTTCTTTTTCTTTTTTAGTTTTCATATTTTTTTTACTACCTTAAATTTTTTTTCCTTTGATATTTTAATCCTAAATAAGATTTAGAAAATTATTTTCTATATTTATAGAGATTAAATTTATATATTTTAATTTATATAATTATGTAGTGATATTTAATATTCTATTTAATTTTAAATTAATCTAAATTAATATTTAATTTTATAAAGTTATTAATAATTTAAATATAGAATTAAAATAGATTTTTTTTTAGAATATATTAGTATCATAATATTAGGAATTAAAGATTATAAAATTATTATTAAAGGGATTAATTTGAGAGCTGCAGTAATTGGTTTAGGAGTAGAAGGAAAAAAAGCCTTTGAATCATTATTACGTAATAATTGGAATGTTTATGCATCTGATTTATCAACAAAGTTAAATTTAGAAAATATGAACTTACCTGTTGCGGATATTAACCTATTATCTAAAGAAAAACGTTTAAGTTTTATAATAGAAAATGCGATGATAGATTTAGGATTTATTAATCAAGAAGAAATAGATAATTGTGATGCTGTAGCAATTAGTCCAAGCATGTTCGGTACAGAACTAGCAAACAAATATCAAAAACAAGGAAAACTCTTATGTGATGTATTGACTAAACATAGAGAAATATTCACTATAGGAATAACTGGAACAAATGGTAAAACCACAACTGTAACTATGATACGTAAAATCCTTGAAAAAGCAGGATATAATGTATTAATAGGTGGAAATGGTGGTGGTGGATTTGAAGGTTATTACGATTTAATTCTCGAGGCGGAAAAAGGGGATTATGATGTGATGTTAATAGAAGTATGTGACATGACATTAGATTTTTGTAATTACTGTTTTGACTTTGATATTGTTGGTTTAACCAATATTGGTAATGACCATATGAATGTGCATAAAAGTATTGAAAATTATAAAAATACTGTTAAAAATTTTTTTAAAGGAAAAGAAGTATTTATTAGTAAATATCAAGATTTTAAAGATGAATTTGAATCTTCAGCTCGTGAAACTAACTATTTTAAAGAAACTGAATATCCTTTACAATTATTTGGTAACTTCAATAAATTAGATGCTGGGTTAGCTTCAGCAATATCTAGAAAATTAGGAATAGATGAACCAATCATAAAAGATACTTTGGAAAATTTTCAACCTGTAGAAGGAAGATTAAAAGTATTACATTTAAATGATTGTGATATATTTATTGGTAAATCTGACAATAGTAGTGCAATACATAGTATATTGGAAGAAAAAGATTTTCACGCTATATTTATTGGAACACCAAGAGTTAATGAAGAGGATCGTTTAGATATATTAAATGAAGTAGTTAATCATAATCCTGAAGTTATAGTATTATTCCCTGGATTAGAAGATACAATAGATTTTGCTAAAATGAGATTACAGTCTTTAAATTATAATGGAAGAATTGAAATTGCAAATAATTTAGATGAAATTGTAGCATTAGTAGCGGAATTTAGTTTTGAAGATGCTATCTTTATTGGTGGAAATGGTCAGGATGCAATAATACAAATACAAATACGTTTAGAGGAAATAATTGAATCAATAAATAATTCATTTTAATTTAAAATAATTATTAAAATATAAGGAAGTGAATAAAATTAGTTTAAAAAGACTTTGGAAAAAGAATGCATTTAAGATATGTTTAGGACTTTTACTTATCTGTCTAATATTAACACCATTTAGTTTTGCTCATACAAACTCTTTAAGTACTGGTGATGTTAGTAATTTATTAAAAGTTGAAAATGGATCTACTGTTTATAGTGGAGATACAATAATTGATGAGAATAATATTAATAGATATCCAGTAGCTATTAATATCCAATATTTAACTGATCGAATTATTAATTTAGATTTATTAGGAGCGGCTTATTCTTTTGCTTCAGGAACTGTTCCGATGCCTACAGAAGATGTAGTTAAAGGTAATGTTACTGATACTGGTAGTGTATCAGATTTTGATGGTCCAGGGTATGTTGCTATTGAAAATAATTCTATTGTTGTTCATTCTCCTGATGATTTTGTATGGGGATATAATGAGCCTTATACTCAAGCTGTAAAAACTGATAATGGTGTGGATATTGTTAATAATTTAACTGGTGAAACAGTTAAGCATGTTAATGAAAATGATATGAGTAATGATACTTTACCTCATGATTTTAGTAGTGTTGATCAAATTAAATCTTGGTATAGTTATGCTAAAGTTGGAGCTAAATATAATCTTGAGTATGGTGTTGGGGATTTAAGTGATGGAAGAGCTTTCATGACTCCTGAAGAAGTTAAAAAAATACCTGCAGCATATAATTATTCAAATGTTCATGGTGGTGGAGATACTGTAATGATTTATACTACTCCGAATAGTACTTATCATGAAGTAACTAATTCTTACACTTATCTTGGTAGTCACCCTCAATATAATGATGCTAATCGTGCATTAAATGCTAAACAGTTTGTTAAAGCTTGGAATAATACTATAATTCCTTCTAATTCTCAAGGTTCTGGACGTTCTGATGTTAGTTTTAGTTCAGTTGTTGAACCTGATGCTGAATCTGGTACAGCTACACATGGAGTATGTCCTCCAGCTAGAACATTACGTTCTACTGTTATGTCAATTGGAGCTCCTTTGCCTGTAGGTATGGCTTCTGATGAAGATGCTGTATTATTTGGTTATAATCCAGCGACTGGTATTAAAGTTACAAATCCTTTAGATTATCCAGTTAAAATTACAATGTGGACTGAAGGGGATGGAACTGATATGAAAATTTGTTGTTCAGCTCAAGAACTTATTCCAAATAATGTAACTGTTAATGATACTAATACAACTAGTATTTCTGTTGAAACTTCAGGAGATTAAATTAAAAAATTATTTAAATAAAATTTTAATTATAGGATTTTAATAGTTATGGTAAATGTTTCAGTTATTGTTACTGCTGCGGGTAAAAATTCTCGTATGAGAGCAGATCAGTTATCATCTAATGTTCCTTTAAAAAATAAGTTAACACTTCCTCTAAAAAAACATGATGGAACATTAACAAATGTAATAAGTGAAACATTAAACCATATATTATCCTGTAAAGTAGACCAAATAATTTTAGTAGTTGGATATTATAGTGATGAAATACTAAAATCAATTAATGATATTGATGATGATAGATTAAAAATTATAGAAAACAAACCACATGATGTGGGTTTATCAGTATCATTACTTAATGGTCTAAAAAATACTAATTCTGAAATTGTTTTATGTACAACTGGTGACCAACCTACAGTTACAACAAAAACATATAACAACATTATAAATCATATTCTTCAATCTAAAGACCCTAAACATACTATTTCTATATTAAGACGTAGGGAAAAAGGTAAATTAAATTCACCTGAAGGATTAGGAATGCCATTTGCAGCAAATAGGTTAGAATTAATTAAATACTTAAAAACAGAGAATGATAACCTAAACCCAATATTGCGTAAAATATTCGCAGATGGGTATGAATTTTATGGCATAGAAGAGAATAATCCTTTAGAACTTGTAAATATAAACCATTTAAAAGAATATAAAACTGTCTATGACAATTATTAAAATCTTCATAAACTTTATTATATAAAAAATTTAATATAATATTATAATGAATCTTTTTTTATAAAATGGTTAAAAAATAAAATATTTATCAAAAAAATTTAAAAAAATTAAAAATAATTTAGAGGTGACAATTACTATGCCTGAAGAAAAAATAGCAATGGTTGGAACACCATGTCAAGCAATAGCTGCAACAAAAATAAATAAATACTCTGATAAAACTGGTGGATCACCAATCACTGTAAAAATAGGCTTATTTTGTACAGAAAACTTTTCATATGCATACTTAAAAGAATTTTTAGCAGAAAATGATATAGATATGAATGAAGTGAAAGAATTTCGTATAGATAAAGGTCAATTTAAAGCTAAACTCATATATGGTGATGAATTTTCCACACCAATCATAAAAACAAGACCATTCACTAGAAAAAATTGTAATATTTGCACAGATTTCACAGCAAACAATTCTGATATAAGTGTAGGTTCCGTAGGCTCTGAAGACGGATGGAGTACAGTTATTGTTCGAAATGAAACTGGTAAAAAAATCATAGATGATTGTATTGAAAATGGTTACCTTAAATCTAAACCATTAGAAGAAAAAGGATTAAAACTATTAACACGATTATCTAATAAGAAAATTAAAGATAATTCAAAGATTGTTGAAGAACGTGAAAGTGTAGGTCGACAAGTTTTAAGTCAACGAGTAATTGATGATGAAGAATTTGAAAAAGAAGCTGATTTATGCCAATTTAATAATTTAGAAGCTGATGTTATAAGTGTTGGTGGATGTGTTCTCTGTGGTGCATGTGAATATGTTTGTCCTGAAGACATTGTAGAAATTAATGATAGGAAACCACAAAAATATGGTAAATGTCGTGAAGATTGTCATGCATGTTATTATGCCTGCCCTAGAACCTATTTAAGTGATACTGTAGTTCCATTAGATATGGATGAAAAACCATTAGGTAATTATATAGATATAATGAGTGTTACTGCAGAAGCTATTGAAGGTCAAGATGGAGGAGCAGTTACAAGTATTCTAGTTTATCTATTGGAGAATAAATTAGTAGATGAAGTTTTCTTAGTGGGTCAAGATGAAGATCAAGCATGGAAACCTAAGAGTTTTGTTACAGGTCGTATTCAAGATGTTGTAGCTGCAAGTGGTACTAAATATTCAACTGTACCTGTAGGTTTTAAAGCTTTAAAAAATAGAAAACTTAATAAATAAATATTTTATAATATTATAAGAAAGAATTTTAGGAGGATATTATTTTGAAATCTAATATTGATTTAGTTAAAGAATTAAGTACAACTCCAGGTATTTCTGGTTTTGAAACTAATATAGAAAATATCATTAGACGTGAATTAAAAGGTTCCGTTGATAAAATTGAAACTGATGATATGGGTAATGTTATCTGCACTAAAAAAGGTAAAAAAAGTGCTCCTACTGTAATGTTAGCATCTCATATGGATGAAATTGGTTTAATGGTTAAATTTATTGATGATGATGGTTTTATTCGTTTTGCTACTATTGGTGGAATTAATGATCAAATGTTAATGAATCAAACTGTAACTATCCATTCTAATGATGGTGAACATTTAGGTGTAATTGGTTCTAAACCTCCTCATGTTACTAAACCTTCTGAACGTAACAAAGTAGTTAAATATGATGATATGTTTATTGATATTGGAGCTAAAGATAAAAAAGAAGCTTTAAAAATGGTTTCAATAGGTGATCCTATAACATTTAATAGTTGGTTTGAAGAATTCCCAAATAATTGTGTTATGGGTAAAGCTTTAGATAACCGTTTAGGATGTTATGTTATGATGGAAGTCCTTAAACGTGTTGATACTAAAGCAACAGTTTATGGTGTAGGAACTGTTCAAGAAGAAGTTGGTTTAAAAGGAGCTAAAGTTGCAGCTTTTAAATTAAATCCAGATTATGCATTTGCACTTGACACTACTTTATCTGGAGATCATCCAGGTATTAAACCAGAAGAAGCTCCTTGTAAAATGGGTAAAGGTCCTGCTATTGTTTTAATTGATGCTTCTGGTAGAGGTATTATGACACCTAAAGTTATTCGTGATATGCTTATTGGTGCAGGTGATAAAGAATGTATTGATTATCAATTAGAAGTTAGTGATGGGGGAACTACTGATGGTACTGCTATTCATTTAGCTCGTGAAGGAATTCCAACTGGTGTTTTAAGTGTACCTACACGTTATATTCATACTCCTGTTAGTGTAGCTAGTATGGATGATGTTGAGAAAACAATTGAACTTATTGTAGCTGCATTAAATAATTTATAGAATAAAACAATTATTTTATTCTATAAAACTTTTTTTTAAAAAATTTTTAAAATTAGATTTAAATAAAATTATTATTTTTAAAATTAAATTTTTAGTTTTAAAGAATAGAAAAGGATAATATTTTTTTTAAAGATTTTAATTACAATCTTCCGTTTATTATATACAATTTGAAAAAATAGAAAAATAGTTATTGTTTAAATTTGAAATTAAAATAGAATTTGCCTGAAGTATTTTTTATTCCTTGAAATTCAGCATTTAATGTTTTTTCAATGAATCTTAAATCATCAATACTTGGTTGTACATCATTTAAATTAATTTCATCACTATACAAATTGATGAATTTATTATTTTTTATTATCTCAAATTCTAAATTATCTATGTTTAAATTATCCTTAAAATATTTTTTAATACTATTTCTTTCTGCATCATTTATCATAGATATTTAATACTTCCTTTTTGAATTAGTTCGTTAGTAATAGTTTATTATATTATTTTGTAAAACTTTTTATTTAAATCTTTACATTAAATTGTATTGTTTATTTAATTTTCTGTTGTTAAATTAAATTATTGTCGTGAAAATTTTATAAAAACATTTTAATCATTTATAAATACTTTCTAATTTAATTATAATACTTAATTGAAATTATTAAAAGATTAAATTTATTAATTATTAAAATTAAATATAAATTTTAATATATTAAGTTTGATAAATAGTATATTACTTTTATATTTGGTGTAAACATGGCATATTCTTCAAAAAAAATTGCAAAAGAATTTTATAATCTAAGGAAAAACTTATTAGATTTAACATTACGTAACCAATTATTAAATTTTAAACCTAGATCTAAAACATTAACAATTACTAATCAATCACCAACTAATATTTATCAAACATTAGTGTTGCAAGATTATACAATGACTTTTTCACCAAATAAGAAAGAAGAAGATAAGTCACGTTTACGAAATATTTGGGAACATCCCTCATTAGATTTAAGTATTTTCAAAGATGGGGATAGAACATTAAAAGCAGATTTGTCTCCTTCAGAATTGCAGAAAAGACTTTTTTATATTAATCAACAAGCTAAAACTATGTTGCAAGAACAAGGTTATAATATCCTTTATATTGCAGTAGGTTTTCTTAAATGGCAAGATGGTCATAAACCTAAACAAAATAATTTAGCACCTTTAATTCTCATACCTGTAGAAATGGAACGTAAAAAAATAGGGAAAAGTTTCACAATAGATTGGACAGGGGAAGAAATTAAAACTAATATTTCTTTAAAAGCTAAATTGTTAGAGGATGGTATTGAATTACCGGAGTTTAAACAAACAAATTATGTTGAAGGGGTTGAACATTACCTTCGCAAAGTAAAAGATGCTGTACGTAGTCAGAAAAATTGGGAAATTTTAGACAATGTTGCATTAGGTTTTTTCAGTTTCACTAAATTTTTAATGTATGAAGATTTAGATCCTGATGCATTTAAAAATAGTGAAATTAGAGATAGGTATTCATTAATAGAATCAATTTTTGATCCTAGTCAAAATGTTTATGAGGATACTTTTACTGAAGAAGATGTTGATTCTAAATTAAATTATAAAGATATGTATAATGTTTTGGATGCAGATTCTTCTCAAATTGCAGCTATTGAAAATGTTAAAGCTGGACATAATCTAGTTGTGGAAGGTCCTCCAGGTACAGGTAAATCTCAAACTATTGTGAATCTTATTGCGGAATTATTAGCGGAAGATAAAACAGTTCTTTTTGTTAGTGAAAAAATGGCAGCTTTAGAAGTTGTTAAAAATCGTATGGAGAATGTAGGTTTAGGTAAATTTGTTTTAGAATTACATTCTCATAAAGCTCGTCGTAAAAAAATGTTAAAGGATCTTGAGAGAAGTGTTAATGTTCATTCAAAATCTAATTTGGATATTGATAGAACAATTCGAAAATTAGAGAAGTTACGTTCTCAATTAGATGAATATGCTGATATTATCCATCAACCATTATATGAAGTTAAATTAAGTCCTTTTCAATTATATGGTATTAAAGAATCTGCAGATGATTATTATAGTAAAAAAGGTCGTTTATTGCCTTTAGTTAGATTTTCTAATAGTGAAAATTTGACTATGAAAGACTTAGATGAAATCATAACTTTATTAGAAAGTTTAGCTGAATTACGTAGTACTATAACTAAAGATAATCCATGGAATTTAACTAATCCTAAAAGTTTACTTCCTCAAGATTTACGTGAAATTGAATTTTTAATAGATGATACTTTAGATAGTCTTGATAATTTTATGGTAGAAGCTAGTAGTGTTAATGATATTTATGGTATTAAGGTTCCTAACAGTTTAAATGAGTATAAATATAGTATTGAAGCTTTAAAAGTTTTAGATACTCGTAATACTGAATTAATTGATCCTGATATTATTGGTAATTTTGAATGGATTTCTTCTCCGCGTAAAGCTTCAGAGTTAATTCAACATGTAAAAGATTATCAGGATACTGTTAGAATTATGGAAAAATTTAATGATAATGTTTTACTTATTGATTTGGATTCTCTTATTTCTGAAATTGAAAAATCTAATCAGAAAAAATTCCATTTCTTTGGTGGTAATACTTTTAAAAGTCAGTTAAAAAATATTTATAAGGGAGAAGTTCCTTCAGATAAAATTGCTTTACGTGATTTAACTCGTCTTAAAAAATATTTTAATGCTAAAAGAGTTATTGATAGTTATGAAGAAGCGGGTAAACGATATTTTGGTAAATTATGGGATGTCAAGGAACCTTTTAATAATTATTATGTAGTTGAAAAGTGGATGCGTGAATTTAATGATTTGCTTGCAAATGGTACTTTTTCAGAAAAAACAATTGAGATTTTAAAAAATGATTTGTATGAACTTAATGCATTTGAAAATGTTCAAAGTTATCTTGCTGCTGGAGATGTATTTGTTAAAAGTTTAAATCGTTTAGAAGATAAATTAAATCCTAGAAGTCAACTATTATTTAAAAAAGATAAAGCAGATGTGTTATTTAGTGAATGGAGTAATCAATTAAGTGAATGGAAAGGTCAATTATCTAGTTTACATTTGTGGAGTCAATATTTAAGTATTAAAAATAAATGTAAACAAACTAATGCTAAAATTTTCGTAGATACCATTGAAAAACGTAAAATAGGTAAGTATGATGTTAAACCATTGGTTTTAGGTAATTTTGCAGATAGTCTACTAAATATTGTTTTCAGTGAAAATCCTACTTTATCTACATTTATTGGGGAATTACATGAAAATCGTATTAGTGAATTTAGGGATTTAGATCGTGAAATGATTAAATTAAATCGTAAACGAATATATAATAAGTTAAATAATAAAATCCCTCAAATTTTTGGAGCTGCTGATGATGAAGAATCTCAAGTATTAGCTGGTGAATTTACACGTAAAAGTGGACATTTGCCTGTTAGAACATTACTTGAAAAAGCAGGGGGCACTATTAAAAAGATTAAGCCATGTTTTATGATGAGTCCTTTAAGTATTGCTCAGTATTTAGATCCTACTAATGAAAAATTAGAATTTGATGTTGTTATTTTTGATGAAGCCAGTCAAGTAAAACCTGAAGATGCTTTAGGCGCATTTATGCGTGCGGATACTGCTGTTGTTATGGGTGATACTCAACAATTACCTCCTACAAGCTTTTTTGATCAGATGACTGATGCAGATAGTGAAGAAGAAGTTGCTACTGCTTTAGATATGGAAAGTATTCTTCATTTATGTAAATTATCATTCCCTGTAAAAATGTTAAAATGGCATTACCGAAGTAGACATGAATCTTTAATTGCTGTTAGTAATGAAGAATTTTATGATAATAATTTATTAGTATATCCTTCACCTAGTCATAATGATTCTGAGCTTGGATTAAAATTCCATTATGATAGTTCTACTTATTATGATAGAGGTAATTCTAGTAATAACTTTGGGGAAGCTAAACTTGTTGTTGAAGAAATATTTAAACATTTCCAAAAATATGGAGATACTAAATCTTTAGGAGTAGGTACTTTTAGTGTATCTCAAAGAAATGCTATTATAGAAGAATTAGAAATTCAACGTAAATACCATCCAGAATTGGAGCCTTTATTTAATGAAAATCGTGATGAACGTTTCTTTGTTAAGAATTTAGAAACTATACAAGGGGATGAACGAGATGTTATCCTAATTAGTGTAGGTTATGGGTTTGATAAAGATGGTAAAATGAGTCTTAATTTTGGTCCTTTAAATCAGGAAGGGGGAGAACGTAGACTTAATGTTTTAATTACTAGAGCTAGGGAAAAATGTGTTGTTTTTAGTAATTTTAAGGCACAGAATATGCATTTAGCAGCTAATCCTCCTTTTGGTGTTAAGGCTTTAAAAGACTTTTTAGAATATGCTGAAAATCTTAATTATGGTCCTAGAAAAGGAAATAATGAAATTAGGGAACCATTTGAAGATGCTGTTTATAATTTCCTTGTTGAAAATGGTTATACTGTTGATAAACAAGTTGGATGTGCAGGATTTAGAGTTGATTTAGCTGTTGTTGATGCGAATAATCCGGGTCGTTATATTTTAGGTATAGAAACTGATGGTAAAATATATGCTTCTAGTAAAGTTGCTACCGATCGTGATCGTTTACGTGATCAACTGTTAGAAGGATTAGGTTGGAATATTTATCATTTATGGAGTACAGATTGGTATCGTAATAGAGATTTATCACGTAAAAGATTATTAGAAGCTGTTGAGTTTAATCAGAAAGAGACTGTTAAAAATGAAATTCTTAGTGAGTTAAATGATTATGAAGCTATGAAAATTGTTCCAGTTACAACATATACTCCGGCAGATCAAAATGATGATGAATCAAATGATAAAGAAACTGATGAAAACATTGTTATTAATTCATCTATTGAAGAATCTGAGAGTAATATTATATTAGATGAAGGAGAAAATAGGGTTAATGAAACTTCAGAATCTGCAAATATTAATCAAACACAAGAAACTGATGATAAAAAGTCTAAATCAGAGGTAAATAAAAATATTCCAGATTCAGAAAAAAACACTCCAATAATAAATGACCTATTATATGAAGAAGAATCTACTCCAGTAATAACTGATAATAAATTAAATCAAACAACTAATAATAACATTTCAAAACCAGAATTTGAAGATAAAAATTCAAATATTTCACAAAATCATATAAACAATAATATATCTAAAGATATAAACATTAATAATATATCCGATAATAAAAGCACTGAAGAAAAATTTGAGACTAATAAAAAATTAAAATTTAAAAATAAAAATCAAGTTTCTGATGAAATTATAAAAGATAATGGAGTCGGTGATAGTATAACTGATGAAAAACAAAAACATTCTTTCATATCTAAATTAACCAATAATATTAATGAAAAATTAACTGGTGGATCTAAAAGAGATGAAAATATAAATGTTGAAGAATCAATTGATGAAAATATATCAACAAATCAAGATTCTCATGAAGAAAGTTCTTTAAACGAAGATGAATCTAATAAAGATAATTCAAATGTTAAATTTCACAATACTATTGAAGATGTGGAAAAGCCTTCTAAATCAAAAGTAAAATTCAGAAAGAAAGTGAATATTCCTGAAATTGATGAAGAAATTAATCAAGAGGTTATAAATTCATTAAACTCTCCTGATGTAATTACAGTTAATCCTGACGAAGCGGACATTTCAAATATTGATGTAATTACTCCCGATGAAGAAGAAAATATTGAAGAAATAGCTAAAGGTTCAATTCACGGGGATGAGTCTATCCATAAAGTCACTCCAACAAAAGAAGATAAAAATAGTTGGGATGATGTAATCACTCCAGAACATAGTGAAGAAGATTTAAAAGAAGTTGAAGATTCTGATTTTTATGATGATTATGAAAATGATGGTTATTATGATCCTGCTACTGATTTAAATAATCCTCTACGTAAAAATACAGTATATCGTGAAGATTTTGTGGATGATAAACCTAAAGATAAGTATTCATTAAAAGCTTTAACTCAATCCTTAAATGAAATGAAAAATGAACTTAAATATATAGATGCATCATTAAAAGAAATTGAAAACCCAACGGAAATTGAGGATGTTTATGTTATAGACCGTATGGAAGAAGAAGATAACTCTATAACACCTGCACATGCTGAAAATGATGAAGAGCAAGCGGATTATAAAACACCTGTTGATGATAATTTAGATACAATTATTAGTAATATAAACGATGATATTACTAAAAAAGAAAAACAATTAAATAATGTTCTTAAATCTTATGATGATAGAAAGATTTCAAGAAAAGTAACTAATATGGAAGATTATGTTGTTTCATATGAAGAAGCAAATAATATTAAAATCACTAAACCTGCAGATTTATATGAAAGACCAATTAAAGATGTTTCAATAGACATTGATGATATTATTAAACAAGAAAGTCCAATACATATTGATACATTAATTTTACGTTTACGTGAATCTTGTAACCTTAAAAGAGCAGGAACCAAATTTAAAGATGCTATTAATTTAGCATTAAAATATTCTGAAGATGAAGGATTCATTAAACGTGAAGGCGATTTCTTATTCTATAATGGAAGTAAGATTGTATTAGTTAGAAAAAGAGTAAAACCTAATATTAACTTTATAAGTGATGCAGAAATTAAAGAAAATGTCTTATTAGTTCTTAAACTTCAGCAATCTGTAGAAACCAAGAAATTAGTTAAAAAAGTAGCAAATAATTTCGGTTTTAAATCAACTAGTAAAAAAACTAGTAAACGTATAACTGATGTTATTGATTACATGATTGGTAAAGAAGAAGCAACTAATAATGAGGGACATATAGAATTATTATAGAATAATATAATATTATGAGGGTACTAAAAATATGATGTTTGAAGTTTTAGGTGGTGATAAAAATTATATCACAAAACAAAAAATTGAAAAATTCACAGATTTTTACACCCCTTCAAACCTTGTTAAAAAAGTTCCAGATTTCATTTATGAAGATGTTTTACAATTAGTAGATTATGATGTAAATATTTTCATCCCTTATAAAGATGGTGAAGATTTCATTGTTCAACATTTAAGCAAATTAATTAAAAATCATTGTAAAATAAAGAATGATGAAGAAATTAAGGGTTGTCTCTTTTCTGAAGTATTTCCGGTTTATGTTAATATTCGTATTTTAAATTTATTACAAGAAGCTTTTAAGAAAAAAACATCCATACACTTTCAAATAAATGAATATCCAGATGATAATCTTTTATTTAAACATTATGATTGTAATATAATAATTTCTGGAGATCTTGCTTTTCTTTTAATTAAAGATGATACTGATTTAGTTTTAAATCAACTTAGTGAAACTAAGAGTATATTTGAAAATTCACCTTATGGTTTAGCTATTTATCAAGATGATAAATTTGTTAAAGTTAATGCTAAATTTTTAGAAATGATAGAAATTTCACAAGTTGATTTTTCAAAAAAAGATTATGATTTTGAAAATGTTCATCTTCACCCTTTAGATTATTCAATGGAATCTTTTAATGAAAGAACTAGTCAATTATTAATAAATAAAATTTTTCAAACATTACAATTAATGGAATTTAATGATTCCAAGGGAGAAACTCATTGGTATAATATTACAGGTGCTCCAATACAGTATAATCATCAAAATGCAGCATTATTTAAAATTTTTGATTATACTAAAAATAAAAATATTTATGATAAATCTTTGACTGTGGAAAAAGCTTTGAAATTAGTTGAATCTCATGAAAAATTTGCTCTTTTAAGTTATGATTCTCAAAAAGGGTTTTTTGTCACAGATGAATTTTTTAATATCCTTGAAACAGAACCATTTGAAATTCATAGTAATATAAATAATGTTTTAAAATTTTTAACACCAGAAGATAAGATAAATTTTAATGTATATTTAAATAAATTGTGCGAGAATCAGGTTTTAGAATCCGATTTTCATTGTACAGTTAAATTAAAAAATGATAAAATTAAACATTTATTAATTTTTAATAAAATTATTTCTTGGGATGATGATGGAATTCCTGCTTCATCTGTTTCATACATGTTAGATGAAACTGAAACAGTTTTACGTGAACGACGACTTGAATGTGCAGATCATGATAAAACAGTGCTTTTAAAGGAAATTCATCATAGAGTTAAAAATAATTTACAAATAATTTTAAGTTTGATTAGTTTAGATGAAAGATATAATAAAAATGATTTAAAATCAATTTTAGATTCTACTAAGAGTCGTATTGAAGCTATGGCTTTAATCCATCAAAAAACTTATGAATCTGAAAATTTATCACATGTTAATGTTGAAGATTTCTTTAAAGATTATTGTCATAGTATATTGAATTTATATGAACTGGAAAATGAAATTATTATTCATTATGATATTAATAATGACATAGAGTTTTCAATTGATTATATAACTCCTTTAAGTTTAATAATTAATGAATTTGTAACAAATTCTGTTAAATATGCATTTCCATCTACTAATCAAAATGAAAAAAATATATTTTTAAGCATTAAAGTTGTTGATGATGAAGTTATTTTAAAGTTTAAAGATAATGGAATTGGATTACCTGAAGATTTAAATATTTATAATAGTCCTTCTTTAGGTTTAACTATTATTAATAATCTTACAGTTCAAATTAATGGTGAGCTATTTAAAGAAGATTGTGAGGGTGCTGGTTTTAAATTAGTATTCCCTATTAAATGATGATTTTTTTAAATTTTTAATAATTAATTAGTAAGAGGAGAATTTATGACTGTTTATTGCCCAGAATGTGGAGAAGATAATCGGGATAATGCGAAATTTTGTCATGAGTGTGGTGCTGATTTAAGTAAAAATAATATAAAAACTAATGATAATAAAGGGGTAAGTGATTCTAAAAAATTTATTATTGCTGCGTTAATTGTTGTTTTAGCTTGTTTAATTATGTTCATATTAGCATTTTTAGTATTTAATCAAAGCTGAATTTTTTAAATTTTTATTCTTATTAATTTTTATTTATAAAATTTTAAATAATACTTTTTTTAAATTTAATAATTGTATATTGTTATAAATGATTTTTTGTTTATAAATAAAAAAGGTTTTTAATTTTTTTCATGATGGAGGGGAAAAAAGAAAAATGACAATTTATTGTTCGAATTGTGGAGAAGAAAATGAAGATAGTGCGAAATTTTGCAGAAAATGTGGTGCTAGTTTAAATAGTAATATTAAGAAAATTAATAGTTCTGATAATTTAGGAAATGTTAATAAAAAATATATAATTACCGGTTTAATCATTATTTTAGCAGTTATTTTAATCGCGGCAGGTGCTTATTTTGCTTTTAGTCAGAATAATATGAAGACTATGGATTTTGGTGCTTATACTATGGATGTGCCAGATGATGCAAATTTTATTAATAATTCTTCAACTGCAGGTTTAAGTTCTTTTGTTGATAGTACTAATCATTTAATGACTACATTTATTTATACAGATTCCTTATCTAATGCAGCTGGAGCTGCAGGTATAAAAGCCAGTTTTGAAAGTTATCCTACTGTGAATAATGATAAACTTAAAGTAAATAATTGTACTATTCATAAAATTAGTACTGGTGGAGATTTCGGCTATGTAGCTCTTTATAATCCTACTGGAATTTATATAGTTGTTGCTTCTGATAATCTTGATGAATTAGTAGAAATGGTTAATAGTATACAAGTAAAAACTATTCAAAATACTACTAGCTCTAGTTCTTCTGATACTAGTAGTTCTTCAAGTAATAGTGGATCTTCTAGTTCTTCTAGTTCTGGTATTTCTAGTCAAGGTACTGTTAATATAAATGGAAATGATTATAACCGTGTGTATTATAGTGATGGTTCTTATAAAACTTATGGAACTAAAACAGGTTTATTATATCAAAATACACATGATAGCCAACCAACTGAAGCAGAGGTTTATGATCACCCTATTTAATATTTTATTTTCATTTTTTTAAAATACAAATTTAAATTATAATTATAATAATTTCGGAGGAATAAAATTGAAATGCCCTCACTGTGGTGCTGAAAATAAGGAAGGAGCAAGTATTTGTACGGAATGTGGTAAACCAATATATGAAATACAAACTAAAATTAAAGAATCTAAAGATGAGAGATTATTAACTAAAAAAATTATTAGAACTGCGGTAATTGTAATCGTTGTATTATTAATTCTTGTATCTGGTGTTTATTTATTCGTAACTAATAATAATGACACTAATAATATTAGTTTAGGTTCTTGTACAATGGAAATTCCTTCAGATATTAATTTAACCCAAGTAAATGTTTCTAATAACACTAATTTACAAACTTACACAGATACTAATAAAAATGTTATGGTTTCATATTTGAATGCTTCTAATCCTGAAACTTCAAATAATATTAAAGAAGTTACTACTAATTTAGGTAGTTACACTAAATTAACTAATAAATCTTTAAATGCAAATTGTACTATTTATGCAGTTTCAAGTAAACTAGGATATAATTATATGGGAACATATCATTCTAATAATGCTTTCATTTTAATTGGTGGAAATGACTTAAATGATATTGCGGATATGTTAAATAGTATTAAATCTTAATTTTTTTATTTTTTCATTTTTTTTTATTGGGAATTTAATTTCAAAGCATGTTCCTTTTACATTTTTAATTTCTTCTAATTTTCCATTAATTTGTTTTGTTAAAGTTTTAATAACTGTAAAGCCTAAACTATCTAAATTATTTAAATCAAAATCTTCAGGTAATCCTACTCCATCATCAATAAATGATACTATACCCATATTATTTATTTTATGGAATTTTAAATAGAAAGTTCCTTTTTCTCCATTAGGAAATGCATACTTTATAGTGTTATTTATAAATTCAGTTAATATTAATCCTAAAGGTATTGCTATATCTAAATTTATTTTAGCATCTTCTAAACTTGTATTAAATTCTATTGGGTTAGAATATAAGTTAATTAAACTTTCACCAATATCAGGTAAATAATCTGCAATATTAACAGTTTCTAAATCTGCTGATTTATAAATTATTTCATGTAAATTTGCCATAAAATTTATTCTGTTTCTAGTTGATTCAATTACACTTTCAGGATCATTTTTATTAAATGCATTTTCGAGGTTCATTAAACTTAAAATTATTTGTAAATTATTTTTAACTCTATGATGCACTTCTTTCACAAGTATGTCTTTTTCTTCTAATGTTTGTGATAATTCAGTAGTGGTTTTTTCTAATCTCTTTTGATAAATTACCATTTCAGTTATGTCTTGAATAAATGCAGTTTTGCTTTTTATTTTACCATTATTATCAAATTTTGTTTTAGCATTTATAGATAAATATTTTTTATTATTTTTATAGGTGATTACTTGTAATGTGTCCTTGAAACTTGTTATTTCTTCAGAATTTAAGTAAGATTCCCATAATATTTTGTCTTTAGGTATTAAAAATTGTTTTATTAAAAATGTGTTTTTAGGGAATTTATTTGGAGGTATATCTAATATTTTATATATTTCAGATGTCCAAGTAATTTTATTTTCTTCACAACTTCCTATAGCTATTAAAATATTTTCTTGTATAAATTCTAAATCATCTTGAAGTTTTATTGCCTTTAATTCTTTTTCTTTTAAGTTTGTAATATCAATGAATGTAAAATGTAATCCTAATTGGTTATGTATTGTTTTTGGAATTATATTCAATATAGCCCATCTTTCTCCATCTTTTTGTAAAATTTTTACTTCATCAGTAAAATTATACTTTTCCCTATTTTTGATTTTATTTGTTAATTCCATGAATTTATCTGGTTTAGTTGATTGAAGTATTACTTTATCTTTAGGGTATGGGGAATTTATTAATTTTTCTTTAGGAGTTTGAAATAAATCAGCAAAGCTTTGGTTGCATTTATATATCTGATTATCTATAATAAATGCCATTGCTTTATTAGAATTATTTAATAAATTATTTTCATTTTGAAATAGTGTTTCGAATTCATTTTCGTAATTAATACTAATAATTATACTATTCTGATATTTGAATATTGTATCTATAAATGTTATAAGTAATTTATCATCATCATAATACATTAAATTTACTTTTTCTGTTTTTCCGGTATTGTAAACTCTATCAAAGATGTTTTTAAAGTCATCATAAGGTTTTAGAAATAGTGTTTCGAAGTATAATTGTCCATTAATGTTATCTTCTGCTGTAGTTACTAAAGGTATTATTTTACTTAAGTTCCGTATTATGTAATCATCATTATATGGTGTTAAAACTCCTCCCCCCTAAAATGTTATTATCTAATAATGGTTGGAAAGGTAATTTTTCTAATTTTGTTAAAGGTTTCTTCTTTACCTTAATGTTTGGATTAACTTTGATTTCACCTATCTTAGTATTATCCTCATTGAGCAGTACTAATTTTTTCATTTTTTACCCCTTAATATTTTAATATAATGATATATTATTTATTTTTACTTTATTAAATAATTTTTTTAAAGTTTGAGGCTCTGTCAAAAATTTAGTTGATGATTTTGTTTTTTATTTTTTATGTTCCAGGATTCTAGTTTTAGTGTGAATCTGTTGATTAATCCGGTTTTTGTTTTCATT
>DAGJ01000022.1 GCA_002495685.1 Methanobrevibacter sp. UBA412
CAACTAAGTTTTTGACAGAGCCATTATAAAAATATATATTTATTATTAAAACTAAAGATAATTATATTATAATTTTATATAAAATTTGAAATTTTTTATTAATAATTGGTGAAATCGTTATGAGTTATGAAAAATTAACAAAAGGTGAAAAAGGAGAAAAACTATTTTTGCTTGGAAATGAAGCAGCAGTACGTGGTGCTTTTGAGTCTGGAGTAAAAGTAAGTGCAACTTATCCAGGAACACCCTCATCAGAAATAGGTAATATTTTATCTTTAACAGCAAAAAATGCTAATATGTATTTTGAATTCTCAGCAAATGAAAAAACAGCAATGGAAATAGCAGCAACTGCTGCTGTAAGTAATTTGCGATCATTTACTTTCATGAAACATGTTGGGATGAATGTGGCAAGTGATTCTGCAATGACTACTGCATATAGTGGGGTGAATGCTGGAATGGTTATACTTGTTGCAGATGATCCATCAACTTTCTCTTCTCAAAATGAGCAAGATACAAGAAACTTTGCAAGACAATCCAATCTTCCAGTTTTAGAACCAAGTAATCCTCAAGAAGTAAAAGACATGATGGTTTATGCTTATAATTTATCTGAAGAAATAGGATTACCTGTAATTGTTAGAACAACAACACGAGTATCTCATATGAGAGGACCAGTAACATTAGGAGACATTCCTAAATCTGAGGAAGATATACGGGATGGTGAATATTGGCCTAGAGGACACTTTGATAAAAATCCAAGTCAATATGTTCCTGTACCTGCAAATGCATTAGATATGCACACAGTTCTTGTAAATAAGATAGATTCTTTAGAAAAATTTGCATTTGAATCTGAATTAAATAAAGTCTATCATTTTGATAATATTGGTACTCCTGCAAAGTTATATGGTAAATTTGGTGTAATTTCAAGTAGTAGTGCTTTTAATTATGCATATGATGTAATCAACAAGGATAAATTAGGTATTGATATACTTAAATTAGGATTATCATATCCTGTAAGTGAAGATTTAATATTAGATTTTGTGAAAGATTTAGATGGAATTTTCATAGTTGAAGAAGTAGATCCAATACTTGAAATAAGTGTTTTAGCAATCCTTGGAGAAAATGGTTTAGATATTCCAGTTTATGGGAAAAGAAATGGAACATTCCCTTTTGTTCATGAGTATAGTCAAGATATTGTTAAAGAATCATTTAACAGAATATTAAATTATTATGAATTTGAAGATAATGAAGATTCCCCTGCAATAAAAGAATTAAAAGATTCTATTCCTAATCGTCAACCAACTTTATGTGCTGGTTGTCCTCATCGTTCAAGTTATTATTCAATTGGTAAAGCTGCAGAAGAATTAGAAATACCTGAATCTGAGATGGTTTTTGCTTCTGATATTGGATGTTATACTTTAGGTATTAGTCCACCGTATAATGCTGCAGATTACTTATTAAGTATGGGTTCCAGTATTGGTGATGGATGTGGATTTAGTAAATCCACTAATCAATATGTTTGTAGTTTTATTGGAGATAGTACATTTTTCCATAGTGGAATAGCTCCTCTTATTAATGCTGTTCATAATAATAATAAGAATTTAGTTGTAACTATATTAGATAATCGTATAACTGCTATGACTGGAGGCCAACCAAATCCTGGATTACCTGTTGATGGTGTTGGGGATGAAGCTCCTGCAATAAATATTGAGAAATTAGTTGAAGCTATTGGTGTTAAATTTATTAGAACAACTAATCCTCATAGTATAAGAAAAACTATTGATATTTATAAAGAAGCATTAGAATATGAAGGAGTTAGTGTTGTAATAACACAATTCCCATGTACACTTATTAAAGGGATTAAAAAACGAAAACCAATGAGTATTCAAGATAATTGTACAAAATGTTATAAATGTGTGGATGAATTGGCTTGTCCTGCAATATCTAAAATAGGTGATGATGTAGTTATTGATAGTAATATGTGTTTTGGATGTGTGGCATGTGCTCAAATATGTCCGGAAAAAGCTATAAAAGCTAAAAAAGAGGATGGTGAATAGTTATGTCTAATGGTACTTATAATATTTACATCTGTGGTGTAGGTGGTCAGGGAATCATTAAGACTAGTGTTGTTATTGGTGAAGCTGCAATGGCTCAAGGTTATGATGTTGCAATGAGTGAAATTCATGGTATGAGTCAAAGAGGAGGTTCAGTTTCTACTGAACTTCGAATTGGTGATTATAAAAGTAGTATTGTTGAGAATCATAAAGCTGATATGGTTCTTGGTTTTGAACCAATAGAAGTTGTTCGAGGTTTGAATAAAGCAAATTATGATACTAAAATTGTTTTTAACACAATACCTATTGTCCCTTCAACAATTTCACAAACAGGTGAAAGATATCCATCTGTTGAAAATGAGATTATTCCTACTTTAAAACAAGAATATAATAATGTGCATCCTCTTAATGGTAATCAATTAGCTGAAGATGCTGGAAGTATTTTATCATTGAATATGGTATTATTAGGTGCATTAACAGCTAGTGATGATTTCATTTTATCTAAAAACGATATTATTAAAGCTATGAAAAATAATCTTAAACCTAAATTCCATGAAATGAATATTAAAGCTATTGAAAATGGATATAATGCTGTTAAGTAAAATATATAAATTTTTAGGAGACTTTTAATCATGTCATATAAAATAAAGAATGCAATAATTAAGTGGGATAAAAGTGCTGGAAAATTTGACCTTGTAGATCCTGAAAGATACTTTAATGGAAAAGAAATATTAGTTGCAATAGATGGTGATGATTTAATTACTATCCAATTACTTGTTAATGCTATTGTGAAAAATGATTTTAAGAATTGGAAAGAAATTCATGGTAAGAAACCTGATGATTCTATTAAAAACTTACTTTTAAAATTAGGTTATCAAAAGGAAGAAATAGCTAAAATGTTAAGAGAATTTTAAATTTTTCTTTTCATTACATTTTTTTTAAATTTTTATTTTTTTTATTCGCAATTTTTTCTATTTTTTATATTTTTATTCATTAAAAAATCAAATCATATTATTTTATATACTTATAAAACCTAGGTTTACATGTTTATTTATAATTGCTGGAGGTTTAATAAATGAGTATGAAAAATATAGTAGTTGCAGGTGGAGGAGTTTTAGGTAGTCAAATAGCTTTTCAAACTGCTTTTAAAGGATTCAATGTAACAATTTGGTTACGAAGTGAAGGATCTATTGGAAGAGCTAAACCTAAACTTGAAAGAGTAAAAAATATATATTTAACAACTCTTGAACAAATGAAAACAGACCCAAGTGCATATTGTAATGGGTTTACTGATAAAAAAGATTTAACTGATGATGAAATCGATGAATTGAAAAATAAAGCTGAATTAGCATATGATAATATAACTTTAACTACAAGTTATGCTGAAGCAGGTAATGATGCTGATTTAATTATTGAAGCAATTGCTGAAGATCCAAAACAAAAAATTCCTTTTTATCAAGAATTAGCTAAAAATATTCCGGATAAAACTATTATTGTTACTAATTCTTCTACATTACTTCCTAGTGCATTTGCTGAGTATACTGGTCGTCCTGAAAAATATCTTGCATTACATTTTGCAAATTCTATTTGGAAGAATAATACTGCAGAAGTTATGGGGCATGCTGGTACTGATCAAAAATACTATGATATAGTGGTTGATTTTGCTGAGAAAATTGGTATGGTTCCTTTACAACTTAAAAAAGAACAACCTGGTTATATACTTAACTCTATGTTAGTTCCATTTTTAAATGCTGCTGAAATGTTATATGCAAAAGGTGTAGCTGATCCTGAAACTATTGATAAAACTTGGGTACTTGCTACAGGTGCACCTATTGGACCTTTCAGAATTTTAGATATTGTAGGTTTAACTACTGCTTATAATATTGTTATTATGAACCCTAATGCATCTGATATTGAAACTATTGAGGGAAAAATAGCAGCTATGCTTAAAGAGAAAATTGATGCTGGAAAAACTGGTATTAATGCTGGTGAAGGATTTTATAAATATTAAATTTTAAATATTTTTTATTCTTTTTTTTATTTTTGAGGGTTGGCCATAAATAGTTTTTGATATTTTTTGGTATTACTTTTTTTTATTTTTCTGTGGTTTTGCATTTTAGGTTGAGTGTTGCTCCTATTTTTTCTATGAATTGGGTTATGTTTTCTGTTTCGTCATATGTGTTTTTGATTATGTGGTTTAGTCTTTTTAGGTTGTATGTTAGTGCTTGTAGTGCTAGTATGTGTTTTGTGTGTTGTATTCCTGTTGTGGGTAGTTCATTTATGTGGTAGTAGGTTTTAAGTGTACCGAATGGTGCTTCTACTGTGCTTGATCTTTTTTTAAACATGTTTTTGTATTCTTTTGTTTCCATTTGTTTTTTCATTTTTAGGGCTGTGTTACTTGTGAATTCTGTTATTTGTCTTTGTGTTCCTTTGTAGCATTTTTCTTTATCAGGGCAGTCTTGGCATGCATTGTAGTTCCAGTATCTTCTTTCGATTTTATAAGGTTTTGTTTCATTTTCTAGGTAATGTTTGATTTCTTGTTGGAAAGGTAGTTCTTGTTTATTTGGGCAAATGTAAGTGTCTTTTTCTAGATCATGCTTGAAGTGGTCTTTATGGAATGGGTTTTCACTTAATCTTCCTGTGTTTTCTCGAGTTTGTTTTCTATCTGGTATTAGTCCTTTGATATTATTTTGTTCTAGGTATTGGAAGCTGGTTTCGGTGTGGTATCCTGTATCTGCACTTACATATTCGGGTTCATCGTTGATGTTATTTATTGCATTTTTCACTATTTCTGGTAATTCATAATGGTCTGTTGGTTTTTGTGAAACTTTTACTGCACAAATAAGTTTGGAAACGGTGTCTACAGCGCTTTGAACATTGTATGCGACCTCATTTAATCCTTGTTTATTATGCATCCAACGAGCTTCAACATCGTTTACAGGTACTGTATTTTGACCGGACATCTTTATTTGAGTTTGTAACTCAAATAGTAATTCTAATTTATCTTCATTGTTTAAATCTGTTCGTTCAATCAATTTACGTGCTGGACGTGGGAGTTTTTTAATTTTCTTATTAGGTAACTTTAATCCACTATAATACTGAATTATAGTATTAATGTCTTTTTCATGTAAAACATTAAATTTAGAGTTGTATGCTTTTTTAATAGTTCTATCGATGGATATATGCTTAAAATCTGTGATTCCTAATTCATTTGCAAAAAGTAAAGTACTTCCAATAAAAACATTAAATAAATAACCATAATCACGGATGAATTTTCGAATACTTCTTTGAGAAGGTTTAATTCCATTAGAAACATATAAATAAATTTTATGATACTTAGTATGATCTTCTATAACTTTAGAACTAGTAACACCCTCATTAAAAGCATAAATAATTAATTTAAACATTTTACGAACCGGTAAAACAGGCCTACCCTTTCCTCCCATGTTTTCTTCAACCTTTAAAACTGGGAAAAATTCATCAACAAAACGCACAATAAAACGAGAAAGATGATCCTTAGGAATATCATCATCTAAACGCTCCAATTTAAAACTAGATTGTTTAATATCCATAACTAACATCATTGAATTAATAATACTTAATATTAATATATGTAACTACTAGTATATAAATATAACTATTTAAAAACACTTAAAATAAAAAAATAAACATGAAAAATTAATATAAAACAATACCAAGAAAATAAAACACACTAAAAAAAAATTAACACCCAAAAATGACAACAAAAATAAAAAAAAACATGAAAAATAATAACTTAAAAAAATAAAATAAAAAAAAGTATTACAAAAAATTAAAAAATCGATTTTTGGCCAACCCTCTTTTTATTCTTTTTTCGTTAATTTTATATACTATTTAAACTATAGGTTTTTTTATCAACATGTATAAAATTATACATGTTAACTTTTATCCTTAAAATAAAAGGATAATAAAAAAAATTAAGGTGGAAAAAAATATGTATGATAAAGTTTTATTACCTACAGATGGTTCAGAATATTCAGAAGAAGAAATTTCAAGAGTAAAAAAAGTATTAAATCCCAATGGGGAAATAATTATATTATCAGTTGCTAATAAATTAGTCCCTTATGTATTCCAAAAAAAAGAACATATTGATGATATAAATAAAACATTCTATGAAGAAGCTCAAAAAAATGTAGAACACATGAAACAACAATTTGATTCAGATTGTAATATCACCACAAAAGTTGTTGTAGGTTTTGCAGCTGAAAAAATAGTTGAAGTAGCTGAAGAAGATGATGTAGATTTAATTATCATATCCGGATCTGGACGAAGTGGAGTTCAAAAGTTTTTATTAGGAAGTGTAGCTGAAAGAGTTGTTGTAACTGCAAGTACTGATGTATTATTAGTACGTAATTAAATTTTCTATAAAAAAAATTTAAATTAATGATATGAAAATTTCTATATTATTAATGGTGAATTTACTATGAGGAATGATGAATTAATTAATGAAGATGAAACACATTTATTATTTAAAGAAAATAAAGTCCTAATTAAAAATATTTCTAATGGTATAATGAGAAGTTTAATTGTATGGAATCTTTCAAAAAAATCTCTTCATGGTTACAATTTGATGAAAAAAATAGATGAATTTTTTAAACCCCAAATTGAAGCTGGTTTAATTAAAAATGTTAGTCATAGTAAAGTTTATCCCATATTAAATCAAATGGAAGAAGAAGGGTTACTTAAAAGTCATGAAGGTATGCATAATAATCATCAAGTTAAATTTTATAATTTAACTTCTAAGGGAAGCAGGGTTTTTGAAACAGTTAAACATGATTTCCAAAAGAATTTTAAAAGAGATATTGTTCAAGATTATATATTTACATGTCTAAAATAATTTTATTGAATAAATATTCTATTTTTCCCATTTTTTTTTAAAACTATTTTTTAATATATATTTGACTCTAAAAAAAGTGGTAGGTAGGAAAAAATAGATTAATAATTAATTAATTTTCCCATTTTTTTTAGTCATGTCCTTTCCAAGTGTTTCTACATTTTGTACATCTGTAAAAAATAGTTGGTGCTTCATCAGCACTTCTTGTTTGGCGCATCCACCAAGCTATTTGTGTATTTCCACATTTAAAACATTTTCCTTTTGTTGTTGGTAAGGTTACAACATCCCCATCAATTAAAACAACTTCTTCGTTATGTTTTTTTTCTCCAGCCATCGTGTACTGTTCTTCTATATCTTTTTTGTTTAAGTTTTTACTGTATCCACAGCTACATTTTACTTGATTATGTTTGGGAATTAGCATTTTTCCACATTTAGGGCAGAATTCCATGTTTTATTAAGCTCCATTCAGGTGTATCTTTTGAAAAAAATTTTAAAGGTTTAATTTTATTTATAAATTATTTATATCTTTTCTAGTTAAGATTGTTGAATTTGCTTCTTTTAATAATTTTAAACCTTTTTCAATGTCTTCAATTTTCATAACTACTACTGCTTCATCTGCTTTTGTACTTACGAATGCATAAATATATTCAACATTGATTCCGTCTTTTTCTAATATTTCAAGTATGTGGTTTAATCCATTAGGTTTGTCTGGTATGCCAACTACAATAACTTCTGTTTCTTTCACAATTAAATTTTCTTTTTCTAATGCTTTTTTTGCTTTTTCGTTGTCATTCACGATTAAACGGAGTATACCATATTTTTCACTATCTGCTACAGATAATGCTCGAATATTAATATTTTCTTTAGATAATACATTTAATGCGTTTTTAAGTCTACCTTCTTTGTTTTCTATGAATACTGATAGTTGTTTTATTTTCATAAATTTCATTCCCTTAAAAATTATTTTTTTCCTTATTCAAAGTTACGTTCATCAATTACTCTTATTGCTTTTCCTTCACTTCTAGGTAATGATCCTGGTTCAACAAGTGTTACATTTACTCTTAATCCTATTTCATTATGTATATTTTTACTTAATGTGTTTTCAAGTGTGCTTAATTCTTTCATTTCATCTGAGAACATATCTGGTGATGCTTCTACTTTCACTTCAATTTCATCAAGTAATCCTGGTCTTGTTACATGGATTTGATAGGTTGGTTCTATGCCTTCAGTTTTGAATAATGCACGTTCGATTTGGTATGGGAAAACCATAACTCCACGAATTTTAAGCATATCATCACTTCTTCCAGTTATACGTTCTATTTTACAACTTGTTCTTCCACAAGCACATTTACCTTTATGTAAAGTGGTTATGTCTTTTGTACGGAATCTGATTATTGGTGAACCTTCCCGTGTTAAAGTTGTAAGTACTAATTCTCCTTTTTCTCCATCTGGTAATGTTTCTCCAGTTTTAGGATCTATAATTTCTGGGTAGAAATGATCATCTGCTACATGTAGTCCTGTTTGTTCTGGGCATTCTATTGCTATTCCTGGCCCCATTACTTCAGTTAGTCCATAAATATTTAATGCTGTTATTCCGAGACTTTTTTCTATTCCTTTTCTCATTTCTTCGGTCCACATTTCTGCTCCGAATACTCCATATTTTAAGCTTATATCATCTGGTTTGTAACCTTCTTTTTTAAGGTATTCTCCGATATATGCTGCATATGAGGGAGTGCATGTTAATATTGTGCTTTGGAAATCTAATAAGGTATCTACTTGTCTTTTTGTGTTTCCTGCGCTTATTGGGATTACAGTACATCCTACGGTTCTTGCACCGTAATGTATTCCAAAACCTCCAGTGAATAATCCATAACCATAACAATTCTGGATTCTATCTTTTTTGGTTGCATTACACATTCCAAGTCCTCTTGCAGTCATTTCTCCCCATATATCTAAATCTTTTATTGTGTAACCTGATACTGTTGGTACTCCTGTTGTTCCACTAGATGTGTGTATTTCCACAATTTCTTCATCTGGTACAGCAAACATTTTAAATGGGTATGCTGCTCTAAGGTCAGTTTTTGTTGTGAATGGTATTTTTTCAATATCTTTCAATGTTTTTATATCTTCAGGTTTTACCCCTGCATCATCTAATAATTTTTTATAGAAAGGTACATTATCATATGCTCTTTTTACGGTTTGTTGTAGTAATGATAATTGTAATTCCTTTTTATCTTCTTCGTCCATACATTCTGCGGCTTCATTCCAAATCATATTTTTTATCCTCATATAAAAATTTTTTTTAAAACATGAATCTTTAATTTTATAACTTTATTTATTTTTATTATTTAATGTTTATAAATTTTTGAATTATTAATATATTATATAGAATATTTAAATATTATTTTAGTTATAAATTATTAATAACTTAAAATGATGGTTAATTCTTTTATATTGTACTACCTATTTTTTTGGGGTGAAATAATTAAATGTACATTTTTAGTAGCTTTCATCTTTTATAGTTTTTTTTATTTATTATTATGTATATGAGGTTAAAATTTTATGAATTATTCTTTGTTAATTGCAATATTTGCAATATATTTTATAATGGTAATCCTTATAGGTTATCTTGCTTATAAAAGAACAAATTCTTCAGAAGACTTTTTAATAGCCGGTCGTGATACTAATTCTTATATTATGGCTTTAAGTTATGGGGCAACATTTATATCTACGGCTGCTATTGTTGGTTTTGGGGGAATTGCTGGTAAATATGGTATGGGAATTTTATGGTTAGCATGGTTAAATGTTATAGTTGGAATATTTATAGCATTTGCATTTCTCGGTAAAAGAACACGTCGTATTGGACATAATTTAGGTAGTGTTACATTTCCTGAATTTTTAGGTCGTAGATTTAATAGTCGTTTTATACAAGTTGCTAGTGGTTTAATTATATTCTGTGGTATGCCATTATATGCTGCAGTTGTTCTTATTGGTGCTGCTAGATTTATGGAAACTAGTTTAGCTCTTAATTTTAGTTTATCACTTCTGATTTTATCTTTAATTATTGCAGTGTATGTGTTCTATGGTGGTATTAAGGGAGTTATGTATACTGATGCTCTTCAAGGAACTATCATGTTTGTTAGTATGGCTATTTTACTTGTATTTGTATATGTGAAATTAGGTGGAGTATCTCATGCAAACATGGCTTTATCTAATATGGTTCATTTATATCCAGCTGCGGCAGCGGCTGATGGGGGAACGGGATGGACTTCTTTCCCTACATTATCTTCACCTTATTGGTGGAATCTTGTAACAACTACAATTTTAGGGGTTGGAATTGGTGCACTTGCACAACCATCACTTGCAGTAAGATTTATGACAGTGAAATCTGATAAAGAATTAAATCGTTCTATTTTAATTGGAGGAGTTTTCATTGCATTAATACCAACTACTGCATATATTGTTGGATCCCTTTCTAATGTGTTTTTCTTTGATAATTTTGGAAAAATTGCAGTAAATATGGTTGCAGGTAATATTGATAAAATAATTCCTACATTTATTTCCATGGCAATGCCTGAATGGTTTGTATATTTATTCCTTTTAACATTGATTGCAGCTTCCATGAGTACATTAAGTGGTCAGTATCATACTCAAGGAACCGCTTTAGGGCATGATATAATTGAAACTTTACATAAACGTAAGTTATCTGATAATTTATCTACTACATTTTCTAAAATAGGTATTCTTGTAGCTATAGTATTATCTCTTATTATAGGTTTATCCCTACCTGGAAGTATAGTAGCTTTAGGTACTAGTTTATTCTTTGGTGTTTGTGCTGCTTCTTTCCTTCCTGCTTATTTGGCGGCATGTTATTGGAAGCGTGCAACTCGTGAAGGAGCTATTGCAAGTATATTAGCTGGAGTATTCTCAAGTTTGTTCTGGTTAATATTTGTCTTTGGAAAAACTGCAACATCTTTAGGAATTTGTAAATTCTTAACTGGTTATCCTATGTTAATATCAACTATGCCTTGGCCTTATGTTGATACTATGATAATTGCATTACCAATTAGTATAATCTTTTTAGTTGTAGTTTCCTTACTCACAAAACCATTAGATGAAAAATATTTAACAAATTCATTTAAAGGTTTTAATAAGAAGAAAGTTAAGGAGGAATCCTAATGATGGTTTTTGGTATATCTGATCCATGGATTTGGGGTGTTTATGTTTTAATAATTTTATCTACACTTCTTTGTGTGGTTTATGGTATTGTTAATTGGAATAAAGGGGATGAAGATGAAGAAGAACGTCTTCAGGATAAAGGAATTACTGAAGAAGATTTAGATTCTTATTAAAATATTTTCTCCAATTTAACACTTTTTTTTAATTATTTTTTTTTACCTTTAATAATGTCAAACTTTTTTAAAGGTATAAATAATTAGAATGTATAAAATAATATTATTAAATTAAAGAGAACCGTTTTTTAAAAATAAATAAAATAATGATTTTAGGAGTTGTGTTTATAAAATGAGAACTAAAGAAATTTTAGGAAAAGAAGTATTAAATTTAAATGTTACTATACTTGGAAAAGTTGTTGATTTTGAAATAGATCCTGAAACATATCAAATAACAGGTTTAGTAATTAATAAAGGCAATATTAAAGAAAAAATGAATATTAAAAAAAGTGAAGATATTATTCCCGTAGGTATGGTGAGTAAAGTTGGGGATAAAATATTATTAAAAGATTTATCCGAAGAGGAATAAAAAAAACTTTTTTTTATTAAGAGATTTCTATGTCAAATAAAGATTATTTAATTCAAATTTTAAAAGAAAATAAAGTTTTTGAAAAGGGAGATTTCACTCTAGCTAGTGGTAAAAAAAGTAATTATTATGTTAATATGAAAAAAGCAATCACTAATCCTGAAATATTATCAACTATTGCTAAATTAATTACTGATAAAATAAGTGATGATAATATTGATAAAGTTGCAGGACCTGCTTTAGGTGCTGTTCCTATAGCTACTGCTGTATCTTTAGAGTCACGTATTCCATTACTTATGATACGTAAAGAAAAAAAGGGTTATGGTACTAGTAAACTTATTGAAGGTGAATTATGTGAAGGTGATGATGTTATTGTTGTAGAAGATGTTACTACAACTGGTGGATCTTTACTTAAAGCTATACATGCAATCCAAGATAATGGTGGTAATGTTAGTAGAGCTTTTGTTTGTGTTGACCGTGAAGAAGGTGCTGTTGAGGCATTTGAAGATGCAAATATTCTTTTAGAACCTTTAATTAGTGTTAATGAATTTTTTTAATTATTTTATTTTTTCTTATTTTCTTGCATGTTTTACAAGATGTCCTATTTCAGGATATATTAAATTTAAACCCATTTCAACAGCATTAGGTGAACCGGGTAATGCAAAAATGATTGTTTTATTATAAATTCCAGCAGTTGATCTGGATAGTAATGCTCCGGAACCTAATTTTTCAAAGGATTTTCGACGGAATTCTTCCCCAAAACCGAGTATTACTTTATCAAATCTTGGAACTAATGTTTCAATAGTTATATCTCTACTTTCAAGTCCTGTTCCACCTGTTGTGAAAATTACATCTATTCCTTTACTATTCATATTAGATATAGCTTGTATTAATTTATCTGATTCGTCTGCTATAAGTACATATGCGGATACTTCATATTTTTCACTTAGTCTTTCAAATAAATATTGTCCTGATAAATCTTCTTCTATTCCTTCATTACCTTTTTCTTTTAAACTATCACTTAATGTGATGATTCCACATTTTATATCTGAGGGACTATCTTTTTTATGGGATTCCATTGTTTCGCTTATCATTTTTATTTACATCCTATCCTTAATTTTTTCTTAGAATTATTTTTTCCGAGTAAGGTATATATTTTTTATTATCTATATATAATTAATATGAATAATGTTGTTTATGTTTTAGATGCTTCTGCTTTTATTAATGGTTATGAACCGGGTAATAATGTTAATTATACAGTATCTGATATAACTCATGAAGTTAAGGATTTAAAGTCTCAAATACGTTTGAATCAAGCAATTGATGAGGGTAATTTAATTGTCCGTAATCCTAATGATAAATTTAAGTTAGAACTAGATGAAATTATTAAAAAATCTGGGGATAGTTTAAGATTATCTGAACCGGATAAGAATTTAATAGCTTTAGCCTTAGATATTCAGAATACTAATAGTAATGTTAAAGTTTTAACTGATGATTATTCTATACAGAATGTTTTAAAGATTATAGGTATTCCTTATAGTAGTATTATTACTAAAGGTATTAATGGTGTGTATAATTGGGTTAAAACTTGTAATGGTTGTAAACGGGATTATCCTGAAGATTATCCTTATGAAGATTGTGAAGTGTGTGGGTCTTCACTTTTTAAACGCAGAATAAAAAAGTAATTATAAAAGAAAATTTGTTTTTGTAGGTTTATTATTTATGGAAATTGGAGTAGTAGTACATGGCCCGAATATTATAGATTCAGGGTATGCTTTATATATTTTAGATATATTATCAAATTATGGTAATATTCATTGTAGGCTAGGTGGAACAATGGGAAGAACTGCAGTTATTGATGCTTCCCTTGAAAATGTGATAAATATTAAAGAGAAATTACTTCCTAGTCAATCATTAAAGAAATTTAAGGATGAAAATTTAGATTGTATTTTCTTATTAAATTATGGTAAATCTTCCACAACAGGTCAAGTGTTTGGTTATAAAGTTTTTAATCATTATAGTCAATATTTAACTGATGATTTAACACCAGTCATACAAATTGAACGTCCAGGGGAAAATGATGGTAGTGTTATTGTTTGGGATGGTAATGAAACTAAATTAAATATACATCCTGGTGCTAGAAGTGAATATAAAACTTTAACTGCTGATGATTTTGCAATTAAACTAGCTAGTCAATTAGAATTAAATATCGTAACACCTGAAGATGTAAGGTTAAAACATTTTACTAATAATATTCCAGATTTAAAAGGTAATATTGTTCGTCCAGTTCATGGAGTAAGTCCAGGTGAAAATATCCTTGTAAATGGAATGGTTATTGGAAAATCTTCATCTGATAAGTTAACTCTTGTTGCAAAAGATGGTATTATTACAGATATTATTGGAGGGAATATTAAACAACACGGTGTGGATAAATTAGGGAAAATAGATTTAAATACTGCAATTATTAAAACAGGTTTACTTCGCAGAAGTGATGATATTGAACCTCGAGTATTAAACAAGGATAATTCTTCTACAATTTTAAGTATTGCTTACTTAGATCATGCTGCTGAAGATATTTATAAACTAAAAGATAATGATTTAGTTATTACTGTAGGTGATGATACAACTTTAGTGACTTCAGATATTCTTTATCGTTTTAATGTCCCAATTATTGGAATAACAGATGGGGATTTAGATAAAGTTGTAGAACATGGTTTTGTTAAAAATGAATCTAAAATTATACAAGTAGAATCTGGTTATGATGATATTGTTGGAGCTGAAATTTTTGATAAAGTTTTTAATTTCAATGAAATTTTAGAAATTCAATATCCAAAGGATTGTAACTTGGATGATTTTAAAACTTTGAAGCTTAATGAAATTTTTGAAACAATTACTAAAATAGTAAATATTATAAATTGTGATTTTAAAATAGTTAATTAATATAAAATTTTATAATTTATTATCTTTTAGAAATTATGAGGTGTATGTTTTTGGATTTAAAGGATCTTATAAAATCTCTTCAGTCTTTTAATGGTGTAACCAGAAAAAATGATATAAGTAAAGTTACAGACTCTCTAAAATCTGTTTATAACATTTCAGGGAATGTTTTATTAGACTTTGGTGATGATGCATCAGCTATTGATATTGGGAATAATCAAGTGATACTTTTTGCAGCAGATGGTATATGGGGTCAATTGATGAACACAAATCCTTACTGGGCAGGATATTGTAGTGTTCTTGTTAATGTTAATGATATTGCAGCAATGGGTGGAAAACCTTTAGCAATGGTGGATATATTATCAATTAAGCATGATAAAATTTATGATGAGCTTATGAAAGGGATTAAAGATGGTTGTGAAAAATTTAATATTCCTTTAGTTGGTGGACATCTTCACCCTGATGCAGATTTTGATTCTATTGGAATGGCAATTATTGGGATTGCTAATAAAGATAAATTAATCACCAGTTTTGGGGCTAATGTTGGAGATAAAGTATTAGTTGCTATAGATATTGAAGGAAGACAACACCATGATTTCCCTTTAAATTGGGATACTACTTATTTAAAAGATGAAACTTTAGTTCAAAATCAAATTAAAGTTATGAAAGATTTAGGTGAATCTGGACTTGTTACTGCAGGTAAAGATATAAGTAATCCTGGAGTATTAGGTACTCTTGAAATGTTATGTGAATGCTCTGATGTTGGTGCTTGTGTTCGTTTAGAATCTATTCCCCGAAATCCTAAAGTGGATTGGGAGGATTGGTTAAAATCTTATCCTGGTGCAGCATTTGTTTTAACTTCTCCTGTTGAGAATACTCAAGGAGTTATTGATATGCTTTCTAAATTTGATTTTACTGTGTCTGTTGTTGGTGATGTAATTAGTGAAAAATCTTTATATGTTGAATATAAGGATGAACGTTTAGTTTTATTTAATCAAAAGGTTAATCCCGTATTATAAATTAAAGAAAAGTTAATGTATATACATTTTTTTGGTAAATATAATTTAATTATAAAAAAAAGTTAATAAAAAAAAGTTAATAGGATTTGGAAACTTATGTTAGTTAAAATTAATGGTGAAGATGTTGATATTCCTGAAGGTTCTACAATAAAGGATGCAATTAATATAAGTAATGCTCCTTATAGTCAAGGTAGTTTAATTTGTTTAATTAAGGGACAATCTGAATTAGAAGGGAATATTAATAAATATAAAATTAAATCTCCTAAAGGTAGTGTTATTATAGAATTGTCTGATGCTCCTGAAGCTAAACCTTTAGTTGATTTTTGGAAATCTCATTATTCTGATTTTAATGGTTTAAGTGTTAGATGGACTAGTAATAATGAAGTTGCAGTAGGGCCTGTTACTACTGATTTTACTCCATCTAAAGAAAATCATAAATATTGGGATAGAGATGTTTTATTAAGTCTTTCTGGTTTTAGTCGTGATGCGACTCATATAATTTTTGCAAAAGAAGATATGGAAAATGTTTATGGTGTTCCTGAAGGTACAAATAATGGTGTTTTTGCTAAAGTTATTGGTGGAGTTCGTACTTTACGTCAATTAACTGATGATGATGATATAATTAGTGTTGAACCTATTATAGAGCGTAGTACTGTAACAGATTCATCTTCTGTTAGTGAATTAAGCACACCTTTAGCTGAAGGTAATCAATTATTCACATATTGTCTTGTTGAACCTAATGTTAATTCTTCAAAATCTGTTGAACAATTCTTTTCAGTTATTCATGATAATACTATTAAGGTTGATTATGAATCTAATTCTTTCATTGGAGAATTTTGGTTACAAGGAATCACTAAACCTGTTGAAGAGATTACAGAACGTAAAAGAGGTACTGTAACTTTACGTAATTCTGGTAAAGGTAAAGGAAAAATTTATATTTATCGTGAAGATCGTGTTAGAGTTAATAGTCACACTACAATAGGTAAAGTTGTTAAAGGTATGGAATTAATAGATATTGCAAGTTATGGGGATGTTATTACAATTCATTCTAATCCTGAACCTATTAAAACTTTAACAAAAACACAGAAAGAAGTTGAGGAAGAATTAAAAAATAGGGGTATTAAACAGGAACGTGTTGGTGTTACTGAGGATGATGCTATTATAGTTGAACAAATCCCTAATGAAACAATGGATATTATAAAAGCGGGAAAAGTTCAAACTAAAGGATTAAATAAAACTGATTTAATTCTTATTAAAATGACTGATAAAGCTCCACGTACAAGATGGTACTTTGATAAATTAACTGGATTAGTTGAAAAACCAATTGGAACTTTAAAAGTATACTTTGCAGTGCAAGATATGCATATTTTCATGTTTGCAGGTGATGATAGGGAAGCTAAAGGTATTTTACCTGAAAACACTCCAAAGGATATTGTTAAAGCTGGAAGTATTGGGGTAACTAACATGAGTCGTAAGAATCTTGGTATTATTGGAATTCGTACAAAGGATAATGATGAGTTTGGTCCTACAGCGGAACCTTTCGATGGAACTAATATTATAGGTGAAGTAGTATCTGATTTAAATGATATTCATGGTTTAAAAGAGAATGATATAGTTTACCTACGAGAAGTTAACCCTGAACATATTGATGAAGAAACATTAGAAGAATTAGATACTGAAGAATTCCCTGAAGATACTGATATGATGGATGAAAGTATTAAAAAAGCATTAAAATAATAAATATTATGATTTAAGAATATAAGGAAGGATTAATTATGAAAGAAGCAGAAGCACATCTTACTATGAGTCCAAAATTAGATTCTGAAGATTTAGATCCTGAAGTTGTAAATCGTATGATTATTCTTGGACCACGAGCTAATGTTAGTGAAAGTGAATTAACAAGTGAATTACATTTACTTGGATTACCACTCACAATAAAAGAAACCTGTTATGGTGCAATGGTTAGTGGGAAAAAAGAAGATGTTAAAAAAGCAATTATTGAAATACGTAAATTAGATCCATATAACATTTTTACAAAAGATCGTGGATTCGCACCAGGTGACCCACGTCGTTGTAGAGGGCATCGTTTAGGTCCTCGTGAAGGTTTTCACCAATTAGAAAGAGAATATGAACTTTTGGATTATGTTGGTGAAGCATTAAAGAATCCAAGACCTGTTGAAATAGTTAAACCTAAACCAATTGATGTTGATGAATTTAAAAGTATTGTTAATGAATCAATAAAAAAAGAAAAAAAATAATAAAAGAATGATTTTAATAAAAAAAATGGTGTGATTTAATATGGTGAAAGTAGCAATTTATCCCCCTAACTCTTTAGTATTAGCAGATTTAATAGAAAGAAAAGGTCATACAGCTTTAGCTTTACAAAAAGAAATGAGAAAGAAAATTAAAGATCCAGAAATAGATTCTCCTCCAATGAATATTACTGAAGAAGATCCTATTAAAGGATTACAATATGCTGCAATTGAAGTTCCTTCTGGTGTTCGTGGAAGAATGGCAATTATAGGCCCTCTTATAGATGAAGCAGAAGCAGCAATACTTGTTGATGGTGCACCTTATGGGTTTGGTTGTGTTGGTTGTCAACGTACTAATGAATTAAGTATTTTCTGTTTACGTAAAAAAGATATTCCGCAATTAGAACTTGAATATCCTAGTAGTCGTGAAGGTGCAATGGATATGGTTAATCAAGTTAATGAATTTTTAGACAGTTTGGATAATCCAGAAGCTTTAAAAGAAAAATCTAAACAAATTGAAAGTTCTGGAAATCAAGATATTAGCACTGAAGACAATCTTGAAGAGGAACCATTAGAAAGTTCAAAAACTCAAAATAATAATGAAGAAACACCTTCTGAAGAACACATGAAAACTGAAGAAGAAAGAAAAGTGAGTAAAGATGATCTTGTAGCATCTTTAAAATCTAAAGGAGGTTACTAAATGGTTAAAATTGCATTAGTATCCTGTGGTACAGAATATAGTGGGATACAAAAAGAAATAGAAAAAGCAGCATTAACTTTTGGTGCAGAAATCATACTTCCAGAAATAGATTTAGATTATATTGAGGAAGCATATGAAAAATTTGGTTTCTCAGCACAAAGTTCAAGTTTAAAATTAATGATAGCAAGAGCAGTTAGTATTGTTGAAGGTCGATGTAAACCTGATGCTGTTTTTGTAGCTTCTTGTTTCCGTTGTGCTGAAGCAGCACTTGTAAGAAATGAAATCAGAAGATACTTACAAGATAACACTCGTATACCAGTTGTAACTTACTCATTTACTGAAAGAACTAAAGCAGATGAACTTTTCATACGTATGGAAGCTTTAGCAACCACTGTAACTAGAAGAAGTATTCTTGCACGTGAAAAACAAGAAGGATTAACATTAGGTTTAGATTCAGGTTCAACTACAACAAAAGCAGTGTTAATGGAAAATAATAAAGTAATAGGTACAGGTTGGACTTTAACTAAAGATATTATGGAATCTGTAAATAAAGCTGCAGATGAAGCATTTGAAAGCTCAGGATACGGATGGAATGATATTGATGGAATTGGAACTACTGGTTATGGTCGATTAACTATTGGTAAAAAATTAAATGCAGAACTAGTTCAAGAAGAATTAAGTGTTAATGCTAAAGGAGCAGTATACCTTGCAGGCCATCAAAAAGGAGAAGCAACAGTATTAGATATTGGTGGTATGGATAATAAGGTTATTACAGTAAATGATGGAATACCTGATAACTTTACTATGGGGGGAATTTGTGCAGGAGCATCTGGAAGATTCCTTGATATGACTAGTAGAAGATTAGATGTTGATATTACAGAATTAGGACCATTAGCTGTTAAAGGAAATTATAGAAGAGCACAATTAAACAGTTATTGTATTGTATTTGGTATACAAGATTTAGTTACAACCCTTGCTGCAGGTGGATCAAAAGAAGATGTTGCTGCAGCTGCATGTCACAGTGTATCTGAACAAGTTTATGAACAACAACTTCAAGAAATTGATATAAGAGAACCATTAATACAAGTTGGAGGTACTAGTTTAATCACTGGACTTGTTGAAGCTGTTAGTGAAACATTAGGTGGAATAGATGTTATAGTGCCAGAATACTCACAACATATTGGTGCTGTAGGTTCTGCTTTACTTGTAAGTGGAATGGGAAATAGAAACCAACAATAAAAAAAATTATTTATTTTTTTATGAGGAGGTTAATTAAGTTATGATAATTGAATCAAATGATCATGAAGGGGCAAAAGTTTATGAAATGATAACAAAACAAATCTTACAAGATTTGTTATTAGCTCCTGCACTCTCAGATTTAAAAGCATACGTAAATCCTAATGAAGTAGTTTTCATTATGGCAATGAAAATGAAGAAAACTTCTAAAGCTAAACATTTAAATGAAGTTTCAAGTTCAGTTTATGATCCTGAAAAGGATTTAACTACAATAACTATTAATGATGAAAATTTTTTACCTAATATTTTAAAGAAATTATGGAAAGAATTAGGAAGAGAAAATGTTCATCAACCAAGTAGATATATTATAGAATTATCTGGAAAAAAAGAAGTAGATAATTGGGTTATAGATAATCCATATGAAAACCTTAAAAGAAGATGTTATGATGCAATGTTCCGTATAGTTCCTGAAGGATTTAAAATAATAAAAGATATGTCTAAAAATGATATAGTTGCAGTAGTTGCTACAGATGAACTTATCAAAGATAAATGGATTGACCATTGTCAAAAATTTATAGAGGAATTAGAAAACACAGAATATTTATATTAAAAAATTTCAATTCTTCTCTTTTTATGGTTTTGTAGAAACCCTTTAT
>DAGJ01000014.1 GCA_002495685.1 Methanobrevibacter sp. UBA412
AAATAAAGGGTTTCTACAAAACCGTTATTGCTTTAAATTCAAATGTAACCGGATTATCATAGGTTAAAGCTCTAAGATTATCATCAATAATTTTCTTATTTTTAGGTGTAACATAATCATAGATAAATAATTTTTTGGAATTATAAACACGATTTTCAATTTCGATTTCAAAAATATCAAATATTGCATCAGTCCAATAATAATAGTCTTCTTTGAAAATGTTTAATGCAACTTTACTTGTTTCTTGGATTTGACTTAAATATTTAGAAATTCTTTTAGTATTTTTTTCAGACTTTCTTAATTGGGATAAATCTTCAAAATAGATTTGAATAATATTTTTATTTAAAGCTGTAATATAAGCATTAACAATTTTTTCTTCATTATTTTTAGTTAGAAATACTAATTCAACATTATCATTAACTAAATGATTTTTAAATGCAATGTTTAATATTTCGCTAAGTTTTAAACCTTCATATTTTTTAGAGTTAATAACATGAGCGATTTTATCAAAATTTAAACTTTTAAAATCCTTTGATGAATATCCGGATAAATTTTTAAAAGATTTATTGATTTTAATTATTTTTAAGTCTTTATTAATGTTTAATGTTGGAAATGGGGAGTTGTTGAATATGGTGTCTTCCTTGTTTTTTTCAATATAATAATCAGTTAATTCTTTAATACAGAAATAAGTTAAATCACCTTGATTTATAATCTTAAATGACCAAATTTTTAAAAGATGACTATTTTCATATAATTTTAATTTTCCTTCAGTTTTTTTATTTAAACTTTTTTTTACTAAATTTTCATTATTTTTGTTATTTATGATTTCGCTTAATAAGCACCCTTGCATTTTTTTATGAAAATCAGGTGTAAAATAATCCCAAAAAGAGTCATTTGAATATAAAGTAAGGAAATCATCTTTTTCAGGTAAATATTTAAAAACAGTTATCCCATAATCTATTTGATCATAAATTTCAGCTAAACTGAATTTTTCAACAGTTTTATAAATAGATGGAATATTAAGGAGGTCTTCCTTTTTTTCAAATCGGATTTTAATTTTTCCCGATTTTTTAAATTGATGTATCAATTCATACATTGTAAATCAAAACTTTAAAATTTTTAATGATTAATAATGATTAATTAGGATAGTATATTAATAATTAATATCTTTTATTGTATTAAAGTTTTTCTAAAAAAAATTTTTAATAAAAAAAAATAGTTTAAAATAAAAAAAAGAGCAAATAAATAATAAAATAGTTAAAAAAAGCAAACAAATCAAAAATAAGAAAAAATTAGTTTTTATTAAATTTATACAGCATGTATTTATTACCATTAATACTTACCATTGTAAGTAAACTAGTATTAATAGAATCCTCAATATATTTTATTGCATTAATTACTTTATGTTTTTCAGGTATTGTAAAATCTGCATTTAATTTCAAAGCAGAACCATCTTCAGTAAAAGTATAATCAATATCATCTATTTCTGGAAAATTAGTATTAAGATAATTCATTAAATTTTCAGATTGTTCTTTATTAAATTTTTCACTTAACATATTAAATTTCTACCCCTCAATTATAAAAAATTAATATTTTTTTAAATAAAAATAAAGAGTTAATAATCTTTAAAAAAATTCAATTATAATATATATTTATTAAACTTTATAAAGTTATTCATTAAATTTAATAAAAAAATAGAAAGCAAAAAATTAAATTCATGAAAAATAAATTAAAAAAAAGTAATGAAAAAGATTTTAAAAGTCTCTATCATGCATTTTTGACATATTAAAATTATATGTAGTATTATCAAGAATATGCTTATTTTTATCTAAAAATTCTATTTGAACATGACTCATATTAACATAAGAACTAGAAAAATAAGCACCCATTAACATACCATCAGTATACATACCTTCATAAGCAGTACTAAGATTATACACTTGCTTAGAAACTAAATCATTATCTGAATCATAAAAACTAGTTACAATACTATAACTACCAATATCATCAGGCATATTAGAAATTAAACCCTTAACAGAATAGACATAAACTGGATCATCACTATCACCAGCAACAGTTAAAACAGAACCTGTAACATGAATCTTATATTCTGGTGTAAAAGCTCCACTAGCATAAATAAAACCAATAACAGCAAAAATAAGAACAATAATTTCAACAACAATCAAAACTTTTTTAACCTTATTCTTACCTTCATCTTCAGGGGAGGCTTCAGATTCATCAATCTTTTTAACTAAAGTTTCCTCAATAAATTCATTATTGGATTTAAATTCAGTTTTAGTTTTAACAGGAACTGATTTTTCTAAGTCATGACCACAAATATCACAAAATTTAGCATTAGCATTTAATTCTGCACCACAATATGGACAAAGCTTCACCATAAAAAATCATCATCTCCTTAATATTTTATTAAAATTGAAAGAATTAACTTATAATAGTTTTTCTTTAACAAACTTATTAAATCTTATCTAAAAAATCAATAAAATATACTCTTATTAAATAATTAAATTAATAAAAAAAATTTGTATAAAAAATTTTAAATATTCTTTATTTTAATGTAAATATAATAGAAAATGAAAAATCATGAAAATTATTTAAAATAAGTGAGATTTAAGAAAATGAAAATATTAATAGATGGAACAGGAGCAATAGGAATAGCATTAGGAGCAAGTATGATATCTGAAAATGTAGATGTGTCCTTTATTGCAAGAAAAGAAACTGCAAAAAAATTAGAAAATGGAATAAAAAGAATAGGATTATTCAAACACTTATCTTACTCTAAAGATGAATATACAGTATATACAGACTACGAATCATTACCTAATAACAATTTTGATTATATATTCATCTGCAGCAAAACTATAGCAAATGATGACATAAGTAAAAAATTAGATAAAAATAGAAGAATCCTAAAAAAAGATGCAAATATAATAATTTTCCAAAACGGTTTTGGAAACAATGAACCCTATTTAAGATACTTTAAAAAAGAACAAGTTTACTCAGCACGAGTAATAACTGGTTTTAAAAGACCAGAACGTAATATTAGTGAGATTACAGTACATACTGAACCTATTCTCATAGGATCACTACAAGGATGTTCATTAGAACCCGTAAAAATAATAACCGAAAAAATATCAGCTTCAGGAATACCATCAGAAACTACAAATAAAATAGGAGAATACTTATGGGCAAAAATGTTATATAATTGTGCCCTAAACCCATTAGGAGCAATTTTAAAAGTAAATTACGGGAAACTCATAGAAAATGAATATAGTAAAAATATTATGAATAAAATAATTGAAGAAATATTTAATGTAATCAAAGCATCAGCTTACAAAACACTATGGGAAACACCAGAAGAATATGAAGAAATATTTTACAATAAATTAGTCCCTGATACTTATAATCACGAATCATCAACATTACAAGATATAGAAAAAAAGCATAAAACAGAAATAGATTATTTAACAGGAAAAATCATAGAACTTGGAGAAAAAAATAATATTGATGTAAGCGTGAATAAAACAATATATAATTTAATAAAAACAATTGAAGCAAACTTCTAAAAAAAAAAGATTAAGTAATTTATTCTTTTAATAAATCACTTAATAAACTCCCACCAACACCAACACTTTCACTTGGATAAGCTTGAACTAAAACAGTAATCGCTGATACAGGTAAATCATAAGCTTCAGCTACAGTTTCACTAATATCTTTAACCATTTTTCTTTTTTTATCAACACTAATTCCTTCATTCCCAGCTATAGTAATTAAAGGCATAAATTATCACCAAAATCCATTTTTTTTATAAATTAAGTATTATAAATTTTATTTTTATTAGATAAAAAAATTTCCTATAATTATTTAATAAAATAATTAAATAAATCATCTCTAGCACTATAATCTAATTTAAATTTAAAATTAACAATTGGCCATAATTTTCCATTTTTATCACTTATTGTTGTTTGATTTGACTCTTGAGGTGTTACAGTACCAAAATAATAGAAATCTTTACCTTCATCATCACTCTTTTTAATAAATAAATATATTTTTAAACCAGAATTCGCATAATCACTAATTAATTGGGCTTCTTTAGAATCTAATCTAATCTTAGATCGGGTCATCCAAGAAAAGTATTGTTTATTTATAAATTCATCTTGATACTTAGTGGTATCTGATATATCCTCATCTTTTTTATAAGTTACAAAAATTGGGCAGGTATTATGTTTAATCCTATAACCATAAAGGGTTGAACTATCATCATGAGGCCAATTAAGTAACCTACAAACATCTTTTCGTGAATATTTTTCAAATAACTTAAGATTAACATTTCCAGTTGGTTTACTAAATTTATCCTGATATCTTTTTAGCGAATAATCAATTAAATCCATTAAATGAGTATAAAAAACATTATGCGATAATAATTGTTTAAAATCCTTTGAAATAAAAATTTTTTCATTAATATTACTAAAATCATTATTTTCCTGTTTAAAAAAGATTACATTTTCATATTTTTCTTTTTCTTTATCAACAAAAAAATTTAAGTTTAATATATTAATAGAACTTATAATAGAATTAACCTCATTAAAAATATTATAATCATTTTTTAAATCAATAAGTATATTATTTATTGTGAAACATCCCTGATAAATTAAATATTTTAAAATTAATAATTCATGTGGTCTTTTACCATTTGCTAAAATTTTTGAGATGAATTTCAAATAATTAACTTCAATATCACTTAAAAACTCTGAATATTCTTTATCCACTTTTTTCAAAAAAGAATAATAAGAATCTATACTCGTATGGTTTAAAATTAAAAGAGGATCCAATTCATTATTATCATAAAAATCATTTAATAGAGGTATTCTTCCTAATTTAAATTTAAGATTTTGATATTTTTCTTTAAATAAAGATATTCTTGAAAAACTAGCATTATCTATTGAGTCATATATTCTTTTTTTACTTACTTCATCAAAACTTATTGAAGAAGATCCAGGTATTATTCTATTCCCCTCCATTAGATACTCACGAATAATATCTTTATCATATGTTTTATCTCCTGATAAAGCTATAGGAATCATGAAATTATTTTTATAGTTTCCTATGAAATCTAAGACTACAACATATTCTTTATTTTCATATTTTCTTAATCCTCTCCCTAATTGTTGAATAAATATGATAGATGATTGTGTTGGTCTAATTAATAGTACTTGGTTGATTTCAGGAATATCTACCCCTTCATTGAAAATATCAACTGTAAAAATGTATTCAAGCTTATTTTCAGCATTATCATCAGTTAAACGATATATTGCATCTTCTCTTCTAGTTTGAGAATCTTCACCAGTTAAGGCAATTGATGGATGCCCTCTTTTATTAAATTCTTCAGATAATTCTTTTGCTTCTTTTTTTCTGCTGCAAAATACTAATGCTTTAACTCTATCACCAGAATAATTGTAGTATTCCGATTTTTCCAGCAAATAGTTTACTCTTTGACTTGAGATTAAATAATTAAAATCGGTTAAGTCATCTTCTGAAGATTGTCCATCAATTTCTATATCTTTTATTCCAAAGTAATGGAAAGGACATATTAAATCTTGTTCTAAAGCATTTTGTAATCTTATATTTAATGCTACATTATAATCAAATAATTCATAAATATTAAATTCATCAGTTCGCTCCGGTGATGCAGACATACCTAAATAAAATTTTGGTTGAAAATAATTTAAAACTTTAATATAACTAGAGGCTCCTGCTTTATGAACTTCATCAACTATAATATAATCAAATTCATCTTTATTAAAACTAGTGTAAACTTCTTCTTTACTTAATGTTTGAATTGTTGAGAAAAGATAATCTGCATTTTTATCTTTTTTATTACCTGTAAGTAAACCAAATTTTTTATCCATATTTTTAAATACTTTTTGATAAGCTTTTAAAGCTTGTTTAGCTATTTGTTCCCTATGAACTATGAATAAGAATTTTTTTGGGTTAAAATCTTTAACTGCAAAAGCTGATGCATATGTTTTACCTGTACCTGTTGCTGAAATTAGTAATGCTTTGTTTTCGCCTTTTTTATATAATTCTCTAAGATTTTTTAAGAAGTCTTTTTGCATTGAGTTTGGTGCTAAAATTCTTGGTGTATTATTTAAATTTTCACGTTGTGGTTTAAACTTTTGATTTTCATTATATTTTGTTTCATAATCGGATATTACTTCATTTAAATTATCTGATTCTTCCCATAAATTATCGAATTCTGATTGTATGTCATTTAAGATTTCTCCATTATCCAATGATGTGAAAATAACATTCCATTCTTTATTAACAGTTAAAGCATTTAATGTTAAATTTGAACTTCCTATTATACTGTAGTAAATGTTTTTGTCTTTAAAAATGTATCCTTTGGTGTGGAATCCATGTTTTTTTTGACTGTATAATTTAATTTCAACATTAGAGAAGGAGTTTAATTTTTTTAATGCTTTTGGTTCTGAAAAATTTAGGTAATCTGTTGTTAATATTTTTCCTTTAATATTTGCTTTTTCTAATTCTTTAAAGTCTTGAAGTAAAGGGGTTAAACCGCCCATAGTGATGAATGCTACACTTATATAAAATTCATCACATTGATGTAATTTATCTTTTATAGAATTAAGTACTTTATGGCCGGAATTGTTATTGTAAATTAGTTTGGGTTTATATTCACTAATTGAATCATAATCTTCATTGATAAATGCTGTTTTTACACCATTTAATATATGTGTATCATAATCCATTTTCTTATTCCCCTTTAATTTGTGAGTGTTTCTTTTAAATAGTTAACTATAGTAATGTCTGCTGGGATCCATTTTATTGTGTCTAATTCATTTTTTGATAACCATTTTCCGTCATTGTGTTCTAAAAGTTCAATTTTACCCTCTTTAATTGTACATTCATAACAAGACATGTGTAAATAGAAATCGGGATATTTATATTCTAAATCTAAGGCAAATTTATTTATGTTAATAGTTATGTTTAATTCTTCTTTGATTTCTCTTATTAATGCTTCTTTTTTAGTTTCGTGTTTTTCAATTTTTCCTCCAGGAAATTCCCATAAATTTATAAATTCCCCATATCCTCTTTTAGTTGCTAAAACTTTATTATTTTTTTTGATTATTGCAGCAACTACGTATAATTCTTTCATGTTTAAAACACTCCACTTAGAATTTAGTATATATTATTAATTTAGGATTATTAAATATATAATTGTTTATGAAAAAATTAGAAAAGATGTAATGTTCAATTTATTCATTTTAAATCAAAAAAATAGTATTTTATAATTTTAAAAAGTTTTGTTTTATATTCCTTTTTTTAGGTATAAAAATCCATAGGCGCAGCCTACGAATATTGCTCCCCCTACTACGTTTCCGAGGGTTACTGGTATTAAATTGTTTGTGATGAATTGTAGGAAGTTTATATGTGCGCCTAGTAGCATTCCTATAGGTATTAAGTACATATTAGCTACTGCGTGTTCGAATCCTAATGCACAGAAGCTGAACAATGTTAACCATATACTCACGGCTTTACTTGTTAAGTCATTTGCTGATGTTGCCATGAATATTCCAAGACTTATTAACCAGTTACATCCTATTCCTTTTATGAATGCTTGTATAAATGTTAAGGTATGTAGGATATGTCCGTGAAAGTATAAGTCCGCTCCTCCATATGCTTTTGCATATGCTATCATAATTGCTGTTGATTTAAATGGTTCTACAGTCATTATGCCACTATAGTAAGCTAAGATGAATGCTACAAATAGGGCTCCGATTAGGTTGACGAAGTATGTTCCTGTCCAATCAATTAGTAAATCTTTTATTTTGAATCGGTTATCCATGTATCCGAATGTTAACATGAATATGTTTCCGGTAAATAGGTTTGATCCTGTTAGTACTATTAATATTAAACCTACTGGAAATACTGTGCTGAATGCCATATTTGTTAATCCTGCTGGCATTCCAGTATTATATAATCCTGAAGATACTATTTCACCTATCATCCCACCTAATGCCATATAAGCTCCAGCAAGAAAGCTTAATATTATTAGTTTTCCTGTTGAGGAGTAACATTTTTTCGCACTTATATCTGCTACAATTTGTGATGTTTGTTCAGGTGTTTTAAATCCCATGATCTTTATATACTTATTTTTTTTATTCTAATTCAACATCGTATTCTTTTTCAAATAGTATTATGAATTCTTCTTCTACTTCATCTGTTAATTCTTCATTTGTGAAGCATTGAATTAATGTTACATCTGGATTTTCACATAATTCTTCTATGGCTTCATCTGTTAAGTTTTCTAATATTTCTTCGGCTTCTTTTTTAGTTTCAGTTTCTTCGTTATCTTCACTTTGAAAAGCTTTACTCATTTTTAAACAATCCCCTAATTATTTTTTTTATATTTCTAAAATTTCATGCTCTAAACTTATTTTTTCATCTGAAAATTTTATTAAGAACCAGTCTGTATCTTCCATTGTTTCTTGTAATTCTAGTAATCTTTCTTGAAATGTTTTACTGTATCTGTATGATTGCATTAATGTTTTGAATTCTTCATCATTTAAGTTTTTTTCACCCAAATCATTATTTTTTAATTCTTGTTTTAGATTGTCTGATTCTTTTTTTAAGAATTGGATTGATTTTTCAATTATTGTGGGTGTTAGTTTTATTTGACTTGGTTTTTTTGTTTTTGAATCTTTTATTAGGTAATTATAGTCTTTATCTGTAATTTTATATTCACCTATTTTATTACCATATTTATATATTTTAATGTTTTGGGTCATTTTAATCATAACACATTTTTTTCTTGTATTTTTTCTTTAAATTTTTTATTATATAAAATACTTTTCCCTTTTTCATAATAAATTATTTAATATTAAGAATAGTAAATCATCTTCATATACTTCTTCATCTTCAATTTCTTCTATTTCAGTAAATTCATATCCACAGTTAATACATTTTTTTGCATTGTCTTTGTTTGGATAATTACAATTTCCGCAGTATACTACCAAAGTTTTTCCCCTTTAAATTTTATTTTTTAAATATTATTATATTTTATCTTTTTATATAATTTTCTTTTAATTTTTTTTATTTTGTTTTTTAATCCTTTTTTTTTTGTCTGTGTCTTTTTTTATTTTATATTTTTTTTATTTTTTCCTTATATTTTCAAATTCCTATGTTTTTATGTTTTTTTCTTACATATATTATATATACTAGTTTAATCATAATATTAAATAATTAAAAGTAATACTGACTTATGGTCTAAAAGTTTGTTATTTTTTTTACTAAATTTTTTATTATTTTTAATTAGATTATTTTTATATAAAAATATAAAAAGGGATGAAAATTTAAATGTTTTTAACAGATGTTTTAAATTGTTTGGTAGAACAAAAAGATTTATTCCTTCAGTTAACACTTCAACACTTAGAATTAAGCTTTACTGCAATAATAATTGCAATCATTATAGGTTTAATCTTAGGGATTATAGCTAGTGAATACCCTAAAAACAAATGGATATTGAGTGTTGTTAATTTTGTATATACTATACCTTCTATTGCTTTATTCGGTTTTCTTATACCATTAGTAGGTATTGGTGATATTAATGGAGTAACTGCGTTAATAATTTATGGATTACTTCCAATGGTTCGTGGTACTTACACAGGTATAACTAATATTAATAAAGATATTATAGAAGCTGCAAAAGGAATGGGTAGTACAAACAAACAAATTTTACGTAAAATCAAATTACCTTTAGCTACACCACATATAATGAATGCTATACGTACTATGGTTGTAATGACTATAGCTTTAGCAGGTATTGCATCATTTATTGGAGCAGGTGGACTTGGGGTTGCAATTTATCGTGGTATAACCACTAACAATATCACATTAACCGTTGCAGGAAGTTTACTCATTGCAATCGTTGCACTTGTAATAGATTGGATTTTAGGTGAAGTTGAAAAATTAGTTCAAATTGGTAGACCAAAATCTCTTAGAATAGAAAAATTTAAAAATGTTTTTTTTAACAAGAAAATATTAACATTGTTAATTATCATTATTGTTGGAGTAAGTGCTGCAGGAGTAGTATTAGAAGAAAACAATGCAAATAATACTATTCACATAGCAGGAAAACCAATGACAGAACAATATGTATTAGTATATATCTTACAAGGCGTTATAGAAAATAGTACAGATTTAAATGTAGAAGTAACACCTGGAGTTGCTGGAGGAGTGAGTTACATAGTTCCCGGACTGGAAAGTGGAGAATTCGACATGTGCCCAGAATATACTGGAACAGCTTGGAACCAAGTACTGAAAGAAAAAAGTATATATAATCCAAGTTTATTCAATCAATTACAAAAGAAATATGAAGAAAAATATAATTTAACATGGGTAGGAATGTACGGATTCAATGACGAATACGGAATTGGTGTTAACAAAGAATTTGCAGAAGAACACAACTTAAAAACATATAGTGATCTTGCAAAAATCTCATCACAAGTCGATTTTGGAGCAGAACCAGATTTCTACCAAAGAGATGATGGTTACCCAGGATTATGTAAAGATTATGGGTTCAACTTCAAAAGTACAACTGATATAGATATTGGTTTAAAATATGATGCTCTTGAACAAAATAAAGTAGATGCTATTATTGTATATACTACTGATGGAAGATTAGAAAATCCAAACATCACAGTATTAACAGATGATAAGCATTATTTCCCATCTTATGAAGCTGGAAGTGTAATAAGAGAGGATGAACTACAGAAACACCCTGAAATGAGATCTGCATTAATGAAACTTAACAATAAAATCTCAATGAAAGATATGATTCATATGAATTATGAAGTTGATGTTGAGAAAAAAGATCCAAAAGTTGTTGCAAATGAATTCCTTAAACAAAAAGGACTTGCATAATAAAGGAGTGTGTAGATTAATGGAACCAATTATAGAATTTAAGAATATTACTAAATCTTATGGAGATAATGTAGTTGTGAAAGATTTAAATCTTACAATTGATAAGGGTGCTTTCATTACTATTATTGGATCTTCTGGTTGTGGTAAAACAACTACTTTAAAAATGATTAATCGATTAATTACTCCAGATAGTGGTGAGATTCTTATTGATGGAGAAAATATTGAGAATAGGGATGTTATTAAGTTACGTCGTAATATTGGTTACAGTATTCAAGGTAATGTTCTTTTCCCTCATTTAACTGTACGGGATAATATTGCTTATGTTCCTGAATTATCAGAAAAAATTGATAAGGAAAAGTTAGATAAAGAAGTCCGTGAGTTAATGAAGATTGTTAATCTTGATGAGAAATATATTGATTATTTCCCTCATGAGTTAAGTGGAGGTCAAGCTCAAAGAGTTGGTTTAGCTCGTGCTTTAGCTTTTAAACCTAGAATCATGTTACTGGATGAACCTTTTGGTGCTGTTGATGCTATTACTCGTACACAATTACAAAAGGAAATTAAGAAAATCCATGAAGAATCTAATATTACATTTATTTTCGTAACTCATGATATTAATGAAGCAGTTAGTTTAGGGGATAAAGTAATTATTATGGAAGATGGTCAAATTGATCAGTATGATACTCCTGAAAAGATTGTTAATGAACCTGCTACTGAGTTTGCAAAAACTTTAATAGGGGATAAAAGTATTATTAAAATTTAATCTTTTAAATTTTTATTTTTTAACTTTTTTTAGAAATAGAATAATCATTTTAATACTTAATTAAATTAATATCTTTAGCTTTTTCTTATTTTATTTTACATTGATTATTTAATTTAAGTTAAGTTAATTATTAAATATACTACTTTGAAGAGTGTGATGTATATTTACTTATTAAATTTATTAAAAAATTACTAATTTTGAAATTACTTTATAAAAAATATTAAAAAAAAGAAGAAAAATTTAAATTTATTAAAATTTCTTTAGAAACTAATACTAGCAGAAATACTTGCAAGATTAAATGAATTAGTATTCCAATTCACAATAGTACCTAAACTATTATATCTACTTGTACAATCTGCAGCATACCATACTCCATCAACAAGAACTTGAGCCCAAACATGTCCAGTTACAAGTCCACTTCTAAATACACAATTTTTACCATGAACATATCTAGCTGGTAATCCTGCAGCACGGAATAAAGCAATTACAAGACTTGCTTGATCTACACAATTACCATAACCTTTATTTAATGTGCCTAATGCACCATATTTAGTGTTAGCATAATAACTGTAAGATATCTCATCTCTTACATAATTATAAATTGTCATTGCTTTATCTAAATCATTATTCAAACCAGCAGTTAATGTTTTAGCTAAAGATTGAATTGCTGCATTATTTACTTCACAATTAGTTGTTGCAGATAAATATGCACTTGTATCATTTTTTGTATTTAAATCATTAATTCCAGAGTTGGTAGTACTTGTTGTAATATTTATAGTACTATTAACACTAGCATTTTCATAAATACCGGAATTAGTATTATTAGTTACATTTGTAATAGTGTTTGTATTAAACACTGAGGAATTAACACTTACTGTGTTAGGTAATCTATTATAGGTTTGGTAAAATGCTAAAGTTTTAGAGAAAACATATATATAGTTTTCATAACTTATTTGTCCTAAACCATTAGATGAATCATATGCAGGAGCTAATCCATTAGTTAACATATAGTTATTAATACGGTTAGCCATGCTAATAACTTGGCTTATAGTTAAAGTACCAGTAACTGTTGAATTTATGGATCCTGCTGGTTGTGATATATTTTCTATATTTATTGAATTATCACTACCATTTTGTAATTGTAATAATGCACTTGTTAAAAAGTATGCATATTGACTTAAAGTGTAATTTTGACCATTTATAGTTACAAATTCAGGTAATTTATGATTATTATTAATGTAATCTGAAACTGTATGACTTATATTTAATATGTCACTTACACTTAATGTATTATTCTGAATAATTTCATCAGTATTGTTTGATGAATCAGTTGTATTGTTTGTTGTGTTAGTTATTTCTCCAGGATTATAAACGATAATCTCATTTAATTCATTACTTACTGAACTAAAAATATCATTACCATAATATGTAGCTTTTACATTATAATTTCCCGGATATAAATTAATTTGTAAAAAAGCATAACCTAATATGTCTGTTGTAGCCCAATAAACTTTACTTAAACCATTTAATGGATTAGATAAATTTAATGCAATATGTTGACCTATTATAGGATTTCCATTTGCATCTATTAACCTAACTGTATAATTTAATCCTTCACCGTAAACTTCTTCAAAGTCATCAGTTATTAAGAAGGACTCATTAAGAGTAATATTTGAAACTTGAACAGTTTGATTTAGATTTGTACTAGCTAAATTAGAATCATTACTTACACTATCAACATGATTTATAAGGTTTGAATTATTTTCATAACCATTATTATCTGTTATATTAGTGTTTTGAACACTAGAAGCTAATTTATTATTAGATGATTTTGTTTCATTCTTTGAAGCAGTACTTTGTAAATTAGTTTTGCTTGAACTTGAAACAGTTAATGAATCATTGTTTTGATTAACCCCAACATCTGAAGGGTTATTATTTTGAAGGGTTGATGTATTTATGTCACTTACACTGCCTGAACTGTTAACAGTATTTAAGTTGTTATTAGTGTTTATACCCGTTCCGACATCCGTGATGTTTGAATCACTATTTGCGAAAACACAGGATAAGCCACCAATTACTGTACAGGATAATACTAAAAGTATTAATACAGGCCTTAGCTTATCTTTTATCATCGTTCACCTCTTTTTTTATTTCAATAACACCATTTTACCAAAATAGGTTTAATTAGATAAAATTTTATTAAGAACAAATTTAAAGAGTTTACACAATTCAAATTCATTTTTCTTTAATTTAAAAACAATTAAAAAATTGTGGTTTATTCTTAATAATTCCTAATAATTAATGGTGTATTTTATAATTAACACTCTTATATAACCCTAAAATACTATATAAAAGTTTTGGTAAAAAAAAGGAAAAGCTTATATATTAAGGCTTTAATTTCTTAAAAAACTTTAATAAAAAATGTTTTATAAAAAATAGGCTTTGTAGAAACCCTATTTT
>DAGJ01000001.1 GCA_002495685.1 Methanobrevibacter sp. UBA412
AGAAAATACAAAAAAATTGTAAACTAAATACGTTATAACATTATTAGTCACGTTAAGAAGTACACATAAAAAAATAGCAGAGTAATAACACAATTAATTGTTACTATGATATAACAATCAAATATCACCACATCTACAAAACCAACATCAAACCATAATAATTAATATTAGGTTCTCACGAACATGTATATAATCAAATTTTGATTAATACAATTTTATAAATATAATATCTAGCCACATGTGGAAAAGCAGTCATCATAGTCATAATGTAAAATACATAATAAACTTAGACCAACGCCATTAAAACACATGGCACAACATATAGGGAAAGTTACAACAAAGATAATTTCTATTAAAATATATTGCAAAATCTAATATTTTTTTATAATATAAGTTAATATATCTTTTTTTTTAATTTATATAAATTTATTAGTATATTTTTCGTTTAAACTTAATTATATTTATATTATTTTTTATAAAAAATATAAAATAATAAAAAATAAATAATTAATAATACTTATTTTATTAAAACTTAAAAACCTAAAAAAATTTAAAAAAAACACTGAAAAAACAAATAATTAAAAAGAGTTAAAAATTAAATTAAAAAGGAGAATTATGGTCTTTAATTTTATCCTTAATTAAACTATGAGGTTCAAGGAAAATACCTAAATCATTATTATTAGCCCTTAATTGTTCAATAATAGCATTAGTAGGTAAAGAAACAGGACAATTTTCAGTGCAAATACCACAGAGAGTACATTTAAACAATCCTGACTTTAAACTAGTATCATGATCACCAATAAAATCACTGAAAGCTACTCCACGACCACCAACATAATTTTCATAACCAAAATCACTACCTATAACATTATAAACAGGGCAAACTGTAACACAATTTCCACAACCTACACACCATAAACATTCATTAAAAGCTTTACTTCGACCATTATCTAAAAATATAACCACAACTTTTTCAGCACCATACATATTCTTAAACAATTTCTTTTCAATATCAGCAGTTTTTGAAGGTCCAGAAACAATATTCATATAAGAAGTAACATGACTCCCAGTAGCATAAATAGTTTCTAATTTAGCTACACTTATTGCATCTTCAATACTTGGAACTAATTTATCAATACCTGCAACAACAATATGTAATTTTTTACTAATCACATGATTAATATTTCCTTCATTATGAATTAAAATTATAGAACCATCTTCAGCAGCAATACTATTAGCCCCAGAAATACCAACATCAGAATCCTTCATCTGATTTAAAACATCTTTTTTAACAGCCTGCATTATCTCATGAGCATCATCTTCAACATGAACATTCATTTCACTATTATTAATCACATTAGCAATTTCATGCACATCTAAATGAGCCGCAGGACAAGTTGGATGAATTGGAATATTATATCCCTCTTTAATTTGTAATATACGATCACCTAAATCTGTAGCTAAAAAATTCACACCATACTCATCTAAACAATCCTCAATTTTAATTTCCCTTAATGTATTAGATTTTGATTTAGTAACTGTAACCCCAGATAAATCTTCATCTTCAGCATTTTCTTTTATTAAATCTACGATTTTATCTTGAGCATCTTCAATTGTTGAAGCAAAAAATGAATCAATACCATTTCTTTTAAATGACTCACAGGCAGTTTTATATAATTCTTCATTATTATTTATACTGTCTTTCCTAATATTTTGAACTTTTTCTTTTAATTCTAGAGATTTAGGTTCTTTCATAATATGATTAGTTCTATCATTTGCTGTTTTGAAAGATTTTCTCATTGTTTCTAATTCATTTTCTTTCATCACATATCCTCTTCTTCTTGTTTTTTTAGATTAGTGCAAATAAATTCAGATAAATCTAATACTTCCATATCTGAATTATCATTAAGGTTTAATTTACAGAATGGACATGCTGTTACTAATAATTCTGCACCAGATTCTTCTGCTTCTTTCATACGATTTTTAGCTATTTCATTACTCATATCATTATATGCAGATTTAACTCCACCACCAGACCCACAACATAGGGCATCTTCTCGATTATGTTTCATTTCAACTAAATCAGCACTACTTTTTATAACTTCACGAGGAGCTTCAGATTCTCCAGCATGACGACATAAATGGCATGGATCATGATAAGTTACTTTGATATCATTTTTTTCAGGACTAATTTTTCCTTCTTTTATAAGTTGATTTAATAATTGTGATATATGAATAACATTAAACTCAGTGTTTAATTTTTCTTTATAATCATTTTTTAAAGTTTTATAGCATCCAGCACAAGATGTGAGTATTGTTTCATTTTGATAATCTTTTAAAAAATTTATATTTTCTTTCATTTGTTGTATTGCAGCATCATGGAATCCTGTTCGTAATAATACAGATCCACAACATGGTTCATTTTCTAAAGTATGGTATTTTATACCTGCTTTTTTAAGTATATATTCTGTTGCATCAGCTATTTCAGGTATTTTTTCACTGGCTGTGCATCCTTTATAATAAAGTATCATGTTTTAATTTTCCTAAAAAATTTTTTTATTCCTTTTTATCTTTTTCATCTTCTAATATTATTTCATTTTTAATTGCTAATTCTCTCACTAAATCATTAATATTTTGATTTAAATCATCAATTTTAATATATAATCTAAATATTAAGTAAAAACATCCTAAAATTGCTATTATGAATAATAAATTTGCACCTGTAGCTATACCGAATACATGTGCTATAGAATCTATTGTATTTGGTACAAATGCAAACAGAACAAGGAAAACCCATAATATAGCCCATAATATAAACGTTGGAAGACTAGTTTTTTCTTTTGTATATCTATGATAAATTAAAATAACTGCTACAATAGCTATAATTAAAAATATTACTTGATATAATAATAATTGTTGCATTGTATTTACCTACCTATCTTTTTATTAAAATCTAAATAAATCTAAAATCATTTGGAACATAATTTTTAGTCCTACCATTAAATTAGTCCCTTTTTCTTGTGTTTCTGGAGTGTATATAGTTGTAATTGTTACTTCTCCTACAGATATTTTATTTAACTTTATCTCTTTAATGAATTCAGAAGATACTCCATAACCTTGGGAAACTACATCAATTTTACTTGCAGCATCTGCTGAAAATGCTCTTAATCCTGATTGTGAATCTTTTACTTTAACTCTATAAAATATTAATGTAAGTAAATTCATCATTGTATTTGCAAAATTTTTACTTCTAGGCATATCTTCAAAAGGTCTTGCACCTATTACTGCTTCAACTTGACCTTGTTTTAATGGAAAACATACTTTTTTTATATCTTCAACTTCATGTTGTCCATCTGCATCAAATGTCACAATATATTTAGCATTATGTTTTAAAGCTGTATTCATTCCAGTTTTTAATGCTGCTCCTAAACCTCTGTTTATTACATGGGACACTATAATAATATTATTTGGATATTTTATTTGACTTTCTTTTGCACATTTTAAAGTCGTATCAACAGATCCATCATTAACTACTACTACATGATATCCTTTTTTTGAAATTTTTTCTATAACTTCACTTACTGTTTTTTCTTCATTAAATGCAGGTACAACTATGTATACACCGTCAGTATCTTCATAATTTGTTTTAGTTTGCGCTTGTGTGTTTGTCATGAAAATCAAAAAATATTATAAAGGACCTGCATCAGGTTTACCTTCTCTTTTACCTTTTCCTGCTTCTTTTGAAAATTGTTTTGGTTTAAACATCATTTTTATTAAGTTTTGTGCATGTTCTCTTGCTCGTGTTTCTGCAAGTATTTTTAAATCTTTTTCATTATCTTCTTCATCTTCATGTACAAAAACTTCCAATATATGTTTATTTGTCATTAATTGTGCTCTGATTAAACCTGTAGATGCTTCATGTGCACACATTTTGTCTTTTTCCATTGGACCCGGCATTCCAAGAGCCATTACAATTTCACAATCTTCTTCTTCTATTAATTTTTTAGAAGCCACAGGTAAGTCTTTTACACCAGGTACAACTGAATGAATTATTTTTATATCTGAAGCATATTTTTTTAATTCATCTATTGCAGCAGCCCCCATTTCAAAACGTGCAAATGTTGTTTCACAAACTCCTATTTTAAGCAATGTTTTATTCCACCTTTTATAATTTATTTTATGAAAAAATGATATAATATTATAATATATATTAATATTAGATATGAATTTTGTAATATAAAAAACTTTACAATGAAAAAAGAGTAGTTTGTGGAAGTAGAATAAAATAAAAAAAGGAGAAAGAAATTAGTATAAAAGAAAAAATATTTAATGCATATGTTTATGTGTATGTGATGAACCATTAAAAGTAATTACTTCCCCTAAATCTAAATTTTTATGAGAATGATTAAGATTACCTTTATCATGTGAATGGGTTAAAATTTCATTGTTTTTAACTGGTTCATTAGGATTATATTTTTTAATATTATCATCAAATTTACGATCATATAAAAATCCTGCATTAGCAATAACAACACATGATCCAATGTTATGAACAAGTGCACCAGTTACTGGGTTTAACCAACCCATTACACTACAGAATATAGCAACTGCATTTATACACATACTTAAAGTAATATTGAAATGTATATTATATAATGTGGCATTAGATAATTTCTTAAGATATGGGATTTTTTCAATATCATCACCAAGTAATGCTACATCTGCAGCTTCAATTGCAATATCACTACCCATTTTAGCCATAGCAACACTAATATTAGCTGTTTTTAATGCAGGAGCATCATTTACACCATCACCAATCATTGCAACCATTTCATTATTATCTTTGATTTTTTGTATTTGTTTTACTTTATCTTCAGGTAATAATTCTGCATGAACATTACTTATACCTACTTGTTTAGAAAAATAATTTGCTGCTTGTATATTGTCTCCAGTTAAAAGAATTACTTTAGTGTTTAATTCTTCTAAATTTTTAATCATTTCTTTTGCATCTTCACATAAAATATCGGATAATGCTATAATACCTAATATTTCATTTTCATTTGCAACAATTATATTTGCTTTACCTTCATTATTTAAATATTTTAATGTTTCATTTAACCCATTAGTATTTATATTATTTTCTTTTATGAAGTTTAAGTTTCCACAAAATATTTCTTCTTGATCTATTTTAGATTTTACTCCTTTTCCAGGTATCATTTGGAAATCTTCACAATCATCAAATTTTATATTATTTTCTTCAGTATATTTTATTAATGCTTTAGCTAGTGGATGTTCACTTCTTTTCTCACAACTTGCAGTTATCTTAAGTAATTGCTCATTACTTAAGTTTTCTTTTTTACTTATCACATCTGATACTTTTAAATCTCCATATGTTAATGTTCCTGTTTTATCAAATGCTATAATATTGGTTTTTCCAAGATTTTCTAATGCTTCACCAGATTTTATAATTACACCATATTTTGTTGCTTGACCAATTGCAGCCATAATACTTGTTGGTGTGGCAAGTATTAATGCACAAGGACAAAATACTACTAAAACAGTCACTGCACGATTTATATCACCAGTAAATATGAATGCACATATAGCAATTAGTAATGCTACTGGCACTAACCATGTTGCCCATTTATCTGCAATTCTTTGGGTTGGTGCTTGTTTATTTTCAGCATCTTTCACCATGTCTATTAATTTTTGTAAACTAGAATCTTCTCCACGACTAGTAGTTTCCATATCAATACTACCATATAAATTCATAGTTCCACAAAATACTTCATCCCCAGGTTTTTTATCAATTGGTAAAGATTCCCCAGTCATAATAGATTGGTCCAGAGAAGTATTTCCTTTTGTTATTACTCCATCGACGGGTATTACTTCACCAGGTAATACTCTTAAAGTATCTTTTAAGTTAATTTCATTAACATTTACTATTTCTTCTTTAAAATTTCCATTATTTGTTTGTATTATTTTTCTACCTTTTTGTGGGGTTAAATTTATTAAGTTTTTTAAACCATTTTGAGCACGATCTACTGTATAATCTTCTAATAGTGCACCTAAAGACATTATAAATGCTACTTCTCCTGCAGCAAATATTTGACCTATACCTATACTTGCAATCATTGCAACTGTTATAAGTAATGCAGATGATACAAATTTTTCTTTTATTACTCTAATTAGTGCAAGATATATTAAAGGAAAACCACTTATTATTACTGCACCCCATGCTGGATCTATTGGTGATTGAATATGAAATACCATGAAAACTAAACTTATAGCTAAGAATATTCCTGAAATTATAGTCATTTTTAATCCTGCTAATAATTCATTTAATTTTTCTAGGCTCATATCCTCTTTATTTATATTCATTTTTTTTCTCCCTGTAATAAATTGTATTACTTTTTTTGAATTTCTTTATATACTTAGTATTACTATAGCTAGAAAAAAAATATAATAATACTTTTTTTAAATTCATTTATATACTAAGTATTACTTAACTTGTATTAAAAAATCCCAAATCATAACAATTTAGGAAAACCTTTACTTAATACAAATTTTCTATAATAATTATAAATCTAATTTTTCTAAGAATTGATTTCTAGCTTGACTAATAGTTAAAGGATATTCCCCTTCAAAATCTATAGAATCTTCCTTTTCTAAAATTTCAGCTAAATGAGCAATACGAGGTAAACGTAAATTAGCACCTCTAATAGTTTTTACATCACTGAAAACTTCACTAGGAGTACCTTCCTTAATAATTTGACCTTCTTTAATCACATAAAGACGATTTGCATATAAAGGAACTAAATCCACATCATGAGTAGAAATAATAATAGATATACCTTCACTATTTAATTTATATAATAATTTTAAAACTTGTGAAGCACCTTTAGGATCTAAACCACTAGTAGGTTCATCTAAAACCATGATTTTAGGTTTCATAGCTAAAACACCAGCTATAGCCACGCGCTTCTTTTGACCACCACTTAAATGATGTGGAGGTTTACGTTCAAATCCAGACATCCCCACTTTTTTTAAGGATTCTTTAACACGATTTTCCACTTCTTCTTGAGAAAGTCCTAAATTTAAAGGACCAAAAGCCACATCCTCTTGAACTGTTGGTGCAAAAAGTTGATCATCAGGATTTTGAAAAACAACACCTACTTTAGATCTAACATCAAGTAAACCTTTATTATTATATTTAATTGGTTTACCCTCAACTAATACTTCCCCTTTATCAGGTTTAAAAATTCCATTAAAGTGTAAAAAAAGAGTAGATTTTCCAGCACCATTCTTACCAAGTAATGCAACTATTTCATTATCATTGACTTTAACAGTTACATCATTTAAAGCTTTAGTACCATCTTCATATTTATAAACTATATGATTTGCTTCTAACATTATTTTTTTTAACTCCTCTAACCTTTATTTACTAGGTTCATAAATTGGTATTTCACCATTATAACCCCGAGATTCCAAAGTTCTTTGTAATGATTCTGCTTTTTCTAATGATTTAAAGAAAAGATTTGCAATAATACTTCCAAGAGATTTGAAAGAATTCATATAACCATTAAATCCTAATCTTGATTTTTGAGCATTTCTCATTGTTTCAACTTCTTCTAAGAATATAAATATAATATTATACATTAACATGGATAATTCTATAAATATTTTAGGTACATGAACTTTAGCTAAAGCATGTAAAAAATCATTTATTGGTGTTGTAAGTGACATGAACCCTAAACATGAGAAACATGCAAATACTCTAAAGAAAGTTAAAACAGCAAGGTTATATGCATCTTGGCGAATTACTATTCCCCAAATTCCACTATCCCATATAACAGGACCTACTCCAAAGAAGAACAATAAAAATACACAAGTAATACTTGTGAAAGCAAATGGTATCGCTATGAATTTTAAATAAATACTAGGTTTAACACGAGCTACACCCATAATTCCAATTGCTGCTAAGATTATTACACAAATTTCCAATGGAATATTTTGGCTAATTAAAGAGATTAACATTATCCCTATAGATAATACTATTTTAAGATTTGAGTTTACATCACGTAAGCGATTTGTTTGTGCAATATAATCTATATTCAATGTCATGTTCTCATCTTTACCTTTTTTTATTTTAATTTTTTAAAAAAAATTATTTAATAGATTTATTTAAATCTATTAATAAAATTCCATTATTCTTTAATATTGTATTTTCTTTGTGCTCTCCAATAACCGAAGAAATAACCTATAATTATAGTTCCTATAGCAGTTTGAACACAGAAGAGTAAACTTTGTATTTCCCCACTTGGTGGTTCCCACATTGAACTGAACCATGGTGTGTAACCAGTTGATTTTATTGCAGTTGCTCCAGCATCATCAGATCCGCCGAAATAACCTTGGTCTTCACCTAATCCACTATACATTGCTAAGGGTATCATTACAATGATTGCAACTAATATTAATAATATTATATACATTTTTGTTTTCATTAATTAACAAACCTCCAAGTTTATATAGCAGATCCTTTATCATCTTCTAATGCTTCAACTTGAGCTTCTTCAGCTTCTTTTGATGTTAATGCACCAAGTTTTTCCATGAGTTTTGGTTTATTTTTCTTTAACATATCCCATATTACAACTGTTAAAATACCTTCTGCTATTGCTAATGGTATTTGAGTTACTGCAAATATTGCAAAGAATTTTACAAATGCAGCTGTGAATGATGGTATTGGAAATGCAGCTGATAATTGTACAGCGGTTGTTACATAAGTTAATAAATCACCAAAGAATGCTGCAAAGAATATTGCAACTAGTGATCCAGCTTTTGTTTTATTGATTGCCTTATATACTGCCCATGCTACGAATGGTCCTACTATTCCCATTGAGAAACAATTTGCCCCTAAAGTTGTTAATCCTCCATGTGCTAAGATGATAGCTTGGAAAAGTAGTACGATTACTGCGAGTACACTTGTTGCTGCTGGTCCGAATAGTGCTGCTCCTAATCCATTCCCACATGGATGTGAACAGCTTCCTGTTACGGATGGCATTTTAAGTGATGATAGTACAAACATAAATGCTCCTGAAACTGCAAGTAATGCTTTTGATTCTGGAGTTTTTTCAAATGTTCTTTTAATTTGTATTAATCCCCATGCTACTACTGGTATCATTAGTATATACCAAAATAAACACCAAAGTGGCGGGAGAAATCCTTCCATAATATGCATTTAATATCTATCCCCATAATTTTATTGTTTTTTTTAAAAAAGTTTTAAAGTAAAAATTTATTAAAGTTAAATTGATTAAATTAAATTTAACTTTATAAATATTATTTTATCCAAAACCCTATTTAAGCCTTTCTAAAAATTTCAAATAAATATGAAAATAATAAAGTTAAATTAATAAAAACTTCTTGAATTAAATTAAGTAAATTTTAATATTTATAATTTACTAAAAAAAATAATAAACTAGAAAAAACAAACAATAAAAACAAAAAAGGATAAAAAAATATGAAAATAAAAAACAACCTAATATTAGCAATGGACATAATGGAACTCCAAAAAGCAGAAAAAGTATGCGAAACAATAGGAAACCAAATAGACACAATAAAAATAGGATACCCCCTAACATTAGCAGAAGGAATACAAACAATAAAAATATTCAAAGAAAATTACAACTACCAAATAATATGCGATTATAAAGTAGCGGATATACCAGCAACTAATTCAAAAATAGCAGAACAAACATTCAAAAATGGTGCAGACGGAATAATAACACACGGATTCGTAGGAGAAGACAGTGTAAAAGCATGCCAAGACAAAGCAAATGAATACAACAAAGACCTATTTTTACTTACAGAAATGTCACATCCCGGAGCAAAAAGATTCCTCCAAAAAGATGCAGATGAAATAGCAAAAATGGGAGTGGAAATGGGAATAAAAAATTATGTAGCACCAGCAACACGAATAAATCGTTTAAAAAAAATCAGAGAAATAGTTGGAAAAGATTCATCCATAATATCCCCAGGTGTAGGAAAACAAGGTGGAGAAGCTAAAAAAACATTAAAATATGCAAATGCTATAATTGTTGGAAGATCCATTTATGAATCTGAAAATCCAAAAAAAGCAACAGAAGATATAATAAAATCTACAAAATAAAAAAAAATGAGAAAAATACATATTAAATATTTCTCATTAATAAAATCCTTTTTTTATATTAAATATTTCTCATTAATAAAATCCTTTTTTTATATTAAATATTTTTCAAATAATTTACGTGCAAATTCATAAAATATTTCAAAAAGTAAGAAATAAACAAAACTAATTAATTGAAGATACCCAAAAATTGCTAAGAGTAAAATTACAACTTTCATTGAAAAACGATAATCAAAGAAATACTCAAAGAATTTACCTTTAGAATAAACTTTAGGATTATCATTACCTAATTCATCAATCCAAGCACCTAAAATACAAGCCAATAAAATAAAACCATTAATTCCCGGAATACCAATTATGGCTACAATAATTAAGAAAGTTAAAAGTGTGGCTATATGATGAACACCATCCACTTTTAAACCTAAAAGATTACCAATAAGTATCCCTATAAAAATGTAAGCAGCATTTATATTTGTAACAGTAGCATAAGCTGCGAATAATCCACAAATTATACCTAATATAACTGCTAATATTTTATTATTTTTCTCATCAAATTCATCATCACTAAATTTCATAAAAAATCCAGATAATGCATAAGATGCTGCTAGTAAAATCGGAGTCATGAATTTTTTCCCTCAAAAATATTATTCTTTAAACATTATTTTATTCAATTTTATCTAATGCAGCAGCAAAAATCAATGGAAAGATAATAGTTGCATCTCCTACGACATTAGCTAAGTTTGAACCACATTTAGCTTTAGACCAACTTTTAGCTTCTTCTAAAGGAGCACCACTTAAACTTCCAGCTTCAGGACGATCCATAGTTATTTGTATAGCTGCATCTAATCCTCCTTTAAGTAAAGTTGATGCCATAGTATAATGTTTTGGAACTCCTCCTCCAAGGAAAATTCCCCCAATTTCTGGAGATTCAAATACTAAATCTGAAAAATGATGCATATCTTTTACAACATCTAAAATTAGATTATGATCTTGTGTAAACATCCATAATTGTAATCCAAGCATACTATCTACAATTCCTGGTGCAAATATATCTACATTATGTATTGCTGCTTGATGGAGAATACTATTTTCATCATCTATTATTAATCCTATTTCATGTAATAATGTGTTAATTGAAATTATCCCTTTATCTTTAGGATTATCTAATTTTTCACTAAGTTTACCAAAGATTTTATTGATTTCTGTTTCAAATATTTCAAAATCATCATTTTGAGTGTAAACATCAGCAATTCGTCCTATCCCTGCTTTGTTTAATGCTTCATCATCATCCCCAAAGTCTCTGTAATGTCTTCCTCCAAATGATTCTAATAAATCATGAGTTATATTTGCTCCACTTGTAACTAATACATTAATATATTCATGTTTTATCATGTATGATATAATGTTTCGCATTCCCCCAGGTACTTGTGGCCCTGCCATACTCATAAAAATATTCATGTCTTCTTCATTTATCATTGCTGCAAGTAAATCTGAAGCTCTTGCTACTCTTCCAGATCCTAATACTCCACAGTTTTCAAATTCTTCCATGAGTTCAGATACTTTCATATCTTTTTTAATATTCATTTGATTAACTTTAGTTCGTTCTATTCTCATAAAAATCATTTATTTATTATTTATTTTGTAAATTTTATTTTAAGGAAAATATATGTTTAAAAATTTTACTTTTTTTATTAATATTTTATTATAAAATTTTAAAAAAAAGAATTAATAATTAATATAATATTTATTTATTATGTTAAATAAGTTTTATTAAAAAAAAGATAAATTTGATTTAAAACCAAAAAAGGGGATTTTAAGATTTTATAGAATCCATTATTGGGAAATTTTTTAAATTTGTGATTTGTTCTATTAAATCTGTGCGTGTTACAATTCCAGTTGGTATTTTATCTTCATCAACAAGTATTAATCTTCCTACATGTTTTTTATACATAATTTCAACAGCATTTGCTATTTTCATTTTACTGTTTACTGTTATGACTTCATTACTCATTATATCTTGAACTTTTAAGTTTTCCCTATTTTCTGCTAATGATTCAACAATATCTGTTAATGTTAACATTCCTATTGCACAATTATTTTCTATTATTGGTGCTCCTTCAATATCATTCATGGTTAATATTTTGGCTGCTTCACGAATACTATCTTGACTTTTTAAACTTATTAAATTTGTAGTAGCTATATCTTCAATAGCATTTTTAGGTATACTTCTAATTGTTGTTGTGTCTAATAGTATTAAATTATCCATATCGTCTCTTCCAACAATTTCTCCCATAACCCCTAAATTATTTACTGGTGTTGGTCCTATTGTTATAATATCTCCTAGAGTTAAATCTTTAATATTTCCTAAAATTTTTATTGCTGCTTCACATTCTCCGGGGTGTGGAACACTTGTAAATTCTATTTTAGCAACAGATAATCCTTCTAATTTATTCCCATCTTTAAACATTGGGACTTTAAAAGAATCTTCATCAGAAACAGTAATGTTTAATGTTTGATACGCTTCAATTGTAGGTTTATACCCCCCTCTTGGGCCCGGAACACCTTTTACTAAACCTAAACTACGTAAAGATTGCATTTGGTTACGAATAGTACCAGGATTTCGACTCATAACATCAGCAATATCTTCCCCTTTAATAGATTTTCCATTAGAAGTTTGATATAAATTAATTAAATTTTGTAAGATTTCTTTTTGTACAGAAGTTAACATTTTTTTTAACACCCAAAAAAATATAATGATAATTTATAATGATTTTTTATGAATAATTATAATTTATTAAAATTTATATAAAAAGATATTGATTTAAATTTACTAAAAATATGTAAAAAAGTTAGAAAAAGTTAAAAAAATAAGATATAAAGTTAAAAAATTATTTAATAAATTTATTTAACATACTGTTTTACATCACTTCTAATAATACTTGATGCACCATATTTTTTAATTTCATATAACATTTCAGGGAATTTTCCTTTCGGAATTAAAACATTAACCTGAGAGTATGTAGATCCTTTATTAATTGTTGGTTCATCTGAACATAATTTATTTTCAATTAAATAATCTGTTAATTCTTTAACAATATCATTATTAATATTAAATTTAACATCAAAGTATTTTCGTGCAAGGATAGCTCCATATAATTGATCAAAAATTAATTGAGCTTTTTCCATTTTTTCCCCTGTACATGATACTCCAGCATATAAACCTGCAGAAGAGTGAAGAATTGTTTCTAATTCTTTTAATCCTGCTTTTTTAAGAGAGTTTCCTGTTTGAGTGTTATCAACTATTAAATCTGCACCTTTAGCTATGTAAACTTCTGTTGCTCCATCACTATTAATAACTTGAACTTTATCATTATTGCCATCTTTTAATCCTCTAACTTGTACAAGTGGTACAGTATCTCCATAAATTTCTTGATATCCATTATTTTGCATCATGAATTTACGTGTTAAATTTGGATATTCTGTAAAACATAATATTGGAGTGTCTCTATTTTTATTTTTTCTGAAAAAATCTGTTAAATTTTCATAGGGAGAATCATTTGGCACAGCCATTATTAAACGTGTTTGACCATAATCTAAATCTCCAAGTTTAGTTATATCATTATCACTTAATACAGATTCTTCCTTTACCCAATCTTCACCAACAATAGCTAAATCCACCATTCCACGATTTAACTCTACAGGTGAACTTTGAGGTCTAGTTAAAAATGCTTTAATATCTTCATCATTAACAATTTGTATTTCAAAGGATTCATCCTCAGGTTCATATCCTTTCATTTCATAACCTGCATCTACAAATAATTGATAAGTATTTCCTCTTTTAATATTATTTAAACTTCCTTTTGGAAGACCTAATGTAATCTTTACCATTTTCTAATCATCATCCTAAAATTATTTAATAAACATATTTTAAATTTCAATTTTTTTTCATTGATTAAATAAAAAAAACCTTAAAATATTATCTTTATTCTATTTTAAAAAAATCTATTATTTAGTAATTAATTTCGAAGATATAAAAAAGTTATGATATAAAAAAAAGTAAATTTTATAAAATAAAGGCTCTGTAGAAACCCTATTTTTGAGGTATTTTTGTTGATCTGTAGAAGTTGTAGAATGTGTTTTTGAGTTTGGTTTCTTTATTTGACA
>DAGJ01000006.1:0-225 GCA_002495685.1 Methanobrevibacter sp. UBA412
TGAAGTCAATTTTATGGTGTTTTTTTCTATTTGAATCTTTTTAACGGATTTATGTAGTGATTGTTAGGATTGTAGTAATTCTGGTTTGGTGTTTACAGTATAGGGTGAAAATGTATTTTTGAATTTTATTTTTATTGATTATCTTATTATTATTATTTTAATCAAAACTTTTTTTGGGTTTTGATTATTTTCATGTTTATTATAGGCTTGGCGGCCATAGCATGG
>DAGJ01000006.1:445-17295 GCA_002495685.1 Methanobrevibacter sp. UBA412
TATACAAAAATTCTTATTCTTACTAAATGTTACTTTAACTTATTTTTATATCCTTAAAAATGTTATATTTAATATTTTTTTCTCAAATTAAATAGTTTTATTACTCTCGAAATTTTTAATAATAATCCAGACTATTCAATCTTTTTGAATTAAATAGTAAAATGTATATACTAAGTATTCAATATTATCAATTACTAAAAAGAATATATTCAAGTTTTCTTTTTAAAATTATATTTTAGGAGTAATTTAAAATGAAAATTTTAAAAAAATCAATACTAATACTCTTAACGTTTTCCATAATATGTATTATGGGAATCAGTTGTGTATCTGCAACTGACAATGTAGATCCAACTAATAGTGAAGATATAAGTATTGTAAATAATAATTCACAGAATTCTGTGAATTTAGAAACCTCAAATAATCTTGTGGATGGAGATTCTTCACAGGGCTTATTAACTATTCCCAATGAAGTTAACACAAATAATTATGAACCTAATAATAATATTTTAAGTGAAAATGAAAATCAAATTATTGCAGTAGAAGCAAATTCTAAAGCAAATTCATATATAGATATGGACTTTGAGAATTCAAATAATACATTAGAATTTGACTTATCAAGTAATGATATTGATTTACCTAATCAAATCATCACTGGAGATATTAATGGGACATCTTTTAGTCTTACAACTAATTACGAAGGAGAGCTTATAAAACTTTAACTAATTATGCACCGGGTAATTATATAGTATCATATTCTTATTCTGGTAATGATTCTATTAATGGATTTTCAGGATCCAAAACTATTACAATTACAGATAATACTAAACTCAAAACAGAATTAGATATGGATTTTGATGATGATACTAATATTTTAGAGTTCGAATTAAAGAATAATAAAATACCTTTAGCTAATCAAGTTATTAATGGGGATATTAATGGTATTAGTTTCACTTTAACTACTAATGTTAATGGTAAAGCTTATATGACTTTAACTAATTATGCAACTGGTCGTTATACTGTAACTTATTCTTATTAGGAAATGATAAATATAAGGGGATAACGGTGTTGATTATATAAGTATTACAAATTCATCAGGTAAATCTACAACTGAATTGGATATGGATTTTGATGATGATACTAATATTTTAGAGTTTGAATTGAAGAGTAATGATTATGCTTTAGCTAATCAGGTTATTAATGTTAATATTAATGGTACTAGTTTCACTGTTACTACTGATATTAATGGTAAAGCTTACAAGACTTTATCTAATTATGCTCCAGGTTATTATATAGTATCTTACTCTTATCTTGGCACTGATAAAGTAGCAGGAGCTAATAGAACTGAAACTATAATAATAACTAATTCATCAGGTAAACTCAATACTGAATTGGATATGGATTTTGATGATGATACTAATATTTTAGAATTTGACTTATCTATTAATGACCAAGCTTTAGCTAATCAGGTTATTAATGTTAATATTAATGGTACTAGTTTCACTGTTACTACTAATCTTAATGGTAAAGCTTATATGACTTTAACTAATTACACTCCAGGCCAATATACTGTAAATTATTCTTATCTTGGTACTGATAAAGTTAGTGGAATTAATAAAACCGAAACTATTATAATATCTAACTCCAGTAAATCTAGTACAGATTTAGATATGGATTTTGATGATGATACTAATATTTTAGAATTTGATTTAAACTATAATAATAAACCATTAGCAAATAAAACCATTCAAGTAAATATAAATGGGACAAGTTTCACACTCACTACTAATACTTATGGTAAAGCTTATATGACTTTATCTAATTACACTCCAGGTCAATATACTGTGAAATATTATTTGAAGGAGATAATACTTACAATCCAAGTAGTGGAATTGAAAGTATATATATTAATAATTGTACAGGGACTACTGGTGGAATATATGGTGAAAACCTTACAATGGTTTATGGATCATTTGAAAATTACACTGGAAAACTTATTGGAGATGATGGAAACCCTATAATTGGTCAACATGTTTCTATTAAACTTTCTAATACTCAAGGTTAAAGCAAAATTTACTCTGCCACTACTGATGTTAAAGGTGAGTATCAATTAGAAATCAACCTTTATCCTGGAGAGTATACTGCACTTGCAAGTTATGGTAAATATTCATGTCTTAATACTATAAGTGTAATGAAAAATTCAAGCATTACTAAATCTGTTTTATCTGCTAATAAGTTTAGTGAACCTTATGGTGCAGGTCAAAACTTCACTGGAAAACTCTTAGATGCTAATGGAAACCCTCTTATTGGTCAACATATTGCTATTAAACTTTCTAATACTCAAGGTCAAAGTAAAGTTTATTGGGCGAATACTGATTATAATGGTGAGTATCAATTAGAAATCTGTTTATATTCTGGTGTGTATAGTGCACAATGTAGTTTTGGTGGTAATTCTAAGTATTCAGATAGTAGTGCATCAACAAGTATAACAGTTACTAGTTAAAATTTAAACCTTTATTTTTTCTTATTTTTTATTATTCTTTTAATTGGAAATTTTAAATTATTTAGTTTTTTAAGCTAATCCGTAAACTTATTAAATAATAAATTTAATATTATATATTAATTAATTAGTATTTTTGTGAATATTTTTATTTATTCTTTAAAAGGGACAATGTTTAATTTAAGACTAATTGAGAAAAACGATTTGGGAATCGATCAAGCTGTGAATTTTAAATCATGGGCTGATTTTTCTATTGAAACTGATCAGAATTATCCAGTTCCTGATTTAGTTTATCCTAAACTTTTCAATGAAAAAGATTTAGGTGTTAATATTTTATCTTATTCTAAAGTTAAAGATGATTTTATTATTGTTAAATTATCTAACTTTGACACTATTAATAATATTAATGATTTAAATTTCATTGGACAATTAACTGGTGATACTTTTCCCTTATTAAAGGCTGTTGGGCTTTTAGATTTAATTAAAAAATCTTATAATAATGATAAATCTGTTGATTTTGAGGTTCGAATTTCAAAAAATGAAGTTTTAAAGTATAGTTTTCATTTTAAAACTTACCGTGAAGGTAATCTCTTTTTTTTAATTAGTAAAAATATTAAAACTCATAATATTCGAACTCAAAAGCATAATAAGGTTTTTAAAAATTATTCTCAAGGTATTTTCTTTATTCAGAATAAAAAAATCATTTTAAAGAATCAGGCTTTTTTGCGTATGGAGCAGGATAATAATTATCTTAAACCTTTCACTTTTAAGGATATTCAATTTAAGGATATTTCTAATGGTGAGTGGTTGCGTATTTATAATGAGTTAATTAATCGTGATAGATTATTTTTTGAGGATATTATAGTTTATAATAATCCTATTACTCAGGATAAAGCTTTTTTTAATGCTTATTTTTCTCCTTTCACTCGTAATGATGTTCCTGGTGTTAAGGTTAATTGTGTGAATGTTACTCGTGAAATTCTTGCTAGGATTAAATATAATGAGTTTTTAGAGAATTTACGGATTGTTCAAGGTATAGGTAAATTTGCTATTATGTTTAGAACACGTGAAGAATTTATTAATTATAGTTCTGAGATTTATAATATTCTTGAGATTCCTGATCCTTCTATTATTCCTGAAGGGGCTGATGTCTTAGATGATTATGTGCCTTTAAATATTAAGAATACTTTTTATTCTTTTGTTAATAATTCTAATAGTAAAAATGATTCTTTATCTTTTACTTATCCTGTGACTACTTTTAAGGGTAATAAGAAGTATTTAACTAGTAACCTTTTTTATGTTAATTCTGATGTTGGTAATCCTAATTTAGATTATATTATTAGTGTTGTTCAAGATATTACTAGTTCTGTTAATAATAGGGGTGAGATTATTGAAGCTAATAATGATTTGCAGAAATTATTACAGGATAAGGAAGTTTTAATTAATGAAGTTCAAACTCGTATAAATAGTAATTTAAATATTATTATTAATTCATTGGATTTAGATTTAAAATACTATAAGAATAATCCAGATTTAGTTATTCAAAATAGTATTAATCGTATTAACAGTATTGCTTTGATTCATGAATATATTTATAAATCTGATAATTTAAACAGTTTAAATATTCATGATTTCATAAAATCAGAAGTAAATTATATTTTAAATCGTCATTACTTACAATACATTGATAGGGTTTTGGATGTTGAAGATATTGAAATAAATATGAATAATATTGTTCCTTTAGGTTTAATTATAAATGAATTAATCCATAATAGTATAAAGCATGCCTTTGATGAAGAATTTGATAAAGCTTTAATTAAAATTAAATTTTATAAGAAAAATGATGAATTCAATTTAATCATTTCAGATAATGGTAAAGGTTTACCTGAAGGATTTAATATTTTAAAATCTGAAAATACTTCTGGTTTCACTATAGTTAATAGTTTAGTTTCACAAATAAATGGTGAATTAATTCAAATAGATAATTTAAATGGATGTACTCTTAAAATTGTTTATCCTGTAAATGAATATGATGAGGGAGTATTATGATTGAAATTTATCTTTTTTTAGGGAATAATTTAACATATTCTGCATCTTTTCACTATGAAAAGGACGGAACTGATTTTTTAAATTTAAATACTCCATCTTATCCAGTTAAAAATTTACCTTATAATGGATTATTTGAAGATTTAGATTATGGGGTGAGTATTTTACATCCAACCAGTGATGGTGAAGATTTTATTCATGATTTAATGTCTGAATATTTGAGAAATCATTTTCATGTTTCTAATGACGAAGTAATAGGACATAAATATAGTGAAGTTTTCTATCTTTTTGCCCATAATCTAAGGATTCTAGATTTAATGAAAAAAGCTTACTTTGATAATGAAAGAATTGATTATAAGCATGCAATTTTTGTTGATGGGGAATTAAAATACACTTTAGATAATACTTTACTTCGTGAAGATGATTTATTAATTTTAACTAGTATCATGAGTTCTGCAGCAGTTAATAAGTTTGACTTAGATATTTTTAATGAATATACTCAAGGATCTTTCATTATTCAAAATAAAAAATTGTTTGTAAAAATAGTGCTTTTAATTTAATGGAACATGATAATGGTTCCCTACGACCATTTACATTTGAAGATATTAAATTTGAAGGATTAACATATAATGAATGGTTAAATATTTATGATAAGATTTTAAGTTGTGATTTACTAAATTATAATGGGTCTGTAAGATATTCTAATTATATTACTGGTGATACTACTTATTATGATATGTATTTATCTTTCACATTATTTGATAATAAAGCTGCAATTAAGGTTAACTTAATTGATGTTACTAATTTTAGACAAGAAGAGACAAATGTTCGTAGATTAGAAGAACATCTTTATAATGTGAATCTTTTAAATAAATGTGCTATTTTACGTTCAAATAGTAAAGGTAATCTTTATTGGACTCCTGAAATTTATAATCTTTTAGAAATGAGTATAGATGAAATTAGTAGGGTTAAAGATAATGAAAATGTATTAGATCGATATATAAGTGGAAATGAGAGGAAAAAGTTTTATGATTGGGCGAAAAATGCGAAAACAGAGGATGATGTTTTTAAATCCCAATTTAAAGTTGTAACATCTAAAAATCATATTAAATACTTCTATATTAGTGCTATAGTTAAACATGATGATGCTGATTATAATTCAACTTATTTAGTTAGTTTAGTAAGAGATATTACAGATACATATGTTGAAGAATTAGAGTTAAAAGAGAAAAATAAACAATTATTGGACTTATTAGAAGATAAAAAGATGCTCTTAAGAGAAGTTCATCATAGGGTTAAGAATAATTTACAAATAATTTTAAGTTACCTACGTTTAGATTTACATTTTAACAGGGATAATCCTAATGTAACTATTCATAATACTCGTGATCGTATTAATTCTATGGCTTTAATGTATAATAAAACGTTAAAATATAATGCTGTAGATTTAATTAATATTCATGACTTTATTAAATCTTTAGTAAGTAAATTAATTGAAGTTTATAGTTATGGTAATATTAAAGTAAATTTAAATGTGTTAGATAAAGGATTAGATATAGATATTGTAACTCCTTTAGGTTTAATAATTAATGAATTAGTATTAAACACTATAAAATATGCTTTTCCAGATAACTGTGAAGGTGAATTAAATATACTATTTACAAATGATGAAAATAATTATAAATTAGTAATTTCAGATAATGGTATAGGATTGCCTGAAGATTTAAATATTACAAATCCAAGTACTTTAGGCATGGTAATTGTTCAAACATTAACTCAACAATTAGAAGGTAGTTTTACTAATTTAAAACCGAGTAACGGTATGGCTTTACAAATCATTTTCCCAAAAAATTAAAACCAAATTTTTTTTTAGTAGGATATCCATATGATTACAATAAAAATAATAGAAAAAAATGATGAAGAAAATGAAGAATATACATTAGAGTTTCCTAAACCAAATTTAGTTAAACCTTCATCAATTAAATATTTAACTCCCGAGTTTCCTAAAAAAAGATTAATAGAAGAATTAGGTATTTCTGCAAATATTTTATCACCTTACCTTGAAGGTGAAGACTTTATTTTTATCCATAAATCTAAAATGTGGGAGGGTATTGATTTATATCCTTATGAAGTGCTATCACAAAGATTTAAAGAAGTTTTACCAAATATGGGTAACAGTAAATACTTCACTTACTTAAAAGATGCATACACTAATGGGAAAGTAACAGATTTAATCATATCCTTTTATCATAATAACCATTTATATTTACAGGAAAAACAGAAAATTTATGCAGAAAAAGGTTTAGTTTTCATAATATGTGAAAATATATATTCAATTTCAAATCAAAATTATTTTAAACCAAATAATGAGGATGTTCAATGTGTTTTTTGGGTTAAAGATAAAAAAATTGTTAAAAGAAATAATGCAATTTTAGAATTTCATGAAAAATATAATATAGGGCCAACTAATTTTGAAGACTTACATTTCAGAAACTTAAATCATGAAGAATGGTTAAATATTTATGATAAAATTATGAATAAAGATTTAAATTTATATGAGGATGAAATTGTTTATCATAGTTTATTCACTCATGAATTTTTCTATTTTAAAGTTTATTTAACTCCTATTACAGTTAAAGGGGAAATATTAATCCAATTTACTTGTTTTGATATAAGTAATACTCGTCGATCTGAATTAAAAGCTGAATCTTATAAGAGAGATTTAGATTTAGTTCAAGAATCTTCAAGGTTTGCGATACGTTATGGTCCAGTTAATGATTTAAATGATTGGAGTCCTATGATATATGATATTTTAGAAGTTCCTCAGGATAATCGGGCAAATGTTTCATTAGACTCTATTTTGTATAATATAATTTCTGATAATCATAAAAAGGCTTTAAATGATTTTAAACTTAATCCTGAAAAATATGATTATTTATTTAATGTTTATGTTCCAGTTAAAAGTTATTCAGGTAATGATAAATTTTTATCTTATCATGCAGTTTATATGAAAGATTTAGAGGATGATTCTAAATCTCAGATATCTTCAATTTTACAGGATCTTAGTGAAATTCATGAATCTGATGAGGAATTAAAAAGATCTAATGAAAAATTAAGTGAATTGTTAAATGAGAAAGGATTATTATTAAAAGGAGTTCATCATCAAGTTAAGGATAATTTACAAATTATTTTAAGTTTATTAAATCTTGACATGCGTTATAATAAAGGTAATCCATTAGAAACTTTAATTAACACTAAAGGTTATATTCAAACTATTTCCTTAATGCATGAGAAAACTTATGAATCCTCTAGTTTAAATGGTGTTAATATTCATCATTACTTAGAAGATTTATCTAAACGTCTTTTACTTAACTCTAATAAGCCAAATATTAATCTTCATTTAAAAATTGATGATATTGAATTACCAAATGATATTATTATTCCTTTTAGTTTGATTTTAAATATTTTAATTGAAAATGTGATTAAATATGCTTTCCCTAATCATAATGATGAGGGTAATTTATGGATTAATTTAAGATTAAATGAGGAGGATATTATTTTCAATATTCAAGATGATGGTGTTGGTTTAAGTGATTCTAATGTTTTCAGTGATTTATCAAGTTTAGGTTTTACTTTAATTCAAACTTTAACTCATCAAATTGGGGGTAAAATTAGTGTAATCCCTTCATATAATGGTTTGCATGTTAGATTAGTTTTTAATAAGAATGGTGTTGTCTATGAAGATTAAGGGTCCTTTGAATGTGATTTATTTTGAGAAGGGAAATTCTGATTCATTTAAAACAGTTACTATAGATAATGTTAAAGATTTTACAGGTGTTCCTGAAACTTTTCATAATGTTAAGGAGATTGATTTTCAAGCATTATTTAATTTTTCAGATTATGCTGTAGATATTTATGAACCTTTAAATGAGGATTGTACTGATTTTATTATAGAATACTTAGCTAAAAATAAGGATGATGATAGTTTAAGAGGTGAAAATTTAGAAAAGTTTTCAGGATGCTTATTATCTGAACTTTTACCAATTTATTTTGAATTAGGTTTTGTTAATTCTTTAAAGAAGGTTTATCAAGAAGATATTACTGTTAATTTTAAATTAATAGTGCAAGATTTAAATGATAATCTTGTTTTAAGTTATGAAGCTAAGTTATTTAAAATTCAAGGTTTGATTTATGCATTATATACTCATGAAGATGTGAATAATTCATTTATTAATGATGAATTTAAAGAATTTTATCAATTTAATCTTGCTTCTGCTATTAGTCAGGATTATATGTTTATAAAGAAGAATCAGAAGTTTGTTGATTTGGAAAAAATGTATTCTATTTCACCTTTGACTTTTGAGGATATGAGTTTTAAGGGTGTTTCTAAGAGTGAATGGTTAAAAATTTATGATAATATTATTAAAGGGGAAGTTTTATCTTATTCTGGTGAGGTTAAATTTGAAACTGATAAAGGTTCTCCTTGTTATTTTATTGCTTATCTTAGTCCTGAATTTCATAATGGTAAATTAGCTGTTAAGTTTAATTTTTCAGATATTACCAGTTTTAACAAGACTGTTGAGCAAGGTAAAATTTTGCATGATAATTTAGTAGTTTGTCAGAAGCTTAATAAGTTCGCATTATTACATGGGGATAATAGAGGTTTTTTCGGTTGGGATGATGAGATTTATAATATTCTTGAATTTGATTCGGAGGAAGTGGAGAAGATTCCTCAAGGTTATAATATTTTCGATGAATATATGAATGATGATGATCGAGAAATTTTTGAGGGTTTATTAAATGGGGATTGTGATTTTCTTCATGAGAAAACTTTTAAAATCAGTACTCATAAAGGGAATGTTAAGTATTTAGTTATTTATAGTTTTGCTCAAGTTAGTGAGTATGATCCTAGTTACCGGTGGATTGTTACATGTGTTCAGGATGTTACTGACATAATTATTATTCGTAAGCAATTAGAAGAAAATAGTGATAAGATTAAGAAGGGTATTGGTGAGAAGGAGATTTTGCTTAAAGAGGTTCATCATAGGGTTAAGAATAATTTACAACTTATTGTTAGTCTTTTAAATATTGATTTACATTTTAATAAGGATGATCCTGAGAGTACTATTTGGAATACTATTGATCGTATTAATAGTATGGCTTTGATTCATGATAAGACTTATCAGTCTGGTAATTTAGAGAGTGCTAATGTTAATGATTATATTGTTACTCAAGCTTCTCAAATTTTTAATTTATATGGTACTAATAATATTAAATTAATCACAGATATTGAGGATATTGAATTAGATATGGATATTATTATTCCTTTAGGTTTAATGATTAATGAATTGATTTTAAACACTATTAAGTATGCTTTCCCCGGTGATAGTAAAGGTCATTTAAGTATTAAGTTGAAACGTAGCGATGAGGGTATGTTTTTAAAATGTTTGTGATGATGGTGTTGGTTTGCCTGATGATTTAGATATTAATTCTAGTAATAGTTTAGGTATGACTATTTTACAAAATTTAACTAGTCAAATTGGTGGGGAGTTAATTGATTTAAAACCTAGTAAAGGTTCTAGTATCTTAATTAAGTTTCCTCTTAATTTAAATACTGTTTAAGTTTTTATTTTATACTTTTTTTTTAAGGTTTTCTAAATTTTTTTTGGTGAGAGTTAAATAGGAAGTTATTTATTCAATGTTTTAAAGATTTTCTCATATAAATTTATTAAGAAAGATTTTTAATCTTTTTTTTATAGGATTTATTCATTGTTTTATTTTTTTTTATAGGAGAAATATAAGGTGAAGTTTAAGAAATCCTTAATAAGCATTAGTTTATTGTTAGTGTTTTTCATTGTTATAAGTAGTGTGTCTGCTGTTAATGATGATTTTACTAATTTTAGTACTAATACAAGTAATGTTACCTTTACTAATGTAGGGGATGAAAGTAACCTGTTAAGTGATAATGGGTTGAATACAATTCTGGAGATGGTGTGGATAATTTAGCTAGTAATAATAGTAATATTATTTATATTAGTCCTAATGGTACAGGAAGTGGAGCCAATAGTAGTGATGCTAGTAATTGGTCCAGTGCTTATGATAAAATTACAGATAATGGATGTATAATCTTTGGTGATGGTACATATAATCTTGTAAATCAAAGTATAAGTAAGAATTTAACTTTAACTGCAAATAATATTGGTAATGTTAGTTTAACTAGTTCCAATACTGGTTATGTGTTCAGTACTGGAAATTGTAGTGTTAATTTTAATGGTTTAACTTTTATTAATAGTTCAAGTGCTATTTTTGCAGATTCTAATAATTTAATATTTAATAATTGTTATTTCTATAATAATACTGCGGAATCTGGTAGTGCTATTTTTGCTTTTAATTCAAATCTCATAATAAATAATTCAGTATTTAAGAAAAATCATGCTCAAGATATTGGTGGGGCTGTTTATTTATTTAGAGGAAGTCTTTTAAATAATAACACTGTTTATTTAAATAATAGTGCTGGTGTTGCTGGTGCTATATGTGTAATTAGAGGTAATATTTCAAATATTAATTCTAGTTTCTATTCTAATACGGTTACTGGTTTTTCAGGACGTATTAATTCTACTGGTGGTGCAATTACCATTTTTAATGGAGTAATGAATAATAGTTATGTTAATTTCATTAATAATACTGCAAGTTTCTCTGGAGGAGCAGTTGAAGCACATAATAGTACTGTTTTTAATGATCATGTATTCTTTGGAGGGAATACTGCTGATTTTGGTGGAGCAATAGATTCAACTATTTGTGGTATAATCTATAATGTTAATGTGATTTTTTATAAAAACACTGCATTAAAAAGTGGTGGGGCTATTTATGTTCCTTTCTGTATAATCAGTAATAATGAAACTGTATTCTATTTAAATAATGCAAGTAATTATGGTGGAGCTATACGTATTGAAATAGGAGATGTTCTTAACATTAACTCTGATTTTATTAATAATACTGCTAGTTATGGTGGGGCAATCTTTGCTGATAGTGATGCTAATTATGATAATTTAACAAATAGTACTAACTGTGATATTTATAATCTTAACACTGATTTTATTAATAACACTGCAAATTTTAATGGTGGTGCAATATGCTCTACTAATGGTACTATTTTTAATAATTTAACTAATTTTGAAGATAACACTGCATCCATGGTTAATGGTAGTGGTGGTGCTATAAGATTAAGTAATGGATCCTTAGAAAATTATAATTCTAACTTTACAAGTAACTCTGCATTTGAAGGTGGAGCAATAAGTATGTATGAAGGGAATATTAGTAATCTTAACTCTAATTTCACAAATAACTTTGTAAGTGATTGTGGTGGTGCTATTAAGATAATTTATGCTGATTATGTTACAAATACAAATTGTATTTTCATTAATAATACTGCTAAAATTAATGGTGGAGCTATTCGTATAGGTCAAGAAAACCTTACAAGTGGAGAACTTATTGGTTATGGAGATATAATTAATAATAATACAAAATTTACTGATAATTCTGCTCGTTGTGGTGGAGCAATCTGTCTTACTTATGGGGATATAAATAGTACTTCTACTATTTTCACAGGTAATGTTGCTGAAAATTTAACTGAAGAATATGAATCTACTGGTGGAGCAATCTATCTTGAAGAGGGTATAATAGATAACTTCGAAACATTTTTCTTTAATAATAGTGCAAGTTTTGCTGGAGGAGCAATTGGAATATCTAATGGTATGATTATTAATAATCACGTAGGATTTCAAGATAATACTGCAACTTATAGTGGTGGTGCAATCTTAATTAATAATATAGGAAATTTAACTAACTTTAAATCTACCTTTATAAATAATAAAGCATTAAATGGTGGTGCAATTTTCATTGTTAATGGTACTAATATTAATAATGACTCTTACTTTAGTAAGAATTCTGCAGAATTTAATGGTGGAGCAATTTGTCATGTAATTGGTGAATCTATTAATTATTTAACTAATTTTAGATTTAATAATGCAAGTCTCCGTGCTGGTGCAATATTTGGAGAAAATGTTTATGCTAATTATTGTAGTTTTGTAAATAATACTTCACTTAATGGTAGTGCAATCTTTTATTTAGGTAATTTAAGTGCTGATAATAATTGGTGGGGAAATAACACACCATTTGAGGGTTCTAATTTAATTTATAAGTATGAAAACTTTACTCAAGGTCATATTGTAAATTTAAGTAATTGGATAATATTATCACTTAGTGCTGATCCATCTAATATTAATATTGGTGATTCTACAAGTTTATATCTTAAATTCCAACATTATGATAATGGAACAGTTAGTGATTTATTAAGTGAAGAATCTTTACCTTATTGTATTTATAATTATACAAGTGCTAATGGAGATATCATAAAATATTTAGGTGTTTTAAGAAATAATGTTACTTCTACTTTTACTAGTGGAATTTTAACTGGATTAGTTAATGTAACAGTTAATGTTGATAATCAATTATTAACATTATCTGTGAATGTTAGTGCTAAGGAAGGTATTTATGGTGAAAACTTAACTAAGGTTTATGGTGAAAGCACACCTTATAGTGGAGTGTTATTTGGAGCTGATGGTGAAATTTTAAGTAATAAAACTGTGACTTTAATTTTAATTCGTTTAACTAATGGTCAAAGTAAGGATTATATTGTAAGTACTGATAGTGATGGTAGATTTAGTTTACCTATTAATTTATATGCTGGATATTATAAAGCAATTGCTAAGTATGGAAATTACTCTTGCCTTAACACTATAAGTGTTTTTGAAAATTCAAGTGATAAAGTTAGTACTGTCTTAACTGCTAATAGATTTACTCAACCATATAATGCAGGATCTAAGTTCACAGGTAAACTTTACAGTAAGTTTACAGGTGAAGGCTTATCAGGTCAAACAATTTCATTAAACTTAACACGTTTAAGTGATGGTGCAAGTAAAATCTATAATGTTACAACTGACAGTAATGGAGAATACCAATTACCAATCAATTTATACCCAGGCCAATACCGTGCATACTGTACCTACGGCGGAACATTTATTTTTGATGAAGCAGGATCAGGTACACGTATAACAGTAACAGATTAAAAACAAAATTTAAAATTTAATTTTCTTTTTCTTCTTTTTATGAATCAAATTATTTATATAAAAAGTCTAAAATAATTTGCTTTGATAATCTGTTTCCTTTTTTTCAATCTTTTCATTACTTAAACCTTTTTTTGATATACTTGCATCATGTAAAAATTTTTTAAATTTTTTCTTTTCTTCATAAATTTTATTAAAAACTTCATCACTTTCTTCTAAAATTTTTCCACTAACTTTTCTTAAATTTAATTCTTTTAATACATTTTGAGTTTGCTCTGGATTATATTGAATTTTTTCTATTAAAAATTCATTGACTTTTTCAGCATCTATCTCATTAGGATTTCCAAATTTTTTAGAAATGGAACTAATAATATTATTAATTTCATAACTATCATCTATTAAATTATTCCCTTTAAATCGTATAAATTCAGGGTAATCTTTATTAAAATCAACTTCACCCTTAATTTCAATAGTCATATCCCACATATAAAAATAATTATAAGTATACCCAATTTTTTTATAATTATCAAAAAATTTGTTAATACAAACAGAATCACTATCAAAAGCTAAAAATTGGTCTTCATTTGTTTCAAAATCAATTATATTATATCTTGAATCCTTAAATGAAAAATCATATAAGTGAGAATTATCGAATCCCATTATAATTTGAATTATTTCATGCAATCCTTTAAAAGTAATATTTGAGGGTATGATTAGATCACGCCAAGTTATTGGCTTAAAATTTTTTAATCTTACTTTGATGTTATAACCTTTCATATATAATATTATATTTTCATATTAAATCTTTTCTTAATTTTATAACATTTTATATGATGTGAAAAAAGATTGCTCTTTTAAACTTAATTTATTTTCTTTTTCTTCTTTTTCTGAATCAAAATATTTTCATAAAAAAAATTTAAAAATAGTATTTATCTTTATTTTAAAACATTAAAATAGCTAAAAAAAGAATTAAAATTTTTTATAATTCTTCTGGATTAATTATTGCTTCTTTAAAGGAGTCTTGTATTAATTTCTTGAAAAGTGGACGATTCATTATTGATTTTAATGATTTATCTATAATATAAGTAGTGCAGTAATCATCATCTGCACGCATTCCTCTTCCATAAGTTTGCATTAAAGTAACAGTTGTTTTATATTCATACCACCAACGTTCCTTCTTTCTTATAGCAATCTGTTTATCCTTTAAATTAGGGTAAGGTATTTTATATATAATTTGGAATCTGCACTTGTCATATGGTAAGTCCACTCCTTCATTCATAGAAGGTGAAACTAGTACTGCATTTTCATTGTTTTCTTCAAATTCATGTAAGATTCTTTCACGATTTCTAGGGTTATGATACATTAATCTTGAACTTGGTAAATTTTGTATTATATAATCCATATTTGAGTAACTATTAGTATGGATTAATCCTTTCTCATTTTCATGTTTACTTAATATTTTTCTTATAATTGGTAATGCTTTTACTTGTGATCTTTTAATCTTTCTATTAGTCATTTCTCCAGCAAAATCTAAAATTATGGGACGATTTTCAGTTTTAAATGGTGTTGGTACTTTTAAGAAGTATGCTTCTTCTTGTTTTATCCCTAACCATTTGCAGAACAATTTTTTTGAAAGTATTGTTGCACTCATAAAGAGTACAGTGTCACCATATTGTAATAAGTATTTTTTAGCTATTCTATCCACTTTTAAAGGTTTAAAAGTCACCATACCCTCTTTTGCATTTGCATCTATTATCCAATTAGAACTATCATTTATTAAGTTTTCCTTTAAATCTTTCAATTGATTAATAGTTTCTTTAACCTTTTCAGCTTTATACTTAGCTAAATCCCTAATTCTTATATCTTTATATGATTTAATTATTGCATCTAATTCTATAATCCAATCTTCAATTTCTCCATCTTTTAAAGTTTCTGGTGTTAAACGTTTACCAATTTCTTCTTTTAAAATTGAATTATCTAATTGTACTTCTAATAGTTTCATTAGAATATTTTCAACATTATGTGCTTCATCTAATACGAGTAAGTCACGTTTATGGAAGTGTTTCACGTGATTAAATTCTAATGTTGCATAATCATAATTCATAACTGTTATAGGGGAATTAACTCCATCAGCTTTTTGTTTCCAATAATTACATGGAGTATCACCATTGAAGAATAATACTTCTCCTTGACTATTAAATGCTTCAACACTTCCAAATGCTTTATTAGGTGTTAATCCATAAGGACATGCGAATTTTTCTTCTCCTAAACTAGTTCTACAAGTACCCATATTACAGTTATTTATATCATCTTCATTTATGCATGAGAAATTTCCCCGTCCTTTCACTATGGGGAATCCGAATTCACCATTGTATTGTCCCTGTAATTGTTTAGTACGTGTTAGAATAAATGCACTTCCAATGATTTTAGCAAGTGTGGAAGCTATAACACTTTTACCAGTACCTGTACCTGCTTCTAAGATAATGTATTTATAACCATCATCAATTGCATCAAGAAGTTCTTGGATAATGTCAAATTGACCATATCGAGGTTGTTTAAATGGAAAGTTCTTTATAATATCCTTATCAATAAAAGGATACTCTTTAGTTAAGGCATGAACCTGGCTTTGTGATTGTATATTGTCTTCAATACGGTATGGTTTACTATTTAATGGTTTATGAAATGTTTTAGTTTTATAATTAGTATTTTTAGAATATTTTACAGGGTTAGGTGTTTCGCGGATTATGCTTTTATTCTTTGATTTATCACATATACAATTAGATTTAAGCATACCGCAGTCTGGACAAAAAAGTGAATCAGTCATACTATATGATTATTATTTTTATAAATTATATAATTGTTGATTTTAAATTTATCTAAAAAAAATGGTGTTTAATAAAGATTTTAGAAGTGATATTTTTAGAATTATAACTGTATGAACTTATTTAGCTATTTTTAAATAAGCTTTGAGATTAAATACAAAAATTAAAATATCTTTCAATATATTTATTATTTTTTTAAGATTCTTTTGATTTAAGCCTTATATTGGCTCTGTCAAAAACTTAGTTGATTTTATTTTTTGAAATATTTTGTCTCATAATTTTTTTAAGCTTTGTTATGGCTTTAATTATGATTTAGAAATAGTAAATTTGATATATTAAGTGGAGCTAATATATTTATAT
>DAGJ01000020.1 GCA_002495685.1 Methanobrevibacter sp. UBA412
CTAATCTATCCATATTACTATGATGAAAAAAACAACTATAAATCATTTCTAATACAACATGTAGGAGATATATTTGATGAAAGAATCAAACCATGTTGTGCTTATGCTTATAACAAAAATAAATTTGAACAACCTTATGAAAGTAAAGTAAATAAATCAAATCAAGTGGCGGCTGTAACTGCAGCAGCAATATTAATCAAAAAATCTATTTATAAAGATTTAAACGGATTGAATGAAGAATATTTTTATGGATTTGAAGATGTTGATTTTTCATTAAATCTTAATAAGGCAGGATATGAAATTTTATATTGCTCTGCTGCATTATTATTCCATCACGAATCAAGTACACGTATAAATGATAAAAAAGAATATTTAAAAAATAATGAACTTAATACAAGAACTTTATGGGAAAAACAAGGTAGTTACATTACTCAAAAGATTTTTTTAGATAAAATTCATAATATAAAATTTTTCACAGAAAAACCACTTAAATTCACATTTTTAATAGAAGAATTTAATATAAATTTAAAAAATTATGATTTAGTATCTAATTTAGCTAAAAATCTGAATAAAAAAGATTTTAATGTTGATTTGTTGACTTCATCCGATAAACAGGATGCAGGTGATGATACTGATGTTTTAATATCATTTTCTAAAGAATATGATATTAAAAGAGTAAATTGTAGAAAAAACTCTGTAAAAATTCTTTATTTAGATGAAGACTTTGATTTTAATAATGATTTTGATTTTTATGATATAATTTTAACTGAAAAAAATAAGGTTTATAATGAATTAAAGAAAAGTTTTTCACAAAGTAGTTTTTTAGTTAATTTAAATAGTAATTTTTGTGAAGAGATGATGAATATTATTGAAGAATGCATTTTAAATAAATATTAATTTATAGGTTTAAGGTTATTATTATGGGATTAAACATTTTAAACAAGCAAAATTTAAGTAAAAAAATTAAATATCATTTTCCTATTGTATATTTACTTTTTAAACCTAATAAGCAGATGTTTAAAAATATTAAAGGATTTAGATCTATTAAGAAAAATAATCTTTTTGATGAAGAGTTTTATTTAAGTAATTATAAAGATGTTAAAGCTTCAGGGATGAATCCTATAATTCATTATATCATTTATGGGTATAAAGAAGGTAAAGATCCAAATAAAGATTTTGATGGAGTTTATTATTCTCATAAATACGGTGACGCATTAAGTAGCAAATTAAGCCCATTAGTCCATTATAGTTTATATGGACTTCAAGAGAATAGGGAATACAAATTAGATAAAAATCTTTTTCCTATAATCCCTTATGAAAAAGTAGTTAATATTCTTAAAAAATTAAATAATAATTTGCCAAAAAATAAATTAATAGAAAATATCCAAAAACATTTGCTTAATTCAAATTATCCTATAAATAAAGATTGTAAATCTAATAAAAAAAGAGTACTTTATTTAGTTCATGAAAAAATAGGTAGTTTTGCAGGGACAGGTTTTACAACTAATGATATTATAGATAATATTCAGGATTCATATGAATGTTATATTTTAACTTCAAATGGATTGGAATTAGAGTTATGGCGAAAGGAAATAGATCATTTTGAAAAATTAGGCCAGTGGGATGTCCATTTATCTGATAATTTATCTTTGGATAAGAATGTAAACTTTTCTAAACTCTTATATTCCAAAGAGTTAATGGCAATTTATTTTACAATACTGGTCAATTTAAATATAGATTTAATTCATATTAATCATTTAATAAACCATTCATTTGATATATCAAAAGTAGCTGAAAAGTTAAATATCCCAATCATATTGAGTATACATGATTTTTATTATATTTGCCCATCAATTCATTTATTAAATAAAAACCAAGAATATTGTGAGTTGATGTGTAGAAAAGATAAATGGGCATGTGGATGTGTTAATTCAAGTGATGAGATTTCTTTAAAAAATACAATCAATTTATGGAGAAATGAATCCCTTAAATTTTTAAATCGTTGTTCTTTAATAATAGCACCTTCAAACTATTCTACTGAAGTTTATAATGCCCAATACCCTGAAATTAAAAACAATATAAAAATCATTGAACATGGACGTAACTTACCAAAAAGATTAAATTGCAGTTTAACCCCTAAAAACACTCCAATTAAAATATTATTCCCTGGACATATAAGTAAACACAAGGGATCATTATTAATACGTAAACTAAAAGAAATTGATAAAGATAATAAATTAGAATTTCATTTTATGGGCACTACTTACCCTTCATTGAAACAATATGGGAAAAATCATGGTCGTTACTCAAGAGAAGACTTTGGAAAGTTTGTAAATAATATTAAACCCTCATTTATGGGAATATTTTCAATAATACCCGAAACTTATTCTCATACTTTAACTGAAAGTTGGAATTCCGGAGTACCGGTTATAGCTACAAATTTAGGGGCTTTATCCGAAAGAATAAATAAAACAGGTGGGGGATGGTTAGTAGATTATAAATCTCCTCAAAAAGTATATGATAAAATAATGAAAATTGCTAACAATCCTAAAGAATATGAAAAAGTTGTTGATAATATCTCTAAAATAAAATTCAAATCAAAAAAAGAGATGACTGATGAATATAAAAAGGTATATGATGAATTAACATCTCACAAGGAGATTGATTACAATGTCTAAGTATAAG
>DAGJ01000005.1 GCA_002495685.1 Methanobrevibacter sp. UBA412
AGAAAATACAAAAAAATTGTAAATTAAATACGTTATAACATAATAGTCACGTTAAGAAGTACACATAAAAAAATAGACAGAGTAATACACATAAAATACAGATTCATTACATCTTACATATCAGACATAACAATCAAATATCACCACATCTACAAAACCAACATCAAATCATAATAATTAATATTAGATTCTCACGAACATTATAATAAATCAAATAATTGATTTAATACAATTTTATAAATATAATAAATTTAGCACATGCGAAAAGCAGTCATCAAAATTAATTGTAAAAATACATAAAATTAAGACTAACGCCATAAACACATGGCACAACCTATAAGGAAAGTTACAACAAAGATAAAATCTAATAAAAATATTTGCAAAAACTAATATTTTAACAATAACTTAAATAATATAAAAGTTTTCAACACAAAAGCAATCCTAAAGAAAAATAATTAAAATATGAATGTTTAAACCAAAAATAATTTTCATAAAAATAAAATTCATAATACTAATTAATCAAATTCTCATAAAAACTAGAGCATAAAAAATAGTTATAATATATTTAGAAAAAAACCTAATAAAGTGATAAAAAAAGTTATAATATTTATTTCAATTAATTTAAAATAAATTATTTTAAGAATCTTCATTATTAACTATTGTCTTTAAATCATTAACTTCATTTTTTAAAGTATCAATAACTAGTTTAATAACTCCTTCTTCAATTAAACTATATAAATCATAATCTTTAGTTATAATCTCATATTGACCTGTTTCTAATAAATCCATTAAATGAATAAATACATATTCTTCTTGCATCTTCTTAGATTCTTTAATCTTTAAATTTTCATATAAATTAAATAATAATCTTTTTACAATAGTAATAAATTGTTTTTTTTCATCATAATTTTCATCTAAGACATAATCAGATGGTAAAAAATCAGTTTTTAACACATATAAATTAGAACGATTATCTCCTTTATTACTATGTAATGCATAGCCAAAACCATCTATTTGGATTAAGTAAATATAAAAATCCTCATAGATTTCAATTTCAACTTTCTTTAATTCTTTAGGTATAGATAGACAATCTAAATTTTTAACTATCATATTAAAATCACAAAAAACACTTTTTTTATATTTTCATTACTGCTTTATATGTAAATTTAAAATTTTACTTAATAATTATTAAAAATTATTTATTAATTAAAATTATATTTTTAACTTATATAAAACATCCTATTATAATTATTAAGATAAATTAAAAAAAGTTTAAGTTTTATTTTATTATATATTATATTAAATTGTAAAAGAATTAAAAATTAGAAAAAATTTTTAAAGTTTAGAAGGACATTTCAGATATAATGATTTTGTCATATCTATCATTAAATATTTAAAATCTTTAATTTTTTCATCTGAAAACTCATCTCTTAAAGATTTCTCAAAATTTTCATCTATATCCTCAAATTGTTTTGCAAGATTTCTCCCTTGATCTGTAAGGACTATAATTTTAGCACGTTTATCTTCAGGATTGACTTGTTTTTTAATCAAACCTTTCTTTTCCACTCTTAAAACTAATCGTGTTATACTTGCTTCATTAACTTTAAGAACTTTTGCAATTTTTTCTTGAGAACTAAAACCATATTTATTTATTAATGATATAAATAATCCTTGATTGTAAGTAATATCTAATTCTTTTAATAAATAATTTAAATATTGAAGGTAAAATTTATTGAAAGTTGATATAGTAAAGCCTAAATTAATTTCATTTATATTAAATTTAAGTTCAGAAGTTTTTTTATCCATTTTAATCATTTTAAAATATTTTGAGTATAATATAAATAATTTTTTCTTTATTTGAAAAAAATAAATAAAGAGTATAACATCTTTTTTTTATACTGTTGTGATTTTTTCTTTGTCTTTAATGAAGAATATTGTTAAAAATAAAGTAACAAAGCATAAAATAGTTACTACAAGTGATGTTATGTCAAATGCAAAAATTGAAATATTATTATGTGCGATTGTTCCATTAGCTACAAAACTCATTATTACTGTTAAGACTACAGATCCTGATGCTGCTATTATTTGTTTTATTGTATTGTTTATTGCTGTTGCATCTTCAATATCAGCCATAACAATACTTAGTGACCAGTTGATTATTGCCATCATTCCTAATCCTACTCCTGCACATCTTAAAATTTGGCAGATAGCCATTGTTAATGCAGTAGTAGTCATATTGAAAAATATCATTGGAAAAGATCCTACTATTAATAAGATTGTACTTATAAATGATATTTTACGTATTCCATATTTTTCAGCCCAAGAAGGACCGAATAAACTAAGAATTATCATTGCTATGCTTCCAGGCAATAATATTAAACCAGAAGTTGTTGCATTAAATCCTTTTATGTTTTGTGCAAAAATTGGATAAATAGCCATGATTCCAATTAATAGAAAGTTCATTATTGAAATTATTAAAGTTCCAACTACAAAGTATTTATTTTTTAAACTAGTTAAATTAAGTAATGGTTTTTTAAGTTGTTTTTGACGATACACAAATAGTCCTAAACATATTAACCCAATTATTAATGGTATGAAAACTAATGCATAATTTAAATTTATTGAAATATTAGATACTCCAAACATTATTCCTGTACATGCTATTACAGATAATATGATAGATAATAAATCTAATGGATAATCTTCTGTTTCAATTAATTTTTCAGCAAATAAACATATTAATGTTGTTATTAAAATTCCAAGTACGGTTAATACTTCAAATATTAATCTCCATCCACTAAAATCTACAAGTAGTCCACCTAATGTTGGTCCAAGTGCTGGTGCTACTCCTATTGTCATTCCTGCTACTCCCATTGTTACTGCCCATTTATCTTTTTCTACAATTTTATAAATTGAAATTTGTAAGATGGGGAATAGAATTCCTGTTGCCGCTGCTTCTAATATTCTTCCTATAATTAATAGTGAAAAGTTTGAAGCTAAAAATGACATTATAGATCCAATTGTGAAAATTAATGATGCTGATAGAATTAATGTTTTTGTTGAAAATTTATGTGTTAAGTATGCTGTTGGAGGTATCATTACTCCAATAGTTAGTACATAACTTGTTAGTACCCATTGGACCATTGTTGAACTTATATGGAAATCATTTATCATCCCATCAAAACTTGTGGTTACTATTGTTTGTGCCATATATCCAAGGCCAGTTAATATTAACATTAAAACTAAAGTTATAATGTTCTTTTCATGTTCTGTGTCCATATTTTTTTCCTCCAAATGTTTTTTTTAAATAAAATATTTAATTGCTTAGACAAGTATAATTTAATGAGAATTCATTACCAATTTTTAAAAAGATATAAAAAAGCAAAAAAAGCTTGCCTAAGCAAGTATATTATTTTATGTAATATACTATATAAAACCTTACAAAAAAAATTAAAAAAAGTGAAATTTAATTAAAAATTTAATGAAGTGTGGATATTATAATATTTACAGGATTATCAGATTTTTGAACACTCCAATCCAAATCATTAGACATTAAAGCAGTTATAGTTAATTGTTTACCCTCTTTAACAACATAATACTTATATTGATCTTTATAAAAACTCAAAGGAGCACTATAATGCTCTTCAGTTACACTTAAACCATTAATATAAACATTTCTTTGACCTACTAAAAGATACCCAGTAATAGCTTGATAATCTTGCTGATTATCCACACCAGGTATTATTCCTATAGAAGTTAACTCTTTAAAATTATTCATTAAGAGCATATCATTATTACTATTTTCTTCATCAACTTCATAACCAAAAGGTAAATTAAATTTCCCTTCAGATCCTAAATCAACTGTTTGATTTAATGCAGTATAATAAATAATTGCACCTATACTAGCTAAAACTATTACAGCAATAATTAAAATAATGCTTAAATTTTTTAAACGTACTTTATCATTTGGATTTAATGAATGATACTTAGTAGTTAATCCTTTAAAACTTAAGTTCTTTTCTGATTCAAGATTTTCTAAAGGTTTTCCACAATATTTACAAAATTTATCCTTCTTTGGTATTTCTTCTCCACAATTTGGACAATAAAGTTTCAAAAAATTAAGCCCCCATATTAATTATTTTATTATGAAGTTCTGGGAAAATTTCTTTTAATTTAAATCCTATGAAACTAAAAACAACACTTAATATTACAGAGCAAGTTAAATCTGTTAAAAATTGGATGTAAATAAAATACATTGTAGCAGGCATTGAACTTAAAAAATTCATAAGAAGATTATAATCTATAATTACTAATGATAAAACTGAAAGAATTAAACTGTAAATTAATAAGTCAACTAAGTTATTATTAATACTTAAATATCCAAGGATTAAAGCCCCAATTATTACTGGATAAATGTTTTGTGAAACTAATCCTATTATACTATTTATTATTAATCCTATGAGAATTGGATAATATTTTTTATAGTATTCATCTGAATTTTCTACTTTGACTTCCTGTTTTGAGTTTATCTTTTCTATTTGACTTCCACATTTTTCACAATAAATTGCACCTTTTCTTAATTTCCCTCCACATTTAGGACAAAAAAGGATCGGTGGTATTTTCTTAGCTTGTGATAGTTTACATCCACATTCTGTACAGTATTCCATTTTATTTTCATATTCTTGACTACATTTTGGACAAATCTTTGACAAGCCCTAGCAACCCCTTTATTGTTTTAAAAAATATTTAATTTATAATAGTTAATCTATTGAGTGTTAATATTTAAATTCACCTATTATTTGTTCATATATTATGGAACAATACGGATTTTTAGATTATTTAAAAATAAGGATTCCTAAAATTTTTTAGAAAAAATATATATAAATAAAAGACCATATTCATTATTATCCAGGTGCCTGTTTATATGTAAATTTTTTTTAGGACTCTTAAAAAAAAATATAAGTAAATTAAGCCTGAAAAATAAGAAAAACATATGTTAAAGTGGGATTTAATAAAAAGAGAGAAAAAATTTTTAGTAAATATTGGCTCTGTAGAAACCCTATTTTTGAGGTATTTTTGTTGATCTGTAGAAGTTGTAAAATGTGTTTTTGAGTTTGGTTTC
>DAGJ01000026.1:0-6515 GCA_002495685.1 Methanobrevibacter sp. UBA412
TTCAAACTAAAACTAGAATTCTGCAACATAAAAAATAAAAACCAAATTTAGCACACAAGTTTTTGACAGAGCCCTTATATTATCTATTAAAAACTATTTATAGGTTAAAAAATAAAAATAGGTATAGTATTTAAAGAAGGATGTAAAACATGAATTTAGAGAAAATATTAATCGTTGAAGAGGAAACTTTATCTGCAACTGATTTAAAATATAAATTAGAAAATTTAGGTTATGAGGTAATAAGCATTGTTGATAATGGGGACGATGCAATTTACACTGCAGTACATCAAAGGCCAGATCTTGTATTAATGGATATAGGTTTAAAAGGGGAAGTAGATGGTATTCATGCTAGTCAAAAAATATTAGCTTTAGATATACCTGTAGTTTTCATAACTGCAAATATTAATGATGAAAATTTTAAGGAGGTAAATATTAAACCACCTTATGGTTTTATCACTAAACCTTTCAATGTTAAGAATTTAGAGAGAGTTATTAAGATTGCTATTAAACGTAGTAAAATAGAAGTTAAAAAAGCAGACTTAGCACGTGGAATCGTTAAAAATGAGGAATCAAATGATGGGGTTGATTCACAAATAGATTTAAAACTGAAATGGAATATCATGAAGGTTTGAAATTTAAAGATAGGGATGAAAATGTTTTAAAAGCAGTTGATGATCCTGTGAAGTTAATTCAAAATAAACCAGATAATATTTATTCTATTTTAATAGTTGAAGATGAAGCAATAACTGCTCTTGATTTAAAGGGAAATTTAGAAAAATCAGGGTACCATATAACAGATATTGTTGATAATGCTGAAGATGCAATAAAATCTGCAAAAGAAAACCCTCCATATTTAGTTTTGTTAGATATTAATTTAAAAGGGGAAAAAAGTGGTATAAGTATTGCAGAGGAAATAAACTTATTAAGTATACCAATTGTATATCTTACTGCTCAAACTGATGATGCAACTTCTAATGAAGCTATAGAAACTGCACCTTATGCTTATGTTACTAAACCTTTTAATAAACGAGACTTAGAATACACTATTGCTTTAGCAATTAATAAATCATTAAACAATATGGGGCAGATTTATAAGGTTGAAGATAAGGTTAAAGAAAAGAATGTTGAAATGAAAATAGAAAAGATTAATGTTCTTGTAATCTTTGGAGGATCACTTATATTAATTATTGCAGGTTTATTAAGTAGGAATGTTACCTGGTTAGAATGGGTGCTTTTCATTCCTTCAGCTATAATGGTTTTCCTTGCAGTTGCAAGTATGTTTAAACAAGATCCAGTTAAGGAATGGGATGTAAATCCATTTGTAACTTTACTTGTACCTGCACATAATGAAGAATTCACAATACGGGAATGTGTGGATAGTTTAGCTAATATAGATTATACTTTAAATGGGGAAAAGAATTATGAATTAATTGTTATAAATGATGGTTCTGAAGATAATACTGGTGAAGTTTTAAATCAGTTAAAAGAAGAACATGATTGTTTAAATGTTGTAACTAGGGTTCCTCCAAGATCTGGTAAAGGTAAAGGTTTTGTTTTAAATGATGGTTTAGAAATTAGTAAAGGAAGTATTATTGCTGTTTTTGATGCAGATGCAAGAGTGGAACCTGATTTTTTAAATATTATTATCCCTTACTTGAATGATGATAATGTACAAGGTGTACAGTCTCGTATAAAAATGTATAATAAGGATGAGAATTTTTTAACTCGTATGCAACATGTGGAACTTGCTGGATTTGGTAATATTGTTCGTGCAAAAGATATACTTGGTAAAGCTGGTTTTCTTGGTGGAAATGGGCAGTTAGTTAAAAAAGAGGCTATAGTAAATAGTGAAGGTTGGGATGGTTTCGCAATCACTGAAGATTTAAATTTAAGTGTGAAATTAATGATTAATGGTTATGCAATCCGGTATTGTGGTGATACTTGGGTGTATCAAGAAGCTGTGCCTACATGGAGACAATTGTTCCGTCAACGTTCTCGGTGGGCTATTGGGAATTTTGAAACTTTATTTATTTATTCCTCAAAAATTATTAACTCACCAATGCCTGTTTTTAGAATGTTTGGAGTATTAGAGCATGTGGCTTTCTATGGTTTGAATATGTTAGTATTCTTTGGTTTTATTGTGTTTATTGTTAATATTGTGGCTTGGTTAGGATTTGGTCATTCTGTATTTATTCGTATGGATGCGCCTTTGATTGTTGGGGTTATAAGTGCTTTTGGATTTTTCCCTGGTGCTTTTATTACTTTATCTCGTGATCGTGTAAGTTTACCTAGAACTTTACTTGATGTTGTTGGTTATTGGGTATACTGTTTCCATTTAATTCCATTGTTCTTTATGACTTTTTGGCAAATGTTAACTCGTAAAGAGCGTACTTGGGCTAAAACAGTTCATACTGGTGATGAAGAGGATTCTGATGCTGAGTGTATTGAAGAGAATATTGATGTTGGGAAAATTGAAGTTGAAAAATGATTGGAGGGTTTAGAAATTGAAGCATAGAGAGAAATTTGGTGTTGTAATTGTTATTGTTGTCTTATTGTTGTTTTTAACTAATATGGGTGCGATTAATAATTTTTTAAGTTTTCATACTGATAAGACAGTGCAATTGGAACATTCTGGTTTTGTTGTGCCGGATGCTTGGAATACTAGTAAAGAGTTAAACATGTCTAGTAAGGCTAAGTCTCCTTATAGTATTACTAATGGTTATATAATTTTTGATATTTTTGAGGATTGGTGTGAAAATTATACTGGGCCTCAGACTTTGAGTAAGCTTAGTAGTATGGAAGGGGGAAATTTTGAAGTAATTAAAAATGAGGAGATACATTTAGGGAATTATAATGTTTCTAGATTGTATTATTCTAATCCTTCTAGGGATACTGATTATGTTTATGATCATATTGGTGTGGTTTATATTTTCCATAAGGAGGATTGTAATTATATGATTGATGGTCATTATATGACTAGTCATGATTATGAGAATAAGAGTTTTACTAAGGAATTAGATGATCGTGTTGAGGATATGATTGCGAATATGAATAATAAGCATTATAATTTTTGGATTTCTGAGTTTAAGAATTTGGTGTGATTTTTTCATTCTTTTTTAATTTTTTTGTGATTGTTTTCTTTTTTTTCTTTTCAGTTTTTGGGTTTTTGTTTTAGTTTTTCTTACTTTTTTAATTTTTTCTATTATTTGTTGGTGTTTTGTTCATTTTTTTATGGTTTGTTTTTGTTTTTATTTGATGTTGATTAATTCAATTATTGTATTTTTCAATTATTGACTTTATCAACTCTTTTATATAGTATCAATAACATATAATATAATATGTTCTAAAAAAAAATTTACAAAATGAGGGACAGAAAACTTGAAAAAAGATATAGATTATAATGAAATTCCAATAAGCGTACTTTTTAAAATAATAACCAGACATCAAGACATTTATGCAAAACACATTTTAAGAGATACAAATATTACACATTCACAAGTTTCAATATTAATGAATTTATTAAAAAATGATAATATATGTCAAGATGAACTAAGCCAACCTTTAGTCTTAGATAAAGGAGCAGTTGCAAGAACACTCCAAAAATTAGAGGATGAAGGATATATTTCACGTATGCAAGATGAGGAAAATCGTAGAAGAAATAAAATTTCATTAACAGATAAAGGACGAGATATAGTTATTCAGATTCAAGAATCAGTTAAAGAAAGAGAAGAAGGAATAATTAATAATATGCCAATAAGTTTAGATGAACTTCATGATTTATTATTAAAATTTATTCAAGAATCAAGAAAATTTAATCAAGAACATATAGACGATGATAAGTGGGAGGCAAAAAAAGGTGAGTGAAGAAGTAGAAAAAGGAAAAAACAGTAATATTGATTTATTATTAGGTGATTCACATGTGGCTATTCGTAAATTAGCATGGCCAATGATGGTTAGTATGTTCCTTATAATGGCATACAACCTAGCAGATAGTATATGGGTAGCAGGTTTAGGATCTGAACCATTAGCAGCAATAGGATTTATCACACCATTATTTATGATAGTGGTAGGGTTAGGAAATGGGATCGGTGCCGGTGCAAACAGTTTAATTGCACGTTGTATTGGTGCTCGTGATAAGGAAAAAGCAGATAATGCAGGTTTACATAGTATTTTAATAACAGTTATAGTAAGTATACTATTCTCAATAATATTATGCATCTTATTACCATTTATATTACAAATTATGGGTGCAGGATCAGCAACACAACAAGCATTACAATACGGTTACATAGTATTCATTTTCCTCGTAGTATTCATATTCAGTAGTGTAGCAACATCATTACTTCGTTCAGAAGGAGATGTTAACCGTGCAATGTATGTAATGGCAGCAACAGCAATATTAAACATAGTATTAGATCCAATATTCATTTATATATTCCATTTAGGTGTAGCAGGAGCAGCAATAGCAACTGTAATATCCTCATTCTTAAGTTGTGCAATCTTAATATACTGGATTTGGATAAAAAGAGACACATACCTAGACTTAGGTAAAAGTCACTTCCATTATGAAACTTCAATACTAAAAGATATACTAATTGTAGCAGTACCTTCAACAGCAGAAAACTTAATATTCAGCATACTTGGAATTATAGAAAATTACTTATTAGTAATAGTAGCTGGAACAGTAGCGGTTGCAACATATACAGCAGGTATGAGACTTGTACAAATGGCAATGATACCATTAATGGGATTAGGAACAGCACTACTAACAGTTGCAGGTGCAGCATATGGAGGGCATGATTCAGAAAAATTAGAAGATGCATTCAGATATACTTTAAAAATTGGAACCTTAATAAGTATAATAATGATAATTCTTTTATATGTATTCGCCCCACAAGTAAGTTTAATATTCTCCTACTCCAGTGCAAGTGCAGGACTATCAGCTAAAATAATAGTAATGTTACGTATACTATGTGTATTCATAGTTGGAGTAAACTTCGGTATGATGTCTGCAATGGTCTTCCAAGGTGTGGGAAAAGGTTTCACCTCTTTAGTTTTAACCACAATAAGAGCTTTACTTATGGAAGTATTATTCTCCTACATTTTCGGTGTAGTAATGGGAATGGGAGAAATAGGAATTTATTACGGTGTAGTATGCGGAGTATGTTTAGGTGCTGTAATAAGTTATATTTGGGCTGAACTTTATATTAAAAAGCTTAAAAAAGTTTACCCTCCACAAGATGCAGAACCACTAACAGAATAAATTAACAATTTAAAGGGAAAACTTATTCCCTTTTCCACTATTTTTTATATTAAACCATTAATTCAATGACTTATTTTTACATTTTAATACTATTTTTTTAATATTTTTATATTTATTTGATTAAAATCAACAGGATTTTATAGTAAACTTTATAACTGTATAATTTTAGAAATATATGTATTATTTATTTAAAAAGGGGGTGAATTAAGAATGGAAAATAATAAATTATTAATTTTATGTGTAGCAATTATCGTAAGTGTTTTAATTATATCTACAACAATATTTTTCGTTACAGGTTCCAATGTATATTCAAATCCATTTGCTCAAGAAGATCAAACTGATTCTTCTGGTGATTTGAAACTAAATACTCAAGGTTATGATTACAAATTAGTATCTAACAAATCAGAAACTATAATGGGTATTTTATGTTTAATAGAAACTTATACTGTAACTGGTCAAGGAGATACTTTCACTTTAACAATTAATATTGTTCCAGGTACTGTTGATGAAAATACTTTAAAACAGATTAATGAAACTTTTATTAAGTCTCCTAATTTCGTAACAACCAGTAAAGAATTAAATGGTAAACATTATTTTATCCAAACAAGTGGAGCTAATAAAGGCCATAATACTACAAGTTTTGCTGATTCTTTAGTTAGTGAAAATACTGCTTCTACTAATAGTGGTTCTAATACTAATGCTTCTAGTACTACTACTAATAATACTGTAGCAAATAATACTACTAGTAGCGAACCAAATATTTTAAGTTCTGGAGATGTAGAATTAAATTTAACTGGTTATGAATTCCAAGAAAGTTCCAATACTCCATCAAGCGATGGTGGGTATAGTGAAACTTACAGTGTAACTGGACAAGGAGATAGTTTTACTATAACTATTACTGCTATACCTGAAACTGTAGATTCAAGTACTACTACTGGTGGAGATGTTTCATCTAGTTTTTATTTAAATGGTATGCATTATATTATAGAAATTACTGGTGGTAATTCTCAACATCACAGTCAAAGCTTCCTTGATTCAATACTATTAACTCAAGGTTCCTCAAGTCCTAGTACTCAAAGTACAGATACTACTACTAATTCTGTAGATGACAGTGAAATGGTAGAAGATCCTTATTCTGACTATAGTGGGGAAGGATTAGAAGGAGAACCTATGGAAGATTCAGAATATTATCAATAGAATAATTTTAAAATTTTTATTCTATTTTTATTTTTTTGGCTCTGTAGAAACCCTA
>DAGJ01000026.1:6643-36191 GCA_002495685.1 Methanobrevibacter sp. UBA412
GGCTCTGTAGAAACCCTATTTTTGAGGTATTTTTGTTGATCTGTAGAAGTTGTAGAATGTGTTTTTGAGTTTGGTTTCTTTATTTGACATTTTTAGGCTTCTGCTGTGATTTGTTCCATTAAATTTTCTTTTTACTACACTGAATATGCATTCTACATTGTTTCTTTTGCTGTATATTTTTGGTCGGAATATTGTGGGGCTGTTGGTTCTGTAGTGTCCGTTTTTGGCTCTTGTTTTTAGTGGTATTTGGTCAAATGATCTTACTTCTTCATTTTATACATTTTCTTATGGGTTCTGTATCGTATGCTTTGTCTGCAATTATGTAAATGTGGGTTTATATATTTTTATGTTTCTGATTGATTGTTTTGCGAAGTGTGTGTACATGTTTTGGGGCTCTTTGGACTTGATAATCAAGAATTAGTTGTGTGTCAAACATTTGATCGTAATAATGGTTTTTCATAGCTTTTTCGTTCTTTTACGTCGTATTTTCGCGAAATATTTATCGGTATAATCATTGGTGAATCCTGATCCGTCTAAAGCAATGTTTCCACCAGTTAAAGTGAATTTTGATAATATTTTCTTGTTTATATTCTTTAAAGCTTGTTTCAGATATTCTTTTAAAGAATTTCTGGATTGTTGTATAATGTGGGATGGTTTTTAATCTTAAAAATTTTAGTAATTTATCCGATAATTGCATCTACTCAATTATTTCATGATAGGTCATTTTTGAATAGATTTTAAGAGCTAAAATAGTGAATAATTTAGGCTGTGTGTATAAAATGATTACTAAAATAATTGGAATAATCATTATAAACATGCTTTAGCATTAGTTATAATACTTTTTCAGCATATAACAGCATGCGATTACCTGATAATTCAATATTACCATTTTTTTGACTGATGATTTAAACAGTTTTCTAATGGTTTTTCACATTCATAATCCAAAAGGTTTAACTGTACTTGAAAACAAAATATGATATGGAGAAAAGGTTTTTTTACTTATCATATTAATATATTTTATCCATTTAACTATTAATACTTTATTATAACTTATTTTAAACCACTTAAGTAGTATTTAAAGTGTAAGTTGATAAAACCACCTCAAAATTCTTTAAAAAACAAATAAAGAAAATCAAAAAATAAAAAACACCCAGGTACAACTTTAACTGAAAAAATATTTTAATAAAAATATAGGATTTCTACAGAGCCATTTATTAAGTAAAATTGAATCCTACTATCATCCTAAATTTCGTTTAAATTTTAAGGATTATACAATTGAATATATACTACCACAAAATCCAAACATTTCAAAGGAATGGATGAAAAGTTTAGGGCCAAATTATCAAGAAATCTATAATAAATATGTAAACAATATAGGAAATCTCACATTAACAACCAAATCTGCATTACTTGATTTATCCTTTGAAGAAAAACAAAACACTTATGGAGGGTTTAAAGACAGTCCTTTGTGCTTAAATAAATATTTATCCTATCTGCCTGATTGGAATGAGAAAGAAATTATTAAAAGAGCAGAACTTCTAGCAGATTTATCAATCCAAGCATGGCCATACCCAAAAATAGATAAAAAAACTCTAGAAAAATATATTCCTCAAAAACCAAAAAATCCAGGAGAATATAATAAAAACTTACAACATCAACTCTTCGCTACACTGGAAAATGAAATATTTAAATTAGGAAAAAATATTAAGAAAAATCCAACATTAACTTGCACTACATTTAAAACTAATAAAAACTTTGTTTATACATATACTCAAACAGTTGGAATAAAAATAGAACTATTAATGCCAAGTGGAATGTTAAAAGATCCAGAAAATAAAGTTAAAATCCTTCCTAAAATAGAATATAATAATAAAGTCACTTACCTCTTCAAAATAAACTCCATAAAAGACATAAGTTATGCAATGGAATTAATAAAACAATCTTATGATTATATAAATTCTAAGTATGAGATTAATAATGTTGCATTTAATAGTAATAATATTACTGGGAAAGAAACAGGTGAATATTCTTTAGATTCTTATAAGCTTCTACATTATCATTTAGATTTGTTTAAATCTTTAGAAAATGAAATATATGGTTTAGGGAATGATATTGAGCGGAAATTTAATAAGCATTATATTGCTTTTAAATCTTTCACAAATTTTGTTGATATAACTCCTCAAAAAGGTGCCTTAAGGATAACTCTTAATATGCCTTTTGGTGAGGTTAATGATCCTGAAGGAATAGGAAGGGACATATCTAATGTGGGGCATTGGGAAAATGGTGATTTCTTTTTTAAAATATCCTCTATAAATGGTTTAGATTATGCAATGTTTTTAATTAAACAATCATATGATTATATATGGAATGATAAAGACATTTCTTAAAACAAAGTTAATTTTTTAAATTTTAGGCAATAAAATTTTTATTTAACATTATTTTTCAAATTAAATATAAAAACATATTAACATGTTTAATCAAAGATTGTATTGATTTATAAGGTTTTAATGAATAATGAATATTATTTAAAAAACATAGTTGAATTATTGAATGGAGGAATAAAAATTGTCAAAATCATTAATAGAAGAATTACCAAAAATAATGCAAAGAGGTAAAAAAGAAGCTAATAAAATATTAAAAGGTCTTTCAGAAGATAACAGATTAACATTACAAACAAATGAAATTGTGTTACCTTCTAAAGATGATTCTGGATATTTTAAAGAACAAGTTAAAAATATTTCTGAAGATAATTGGTTTAATAAATTAATATATGGGGATAACTTATTAACAATGCAAGCATTATTAGCAGGGGATGAAAAAACACCTTCAATGAGAGGACAAATTGATTTGATATATATAGATCCTCCATTTGATTCTAAAGCAGATTATAGAACAAAAATCAAATTGGCTGATAATGATATTGAACAAAAACCTACTGTTATAGAACAATTTGCTTATAAAGATACTTGGAAAAATGGAACTGCAAGTTACCTTGAAATGATGGTACCAAGATTAATATTAATGAGAGAATTATTATCCGATAAAGGAAGTTTATTTTTTCATATAGATTGGCATGTTGGACATTATATTAAAATTATTTTAGATGAAATTTTTGGAAGGAATAATTTTAGAAATGAAATAATTTGGTATTATGGGGAACGTCAATCACCTAAAGCAACCAAATTTAATAATAAACATGATGTGATTTATTATTATAGTAAAGATTCTAATCCCTATTTTAAAATGGTTTTTAAACCTTTTTCAGATGAATACATTAAACAATTTTTTAAAAAAGATGAAAATGGTAGATATTATACTTCTACTGATGGGGGCAGAGGGAAACCCCGATATAAAAGATACTTAGATGAGAGTCCAGGTATTGCAATGGACACTGTTTGGGATGATATAAAAATGATAGGTAATATCTCTATGAAAAGTGAGAGAGTTGGTTATCAAACACAAAAACCCAAAGCATTAATTGAACGAATAATTAATTCTTCTTGCCCACCTAATGGGATTGTTGCTGATTTTTTTGCAGGTTCTGGTACTACTGGTGCTGTTGCAGATAATTTAGGGCGTAAATGGATTATGTCTGATTTAGGTAAACCTGCTTGTATGATATCTCGTAAGCGTTTAATTGATCAAGAAGTTGAACCGTTTTTATATCAATCTATCGGAGATTATCAAAAAGAGCAATTTGAGCAGTCTGAATTTAAAACTATTCGGGATCTCTCTCAAGTTGTTATGCATTTGTATGGTGCTTTACCATTTAAGGATGAGGGATCTTATACTAATTTAGGTTATATTAAGGATTCTAAAATTTTGGTTTATGTTGATTCTCCATCTAAGATGACAGGTAAAAAAACTTTGATTAAGGCTCAAAAGTTAAGAAATACTTATAAAGGAGGTTGGAAGAAAGTTGTTGTTCTTGGATGGAATTTTGTACAGGAAATTGGTCAAATAATTAATGATTTAAATGATAATGATTTAGATGTGCTTGTTATTCCACCTGATTTAATTGAACAATTAAAAACTAAAAAAAGTGCTAATGATCTTATAAAACAAGGAAATAATTCTAATTCTTTAAGGTTTTCTTCATTACAATATTTAACTATTAAAAATCCTGTAATTGAAAATTATGATAGTGATAGTGAAAAATTAACTGTTGAATTATCTAATTATGTATTGTTATCTCCTGATGCTTTACCTTTAGATGAGAAAAATAAGAAAAAACTTCAAAAATCTATTGCTAATGATCCTTTAAGTTTAATTGAGTATTGGAGTGTTGATCCTGATTATGATGGTGAAGTATTTAGAAGTAAATGGCAAGATTATAGGGAGAATACTAATAATGATAATGATGAATTTAGAGTAATTGAAAAAGCTGTTTTCAATGTACCTAAAATAGATTATCCAAGAGTAATTTGTGTTAAAGCAGTGGATGTCTTTGGTTTTGAAAGTGCAACAACATTTGAAATAAAGTAATGGAGGTTATAGTTTGGTTAAAAATATGAAAGGTACTGGTCGAAATCCTCTTTTAATGGCTAAAGAGTTAACTGAAATGGTTAATAATGCTTGGGAAGATGGTAGTTTTTATGAAAATGTTACTCCAGTTACTCAAGATCTTTTAAGATTTTGGTTTTCGGATGTATTTTGTGATATTCGTAATATTAATTTTCATGAGGGACAAAAACAGGCTATTTTGAATATTATTTATCTTCATGAAATTTTGCAGGTTAATAATGTTAAGGATTTGTATTTGAAAACGAATCCTGAAATTCTTCAAAATATGGATATTAATGATTTGGAAAAACCTAAGTATCAGCATCCTATGTATGGAGTTAAAATGGCTACAGGTACTGGGAAAACTTGGGTGTTAAATACTATTCTTATTTGGCAGTACTTGAATGCAAGAGAATATGATGAAGGTAATTTTTCTAAGAATTTTTTATTGGTTGCTCCAGGTTTAATTGTGTATAATCGTCTTTTGGATGCATTTTTAGGAAAAGAAGATGAAAATGGTGAAAGACATTTTGAATCTTCAGATTTCATGGATAATCAGGAATTATTTATTCCAGAAAATTATAAAGATTCAATTTTTGGTTTTTTACAATCTTCTGTTGTTAAAAAAGAAGAAATTTCATCTAAAGTCACAGGGGATGGTTTAATTGCAATTACAAATTGGCATTTATTAAGTGGTATTGAAGAAGATGAAAGTTTTGATTCTCCGTTAGATGCTCCTGAGAAGGTTTTACAAAATGTTTTACCAATTTCACCTGGAAGAACTGCTGGAAATTCACTTGAAGCATTAGATAATCAATTTTTAAGAGGGAATGTAGTTGAATATTTAAGCAAGTTAAATGATCTTGTAGTATTTAATGATGAAGCACATCATATCCATGAAATTAAAAAAGGTGGAGAAATATTTGAGGTCGAATGGCAAAAGAGTTTAAATAAGATTGCTGAATCTAAAGGTGACTCTTTTATTCAAATTGATTTTTCAGCAACTCCTTATACTGCAACTAGTGGTAAAAATAAGGTTAAACATTATTTTCCCCATATTATAACAGATTTTGAACTTAAAACAGCTATACAAAATGGTTTAGTTAAAATGATAGCTATTGATAAAAGACGTGAAGTATCATCAATTAAATTAGACTTTAAAGCTGAAAGAGAAGGGAGAAAAGTTGTTGGTTTATCTGAAGGTCAAAAAATAATGTTAAGAGCAGGTCTTGCTAAGTTAAATATTTTAGATGAGGAATTTAAAAATTTAGAACAATATAAACGTCCTAAAATGTTAATTGTATGTGAAGATACTAAAGTTACACCTTTGGTTATGGATTTTTTTAAGAATGAAGGCTTAAATGAAGAAGAACTTTTAGAAATACATTCCAATAAAAAAGGAAATGTAAGTGAAAAAGAATGGGATTCTATTAAACAAAGATTATTTAATATTGATAAATATGAAAATCCAAGAATTATAATTTCAGTTTTAATGCTTCGTGAAGGTTTTGATGTGAATAATATTTGTGTTATAGTTCCACTTAGATCTACAGAATCTTCAATATTACTAGAACAAACTATTGGTCGTGGATTAAGATTAATGTGGCGTGAACCCGAATTTGAGGATGTTAAAAAAGAAAATCGTCAAAAAATTTTAGTAGAAAAAACTGAACCCTCCAATTATTTAGATTTATTAAGTATAATTGAACATCCAAAATTCATGGATTTTTACGATAAATACATTGAAGGCGGGATTATTGCTGAAGATAGTGATGGTCCTAGTTCTAATAGAATTTTAGGTGATATGATTACTGTTAGTTTAAAAGATAATTATGATTCTTATGATTTGTATTGGCCAAAAATTATAAGAGATAGTGAGGAAATTTTAAGTAAAAATGAATTATCATTAAATAATTTAAAACCTTTTAATGTTTCACTTGAAGATTTACAAATCATTAAAGGTGAAGGTGGAGAAGAATTTGAATCTCAAGAATTAACTGTTAAAACCAAGTTTGGTAGATACAATATTAATTCCGATTTATTTAGTGCTGAAAGTTATAATGAATTTTTATCAAAAATTATTTCAACCATAACTAGTATGTTACAACCTGTTGGCAGAAGTCAAAAAGAGTTTCCTTTAATGCAAGTAAATAATGCTGAATTAGCAGGGCTTATTGATGAGTACATTAGAACTAAATTATTCAATCAAGAATTCAATCCAATGGTTGATGAGAATTGGAGAATTCTTTTCATGTCAGAAGACAGTATAATTAGCCATATTGTAATACAAGTTAGTAATGTAATTTATAGGATGCAGAATAATGTTGATGTTAAGGATGCTGTAGTTAAGAAAAAATATTTTTCAGATGTTTCTGAGTTAAGAATGCGTGAGAATTATTCAATTGAGGTTGCTAAATCTATTTATGAACGATTGCCTTATCCTTCAAATAAAGGTGGATTTGAGAAGGCATTTATTGAATCCTGCGATATTGATAGTAGGGTGGATAGTTTTCTTAAAATAAATGAATATTATCATAATTTTGCAACTATTACTTATATTCGTGAAGATGGTCTTTTAGCTAGATACTATCCTGATTTTTTAGTAAAAATAGGGAATGATGTTTATGTTGTAGAAACTAAATCTGATAAAGATATTAATTCTCCAAATGTTCAATCAAAAAGAATAGCTACCTTAGATGAATTAGATAAAATAAATCAATTAAAAGGTATGGACAGAATGGATGCTAAATGGAATTATGTATTACTTGGTGAAAATACATTTTATAGAATGAATGATAATGGCGCATCTATAAAAGAGATTTTAGATTATACAATAGTATCTGAAGCTAAAGCAAGAGGTTATGCTACTTTAGATAATTTTTAAATTATTTTTATTTAATTTTTTATATAAAAACTTGATTAATTAAGGGGGGAATTATTTTTTTTATGAATATTGGAAAAGTAGCTAAAAAGGTTGTTGTAGATAAATTTAATTGGACAAAAATGGTTACTGGTGTTGATAAATCTCAACAAGGAGGATATAGTATTCAAGGTAGTTTTGTGAATAGTTTTTCTCTTAGTGATGGTTTGTATTTAAGTGTTGAGAAAGGAAGTAATGATTTTTATGTTCTCTATAAAATTAAGAATAATGAGTTAACTATTATTAAAAAATATGAAAATGATGGTATGTCTTGGGCTAGTGAGTTTTGGGATAGTATTGAAGATAATATTTAATGTATTTAAAATTTAAGGATTATTCCTTTTTTTTTAGGAATTTATTTAATCCTATTTTAAATATAAAATTTTAATTTATAAGGGGGATAAATTTTTTATGGTTAATGGTTTGAATTCTAGTCAGTTAGATGCTGTTCAGTATGTTGTTAATAATTCTTTGGTGATTGATGCTGGTCCTGGTACTGGTAAGACTTTGGTTATTGTTGAGCGGGTGAAGTTTTTATTAAGGGAGTGTTTGGTTGATCCGGAATCTTTGTTAGTGATTACTTTTACTAATAAGGCTGCTAATGAGTTGAAGAGTCGTTTGCGGGATGATGCTTTTATTACTGATAGTATGATTAATCATATGCAGATTAGTACTATTCATAGTTTTTGTCATAAATTATTAGTGGAGTATGGTTATGATTTAGGTTTAAGTAATGATTTAAGTCTTGTTGGTGGTGCTGGTTCTGAATTGTTAATTATGTTTATGTATAAGTATTGGGATGATTTAGGTTTTAATTTTGAGTCTTATATGCCTAAGTATATGATTAGTAATGTTCTTGATAAGTTTAATGAGTATTCTACTTTTGGTGTGGATACTGAGGGTTTGGTTGATTATATTCGAAGGGAGCGTCCGGTTGGTTTTGATTTTTCTGATTTGATTCGGAAAGTTCAATATGAGTGTGGTGATGATTTTAAATTTCCAACAAGTATTGTGAATGCTGATAAAGGTTTAAAACTTAGTTGGTATAATGCTCGTTATTTAGCTATTGCACGTGCTTATCCTAAATATATTCAATTATTACTGGGTGAAGGTTATTTTGATCATGATTTATTACAATTGCAGGCTTTAAATTTACTTAAAAAACAGAGTGTCAGGGATAAGCTTGTTTATAAGAATATTCTTATTGATGAGTTTCAGGATACTGATCCTGTTCAGATGCAAATTTTTGAATTACTAAGAGAAAATTGTGATAGTTTCACTGTTGTTGGTGATGCAGATCAGAGTATTTATTCTTTTAGAGGTGCTAATCCTAATTTTTTTAATTTATTAATTACTAATGAATTATTTAATGTTAAAACTTTGGATACTAATTATCGTAGTGGTGACGATATTATTAAGGTGAATGAATCTTTTATTAATGATTATCGTAGTGGAAGGGATTATAAACATTTTGTTGCAGCTCGTAGGGATATTAATGATAATGTTTTTGTTTTAAATAATCAAAGTCGAAATGATGAACCATTTAATATTGCAATGACTGTTCATACTTTAATAAGTACTGGTAAGGTTAATCGTTTATCTGATATTGGGATTCTATTTAGAACTTATAAACATAAAGGGGATAAGCTTTTTAAAGAATTTGATAAATTAAACATTAATTATTCTATTAATTCTTATAATGATTTTAAAGATAGGGATGAAATTAAAAGCATTATGACTTTATTATGGTATGTTTGTGGTTATCATCCATTAAAAGATACTAATAAAATGGAAATAGAATGGTTAAATCTTAAAGCATTCACAAATACTTCATATAAATTTAAAAACTATTTTAATTTAAGTTTAGAAACACAAGTTATTTTAAAAAATATAGAAGAGGAATATAGAAAACAATTACTAGAAGCTGAACATCAAGTATACTATAAAAACAAGGGTAAGAAATCAAGTATTAAAACATTTAAAGGAATTTTTAATCGAAACAATAATCTTTTAGATGAAATTGAAAAGGAATGTCCACAAACTTATTTAAATGAATTAAATGAAGAAGGCTTAAACCGTCTTGGAATTACAAATACTAAGGATTTAGAATTCTTCAAAACATTAAATAATATAAGAAAAGAATTCCAAAAACCAGTAAAAGAATTAAAAGATAAACCCTCCCTACTAGACCTATATTATAAACTCTTAAACATTAACAATTACTTAACAAGTATTGTGGGGAATAATAATTTAGAATATAATAAAGAAATATTAAAAAATCTAGGTAATATTTCTCAAACAATTTATAATTATGAAAAAATTTTAAATAAATATGATCTTAAAGGTTTATTCTCCTATTTAACAGATAATTTAAATAAAAGTTTAAACAGTGGACAAAATAAAATAAATCAAAATGAAGATGCAGTGCAAATTTTAACAGTGCATAAATCTAAAGGATTAGAATTCCCAATAGTAATTGTTGGTTCTCTACAAGAAGATTATTTCCCTCAAAAATATAATCCAGACAAGGAAAAGAAAGATTACTATTATGGAAGAGCTAACTTCTACACTCCACCACAATTTTTAAAATATAAAAACTCAAATCCTAATATTGAAAAAAAATTATTTGAAGATGAAGAAAAACGGATCCTCTATGTAGCAATGACACGAGCAAAAGATTTACTAATCCTATCAACACTCCCTAATCCTAAAAATGATGAAAACTCAGAAAAATTAACAATAATAGAAAAATTAAAAAACAAAAACCCAAACATTAAAGAATTAACCCAGGAGGGATTAAATAATTTAGAAATACAAAACATAAAACCTTCAATAGATAAAACCATAAAACCAATTCAATTATCATATATTAAATATTTAACCTACAATAAATGCCCTTTCAAATACTATTTAAGCCAAAATCTCAGTTTCCGTATAAGTCCCACTCCCAAAATCATTCAAGGAATCAAACTACATGAAATATTAAACAATATACACTCTCAATTAAAAGAAAATCAAACATTAAACATCAATCAATTAATCCAAGAAAAAAATAAACATAAAATCAATTATCAAAATAGGTATGTAAATGAATTAATCCAAAACATAAAAGAATACTATGAAAAATTTGCTAAAAACTTAAACATTAAAGACAGTGAAGTCCCATTCCACATAATAAAAAATAATTACGAATTAAAAGGAAGAATAGACTTAATAATAGAAAACCCCAACCACACTCTAGAAATTATAGATTTCAAAAACACAGAAATAGAAAAAATAGATAAAAATCCAGAATTTTACAAAAAACAATTACTAATCTACAAATTAGGATTAAAAAACCATCCAAAATATGAAAAATATAAAATAAACACTGGTAAAATCTACTCATTAAAAAGTCAAACATTTACAAACATACCCATATCAGATGATGATGCTAAAAAAATGGATGAATCATTAAATAGAACTGCACACATTATAAAAAATGAAATCTATATAAAAAATAAGGACAAGTGCAAAGACTGTAAATATAAAAACAAACTTTGCAAATAAAAAAAATGGGAGTTATTAATTAATTGATAACTCTTATATTTAACCCATTTTTTAAGCGATTCCATAACCTCCTGTTGTTTCTCCAGTTTTTTCATCATAATATTCGCTATATCCAGTCTTTTTATTATAACGCCAATGGATTGTGGGGTCGTCACTAGATCCCTCTCCAGTTCCATATTCCCAGTCTCCACTATCATCACTACCACTACTTGAACTTTCTACATTTGATGAACTATCACTTCCACTATCACTGCTTTGTTTATTGTCCTGTGTGTTTACTGTTGAATTATTCACTGTATTATTACTTGTTGTATTATTAACTATACTTGTATTATTGTTTGAGGTCATTGCAAAGTATACTGCTCCAGCTATTATACAAAATCCAACAATTATTGTTATACATATAATTACAATATTTTTTGTCTCCATTTTTAAATATTCACTCCAATTTTATTTTTATTAGTGTGTTGCACTTATTAGGATTTGTTCTGCTTCACTACTACCGTATGGTGCTTCACCGTCACCTGCAACCACCCATTTAGATCCATCTTCTTTTACTTGAACTCCTACTTCTGGAGTTCTATCCGGATCATTGTAGAATGCTTCTAATGCCTCTTCAAAACTAGAAGATTCACTATTAGAACTTGAAGTATCACTACTTATACTATTAACTTCTAATGTTCCGGAATAACTTGAAGATTTAAAATTATCTATACCCTCATAATTTCCAGTAACTGAATATGAACCTGCAGGTAAATTAATTGGTAAAGTGGCTAATCCATTATCATCTGTTTTTAACAGTGTAATTTATGGTTTCATTATTAGAACTAGTGAAACTTAAATAAATGTTTTGATTTGAAAGTTTAGTTCCCTCATCATTAACTAAACTTATAGTGAAATTATCACCTTTATTAATATTTAAATTACTTGCTATTAGACTTATTTCAACTTGAGAATTAATAAGATATATTGAAGTACAAGCTGCAATAACTATTAGTAAAACACATACACATAGTATGATTAAATTTTTATTCTCCATAAAAACATATTCACCCCCCTATAGTGAATGTTTAAAAGTATTAATTAATTTAAATAAATAATTTTCTATTAAATCCTTAAGTTTAAGTATAAAATAAAAAAACTTTAGGAATTTCTCAAGAATCAGAATTTTATTAAAGTTTTTTATACTTCCTTTAATAAAACCTTTAATTAATTCACAATAAAAAAAAATTAAAAATAAAAAGGGGGGGGGGAATTATTTATTATGAGTTTTAATGGATTTCTAAAAATCTTAATAAGTATAACAATATTTTTAATATTAATATTAGTATATTTTGCATGTTTCTTTATTTTACTCTGCATACTTGAATGGATATTCCATATAATAGGTACCTGGATATATGACACATTAGCCTATATTTTCTTAGGTGCAAGTATACTCCTTAGTGCAATAACAACTTACTCAATAAGAAACCAATAATTAATAATATTTCAAAATCCTTTAATCTATTTTTTTTTAAATAATTGAATCATTAAAACATATTAAGTATTAATTAAGTACACATGTACTTATACATTTATATTAAGTAAAATAACTCACCATACAAAATACAATAAATGAATCATTTCACCTATATGTCATTAAATATTTTATTAAATTTCATAAGATACTAAAAAACTTTTCTTAATTATAAAAACATATTACCCTATTTTAAGTTTAAAAACAAACTTAAAACATAAATAATAATAATAATAATAATAATAATAATAATAATAATAATAATAATAATAATAATATGAAATTTTAGAAACTCTTAGAAAAGTGAAATAAATCTATTAAAAAATATACATAAATAAACAAACATTTCTTGCAACAAACCCTTCTTAAAATTCTCCATTAAATCAATCTGATTTTGAGTAAGATCAATCTTCTTATCAATAGAAGATAAAAAATTAGCTATCTTTTCCTGTTCTTTTAATGAAGGCAAATAAATCAAATAGGGGTTTATATGTTTATTATTTAATTGAGGAATAGAAGTCATATCCGCAATTCTTGACAACCGTTCATTAATTAATAAATAAAATAAAAATTCATTATTCATCATTTTTTCATTAACTGTTAAAGCCATCAAATTTGTATCCATAAAAGAATTTTGATTTAAAATTCTAATTTTATTCGACATTATAGCCATTCCTCTTTTAGGAAAAATTACACTGCCTTTTTTAATTAATAAAGAAGAATCATTAATTAAATAAGGAGTTATTTTTAAAAATTTAGAACAATCATTTAATTGTTCTACCTTAAAATAAGGAAACTTTCCTTTATCTTTAATTAAATTCTTAGGGCTTTTACCACTATAAATTTTAACTAAATTACCTAATTTAATTTTAATCCAATCATCTATAAATTCCTTAAATCTTAATTTACCCTCAAATAAATTTTGGAGACAGAATTTCTTAAAATCATTTAGGGCATCTTGTTGTTTATATAAAAGATTGATTTTTTTTTCAATATTATTTAACATTTTTACAATCTTTTCTTGTTCTTTAATAGAAGGATAATTTATTATAAAATTTTTTATTGTGGGTAATCTTAAAGAATCAACAGTAGCTTTTACAGAATTTCTTAAAGCTTCTTTTAAGAAATTTTTCTGAAAATAATAATAAATATATTTACCCATAATATTTGAATCAAAGTCACTTATTTTGTAAACACGTTGATGAAAATCAAATTTACCAATAATATAATGGTATATTTGTCCTACATTACCATCACCAGGGATTAAAATTGCTTCACCATCAAACGAATATGAATTAATTCTTTCAACATGGTTTGATCTAACAAAAAAAGGATATTTTCCTCCTTTAACATTATCTTTTAAATCTTTATTCCCAGTTTTAATATCTGCTAAAAAATGTAATTTACTACTTTGCCATGTATCCCCATATTTAAATCGGAGTTTTTTGTAATGAAAATTTTTTAATGTTTAGTAAAGTTTTATTATAAGTTCTTATAAAGTTAATAATTAATTAAATATTCTTGGGAAAGTTTAGGGGGAGGTTGTTATTTTTTATGTCTGTTGAGAGTGAAGCTACATTAGAGGATAAGTTGTTGGATTCTTTAGTTGAAGGTGGTTACAAACGTGTTTCTATTGATGATGAGGATGATTTGGAGGCTAATTTTAAGCGTCAGTTAGAAGTTTTTAATGGTACTACTTATTCTAGTGAAGAGTTTAATCGGATTCTTATTTATCTCGAGGGGGGTAGTATTTTTGATAAGGCTAAGAAGCTTCGTGATCAGTTCGTACTTGAGCGTGATGATGGTGAGAATGTTTATGTTAAGTTTATTAATCAGAAGCATTGGTGTAAGAATGAATTTCAGGTTTCTAATCAGATAACTTTTAAGGATAAGTATATTAATCGTTATGATGTTACTATTCTTATTAATGGTTTGCCTTTGGTTCAAGTTGAGCTTAAGCGTCGTGGTGTGGAGTTGAAGAAGGCTTTTAATCAGATTAAAAGGTATCAGTTGCATTCTTATCATAATTTGTTTAATTATATTCAAATTTTTGTTATTAGTAATGGTGTGGATACTAAGTATTTTGCTAATAATTCTGATTTGAATTTTAATTTCACTTTTTTCTGGAAGGATAAGGATAATCATAATATTAGTTGTTTGAATGAGTTTGCTGATTCTTTTCTTGAGAAGTGTCAGTTAAGTAAGATGATTGCTCGGTATATGGTTTTAAATGAGACTAGTAAATCTATTATGGTTTTACGTGCTTATCAGTATTATGCAGTTGAAGCTGTGTTAAATCAGGTTTCTTTTAAAACTAATGGGTATGTTTGGCATACTACAGGTTCTGGTAAAACTTTAACTAGTTTTAAGATTTGTCAAATACTTGCTCATGATGAGAGTATTGATAAGGTAATGTTTATAGTGGATCGTAAGGATTTAGATTATCAAACTAGTCGTGAGTTTAATAGTTTTTGTGATAATGCTGTTGATGGAACTGATAATACTAAAACTTTAATTAAACAGTTAAGTGGGGCGAATCCTCTTATTATTACCACTATTCAAAAGTTGCATAGGGCTATTAATAATCATGAGGATGTTTTAAATTCATGTCAGGATAAAAGGATGATTCTTATTTTTGATGAATGTCACCGTAGTCAGTTTGGTGATATGCATGATAATATTACTGATTATTTTAATAATATAAATTATTATGGTTTTACAGGAACACCAATTTTTGCAGTTAATGCAAATGATGAAAAAACTACTAAGGATTTATTCGGTAAACGCTTACATTCCTATTTAATTAAAGATGCTATACGTGATCATAATGTTTTAGGTTTCAGTATAGATTATATTGGAACATATAAAAACAGGATTAAATATGATTTTGAAGTTGAAGCCATAGACACACGGGAATTAATGGAATCTAGTGAACGTTTAAATAAAATTGTGGATTATATAATAGAAAATCATGATCGAAAAACATATAACAGGGAATTTACAAGTATATTCTGCGTATCCTCAGTATCCCTACTTAATAAGTATTATGATATTTTTAAAAGTAAAAATCATGACTTGAAAATTGCAACAATCTTTACATATGAAGCTAATCCGGAATTAGATGGTGATGAACTACACCCAAGGGATAAACTAGAAGAACATATTAAAGATTATAATGAAATGTTTGGAACTAATTACTCAACAGATACTTTTAACCAATACTATGTAGATGTGAGTAAAAGAAGCAAAAACAATCAAATAGACATCCTACTCGTCGTTAACATGTTCTTGACTGGGTTCGATAATAAGTTATTAAACACCTTATATGTAGATAAAAACCTCCAATACCATGGCTTATTACAAGCATTCTCACGTACAAATCGTATTTATAATGATAAAAAAATGTATGGTAATATTGTATGTTTCAGAAACCTTAAAAAAAGAACAGACCAAGCAATACGATTATTCTCAGATAAAGAAGCAATAGAAGTAGTAACCTCTCCTTCATATGATTACTATTTAACCCAAATTAATTCATGTTTAAAAGAATTACTTGAATTAACCCCAACAGTTTCCAGTGTAGATTACCTAAAAGATGAAGAAGAAACCAAAAAATTCATATTAATATTCCGTGACATCCTAAGACTACTAAACCGTATCATAACATTCACTGAATTCGATTACAATCATTTACAAATCACAGAACAAGACTTAAACGATTACAAAAGCAAATACTTAGACATTTACGACTTAACCGATAGACAAAACACAGATAAAGTAAGTGTCCTAAAAGATGTAGACTTTGAAATAGAATTACTAAGAACAGACAACATAAACGTAGCATACATAATCAACCTACTAAGAGAACTAGACCCAGAAAGCCCATCATTCGATAAAGACAAAAAATTCATACATGACATAATGCAATCCTCACACAATCTAAAGAGCAAATCAGAATTAATAGACAACTTCATAACAGAAAACATAGTAGAAGCCCAAAAACCAATAAATATAGATTTAGAACTACCAAAATACTTCGAAAGAGAAAAAAATAAAGAAATCAACGAACTAGTAAATCATGAAAAAGTATCCGAAGACAAAACCCGAAACATAATAAAAGAATACGAATACAGTGGAAAATTCTACAATGATGAAATCAAAAAATCATTCACAGAACCTAACATAGGATTCCTAGAACGAAAACATAAAACCGATTACATTAAAGACAAAATAATAAACCTAGTTGAAAAATTCGCACTAATCTAAAAAAAATTAAAATTAATGGAGTACAAAATAATGTCAAATTATACAAACAACCTAGAAAGTAAACTATGGGCCATAGCAGATGAACTAAGAGGAAACATGGATGCAAATGAATTTAAAAATTACATCCTAGGATTCATCTTCTACAAATACTTATCAGAAAAATTAAACCTAAAAATGAATAAAGAACTAAAAAATGATAACCTAACCTTCTCACAAGCTTTCCAAAAAGAAGAATTTATAGAAGATTTAAGAGAAGAATCATTAGAAAATCTTGGATACTTCATAGAACCAGAATACTTATTTGATAACCTAGTAAAACAAGCACAAAACAATGATGAAGACTTACTCCAAAACCTAGAACGTGCACTCAAAAAAATAACCGATTCATCAATAGGAGAAGACAGTTCACAAGACTTCGAAAACCTCTTCGAAGATGTAGACTTACAATCAAGTAAACTAGGAAAAACAGTAACAGAAAAAACAAAACTCATAAGCAAAATACTCCTACACTTATCAGAAATAGACTTCCAATTAGAAGATGAGGAAAAAGACATACTTGGAGACGCCTATGAATACCTTATAAGTCAATTTGCAAGCGATGCAGGTAAAAAAGCAGGAGAATTCTACACTCCACAAGAAGTAAGTAAAGTACTAGCTAAAATCGTAACCTTAAATAAAAAACGAATCAAATCAGTCTACGACCCCACCTGCGGATCAGGATCATTACTCCTACGAGTAAGTAAAGAAGTAAAAGTAACAGATTTCTATGGTCAAGAACTAAACCAAACCACATACAACCTAGCTAGAATGAACATGATACTCCACGATGTAGCATTCACAGATTTCAACATCAAACAAGGAGACAGCCTAGAACACCCAGGATTCATGGACATGACCTTCGAAGCCATCGTAGCCAATCCACCATTCTCCGCAAAATGGTCCTCAGATAAAAAATTCCTAGATGATGAAAGATTCAGTGCAGCAGGAAAACTCCCACCAAAAAGCAAAGCAGACTATGCATTCGTAGAACACATGATCTACCACCTAGATGACAATGGAACTATGGCAATAGTCCTACCCCACGGAGTACTATTCCGTGGAGCAGCAGAAGGAACAATAAGAAAATACTTAGTCAAAGAAAAAAACTACCTCGATGCAGTAATAGGAATGCCAGCAAACCTCTTCTACGGGACAAGCATACCAACCTGCATATTAGTATTCAAAAAATGCAGAGAAGACGACCAAGACATACTATTTATAGATGCATCACAAGAATTTGAAAAAGTCAAAAACCAAAACAAACTCCGCCCAGAAGATATTAATAAAATAATTAAAACTTACACAAACAGGGAAGAAACAGAAAAATACTCTCACAAAGCAACACTAAAAGAAATAGAAGAAAACGACTACAACCTAAACATTCCACGATACGTAGATACATTCGAAGAAGAAGAACCAATAGACCTCAATGAAGTAGTCACAGAACTCAAAAAAATCTCCAAAGAAATGGAAGAAGTTGATAAAGAAATCCAAAAATACTGTGACGAACTAGGCATAGATGCCCCAATATTCTAAAAATCAGGAGTTATGATAAAATGGAAGAAACAAGTAATGTTCCTAAACTCCGATTTAAAGAATTCACAGAACCATGGGAAGAAATTTTACTAAAAGATAATGCTTATATAAAAGGTAGAATTGGTTGGAAAAACCTTAAACAAAGTGAATATACTATTAAAGGTCCTTACTTAATTGCAAGTAAACATATAAATAATGGTAAGATTTATTGGGAAAAATGCGATCATTTAAGTAATAAAAGATATCTAGAATCTCCAGAAATTGCATTAAAATTGGGGGATGTTATATTTTCAAAAGATGGAAGTTTGGGTAATCCTGCATTAATAAAATATTTACCACATGAATCTACAATTAATGGAACAATGATGTTAGTTCGGGTTAATAGTAATATTTCTCCTAATTTTTTTTATCAAGTATTAAATTCAGATTATTTCTTTAGATTATTACATGTTCTAAAATCTGGAAGTAGTATCCCTCATATATTTCAAAGAGATATGAATAATTTTAAATTTAAAATTCCAATAAAAATTAAAGAACAAGAAATGATTGCTGATTTTTTAGAATTAATTGATAATAAAATTAATCTTTTATCCAGTACAATTGAATATTTAAAAGATTTTAAAAATTATTGTCTTCAAAACCTTTTTTCTGAGAATAAATTAAGATTTATTAAACGGTACAATTTTGATGCAAAATATGTAAGTGATTACCTCAAGGAGAGTAAAATTAAGGCTAGTAATGATGATATTAATAAACATTTAACTGTTAAACTTAATTTAAAAGGTGTAATTCCAAGAGAAAGTAAAACTATTGAAAAAGAAGGAGCTACTACTCAATATATTAGGAAATCCGGCCAATTTATTTATGGTAAACAGAATCTTTATAAAGGTGCTTTGGGTTTAATCCCTAAAGAATTGGATAATTTTTTATCTTCTTCCGATATTCCGTCTTTTGATTTTATTAACAGTGTCAATCATTTATGGTTTTATTATTATTTTTCTAGAAAAAGTTTTTATGAATGTTTAGAAAAATATTCTACTGGTACTGGTTCAAAAAGAATTTCTCCTACAGATTTTTTAAAAATTAAACTCTTTATTCCTCCCTTAGAAATTCAAGAAAAAATAGCTAGTTTTTTATCTTTAATTGATAAAAAACTTGATCTTACTCAAAATCAGATTGAAAATATGGAGAAGTTTAAGAAGGGTTTACTTCAACAAATGTTTGTTTAGTTTTATTAAATTTTTTTATTTTATTATTTTTTCTCATTTTTTTATAAGTTTTTAGGGTTTTAACCTCTTTAAACACTCTTTTTATTAACAATTGTTATAATTTTTTTATATTAAACTAGGGTTTTAACACATACATTTTTTTATAAAAATCCCAATAATTTTTTAAGCTAAAAATTTTCTATGAGCAATTTTCACATTATGTTGATTGACCATTGCATATTGCATTGTAGTATCAATTTGTACATGACCTAATAATTTTTGTACTTGTTCTATAGGCATACCTTTATCAATTGCATTTGTTGCCATTGTTCTTCTAAATTTATGGGGATGTAATTTTTTAATATGTGATTGTTTACCAAGTGATCTTATCCGTGTTTCAATAGCATTAATACCTAATCTTTCATTAGGTTTTTTCAATGATACAAAAAGTGCAGGATTATCATCATCACGGGTTTCAAGATATTCCAGTAAATGGATTTTGGTTCGTGCATCAAAGTATACTGGTCTTTCACTTTCTCCTTTACCAAAAACAATACACTCTCTTTCATAAAAATTAATATCATCAATATTAAGATTTACTAATTCCCCAACACGAATTCCAGTTGAAATGAATAATTCAATCATAGATAAATCCCTAATTTCATCACAATTATCACGTAATGTTTCTAATTCTTCATCAGTTAATACTTTTTTAACTACTTTTCCAGTTTTAATTTTATGAATTCTACGCACTGGATTTTTAAGTATATAATCCTCATCTTCTAACCATGCAAAAAAACTTGAAAAAATTCTTCGAATATTATCAATAGTAGTCTTGCTTGAATTTCTTAATTTCTTATGATCTGATAAATATTTTCTCAAATCATCAGTACTAATATTATCAATTCTTTTCTCTAACTTCATTAACATTTTTTCAATAGTAGTTTGATAATATACAATAGTTTTAGGAGAACAACCCTCAATTTGCTTAGCAGATAAAAAAAGATTCAATAATTTATAATTTTCATTAGAAGAATTCTCATCATAATCAATTTTATTTTCAATAATTTGCACATTTTTAAAAGTTTTCAACAAAGCTTTAGTTAACTTCAAATATTGACCTTGATTCAAGAAAGGTTTCATTTGATTTTGGATTTCAGATATCATTCTAGTTTTCATAATAATAACTATTTATATTAAAAATTAATTATTTTTTTTATTAAAAATTATTTTTAATTATTAATCTAAATTATAACAATTGTAAATTTTATTGTGAAAAAATAAACTCCGATTTAAAGAATTTACCAAACCTTGGGAAGCTCAAAAATTAGGTGAAATTTTAACATTGATTCAAAGTGGGTTATCTAGAAAATTATCTCAAAAAGATATAGGAGTCCCAGTTTTAAGATCAAATAATTTAATAAATAATGAATTAAATTTAGATGATATTAGTTATTGGTATATAAAAGATTCTAAAGGAGCTAAAATTGAAAATTATTTTTTAAAAGAAAATGATTTGTTAATTAATTTTATAAATAGTTTGAGTCAAATTGGGAAAATTGCTCTTTTTAAAAATGAATTAAAAAGAAATACAATTTTTACCACTAATCTTTTAAGATTAAATTTCAATTCCAAAATTTATATTGATTTTATGTATTTTTATTTTCAAACAGGAAAATATAATAATTATATTCAAGTTATTACAAAACCTGCAGTTAATCAAGCAAGTTTTACAACTGTTGATTTAAAAAAATTTAATTTAAAAGTCCCTTCTTTACATGAACAAAAAAAGATAGCTAATTTTTTAAATTCAATCAATCATAAGATTAAGTTATTGAATAAAAAATTAGGATATTTTAAAGATTTTAAGAAGTATTGTTTTCAAAACTTGTTTTCTGAGAAATTAAGATTTAATTATTTAAATAGTGGAGGTTTTAAAAATAAAAATGACTTTAAATCTGTTAAATTAGAAAGTTTAATTAAAAAAGGGAAAGCTGGAGGAACTCCAAAATCTTCTATAGGGAGATATTATAAAGGTAATATCCCTTTTCTTAGTATTTCTGATATGACAATGCAAGGAAAATATATTACGTTTACTTCAAAAAAAATTACTAAAGAAGCGATTAATGATTCTTCTGCTTGGATTATTCCTAAAAATTCTTTATTATATTCTATTTATGCTTCTATAGGTTTTGTTTCAATTAATAAAATAGATTTAAGTACAAGTCAAGCAATTTTTGGAATCATATTAAAAGATAATGTTAATATAGATTATATTTATTATTATCTAACATATTTTAAAAGATTTGTTCATAAATTTATAGAAACAGGAACACAGGGTAATCTTAATAAAAACATACTTTATAATTTTATTATTAAAATACCTAACTCTATAGAAGAACAAGAAAAAATAGCTAGTTTTTTATCTTTAATTGATAAGAAGATTGATCTTACTCAAAATCAGATTACTGAAATGGAGAAGTTTAAGAAGGGTTTACTTCAACAAATGTTTGTTTACCTAATTTTATACATTTCAATATTTCTTATTTTATTATTTTTTAAAATAATTTTAAATAAGTTGGAGTATTATTTTATATTTCATTTATTTAAAGTTTTAGAAATCACTGATAAAGGAGCATATGATTTAATTGACATAATATTAATGTAATAATATTAATATTAAGAAAAACAAATTAACTTATAATTAAAAGGAGGTTAAAAAATGATTGGTTATGGATCTGAAGCGGGGATTACAATTAGTGTTCCTGAAATATTAAATTATGAGTATTTAAAAACTATAAGAGAAGAATTAACTTATTTAAAAGATTAAATACCTCCAATTCTTCTTAGTGGGATAGATTCTGATGAAAGATACAAATTCATAACACGACCTGAAAATAAAGAATTGTTCGAAGAAATAACTGAAATAGGTCGTGAAATGAGACAAGAAAAGCATAGGAGAGATGATACTCTTGGTGCTGATAAAGATGAGCTTTTGACTTTTGTTGAATGTTATTCTCAATGGAGTGATCTTGTGAATTGGGATGTTGCTGAGGAGTGGGAGAAGAAGTATGATACTACTCATGAGCATACTTTTTTCCCATAAGTAAAACATGAAATTCTTTAAAGAATTAAAACAAAAAATAGGAGGATAAAAACATGATTAAAAAATTAATGATAGGATCAAAACAAGTAATAAATACTAATATTGATTATATGAAGGAACATCAGGAATTATGTTTAATTGATGATGTAATTTTACCCCCAGATATAAAATTATATATTGAAGATAAACATACTCTTAAGAAGAATCAGCTTGGTTTTTGGATGGAGCTTAGACTTGGGACTTATGATCGTCCTAATGAACGTCCTATGAATAATGATGATCCTCGTTTATGGGTTGATTTTGTTAAGAAGCATCCTGAGCATAAGGATATTTTAATTTATAAATAAAACTTTTATTTTTTTTTTAGTTATTTGAAAAAATCTGATAACCTTTTTTAAATATTTAGGGTGTTTTTTTTTAATGTTAAATGATGTTAATGGTTTGGGGCTTAAATTGTGGAGGTTGTGTTTAGAATCTGACTTTCAAGGTGAACTTTTTGAGTTTAAGAATTATTTTTTAGCTTTGTTTTCTTATAAGTTTTTATCTGAGAGATTAGTTTTTAAATTGGATTATGAATTAAGGGAGGATAATTTAAGTTTTGTTGAGGCTTATAATTTGGAGGAGTATAGGGATGCTTTAAGGGATGAGGCTTTAGAGTCTTTAGGATTTTTTATTGAGCCTGATTTTTTGTTTTCTAATTTTGTTAGATTAGCATGTATAGGGGATGTTAATTTATTAAGGAAATTAGAGGCTGCTTTTAAAATGTTTTCTGATTGTTCATATTATGGTGTGTGTCCTTTAAGTTTTATGAATTTGTTTGAGGATGTGGATTTACAATCTGATACGTTAGGTAAAACTGAGGATGATAGGACTGATTTTATAAGTGAATTATTAATTCATTTATCTTTTTTTGATTTCCAAATTAGTAATGAGGATAATTGTATTGCCGGAGATGTGTTTGATTATTTATTATCTCAGTTTGCATTTGAATCTAATAGTATAGGTTGTTATGCTCCTTTAGATGTTAATATGGTTTTAAGTAAAATTGTATCATTAAATAAACATGTTTTAGATTCTGTTTATGATTCTTGTTCAGGGCTTTCTTCTTCTCTTTTAAGTGTTAAAAGGGAAGTTCTTGTGAATAATTTTTATGGTGAAGAGATTAATCAAACTTACTTTAATATTGCTCGTATGAATATGTTAATTCATAATGTGAAGTGTGAAGATTTCAATTTAGTATGTGGTGATTGTTTAGAGCATCCGGGATTTGAGGGTGTTAAGTTTGATGCTATTGTTTCTAATTTAATTTGTTATTCTCATTGGTCAGGGGATCGGAAATTTTTAAATGATGAACGTTTTAAGGATTATGGGAGGGTTCCTCCAAAAACTTTATCTAACTTTGCTTTATTATTACATATGTTGTATTATTTAAAGGATGATGGGACTATGGCTTATAGTAATGGGTATTGGTTTTCTGTTTAAAGTTTGGGGTAGGTATTTAAGAGAGTATTTAATTAAGGATAAGAATTATTTAGATGCTGTAATTAACTTACCAAGTAATCTTTTCCCAGATACAAGTAGTCCTACATGTATTCTTGTTTTAAAGAAATCGCGGATGAAAAATCAGAGTGTTTTGTTAATTGATGCTTCACATGGTTTTAATACTGTTAATGGTAAAAATCGGTTAAGAAAAATGGATATTAATAAGATTATTAAAACTTATAAAAATAGGGAGGAGTTGAAATATTATTCACATAATGTTTCATTAGATGAATTAAAGGAAAATGGATATAATTTAAGTATTAGTAGATATGTTGAGGATTATTATGATTATATGTGGCGTAAATTAATTGATAATTAATTTTTATCTTTAAAAAAAATTGATTTTTTTTTACTTAATTATTTTTTTTATAAAGTTTTTTTTATACTTCTTTTTGAGGTTGGGTCATAAAAATTTTTAATTTTTTTCTTAGCTTTGATTTTTTTTGTTTTTCTTTTATTTGTTTCTAGTTTTCAATGCATTTTTTTAGGTATTTTCTTGGTTTTTTGTTGTTTTATTTAGTTCGTTGTATAGTCTTTTGAGGTTGTGTCCTATTGCATGTAGTTTCATCTCTGTATTCACCATTTCTATGCCTGTATAGTTGAATTCTATCATTTTTATGTTGCGTTTTAGGTGTCCGAATGGCCATTTTACTGTTTTTTGATCGTTGTGCGTATATTTTTTGTGCCCATTTTTCATCCATTTTGTGCTGCATTCTGATTTTTTGCTGGGTTTCCATAATAGGTTATGGTTCGATATTGGTTTTTGAATATTTACCTGAAGGATTAGTTTATATTTCAAGCACTGTTAGTAAAGGATTTTATAATTCAACTAATAATGTTTGGAGCATTGGTGATTTAAATTTTGGTGAAAGTGTTGATTTAACTTTATTAACTTATGTGAAAGTAGGTAATTTTTCTTTAACTAATAATGTTTATGTTACTGGAAATGAATATGATTGGAATATTACAAATAACTATGGCAATAAAACTATTTTAATTAATTCGACTATTCCAAGTAAAGATAATAATACTGAAAATAAGACTATTAATATAACTAATACTACAATTACTCCAAGTCATGTAAATAACAATACTAATATGTCTTTTATGAATAAGACTAAAATTCCATATAAAAATACCACTGTTAATAATATAATTAGTAATAAGAATTTTAATATGAAAAACACAGGAAACCCTATAATTACCCTTTTATTAGTTTTATTTGCTTTAATCTTAATAAGTTCATATAAACCTAAGAAAAAATAAAAACAAATTAGATCTATAAAAATTATTATTAAAAAAAATAATGAAGGATAACTTCTATTTATTAATTTAATTCATTAAATAGAATTTAAACCTTTTATTATTCTTCTTTTTTTTAAACTCCTCTTAATTAAAAACTTATTTTCACATACTTAAAAATAATAATTGATATTTAAATGTTTAGTTTAGTTTTAAAAATGGAAAAAAGGAGAAATTAATTTTTATTCATCTATTTTGAATGGGTTTTTAGATGTGCTTGCTTGGTAATCTTTTGTTCCAGTAAAAATTGTTTTACAATCGTAAAAATCAACATTTAAATGTAATAGGTAAAGTGTATTGTCCTTCATTATTAGTAGTTACTGTGTAATTTTTACTTGCACCATCACTTAAACGTGTTAATTCTAATGTTACATTAATATTACTTACACCTATCTTTGTGTTATTTGTTAATGTGTATAGGACTCCATTAAGTTCTCTTTTTTGGGGGTTTAAATCATTATTATAAACAGTATGACTATTAGTTAATTGACTTGTTTCATTACTTAAACTGTTAACTGTAATAAAATTATTTTTTAAAGTTAGAATATAATCATCACTAAATTGGGTTTGAACATAATAATTACCAGAATCTAAATTTATAGTTAAACTGAATTGTCCTTCACTATTACTTAAGACACGATAAAGTATATTTGCACCATCACTTGATCTGGAAATATAAATAAATACAAGTTTATTTGCAACTGGGGTGCCATTTATTGTGCTTATAGTTCCATTAAAACTATTAGGACCTGTACTAGAGTTAATGTATAAATCACTGGTATTTATAATAATATTACCAATTTCCATACTTACATTAGCATAAGAAGAATTATACTCTCCATCTCCATTAAATGCAGCTTTAACACTATAATCATTACACATAAGAGTTATAGGTAATTTAAATTCCCCTAAACTATTAGTTGTTACATTATAAATTTTCCATGCACCATCACTTAAACGTGTTAAGTTTAAACTTATAATTTTATTACTTAAAGGATTACCATTCTTATCTGTTAAATTACCTGTAAGTGTATTGTTTTTACCATAAATAAAATAATAGTAAGGTAGGTTTAGTATTGTAGAATTATCCTCAGATTCTTTAACTTTTATATTTTGGTTTAGTATTTGGTTATCCACACAAATATTTACACTATAAACAGCACTTTTACCTGTGGCTGTATATATGGAACTAATCATATTGCTAAGTTTTAAACTATTATTCATTAAGACTCCACCAGTACAATTTAAATTTAAAACTCTACTTGGCATATTATTAAGTAAATTAGTATGGTTACAGGTTTGGAATTTAACAATCACACTACTATTAGTATTTAAAAATATTTCATCAGGTTCAAGACTTAAATTCACAATAATCCAATCAGATGGTGAATAATAATCCCCAAAATTATTATAAGTACAATAAATTCAATTACTACCATTATTAAATGGTGTATTGTTTCCCCACCAATTATAATCATAATTAAAACTTCCTACACTATAATGTTTATAGTTAATAGTTTCACCTTGACTAATACTAGTATTGTTAATGAATGAACAATAATTAACATTAATACTAATATCTGATGTGTCTATTGCTCCGCCATACTTTTCACTAGCAGTGTTACTTATAAAAATACTAGTATTACAGATTCCATGAGCATTTTGAGTATAACCATCAATAGCATAAATAGCACCACCAGTAGGTGCAGTATTATTAATAAAACTACAACCTGTTATATTGAAGTTTCCAGCCTCCCTAATAGCTCCATCACATGAATACAATGCTGTATTATTAATAAAACTAGAATTTGTAACTGTTAGATCACCAAATAAATTAATAGCACCACCTTCATAAGAAGCTAAATTATTAATAAAACATGTATTAACATTAACCAATTCACCATCTAAATAAATTGCACCACCCATTTTAGCCTTATTATTAATATAAGTACAATCAAGATTTATTATATTAGCAAAACCATAAATAGCACCACCATAATTAGTAGTATAAGTACCAGTATTATGAGTATGGCCTCTACCATTAGTGAAAGTTAAATTAATTAAAGTTAAATTAACCACTTTAAAATCTTGACGAGGTAAGTAAAATATACAATCCTTATAATCAGAACTAAGAGTAACACTAGAACCAGTATCACTTTTAAGGGTTAAATCCTTAGTAATGCGCTGATTGCTTAAAATATAAGTACCATTAGTGAAAATAATACATCCACCTTCACTTACACAATTATAAGCATTTGTCCAATTACTAGGATTACTGGAATTAGAACCTGAACCTGTACCATTAGGACTAATATAAACACTATTAGAACTAGTTAAAACACTCTCATTAACAGTTTCTAAATTATTAACACATTCTGTGCTGTTTAAACATAAATTTCCTGAACTATTCAATTCCAAACTGGTCGAATTTGATATATTAAAATCTTCAGCTGCCTGAACACAACTTATACTCACAGTAAACAATAATATTAAAGTTAAAACCTCTAATATTAACTTTTTTTTAAGTTTCATTTTAAAAATATACCTCCCCCTAATTAAATTTATATATAAAAATATGAGATTTATTATATTTAAATACTTAAAAAATATTCAAAAAAAATATTATAAAACTGAATCATATATTAATTTCCTAAAAAAAATGATCCTTTATAAATTTTTATATTTAAAAAATAGATTTTAACTTATACAATTATAGCACTAGCTGGTTTTAAAAAAAGTTTAATTAATCTAAGTGTTTAGATTAAGGTTTATTATCTTCCAAAACGATAATAATAAATGTTTATTGGACTGTTACAGTATGGACAATTTGTAAAGGAAAATCCTCTGGGAGAATTCCTGGTTTAATACCGAAATCTGGAATACCAACTTCAGAAAGATATATTTGTCCACAATAACGACATTCATACTCATAATTATAAAATTGTATATTTTCATATAAATATTTTTATATTTAGAATTTCTAGAAACCATTATACTCTTTTTAAGGCTTTGTAGAAACCCTATTTTTTTGGTAGTTGTGTTGATCTGTGGATGTTGTAGATTAGGTTTTTGAGTTTTGTTTCTTTGTTTGACTGTTTTAGTGTTCTGCTTCGGTTTGTTCCGTTAAATAGTTTTTTGATTATGCTGAATACTCCTTCTACATTGCTTCTTAGACTGTATATTTTTTGGGTCTGAAGATGGATATGCTGTTAAGTCTGTAGTGTCCCTTTTTTTTGGCTCCTGGTTTTAATTGCTATTTATGGTCAAAAGCTCCTGTGTATTCGTTTATACATTTTCTTATGGGTTCTGTGTCGTATGCTCATGTCTGCTAATATGTAAATGTGGATGATATTTTTTTTTGTTTATCTTATGGAATTGATTGCAGAACTTGGTGTCACTTCTAAGGTCCTCTTTGAGTGGCATAATTTAGGATTAAACGAGTTTTCATGTCTAATTGTAATTATGGTTTTTAACATAGCTTTTTTCGTTTCTTTGGCTCGTATTATTTCATAATATTTGTCAGCATAATCATTTGGTGAATCCATGATCCATCAAGAGCTATAATTTCTCCACTTATATCATGTTGGGATAATATTAATTGGTTGATTTTTTTTAAAGTACCTGATGGTAGTTTATTGTGAAGAATTTTTGGATTGTGGTGTAATGTGGGGTCTTTTTTATTCGTAAATATTTAATTATTTTGGTCATGATAATTTGTATAAAATTGAGTTATAATTCACGATATGTGCTTTTTGTATAAAATTTTAAGGTGATAAAATAGTGAATAAAAACTATGGTTGTGTGTATAAAAATGATTGCTAAAATAATGAGAATAAAGTATTTAAACAGATTTTTGCATAGTATAAATGTGGTATTCAATGAAATTTTAACAGTTAATTATTTGTTAAATTATTCATTATGATTTTTTAAATGTCTTTTTATAAAATTTTTTGTAAGGTTTTTCAAAGTTAAAATCCGAAAGATTATAATTGCTTAGAAAACAAATAATTACTTGGAGAATGGATGTTTTTAATAGTCATATTAATATTTATTCTCCA
>DAGJ01000023.1:0-1138 GCA_002495685.1 Methanobrevibacter sp. UBA412
TATAGGATTTCTACAGAGCCTAAATATTAGTATTTACTGAATAATGGGGTGTGCTCTCTTTTTTTCCACACCTACTCTATTTTTTCATTATTTTAAAATATTTAATTATAAAAATATTAAGATATTAAGTGCTAATAATTTAGATTTTTTTTGAATTTTTGTTTTTATTTATTTTCATAAAAAAAAGTGATAGTTAGTTAATTTGCGAATAAATCAAGTTTTTCTAAAAGAGCTATAAAGGTTTAAATCCAAAAACAAAAAGTTTAGAACTAATTCATGATGAAAATAAATACCTTTATATACTATAAAATATTTATAAATTAACTAGAATAGCATGTGTTAACACATATCACCCCCTTTAACATATGTTTTTAAAAAATATTTTAAACCTTTTTTTAAAGCACATGCTATTCAATACTTTTTAATAATACAATTTAACTAATTTTACTAAGTCTTTTTTTAATATAAAACATTTTTTCTAAATTAAACTTTAGATATAATTTTAAGTATTTTTATTAATTTTAATAAAACTTAAGATATATAATAAGTACATGCTGATTAAGTATAAACTTTAACTAGAAAAAATAGCATACAACTAATTTTATTAATTTAACACTAAATTAAAATAAATAATAATAGTTTAACCACCATTTTAATTAAATGAAATTTTAATTTAGATGTGATAAAAAATAAAAGAAAAATAGATTAATTAGGGGAAAACCCTAAAAAAATGAAATTAAACACTAACACTAATAGTATTAAAAACATTAGAACATTCATACTGACTAGTACCCTCATAAGTACAAAATACCTTATACTCCCCAGGATAAAGATTAATTTCTAAGTGATACTCACCATTAACATCAGTACTAACAAAATAAACCTTACTCAAACCAGTACACGGATTAGTAAGATTCAAACTAACATGCTGACCAATAATAGGACTACCACTAGAATTTAAAAGTTTACCAGTGAAATTAGCCCCCGCACCATAAATTTCTTGGAATTTATTAGCAGTCAAAATAGTGCTATTAAGATTAAGACTTGGATCTATAATAAAAATACTTACAATTGAAGTACTTAAATTATCATAACTTGCAAAACCAGTGTATAATCCAGGATAAAGATTAATTTCTAA
>DAGJ01000023.1:1350-11570 GCA_002495685.1 Methanobrevibacter sp. UBA412
ATTCAAACTAACATGCTGACCAACAATAGGACTACCATCACTACTTAAAAGTTTTCCTGTAAGATTTCCAATCACACCATAAACTGCATTGTAATTATTAATAGTTAAACTTCTAGGGTTAAAATTTAAACTTAATGTTTGATTATCCACAAAAACTTTTATAAAAGTATTATTAGTCACAGTTTCATTAGGTAAATATTTACTTGTAAATTCTTTCATAAAACTAAAATTCCCTGGATCCACCTTACCATTATTTGTAATAAAGAAAGCTTGCCTAAAAGGCAGTTTAATATTTTCTGGAAGAGAAAAATAAGAATTATTCAAATTATCATATACAGTATTTAAACTTAATACTAAATTATAATCCACAGCATTTAAGGATAATATAATCCAATTATCTGGAATGAAAGAAGACTTACCCTGATTTATAGGATTAGATGGATTTAAACTTATTAAAGTAGAATTATTGAAAGCCTGATTATTACCCCACCAATTATAATTAGCATTTAAATCATCTTTAGAATTAACATAAATAGTATACTGATTTTCTAAATTATTATTTAAAAATACATTTCCATTTAAAGTACATGTTTTAAGAGCATAAACAGATCCAGTATTATTAATAAAACTTGAAAATTCACAATCCACTTTAATTGTATTATAAATCGCACCACTAGAAAATAAAGCTTTATTAAATGTGAAACTTGTATTTTTAACATTTAATTTATCAACAGCATAAATAGCTCCACCTAAAGTTTCTGCATAATTACCTGTGAAACTAGAGTTAATTATTTCCCCACTAATAATATTTATTCCCCCACCAGAAACTGCAGAATTATTAATAAAATTAGAGTTAATTATTTCTACATTTGCTAAATTAGTAAATATAGCCCCTCCAGCTTCTCCAGCATTATTACTTGTGAAATTACAATTTATAATCTTAAGATTTGTATTAAGAGTATATATTCCCCCACCTTTAATTTTTGCAGAATTATCAATAAAACTACAATTTATAAAACTTATTGAATTGTCTGGTGAAGTACTATCTAAATAAACAGCACCACCATAATCATTTGCATGATTACCTATAAATTCACAATTAATAAACATTACATTAGAATTAGAAGAAACATACACAGCATTTTCACAATTTTTAAAAGTTAAATTATTAAATATAATATTACTACCAGTACTAACATTAAAAATCAATTTACCCTCATTGTTAGCATCTATTCGACAATTTTCACCAATAATTTGATGAATACCATTTAAAATTATACCCTGATACAAATTAGAATCATTATTCAATTGATAAGTATAATTATTTTTCAAATTTACAGTATAATTACCCATACTTACAGTTTGATTTAAATCATTAAATGATTGATTAACACCATCCACCTGATTTGAACTAATATTTGTAATATTTTCCGCAGAAATAGTAGTTAAATTACATAAAAGACAAATAAATAATAGTAGAATTAAGATTTTCTTAATTTTTATAGTCATTAAAATTTATACTCCTCATTTAATTATTATAAAAAAATAAACACTAATCTTAAATTATGTTATTTAATAATTAAATAATTTTATATAAAAAAAAGAATAATTAAAAGGAAAAAAATGTGTTTAAAAAGAAATTAAATATTAATTAATATTTATCCATTTTCTCTTCATCTGGTCTGAATATAATATTTACTAAAACACCATGATTAGAAGAATAAATATTTACAACCCCATTTAACTGACTAGCCATTTCCTTAACAATTTTAATACCCATATGCTCATCAATATCATTGTTTAAGAATCCCACACCATTATCTTTGATTTCAAAGTAATATTCATTAAGATTTTCTTTGTTTTTTCTAAGTTTAATTTTAACTAATCCTTCTTTACCATTAGGAAATGCATATTTAACACAATTAGTTAATAATTCATTTAAAATTAAACCTAATGAGATAGTAGTACCAATACTGAAATTAGAATTTAAAATATCTTTATCAAAACTTATATTATCATTTTTGCTGAAATTTTTACATACTTCTTTAATTAATTCATCAACATATTTTATAACATTGACTTGTGAAAAATCAAGGTTTTGATATAATTTTTCATGAACTAATGCCATAGTGTTTATTCTTTGTTGAGATTCTAAAATTGCTTCCTTGATTTCATCATTTTGTGATTCGTGAGATTGAATATTTAATAAACTTAAAATTATTTGCATATTATTTTTAACACGATCATGAACTTCTCCAAGTAACACATTCTTATCATCTAATGCTGCACTAAGAGTAGAACCTTCCTGTGAAGACACATCAATTAAAGTAAAAATCATACCTTTAAAAGTATCATCTATAATTATTGGTGTTATCCATCCACTAATATAACGTACACCAGCATAGTGCATAATCTCTTTATACTCAATAAATACTGGTTTTTTACTAGATTTTGCTTCAGCATACTCATCGAATAATATACTAAAATACCATTGACCATCAAAAAATGGAGTGTTAGTTAATATTTTTTCATTTAATCCAAAATAACTACTGAATGCTTTGTTAATATAGATTATATTATCCTCACTATCTGTTGCAAGTACACCACCACTCATATTTTGAATTAAGGATTCATAAAATTTACGATTTTTCTCATTTTCATCAAAAGATAAAACATTTTCTAAATCATAACGTTCTACTCTCCAACTGTAAAAAATAAGCATGATTAAAATAATTAACATTGCAATAGTTGCAACTGCTACATAAGAATCAACTAAAAGTGTAGGGGTGAAATAATACATTATTAATGCTACAGGAATGAAAAAAATTAAAGGCACAACAAAAATACCATAACGTATAAATTGACTTCCAGGAGTATCTAAATAGAAAATCCAAATAAAACCCTGATAAGGATTAGCATTAAAAAGCAATCCAGACAATATTACTTTAAAAACTGCAAAGTTTAATATTATACCCCAATTAGGATCTGGAAATGCTAAACAGTTTAAAATACCAATAACTGCTACTGCAATATTAATAAGTGGTAAAAATTGTGATAAACCTAACCATTTCCGATTAACAATACATAATAACATTATAGAATATATTATGAAATAATAAGCTAAATATAATGAATTATTAGTTACACTAAATAAAAAATAATTAATTTCACTAATATTAAAAAAAGAGAATATTGCTAATACTCCAATAAAACCAACAAATAGAGATAATATGTTGTTTAAAATTCTTAATTTTTTCCCAAATTTTTGATCTAGGAGAAAAACTGTACAGATTATTATATAGATTAAAGGGTTGTGTGCAATGTTTCCTATAAAGTTAGGACCTATAATGTCTGTTATAAAATTTGAATCAAATATTAATATTAATATAGAGAATATTAAGATTAATATTGCCCCATAATTTATAAACTTATGAGCTTTATTTATTATAGTTGGATCCATATTTTCTATAATACTTGCTCTTTTTTCTTTAGTAACCATTTTACTTAAATCCATATTAATTGTTAATTAAAAAGGGAGAAAAATCTTATTATAATTAATGTATTTTTTAATTAGTATAAATGATTTACTATTTATTAATAGTTAATATAGAAATTAGTTGATTTAAAAAGAGATTGTTCGAAAGAAATAGAAATAAAATATTAAATAATTAAAAATAGAGTTTTAAAAGAATTAAAAAGAAAATGTTTTAAAAAAAATTAGATTTGTTTAAAACTTAATGTATTTTATTCGTCTTTAACTACGACACATCCATTTGGACATACATCCATACAGATTTCGCATAAAGTACATTCTTCTGGGTGTTGAATGATTATTTCACCGTCACCCATAACAAAGTTTTCTACAGGGCAAATATCTACACATTCACCACAATCAACATTATCACATTTATCTTTATCTATTGTTATTGTTACCATATTTTTTTAACCTCCAAACAATTATTTTTTTTCTTATGATTTTATATTATTAAAAATTTACTTTTATATTTTATTATTTAAAAAATTTTTTGTCAAAATAAATAGTTTAAGGTTAAATTAGTTTAAAAAAAAAATTTATAAAAAGAATTTATAAAAAGAATTTAATTATTCATCTGGTTCGACTGTTATTGCAGCATTTGGGCAAATATCTACACAGACATCACATTGATCACATAAATCTGGGTGTTGGATTTCTATTTCTCCTTCTCCCATTTTAAAGCATTCTTCTGGGCACATATCTACACAGTCTCCACAATCTACATTATCACATTTATCTTTATCTATTGTTATTTTTGACATTGTATTTTTTCTCCGTTTAAATAATTTTTTTTATATTTTTAATAATATAATTTAATAAATTTTTATTTTTAGATAGGTTGAATTTTTTCCTATCTTCTGATTGTATATTAAAGTATATTATTATTTAATTGTAATGATTTTATTGTTAATAAACCTTTTTTATTATGTTTATATTTTTCATGATTTTTAGAATTTTTATTTAGAAAGCTTTATATATGAGTATAAGGATATATAAAAAACGATGTGAAATTAATTTTACATCGTTGATGAAATTATAAAAAAAATAAAATTTTTAAAAAAAACATTATTTTTCACAACTAAAAAATATAATCTCCAAATATATTTTGATAGAAAAAAAATTAAAAATCTACACATAATTTCGTTAACTTAAAAAAAAAAAAAATAAACACAAAAATAAGTGGGACATAAAAATAAAATTATAAAAAGTTTAAAAAAAAAATGGGAAATCGCCTTGAAAAAAAATATATTATCATTCCTTAATTTATATTTAAAAAAAAAATAGTATTTAAAAAAAAATTTTTAAACTTTTATAATTTTACCCTTCTATTTCCACTTATAAAAAAAACATACTATTTTTAATTAACGCTTATTTTTCAAAACATCCTTCAATACAACTAATTCATCACGAATCAAAGCAGCTCTTTCAAAGTCCAAATCACCTGCAGAATCAGCCATATCAGACTCTAAATCTTTAATCAATGCACGTAAATCATCCTTAGGCATATTACTAATATCCCCTTTAGATTTATCCAATTTACTAATATCTTGCTTACGCTCCTTAAGAGTACGATAAGTACTAGTAGGAGTAATATTATACTTCTCATTAAAAGCCAATTGAAGCTTACGTCTATCCCGTGTAACCTTAACAGAATTTTTAACAGAATCAGTCATAACATCAGCATACATAATCACCTGACCATTAACATTACGAGCAGCACGACCAATAGTCTGAATAAGACTAGTTTCACTACGAAGGAAACCCTCCTTATCAGCATCCAAAATAGCAACAAGACTAACTTCAGGCAAATCTAAACCCTCTCTTAAAAGGTTAACACCAACAAGACAATCAAACTCACCACGTCTTAAATCATCAATAATCTCAATACGTTCCAAAGTATCAATTTCAGAATGCAAATATCTAACCTTAACACCAATCTTAGCATAATAATCAGTTAAATCCTCAGACATACGCTTAGTCAAAGTAGTAACAAGCACCCGCTCATCCCTATCAGCACGTTTACGAACCTCACCAAGCAAATCCTCAACTTGACCTTCAATAGGACGAATAATAACCTCAGGATCCACTAAACCAGTAGGGCGAATAATCTGCTTAACAACATTCTGACTACGACTTAACTCATACTCACCAGGAGTAGCACTCATATAAATAACCTGATCCACAGTAGCTTCAAACTCATCAAAACGGAAAGGACGATTTTCCTTAGCACTTGGTAACCTGAAACCATGACGAACCAAAGTCTCCTTACGAGAACGATCCCCATTATACATACCACGAATTTGAGGAACAGTAACATGAGACTCATCAATAATAGTTAAAAAATCATCAGGGAAATATTTAAGCAAAGTATAAGGCTTCTCACCCCACTTACGACCAGATAAATGAAGACTGTAATTCTCAATACCCGGACAATAACCCATTTCCTGCAACATTTCAATATCAAAACGAGTTCTTTGCTCTAATCTTTGAGCCTCAACAAGCTTATTCTCTAACTTCAACTCATTCAAACGATCATCCAATTCCTCTTGAATATTACGAATAGAAGCATCCATACGATCAGCACCAACAACAAAATGCTTAGCAGGATAAATCATATACCTTTGCAAATTCTCAGACTTCTTATTAGTAACCTTATTAAAAAGACTTATAGATTCAACCTCATCACCAAACAATTCAATACGAACAGGAGGAGTACCATGAACAGGATTAATATCAATCACATCCCCACGAACACGAAATTGACCACGCTCAAAAAGAATATCATTACGCTCATATTGCATGAAAATTAATCTACGAATAATATCCTTACGATCAAAAGTATCCCCAACACTAATCTTTAAAGCAAACTCACCATAATCCTCAGGTGAACCAATACCATAAATACAACTCACACTACTAACAACAATAACATCATCACGTGAAAGAAGAGATTGAGTAGCAGAATGTCGCATAATATCAATTTCCTCATTAATACTAGCTTCCTTATCGATAAAAGTATCACTACTAGGCACATATGCTTCAGGCTGATAATAATCATAATAACTAACAAAGTACTCTACAGCATTATCAGGAAAAAAACTTTTTAACTCTTCATACAATTGAGCAGCAAGTGTTTTATTATGAGAAATAACAAGAGTAGGTTTCTGAACACGTTCAATAACATTAGCCATAGTGAAAGTTTTACCAGAACCAGTAACCCCTAATAATGTTTGCTCATGCATACCCTTATTCACACCATTAACAAGTGAATCTATAGCTTGAGGTTGATCACCTAAAGGTTTATACTTTGAATCTAATTTAAAACTTTTTTGAAACTCATCATTCATAAGATTAAGACCCTTTTTTTTATAATAAAAAAAATTAATTTATCCAATACTAAAAAATACTTTTATTGATTTTTACTTATATATAATATGTATTATAAAAATAATGCTAAAATAAAATTAAAAAAATTAATAAATTTATATTAAAATAAATTTGGAGGAATAATAAATTGAAACATATAAACGAAATAAAAGAAAAATTAAAAGAATTAAAAGAAGAGGAAGAAGAATTAGAAGATATGCTTTCTTACATTACAAATGGACATGAAGAACTTAAAACACAATTAAAAATAGATAAAATCCAAATAAACGCAATAGAAGAAGTATTAAACAAGTACAAAATGGATCCTGATATTGTAGCATACCTATTAAATGTGGAAACCACAATAAGAGATTTAAAAGAAAAAAGAAATACAGCTTCAACAGAAGACCATTCCAGTGAATTAAACAAACCAGATATGAATAATATTGATATTATAAATGAAACAATTTGGAAATTAGAACAAGAAAAAGATATACTTGAATGGGTAATGAGATCCAAATAAAAAAAATAAAAAAATAAAAAAAATAATTATCTAAAAAAAAATTTATGTCAACTAAAGTAAAATCAGCAGATGAACTTCCAACTAAACCTGGAATATACATCATGAAAAATGCTGATGAAAAAATAATATACATTGGAAAAGCAAAAAACCTTAAAAATAGGGTGAAATCCTATTTTAAAGAAAAAAAGGACAGACCAAAAACTACAGTTTTAATGAGTCACTTCCACAGTTTAGAGTATATTATAACCAATAGTGAAAAAGAAGCCCTAATACTAGAAGCTAATTTAATAAAAAAACACCGACCAAAATATAATATACGCTTAAAAGATGATAAAAGATATCCATATGCAAAATTAACCAATGAAGATTTCCCCCGCTTAGTCCTAACCCGCCACATTGGAAAAACAGGAACATATTACGGACCATTTACAGATGTTAGAAGTGTGAATGAAACTGTAAAACTATTAAAATCATTATTCAAAATAAGAACCTGTAAAAGAATGGATGGACCTTGCCTAAATTCCCAAATCAATTTATGTAATGCACCATGTGCAGGTAAAATAAGTAAAGAAGAATACAATGAAAATATAAGTAAAATAGACTTATTCTTCCAAGGAAAATATAATAAAATCCTAAAAACTTTAGAAGACGAAATGAAACAAGCAAGTAAAAATCAAGAATTCGAAAAAGCAGCAGTACTTAGAGACCAAATAAACAGCATACATGAAGTAATTGAAAAACAATTCGTAGAATTCATGGACGAAACAGATCAAGACATAATAGCAACCAGTCTAAAAGAAAATGCAACAATAGTTGTAGTAATGAGCATTAGAAACGGAAACATTATAGGAAGAGACGACTTCATAATGACAACCACTGAAGAAGACAGATCCGACGACATAATAAGTGCATTCATAAAACAATACTATGGAATAAACCGACATGTTCCAAAAGAAATACTAATTGAAGAAAACATTCCAGATAAAAAATTAATAGAAGACTGGTTAACAGATATTCGTGGAAACAAAGTCCATATTCACATACCCCAAAAAGGAACTAAATTAAGATTAGTCCGTATGGCAAGAAAAAATGCAGATATAATAAAAAATCAAAAAGAAAAAATGGACGATAGCTTAATCGAAGTTAAAAAATATTTAAAACTAGAAAAACTACCATTAGTAATCGAAGGATACGATATAAGTAATATCTCAGGAAAACTTGCAGTAGGAAGTAAAGTAAGCTTCTTAAATGGAAAACCTAATAAAAAACAATATAGAATATTTAAAATGCAAACCCCAGGTCCAGATGATTATGGGATGATGAAAGAATTATTAACAAGAAGACTTAAAAAGATAGCAGAATATTATAATCAAGAAGAAAAAGAAAGAATACCATTAGAACCTGGAAGCATGCCTGATTTAATCTTAATAGATGGAGGTAAAGGACAATTACATGTAGCCTATGAAGTACTTGAGAAATATAATTTAACATTCATACCAATTATTGGACTAGCAAAAGAATTCGAAGAAATCTTCATACCAAAATCCAACATACCTATTAGAATTCCTGAAAACAATGAAGGATTACACCTACTTCAAAGAGTAAGAGATGAAGCACACCGTTTTGGTGTTACACATCACAGAAAATTACGTAGCAAAAAAATTACAGAATCCTCCCTAGACAATATTCCAGGAATAGGTAAAAAAAGAAAAATTAGCTTACTTAAAAATTTAGGAAGCATAGATGAAATTAAAAATGCAAGTGTAGAAGAACTAGCTAAAATAGATTTAATAAACCAAAATCTTGCAGAAACAATTTATAAACACTTCCACCCATAAAAAAGAAATCAATTTATAAAAACCATCCACCCATTAATAAAATCTTATTCTAATAAAAATTCAACCATATAAGCAGTTCCTGGACGATCTAAACGAGTAATACTACCATTGATTTGATTAACTAAACCACGTACAACAGTTAAACCTAAACTACTAGAATTTTCAGCATCTAAATCCTTTGGAGCACCTACACCATTATCTGCTAAAATTAAAGTAACCTTATTAGAAGAAGCATGAAGAATAATACTAAGTTTCCCATCTTCACCATTAGGGAAAGCATATTTAATAACATTAATAATCATTTCATTAATTATTAAACCTAAAGGAATTGCAGTATCCATACTTAATTCTAAATCATCCAATAAATAATTAATCTCAATATTTTCAACACCATATAAATCAAATAAGTAATTTACTTCAGTTTTAATATATTCTTTTATATTTATATGAGCTAAATCAGAAGATCTATAAATTTTTTCATGCATTAAAGCCATAGCATTAATACGATTTTTAGCAGATCCCAAAACCTGATCAGAATCATTAGGATGATAACGAGAATCTAAATTAATTAAACTAAGCATAATCTGAAGATTATTCTTCACTCTATGATGAACCTCTTTTAAAAGCATATTCTTCTCATCAACAAGCGTATTTAATTCCTTATTAATTTCCTCTAAATTCTCTTCATAAAGAAAAGATGTTGTAATATCTATTAAATTAATTTGTGCAGCAACACGATTTAAATAAGTTACAGGGAAAATAATAGATTTAATATAAACCTTATCCCCATTTGCATTTAAAAAGCAACGTTCATCTTCATGATAATAAATTTCCCTATTTAAAATTTTTTGTAAAATATCTTTAGGCTCTGTCAAAAATTTAGTTGATGATTTTGGTTTTTATTTTTTATGTTCCAAAATTCTAGTTTTAGTTTAAATCTGTTGATTAATCCGGTTTT